>NC_016109.1:1463125-2926250 GCF_000269985.1 Kitasatospora setae KM-6054 | reverse complement strand
CTGCCGCCGAAGGTCGCGATGTCCTTGGTGCTCTTCTGGTAGGTCACGTTCAGCGAGCCCTCGAAGGTGCCGACGTTCTCCAGGCCCTTCAGCTCGCCCTTCTCGTTGGACGACTTCTTCGTGTAGCCCGCGACGCTGTCCTGCACGGCCAGCTTGTACTTGCCCGCGGTGTCCGAGCCGGCCCCGCCGCCGCCCTTCAGGCCCCACCAGAGGCCGCCGCCGATCGCGCCCGCCGTGACGACCACCACCAGGGCGATGATCCAGCCCTTGCCGCCCGAGGACGGCGCCGGCGGCGGCGGGTAGCCGCCGTAGCCCGGCTGCTGCGGCGGGCCGCCCCACTGCTGCGGGGGTTGCTGGCCGTAGCCGGGCTGCGGGGCGGGCGGCTGCTGCGGGTAGCCGTACCCGGGCGGCTGCTGCTGCGGGGCGCCGTAGGCGGGCGGCTGGGGCGCGCCGTAGGGCGGCGGCTGCTGGCCGTAGCCGGGCTGCGGCGGCGGAGCGCCGTAAGGCTGCTGCGGCTGCCCCTGCGGATACTGCTGCGGTCCCTGCCCCTGGCCGTACATCGTCGTCAGTCTCCCCCGCCGCTTGCGAGTTCCGCGGCCCTGTGGTCGGTCGAGTGGTCGAGTATGCGGCACGCTATCGTACGGCCCCCCCGGTGCGCCCGAGTGGTCCGGACACAATCGGTTCGTAACCGCGGTCCGCGCTTCCGTAAACTATGTGTCGTGACCGACACGACGAACCAGCGCCCCACGAGCTCGCAGCCCGGGGCCGACGCAGCCACCCTCCCGACGACCTACGCCCCGGCCGAGGTAGAGGGCGAGCTGTACGAGCGCTGGGTGGAGCGCGGTTACTTCACGGCCGACGCGAAGAGCGAGAAGCCGGCGTACACCATCGTCATCCCGCCGCCGAACGTCACCGGCGCGCTGCACCTCGGCCACGCCTTCCAGCACACGCTGATGGACGCGCTGACCCGCCGCAAGCGGATGCTCGGCTTCGAGGCGCTCTGGCTCCCCGGCATGGACCACGCGGGCATCGCCACCCAGAACAAGGTGGAGCAGCAGCTCGCCGAGGCCGGCCTGTCCCGGCACGACCTGGGCCGGGCGGCCTTCGTCGACAAGGTCTGGGAGTGGAAGGAGAACTACGGCGGCCGGATCCTCGGCCAGATGCGCCGGCTCGGCGACGGCGTCGACTGGTCGCGCGAGCGGTTCACCATGGACGAGGGCCTCTCGCAGGCCGTCCAGACCATCTTCAAGAAGCTCTTCGACGACGGCCTGATCTACCGCGCCGAGCGCATCATCAACTGGTGTCCGCGCTGCCTGACCGCGCTCTCCGACGCCGAGGTCGACCACGAGGACCTCCCCGGCGAGCTGGTCTCGATCCGCTACGGCGACGGCGAGGACTCGATCGTGGTCGCCACCACCCGCGCCGAGACCCTGCTCGGCGACACCGCGGTCGCCGTCCACCCGTCCGACGAGCGCTACGCGCACCTGGTCGGCCGGACCATCAAGCTGCCGCTGACCGACCGGGAGATCCCGGTCGTCGCCGACGAGCACGTCGACCCGGAGTTCGGCACCGGCGCCGTCAAGGTGACCCCGGCGCACGACCCGAACGACTTCGCGATCGGCCAGCGCCACGACCTGCCCAACCTGACGGTCATGGACGAGCGCGGCGCGATCACGGTGCACGGCCCGTTCCTCGGCCTGGACCGGCTGGACGCCCGGGCCGCCGTGGTCGGCGCGCTGCGCGAGCAGGGGCGCATCGTCGCCGAGAAGCGCCCCTACGAGCACGCGGTCGGGCACTGCTCGCGCTGCCGGACGGTGGTCGAGCCGCGGCTGTCGCTGCAGTGGTGGGTCAAGGTCGAGCCGCTGGCGAAGGCCGCCGGCGACGCGGTCCGCGACGGCCGGGTCGAGATCCACCCGAAGGAGCTGGAGCGCCGCTACTTCGACTGGGTCGACAACATGCACGACTGGTGCATCTCGCGCCAGCTCTGGTGGGGCCACCAGATCCCGGTCTGGTACGGCCCGGACGGCGAGGTCGTCTGCGTCGGCCCGGACGAGCAGCCGCCCGCCGGCGAGGGCTGGCACCAGGACCCGGACGTCCTGGACACCTGGTTCTCCTCCGGCCTGTGGCCGTTCTCCACCCTCGGCTGGCCGGAGAAGACCCCGGAGCTGGAGAAGTTCTACCCGACCGACGTGCTGCTGACCGGCCACGACATCATCTTCTTCTGGGTCGCCCGGATGATGATGTTCGGCCTGTACGCGATGGACGGCGAGATCCCGTTCAAGACGGTCGCGCTGACCGGGCTGGTCCGCGACCAGTTCGGCAAGAAGATGTCGAAGTCCACCGGCAACGCGGTCGACCCGCTGGACTGGATGGACGCCTACGGCGCCGACGCGGTCCGCTTCACGCTGGCCCGCGGCGCCAACCCCGGCGCCGACGTGCCGATCGGCGAGGACTGGGTCAAGGGCTCCCGGAACTTCTGCAACAAGATCTGGAACGCCACCCGCTTCGCCCTGATGAACGGCGCCACCGTCCGGGGCCCGCTGCCCGCGCCGGAGGAGCTCACCGCCGCGGACCGCTGGATCCTGTCCCGGCTGAACTCCACCGTCACCGAAGTCGACGCGCTGTACGAGGACTTCGAGTTCGCCAAGGTCTCGGACACGCTGTTCCACTTCGCCTGGGACGAGGTCTTCGACTGGTACGTCGAGCTCTCCAAGACCACGCTGAACAAGGGCGGCGCGCAGGCCGACCACGCCCGCCGGATCCTCGGCGAGGTGCTGGACGTCACGCTGCGGCTGCTGCACCCGATCGTCCCGTTCGTCACCGACGCGCTCTGGACGGCGCTCACCGGTGCCGAGTCGGTGGTGGTCGCCGAGTGGCCGAAGGACTCCGGCTACCGGGACGCCGACGCCGAGTCGGAGATCGCCCTGCTGCAGCAGGTGGTCACCGAGGTCCGCCGGTTCCGCAACGACCAGGGCCTGCGCGACACCCAGAAGGTCCCGGCCCGGCTGGAGCTGGCCGGCCACCGGTTGGGGGTGCACGAGGCGGCGATCCGCTCGCTGCTGCGGCTGACCGTGCCGGAGGAGGGCTTCCACGCCACCGCCTCGCTGCCGGTGGCCGGCACCGCGGTCGAGCTCGACCTGTCCGGCACCATCGACGTCCCGGCCGAGCGCAAGCGCCTGCAGAAGGACCTGGCCGCGGCCGAGAAGGAGAAGGCGCAGTCCCAGGGCAAGCTCGGCAACGAGGCGTTCCTGGCCAAGGCGCCGGACGAGGTGGTCGCCAAGATCCGCACCCGGCTGTCCGCCGCCGAGGCCGACATCGAGCGGATCACCGCCCAGCTCGCGGCGCTGCCGCAGGGCTGACGCCGCGCCGGCGCGCGGCGAGGGCCGCCGCCCCCTCGGGGAGCGGCGGCCCTCCGCCATTTCCCGGGTTGTTCCGGACGGTTTGTCAATTCCCTTGCCCGCGCGTCGCGGTGCGGGTTCCGCGCCGCCTATTCGACGCCATTGCCGGGCAATTGGCCCCCCGCGCCAATTGGAATGCATTGCCCGGCCGATCCCCGCGCGTTCAGCGACCTTTGCACATCGGATGTGTACGGTGGGCGGAAGTTCCATTCGGGCGGGCGCGAACGGAGGGCACGCACATGATGGCGACCGGGGAGTTGGCCGACGAACTTCCGGACGGACTTCCGGGTGAACTCCCGGACGAACTCCCGCCGGAAGAGGTGGAGGCGGCCAAGTCCCGGGCGGCGACCCTGCTGTTGGCATTCCGGCACGGAAACCAGGTCGCCTTCGACGCCGAGCTGGACCGGCTGCTCGACGAGCACGTCGAGCGCGAGGTGGCCACCCTGCTGGTCTGGATCGCCGCCGAGGCGGTCCGCAAGGCGTACGCCCCCGAGGTCGCCGACCGGGTGCTGCGCGGCCTGGCCCGGCGCGCCCCGTACACCACCGACCAGGTGGCGGTGGACGAGGAGGCGGCCGGCGCCGCCCTGCTGCTGGAGGCCGTGGCCGGGGGCGACGTCGGCCGGGTCCGCGCGCTGGTGGCCGGCACGCCCGACACCACCTACCTGCTCGGCGGCCTGGTGCAGGCGGTGGCGATGATGCTGCCGCTGCTGCCGGAGGGCGAGGTCGAGGAGATCGCCGCCGAACTGCGCCGCCGGCACGCCGGCCGGCTGCCGATGCCCCGCGCCACGCTTTGACGGATCGTCACTGCGCGCCCCGGGACGGGGGGTTGCCGTCCCGGGGCGCGCGGAGTCGGTCAGGTCACGGCATCGCGTGCAGGTGCGCGCCGATCGTGTTGGCGATCTGGTTGCCCGCGGTGGCGTCCCAGTTGGTGGACCAGGTCATCGCGCCGCCGATCGTCGGCCAGGTCTGACTCGGCTTGAACGAACCGCAGTTGGTGCCGGAGGCCAGGCAGTCCAGCGCGTTGTTCACGGTCGCCGGGCTGATGTACCCGCCGCCCGCCGCGCTGGTGGAGGCCGGGACGCCCAGGCCGACCTGGTCGGGCCGCAGGCCGCCCTGGAGCTGGATGCAGGCCAGGCCGGTGAGGAAGTTCTCGGTGCCCTGCGAGTACACGCCGCCGTCGCAGCCGAGCATCGCCCCGCTGTTGTAGTACTGCATGTTGACGATGGTCAGGATGTCCTTGGTGGCCAGCGCCAGCTTGAAGTACTCGCCGCCGGTGGACTGCATGCCGATGGTCTCCGGCGCCATGGTCAGCACGAAGCCGGACCCGACCTTGGCGGCCAGGCTGTGCAGCGCCTGCGACATGTAGGTGGCGTTGACGCCGTTCTCCAGGTCGATGTCGATCCCGTCGAACCCGTACTGCTGGATCAGGCTGTAGGCCGAGTTGGCGAAGGTGGTCGCCGAGGCCGAGTCGGAGACCGAGACGGTGCCGTTCTGCCCGCCGACCGAGATGATCACCTTCTTGCCGGCCGCCCGCTTGGCCGCGATGTCGGCCTTGAACTGGGCCTCGGTGTAGCCGCCCAGCTTGGAGGAGAGCGTCGGGTCCAGGGTGAAGCTGAGCCCGCCCCGGGTGCTGGTGGCGTCCGCGAAGGCCACCGCGATGATGTCGTACGCGGCCGGGACGTCACTGATCCGCTGCGGCGTCGCGCCGTTGTAGAAGTCCTGCCAGTAGCCGGTCAGCAGGTGCTTGCGCGGCGGCGGCGCGGTCGGGCTGCCCGACGGGGACGTGCTGCCCGTCGGGGTCCCCTCGGTGACCGACGGGGACGGCTTGGGGCTGCTCTGCGACGGCGACGGCGTCGGGTCGACGATGATCGTCGGCGTGGGCGACGGGCTGCCGGGGGCGGTGCCCGGGCCGACCAGCGAGACCTTGTCCACGGTGAACGGGGTCTGCCCGTACCAGCCGTGGAACCAGACCGACACCGAGGTGGTGGACGCGCCGGTGGTGAAGGTCGAGGTCAGGGTGTTCCACCCGGCGTTGGAGCTCCAGGTGGACGGGTCGGTGCCGCCGGTGCCGGTGACCCCCGCGAAGACGTAGCCGCCCTGCACGACGGCGCTCAGGGTGTACGTCGAGTTGGGCAGCACGGTGACGCTCTGGCTGCAGTTGGCGTAGTCGTTGCCGGCCGGCGCGCCCTGCAGGTCCCAGCCGGTGGCGGTGTTGTTGACCGCGGTGACGGTCGGGCCGCAGGTCCACGGGCTGATGTGGTTGCCGGCCGCGAAGTCGCCGTTGGCGACGACGTTGACGTTCGGCGCGACGTCGGCGGTGGCCGTGCCGGAGCCGGCCAGGGTCAGGCCGACCAGGCCGACCGAGGCCGACAGCAGGCCGGCCAGCAGGACCCGGCCGGTGCGCGGGCGGGGCGGGGGCGGGGGCGGTAGTGCACGCATGCCATCTCCATGTGGGGGAGTGTCGATGGGTCGCGGTGCGGGGAGCTTCGTGCGGGAGCGTGGGAGCGCCTCACACGGTGGAGTAGACCAATTCCGGTGTCAAGAGGGCCTGTCGGCGCTCCGCGGGCGAACCGCCGCTCCGGCGCCGGTCAGACCTCCAGCGCGGTCGGCGCGCCGGCCACCGTCAGCTCGGCGTTGCGCCGGGTCTTCGCCCAGCCGGTGCGGCCGCGCAGCTCCCGCCAGACGGCGCGCGGCGCGACCAGGAAGAGGTGGTAGGTGTACAGCCACAGCGCCAGCCCCCAGAGCAGCCCGACCGCCCAGCGCAGCCCCGGGTACTCGCGCCGGCGGTAGCCCACGCCCCAGGCCGCCATCGGCAGCGCGCCCAGTGCGAAGGCCGCCAGCGCCAGCAGCCCGAACCGGGCCCAGAACGCCGCCGAGTCGGCCGGGTAGAACGCCTCGCCGGCCAGCGCGATCCCCGCCGCCAGCGGGGTCAGCACCACCAGCGCCACCGCCACCACCGGCTGCAGGCAGGTGTACAGCACCTCGGCCCGCCCGCCCCAGCCGTAGTGCGGCGAGCGCATCACCCGCGGCACGTACCGCAGGCACTGCAGGGTGCCCTGCGACCAGCGGGTGCGCTGGGTGAGGAAGCGCCGCCCGGAGACCAGCGCCTCCTGCGAGACCCGGGCCTCCGGCACGTGGGTCAGCCGGAACCCGGCCAGCCCCAGCTCCAGGCTCGACTCGTAGTCCTCGATCAGCCCGCGCTGCGGCCACGGCCGCCCCTCGCAGCCGTCGACGCCCGCGGCCAGCGCGTCCAGCGCGGACAGCCGGACGAACTGCCCGTTGCCGCCCAGGCCGACGCTGCCGGTGCGGCGGCGCAGCAACTGCATCCCGGTGTTCGCGGCCAGGAACTCGACGTCCTGCATCCGGGCCAGCAGTCGGGCGAAGGCGTTGGCGGCCCGCCCCCGGCCGGGCAGCGGGACGCGGACGTCGGCGTTGCGCATCACCACGCCGATCTGCACCGCGGCGGTGTCCGGCCGCCCCATCGCCCGCGCGTTGGCGACGTGGCCCAGCGCGCCGGGCTCCAGCCGGCCGTCCGCGTCGATCACGCCGAGCACCACCCGCGAGCGGTCGGTGCCGGGCGGCAGCCAGGCGCCGACCGCCCGGTAGGCGGCGTTCAGCGCCGCGCCCTTGCCGATCCGGGCGTCCGGCCGGCGGCGGCGGACCGGGTGCACCATCGGGTCGCGCCCGGCGGCGGCCGCGACGATCTCGCCGGTGAGGTCCTCGCTGGCGTCGTCCACCACCCACAGGTGCGCCTGCGGGGCGGCCCAGCGCAGCTCGGCGATGGTCCGGCCGATCACGGTCTGCTCGTCCCGGCAGGGCACCACCAGGTGCCAGTCCAGCGCGTCCGGGTCGCCGGGCGGGATCCCGCGGCCCCGCCGCATGGCGCTCGCCGAGCCCGCCCAGTACAGCAGGTACCGGCCGAGCACCAGCACCATGTAGGCGAGCACCAGCGCCGACAGCACCGGTGCGATCCGCAGGAAGAACAGGTCCATGCCTCCAGGGTCCGCGAGCCCCGGGCCGCGCCGACCGGGACGGACGGCCCGTCCGGCCGGGACCTTCGGCCCGGCCCGCGGCGGGGCGCCCGTCCGGGCCGGACGCGCGGAGTCCTTAGACTGGCGGGGTGAGCGACAAGGCCGAGCCGAACCCCTACACCGTCCGTCCCGCCGACGCCGGTGGCACCGACCCCGAACTGCGCGCCGTCGAGGCCGAGCTGGCCACCCGCTGGCCGGAGAACAAGCTGGAGCCCTCGCGCGACCGGATCGAGGCGCTGATGGACATCCTCGGCCAGCCGCAGCGCTCCTACCCCTCGATCCACATCACCGGCACCAACGGCAAGACCTCCACCGCCCGGATGATCGAGCAGCTGCTCGGCGCCTTCGAGCTGCGCACCGGCCGCTACACCTCCCCGCACGTGGAGTCGGTCACCGAGCGGATCAGCCTGGACGGCGCGCCGATCAGCGCCGAGCGGTTCGTCGAGACCTACCGGGACGTCGAGCCCTACGTGCGGATGGTGGACGCCGCCCAGCCGGTCGCGATGTCCTTCTTCGAGGTGCTCACCGGCATGGCGTACGCGGCCTTCGCGGACGCCCCGGTGGACGTCGCGGTGGTCGAGGTCGGCATGGGCGGCACCTGGGACGCCACCAACGTGATCGACGCCCAGGTCGCGGTGATCACCCCGATCGGCCTGGACCACACCGACAAGCTCGGCGACACCACCGGGAAGATCGCGGTCGAGAAGTCCGGGATCGTCAAGCCCGGCGCACTCGCCGTGGTCGCCCAGCAGCAGTTGGACGCCGCCGAGCAGATCCTGCGCCGCGCCGTCGAGGTGGACGCCACGGTCGCCCGCGAGGGCATGGAGTTCGGCGTGCTGCGCCGCGAGGTCGCGATCGGCGGCCAGCTGGTCACCCTGCGCGGCCTCGGCGGCCACGAGTACCAGGACCTCTTCATCCCGCTGCACGGCGACCACCAGGCGCAGAACGCCGCGCTGGCGCTGGCCGCCGTCGAGGCGTTCTTCGGCATCGGCCAGGGCGGCGCCGAGCACCTGGACGAGGAGAAGGTCCGGCAGGCGCTGTTCGGCGTCTCCTCCCCGGGCCGGCTGGAGGTGGTCCGGCGCAGCCCCACCGTCATCCTGGACGCCGCGCACAACCCGCACGGCGCGCAGGCCGCCGCCGCCGCGATCGGCGAGGCGTTCGGCTTCACCAAGCTGGTCGGCGTGATCGCCACCAGCGGCGACAAGGACGTCACCGGCCTGCTGGAGGTCTTCGAGCCGATCCTGGCCGAGGTGGTGATCACCCAGAACTCCACCCACCGCGCGATGCCGGTCGACCGGCTGGCCGCGATCGCCGTCGAGGTCTTCGGCGAGGACCGGGTGCAGGTCGAACCCCGGCTGGACGACGCGATCGACGCGGCCGTCACGCTCGCCGAGGAGGAGGACCTCGGCGGCGCCGGCGTCCTGGTCACCGGCTCGGTCATCACGGTGGGCGAGGCCCGCCTGCTGTTCGGAAGGAAGTAGCCGCCGATGCGCATCCTGTGCTCCTCCACGCTGATCGGCGAGGCCCTGCTGATCATGTTCGCCGGCCTGGTCGCGATGAAGCTCACCGACGTCGGCGCCGGCACCATCTGGACGGTCAGCGCGGTCGCGATGGTCCTGTGCGTGCTGCTCTGCGGCGTGATCACCCGCCCCGGCGCGGTGTACGTCGGCTGGGCGCTGCAGGTGGCCGTGCTGGCCAGCGGCCTGGTGCTGCCGACCATGTACGCGTTCGGCCTGGTCTTCGGCGGCCTGTGGTGGTGCTCGGTGCACTACGGCCGCCGGATCGACGAGATCAAGGCCCGGCGGGCCGCCGCCGAGGAGTCGGCCCCCGCCGTTCCGGCCACCGCCTGACGGCCGGGTGGACGGCCTGGTCACCGGGCCGTCCACCTCGCCGGGGTAGTGTCGGGGACACAGTCAGGCACGACCGAACACCTCAGGAGCCGCACCGTGTCCCAGCGCACTCTCGTCCTGCTCAAGCCCGACGCCGTACAGCGCGGCCTGGCCGGCGAGATCATCAGCCGGATCGAGCGCAAGGCCGGCTGGCGGTTCGCTGCGATGGAGCTTCGCACCTTCGACCGCGCCACCCTGGAGCAGCACTACGCGGAGCACGTCGGCCGCGACTTCTACGAGCCGCTGCTCGCCTTCATGACCTCCGGCCCGTCGATCGCGCTGATCGTCGAGGGCGAGAACGTCGTCCCCGGGATCCGCGCGCTGGCCGGCGCGACCGACCCGTTGGCGGCCGGCGCGGGCACCATCCGCGGCGACTACGCGACCATCACCCGGGAGAACCTGATCCACGCCTCGGACTCCGCCGAGTCGGCCGAGCGCGAGATCAAGATCTTCTTCCCCGCGCAGGCCTGAACCCCCGCCGGGCCGCGCGCCCGGGTGTGAGGGTCCGGTGGTGATCCGGTGCCCCGCGCCCACCCGGGCGCGGGGCACCGCTCCGCGCGGGAACGCCCAGCTCAGCGGCCGAATGGCGGGTCGGGTTGCTCCCTCTGGGCGTTAATCCTCAAATCACGGAACCCTACCCTCCGACACGGCGTCCCAATGCCAGGAGAAGCTGATTCGCCCCCGGAGAATGGGCGGGACGCCGTACCAGCGGTCCGCCTCCGGCGGCGTGGCTACGATGGACCCCAACTCACGGGCACGGAGCGGCCGCTCAGCCGCCGTCAGCCCCTCCACGGGCCCGCACGGCCGGCCCGTTCTCCCCGCCCTTGATCCGAACTCGGGAAGGCACTCGACATCCCATGGCGAACAACCTGTCGTTTCTCGGCCGGGACCTGGCGATCGACCTAGGCACCGCGAACACGCTGGTGTACGTCCGTGGCAAGGGCATCGTGCTGAACGAGCCGTCGGTGGTGGCCGTGAACACCAACACCGGCGGGATCCTCGCGGTCGGCGCCGAGGCGAAGAAGATGATCGGCCGGACCCCCGGCAACATCGTCGCGATCCGCCCGCTCAAGGACGGCGTGATCGCCGACTTCGAGATCACCGAGCGGATGCTGCGGTACTTCATCATGAAGATCCACCGCCGCCGCTACCTGGTCCGCCCGCGGGTCGTGGTCTGCGTCCCGTCCGGCATCACCGGCGTCGAGCGCCGCGCCGTGGTCGAGGCCAGCATGCAGGCCGGCGCCCGCCAGGTGCACATCATCGAGGAGCCGATGGCCGCGGCGATCGGCTCCGGCCTGCCGGTGCACGAGCCCACCGGGAACATGGTGGTCGACATCGGCGGCGGCACCACCGAGGTCGCGGTGATCTCGCTCGGCGGCATCGTCACCGCCCAGTCGCTCCGGGTGGCCGGCGACGAGCTGGACAGCGCGATCGTCCAGCACATCAAGAAGGAGTACAGCCTGCTGCTGGGCGAGCGCTCCGCCGAGCAGATCAAGATGTCGATCGGCTCCGCGTTCGGCCTGGAGGGCGAGAAGGACGAGCACGCCGAGATCCGCGGCCGCGACCTGGTCTCCGGCCTGCCCAAGACGGTGGTCATCTCGGCCGCCGAGGTCCGCGAGGCCATCGACGAGCCGGTCAACTCGATCATCGACTCGGTGAAGACCACGCTGGACCAGTGCCCGCCGGAGCTCGCCGGCGACGTGATGGACCGCGGCATCGTGCTCACCGGCGGCGGCGCCCTGCTGCGCGGCCTCGACGAGCGGCTGCGCCGGGAGACCGGCATGCCGGTGCACATCGCGGAGAACCCGCTGGACTCGGTGGCGCTGGGGGCGGGCAAGTGCGTCGAGGAGTTCGAGGCGCTGCAGCAGGTACTGGACGCCCAGCCGCGTCGTTGAGCAAGGCAAATCGAACTACACACCGAGCCGGGCAGACGAACACCCGGCACGAAGGGGCGGCGGCGGCACCGTGAGGGACACCCGAGAGAGTCGACTACTGCTGGTCCTGCTGGTGATGGTGGCCTTCGCCCTCATCACCGTGGACATCAAGGGCGGTGACGACTCACCGCTCGGCGGTGCCCGCCGGGCCGCCGCCTCCGTGCTCGGCCCGGTGGAGAACGCCGCGGCCGGCGCGGTCGACCCGGTGGCCGGCTACATCCGGGCGATCCGCGACGCCGGCACCCACCAGCAGCGCCTCGACCAGATCACCCGGGAGAACACCGAGCTGCGCCAGAAGCTCGCCTCCTCGGACGCCGCGGTCGGCCGCACCAAGCAGCTCGACGACATGCTGCGCACCGCCGGCGCCGGCGGCTACACGGTCAAGGCCGCCCAGGTGATCGCGATCGGCGCCGCCCAGGGCTTCTCCTGGACCATCACCATCGACGCCGGCAGCGACGACGGCCTGACCCGCGACATGACCGTCATCGACGGCCAGGGCCTGGTCGGCCGGATCACCACCGTCGCCCCGACCACCGCGACCGTGCTGCTCGCCTCCGACCCCGGCTTCACCGCCGGCGTCCGGCTGGAGGGCGGCGGCGAGATCGGCTTCGCGGCCGGCCAGGGCGCCTCCCCGATGCGGATCGAACTGCTCAACGGCCGGGCCCAGGTGAAGGCCGGCGACCGGCTGGTCACCTTCGGCTCGCAGAGCGGCCGCCCGTTCGTGCCCGGCGTGCCGGTCGGCACCGTCAAGGAGGTCCAGGCCACCCCCGGGCAGCTCACCAAGACCATCCTGGTCGAGCCGTACGTCCAGTTCACCCGGCTCGACCTGGTCGGCGTGGTGGTCGTCCCGCCGCGCACCGACCCGCGGGACGCCGTGCTGCCGCCGGTGCCCGCCGCGTCCGCCGGCGCCGCGGGCAACCCGCAGGCGCCGATCGCCGCCGTACCGCCGACCACCGGGGGGAACTGATGCCGCGCGTCAACCGGATCCTGCTGTCCGCCGTCCTGCTGGTGCTGGCCCTGGTGATCCAGGTCAGCGTCCTCGGCCGGCTCCAACTTCCCGGCGCCACCCCGGACCTGCTGATGCTGGTGGTGGTCGGCCTGGCCCTGGTCTACGGCCCGGCGGGCGGCTGCGCGGTCGGCTTCGCCGCCGGCCTGCTGGCCGACCTCGCCCCGCCCTCCGACCACGCGGTCGGCCGCTACGCCCTGGTGCTGTGCGTCGTCGGCTACGGCGCGGGACTGCTCAAGCCGGAGGGCGGCCGGCAGCGCTCGGCGCTCTCCGCGATCGGCGTGGTCGCGGTCGCCGCCGTGGTCTCCACCCTGCTGTACGCGACGGTCGGCGCCCTGGTCGGCGACACCGCCGCCCGGCACGTCGGCCTGACCGGCCTGGTCTTCAGCGCCCTGCTGTACGACGTGCTGCTGGCCCCGTTCACGGTGCCGCTGGTGATGCTGCTGGCCCGCCGCTTCGACGGCGACCGGGTGGTCAACGAGACGGTGCGCGGCGCGGACGGCGGCTCCGGCCTCGGCGCGCTGGCCCGCTACCGGACCACCCGCGAACCCTCCGCCAGCCCCTACAAGAAGAAGCGCGCGCTCGGCCTCGCCAAGCGCCCCTGAGCCGGGACGGAGTCCGCGCACGTGAGCAACATCCCCGAGACCGGCCGGACCCGCCGGGTGACCATCCGGCTGGTGGTCCTCCAGGTGCTGGTGCTGTCGCTGCTCGCCACCCTCGGCGGCCGGCTGTGGTACCTGCAGATCCGCAACGGCAAGGAGTTCACCGAGAAGGCCCAGGGCAACCACATCCGCGAGGTGGTCGAACCCGCCGTCCGCGGCGAGATCCTGGACGCCTCCGGCCGGATCCTGGCCGGCAACGAGACCAAGCTGGTGGTGTCGGTCTCCCGGACCGCGCTGCTCCAGCAGAAGGACCGCGGCAAGGCCGTGCTGACCCGGCTGGCCGACGTCCTCGGCGTCCCGGCCGACGAGGTCAAGAACAAGGTCCGGCTCTGCGACGCCAAGACGCCGCAGCCCTGCTGGAACGGCTCCCCGTACCAGCCGATCCCGGTCACCCAGCAGGCCACCACCCAGCAGGCGATGCAGATAATGGAACGCCGCGAGGACTTCCCCGGCGTCACCGCCCAGCCCACCGCGCTGCGCCGCTACACCAACGCCGAGGGCGCCAGCGCCGCCCAGATCCTCGGCTACCTCTCGCCGGTCACCGACGACGAGGTCACCAAGAGCGCCGACAAGGCGGGCCGGGAGCGCCGGCTGCCCTCCGACCAGGTCGGCCGGGCCGGCCTGGAGTCGGTCTACGACGACGACCTGCGCGGCACCACCGGCGTCGACCGGCTGGAGGTCGACAACCTCGGCCGGGTGATCGGCAGCGCCGGCAACACCCCCGCGCAGTCCGGCAACAACCTGGTCACCTCGATCGACGCCAAGGTGCAGAAGGTGGTCGAGGCCCAGCTCGCCCAGGCCATGGCCGACGCCCGCACGGTGTACGACAAGGAGAGCCACCGCAACTACATCGCCGACTCCGGCGCCGCCGTCGTGATGGACGTGCACACCGGCCGGATCGTGGCGATGGCCAGCGCCCCCACCTACGACCCCAACCTGTGGGTCGGCGGCATCTCCGCCAAGGACTACGAGTCGCTGAACAGCAAGGACTCCAACTACCCGCTGATCAACCGGGCCATACAGGGTCAGTCCGCCCCCGGCTCCACCTTCAAGGTGATCTCCACCACCGCCGCCGTGCAGGCCGGCTACGACCTCAACGGCCGCTACCCGTGCCCGAAGTCGCTGTACATCGGCGGCCGCGAGTTCAAGAACTTCGAGAGCGAGCAGTTCGGCGACATCACGCTGGAGAAGGCCCTGGAGGTCTCCTGCGACACCGTGTTCTACGGCCTGGCCTACGACCAGTGGATGAAGGACGGCGGCCTCAAGCCCAAGAAGGACGCCCAGGACTGGTTCTTCAAGAGCGCCCACGAGTTCGGCCTCGGCGCCAAGACCGGCGTCGACCTGCCCGGCGAGGTGGCCGGCCGGGTCCCCGACCGGCAGTGGAAGCAGGCGTACTACGACGCGATGAAGGACTCCTGGTGCGCCCAGGCCGCCAAGGGCGGCCACGAGTACGACGACGAGATCGCCCGCGAGAACTGCGCCGACGGCAACCAGATGCGCGCCGGTGACATGGTCAACTTCGCCATCGGCCAGGGCGACACCCTGGTCACCCCGCTCCAGATGGCCCGGATCTACGCGGCGCTCGCCAACGGCGGCACGCTCTACCGGCCCACCATCGGCAAGGCCGTGGTCAGCCCCGACGGCACCCTGGTGCGCGACATCGCCCCGCACGAGGACGGCAAGATCCCCGCCCAGGGCAAGCTGCTGGAGTACATCGACCAGGCCACCGCGGGCGTCATCACGGCCGGCACCGCCGCCTGGAAGTTCACCGGCGCCGGCTGGCCGCAGGGCAAGATCGAGCTGCACGCCAAGACCGGCACCGCCGAGGTCGCCGGCAAGCAGACCACCTCCTGGCTGACCACCTACAGCAACGACTACGCGGTGGTCATGACGATCAGCCAGGGCGGCACCGGCTCCGGCGGCTCCGGCGACTCCGTCCGCCGGATCTACCAGGCGCTGTACGGCGTCGACGACAAGGGCAACATCGACAACGCCAAGGCGCTGCTGCCCAAGCCGCAGGCCGAACTGCCCAAGTTCAACCCGGACGGCACCGCGATCGTCCCGACCTCCTTCGGCTACGAGCCGGGCGCCACCTTCCTGGACCCGGCCCCGCCGACCCGGGCCGACCAGCCGGCCGGCGTGCTGCTGGCCGCCGTCGAGCCCACCAGGACCGGCGGCTACGGAAGGGGACGGGCATGACCTCGTACGGCGATTCCTACCGCTCCTTCCGCTTCGGGCCCCCGCGGTCCTCGCTGGGGCGGGCGCTGGCCAAGGACTCACCGCTGCGGCGGCTCGACTGGATCATGATCCTGGCGGCGCTGGCGCTCTCGCTGATCGGCTCGCTGCTGGTCTGGTCGGCGACCCGCGGCCGGGACTCGCTGACCCACGGCGACCCGCAGTACTTCCTGTACCGGCACCTGACCAACCTGCTGATCGGCGTCGGCCTGTGCGCGGCGGTGGTCCTGCTCGGCACCCGCCGGCTGCGCACCGCGGTGCCGTTCATCTACCTGGCCGTGATCCTGCTGCTGTTCGCGGTGCTCAGCCCGCTCGGCTCGACCATCAACGGCGCGCACTCCTGGATCCAGTTCGGCGGCGGCTTCTCCATCCAGCCCGCCGAGTTCGCCAAACTGGCGATCGTGCTCGGGATGGCCGTGGTGCTCTCCGCCCGGGTCGACGCGGGCGAGCGGGAGTTCCCGCCCACCCGCAGCGTGCTGCAGTCACTGGGCGTCGCCGCCTTCCCGATGGCCGTGGTCATGCTGATGCCCGACCTCGGCTCGGTGATGGTCATGGTGGTCACCGTGCTGGGCGTGCTGATGGCCTCCGGCGCCGCCAACCGCTGGGTGATCGGCCTGCTGGCCGGCGGCACCGTCGGGGCGCTGGCGATCTGGAAGCTCGGCGTGCTCAGCCAGTACCAGATCGACCGCTTCGCGGCCTTCGCCAACCCGGCGCTCGACCCGTCCGGCGTCGGCTACAACACCGCGCAGGCCCGGATCGCGATCGGCTCCGGCGGCCTGACCGGCATGGGCCTGTTCCACGGCACCCAGACCACCGGCCAGTTCGTCCCCGAGCAGCAGACCGACTTCGTGTTCAGCGTGGCCGGCGAGGAACTCGGCTTCGCCGGCGGCCTGGTGATGATCGGCCTGCTCGGCGTCATCCTGTGGCGGGCCTGCCGGATAGCGCGCCAGGCCACCGACCTGTACGGGACGATCCTGGCGGCCGGCGCGGTCACCTGGTTCGCCTTCCAGGCCTTCGAGAACATCGGGATGAACCTCGGCATCATGCCGGTCGCCGGCATCCCGCTGCCGTTCGTCTCCTACGGCGGCTCCTCGATGTTCGCGGTCTGGATCGCGGTCGGCCTGCTGCAGTCGGTGCGCTCCCAGCGGCCGATAGGGGTCTAGCGCCGGGCCCGGCGCCCGGCAGACGCGTGGAAACAGTGACCCTCGGGGCTCGGCTACCCTGAAGGGTCACTGCTTTTTCTGCCGTAAAGGTCCTTGCGCATGACTGTCGAATCGGTCTTCCCACGCCTGGAGGCCCTCCTCCCGCACGTCCAGAAGCCGATCCAGTACGTCGGCGGCGAGCTCAACTCGACCGTCAAGGACTGGGACGCCTGTGACGTCCGGTGGGCCCTGATGTACCCCGACGCCTACGAGGTCGGCCTGCCCAACCAGGGCACCATGATCCTGTACGAGGTGCTGAACGAGCGCGAGGGCGTGCTCGCCGAGCGCAGCTACAGCGTCTGGCCCGACCTGGAAGCGCTGATGCGCGAGCACGGCGTCCCGCAGTTCACGGTGGACGCGCACCGGCCGATCAAGGCGTTCGACGTGTTCGGCCTGTCGTTCTCCACCGAGCTCGGCTACACCAACATGCTGACCGCGCTCGACCTGGCCGGCATCCCGCTGAACGCCGCCGACCGCACCGTGGACGACCCGGTCGTCCTCGCGGGCGGCCACGCCGCGTTCAACCCGGAGCCGATCGCCGACTTCATCGACGCCGCCGTGATCGGCGACGGCGAGCAGGCCGTGCTGGACATCACCGACATCGTCCGGGCCTGGAAGGCCGAGGGCCGCCCCGGCGGCCGCGACGAGCTGCTGCTGCGGCTGGCGAAGACCGGCGGGGTGTACATCCCGCGGTTCTACGACGTCGAGTACCTGGCCGACGGCCGGATCGGGCGCGTCGTCCCGAACCGCCCCGGCGTGCCGTGGCGGGTCTCCAAGCACACCGTGATGGACCTCGACGAGTGGCCCTACCCCAAGCAGCCGCTGGTCCCGCTCGCCGAGACCGTGCACGAGCGGATGTCGGTGGAGATCTTCCGCGGCTGCACCCGCGGCTGCCGCTTTTGCCAGGCCGGCATGATCACGCGCCCCGTGCGGGAGCGAAGCATCACCGGCATCGGCGAGATGGTCGAGAAGGGCCTGAAGGCCACCGGCTTCGAGGAGGTCGGCCTGCTCTCGCTGTCCTCCGCGGACCACTCCGAGATCGCCGACATCACCAAGGGCCTGGCCGACCGCTACGCCGAGGACAAGGTCGGCCTCTCGCTGCCCTCCACCCGGGTCGACGCCTTCAACATCGACCTGGCCAACGAGCTGTCCCGCAACGGCCGCCGCTCCGGTCTCACCTTCGCCCCCGAGGGCGGCTCCGAGCGGATCCGCAAGGTCATCAACAAGATGGTCTCCGAAGAGGACCTGATCAACACGGTGGCCGCCGCGTACGGCAACGGCTGGCGCCAGGTGAAGCTGTACTTCATGTGCGGCCTGCCCACCGAGACCGACGAGGACGTGCTGCAGATCGGCACCATGGCGAAGAACGTCATCGCCAAGGGCCGCGAGGTCACCGGCACCAACGACGTCCGCTGCACGGTCTCGATCGGAGGCTTCGTCCCCAAGCCGCACACCCCGTTCCAGTGGGCCCCGCAGCTGTCCGCCGAGGCCACCGACGAGCGGCTGACCAAGCTGCGAGACTCGATCCGCGGCGACCGCAAGTTCGGCAAGAACATCGGCTTCCGCTACCACGACGGCAAGCCCGGCATCATCGAGGGCCTGCTCTCCCGCGGCGACCGCCGGATCGGCGCCGTCATCCGGGCCGTCTACGAGGACGGCGGCCGCTTCGACGGCTGGCGCGAGCACTTCTCGTACGACCGCTGGATCGCCTCCGCCGAGAAGGGCCTGGCCGGCACCGGCGTCGACGTCGACTGGTACACCACCCGCGAGCGCACCTACGAGGAGGTGCTGCCCTGGGACCACCTGGACAGCGGCCTCGACAAGGACTGGCTCTGGGAGGACTGGCAGGACGCGCTGGAGGAGGTCGAGGTCGAGGACTGCCGCTGGACCCCGTGCTTCGACTGCGGCGTCTGCCCGCAGATGGACACCCACATCCAGGTCGGCCCGACCGGCAAGAAGCTGCTCCCGCTGAGCGTCGTCAACAACTGACGCCGGTTCACCCGAAGGGCCCCGCCGCGACCGCGCGGCGGGGCCCTTCGGCATCGGCCGTCCGGTCGTGTTTTGACTGCGGCTTCTGCTTCCAGAACGCAAGGCAAATCCGGCTCTGGGGCGGACCTTCCGCACTGGCACTACGATCTGCTGATCGGTCCACGGGGGACGCGCGGGGGAGTGAGCATGGCACAGCAGGGGCAGCAGGGGCAGGGGTGCCTGGTCGCGGTGGTGCGGCCGGTGGTGGTGGCGGTGGTGGTGCCGCTGCGGCTGCTGTGGGAGCTGGTGCTGCTGGTCGCCCGGGGGATCGGCTGGGTGGTCGACAAGGTGCTGCTGTGGCCGCTGCGGCTGCTCTGGCGGTACGTGCTGCGGCCGCTGCTGAAGTGGCTGGTCGTCATGCCGCTGCGCTGGCTGTGGCGGTACGTGCTGGAGCCGGTGCTCGGCTTCCTGTGGAACTACGTGCTGGAGCCGGCCTGGAACGGGATGGCCGCCGTCGCCCGCGGCTTCGGCAAGGTGGTCGCCTGGCTCGGGTACCACCTGGTCGCGGTGCCGCTGCGGGCGCTCTGGCACTGGGTGCTGGTGCCGCTCGGCAAGGCGTTCTACCACGGGCTGTGGCGGCCGGTGCTGTTCCCGGTGCTGCGCGCGCTGTGGCTGGCGTTCCGCTGGGCCTGGCGGATCGGCGGCCGGATCTGGCGCTTCACCGTCCTCGCCCCGTGCCGCTGGGTGCGCCGGAGCGTCTGGTGGCCCGTCAAGGCGGAGATCCGCCGGGTGGCCCGGGAGGTACGGCGGACGCTGTTCGGCTGACGCACCGCGTACCCTTGGGGGGACAAGGTCCGGCCGGAGCCGCACGCGGTGCGCGGCCGGACGGGGACCACTGACGAAGGACTGAGCCCCCTGGCACGCCGCACGCCCGACGGTCCGCCGCCCGCGCCGACGGTGCAGCGCATCCGTCTCCGCTACACCAAGCGCGGCCGTCTGCGCTTCACCAGCCACCGGGACTTCCAGCGGGCGTTCGAGCGCGCGCTCCGCCGCTCGGCCGTCCCGATGGCCTACTCCGCGGGCTTCACCCCGCACCCCAAGGTCTCGTACGCCAACGCCGCCCCCACCGGCACCGCGAGCGAGGCCGAGTACCTGGAGATCGGCCTCGCCGAGCACCGCGACCCCGAGGCGCTCCGCCGCCAGCTGGACGAGTCGCTGCCGCCCGGCCTGGACATCACCGAGGCCGTCGAGGTCGCCACGAGCAACTTCGTGGAGCGCCTGGAAGCCTCCGAGTGGCTGCTGCGCCTGCCCGGCGTGGAGCCCGCGGAGGCCGAGCGGGCCGCCGCCGCGTTCCTGGCCGCCGAGGCGGTCGAGGTCCAGCGGATGACCAAGAACGGCCTGCGCACCTTCGACGCGCGCTCCGCCGTCGCCGCGGTGGAAATCGTCCCGGAGGGCTCCGCCCTGGTCGGGATCGGTGACAACACGGCCACGGACGGTGCGGACGATGTTCGGACGGGCACTCCCTGTGCGATACTGCGCCTGGTAGTACGACACGCCACACCCGCCGTACGACCCGACGACGTATTGTCCGGCCTCCGTTCGACGGCCGACCTCGCGCCGCCGGTCCCCGCAGAGGTGACCAGGCTGGCGCAGGGGCCGCTCGACGAGCAGACCGGCACGGTGACCGACCCGCTGGCGCTCGACCGCGCCGCGGCCGAGGTCGGCCGGTAGGCCGCCCCGCCGCGCGCAACCGCCGTCCGCCGAGTGGGCGGGAGCGCAGGCACGGAGAGAACTCCGGGCCTGCGGCTCCCCGGCCCCCGCGGCTCCCCAGGGGAGCGAGCGTCGTCGCGCGCAGGCCCGGCCACCCCCTCGGCCAGGCCGTTGAAAACTGAGAAGACTGGTCAGACCAGAAGACTTTTCGCCGCACCGCGCCCCGCGGTGGGCGAGCGAGACTACGAGCCCCTGTGCGGCCTCACGTCCGCACGACGGCACCGTGGGAGCCGGACCGCCCGAAGCGGCCGTCCGGCTGGTGAAAGCGGTGGAGCGTCGTGCCCGGACGCGGAGCCCGGGGGCCTGACGGGAGACACACCCGCATGCTCGAAAACACCGAACCGCAGCCCGCTGCGGCCGACAGCAACGACAACAGCGCCGCCGACGGCGCCTCCGCGGCCCCGCCGCGGCGCCGGCGCCGGGCGGTCTCCCGCCCGGCCGGCTCCCCGCAGGGGGCCGTGAGCGAGACCGCCGAGACCGTGGTCGCGGCCGCACCCGCCGCCGAGCCGGCGGCCGCGGTGGCCGCTCCGGTAGCCGCTCCGGCCGCCGAGGCGTTCGTCGAGGCGGCGCCCGAGAAGCCGGTCCGCGCCCGGCGCGCCCGCAAGCGCGTCGAGTCCCCGGCCGGTGCGCCGGAGGCGCCCGCCGCGGTCGAGCCGTCGGCCGCACCCGCCGCCGAGTCGGCTGCCGTCGAGCCGGTCGCCGCCGAGCCGGCTGCCGAGGAGAAGCCGGTGCGGGCCCGTCGGACCCGCAAGCGGGCGTCCGCGCCCGTGCAGTCGCCGGTGGTGGCCGAGGAGCCCGCCGCCGAGCCCGAGCCCGAGCCCGAGGCCGCTGTCGAGGCCGAGGCCGTCGCGGAGCCGGCTGCCGCCGAGCCGGTCGCCGAGGAGAAGCCGGTGCGGGCCCGTCGGACCCGCAAGCGGGCGTCCGCGCCCGTGCAGTCGCCGGTGGTGGCCGAGGAGGCCGCCGCCGAGCCCGAGCCCGCCGTCGAGGAGGAGCCGGAGGCCGAGGTCGAGGCCGTCGCGGAGCCCGAGCCGGTCGTCGAGGCCGAGCCGCCGCGCGCCCGCCGCCGGGCTGTCCGCCCGTCCACCGCGATCTTCCAGGCGCCGGTCTTCCAGGAGCCCGCGCCCTACACCGCCCCCGCGCCCGCCGCGAAGGCCGCCGAGCCGACTCCGGCCGCCGCGAAGGCCGCGGCCAAGGCCGCCGAGCCGGAGGCGCCCGCCGCGCCCGCCGAGGACGAGTTCGAGTACAGCGGCGTCGGCCGCCGCCGGGTCCGCACCGCGGTGCGGGTCCAGCAGTCGGCCAAGCCCGCCCGGGCCGCCCAGCAGGCCGCCAAGGCCGCTCCGCAGCCCGCCGCCCCGGCCGCGCCCGCCGTCGAGGCCCCCGCCGAGGCCGAGGCGCCCGCCGCCGCCCCCGAGCAGGACGCCGAGTGGGAGGACGACCGCCCGTCCCGCCGCCGCCGTCGCGGTGGCCGCCGCCGCCGTCGCGGTGACGCCGAGGACGCCCCGGAAGCGGTCGAGGCCGACACCGCCGAGACCGAGGCCGAGGACGCGCACGACGAGGACGCCGAGGGCCACGACGAGGCCGAGGACGAGCACGAGGACGACCTGGCCGCCGGCCTGTCCTCCTCGCGCCGCCGTCGCCGTCGCCGCCGCCGCTCCGGCGAGGGCGGTGCCGAGCAGCCCGAGACCACCGAGGACGGCGTGCGCACCGTGGTGAAGGTGCGCGAGCCGCGCCGCCGCTCCGCCGAGCCCGCGTTCGACCCGGACGAGGTGCAGTCGATCAAGGGCTCCACCCGTCTGGAGGCCAAGAAGCAGCGCCGCCGCGAGGGCCGCGAGCTGGGCCGCCGCCGCGTCCCGATCATCACCGAGGCCGAGTTCCTGGCCCGCCGCGAGTCGGTCGAGCGGGTCATGGTGGTCCGCCAGAACGGCGCCCGCACCCAGATCGGCGTGCTGGAGGACGGGGTGCTGGTCGAGCACTACGTCAACAAGGAGCAGGCCACCTCGTACGTCGGCAACGTGTACCTGGGCAAGGTGCAGAACGTGCTGCCGTCGATGGAGGCCGCGTTCGTCGACATCGGCAAGGGCCGCAACGCCGTGCTGTACGCGGGCGAGGTCAACTTCGGCGCGCTCGGCGGCCACGGCGGCTCGCGCCGGATCGAGTCGGTGCTGAAGTCCGGCCAGTCCGTGCTGGTGCAGGTCTCCAAGGACCCGATCGGCCACAAGGGCGCCCGGCTGACCAGCCAGATCTCGCTGCCCGGCCGCTACCTGGTGTACGTGCCCGAGGGCTCGATGACCGGCATCTCCCGCAAGCTGCCGGAGAACGAGCGGACCCGCCTCAAGCAGATCCTCAAGAAGATCGTCCCGGACGACGCGGGCGTGATCGTGCGCACCGCCGCCGAGGGCGCCTCCGAGGAGGAGCTCACCCGCGACGTCCAGCGCCTCCAGCAGCAGTGGGAGGAGATCCAGAAGAAGGCCGCCACCGGCAACGCCCCGGCGCTGCTCTACGGCGAGCCCGACATGACCGTCCGGGTCGTCCGCGACATCTTCAACGAGGACTTCACCAAGGTCATCGTCAGCGGCACCGACGCCTGGAACACCATCCACGACTACGTCTCCAACGTCGCCCCCGACCTCACCGAGCGCCTGCAGCGGTGGACCTCGGACGTCGACGTGTTCGCCACCTACCGGATCGACGAGCAGCTGATGAAGGCGCTGGACCGCAAGGTCTGGCTGCCCTCCGGCGGCTCGCTGGTGATCGACCGGACCGAGGCGATGATCGTCGTCGACGTCAACACCGGCAAGTTCGTCGGCCAGGGCGGCAACCTCGAAGAGACCGTCACCCGCAACAACATCGAGGCGGCCGAGGAGATCGTCCGCCAGCTGCGGCTGCGCGACCTCGGCGGCATCATCGTGATCGACTTCATCGACATGGTGCTGGAGTCCAACCGGGACCTCGTGCTGCGCCGCCTGCTGGAGTGCCTGGGCCGCGACCGCACCAAGCACCAGGTCGCCGAGGTCACCTCGCTCGGCCTGGTCCAGATGACCCGCAAGCGGGTCGGCCAGGGCCTGCTGGAGTCCTTCTCCGAGCCCTGCGTGCACTGCAACGGCCGCGGCGTGATCGTCCACATGGACCAGCCCAGCCACAGCCACAACCACAACCACGGCGCCCCGCAGAACACGGCCGCCGCCGGCACCGGCGAGGGCGGCGGCAAGCGCCGCCGCCGGGGCCGCGGCGGGGCCGGGAACGCGGAGGCCGACGCGGTCGGGGCCGAGGGCACCGAGACGGCCGAGACGACGGAGGCCGCCGAGGCGGCCGCCGCCGAGATCGAGGCGGTCGAGGCCGCGGTCGAGGCCGTCGCCGAGCTGGAGCAGGCCGTCGCGGACCTGGAGATCGTCGAGGAGGACGCCGTCGAGGCGGTCGCCGAGGCGGTGGCCGTCGCGGTCGAGGCCGCGGAGCCGGTGGCCGCTCCGGTCGCCGCGGAGCAGGCCGGCCAGGCCGAGACCCCGTCGGCCGCGCCCGCGGCGGGCGGCCGCACCCGGCGCCGCGCGGTGCGCAAGGCGACCGCTCCGGCCGGGTCGGCCGGCGAGGCCGAGATCGTCGTCCTGCAGGCCCGTGCCGAGGCCGCGATGGAGGCCGCGCTGAGCGCCGCCGCCGAGAAGTCGGCCGCCGAGGCCGCCGAGGCCGCCGAGACCGCCGAGACCGAGGCTGTCACGGAGGCCGTCGCGGAGGCGGAGCCGGCCGCGGAGGTCGCCGTCGAGGCCGAGGCCGAGCAGCCCGCCGAGGCCGTCGCCGAGGCGGCCGCGCCGAAGAAGCGGGCCCCGCGCAAGACCGCGACCAAGACCGCCGCCGCCAAGAAGGCGGCGCCGGCCAAGGCGGCGGCGAAGAAGACCGCGGTCAAGAAGGCCGTGGCGGAGAAGGCCCCGGCGGAGAAGACCGCCGCCCCGGCCGCCAAGAAGACCGCCGCGCGCAAGACCGCCACCAAGCGGACCAGCACGGCGGCGAAGAAGGCCGCGGCCGCCGAGGGCGACGGCGCCGCGGAGTGAGTCCGAAGGGGGCCGGGAGCACCGCCGAGGCGGCGCTCCCGGCCCCCTCGCACGTCCCGGTTTGTCTTCGGATGGACTGGTCCGTATTCTTGACCCTCGGCGTGTTGACGCCATGCTCCAGAGCACCTCACCTCCCGGGTGGACGTCGGTTCCGGCGTCTGACGGGGGAGGCCCGCTTGTGTCCATACCCAGGCGGCTGGCATCCGGAGTTCCGACCGAGTTAGGAAAGCAGGTACCGCATGTACGCGATCGTTCGCGCCGGCGGCCGCCAGCACAAGGTCGCCGTCGGCGACGTGCTGGAGATCGACCGCATCGACGCCAAGCCGGGTGACTCGGTCGAGCTCTCGACCATCCTCGTCGTCGACGGTGAGTCCATCACCTCCGACCCGTGGGTGCTCGGCGGCGTGAAGGCTCACGCCGAGGTCGTCGACCAGACCAAGGGCGACAAGATCGTCATCCTGCGCTACAAGAACAAGACCGGCTACCGCCGTCGTCAGGGCCACCGCCAGAAGCACACCGCGGTGCGCATCACCAGCATCGACTCGGTCAGCAAGTAACAACTTCCTGCGGTCTTTCCTAGAAAGGGGATAGCCAGATGGCACACAAGAAGGGTGCGAGTTCCACTCGCAACGGTCGTGACTCGAACGCCCAGCGCCTCGGCGTGAAGCGCTTCGGCGGCCAGGTCGTCTCCGCCGGCGAGATCATCGTCCGCCAGCGCGGCACCCACTTCCACCCGGGCGCCAACGTCGGCCGTGGTGGCGACGACACCCTCTTCGCGCTGACCGCCGGTGCCGTGCAGTTCGGCAACCGTCGCGGCCGCAAGGTCGTCAACATCGTGGCCGTCGAGGCCTGAGTCCGTACAGACTCGCTGTGAAGGGTGGGCCGGGATGATCCGGGCCCACCCTTCCGCTTTACCGCAGGACAACCTCATTTCTTCGCACGGGAGGCACCCCTCATGACCACCTTCGTGGACCGCGTCGAACTGCACGTCGCCGCGGGTAACGGAGGCCATGGCTGCGCCTCCGTGCACCGGGAGAAGTTCAAGCCGCTGGGCGGCCCCGACGGGGGCAACGGCGGCGAGGGCGGCTCGGTGATCCTGGTCGTCGACTCGCAGGTCACCACGCTGCTGGAGTACCACCACTCGCCCAAGCGCAAGGCCACCAACGGCAAGCCCGGCGCCGGCGGCCACCGCACCGGCGCGCTCGGCCCGGACATCGTGCTGCCGGTGCCGGACGGCACCGTGGTGCTGGACCGCCAGGGCAACGTGCTGGCCGACCTGGTCGGCCACGGCACCAGCTTCGTCGCCGCCCAGGGCGGCCGCGGCGGCCTCGGCAACGCCGCGCTGGCCTCCGCCCGCCGCAAGGCCCCCGGCTTCGCGCTGCTCGGCGAGCCCGGCGAGGCCCGCGACATCGTGATGGAGCTGAAGTCCGTCGCCGACGTCGCGCTGGTCGGCTACCCGAGCGCCGGCAAGTCCTCGCTGATCTCGGTGCTCTCCGCCGCGAAGCCGAAGATCGCCGACTACCCGTTCACCACCCTGGTCCCCAACCTCGGCGTGGTCACCGCCGGCGAGACCGTCTACACGATCGCCGACGTGCCCGGCCTGATCCCCGGCGCCAGCCAGGGCCGCGGCCTGGGCCTGGAGTTCCTGCGGCACGTCGAGCGCTGCGAGGTGCTGGTGCACGTGCTGGACTGCGCCACCCTGGAGCCGGGCCGCGACCCGCTCACCGACCTGGAGACCATCGAGGACGAACTCGCCCAGTACGGCGGCCTGGAGGACCGGCCGCGACTGGTCGCGCTCAACAAGGTCGACGTCCCGGACGGCCAGGACATCGCCGACCTGACCCGCGCCTCGCTGGAGGAGCGCGGCTACCGCGTCTTCGAGGTCTCCGCGCTCGCCCACAAGGGCCTGCGCGAACTCTCCTTCGCGCTGGCCGAGATCGTCTCCGCCGCGCGCGCCGCCAAGCCCGTCGAGGAGAGCACCCGGATCGTCCTGCGGCCCACCGCCGTCGACGACGCCGGCTTCACCATCGAGGAGGAGGACGGCGCGTACCGGATCCGCGGCGGCAAGCCCGAGCGCTGGGTCCGGCAGACCGACTTCGCCAACGACGAGGCCGTCGGCTACCTCGCCGACCGGCTCGCCCGGCTCGGCGTCGAGCAGCAGCTGTGGAAGATCGGCGCCAAGGAGGGCGACACCGTCATCATCGGCCCCGACGAGAACGCCGTCGTCTTCGACTGGGAGCCCACCATGGCGGCCGGCGCGGAGATGCTCGGCCGCCGCGGCGAGGACCACCGGATGGAGACCCAGCGCCCCGCCGTCGACCGCCGCCGCGAGCGGCAGCGCGGGCGGGACGCCGCGGAGCAGGAGTACCTGGACTTCGAGGCGCTCTCCTCGGGCCGCGAGGAGCTCGACGAGTAGGACCTCCGGCCGGGGCGCGGGACGGTCGCGCGGCTGTCGCGGCGCGGGACGGTCGCCGGGCGGTTGCGGCGCGGGGCGTTCGAGGCACGGCAGGGGCGCGGACTTCACGGTCCGCGCCCCTGCGCGCGTCCCGGCGTCCGGCGGCGTCTCACACCTCGTCGCGATTTCCTGAGCCGCAATCCGGCTCGCTAGATTGCGGACGTACACAGGGCGTGCACGGGCTCCTCGGAAAGGTCGGACTGATGGTGGATCAGTTGCTCCGCGAGGAGGTCGTCTCGGCGCGGCGGGTCGTGGTGAAGGTCGGCTCGTCCTCGCTGACCACCGCCGCCGGCGGACTGGACGCGGACCGGGTCGACGCCCTGGTCGACGCGCTGGCCAAGCTGCGGGCCCGGAAGGACGCGCCGGAGGTCGTACTGGTCTCCTCCGGTGCGATCGCGGCCGGCCTGGCCCCGCTCGGACTGGCCAAGCGGCCCAAGGACCTGGCCCGCCAGCAGGCCGCCGCCAGCGTCGGCCAGGGCCTGCTGGTGGCCCGCTACACCGCCTCCTTCGCCCGCTACGGGGTGCGGGTCGGCCAGGTGCTGCTCACCGCCGAGGACGCCAGCCGCCGGGCCCACTACCGCAACGCGTACCGGACCCTGGACCAGCTGCTGACGATGGGCGCGATGCCGATCGTCAACGAGAACGACACCGTCGCCACCGCCGAGATCAAGTTCGGCGACAACGACCGGCTGGCCGCACTGGTCGCCCACCTGGTGCGGGCCGACCTGCTGGTGCTGCTCTCCGACGTGGACGGCCTGTACGACGGCGACCCGGCCAAGCCCGGCAGCAGCCGGATCGAGGTGGTGCGCGGACCCGAGGACCTCGCCGGCGTGGAGATCGGCAGCGCCGGCAAGGCCGGCGTCGGCACCGGCGGCATGGTCACCAAGGTCGAGGCGGCCCGGATCGCCACCGGCGCGGGCATCCCGGTGGTGCTGACCGCCGCCAGCCAGGCCGCCGACGCGCTGGCCGGCCGCCCCACCGGCACGCTGTTCCTGCGCACCGGCAGCCGCTCCGCCGACCGGCTGCTCTGGCTGGAGCACGCCTCCTCCCCGCGCGGCACGCTGACCCTGGACGACGGCGCGGTGGCGGCCGTCGTGCACGGTGGGAAGTCCCTGCTGCCGGCCGGGGTGACCCGGGTCGAAGGGGAGTTCGCCGCGGGCGATCCGGTCGACCTTCTTGGCGAAAACGGTCACATCGTCGCCCGCGGACTGGTCAACTTTGATGCGAGGGAGTTGCCCCGTCTGCTCGGCCGGTCCACCCGAGAACTGGCCCAGGAGCTCGGCGCCGCGTACGAACGCGAGGTCGTCCACCGCGACGACCTGGTCGTGCTGCGCGGCTGAGCACGAGCTGCGGGGCCGGTACGGGGGGTGGGAGCAGCGGGCCGGGGGGCCCGCGCGACACGCTGAATGGGAGGCCGCCGGTGGTTCGCAGGCGGGAGGAAGCGCTGCCGGGGCAGAGGCCCGAGCGGCGGCTCACCAGCATCGAGGGCGGCCGGGGCGCTGAGCGGGGCGTCGAGCGTGGCGCTGAGCGAGACGTCGAGCGGGACGTCGAGCCGGACGTCGAGCGGCGTGGCCCGCAGGAGGCTGCTGCCGGAGCGGTGGTCGGGCGCGAGCAGGCCCGGATGTGGCACGTGGTGCTGAGCGTGGCCGGGGCCGCGACACCACTGCCCGAACTGCGGACCGCACTGGAGAAGCTGGCCCACGACCACTCGTTCTTCCTGACCGCCCGGTACGCCACCGACCACGCCGAGGTCCGCTACTGGGAGGAGGCCCGCGACCTGCACGACGCGGCGGCGATCGCGCTGCGGCTGTGGGGCGAGCACAAGGCCAGCGCGAAGCTCCCGGCCTGGGAGATCGTCGGCCTGGAGGTGGTGGACCGTCCGACGTACCACCAGCGGGTCGCCGAGGGCTTCGGCGATCCGCCGCCGCAGCTCGGCGGGGTGCACCCGTACTGAGCCGCCGGGCGCGGGCGCGGTGTGTTCCGGTCTCTTCCGGTGGGTTCCGGCGTGTTTCGGCGCGGACGTCTCAGCGGGCGAAATGCGGGGCGGGGAACGGGGGGCGGCTCGCTAGGCTTGGCGGCATGAGCGACCTCACCGCCACCGCCGACAGCCCCGTCCTCGCCGCCGCGCGCCGTGCCCGGGAGGCGGCCGCCGCCCTGGCGCCAGTGCCGCGCTCGGTGAAGGACGCCGCGCTGCTGGCGATCGCGGACGCGCTGGTCGAGCGGTCCGCCGAGATCACCGCCGCCAACGCGGAGGACGTCGAGCGGGCCCGGGCGGCCGGTACCGCCGAGTCGGTGATCGACCGGCTGACGCTCACCGCGGAGCGGATCGCCGCGATCGCCGCCGACGTCCGCAGCGTGGTCGGCCTCCCCGACCCGGTGGGCGAGGTGGTCCGCGGCTACACCCTGCCGAACGGCCTCGACGTGCGCCAGGTCCGCGTCCCGCTGGGCGTGGTCGGCATCATCTACGAGGCCCGGCCGAACGTCACGGTGGACGCCGCCGCGCTCTGCCTGAAGTCCGGCAACGCGGTGCTGCTGCGCGGCTCGGGCTCGGCCTACCGCTCCAACACCGCGCTGGTGGAGGTGCTGCGCGCGGCGGTCGCCGGCGCGGGCCTGCCGGCCGACGCGATCCAGCTGGTGCCGGGCGAGAGCCGCGAGTCGGTGCAGGAGCTGATGCGCGCCCGCGGCCTGGTCGACGTGCTGATCCCGCGCGGCGGCGCCTCGCTGATCCGCACCGTGGTCGAGGGCTCGACCGTCCCGGTGATCGAGACCGGCACCGGCAACTGCCACGTGTACGTGGACGCCCAGGCCGACCTGGCGATGGCCGTCGGCGTGCTGCTGAACTCCAAGGCGCAGCGGGTCAGCGTCTGCAACTCCGCCGAGACCCTGCTGGTGCACCAGGACGTCGCGGACGCCTTCCTGCCGCTCGCGCTGGCCGCGCTGGCGGAGGCCGGCGTCACCGTGCACGGCGACGACGCGGTGCTCAAGGCCGCCGAGGGCACCGGGGTGACGGCCGTCCCGGCGACCGAGGAGGACTGGGAGACCGAGTACCTCTCGCTCGACCTGGCCGCCGCGGTGGTCCCCTCGCTGGAGGCCGCGGTCGAGCACATCCGCCGCTACTCCTCCGGCCACACCGAGGCGATCGTCACCGGCTCGCAGCCCGCCGCCCGCCGCTTCACCCAGCTCGTCGACTCCACCACGGTCGCGGTCAACGCCTCCACCCGGTTCACCGACGGCGGCGAGTTCGGCTTCGGCGCGGAGATCGGCATCTCCACCCAGAAGCTGCACGCCCGCGGCCCGATGGGCCTGCCGGAGCTGACCAGCACCAAGTACATCGTCACCGGCGACGGGCACGTGCGCGGCGAGGCCCGGCAGACCGTCGGGGGCTGACGGTTTCGTTCGGCTCGGCTCGGCTCGGTTCCGCTGGGCCGAGCCGAGCTGGGCGCGGCTCCTTGAGCGCGGTCCGCGCGGCCGAATGCGGTAGCCCGTCCGGACCCGATCGGCCCGACCCACAGACAAACGCCCCGGCCGGTAATACATTGAATCCGTGGCTGAGGATGTGGGGGGCTCGCCGTACTCCGACGGCGCCGACCACGGTGATGCGGACGACGAGTTCGCCACCGTGGTTTTTGACGAGAGCTTCGTCCGCTCCGCCGCCGTGCACGAGCCGAGCGCCCGGGAGCGGCAACTCGCCGCCGCCGAGGCCCGGTTCGAGCCGGAACAGGCCGGAGCGACCCGGGGCTACGAGTTCACCGCGGGCAACGACGCGCTGCCGTTGGAGCTGCGCCCGCTGCCCGGCGGACTGGACGAGGACCGCTTCTACCCCGACCCGTGGTCGGGCGGCGACCGGCAGGAACGGCGCACCCGCCGCTCCCGGGGCCGCGCCTTCGACCCGCTGCGCGGCGGCGGCGTCGCCCAGCAGCGCTGGCACCGGCCGGTGGCCTGGGTGCTGGCGCTGGTGATGGGCGTCGGCCTGGTCGCGCTGTCGGTCGCCGCCGTCTACCGGGGCGTCGGCGGGGCCGCGCCGGAGTCACCGGCCCGGCCGACCAGCGGCAGCAGCAGCCAGGGCGGCAGCGGCGGTGGCGCACCGGTGGAGAGCAGTCCGTCCGCGATGCCCGCGCAGTCGCCCGCGGTGGCCGTCGTCTCCGTCGGCTGAGGGTCGGCGGGGTCGCCGGGGCCGCCAGGGCCGGCGGCCTGCGGCTGACGGGCCGGCGGTGCCGGTCGGCCCCGGTCGGCTCCTGCGGTGCCCTGCGGTGATCCGGGGCGCTCCGTGCCGCTTCGCGCCCCCGTCACGCACCGTCGCGCGCTCGTTACCCGCGCACCCTCGTCGTGGGCGGTCGGCGAGTCTACCCTGGTGTCATGGGTGACCCGCGCGAGCCTCCTGGGGGCACGCCCGAGGGTGGTTCCAGCGACAACGATGACGAGTTCCGGTCCGTCGTCTTCGACGAATCGTTCGTCCGTGCTGCCCGGATCCAGGAGCTGTCCGCGCAGGAGCGGTTGGCCGGCGCCCTGGGGCGGGCCACCCGGCCGCGCGGCTGGGGCCGGCTGGCGATGCCCCGGCCGGCCCTCGCCCTGCTGCTGGTGGTCGTGCTCGCGTTCGCCGCGGCCGTCTACTTCGGGATCAGCGCCCCGCGCGGCCAGGTCGTCCAGCCCAGCGGCACCCAGCTGACCGTCAGCCTGACCCCGCTCGCCCCCGCCGGCACGGTCACCGCGGCCGCTGACCACGCCGCCCCGTTCGCCGGGCTGCCCGCCGGGTACGCCGACGGCTCCGCCGGGTTCGGGCTGCCGGCCGCGACCGCCACCGCGCACTTCACCGGCTCCCAGGTGCAGCGGGCACTGGACTCCGTCCAGCAGTACCTGGTGCTCTCCGAGCTGGCCCCGGCCACCCTGACCGCCAACGAGACCGCGCAGGTCCGCAAGCTGCTCACGGCCGGCGAGCTCGCCCAGTACGACGACAGTACGAACGCGCCCCGCGACGACCAGCACCACGCCGCCACCGGCTGGATGGTCCGCTTCGACCCCGGGCAGGTGGCCCTGGCCACCGACACCGTCAGGACCGCCGGCAGCGTGCACGTCGGCGAACTCGACGCCGACACCCTCGAACTCACCACCGACCACACCCTGGTGTACGCGCTGCGCCCGGCCGGCACCACCAGCGACCCGGCGGTCACCCTGTACGCGGTGCGCCGGGCGGTGCGCGTCGACGTCAGCCGCGCCGACCTGGACGCCGGCCGGCTGCGGGTGGTCGACGCGGCCGTGCAGGCCGGGCCCAGCCCCTGCACGGCCGGGCAGACCGACTACCTGCAGCCGCTGCTGGCGACCACGGCGGGCGTCCGCCCGAGCAGCCCGCCGGCCGTCGACCCGACCGACCACGGCCGGCCGGCCTGGCAGACCTGCGGGGTGCTCGGGGCGATCGCCGGCTGAGCCGGGGCGGCCGGGCGGGGGCGCGGGCGGTCGTTTCCGGTGGTCGGACCGTCCGGTCAGTCCTGGGTGTCGCCGTTCTTGCCGCCGTCACTGTCACCGCTGCCGTTGCCGCTGCCGTTGCTCCGGCCGGCGCCGGTGAAGGTGTCGCGGAGCTTGCCGCCGACCGTGCCGACGCCGTTGCCCAGGTCGCGGAGCAGGCCCATCAGCGGGTCCTTGCTGTCCTTCACCGACTGCGAGTACGACTCGGCGGCGGCCTTCCACTGCGCGCTGACCGAGGCGTCCGGGTCGTCGCCGCGGCGCGGGTACGCCCCGGCCAGGATCGAGCGGTACTCCTCGCTCTCCGCCCACTTCTTCAGCTGCGACACCCGCACCACCGCGAACGGGTGCGACTGCGGCAGCACCTGGAGCAGCTTCAGCACGCTGTCCCGCAGGTCGCCGGCCCGGTCGTACTCGGCGGCCTGCTCCAGGAACGCGTCCACGTTCATCTCGGCCATGTGCGCGCCGCCGGCCAGCTTCATCAGCGCCCGCATCGACGCCTGCAGGTCCTGGCCGGCCAGCAGGCCGGCCCGGTCGCTGGACAGCTCGGCCTTGCGGAACCACTCCTTGAGCGCGGTGATCAGCGCCATGATCGCCAGGTTGCCCAGCGGTATCCAGGCCACCCGGGTCGCCAGGTTGGTGAGGATCAGCAGCATCGTCTGGTAGACGGCGTGCCCCGACATCGCGTGACCGACCTCGTGGCCGATCACCGCGCGCAGCTCCTCCTCGTCCATCAGCTCGACCAGGCCGGTGGTGACCACGATCACCGGGGTCTCCATGCCGATGCAGTACGCGTTGACCTTCGGGTCCTGCGAGACGTACAGGTCCGGGACCTTCTCCAGGTCGAGGACGTACGCGGCGTCCCGCACCATGTCGTACAGCTCCGGGAACTGACGCTCCGACGTCTTGACCGCGGTGGCCAGGAACATCAGGCGCACGCTGCGCTCCGACACCAGACCGGCCAGCTTCTTCAGGACGTCGTCGAAGCCGCTGAGCTTGCGCATCGCCACCAGCCCGGAGCGGTCCGCCGGGTGCTCCCAGGCCCGGGTGGAGATCTCCGGGAAGCGCTGGCGCCGGCGGCTCGGTGCGGAACCCTTGGTCATGTCGGTCATTGAGTACCTCTCCTGGATCGACGCCGGCACCGGCCTCCCCGGCCGGCCCCCGCTGCTTTCCACTTCAACGTCGCTGTGTACGTACTCGTCCCCGCGGTCACGCTACGCCGTCCGGACCGGCCGGGGGAGGGGCCGGGGCGCTTCCCCGGGGCCCGCCCCGCAGCCCGTTCCGCGCACCGCTCCGCAGCCCGTTCCGCGCACCGCCCGGACGCCCCGGGGGTGCCGGGCGGGCGCGGCGGTAAACGGGACTACCCTGGCACTGCCGTACCGAACAAGGAGCCCGTGATGTCCCCTGCCGCCCTGGTCCAGCTCGCCGGACCGATCTCCAGCGAGGACGGCCCCGGTCTGTTCCTGCGGATCATCCTGATCGCCTCCTTCGTCGGAGTCGGTCTGATGGTCTGGGCCCTGGCCCGGGCGAGCCGGGACGGCGCCAAGCGCGACGCGGCGCGCGCCGCCACCCGCGAGGCCGAGCGGACCGGGCAGGCCGGGCGCACGGCGGCCGACGACCTGGGCTGACCCCTTGCCGGGGCCGGTTCCCGGGCCGGAACCCGGAGCCGCCGACGCGCGGCCGGCCGGCCCGACGCTCACGAGGGGTCAGACGCGGTGGGCCGCCGCGCGGTTGCGTGTCAGCCCCCCGTACGATGAGCGCGCGGGCCGCACGGTCCGTGACCGCCTGGTCCTCACCGAGCCGAGAAGGTCCCGCAGACCATGACCACTGCCGCCCTGCCCGCCATCGCCCGCCTCGCCGAGGAAGGCGGCAACCACGACAGCCTCAACCCCCTGCTGACGGGTGGCTCGGCGCTGTTCATCCTGCTGCTCCTGCTGTTCATCACCACCCGCTTCAACCGCGACCGCTGATCCGGCGGCCGACCCGGCCGTCCCGCCGCACCGCCGCCCCGTCCGCTGAGTAGCCGCGGCCCGGGGCGGCGGTGCGTGGTGCTCGGTGGGTGGCGCGCGGTGCTCTGTTCACGGTCCGCGGGTACCGGTGGGCCCGGGGCCGTCGACGGGGAATCCCCCGGGACATCCGGGTCGCGTAAGGTGTGGCGCCATGAGAGAGCAGGTCGAGACCTCCGGGACGAACGTGGCGCCGGGCACCTCCGCACCGGGCGAGGGTTCGCGCAGGCGACGGCTGGGCGTGATGGGCGGCACCTTCGACCCCATCCACCACGGGCACCTGGTCGCCGCGAGCGAGGTGGCGAGCGCCTTCCAACTGGACGAGGTGGTCTTCGTCCCCACCGGCCAGCCCTGGCAGAAGTCCGACCGGCAGGTCTCGCCGGCCGAGGACCGCTACCTGATGACGGTGATCGCCACCGCGGAGAACCCCCAGTTCTCGGTCAGCCGGATCGACATCGACCGCGACGGCCCCACCTACACCGTGGACACGCTGCGCGACCTGCGCAGCCTCCACCCCGACGCCGAGCTCTTCTTCATCACCGGCGCCGACGCCCTCGCCCAGATCATCTCCTGGCGCTCCTCCGAGGAACTCTTCGACCTCGCGCACTTCATCGGCTGCACCAGGCCGGGCCATACTCTCTCCGACACCGGCCTGCCGGTCGGCGGCGTCTCGCTCGTCGAGGTGCCCGCGCTCGCCATCTCCTCCACCGACTGCCGGGTGCGCGTCGCCAAGGGCGAACCCATCTGGTACCTGGTGCCGGACGGCGTGGTCCGATACATCCACAAGCGGGCGCTGTACGCGTCGGCCCGGCCTTGATGCCCCCAGGAGGGACGACGTGACCGGAACGTCCGACGACCAGAACTGGTTCGGCCAGCAGCAGCCCCCCCAGCCCCGCCGCCCCCACCCGCAGCCGGAGCAGCCGCAGCCCGACTACTACGCGCAGCAGCAACCGGGCTACGAGGGCTACGAGCAGCAGCCGCAGGCACGGCAGCAGGGCTACGAGCAGCAGCAGGGGTACGGGCAGGGCGGCGGTCAGTACGACCAGTACGACCAGTACGGGGCGCAGTACCGGCAGCCCGGGGCCGGTGCCGACACCGGGACCGGGGCGTACCCGCAGGATCCGTACGGCGGCGGCCAGCAGGGCGGGTACCAGGCCCAGGGGTTCGAACAGCGCGGCTACGAGGCGTCCGGGTACGAGGCGTCCGGGTACCAGCAGGGCGGCTACGGCCAGAGCGGGTACGAGCAGGCCGGGTACGAGCAGGGCGGTTACGAGCAGGGCGGCTACGAGTCGCAGGGGTTCGAACAGCGCGGCCACCAGGGGCAGTTCGGCGAGCAGCAGGGCGGCGGGGAGGCGTACGGGCAGCAGTCCTACGACCCCTACTACGGGCAGCAGTCGTCCGCGCGGGGGCCCTACCAGGAGACGGCCGCGTCCGCTGCTCCGGCGCAGGCGCCCGTGCAGGCACCGGTGGCACCGGTGGATCCGGTGGGTGCCGCGGGCGGGGTGGGCGCGGCTCCGGCCGGGCCGGCCGCCGGGGTGGTGCCGCCGCGGGCGCGTTCGAGGGCGTCCGCTCCGGTGCCGGCTCCGGTGCCGACGCCGACACCGGTGGCCGCGCCGGCGGAGGAGCCGTCCGAGCTGGTCGGCGGCCGGTCGGCAGCCGCGGCGGCCCGGGCGAAGGCCAAGGGCGGAGAGTCGTACACCACGGGCGAGTTCAGCTTCGTCGACGAGCAGACGGAGGAGTCCGAGGACGCGATCGACTGGCTGAAGTTCGCCGAGTCGCGCAGCGAGGTGCGGGCCGAGCGCCGGCGCCGGCTGCGCAACCGGCTGGTCTCGCTGCTGGTGGCGGTCGCGGTGCTGGCGGCGGGCGGCGTGGGCTACCTGTGGTGGGCCGGGAAGTTCGGCGGCGGTGACGACGCGACCAAGGCGGTCGGCGGCCGGTACGTGAACGTGGTGCACCTGCGGGACCCGCAGGGCAAGGTCACCACCGCGCTGCTGGTCGACGACGAGGGCGGGAGGAAGGCGACCGTCCTGCTGCTGCCGGACACCCTGCAGCTGCCCAGCAACGGGGACTCCGTCACCACCACGGTCGGCAAGTCCCTGGACGAGGTCGGCGCGTCCGCCACCCGCGAGGGCCTGACCTCGGTGCTCGGCGCCAAGGTGGCCGGCACCTGGCGGCTGGACACCCCCTACCTGCTGCTGCTGGTCTCCCAGCTCGGCGGCGTCAGGGTCGACACCAACGCCGAGGTGCGCGAGGACAACAAGGCCGACGGCAAGGTGCTCGCCCCGGCGGGCAAGGACGTCCTGCTGAACGGCCACGCCGCCGTCGCCTACGCGACCCTGCAGGCACCCGGGGAGAAGCGGGACGCCCAGCTGGCCCGCTTCGGCCAGGTGATGTCCGCGGTGATCAACACGATGCCGGTCACCATGGCGGACGCCACCGACGACGTGCGCCGGATGAACTCCGTCGCCGACCCGTCGCTCCCGGAGAACGCGCTGGCCGGCGTGCTGGTCAACCTGGCCAAGCAGGCCAAGGCCGGGCACCTGTCCACCGCCGTGCTCACCACCAAGGCCGACGGCACCCTGGACGACGCCACCGCGGGCAAGCAGGTGAAGGAGATCCTCGGCGGTGCCCTCGGCAGCGTCAAGGGCACCGGCGGCTCCACCCGCGTCACGGTGGTCAACGCCTCCGGCAGCGACACCTCGGGGGCCGCCGCGAAGGTCGCGGTGATCAACTCGGGCATGGACCCGCTGCCCTCCAGCGCGAAGGCGCCCGAGCAGGCGGTCTCCGAGATCCGCTACACCGACGACGCCAAGCAGCCGGCCGCCCTCACCCTGGCGACCAGCATGGGCCTGCCGGACTCGGTGGTGAAGAAGATCACCGACGCGCAGAACGCGGACCTGGTGCTGGTGATCGGCAAGGACTACCAGCCGCCGTCGCAGAAGACGCAGTGACGGCCGGCCGCCGGTAGCCGGGGCGCTTCCGGTGTGCCGCCGGGGCCGGGAGGCCCCGAGGACGCGCGGCGCGGGGCTGGTGCCGGGCTGCTGCCGGGAGGGCCCGGTACCGGGCCGGCGTGAGGCCGGTAGGCGGCCGGTACGGGGTCGATGCGGGGCCGGTCGGAGCCCCCGGGCGGAAAACGCTCGGGGGCTCCGTCGCGTTCGTGAGATCCTGGGAGGGTATCCCCACAGCCGATCCGGAAGAGCATCGTGACCGTCACCGACCGAAGCCAGGAACTCATCACCGTCGCCGCGCAGGCGGCGGCCGACAAGCTGGCGCACGACATCATCGCCTTCGACGTCAGCGAGGTGCTGTCGATCACCGACGCCTTCCTGATCGCCTCCGCCGCGAACGACCGCCAGGTGCGGGCGATCGCCGAGGAGATCGAGGACCAGCTGCGCGAGAAGCTCGACGTGAAGCCGGTGCGCCGGGAGGGCGAGCGCGAGGGCCGTTGGATCCTGCTCGACTACCTGGACATCGTGGTGCACGTCCAGCACTCCGAGGAGCGCTCCTTCTACTCGCTCGACCGCCTCTGGAAGGACTGCCCCGAGCTGCCGCTCCCCGAGGAGGCGCTGGCCACCCGCAATCGCCCGGAGAACGCCGTCACCGACGCCGCTGGCAACGCCGTCTCCGGAGGCGACCTCTGAGCCGCCCCGGGGCCTGGCCGCGCATCGTCTTCTGGCGGCACGGCCAGACCTCCTGGAACCTCGAATCGAGGTTCCAGGGCACCACCGACATCGAGCTCACCGACCAGGGCGTCTTCCAGGCCAAGCGGGCGGCCCGACTGCTCGCCGGGCTGCGGCCCGACCTGCTGATCTCCTCCGACCTGCAGCGGGCCCGGCACACCGCTGCCGAGCTCTCCGTGCTCACCGGCCTCGAAGTGCACCACGACGAGGGCCTGCGGGAGACCTACGCGGGGGAGTGGCAGGGGCTCACCAACGCCGAGATCCGGGCCCGCTACCCGGAGCAGTACGAGGCGTGGGCGAACGGCGAGCAGGTCCGGCGCGGCGGCGGCGAGCTGGCCACCGAGGTGGCCGACCGCTCCGTTCCGGTGGTGCTGGACGCGGTGGAGAAGCTGCCGGAGGGCGGCACCCTGGTGGTGGTCAGCCACGGCGGCACCATCCGCACCATGATCGGCCGGATGCTGGGCCTGGAGCCGACGTTGTGGGAGCGCTTCGGCGGCCTCTCCAACTGCTGCTGGTCGGTGCTCGGCCAGGACTCGCGCGGTTGGCGACTGCTGGAGCACAACGCGGGCACCCTGCCGCAACCGGTCATCGGCGACGAGGCCTGAGGCGGCGGCCCGAAGCCTGAGGCGGAAGCCGAGGCGGGACCTGACGGCCGGCCGACCGACCCGGATTTCACAGTTCCGGCTCTGACCAGCTAGAGTCTTCCTCGTTCGCAGCGAAGAACGCAGACGGGAAACCGGGGGCGGGAGTCGCGGAACTGCGGGGCTATAGCTCAGTTGGTAGAGCGATTGCATGGCATGCAATAGGTCAGGAGTTCGATTCTCCTTAGCTCCACTCCGCACCGGTGGTCCGTGAGTGGTCGTCAGTGTCGCGGGGCTATAGCTCAGTTGGTAGAGCGATTGCATGGCATGCAATAGGTCAGGAGTTCGATTCTCCTTAGCTCCACAGCAGTTCCGCGAGGCCGCTGCCCGAACAGGGCGGCGGCCTTCGGTGTTTCCGCGACCGTTCTCGTCGCCGCTCCCGGGGGTGCGACCCCTCGGGTGCCGGGCGGGTCCGCCCTGCGGGCCCGTCGCGGAGTCCGCTCCGAGGTCTGCCGCGGTGCCTGTCACGGACCCCCTCTCGGGGGTGCCGGAACAGATTAGGGCCGGGGGCGACGACCGTGTACAGTTGTCGATGTCGCCAAGGGAAACCGCAGGTGACAGCAGTAACAGCATGGGGCTATAGCTCAGTTGGTAGAGCGATTGCATGGCATGCAATAGGTCAGGAGTTCGATTCTCCTTAGCTCCACAGCAGTCCGAAGGCCGCCCCGCGAGGGGCGGCCTTCGGCCGTTCACGGGACTTCCCTGCCGAGCGGGGTGCGCGGCCGCTACGGTCGTGCCATGGCCGACCTGGTGCGAAAACGGAACGACGAGCTCGCCCGGATACTCCACCAGCTCGGTTGGAGCCCGGAGCGGCTGGCCCGCGAGGTGAACGCGGTCCTCCCGGTCGGCATGGCGATCAGTTCCACCGCGCCGTACAAGTGGCGCGACCGGGGCATGGTGCCGCGCTCGCCGCACGACCAGACCGTCTGCGAGGTGCTCGGCCGCAGCGTCGGCATCGCCGTCACCTACGAACAGCTCTGGGGTCGGATGGGCTCCCACCGGGGCGCGAAGATGCTCTCCCCCCGGCTGCTGACCGATCCGTGGACCGCCGGCACCGCGCAGACCGCGCTCCACGAGGCGGGCGCCGACGGTGCCCCGGTCCGGCTCACCGACCTGTTCCGCGGCGACGAGCTGGAGCAGGCGGCCCGGCACTGGGCCTCCCCGCCGCCGCCGGTCACCGGCGGCGAGGGCGCGCTGCGGATCGCCCCGGAGCAACTGGCCGACCTGCGGCTGTCCTACGAATCCAAGCAGCGCCTGGAACGCGCCTACGGCGGCGGCCTGATCCTCGACCTCGCCAAGGCCGAACTCGCCATGGTCGGGAAGCTGTTGGAACTCGGCAGCTACGACGAGCCGCTCGGCCGCGAGCTCTACGGCGCGGCCAGCCGGCTGGCCCGGCTGGTCGGCTGGGCCAACTACGACATGGGCAACGACGCCGCCGCGCAGCGGGCCTTCGTCGCCGCGCTGCGGGCCGCGCACGTCTCCGGCGACCCCCGGCTCGGCGTCGGCGTGGTCGGCTGCCTCGCCGTCCAGGCGACGTACAACCCCGGCGGGCGGGGGCTGGACCCGGTGGCGATGCTCTCCACCGCGCTGCGCGCCGCCGAGGGCGTGCTGACGCCGCGCGAGCGGGCCCTGCAGTTGGGGCGGATCGCCCGGGCGCACGGCCGCAAGGGCGAGCAGATCAGCGCCGAGGCGGTCGCCGAGCGGGCCTTCCGGGTGCTGGCGGACGTGGAGGGGCACGCCCAGGAACGGGCCGACCTGGAGGGCATGGTCGGTGAGGGGTACCTGCTGCTCGGCGAGCACGGGCAGGCGCGCAGCCTGCTGCTGGCCGCGATCGACTCCCTCTCGGTGGAGCGCGCCCGGGCCAAGGCGCTGTTGATGGTGCGCCTCGCCGACTCCTACCGGCGCACCGGTGAGCGGGCTGAGGCCGAACGCACCGCCGACCGGGCCCGGTCGCTCGCGGCGGGCATGCAGTCGGCCCGGGTGGCCCGGGCCCTGCGGGACTTCGACACCGCGATGCGCGCGGAGGCGTAGCGGCGCGTGATGCGGGGGCCGAGGGGTTTGGGCGTGGTGGAGGCGCCGGGGGCGGTCGGGGTAGCCCGGGCGATCGGGTCGGTCGGGGTTCGGGGGCCGGGGTCGGGGCTCCTGGGGGTGTTGGGGCTGTTGGGACTGTTGGGTGCTCGGGCTTCGGAGGCGCTGAGGGGCCTGGGGGTGGTGCGGGAGCGGGAGCCGGTCGTGCGCTTCGGGTGGGTGCGGCGGGCCGGGGGCGGGCGGGGGATTGACGTGGTGGGGCGAAAGGGGGTTGAGGGGGTGCGGTACCCTGAGCCCATGCGAGCTGTGCGCCTGCTTCTTAGTCGGCCGCGCTGACCAGGACCGGCCCGAGGGCCGGAGTCGGCGTGGCGTCCCCTCCTGCGGAGGGGTTTTCTGCTTTCTACGGCCTGTTCGCTGACTGATGACGATGGAGCCCGAAGGACCATGAGCGAGACGACCCCCGCTTCCGGCTCGGCCGAAGCCGCCACCGAGCCTTTCCGCTACGGCGCCGCGCTGGCCGCCGAGATCGAGTCCCGCTGGCAGGACCTGTGGGAGAAGGAGGGGACGTTCGACGCCCCCAACCCGACCGGCCCGCTGGCCGACGGCTCGCCCGTCGCCGCGAAGCCCCACAGCTTCATCATGGACATGTTCCCGTACCCGTCGGGCGCCGGCCTGCACGTCGGCCACCCGCTGGGCTACATCGCCACCGACGTGTACGCCCGCTTCCAGCGGATGAACGGGTACAACGTCCTGCACACCCTGGGCTACGACGCCTTCGGCCTGCCCGCCGAGCAGTACGCGGTGCAGCACGGCGTGCACCCGCGGGTGTCCACCGAGGACAACATCGCCAACATGCGCCGGCAGCTGCGCCGGCTGGGCCTGGGCCACGACTCGCGCCGGTCGATCTCCACGATCGACCCGGAGTACTACCGCTGGACCCAGTGGATCTTCCTGCAGATCTTCAACTCCTGGTACGACGAGGCGGCCGCCAAGGCCCGTCCGATCACCGAGCTGGTCGCCCAGTTCGAGTCCGGCGAGCGCGAGGTGCCGGGCGGTCGCGCCTGGGCCGGGCTGTCCGGCGTCGAGCGTGACGAGGTGCTGGGCGAGTACCGGCTGGCCTACTCCAAGGAGGTGCCGGTCAACTGGTGCCCCGGCCTGGGCACCGTGCTGGCCAACGAGGAGGTCACCGCGGACGGCCGCTCCGAGCGCGGCAACTTCCCGGTGTTCAAGTCGAACCTGCGCCAGTGGATGATGCGCATCACCGCCTACGCGGACCGCCTGATCGACGACCTGGACCTGCTGGACTGGCCCGAGGCGATCAAGCTGCAGCAGCGCAACTGGATCGGCCGCTCCGAGGGCGCCCGAGTGGACTTCACGGCCGGCGGCGACACCGTCACCGTCTTCACCACCCGCCCCGACACCCTGTTCGGCGCCACCTACATGGTGCTGGCGCCCGAGCACGCCCTGGTCGACACGGTCGTTCCCGCCGAGTGGCCGGCCGGGACGCGCGAGGAGTGGACCGGTGGTGCCGCCAACCCGGCCGACGCCGTCGCCGCCTACCGGGCCGCCGCCGCCGCCAAGTCCGACGTGGAGCGCCAGGCCGACGCCAAGGTCAAGACCGGCGTGTTCACCGGTGCCTTCGCGACCAACCCGGTCAGCGGCGAGCAGATCCCGGTGTTCATCGCCGACTACGTGCTGATGGGTTACGGCACCGGCGCGATCATGGCCGTCCCGGCGCACGACAGCCGTGACTTCGCCTTCGCCCGGGCCTTCAACCTGCCGATGCGCTGCGTCGTGCAGCCCACCGACGGGCGCGGCGAGGACCCGCAGGACTGGGACGACGCCTTCGACACCTACGACTCGGTGCTGGTCAACTCCGAGCGCGAGGGCCTGTCGCTGAACGGCCTGTCCGTGGTCGACGCCAAGGCCCGGGTCACCGCCTGGCTGGGCGAGCGCGGCATCGGTGAGGGCACCGTCAACTACCGCCTGCGCGACTGGCTGTTCAGCCGCCAGCGGTACTGGGGCGAGCCCTTCCCGATCGTCTACGACGAGACCGGCGCGATGCACGCGCTGCCCGAGTCGATGCTGCCGGTCGAGGTCCCCGAGGTGGAGGACTACTCGCCGCACACCTACGACCCCGACGACGCCGCATCCTCCCCGAAGACCCCGCTGTCCCGGAACGAGGACTGGGTCAACGTCGAGCTGGACCTGGGCGACGGAGTCAAGACCTACCGCCGCGAGACCAACACCATGCCCAACTGGGCCGGTTCCTGCTGGTACGAGCTGCGCTACGTCGACCCGGTCAACTCCACCTCGGTGGTCGACCCGGCCAACGAGGCCTACTGGATGGGCCCGACCGCCGAGAAGCCGGCCGGTGGTGTCGACCTGTACGTCGGCGGTGCCGAGCACGCCGTGCTGCACCTGCTGTACGCCCGCTTCTGGCACAAGGTGCTGCACGACCTGGGCCACGTCTCCTCCGTCGAGCCGTTCCACAAGCTGTTCAACCAGGGCATGATCACCGCGGACGTCTACCGCGACGCCCGCGGCTTCCCGGTGCCCGCGGCGGAGGTCGAGGATCCGCAGGGCAACGGCCAGTACGTCTGGCAGGGCGAGCCGGTCCGCCGCGAGGCGGGCAAGATGGGCAAGTCGCTGAAGAACGCGGTCGCCCCCGACGAGATCGCCGACGAGTACGGCGCGGACACGCTGCGCCTGTACGAGATGGCGATGGGCCCGCTGGACGTCTCCCGCCCCTGGGACACCCGGGCCGTGGTCGGCTCGTACCGCTTCCTGCAGCGGCTGTGGCGCAACATCGTCTCGGAGGTCACCGGCGAGCTGGTGGTGACCGAGGAGGAGCCGGACGAGGCGACGCTGCGCGCGCTGCACAAGACGATCGACGGCATCCGCGGCGACATGGCGGGCATGCGGTTCAACACCGCGGTGGCCAAGGCCATCGAGTTGAACAACTTCCTGGTGAAGCGCGGCTCCACACCGCGTTCGGTCGCCGAGTGGATCGTCCTGCTGGTCGCCCCGCTGGCCCCGCACATCGCCGAGGAGCTGTGGCGCCGGCTGGGCCACGAGGAGTCGCTGGCCTTCGCCGACTACCCGGTGGCCGACCCGGCGTACCTGGTCGACGACACCGTGACCTGCGTCGTGCAGATCAAGGGCAAGGTCAAGGCCCGCCTGGAGGTGCCGCCGTCGATCTCGGACGCCGAGCTGGAGGCCCTGGCCCTGGCGGACCCGGCCGTGGTCGCGGCCGTCGGCGGCGCGGAGGTGCGCAAGGTCATCGCCCGCGCGCCGAAGCTGGTGAACATCGTCACCGCCTGACGTGACACCGGCCGACGCGCTGTCGGCCGGGCCGGGCCGGTCGTCCCCGTGCTGGGGCGGCCGGCCCTTCGCCGTTTGCGGGCCCTGGCGGGCGGGCACGCGGAGGAACGTGCACGCGGACGTGCGGAGGAACGCGAACAAGGATGGCTCCGTTCTTCGAGTGGACGTGGATTCGAGCGGCCGTGGGAACGGCCGGGGAGTTCAGGGAAATCGCTTGGGGGACATCCCTGAGCTGTCCCTGATCTCGGCCGCGAGGGGCTCCGGCGGCCTGCTGCCGGCCGCCGCTCGGGGCTACGGTGGAGATCCGGCGGCAAACGGGCCGCGCCGGGCGGTCCTTGACCGGTCACGGGCGGAAGGTGGGCTCCCGATGGAAGCGCTCGGTGTGGTGATGGCGCTGGTCGCGCTGTTCGGGGTGGCGCTGTTGGTGATGGCTGTGGTCGGCACGGTGAAGGCGGCGAAGGCGGTGGCGGCCAAGGTCGACCGGCACAGCGCCAACGCCCAGCGGGCGATGGAGAACGCGGCCCTGAAGGCGAAGAGCTTCGCCAAGCCGGGTGAGCAGGGCCGGATCGCCGCGCTCCGGCTGTCCCTGCGCACCTCGTTGGACTCGACCCGCCAGGTCCTGCAGGCAGGACTCCCGCAGGACGGCCAGCTCACCGACGCGCTCCAACTGCTTGCCCGTCTCGACTCGCATGCGGGGGAGCTCGACACCGAGCTGCGGATGCTGGAACGGGAGCCGATGAGCAGCCGGGTCACCGCCAAACTCCCCGAACTACGCGAGCGAGCCGAGCGGATCACCCACTCCGCGGACTCCCTGCGCTGGGCGGCCCAGGACCGGATCCGTCGCTTCGCCGACGACGAACTCGCCCGCCTCGGCAAGGAGTGCCAGGACGAGGCCGGAGCCCTGCGCCATTGGACCCCCGCCGACCCCGGTGGATCCGCCGCCGACCGGGCCGCCGAAACCCCCGCCGCCGGAACGGACTCCCCGGGCACGGCCGCGTCCTCCGCCGAGGAACCCGCCGACCGCCGTAAGGGGCTCGGCTCCGGTCGTCCGAGCAGTGCCGAGGAACTGCTCGGGCTCGCCGCCGAACCGCTCTCCCGCCTCGCCGACCGCCTCCGCAAGCCGAACCCGGCGGGCCCCAACCGTTCATGACCCCGCGTCATGGTCTGGTTGCTTTCCGTGCTCGAGGAGGTTACCCGGCCTCCATGGGGCAAAACCACCGAATAACGAGCGCTGTCCTCCCGGCCCCGCGACGGGTAACCTCCGGCTCATGCCCGGCCACCTCGCACTTGTCACGGATTCCACCGCGTATCTGCCCCAGCAGGCGGTGGACCGGCACGGCATCCGGGTGGTACCACTCAGCGTCGCGGTGGGTGACGAGGTCTTCGCGGAAGGCGTCGAGATCTCTCCTAAGGACGTCGCTGAGGCCCTGCGCTCCAAGCAGCGGGTGACGACCTCCCGCCCCAGCCCCGAGACCTTCGCCGCCGCCTACCGGGCTGCAGCCGAGGCCGGTGCGCGCGGCATCGTCTCGATCCACCTGTCGGCTGAGCTCTCCGGTACGGCGGAGGCCGCCCGCCTGGCCGCCTCCGCCGTACCGATCCCGGTCCGGGTGGTCGACAGCCGGCTCGTCGGCATGGCGCTGGGGAGCTGCGTCCTGGCCGCCGCCGAATCGGCCGCCGCCCTGATTGCGGCCCGTGCCGCTTCGGTGCCCGGCGTTGACGGCGACGGTGGCGGTGCGAGCGGTGGTGGCGTGGGCGATGGCGTCATCGAGGCGGACCTCGACCTGGTGGTCGCGGCCGCCGAGAGCCGGGCCGCCGGCACTGCGGGCTTCTTCTACGTCGACACCCTGGAACACCTGCGGCGGGGCGGTCGGATCGGAACCGCCCAGGCGCTGGTCGGCTCCGCGCTGGCGGTGAAGCCCCTGTTGCACCTGGCCGGGGGCCGGATCGAGCCGCTGGAGAAGGTGCGTACGGCCTCCCGCGCGATCGCCCGGCTGGAGGAGATCGCCGTGGACCGGGCGGGACAGCGGCCGGTGGACGTCACCGTTCACCACCTGGCCGCCGAGCACCGGGCCGAGCCGCTGGCGGAACGGCTGCGCGAGCGGCTCCCCGGTCTGCGGGAGCTCTACGTCAGCGAGGTGGGTGCTGTTATCGGTGCGCACGTCGGCCCCGGGCTGCTGGCCGTAGTGGTGGCTCCGATCATCTGATCGTCGCACCGAAGTTGATCGATATCACCCTTTCGAGTGACAAGAGTTATCCACAAGCCCGGGTTATCCACAGGGGTGGACGAATTCTCTGACGGTTCGTCGGCGTCGTTCTACCGTCCTCGCCATGAGGACCATGACCACCCCCCAGACCCGCCGCCGTCAGACCACCGAAACCGCCCGGACCAGGCTCGACCGGATCTTCCCGGCCGACCTGCCCGCTCAGCCCGACCCGGTCGAACCGTCGGAGGACGGCGTCAGCACGATCGGGAGTGCTGACGCCGGGTCGCCCGAACCCGACCGGCCGGACGATCCGCAGCCGGCCCTGCCCTCGGCACGCCTCCCCGCGACGCAGGGCGCACCCGCGCACCCCGCGCGTTCGGTGCCCGACACCACCCGCGCGACCGCCCGACCCGACCCGAGGAACGACAGCCCGCCATTCCTCGACCATGGCCGACCCGGCACGCGGCCGGAGCGAGACCCGCCTCACCGAACAACTGACGACAACCCTCCGCCGGACGGTCCTACGACTGGTGGCCGACCGGGCTCAGAGCCGGAGCCGGAGTCGGAACCTGATCCGGAGCCGGCATCGGACCTGCCATCGGCCGGTCCGGCGCCACCCGCGAACCCTGCCGACGCCTCCCATCGCACCCCGCCGAAACTGCCCTTGCGATTCCGCCTCCCCACCGCGTTCGCCCTCGACCGCCGGGCCGTACTCGGCCTGACCGTCCTGCTCGTCCTCGCCACGGGCTACGCCGTCCAGCACTTCTGGCTCGGCCGGCCGCGTCCCGTGCCCGTCCCGGTCATCGCCATGGCCGGACCCGCTTCCGACCAGGCCCCGGAGGGAGCGTCGGTGCTCCAGCCGACCGGGCCGTCCCTCGTCATCGACATCGCCGGAAAAGTTCAACGCCCCGGCCTGCGAACCCTCCCCGCGGGTTCAAGGGTCGCCGACGCCCTGACCGCTGCCGGTGGACCGCTCCCCGGCACCGACACCAGCCTCCTCAACCTCGCCCGCCCACTCACCGACGGAGAACAGATCCTCGTAGGTACCGATCCCCCGCCCGGCGGCACGACCCCGACCGGGCGCGCCGGCCCCGTCAGCCTCAACCACGCCGGTGCGGACCAACTCGACTCGCTCCCAGGTGTCGGTCCCGCCCTCGCCCAGCGCATCCTCCAGTACCGCCTCGCTCACGGCCCCTTCCAATCCCTCGACCAACTCCGCCACGTCCCCGGTATCGGCCCGCGCAAGTACGAAGACCTCAAGCCGTTGTTGACCCTCTGACGACCCGCCGACCCGCCGACCCGCTGTTCCCGCTCGCCGCCGCCCGACCCGAGCGGCCGCCGTCCTCCGCCGAACGGCGCCGCGCACTGTCCGGGTCGTACCCCTGGGGTGCGACCACCGAGACGACACCGCCGCACTGATTGGAGGCTGCCCCTGTAATCAGACCACCCACGCTGCCCGGGAAGGAGCCGCACCCGGGGGAAACACCCTGCTTCGTGAACCACCAGCACACCAGCACACCATCCGCCGCCGACTGCCGCTCACGCCGAGAGGAGGCACCCCGATGTCGGTCACACCTTCCACCGCCCGCCGAAACGTCGACTACCGGCTGCTCCTCCCGGCCGTCACCGCATGGGCCGTGACCTCCGCCGTCATCGGCCTGGAGCCGAATCGCCATCCCCCGCTGTTCATGGCCGCGTTGGTCGTCGCAGTTTCCTCCTGCGCCCTGCTCGCCACGAAAGGACCCCGCCGTTCGATCCATCGCCTGACCGCCGCCGTCCTGCTGACCGCTGCCGCGGCGGCGACCACCACCGCCCTGCACACCGCCGACCTGCACCGCGGCCCGCTACCCGCGCTGGCCCGTCCGCCCGCACCGCTCACGCCGCCCCCACCGCCCACGGCGCCTCCACCGTTTACGGTGCCCGCACCCTCTACCGGGCCAGGGCAGTCGGATAGCGAGGACGAACGGGCCGCCGCGGGGCGGCCCGTGGGCGAGAGACCCGTCAACCCCGAAGTCACCGTCCAGCTGACCGTCACGGGCGACCCGAAGCAGCGCGGCCCGCACCCCGGGGGAAGCCCGCTCTCCAGGCCGACCCTCACCGTCCCCGCACTCGTCACCCGGGTCCGCCTCGACCCCGTGCCGCACAGCGGCTCCGCGTCGGACCTCACCACCCGGACACGGACACCCGTCACCCTGCTGATCCGCTCCCAGGAGGACTATCCATGGCGGCAGTTGATCCCCTCCACCGAACTGGAACTGCGCGCGGAGGTGCTGCCGGAGCGTCCGACCGCGTCCGGCGGGCGCTCCCGGACCGACTCCGCGGCGCTGCTCGTCCCACAGGGGCCGCCGCGCGTCACGGCACCGCCGAGCCTTCCGCAGCGACTCGCGGCGCACCTGCGCGAAGGGCTGCGCGACGCCTGCGACCACCTGCCGCCGGATTCGCGCGGGCTGCTCCCCGGATTAGTGGTGGGAGACGTCTCACGGCTGCCCGACGACCTGGCGGACGCGTTCCGGGCCACCGACCTCGGTCACCTGGTCGCGGTGAGCGGCGCCAACCTGGCGATCATCCTGGCCGTGCTGGTCGGCGGCACCTCCAGCGAACCGGAAGCTCCCGTCCGCGGCGGCCTGGCCGGGGTGCTGGGCCTCTCGTTCCGCACCACGGCGCTGCTCGGCACCGTGCTGACGCTGGCGTTCGTCACTGTCTGCCGCCCTGATCCGAGCGTGCTCAGAGCGGCCGCGACCGGGCTGATCGGATTGCTGGCGTTGGCCACCGGCCGCCCCCGGAGCGGTGTTCCCGCACTGGCCGGCGCCGTGCTGATCCTGATCCTCGTCGATCCCCAGCTGGCCCGCTCGTACGGGTTCCTGCTCTCGGCACTGGCCACCGCCGGGCTGCTGGTGCTCGGGCCGAGGTGGACGGCGGCGCTGCGGGCGCGCGGTTGGCCGCGCCACCTGGCATCGGCGGTTGGCGCCACCGCGGCTGCGCAGGCCTTCTGTTCGCCGGTCACCGTGCTGCTCGCACCCCGGGTCAGCCTGGTCGGGGTGCCGTGCAACCTGCTGGCCGAGATCGCGGTGGCCCCGGCCACCCTGCTCGGGTTCGGCGCGCTCGCGGCCGCACCCCTCTCGAAGGGGACGGCCGAGTTCCTGACGGACCTCGCGGCACTGCCGGTCGGATGGCTGGCCACCGTCGCGCGGCACGGGGCGGAACTCCCCGGGGCAGAACTCGCCTGGCCGGCCGGGCCGTTCGGCGCGGTGCTGCTGGTCGTGGTGATCCTGTCGCTGGCCTGGGCGGTGCCGCCGCTACTGGCCGGCCACCGGTCCCGGAGCCGACGGACACGGGGCCTGGTCGCGCTCGCGGTCGCTCTGCTGCTGCCGGTGGTGCTGCTGCGGCCGCCCTCCGTCGTCCGGTTGGCGACCGGCTGGCCGGCCCGGGGGTGGCGGCTGGCGGTGTGCGACATCGGACAGGGTGACATGACCGTCCTGCCCGTGGGGCCGGGCAGTGCCGTGGTGGTGGACGCCGGGCCCGACCCGAAGGCGGCCGACGACTGCCTGCGGGGCCTCGGGGTGACCGAGATCCCCCTGCTGCTGCTCACCCACTTCCACGCCGACCACGCGGAGGGCATCCCGGGCGTGCTGCGGGGTCGGTCGGTCGGGGCGATCGAGGTGACCGCCGCGGAGGAGGCGGATGGTGAGAGGTCCCGGGTGCTTCGCTGGGCGGGAGCCGGCGGCATCCCGGTGGTGCGTGCGCAGCGCGGTGAGCGGCGCACTGTCGGAGCCGAACTCGCGTGGCAGGTCCTGTGGCCGACCTCGCCCCTGGCCCCCGAGGCGGAAGGGGCGAACAACTCCAGCATCGCTATCCTCGCCACGGTCGGCCCGTCCGCCGCCCCGCTGAGAGTCGCACTGCTCGGAGACCTGGAACCGCCGGCCCAGGCCGCCGTGCTGGCGCTCGGTCTGCCGCCACCGGCACCGCCCGCTCCGCCTCCGGCGGTTCAGGGGGTTCCGACGGTCCCGACAGCTCCGACGGTTCGGGCGGCCCCACCGGCCACCACGAACAGGACGTCGGCGCGTGGATCGGCTGACGGGGTGTCGGTGGCCGGGAGCGGCGCTGATGGTGCGGGGCGGTCGGTGCTCGCGGGTTCGGCGGGGAGCGCGGCGCCGAGCGGTCCGGGGCCGCCGGGAGTGGGGCGGGTGGACGTCCTCAAGGTGGCGCACCACGGATCGGCCGGCCAGGACTGGTCGTTGACGGCCGCGCTCCGCCCCCGGCTGGCCCTGATCTCCTGCGGGGAGGGCAACCCGTACGGGCATCCGGCGGCGCGGACCGTGGCGGGGCTCAGGGCGCTCGGGGCGATGGTGGTCAGGACCGACCGGTCCGGCGATATCGCGGTCCTGGGTGATGCGCGGACCCTGGCCGTGGCGACGCACCCGCGTCCGGCGCGCGGCTGAACGGGGGCCGATGCGGCGGGCGGTCCGTTCCAGGGCGGGGAGGCGGCGCGGAGAGAGGAAGGAACCGCTCACGCAAACGCCCGCCCGGGCGGGTGAGGCACCTCGCCCGGGCGGGGCCAGGGAGTATCGGTGGGAGGGGCGGTGAGAGACGCGGGCGGGGTCAGCCCTGTTCGCGCCAGCCGTCCTGTTCGGCGACGAGCTGGTCGAGTTCGGAGAGCAGGCGGGGGGTCCAGCCCTCGTCCTCGGGGGCCTCGACCACCACCAGCCACTGGGCGTCCTCGGCATCGTCCTCCCCGGCGAGGGAGTCCCGGACCACCTCGACGTCGCCCAGTTCGGGCCAGCGCGCGCCCAACTCCTCGGCGACCTCCTCCGCCGCACCGCGGTCGGGGAGGACGAGCAACTGACGGTCAATGTTCTCGATCACGTCATCATTCTCCTCAGCCGCGCGGTCCGAAGGGCATCGACCCCGCTCTCCGACCGACCGGGCGGGCGGGCACGGGTGGACACGGGCGGGGCACAGGCGGGTGGCGAGCGGATGCACGGTGAACGCGGGTGGAAGGAGAGGGCGGACGGAGGGTCCGGGGCGTGCCGGGCTGTCGGCGCGGCGTGCGATCCTGGTAGGCGATGGCCAGGAAGAGTGCACCCGACGACCTGCTCGCCCCGCTGACCGTTGCGGTCGGTCAGGAGGAGTTGCTGCTCGACCGCGCGGTCGCCCAGGTGGTGGCCGCGGCGCGGGCGGCGGACCCGGACACGGACGTGCGGGATCTCGCGCAGGGCGTGCTGCAGCCGGGGCAGTTGGCGGAGCTCACCACGCCCTCGCTCTTCGCGGAGCGGAAGGTCATCGTGGTCAGGGCCGCGCAGGACCTCTCGGCCGACTCGGTCAAGGAGGTCAAGGCCTACCTGGAGTCACCCGCCGAAGAAGTGATCATGGTGCTGGTGCACGCGGGCGGTGCCAAGGGCAAGGGTCTGCTGGATGCGGCGAAGAAGGCGGGCGCCCGGGAGGTCGCCTGCGCGAAGCTCACCAAGGCGGGCGAGAAGCTGGCCTTCATCCGCAACGAGTTCCGCACCCTGGGCCGGGCCGCCAGCCCCGAGGCGTGCCAGGCGCTGCTGGACTCGCTGGGCAGCGACCTGCGGGAACTGTCGGCCGCGTGCAGCCAGTTGACCGCGGACATCGAGGGGCCGATCGACGAGACGGCGGTCGCCAAGTACTACAGCGGCCGTGCCGAGGCGACCGGCTTCGAGGTGGCCGACCTGGCGGTGACCGGTCGGGCCGCCGAGGCGCTGGAGCGGCTGCGCTGGGCCCTGGCGGTGGGCCAGCCGCCGACCGGCATCACCTACGCCCTGGCCTCCGGCGTCCGCAGCATCGGCCGGCTGGCCTCGGCGGGCCGCAACATGCGGCCCGGCGACCTGGCGCGCGAACTCGGCATGCCGCCGTGGAAGATCGACCGGGTCCGGCAGCAGATGCGGGGCTGGACCGGTGACGGCGTGGCTGCCGCGCTCACCGCCGTCGCCGAGGCCGACGCCGCGGTGAAGGGCGGTTCCGACGACCCCGCGTACGCGCTCGAACGGGCCGTCGTCGCCGTGGCCCGCGCCTCCCGGGCGGGCTCCCGCCCTTACTGACGGCTGACGCCCACGCCCACGGTCGAGCGGGCGGCAGGTGCCAGCCGGTGCCGGTGCTTCGGCGCGCTCGCGCCCGCTGTCGGGTCGGTGGCTCGGGGCGGGCGGTGGCGGCCCCGGGTGGTGCCGGGCGGCGTGGCCGGTCAGGTGGGGGAGCCGCCGAGGGCGTGGAGGAGGTCGCGGGTGTCGGAGAGCAGTGCGGCGCGGACCTGGTCGAGGTCGGGGGCGGTGGCCTTGCCGTCCTGGTAGGAGCCGGACCAACTGGCGTAGCAGGTCATGCCGCCCTGTCGGACGTACAGGACCTGGGTGAGGTAGTGCCAGCTCGGGTCGCTCCGGCCGGGGTCGTCGAGGTAGCCGAGGTAGGCCTCGTCGCCGAGGGCGTCCACCGGGCTGATCAGGTAGCGGCGCTGGGCCAGGCCCTCGCGCTGGGCGCCGAACTCCGGGGCCGGGTCGACCTGGTGGTGGAGTTGCACCTGGAGGTAGAGCGAGTAGTGGTCGGAGTCGGTGGCGGCCTTCTTGCGGTACTGGCTGCAGTACATCTCGTCCGTCACCCGGTGGCGCGTCGTGTAGTGGTACGGGCTGCCGGAGGGAGACGGGTACAGCCGGCCGAGGGCGGGCAGGGCGGCGGTGGCGCACAGGTCGTCCTCCGCCCGGTACCCGGCGGAGGAGGGGGCGGGCGGCTTCGCGAGGCCGTCGCGGACCAGCGGCGGCACGGTCAGCACGGTGACCGCCCACACCGCCGAGGCCGCCAGTGCTCCGCCGACGCCCCACCACACCCCGGGGCCTGGCCCGCGGCGTCCGCGCCCGCGCTCCCGCCGCCGCCGGCCACCGCCCCGGGCGGGCGGGACGGTGGGAGCGGGCCCGTACCCCTGGAGCGAAGGCGGCGGCGGTGGAATCGACATCGTTCCCCTGCGTAGTCGGGCGGGCACGGAAGGTGCCGAGTACCCTACTCCCGCCGCTCGGCGGGGGCCGATTCCGCGCCGGTGCCCCGGTTGACGCCGTCACTCGTGCGGTGGGTGGCGACGGGTGGCGCGGGGAGGCGGGGGCCGGAAACGCCGACTGCCCGTCCGGTGTGCACCGGACGGGCAGTGGGGGCGAGGGTCCTGGACGGGACGCTCTCGCCGTGGAGCCGGGTACCGCACCCGCGTGGCGAACGCAGGCCGCGTGCGGTACGGGTCGTGCGGCTCGTCGGGACTCCGGGTAGAGGGCCGGGGTCTCCGGGAGCGGGTGGTCGGCGGTGGCGGGTAGAGGGCCGCGGGTTCACGCCGACCGGGGCGGTGCGGGGGGCACCGGGTGCACGGCGGGGCCGTGCGGGGAGAACCTGGATCAGGCGGCGACGGTGACGCGCTTGGTGATCGCCGACTTCTTGTTGGCGGCCTGGTTCTTGTGGATGACGCCCTTGCTCACGGCCTTGTCGAGCGCCTTGGAGGCGGCGCGGGCCAGCACGACGGCCTTCTCGGTCTCGCCGGCGGCAGCGGCCTCGCGGGCCTTGCGCAGAGCGGTCTTCAGCGAGGACTTGACGGCCTTGTTGCGCAGGCGCGCCTTCTCGTTGGTCTTGTTGCGCTTGATCTGGGACTTGATGTTCGCCACGAAAGAGCCTCAGTCTGTGTGAATCGACGTGAATCGACAGCTAAACGGGTCGCACCCGTTCGCCGTTCGGGCCTGCTGAGAGGGCATGCCGACGGCGGAGTGCAGCCGCCCACGCTACCAGGGCCCGCCCGGCCGCCCCAAACCGGACCGCCGGGCGGGAACGGTGGTGCGGCCGGCGGTCAGGCGGTGAGCAGCGGTTCGCCGTAGTGCTCGACGACCGGGAACGGGTCGTAGAAGTGGTGCAGCAGCTCGCGCCAGCGGGCGTACTCGGGGGAGCGGCGGAAGCCCTCGGTGTGGTCCTCCAGGGTGTCCCAGCCGACCTGGAGCAGGAAGCGCGAGGTGCTGCCCGCGTCCAGGCAGCGGCGCAGTTCGAGGGAGCGGAAGCCGCGCTGGGCGGCGATCAGCGGGCGGGCCTCGGCGAAGGCGGCGAGGAAGGTCTCCTCCTGGCCGGGGAGGACGTCGAGCAGGGCGCTTTCCAAGATCATGGGGTGATCGTCCCGCACGCCCGCTCGGGCCGGAAGGACCGGGGGTCGTCCGGCATGGGAGGATGGGCGGAACCATTATTGATCGGATCAGAAATCGGACCAAGGTGCCCGCGACCCCCAGCAACGTGCCAGAGCCCAGCCGTACTGACCCGGCGGTGATCCGCAACTTCTGCATCATCGCCCACATCGACCACGGCAAGTCGACGCTCGCCGACCGGATGCTGCAGATCACCGGCGTGGTGGACCCCCGGCAGATGCGCGCCCAGTACCTCGACCGGATGGACATCGAGCGCGAGCGCGGCATCACCATCAAGTCCCAGGCCGTGCGCCTCCCGTGGGCGCCCAAGTCCGGTGAGAACGCGGGCACGACGCACATCCTCAACATGATCGACACCCCCGGCCACGTGGACTTCACGTACGAGGTGTCCCGCTCCCTCGCGGCCTGCGAGGGGACCATCCTGGTGGTCGACGCCGCCCAGGGCATCGAGGCGCAGACCCTCGCCAACCTGTACCTGGCGCTGGAGAACGACCTCACGATCGTCCCGGTGCTCAACAAGATCGACCTGCCGGCCGCCCAGCCGGAGAAGTACGCCGCCGAGCTCGCGCACATCATCGGGTGCGACCCGGACGACGTGCTGAAGGTCTCCGCGAAGACCGGCCTCGGCGTCGAGGAGCTGCTCGACCACGTGGTCGACCGGATCCCGGCCCCGGTCGGCGCCAAGGACGCCCCGGCCCGCGCGATGATCTTCGACTCGGTGTACGACTCCTACCGCGGCGTGGTCACCTACGTGCGAGTGGTGGACGGTCAGCTCACCAAGCGCGAGCGGATCGCCATGATGTCCACCGGCGCGACCCACGAGCTGCTGGAGATCGGCGTCATCTCGCCGGAGCCGAAGGTCGCCGACGGCCTCGGCGTCGGCGAGGTGGGCTACATCATCACCGGTGTGAAGGACGTCCGGCAGTCCAAGGTCGGTGACACCATCACCTCGATGCACAAGGGCGCCACCGAGCCGCTGGGCGGCTACAAGGACCCGCGCCCGATGGTGTTCTCCGGCCTCTACCCGCTGGACGGCTCGGACTACCCGCTGCTCCGCGACGCGCTGGACAAGCTGCGGCTGAACGACGCCGCGCTGGTCTACGAGCCGGAGACCTCGGTCGCGCTCGGCTTCGGCTACCGCTGCGGCTTCCTCGGCCTGCTGCACCTGGAGATCATCCGGGAGCGGCTGGAGCGCGAGTTCAACCTCGACCTGATCTCCACCGCCCCGAACGTGATCTACCGGGTGGTCATGGAGGACGGCAGCGAGCACACCGTCACCAACCCGAGCGAGTTCCCCACCGGCAAGATCGCCGAGGTGTACGAGCCGGTGGTGCGCGGCACCATCCTCGCCCCGAACGAGTTCGTCGGCGCGATCATGGAGCTCTGCCAGGCCCGCCGCGGCAACCTGCAGGGCATGGACTACCTCTCCGAGGACCGGGTCGAGCTGCGGTACACGCTGCCGCTGGCCGAGATCGTCTTCGACTTCTTCGACCAGCTGAAGTCCAAGACCCGCGGTTACGGCTCCTTCGACTACGAGCCGATCGGCGAGCAGGCCGCCGACCTGGTGAAGGTCGACATCCTGCTGCACGGCGACGCGGTGGACGCGTTCTCCGCGATCGTGCACAAGGAGAAGGCCTACAACTACGGCGTGATGATGGCCGGCAAGCTGCAGAAGCTGATCCCGCGCCAGCAGTTCGAGGTGCCGATCCAGGCCGCGATCGGCTCCCGGGTGATCGCCCGCGAGACGGTCCGCGCGATCCGCAAGGACGTCCTCGCCAAGTGCTACGGCGGCGACATCTCGCGCAAGCGCAAGCTGCTGGAGAAGCAGAAGGAAGGCAAGAAGCGGATGAAGATGGTCGGCCGGGTGGAGGTCCCGCAGGAGGCCTTCATCGCCGCGCTGTCGACGGACGCGGAGGCCCCGAAGGAGAAGAAGTAGCTCCTCCGGCACGGGCAAGCACCCGGGCACGCACCCGACGGGCCGGCACCCCCTGATCCAGGGCGGGTGCCGGCCCGTCGGCGTCCGGGCGGCCCGGACGCCGGAACGGCCCGGCCCGGCGGGCTCAGCGCAGCGACAGCGGGAGGCCCTTGACGATGCCCGCCTTGACCAGCCGCCCGGCCGCGCCGGTCAGCACCCGGGGCCGCACCGAGTCGTCGCGGTGGATCAGCTGCACCAGCGCCTCGCCGCGCCCCAGGCTCAGGCACTGGGTGGCGTACCGGAACGCGAACGGCTTGCCGGTGCGGCCGGTGAGCAGCTTCGCCAGGTAGCGGCCCTGCGGCATCGCGGTGGCGCAGGCCATCCGCAGTTCGCCGATGCCGGGCACCTCGACGGCGGCGGCGTCCCCGACCACGTGCACCTCGGGGTGCGAGAGCGAGCGCAGGTGGTCGTCGACCAGGGCGCGGCCGCGCGCGTCGACGGCCAGGCCGGCCGCGGCGGCCAGCGGGTGCGGCTCCAGCGAGGCGGCCCACACCACCACCTCCGCCGGGACGTCCCCGTCCTCGCCGCAGGTGAGGCCGGACGCGGTGACGGCGGTGACCCGGCGGTGCTCGTCGACCCGGACGCCGAGGCGGCCGAGCACCGCCAGGACGTGCGCCCGGCCGCGCTCCGACAGCCAGCCGCCGACCAGGCCGGACGCGACCAGCCGGACCGGCCGGGCCGGGTACGCCTCGGCCAGTTCGGCGGCCAGCTCGATGCCGGTCGCCCCGCCGCCGACCACGGCGAGGATGCCCGTCCCGGGAGCCTGGGCGAGCCGCCGGCGCAGTTCCTCGGCGCGCTCGGCCGAGTACGCGTGCTCGGCCGCGCCCGGCACGCCGCCCCAGGCGGTGCGGCTGCCCAGCGCGTACACCAGGGTGTCGTACGCCAGCCGGCCGCCGTCCTCGGTGCGCACCTCGCGGGCGGCCAGGTCGAGTTCGACGGCCCGGGTGGCCAGGTGCTCGACCCGGCGGCCGCGCAGCACCCGGGCGATCTCGGGGCGGGCCACCGGGTGTCCGGCGGCGATCTCGTGCTGCCGGACGCGGTGGGCGAAGCGCCGTTCCGGGGCGACCAGGGTGACCCTCCCCGGTCCGCGGCCGATCTCGGCGGCGGCGGACAGCCCCGCGTAGCCCGCGCCGATCACCACGATGTGCTTGCCGGTCATCTCGTCCTCCTCGGTCTCCCCGCCGCTGTCACGTTCCGGCGGTTCCGCAAGGGGGACCGGACAGCCCGCCGGAACGTGACAGTGGTGCGGAGGTGATCCGGGTCACGGCGCGGCGGGCCCGGGAACGCGGCGGGGGCCCGCCGGAACGGCGGGCCCCGGCACGGTGGCGGCGGGTGGGCGGGGTCAGTCGACCTCGGCCACCGCCTGGGCGAACTGGGCCTGGTAGAGCCGGGCGTAGGCGCCGTCGGCGGCGATCAGCTCGTCGTGGCCGCCCTGTTCGACGATCGAGCCGTTCTCCATCACCAGGATCACGTCGGCGTCCCGGATGGTGGAGAGGCGGTGGGCGATCACGAAGCTGGTGCGGCCGGTGCGCAGTTCGGCCATCGCGCGCTGGATCAGCACCTCGGTGCGGGTGTCGACGGAGCTGGTCGCCTCGTCCAGCACCAGGATCGAGGGCTGGGCCAGGAAGGCCCGGGCGATGGTGATCAGCTGCTTCTCGCCCGCGCTGACGCCGGTGCCCTCGTCGTCCAGGACGGTGTCGTAGCCCTCGGGCAGGGTCCGCACGAAGCGGTCGACGTGCGCGGCCCGCGCGGCCGCCACGACCTGCTCGCGGGTGGCGGACTCGGCGCCGTACGCGATGTTCTCGGCGATGGTGCCGCCGAACAGCCAGGTGTCCTGGAGCACCATGCCGATGCCGGAGCGCAGTTCCTCGCGGGACATCGCGGCGATGTCCACGCCGTCCAGGGTGATCCGGCCGCCGCTGACCTCGTAGAAGCGCATCAGCAGGTTGACCATGGTGGTCTTGCCGGCGCCGGTCGGGCCGACGATGGCGACCGTGTGGCCGGGCTCGACCTTCAGGGACAGGCCGTCGATGAGCGGCTTGGCGGGGTCGTAGCGGAAGGAGACGTCCTCGAACGCGACCCGGCCGCGGACCTCGGCGGGGCGCTCGGGGTGCTGCGGCTCGGGGGACTGCTCCTCGGCGTCCAGCAGTTCGAAGACCCGCTCGGCGGAGGCGACGCCGGACTGCACCAGGTTGGCCATCGAGGCGACCTGGCTGAGCGGCTGGCTGAACTGTCGGGAGTACTGGATGAACGCCTGCACGTCGCCGATGGACAGCGCGCCGGTGGCCACCCGCAGGCCGCCGACCACCGCGACCAGCACGTAGTTGATGTTGCCGACCAGCATCATCGCGGGCTGGATGATGCCCGAGATGAACTGCGCCCGGAAGGACGCCTCGTAGAGCGCCTGGTTCTCCCGCTCGAAGAGCTCCGCGGCCTCCTGCTGGCGGCCGAAGACCTTCACCAGGCTGTGCCCGGTGAACATCTCCTCGATGTGCGCGTTCAGCTTGCCGGTGGAGCCCCACTGCTTGATGAACTGCGGCTGGGCGCGCTTGCCGACCTTGGTGGCGACCACCACCGAGACCGGCACCGAGACCAGCGCGATCACCGCCAGCAGCGGCGAGATCCAGAACATCATCGCCAGCACGCCGACGATGGTGAGCAGCGAGTTCACCACCTGGCCCATGGTCTGCTGCATGGACTGGTTGATGTTGTCGATGTCGTTGGTGACCCGGCTGAGCACCTCGCCGCGCGGCTGCCGGTCGAAGTAGCTGAGCGGCAGCCGGGACAGCTTCGCCTCGACCTCCTCGCGCAGCCGGAACACCGTCCGGTTGATCGCCAGCGCGGCCAGCCGGCCCTGCACCACGCCGAACAGGATCGCGGCCAGGTAGATGCCGAGCACCCAGAGCAGGACGGTGCCGATGGCGCCGAAGTCCATGCCCTGGCCGGGCGTGAAGTCGATGGTGGAGAGCAGGTCGGCGGTGTGCTGCCCGCCCTTGGCGCGGGCGGCCTCGACGGCGGCTTCCTTGCTGGGGAAGCCGGCGAACCGCGGCCCGGTGGCGCCGGCGACGATCAGGTCGGTCGCCTTGCCGAGCACCCGGGGGCCGACCACCTGGGCGCCCACGCCGAGCACGCCGAAGCCGAGCACGGTGAACAGCAGCGTGCGCTCCGGGCCGAGCAGGCCGACCAGGCGCTTCGCGGAGCCGCCGAAGTCCTTGGACTTCTCGGTGCCCTGCGCGCCCATGAACCGGCCGGGCCCGCCGCCGCCGCGCCGGGCGGCGGCCTCCTGCGAACCGGACGGCACCTCGGTGGCCTCCGGGGCGTCCGGCGCCGCCGCCTTGGCGAGGTCCGGCGGCGTGCCGGGGGCCTCGTCGGCGGGCGGGTTCTCGGGGTTCGAGGGGGTCTCGGAGCTGGTCACGCCGCCTCCTGCTCGGTGAGCTGGGAGAGCACGATCTCCCGGTACGTCGGGTTGTCGGCCATCAGCTCCTGGTGGGTGCCGGTGCCGACGACGGCGCCCTCGTCGAGGACGACGATCCGGTCGGCGTCGCGGATGGTGGAGACCCGCTGGGCGACGATCACCACGGTGGCGTCGCCGGTCTCCCGGGCGAGCGCGGCGCGCAGCCGGGCGTCGGTGGCGTAGTCGAGGGCCGAGAAGGAGTCGTCGAACAGGTAGATCTCGGGCCTGCGGACCAGCGCGCGGGCGATCGCCAGGCGCTGGCGCTGGCCGCCGGAGACGTTGGTGCCGCCCTGGGCGATCGGGGCGTCCAGGCCCTCGGGGAACTTCCGGACGAACTCGGCGGCCTGCGCGGTCTCCAGCGCCTGCCAGAGCTCCTCGTCGGTGGCCTCCGGCTTTCCGTAGCGCAGGTTGGAGGCGACGGTGCCGGAGAACAGGTACGGCTTCTGCGGGACCAGGCCGATGAGTTCGGAGAGCTTGGCCGGGTCGAGTTCGCGGACGTCCACGCCGTCGATCAGCACGCTGCCGCCGGTGGCGTCGAACAGCCGGGGGACCAGGCCCAGCAGGGTGGTCTTGCCGGAGCCGGTGGAGCCGATCACGGCGGTGGTCCGGCCGGGCCGGGCGGTCAGGTCGACGTCGCGCAGCACGGACGCCTCGGCGCCGGGGTAGCGGAAGTCGACGCCGCGCAGCTCCAGGGTGCCGCGGGCGCGCAGTTCGGTGACCGGGTGCAGCGGCGGGACGACGCTGGACTCGGTGTCCAGCACCTCCTGGATGCGCTCGGCGCAGACCTCGGCGCGCGGCACCATCATGAACATGAAGGTGGCCATCATGACGCTCATCAGGATCTGCATCAGGTAGGAGAGGAACGCGGTGAGCGCGCCGATCTGCATGCCGCCGCTCTCGATCCGGTGCGCGCCGAACCAGAAGACGGCGACGCTGGAGACGTTCACGACGCCCATCACGATCGGGAACATCAGCGCCATCAGCCGGCCGACCCGCAGCGCGTAGCCGGCCAACTCGCCGTTGGCGGTGGTGAACCGGGCCTTCTCGTGGTCGTCCTTGACGAAGGCCCGGATGACCCGGATACCGGTGATCTGCTCGCGCATGATCCGGTTGACCGCGTCGATCCGGGTCTGCATGCCGCGGAACTGCGGCCGCATCCGGCCGACCAGCACGACGACCACGGCGCCGAGCGCGGGGACGACGGCGAGCAGCAGGCCGGAGAGCGGCACGTCCTGGTTGAGCGCCATCACGATGCCGCCGACGCACATGATCGGCGCGGCGACCATCAGGGTGAAGGTCATCAGCGCCAGCATCTGCACCTGCTGGACGTCGTTGGTGGTGCGGGTGATCAGGGAGGGGGCGCCGAACTGGTTGAGCTCGCGGGCGGAGAAGTCCTGCACCCGGGAGAACACCGCGGAGCGGATGTCACGGCCGATCGCCATCGCGGTGCGGGCGCCGTAGTAGACCGCGCCGATCGAGCAGGCGGCCTGGGCCAGCGACACGCCGACCATCACCCCGCCGACCCGCAGGATGTAGCCGGTGTCGCCCTTGAGCACGCCGCTGTCGATGATGTCCGCGTTGAGCGTCGGCAGGTAGAGCATGCCGATGGTGGACACCAGCTGCAGCAGCACCAGCAGGGTGATGTCCCGGGAGTAGGGGCCCAGATGGGCGCGTAGGAGTCTGAAAAGCACCGTGACACTCTCGTCTGCGAAGGGGGATGCGCGCATCCCGAATTCGGGTACACGTGGGAAAGCTTCACGTCTGGACGGGTCCTGCCGCTGGTCCTGCACTGCCGGCCCGGGAGTGTGCCAGGTCACGCCACCCCCTTACGGATCGGCTTTCCACCCCCTAGGCTGCTGGTGCCCTCTTGTTACTCGCCGGTTAAGTCGGTGTCGGTCGTCCCACCCGCGGCCGTCGCCCGGCCCTCGGTCCACCCGCCCCCGGAGGTCTCGTTGAGTTCCGCGCAGTCCATGATCGAGCGGCGTCCGCCCTCCGTGGCCCACCTCCTGCTCAGCAGGGTAGAGGCCACCCCGAACGGCGAGGCGTACCGGTACCCGGTTCCGGTGGACGAGCAGGCCGCGGACAGCACGCCGGGCGCCGAGCAGTGGCGTTCGCTGACCTGGGCGCAGGCGCACCGGCGGATCGCCGCGGTGGCGGCCGGCCTGATGTCGCTCGGCATCCGGGCCGAGGACCGGGTCGCGATCGCCTCCGCCACCCGGATCGAGTGGATCCTCGCCGACCTGGGCAACATGTGCGCCGGCGCGGCCACCACCACCGTCTACCCGAGCACCAACGCCGACGAGACCGCGTTCATCCTGGCCGACTCCGGCAGCCGCGCGCTGTTCGCCGAGAACGAGGGCCAGCTGCGCAAGGCCGCCGAGCAGAAGGACGCGCTGCCCGACCTGGAGTGGGTCGTCCTGTTCGACGCCCCCGCGGGCGAGCCGCCGACGGTCGACGGCCTGACCGTGCTGACCCTCGCCGACCTGGAGGAGCGCGGCGCCGCCCACCTCGCCGAGCACCCCGACGCGGTGGACCAGGCGGTCGGCTCGCTCGGCAAGGAGCAGCTCGCCACCCTGATCTACACCTCCGGCACCACCGGCCGCCCCAAGGGCGTCCGGCTGGTGCACGACTGCTGGGCGTACGAGGCGGTGGCCCAGGAGGAGAGCGGGCTGCTGCGCGCGGACGACGTGCAGTTCATGTGGCTGCCGCTGTCGCACGTGTTCGGCAAGACGCTGATCTCCGGGCAGATCGCCACCGGTCACGTGATGGCGGTGGACGGCCGGGTGGACCGGATCATCCACAACCTGCCGGTGATCCGGCCGACCCTGATGGCCTCCGCGCCGCGGATCTTCGAGAAGGTCTACAACGGCATCGCGGGCCGGGCCCGGGCCGAGGGCGGCGCCAAGTACAAGATCTTCATGTGGGCGGCCGGGGTCGCCCGCGAGTACGCGCAGACCGTCCAGGCCGCGCAGGTCGCCACCGGCCGGGAGAGCGCCCCGCTGGGCCTGCGGCTGCGGCACTCGCTGGCCGACAAGCTGGTGTACACCAAGATCCGGGCCGCGTTCGGCGGCCGGCTGCGCGGCGCGGTCTCCGGCAGCGCCGCGCTGGCCCCGGAGATCGGCTACTTCTTCAAGGGCGCGGGCGTCCCGGTGCTGGAGGGCTACGGCCTGACCGAGACCTCGGCCGGCTCCACGGTCAACCGGGCCGAGGACTTCCGGGTCGGCACCGTCGGCCCGCCGCTGCCCGGCACCGAGGTCCGGATCGGCGAGGACGGCGAGATCCTGCTGCGCGGCCCCGGCGTGATGCGCGGCTACCACCGGATGCCCGAGCAGACCGCCGAAGTGCTGGAGCCGGACGGCTGGTTCCACACCGGCGACATCGGCGAGCTCACCGAGGGCGGCTACCTGCGGATCACCGACCGCAAGAAGGACATGTTCAAGACCTCCGGCGGCAAGTACGTCGCCCCCAGCGAGGTCGAGGGCAAGTTCAAGGCGATCTGCCCGTTCGTCAGCAACGTCCTGGTGATCGGCAACGGCCGCAACTACTGCACCGCGCTGATCGGCCTGGACGAGACGGTGCTGATGCCGTGGGCCGCCGAACACGGCCTGGCCGGCAAGCCGTACGCCGAGGTGGTCGCCGACCCGGCCACCGTCGAACTGGTCGACGGCTTCGTGCAGCGCCTCAACGGCGAGCTGCAGCGCTGGCAGACGATCAAGAAGTTCGCGCTGCTCCCGCGCGACCTGGACATCGAGCACGGCGAGCTCACCCCGAGCCTGAAGATCAAGCGCCCGGTGGTCGAGCGGACGTACGCGGACGAGGTCGCCGCGATGTACGCGGGCACCAACGAGGCCTGAGCCCGCGCCCCCTGCGCCCGCCCGCCCACCCGCGCCCGCCCGCACCCGCCCGCCCGTTCCGGTAGCGGTCGGCGGACCCCTTTCGGGTTTCGCCGGCCGCTACCGGACAATGGGCGCATGCCCTCCGCACTCCCCGACGGCGAACCCGTGCCGTCCGACGGCTCGCTGCCCGCCCACGCCCTGCACGGACTCGGCGAGCGGCCGTTCGGCTTCTACCTGCACGTGCCGTACTGCGCCAGCCGCTGCGGCTACTGCGACTTCAACACCTACACCGCCACCGAGCTGCGCTCCTCCGGCGCCGTCGCCTCCCAGGAGACGTACGCCGACAACGTGATCGCCGAGATCCGGCAGGCCCGCCGGGTGCTCGGCGAGGTCGACCTGCCGGTCGAGACGGTCTTCCTCGGTGGCGGCACGCCCACCCTGCTGCCCGCCCGCGACCTGGTCCGGATGCTGGCCGCGCTGCGCGAGGAGTTCGGGCTGGCCCCCGGCGCCGAGGTCACCACCGAGGCCAACCCGGAGTCCGTCGACCCGGCCTACCTGGCCGAACTGCGCGAGGGCGGCTACAACCGGATCTCCTTCGGCATGCAGAGCGCCCGCCCGCACGTGCTCGCCCTGCTCGACCGCCACCACACTCCCGGCCGCCCCGAAGCCTGCGTCGCCGAGGCCCGCGCGGCCGGCTTCGCGCACGTCAACCTCGACCTGATCTACGGCACCCCCGGCGAGAGCGACCAGGACTGGCAGGTCTCGCTGGACGCCGCGATCGGCGCCGGACCCGACCACGTCTCCGCCTACTCGCTGATCGTCGAGGACGGCACCCGGCTCGCCGCCCGGGTCAAGCGCGGCGAACTCCCGATGATCGACGACGACGTGCACGCCGACCGCTACCTGATGGCCGAGACCGCGCTCGCCGCCGCCGGCTACCACTGGTACGAGGTCTCCAACTGGGCCACCACCCCCGAGGGCCGCTGCCGCCACAACGAGCTGTACTGGACCGGCGCCGACTGGTGGGGCGCCGGACCGGGCGCGCACAGCCACGTCGGCGGCGTCCGCTGGTGGAACGCCAAGCACCCCGCCGCGTACGCCCAGGCCCTCGCCGAGGGCCGCACCCCGGCGCTCGGCCGCGAGGTGCTCGCCGACGAGGACCGCCGGGTCGAACGGATCCTGCTCGAACTGCGCCTCGCCGAGGGCTGCCCGCTCGACCTGCTCACCGCCGCCGGCCGCGCCGCCGCCGCCCGGGCCCTCGCCGACGGCCTGCTCGACCCCGTACCGTATGCGGCGGGCCGGGCCGCGCTCACCCTGCGCGGACGGCTGCTGGCGGACGGCGTGGTTCGCGACCTGGTCGACTGAGCGGACGCGGGGCGCGCCGGGGCTCAGTGGGGCGATGCGGGGCGCGGCGGGGCTCGACGGGGTGAAACGCCGCGGGGCGCTGCGGCCAAGTACCCGGTGAAGGAACCGACCAGGGTTCCCCGACCGAGGAGGGACGCATGCGCCCGCGCGAGCAACGCCGCGACCCCGCGCACCCCGACGGCCGGCCACCGGACCTGACCACTCCGGACGGCTTCGGCACGTTCTACCACCAGCACGTCGACGCGATACTCGGCTTCGTCACCCGCCGGGTCGGCGACCCGCACCTGGCCGCCGACCTCACCGCCGACATCTTCGTCGCCGCCCTCGAAGCCGCCGCCGGCTACCGGCCCGAGCGTGGCACCCCGCTCGGCTGGCTCTACGGCATCGCCCGCCACACCGTCGCCGGACACCGGCGCGGCGACGACCGCGAACGCCGCGCGCTCGGCCGCCTGCAGGGCCGCCGGCTGCTCGCCGAGGAGGACATCCTCGCCCTGGAGGAGCGGATCGACGCCCAGCGCGCCGTCCGCGACCTCGCCCAGCGGCACGCCCGGCTCAGCGCCCCGCTCCGCGAGGTCCTCGACCTGGTCGCCCTCGACGGCCTCAGCACCGCCGAAGCCGCCCAGGCCCTCGGCATCGCCCAGGCCACCGTCCGGGTCCGACTGCACCGCGCCCGCCGCCGGCTCGGCGCCGAACGGCACGACCCCCGCCCCGTCCCGACCACCGCCGCACCGATGCTCGAGGTGACCCCGTGACCAGCACCGACCACACCCCGTCCACCACCCGCTTCGAGCGCGCGCTCGGCGAGGAACTGATCGCGCTGGCCGCCGAACGCGCCGCCGGGAGCACCGCCCCCGCCCCCCGCCGCCGCCGGGCGCGCCGCCCGCTGCTCGCCGCCCTCGCGGTCGGCGCGGCTGCCGTCACCGCCGCCCTGGTGCTGCCCGCCGCGCTCGGCGGCGCCCACGGCGGCAACGCCGCGTACGCGGTCACCGAGGAGTCCGACGGCACCATCGCGATCCGGCTGTTCGACCCTGACGGCCTGGACGGCATGGTCGCCGCGGTGCGCGCGCACGGCGTGAAGGCGGCCGGATTCGAAGTCGCGCACGACACCGACACGTGCCCGTCGGCGTCACCCCTGGACTCGGCCGAACCCCTCGCGATGCGCCTCTCAGGCGGACCCAGCGTGCGGTTCGATCCCAAGGACGTCCCGGCCGGCAAGACGCTGCTGCTGGTGATCGAGCACGGGGTGGGCAGGGGCTTCACGTTCCTCACCTGGCTGGTGGACGAGGTGCCGGCCTGCGTGCCGCGGATGATCCCGGACGCCCCGGGCTTCGTCCCCCCGCCGGGCAGCCCGCAGTCGGGCAGCCCGACCGACCTGCCGGCCACGCCGTCCACGCCGTCCCCGCCGGCCGCGTCGGTCACGCCGGCCAAGCCGATCGCGCTCGCCTAGCTCGCTCGGTCCCCGCCCGGGAGGGTCACGAAGTCGATCAACTCCTCGACCCGGCCGAGCAGTTCCGGCTCCAGGTCCTTCCAGCCGTCGACCGCGGCGAGGATCCGCTTCCAGGCGGCGGGGGTGTCCACCGGCCAGCCCAGGCGGCGGCAGACGCCCTCCTTCCACACCTCCCCGCGCGGGACCTCCGGCCAGGCCGGGATGCCCACGGCGGTGGGTTTCACGGCCTGCCAGACGTCCACGTACGGGTGGCCGACGACCAGCACGTGGTCGCCGGTCACCCGTTCGGCGATCCGGTGCTCCTTGGTGCCCGGCAGCAGGTGGTCGACCAGCACGCCCAGGCGGCGGCCCGGGCCGGGGGCGAAGTCCGCGACGATCGCGGGCAGGTCGTCGACGCCCTCCAGGTACTCCACCACCACGCCCTCGATCCGCAGGTCGTCGCCCCAGACCCGTTCGACCAGCTCGGCGTCGTGCCGGCCCTCGACGTAGATCCGCGACTCCCGGGCCACCCGGGCCCGGGCCCCCGGCACCGCGACCGAACCCGACGCGGTCAGCCCCGGTCCGCGCGGCGGGGCCGGCGCCGCCGCGGCCGGGCGCACCAGCGTCACCGGCCGGCCCTCCAGCAGGAAGCCGCGCGGCACCAGCGGGAACACCCGGTGCTTGCCGAACCGGTCCTCCAGGGTGACGGTCAACCCCTCGGCGGTCCGCTCGCAGCGCACCACCGCCCCGCAGAACCCGGTCGCCGCCTCCTCCACCACGAGGTCCCGCTCCGCCGCCACCTCGGGCGCCGGCTGCTGCCGCTTCCACGGCGGGGTCAGATCCGGCCCGTACTCCCTGCTCCGCATGGGCGGCAGTCTACGGAAGCCGACGCCGCGTCAGCCCGGCCCGGCGCGGGCGGGCGCTGTTCCGGTCGGGCGGGGCGTGGCATATTGCCGTCCAGGGCGGCGGACGGTGAACGGCGGACGGCGGGCGGAGGGGCGGGACAGGTGCGCGGACGGTGGCGGGCGGCGGCGGTGGCCGTCGCGGTGGTGCTCGGCGCGGCCGGGTGCGCGAGCGGCGGCGGGGACGCGGTCGCGGGGCGGGCCCCGCGCGAGCTGCGGGACGGGCTGCTGACCGCGGAACGGCTGCCGGCGGGCTACGGGCTGGTCACCGGCGCCGACGACTCGGACGACTCGGACGGTTCGGACGGCTCCGGCGGTTCGGGCGGGTCCGATCCGCTCGACCGGCAGCCGACGGAGTCGCTGGCCCGGATGCCCTGCGAGGAGCTGAACTCCACCCCCTTCCTGGCCCGGTACGCCCCGGCGCTGGAGGAGGCCGCGGTCGGGCTGGCCGGGCTCCCGGCCGCGGGCGGGAGCCGGGGCTGGTACGGCCGGCAGTCGCTGGAGCGCTACCCGCCCGGCCGGGCCGCCGGGGTGCTGGCCGACCTGCGGGCCGTCGCGCTGCGCTGCGCCTCGCCCGGACCGGTGTTCGCCGACGGCGTCCGGAGCGAGCGGCGGGTCACCGTCGAACCGCTCGGCGGCGGCCTGCTGCTGCGGGCCGCCCAGGTCGACGCGGCCGGCGACCCGGTGCTGACCGACCGGATCGCCGTGCTGCGCGACGGCGACGTGCTGCTGGTGGTGCAGGAGGTCGCCGGCCGGGGGGAGGCCGAGCGGCTGCCGATCCTGGTCGACGCGGCGGTGGCCGCCTACCGGGCCGCGCCGAGGCCCTGACCTCCGCGGTCGGTGCGGCTACCCCTCCAGGCCGGGGGCGCCCCAGACCGGGAACCAGCGGGAGAGGTCGGGTTCGATCCGGAGGTCGTCGCGGAGCAGGTTCGAGACCTCGATCTCCAGCGGGTTGTCGCGCTTCTCCTGCCCGGCGACCTTGCACATCGGGTAGAAGGTGCCGCGCTTGTACAGGTAGACCAGGGCCAGCGAGCGGCCCTCGGCGTCCCGGAAGGCGACCAGCGAGCAGAGCAGTTGCGGGCCGAAGCCGTTCGCCTCCAGTTCGCTGTTGACCGCGTGCAGGTCGTTGACCAGGTCGGGCAGCTCGTCCGGGGTGTGCCGGGCGAGCAGCCAGGAGTACCCGTAGGCGTCCCGGGACGCCTCGACGGGGACGCCGCCGCGTGCGGTGTCCGCGTCCAGCAGGGCCCGGACCTGCTGCTGGACCTCGGTGAACGCGGCGCCCTCGACGGCGGCGAAGCAGACCGAGCCGAGGCCGGTCGGCAGGAAGCCCTTGGCGGCCCGCAGGGTCAGTGCCGCCGACGGGACGCCGAACAGCTGGTCGAGGTCGGGCTTGACCGGCTTGCTCCGGCCGAACAGGGCGTCCAGGAATCCCACGTGCAGCGCTCCTCGGTTCGTCGGGTCGTCGGTTCGTCGGGTGGTCGGTTCGGTGGTCGGTTCGTCGGACGGCCGGGCTCACTGCCCGAGTTCGTCGGAGACCTTCCGCAGCTGCGCCAGCCGCTGCTCCAGCGACGGGTGGGTGGAGAACAGCCGGGAGGCGGCCTCCTTGGCGCTGAGGGCCGGGGCGAAGTAGAAGGCGTTGTACGGCTGGGCCTGCCGCAGGTCCTTGGTCGGGATGGCGGCGATCTGCCCGGTGACCTTGGTCAGCGCCGAGGCCAGCGCGGCGGGCCGGCCGGTCAGCTGGGCGGCGGCCCGGTCGGCGGCCAGTTCGCGGTAGCGGGACAGCAGCCTGGTCAGCAGGAAGCTGATCGCGTACACCACCATCGAGGCGAGCGGGACCAGCACCATCGCGATCGCCGCGTTCTGGTCGTTGCTGTTCCGGTTGCCGCCGCCCATCATGCCGCCGTACAGGGCGATCCTGGTCATCGCGCCGGCCAGCACGCCGAGGAACCCGGCGACCGTCATCACCGCGACGTCCCGGTGCGCGACGTGCGACAGCTCGTGGGCCAGCACGCCCTCCAGCTCCTCCGGCTCCAGCCGGCGCAGCAGGCCGGTGGTCACGCAGATCACCGCGTTCTGCGGGTTGCGGCCGGTGGCGAAGGCGTTGGGCATGTCGTTGTCGGCGACCGCGACCCGGGGTTTGGGCATGTCGGCCAGCGCGCAGAGCCGGTCGACCGCGCCGTGCAGCTGCGGGTACTGCTCGGGGGTCACCCGGTGGGCGCCCATCGCCCGCTCGGTGATCCTGTCGGAGAACCAGAACTGGGCGACGAACAGGCCGCCGGAGATCAGCACGACCAGCGGCCAGGCGCCGCGCAGCAGCACGATCAGCAGGCCGGTGAAGCCGACGTAGACCAGTCCGATCAGGAACATGGTGGTGACCATCCGGCCGGTCAGGCCGCGGTCGGGGGTGAACCGGGAGTGCCGGGACGCCGACATCGCTGCTCCTCCTCTGCCTCGCGCGGGCCGGACCCGGCCGCTCGGCCGGCCGCCCCGCTCGCCTTCGATGCTGCCACCGGCCGGGCCCGCGGGCACCATCCGAAACGGGTCGAATCCGCCCGGAACCCGACACGCCGGGCGCCCGGGCGGGCCGCATTCGGACGAGGATCACGCGGGCGGACCGTTCCTGCCGTCAGGCCCGGGCCGTACACTGGCAGATACGGTGCTGGCACTCTGACCGGTTGAGTGCCAGGCCGGCCCGGACAGCGGAACGACGGACGACGACGGAGGTGCGTGCCCCATGCCGGACGACGGCAAGCCCGACGGCCGACTGATCGACCCGCGGCCGTCCGTCCGACCGCTCGACGAGCGGCGGCTCGCGGTGCTCCGGGCGATCGTCCAGGACTACGTGGGCACCGAGGAGCCGGTCGGCTCCAAGGCCCTGGTGGAGCGCCACAACCTGGGCGTCTCCCCGGCCACCGTCCGCAACGACATGGCCGCGCTGGAGGAGGAGGGGTACATCCACCAGCCGCACACCAGTGCGGGCCGGATCCCCACCGACAAGGGCTACCGGCTGTTCGTCGACCGGCTGGCCGAGGTCAAGCCGATGACCCCGCCGGAGCGCCGGGCGATCCGGCACTTCCTGGAGGGCGCGGTCGACCTGCACGACGTGGTGGCCCGGACGGTGCGGCTGCTCGCGCAGCTGACCCGGCAGGTCGCGGTCGTCCAGTACCCGTCGCTGACCCGTTCCACCGTGCGGCACATCGAACTGGTGTCGCTCACCCCGACCAAGCTGATGCTGGTGCTGATCACCAACACCGGCCGGGTCGAACAGCGGATGGTCGACTGCCCCGCCCCGGTCGGCGAGGCCCTGCTCGGCGATCTGCGGGCCAGGCTGAACGGCATGGCGGGCGGCTGCCGGCTGCCCGAGGTGCCGACCGTCCTGGAGGACCTGCCGGCCGGCTTCGAGCCCGCCGACCGGCCCACCGTCAGCACCGTGCTGACGGTCCTGTTCGAGGCCCTGGCCGAACAGAACGAGGAGCGGATCATGCTGGCGGGCACCGCCAACCTGACCCGCTTCGGCCACGACTTCCCGCTCACCATCCGCCCGGTCCTGGAGGCCCTGGAGGAGCAGGTGGTGCTGTTGCGCCTGCTGGGTGAGACGACGGACTCGGCGATGACGGTCCGGATCGGCCACGAGATCGCCTACGAGGGGCTCAATTCCACGTCCGTCGTCTCGGTCGGTTACGGTTCGGGCGACCAGAGCGTGGCAAAACTGGGAGTGATCGGTCCGACCCGGATGGATTACCCGGGCACAATGGGGGCGGTGCGCGCGGTGGCACGGTACGTCGGCCAGATCCTGGCGGAGTCGTAACGGCAACGGCGCAGCGGAACGGCGCAACAGGCAGCGTGCTGTCGCAGGCACTTCAAGAGGCGGAACAAAGCGGAGCATTTGGTGGCCACGGACTACTACGCGGTACTCGGCGTCCGACGCGACGCGGGGCAGGACGAGATCAAGAAGGCGTTCCGGCGCCTCGCCCGTGAACTGCACCCGGACGTCAACCCGGACCCGAAGACGCAGGAGCGGTTCAAGGAGATCAACGCCGCCTACGAGGTGCTCTCCGACCCGCAGAAGCGTCAGGTCTACGACCTCGGCGGCGACCCGCTGTCGCCCGGCGGCGGGGGCGGCTTCGGCGCCGGAGCGGCCGGGTTCGGCTTCTCCGACATCATGGACGCCTTCTTCGGCGCCGCGACCGGCCAGCGCGGCCCGCGCTCGCGCACCCGCCGCGGCCAGGACGCCATGATCCGGCTGGAGATCACCCTGGAGGAGGCCGCCTTCGGCACCACCAAGGAACTCCAGGTCGACACCGCCGTCACCTGTACCACCTGCAGCGGCGAGGGCGCCGCGCCCGGCACCTCCGCGCAGACCTGCGACATGTGCCGCGGCAAGGGCGAGGTCTCCCAGGTCACCCGGTCCTTCCTGGGCCAGGTCATGACCTCCCGCCCCTGCCCGCAGTGCCAGGGCTTCGGCACCGTCGTCCCGACCCCGTGCCCCGAGTGCGCCGGCGACGGCCGGGTCCGCGCCCGCCGCACCCTCACCGTCAAGATCCCGGCCGGCGTCGACAACGGCACCCGGATCCAGCTGGCCGGCGAGGGCGAGGTCGGCCCCGGCGGCGGCCCGGCCGGCGACCTGTACGTCGAGATCGCCGAGACCAGCCACCCGACCTTCCAGCGGCGCGGCGACGACCTGCACTGCACCGTCACCATCCCGATGACCGCAGCGTCGCTCGGCACCCAGGTGCCGCTGCAGACCCTGGACGGCCTGGAGGAGGTCGACATCCGGCCCGGCACCCAGTCCGGCCAGTCGATCCCGCTGCACGGCCGCGGCATCACCCACCTGCGCGGCGGCGGCCGGGGCGACCTGATAGTGCACGTCGAGGTGCAGACGCCCACCAAGCTCGACCCGGAGCAGGAGGAGCTGCTGCGGCGGCTCGCCATGCTGCGCGGCGAGGAGCGTCCCTCCGGGCAGTTCGCGCCCGGCCAGCAGGGCCTGTTCTCCCGGCTGAAGGACGCCTTCAACGGCCGGTGAGACCCGTACGACCCGGGCCGGGAACGGCGCAGGGGCTGCGTGCCCCCGCCGGTCCCGGCCGGTTTTTTTGACGGCCCCGCGATGGGCTCCTGCTGAGAGGACCGCTGCCCCGATGACCGCACCCGTGTTCGTCGTCGACGACCTGACGGGGGCCGCCCCCGGCACGACCGTCCGCCTCGACGGCGCCGAGGGCCGGCACGCCGCCGCCGTCAAGCGCCTCCAGCCCGGCGAGGCGCTCACCCTCGCCGACGGCCGCGGCCGCGGCGCCGACGGCACCGTCAGCGCGCTGCACGGCAAGGACGCCCTCGACGTGCTGGTCGCCGCCGTCCGCGAGGAACCCGCCCCCGCGCCCCGGATCACCGTCGTCCAGGCGCTGCCCAAGGGCGACCGCGGCGAACTCGCCGTCGAGACCATGACCGAGGCCGGCGTCGACGCGATCGTGCCCTGGGCCGCCTCCCGCTGCATCACCCAGTGGAAGGGCGAGCGCGGCGCCAAGGCGCTCGCCAAGTGGCGGGCCACCGCGCGCGAGGCCGGCAAGCAGGCCAGGCGGCTGCGCTTCCCCGAGGTCGGCGACGCCCTCACCACCCGGCAGCTGCTGCCGCTGCTCGCCGCCGCGGACTTCGCCGCCGTCCTGCACGAGGAGGGCGCGCTGCCGCTGGCCGGCGCGGACCTCCCGGCGGCCGGCGAGATCGTCCTGGTGGTCGGGCCCGAGGGCGGCGTCTCCCCGGACGAGATCGCCGCCTTCGCGGAGGCCGGCGCCGCCCCGTACCGGCTCGGCCCGTCCGTGCTGCGCACCTCCACGGCGGGCGTCGCGGCCGGCGCGCTGCTGCTCGGGCGCACCGGGCGCTGGGGGTAGGTCCGCGGGGCCGGGGTTCCGGAACCGGCAACCGCGTGGTCCCGCAACCTCTGACGTTCGGTGAGCCGGGCGCCCTAGGGTGGCAGGATGACGGAATCGACGCGCGGCTACCTGCGCCACCCCCACCTGCATGGCGACGTCGTGGCCTTCGTCGCCGAGGACGACGTCTGGCTGGCGCCGCTGGAGGGCGGCCGGGCCTGGCGGTTGACGGCCGACCGGGCGCCCGTGGCGACACCGCGGTTCTCGCCGGACGGGCGGTCGCTGGCGTGGACCTCGACCCGGGACGGCGCGCCGGAGGTGCACGTCGGGGCGGTCGAGGGCGGCCCCGCCCGGCGGCTGACGTACTGGGGCAGCCCGTTCACCGCGCTGGTCGGCTGGACCGCCGACGGGCGGCCGGTCGCGATCACCGCCGCCGGGCAGGAGACGATCCGCCGGACCTGGGCGTTCGCGCTGCCGCTGGACGGCGGGGAGCCGGAGCGGCTGCCGTACGGGCCGATCGGCGCGCTGGCCTTCGAGCCGGTGCCGGAGGGCGCGAGCGGCGGGCGGGTGCTGCTCGGCACCCACAACCGGGAGGCCGCGCACTGGAAGCGCTACCGGGGCGGCCGGGCCGGGCGGCTGTGGATCGGCGCGGCCGGGTTCGAACCCCTGCACGCCGGCCTGGACGGGCAGCTGGAGTGCCCGATGTGGGTCGGCGACCGGATCGCGTTCCTGTCCGACCACGAGGGCACCGGACGGCTGTACTCCAGCCTCCCGGACGGCTCCGACCTGCGGGCGCACAGCCCCGCCGGGGACGGCTTCTACGACCGGCAGGCCGCCACCGACGGCACCCGGGTGGTCTGGCAGCGGGCCGGCCGGCTCTGGCTGCTGGACGACCTGGACGGCGCCGCGCCGCGCCCGCTGGACGTCGCCCCGGCCGGGCCGCGGACCCGGCGCCACCCGCACCCGACGCCCGCCGCCGGACAGGTCGAGACCGCCGCCCCGGACCGCACCGGCCGGGCCGCCGCCGTGGTGGTCCGCGGCACCGTGCACTGGCTGACCCACCGGGACGGCCCGGCCCGGGTGCTGGACGAGACGCCCGGGGTGCGGAACCGGCTGGCCCGGGTCGTCCCGGGCGAGGACGGCGCGCAGGGCGCGGTCTGGGTCACCGACGCCGACGGCGACGACGCGCTGGAGTACGCCCCGGCGGTGCTCGGCGCGGAGCGGCGGCGGCTGGCGGCCGGGCGGCTCGGCCGGGTCCGCGCGCTGGTGGCCTCGCCGGACGGCAAGCAGCTCGCGGTGGCCGCGCACGACGGCCGGGTGCTGCTGGTGGCGCTCAGCGACGGCGCGGTCAACGAGCTGGCGCGCAGCGGCGACGGCGAGGTCAGCGGGCTGGTGTTCAGCCCCGACTCGGCGTGGCTGGCCTGGTCGCAGCCGGTGCTCGGCCCGTGGTCGCTGCGCCAGATCATGCTGGCCGACCTGACCTCGCGCACCGTCAGCGAGGCCACCCCGCAGCGCTTCCACGACTACTCGCCGGCCTTCACCGCGGACGGCGCGCACCTGGCGTTCCTCTCGGTGCGGACCTTCGACCCGGTGTACGACCAGCACGCCTTCGACCTGTCGTTCCCCGGCGGCACCCGCCCGTACCTGCTGACGCTGGCCGCCGACACCCCGTCGCCGTTCGGCCCGCGGCGGGCCGGCCGGCCGGTCGGCGGCGAGGAGGACGACGCCAAGGACGGCGAGAAGGAGGCCGCCGCGGTGCCGGTCACCCGGGTCGACCTGGAGGGCCTCGCGGACCGGATCGTGCCGTTCCCGGTGGAGGCGGGCCGGTTCGGGGTGCTGCGGGCCGCGAAGGACGGGGTGCTGTGGACCAGGTACCCGTTCAGCGGTGAACTCGGCGACAGCGCCGCCTCGTTGGACGACGAGCCGGCCCGCACCGCGCTGGAGCGGTTCGACCTGGGCAAGCGCCGGGCCGAGGAACTGCTCTCCGGCGTCGACGCGTTCGCGGTCAGCGGGGACGGCGCCCGGCTGGCCGTGCTGGACGGCGGCTCGCTGCGGATCGTCCCCGCCGACCAGAAGGCCGCCGAGGACGAGGAGGCGGACGTCGACCTGGAGCGGATCCGGGTCACCGTCGACCCGGCCGCCGAGTGGCGGCAGATGTTCGACGAGAACGGCCGCCTGATGCGGGACAACTTCTGGCGGGCCGACCTGAACGGCGTCGACTGGGCCGGCGTGCTGGAGCGCTACCGGCCGCTGGTCGACCGGGCCGGCAGCCACTCCGACCTGGTCGACCTGCTCTGGGAGACGGTCGGCGAGCTCGGCACCTCGCACGCCTACGTGCTGCCGCCCGGCCGCGGCACCGAGGCCGCCCGGCGACAGGGCCTGCTCGGCGCCGACCTGGTGCGCGACGGCGAGGTCTGGCGGGTGGCCCGGGTGCTGCCCGGCGAGTCCTCCGACCCGCGGGCCCGCTCCCCGCTGGCCGCGCCCGGCGCGGCGGTCCGCCCCGGCGACGCGCTGCTGGCGGTCAACGGCCGCCCGGTCGACCCGGTCACCGGCCCCGCCCCGCTGCTGGCCGGCACCGCGGACCACCCGGTCGAGCTGACCGTCCGGGGCGCGGACGGCGCCGAGCGGCACCCCGTCGTGGTGCCGCTCGACGACGAGGAGGCGCTGCGCTACCACGACTGGGTGGCCGGACGGCGGGCCGCCGTCCGCGAGCTGTCCGGCGGCCGGCTCGGCTACCTGCACGTGCCCGACATGCAGAGCGCCGGCTGGGCGCAGCTCCACCGCGACCTGCGGTTCGAGATGTCGCTGGAGGGCCTGGTGATCGACCTGCGGGAGAACCGCGGCGGCCACACCTCGCAGCTGATCGTCGAGAAACTGGCCCGCCGGATCGTCGGCTGGAACCACGGCCGCGACCTGGCCCGCCCCGACCCGTACCCCGGCGACGCCCCGCGCGGCCCGGTGGTCGCGCTCGCCAACGAGTTCTCCGGCTCCGACGGCGACATCGTCAACGCCGCGATCCAGGCGCTCGGCATCGGCCCGGTGGTCGGCACCCGCACCTGGGGCGGCGTGATCGGCATCGACAGCGCGTACACGCTGGTCGACGGGACGCTGGTGACCCAGCCCAAGTACTCGTACTGGGTGGAGGGCTACGGCTGGCACCTGGAGAACCGCGGCGTCACCCCCGACGTCGAGGTCCCGATCGCCCCGCAGGACTGGGCGGCCGGGCGGGACCCGCAACTGGAGACCGCCGTCCGGCTGGCGCTGGAGTCGCTGGAGCGGACCCCGGCGAGGACCGCGCCCCCGCTGGAGTGACGGCCCGGGGTCTTGACCCCGGGAGCTCAACCGTTTGCGAACGACCGGCCGCCCGACGGGTGGCCGGTTTCCCGTCGTGTCCTTTCGGTGCCGCCCTGTTGTCGCTAGGGTGCACGCAGTGACGGCCGAGGGGGGAGCGTTGGGGACACCGGATTTCAGCGTGGACCACGAGGCGCTGGAGGAGTGCGGCCGGAAACTGGACCGGGCCGGGGACGACCTGGAGTCGGCCGGCGGCCGGTTCAGCGGCCCGCCCGACTTCAGCCGGGACTACTTCGGCGACTACGGCGTCCCCGAGGCCGCCGGGAACTTCTTCACCTCCTGGCTGGACGAGTGGCGCCTGGACGTCCAGGCGCTGCGCGAACTCGCCGAGAAGGTGCGGCTCAGCGCGGAGAACTACCGCAGCGCCGACGACGGGCTGGCCGGCGCGGCCGCCTGGTCGCCGGGCTGAGCCGCCCGCGCGGGTCGGTGCGGGCTCGTGTGGGTCCGCTCGGATCCGCGTGGGTCCGCGTGGGGAGGGGACCGTCCGGCACGGCTGAAGGGGAGTCAGCACGGCGATGTCGACGCAACGCGAGCAGGTCGAGAAGCTCAGCCGCGCCATCGAGCGCGCCCACGGCATGTGGGGCGCCGGGGCCCTGCGCGACGCGGTCCGCGACGCCGTCCGGCTGTCCGGGCCCGCGGGCGTGCCCGGCACGATCGACCGGCTCGGCCGGGACTTCGCCGCGATGTCCGGGCAGGTCGACAGCGTCCGGGCCGAGGTCGCCGACGTCGCCCGGAGCCGGCTCCCGGACGTCTGGACCGGGCAGGTCGGCGAGAAGGCCGTCGAGGCCGTCACCGCCGCCGCGCACGACCTGGACCGGATGACCGAGGACTTCACCCGGGCCGGCCGCGTCCTGGTCGAGCTCTGCGACGTGCTGGCCCAGGCCCAGGCCACCCACGCCCAGGCCGGCGGCCCGCTGTCCCGGGCCACCGCCCTGCTGGCGGAGATCACCACCATCGGCGGCCTGCCCGACCCGGTCGACTGGGACGACGACAAGATGCACGAGGCCAAGGCCGAGGCCAGGTACGCGATCGGCCTGATGCTGACCGCCGCCACGCACGCCGAGGAGGCCGGCCACCGCGCCGCCGCCGAACTCAACCGGCTCGCCGCCCAGGCCGAGGCCGCCCGGCTGAAGGGCGGCGGCCTGAGCGCCGCCGACCGGCTGGTGCTCACCGACGCCGCCGGCTTCGCCGACCTGAACCGGATCCTCAGCGCGACCGACGCCACCCGGGCCGGCCAGTTCCTCGAACGCCTCGCCCCCGAGGACCGGCGGCGGCTGAACGCCCTGCTGGCCGGCGCCCGGTCCCCCGACGAGCGCGCCTACCTGCTGAAGGCGCTCGCCGCCGGCCACAGCGTGGACGAGGTCGCCGCGTTCGACGCCCGGATCCACGAGCACGCCACCGACCGGGCCTGGCTCGACCGGCACCTGAACCCGACCCGGCACGACCCGTCGCCCCGCACCGGCATCGACCACCTGGAGACGCAGAACTTCATGGGCGCCAAGTGGGCCCAGGACGGCAACACCTGCGTGGCGGCCTCCACCGTGACCGCCCGGGCCGTGGTCGACCCGGTGTACGCGTTCCAGCTGACCACCGGCGGCCGCCCCGGCGACCCGGCGCACGAGAGCCCGGCCGCCTTCGCCGAGCGGTTCAGGGCCGAGCAGAACCGGGTCTACGACGGCAGCCGGCAGTGGTACCAGGACCTGCCGCTGATCGGCAAGGAGGGCCTGAGCGACGACCAGTCCCGGGACGTGGTGAGCGCGGAGGTCGGCAGCCGCACCGGCACCGACTACCGCGACGTCCCGCTCGGCGGCCAGGACGAGCGGCGGGACGTGCTGGTCGACGTGGAGAAGGCCGTGGACGAGGGCAAGCCCGTCCCCGTGACCATCCGGGGCGGCGAGAACGGGCACGCGCTGATGATCATCGGGCACGACGGCGACAAGCTCCAGGTCTACAACCCGTGGGGCTACACCGTCTGGATCACGGAGGACGACTTCGTCGACAACCGGATGGACAACGCGCTCGACCAGCCGCCCTCGATGAACACCGCCACCAGCGTCCGCCTCCCCAAGTGACCACTCAGGCGAACGCCCCGAGTGAACAGAGAGTCCCCATCATGACCAGCCCTCCGCCCGGCCGGACCGACGCCGAACTCGCCGCCCTGGACGTGCCCGCGCTGCTGCGCTTCGGCCTGCCCCTGGACGGCCCGCGCCGGCGCGCGCTGTTCGCCGACGGCGCGGTGGCCGCCGCGCTCGCGGCCGAGGAGTGCGAGGTGCCCCCGCACGCCGTCGCCTTCCTCTCGGAGGTGGTCCGGGCCGCCGGGCTGCGGGCCGCCGCCGGACTGCCGGAGCCGCTGGTCGGCCCCGGCGCGGCCGACCTCGCCGACGACTGGCTGCACGCGGCCGGCTCGGTGCTCGACCCCGACGACGTGGCCGCCGGGGAGTTGGTCGCCGACTGGCTGGCCGCGGTCGCCGCGCTGCTCGAAGCGCGCCACGTGAGCCGTCGCGCGTGAGGGTGCGGCGGACGGTGAGGGGCGAGGCCCTCTGGGCGGCGGTGCTGGCGCTGGTGCTGGCGGTGCCGGTCTGGGGGCCGCGCTGGCAGGCCAACCACGGGCGGGTGTTCGCCTCGGACACCCCGGTGATCGCGGTCCGGAGCGGCCAGGTGTTCTCGCTGCACTGGTCGCTCTCGGTGGACCCGGGGATGTACCACCGGCCGGCGCAGCCCCCGCCCGACCCGGCGGTGGTGGTCTTCACCGGGATCGACCGGACCCACGGCGACCCCGCCCTGGCCGGCTACGCCGGGGAGCTCTACCTGGTGTTCCGGGCCGAGGGCCGCGGCACCACCGAGCTGACGGTCGACAACTGCCAGGCGGACTGCGGCGGTTCCCTCGACAACTTCCGCGAACGCCGGACCTACCGGATCGTGGTCCGCTGACGGCGGTAAGGTCGTGGCACCAGTGACGGTGAACCAGGAGAGGACGCGGGAGATGGTCGGCGAGCCGCAGGCGGACTGTGTGTTCTGCAAGATCGTGTCGGGGGACATCCCGGCGACCGTGGTGCGCGAGACCGAACGGACCCTGACCTTCCGGGACATCAGCCCGCAGGCCCCCACCCACCTGCTGGTCGTCCCGCGGACGCACCACGCCGACGCGGCCGAACTCGCCGCCGCCGAACCGGGCACCGCGGCCGAACTGCTCACCGAGGCGGGCGCCGCGGCGGCCGGCGAGGGCCTGGCGGCGTACCGGCTGATCTTCAACACCGGCGCGGAGGCCGGGCAGACGGTGTTCCACGCGCACGTGCACGTGCTGGGCGGCAAGCCGCTCACCGAGGGGCTGGTCTGAGCGTTGTCGCAGCGTGAGCTCGTCGTCCTGGGCACCGCCAGCCAGGTGCCGACCCGGCACCGGAACCACAACGGGTACCTGCTGCGCTGGGACGGCGAGGGGCTGCTGTTCGACCCGGGGGAGGGCACCCAGCGGCAGATGCTGCACGCCGGGGTGAGCGCCACCGGGATCACCCGGATCGCGCTCTCGCACTTCCACGGCGACCACTGCCTGGGCCTGCCCGGCGTGGTGCAGCGGATCAACCTGGACCGGGTGCCGCACCCGGTGGACGCCTACTACCCGGCCTCCGGGCAGGTGTACTTCGACCGGCTGCGGCACGCCAGCGCCTACCACGCGACCGCCGAGATCCGGGAGCGCCCGATCACCGCCCCCGGCCCGCTGCCGGCCCCGGGCGCCCCGTTCGCGCTGGCCGCGGCCCGGCTCTCGCACCCGGTGGAGTCGTTCGGCTACCGGCTCACCGAACCGGACGGGTTCCGGCTGCGGCCCGAGAAGCTGCGCGAACTCGGCCTGCGCGGGCCCGCCGTGGGCGTGCTGCAGCGCGAGGGCCGGGTCACCCTGGACGACGGGCGGACGGTCACCGCCGAGCAGGTCGGCGAGGTCCGGCCGGGCCAGCGGTTCGCCTTCGTGATGGACACCCGGCTCTGCGACGGGGTCCACGAACTCGCCGCCGGCGCCGACCTGCTGGTGATCGAGGCGACCTTCCTCGACCGGGACGCCGGGCTCGCCGAGGAGCACGGCCACCTGACCGCCGGGCAGGCCGCCCAGGTGGCCGCCGAGGCCGGCGTGCGCACGCTGGTGCTCACCCACTTCTCGCAGCGCTACCCCGACCCGGCCGGCCACCTCGCCGAGGCCGCGAAGCACTTCGGCGGCGAGATCGCGGTCGCCGAGGACCTGGCCAGGATCCCCGTCCCGCCGCGCCGTTGACCGCGCGCCGCCGGCGCCGGGCCGCCGACCGCGGGCCGGGCCCGCGGTCGGCGGGGGAGCTCCCGGGAAAACCGCTCGCGGATCGGGCCGGGAGAGCCCACCATCGAAGCCGCCGCGCCGCTCCGGCGGACACCCGCGCGGCGTACCCTGGTGACCCGGAGAGCCCGAGCCACACGACACGACGGATTGGGATGAGGCAGGCCGCAGCGCCGACCCATGACTGACACACCGCAGACCCGCACCGACGGACAGCGGCGCCCCGACGAGGCGTCCACCAGCACCCGGATCGTCATCCCGGAGAAGCACCCGATGGTCACCCTGCTGGGCGCGGCCGACTCGCTCCTGCGAGTGATCGAGGAAGGCTTCCCGGGCGCCGACATCCACGTCCGCGGAAACGAGGTGACGGCCACCGGCACGCCCGCCGACGTCGCGCTCGTCAAGCAGCTCTTCACCGAGATGATGCTGGTGCTGCGCACCGGCCAACCCCTGACGGAGGACGCCGTGGAGCGCTCCATCAGCATGCTCAGGAGCGCCGCCGAGGACCCGGCCCACCCGGCCCCGTCCGAGGTGTTCACGGCGAACATCCTGTCCAACCGGGGCCGCACCATCCGCCCCAAGACGCTGAACCAGCAGCGCTACGTCGACGCGATCGACAAGCACACCATCGTCTTCGGCCTCGGCCCGGCGGGCACCGGCAAGACCTACCTGGCGATGGCCAAGGCCGTGCAGGCGCTGCAGGCCAAGGAGGTCAACCGGATCATCCTGACCCGGCCGGCCGTCGAGGCGGGGGAGCGGCTGGGCTTCCTGCCCGGCACCCTGTACGAGAAGATCGACCCGTACCTGCGCCCGCTCTACGACGCGCTGCACGACATGATGGACCCCGACTCGATCCCGCGGCTGATGGCGGCGGGCACCATCGAGGTGGCGCCGCTCGCCTACATGCGCGGCCGCACCCTGAACGACGCCTTCATCATCCTGGACGAGGCGCAGAACACCTCGCCCGAGCAGATGAAGATGTTCCTGACCCGCCTGGGCTTCAACTCCCGGGTGGTCGTGACCGGCGACACCAGCCAGATCGACCTGCCGGGCGGCACCCGCTCCGGCCTCAAGGTGGTCCAGGAGATCCTCGTCGACGTGCCGGACATCCACTTCTCGGTGCTGACCAGCACCGACGTGGTGCGTCACAAGCTGGTCGGCCGCATCGTGGATGCGTACGAGCGCTGGGACGCCCGGCAGGAGGCCGAGGAGTCCGGCGACCGCAAACCCGTCCAACGGCGGGGCGCCCGGGCGCCCCGGCAGTCCCATCGCACCGAAAGCTGAGTACTGAGCCCTCCATGTCGATCGACATCGCCAACGAGTCCGGGTGGGACGTCGACGAGGAGTCCATCCTCGACGTCGCCCGCTACGCCCTCGACAAGATGCGGATCCATCCGCAGTCCGAGCTCTCCGTGATCCTCTACGACAGCGAGTCGATGGCGGAGCTGCACGTCCAGTGGATGGACCTGCCCGGTCCGACCGACGTGATGTCCTTCCCGATGGACGAGCTGCGTCCGGGCAAGGAGGGCGAGGACCTCCCCGAGGGCCTGCTCGGCGACATCGTGCTCTGCCCCGAGGTGGCGAAGGAGCAGGGCCTGGCCGCCCCCACCAAGCACTCGATGGACGAGGAGCTGCAGCTGCTCACCGTCCACGGGGTGCTGCACGTGCTCGGCTACGACCACGAGGAGCCCGACGAGGAGCGCGAGATGTTCGCGCTGCAGAAGCGGATCCTGGACGACTGGCGGGCCGGCCGCGGCCTGTCCGGCCTGTCGCCCGCGCCGACCGTCCACTGAGGGCCGGCCCGCTGTGAGTGGTGAGAGTACGAGCTTCCTGATCGGCGCGCTGCTGCTGGTCGGCCTCGGCTGGCTGGCGGCGTGCGCCGAGGCGGGCATCTCCCGGATGTCCCGGTTCCGGGCGGAGGAGGCGGTCCGCTCCGGGCGGCGCGGCTCCGACCGGCTGCTGACCCTGGCGTCCGACAACATCCGCTACCTCAACCTGGCGACGCTGATCCGGGTCGCCAGCGAGATGGGCGCCGCGGTGCTGGTCACCGTGGTGTGCGTGCGCGGCTTCCAGCAGACCTGGCAGGCCGTGCTGGTGGCGTTCGGCGTGATGGTGCTGGTGTCCTTCGTGGCGGTCGGGGTCTCCCCGCGCACGATCGGCCGCCAGCACCCGCTGAGCACCGTCACCGCCGCGTCCTACGTGCTGCTGCCGCTGGCCCGGATCCTCGGGCCGATCCCGCGGCTGCTGATCCTGCTCGGCAACGCGCTGACGCCCGGCAAGGGCTACAAGGAGGGCCCGTTCGCCTCCGAGGCCGAGCTGCGGGCGCTGGTCGACCTCGCCGAGAAGGACGACCTGATCGAGGACGAGGAGCGCCGGATGGTGCACTCGGTCTTCGAGCTCGGCGACACCATCGTCCGCGAGGTGATGGTGCCGCGCACCGACCTGGTGATGATCGAGCGGCACAAGACCGTCCGGCAGACCCTGACCCTGGCGCTGCGCTCCGGCTTCTCGCGGATCCCGGTGGTCGGCGACAACGAGGACGACGTGGTCGGCATCGTCTACCTCAAGGACCTGGTCCGCCGCACCCACATCAACCGGGACGCCGAGTCCGAGCAGGTCGACTCGGTGATGCGCCCGGCGGTGTTCGTCCCCGACTCCAAGCCCGCCGCCGACCTGCTGCGCGAGATGCAGCAGATGCGCTCGCACGTCGCGATCGTGATCGACGAGTACGGCGGCACCGCCGGCCTCGTCACCATCGAGGACATCCTGGAGGAGATCGTCGGCGAGATCACCGACGAGTACGACCGGGAGATCGCCCCGGTCGAGGACCTCGGCGACGGCTCGTACCGGATCACCGCCCGGCTCACCGTCGAGGACCTCGGCGAGCTGTTCGGGATCGAACTGGACGACGAGGACGTCGAGACCGTCGGCGGCCTGCTCGCCAAGTGCCTGGGCCGGGTGCCGATCCCCGGCTCCTCCTGCGAGGTGCCGGTGCCGGAGGGCAGCGGACTGGCCGCGATCAGCCTCACCGCCGAGAGCTCGGCGGGCCGGCGCAACCGGATCGGCACCGTGGTGGCCAGCCCGGTGCGGATCCCGGAGGAGAGCGGGGAGCCGGCCGAGGAGGCCGCCTCCTAGCGGTCGCGCCGGGGCCGGCGCCAGCGCCTGCGCTGTTGCGGCGGGCCCCTGGACGGGTCGTCCCAATCGGCGGTGCCGGTTGGGACGGTTCGGCCGGGGGCCCGTTTGCCATGCCGCCCCGGGCGCGCGCACCGTGGAAGACATGGCACATCTACTGCGCGCGGAGTACGGCCCGAGCGGGCCGGCCGGCGGGGTGGCCAGGTGGCACGTGGTCCGTGCCGCCGACCCTTCGCACGGCATGTGCGGCGCCGAGATCGCCTCGGACGCCGAGAGCAGGCCGGAGGAGGCCTGGGGCACCGGGCTGCACTGCTGCCAGCAGTGCGGGTCGCTGTACCTCCACGAAGTGCCGTTCCTCCGGTCCGACCACGCGGGGAGGACCTGATGAGACTGCACGACGAACTCCCGGTCGACCACCGGCTCGGCACGGTCTACCGCTACGGCGCCGGCCTGGGCGGACTGTTCCTGGTGGTGTTCGGGATCCTCGGCCTGACCGGCACCAGCCCCGGCTTCCTGGACACCTCCGGCAAGGAGGTGCTCGGCCTGTCCAGCAACGGGGCGCTCAGCGTGCTGTCGCTGGTGGCCGGCGGGATCCTGATCCTGGGCGCGGTGATCGGCGGCAACACCGCCTCCACCGTCAACATGGCGGTGGGCACGCTGTTCGTGCTGGCCGGCTTCGTCGGCCTGACGGTGCTGGACTCCAGCGCCAACCGGCTCGCCTTCCACATCTCCAACGTCATCTTCAGCTTCGTGTTCGGCTTCGTCGTCCTGACCTTCGGCATGTACGGCCGGGTCAGCGGCCACCTGCCGCACGACAACCCGTACTGGCGCGAACGCCACCCCGGCACCGGCGCCGGCACCCGCCCGGACGGGCCGCCCGCCCTGGTGAAGGTGCTCCGCCCGGGCCCGCCCAACCCGACCGGGCACTGACCCGGGGGCACCGGCCGACCCGTCGTAGAGTATGACCGCAATGGCCCGACGGACCGTCAGATCCGCCGGGCCGCAGTCTGCTTGGAGGGGGAACGACGATGACGGGGCGCACGCTCGGCACACTGGTCAGCTCGCCGATCGGGTTCGGGGCGATGGTGCTCTCGCCCGGCATGTACGGCGAGATCGACGAGCGGCGCGGACAGGACGCGCTGCGGGCCGCGATCGGCGCCGGGGCCCGGATGATCGACACCGCCGACGCCTACGGTGCCGACGGCCACAACGAACAGCTGGTCGGCCGGGCCCTCCGGGGGCGCCGGGACGAGGTCGTGCTGGCCACCAAGTTCGGCCTGCGGGTGCCGGAGGGCGCCGAGGCGCACCGCTTCCCGGTGCACTTCGCGTTCGGCGAGCTGGCGGTGAACTGCGAGCCCGAGCGCGTCCGAGGCTACGCGGAGCAGTCGCTGCGCAACCTCGGCACCGACGTGATCGACCTGTACTACCCGCACTTCCCGGACCCGCAGGTGCCGTTCGAGGAGACCGTCGGCGCGGTCGCCGAACTGATCGCGGACGGGCTGGTGCGGCACCTGGGCGTCTCCAACGTGACGGCCGCGCAACTGCGCGCCGCGCACGCGGTGCACCCCGTCGCCGCGGTGCAGACCCAGTGGTCGATGTGGCAGCCGATCGACCCGGAACTGCTGGCCGCCGCCCGCGAACTGGGCATCGGCGCGGTCGCCTGGAGCCCGCTCGGCGGCGGCTTCCTGACCGGCACCGTGCGGCAGGTCGCCGAGGGCGACTTCCGGCAGCACCACGCCCGCTTCTCCGCCGAGAACCTGGCCGCGAACAACGACCGGTACGCCCCGCTGCGCGCGATCGCCGCGGAACTCGGCGTCACCCCCGGCCAGTTGGCGCTCGCCTGGCTGCTGCACCAGGACGACCACGTGGTGCCGATCCCGGGCAGCCGGACCCCGGCGCACATCGCGGAGAACCAGGCCGCGGCGGAACTCGCGCTGGACGCCGCGACCCTGGGCCGGATCGAGACCGCGCTCGCCGCGTTCGCGCCGGTCGGCGAGGGGGCGCTGCTCAAGGACTGAGCGGCGGCGGCCGGCCCGGGCCCAACGCCTATGCTCGGGGCCATGACCGAGATTTCCGAGCTGGACCCCGAGGACAAGAAGATCATCACGCTGGCCCGCTCGGCCCGCGCCCGCAACGGCGTGGCCGAGGGCGCGGCGGTCCGGGACGAGACCGGGCGGACCTACGTGGCCGGCACGGTGGACCTGGCCTCGCTGAAGCTGAGCGCGCTGCGGACGGCCGTGGCGATGGCCGTGGCGAGCGGAGCGAAGGGCCTGGAGGCGGCCGCGGTGGTCTCCGCCGCCGACGCCCCGGCGGCGAACGACCTCGCCGCCGTCCGGGACCTGGGCGGCGCCGGCACCCCGGTGCTGCTGGCCGGGCCGGACGGGACGCTGAAGCTGGCCGCCGCGGCGGAGTGACGCCGCTCGGCGGGGCCGGGCGGTCGGCGTCGGTCGGGCGGTCGGCGTCGGTCGGGCCGGGGCGACGCGGGACGGACGTGGGGCGGGCGGGGCCGGGCAGGCTCTCGTCCGCCCTTTTGCGGGCCCGATGGGTGCGATAATCGCATCGGTCGGGGTTCGGTCCCGGCGGGGGAGGGGACATGGGCGTCGCGGCGTTCTTCTGCGGGCTGCTGCTCTGCGTCATGGGCTTCGGGCGCTGGCACGAGACCGGCTCCCCGTGGTGGCTGGGCGGCACCCTGGCACTGCTGGCGCTCGTGGTGGTCGGCGCGATCACCGGGGGCGGGAAGAAGACCGGCTGAACGCCCGCCGACCGTCCGGCCGGGTCTCCCGGCGGGGGTCGGCTAGGACTCGGCGGAGGCCCGGCGGGGGCTCGGCGGGGGCTCGGCGTGGGCTCGGCACGGCCTCGGCGGGGGCTCGGGCGGGCGGTGACCGGCGCGGCCCCGGGGATCGGGGACAATGGGTGCCATGAATGCCCCTTCCTCCCCGTACCGCTCCGGGTTCGCGTGCTTCGTCGGCCGTCCCAACGCGGGCAAGTCGACCCTGACCAACGCCCTGGTCGGGACGAAGGTCGCGATCACCTCCGACCGTCCGCAGACCACCCGGCACACCGTGCGCGGCATCGTGCACCGCCCCGACTCCCAGCTCGTCCTGGTCGACACCCCCGGGCTGCACAAGCCCCGCACGCTGCTCGGCGAGCGGCTCAACGACCTGGTCCGCACCACCTGGGCCGAGGTGGACGTGATCGGCTTCTGCGTCCCCGCCGACCAGAAGCTCGGCCCCGGCGACAAGTTCATCGCCAAGGAGCTCGCCGAGATCCGCAAGACCCCGAAGGTCGCGATCGTCACCAAGACCGACCTGGTCGACTCCAAGCGGCTCGCCGAGCAGTTGATCGCCGTCCACCAGCTGGGCGCCGAGCTCGGCATCGAGTGGGCCGAGATCATCCCGGTGTCGGCCGTCGGCGACCAGCAGGTCCAGCTGGTGGCCGAGCTGCTGGCCAAGCTGCTGCCGGAGGGCGTGCCGCTGTACCCGGACGGCGACCTCACCGACGAGCCCGAGCAGACCATGGTCGCCGAGCTGATCCGGGAGGCCGCGCTGGAGGGCGTGCGCGACGAGCTGCCGCACTCGCTGGCCGTGGTGGTCGAGGAGATGATCCCGCGCGAGGGCCGCCCCGCCGACCGCCCGCTGCTGGACATCCACGCCAACGTGTACATCGAGCGGCAGAGCCAGAAGGCCATCGTGATCGGGGCCAAGGGCGCCCGGCTCAAGCACGTCGGCACCACCGCCCGCAAGCAGATCGAGGCGCTCCTGGGCACCCCGGTCTACCTGGACCTGCACGTCAAGGTGGCCAAGGACTGGCAGCGCGACCCCAAGCAGCTGCGTAAGCTCGGTTTCTGACGGGGAGTCGCGCGGGGAGGGGCCGGGCTCGATGGAACTGCACACCCACGAGTGGGGCCGGGGCGACCGCACCGCCCTGCTGGTCCACGGCATCCAGGCCGACCACCGCACCTGGCGGGTGATCGGCCCCGCGCTCGCCGAGCGCGGCTACCGGGTGCTCGCCGTGGACCTGCGCGGCCACGGCGCCTCCCCGCGCGGCACCGGCGCCACCCCCGTCGAGCGGTACGGGCCCGAGCAGTTCGCCGCGGACCTGGTCGACACCCTGCCCGCCGGGGCGGACCTGGCGATCGGCCACTCGATGGGCGCCCTGGCGCTCCAGCGGGCCGTCGAGGCGCTGAAGCCCGCCCGGGCGGTCTACAGCGACCCCGCGTTCGTCTACGACCGCCCCGGGCTCGGGCCGGAGCCGTTCATCGCCTTCAAGCGCTTCGGGACCAGGCGGTTCATCGCCACCATGCACCCCGACTGGTCCGCCGAGGACGTGGACACCGAACTCGCCGCCCTCGACCTCTGGGACGCCGACACCGCGACCGGCCTCTGGTCGCACCCCGGACTGTCCGTCCTGCCCGGCCCCCCGAGCGTCCCCTCGCTGGTCCAACTCGCCGACCCCAGCGGCCTGGTGACGGACGAGGAGGCCGCCGAACTGCGCCGCCGCGGCTACCTGCTGCGCACGGTGCCGGGCGCCGGGCACTGCATCCACCGCGACGACCCCGCGGGCTTCCTCGCCTCGCTGGACGGGTGGATCTGAGCCGCCCGGTGGCGAGCGGTCCGCCGGAGCGGTCGGTGGTCGGCGATCCGCGGTCCGTGGCGGGAGCGGCGGCGGGCGGGGTCAGGCGCCTTCGCGGAGCACCAGGCCCACCAGTTCGCGCTGGGACTCGGTGAGCTTCGGGTCGGCGCAGTGGACGGTGCGGCCGTCCACGGTGATCTCGTAGTGGAAGCCGTCGGGCACGCCGTACGCGGGCGCGCGCAGCCCGCCGGCCACCGCCTCCCGGGCCAGGGCGTGCACGTGCGGGGCGTCCGTGCGCTCCGCGGTGTCCATCTCGGCATAACGGAGCAGGCCGGCGAACCCGCCGGTGCGGGTGACCTGGATGCGCATGGTTGTCAGTGTGCTACGCACCGGAGGTGTTTGCCGAGGCTTTTCACCAACTCCCCCGCAGCGTCCGCCCGCTCCCGGGCGGACGGGGGCCGGTGCCGGACCGGACGGGCGTCCGCTGCTCGGGCGGGCTTTCGGTTCGACACCGGTCGGCCGGCCGGCCCGTCTCAGTGGGTGGGATCGTGGCCGGGCTCACTGCGCCGGCCCGGCCGGTCTTGTTACAGTGGCGGCATCATGCGTATCCGGCTGCTTCTTCTTAGCTGCCGCGGCGAGGGCCTGTAGTCCAGTGAAGGCCGGCCCCCTCGCCGCGGGGAGTCGTGTTGCGCCCAGTGTGATGTTTCGCGGCGCATTCAGTCGGCCGAGTCGGGTGTCCTGTATCCCCCGACCGCAGACCGCCTTCGACAAGGGAAGCCGAGAGCCTCACCCATGACCGAACAGTCCTCCGTCGCCCGCCCGTTCGTCGACCGCCCCACCCCGATCACCGCCGCCACCGTGCAGCAGAAGCCCTCGGGGATGCCCTTCCGGCGCTACGTGCCGTTCGGCACCGTCGACCTGCCGGACCGCACCTGGCCGAGCAAGGTGATCACGCAGGCCCCGCGCTGGCTCTCCACCGACCTGCGCGACGGCAACCAGGCGCTGATCGACCCGATGTCGCCGGCCCGCAAGCGCAAGATGTTCGACCTGCTGGTGAAGATGGGCTACAAGGAGATCGAGGTCGGCTTCCCCTCCTCCGGGGCCACCGACTTCAACTTCGTCCGTTCGCTGATCGACGAGGGCGCGATCCCCGAGGACGTCACCATCTCGGTGCTGACCCAGGCCCGCGAGGACCTGATCGAGCGCACCGTGGAGTCGCTGAAGGGCGCGCCGCGGGCCACCGTGCACCTGTACAACGCGACCTCACCGCTGTTCCGCCGGGTGGTGTTCCGGGCGGGGAAGGAGGAGATCAAGGCCATCGCGGTGGACGGCACCCGCCTGGTGATGGAGTACGCCGAGAAGATCCTGGGCGACGAGACGGTCTTCGGCTACGAGTACTCGCCGGAGATCTTCATCGACACCGAGCTGGACTACGCGCTGGAGGTCTGCGAGGCGGTGATGGACGTCTGGCAGCCCGGCGAGGGCCGCGAGATCATCCTGAACCTGCCGACCACCGTCGAGCGCTCCACCCCGAACGTCTACGCCGACAAGATCGAGTGGATGTCGCGGAACCTGTCGCGCCGCGAGTTCGTCTGCCTGTCCACCCACCCGCACAACGACCGGGGCACCGGCGTGGCCTCCGCCGAGCTGGCCGTGATGGCCGGTGCCGACCGGGTCGAGGGCTGCCTGTTCGGGCAGGGCGAGCGCACCGGCAACCTGGACCTGGTCAACGTCGGGATGAACCTGTTCTCCCAGGGCGTCGACCCGATGATCGACTTCTCGGACATCGACGAGATCCGCCGCACCGCCGAGTACTGCAACCAGATGCCGGTGGCCGAGCGCCACCCCTACGCGGGCGACCTGGTCTTCACCTCCTTCTCCGGCTCGCACCAGGACGCGATCAAGAAGGGCTTCGACGCCCTGGAGGCCGACGCGGCCGCCGCCGGCGTCCCGGTCGGCGAGCACACCTGGGGCGTGCCCTACCTGCCGATCGACCCGAAGGACGTCGGCCGCAGCTACGAGGCGGTCATCCGGGTCAACTCGCAGTCCGGCAAGGGCGGCATCGCCTACGTCCTGAAGAACGACCACAAGCTGGACCTGCCGCGCCGGATGCAGATCGAGTTCTCGCGGATCATCCAGGCCAAGACCGACGCCGAGGGCGGCGAGGTCACTCCCGCCGCCATCTGGGCGGTCTTCCAGGACGAGTACCTGCCGACCCCGGCCAACCCGTGGGGCCGGATCTCGCTGAGCGGCTCCCGCAGCCTGACCACCGAGGACGGCCGCGACGCGCTGAGCACCGAGGCCGTCGTCGACGGCACCCCGATCACCCTGACCGGCACCGGCAACGGCCCGGTCTCCGCCTTCGTCAACGCGCTGGCCTCGATCGGCGTGGACGTCCGAGTACTGGACTACGCCGAGCACGCGCTGAGCGAGGGCGGCGACGCGCAGGCCGCCGCGTACGTCGAGTGCGCCGTCGGCGACAAGGTGCTGTGGGGCGTGGGCATCGACGGCAACACCGTGCTGGCCTCGCTGAAGGCCCTGGTCAGCGCCGTCAACCGGGCGGCCCAGCGCGACTGACGCCGCGGCCCGGCGCGCGCCGCGCGCCCCGCTGTTGCGAGGGGACCCGCCACCGGCGGGTCCCCTCCGCGGCTTCGGCGGCCCGGACCCTTGCCCGGTACGGACATTGACGGATCATCAGGAGATATCCGGCCCGCGGTGCGGGCGTTCGGACCGTGTCGTCGATCACATGTGGCCCCGGTCACAAATTTTCCCCTCGGCACCCGTTCAGGGTGCTGACACGAGCCGGTAACCGTGGCAACATCGTCGAACCGGAACCGGGGTCGGTGGGACGACTCCGGAGTCCGGTCGCGTGACCTGCCCATTGATGTGCAGGCCGCCTGCCATGTCTGGGGAGTGGCGCCGTGACAGGGTTGTGGGGTGTTCGCCCTAGGTGGCGGACGGATGTCCTCGGTGAATTCTTCTGCCCGGGCTGTGGCGGAGACCGCAACTACCGCCGGCAGCACGGCCGGCGGTGGCTGCGGTTGCTCGGGACGCCGGTCCTGCCGCTCGGCGGCGTGGCCCGCAGCGTCCAGTGCACCTCCTGCCGCGGCCGCTACGGCACCGAAGCCCTGGAGCAGTTGACCTCGGTCCGGCTCGGCGCGATGCTCCGCGACGCCCAGTACACCATCGCCCTGGCCGCCCTCGCGGCCGGCGGCACCGCCGGGCGCAGCGGACGCGAGGCGGCCTGCGCGGTGATCAGGGAAGCCGGGTTCGAGGACTGCGGCGAGGCCCAGGTGCTGGCCGCACTGGCCGCGCTCTCCGGCCACGGCGGCGGCGAACCGCTCGACGTGGACGTCGAGGGCGGCGGACTCGCCGTCGAACTGCACGCCGCACTCGAACCGCTCGCCCCGCACCTGGCCGTCCAGGGCCGCGAGCGGCTGCTCACCCTCGGCGCCGTGGTCGCCCTCGCCGACGGCCGCTACCTCCCGCAGGAGCGGGCCGCGCTCGCCGTGGTCGGCCGCTGCCTGCGCCTGACCGCCCGGCAGGTCGACCAGCTCCTCGAAGCGGCCACCCGCGCCCCGCGCTGACCCCGCCGTCGCCCTCCGCCGTTCCCCTTCCTGCTCCGTCCTGTTTCCGCACCCTCCATGAGCCGGGCCCGAAACCCCCCTCCCGGGCCCGCCGTGTCCCGCACCGCACGGGTGAAAGCCCCCCACAACCCCGGTGCGGGCTCACGGCTGCGCCGCCGCACTGTCAGCGGGGTGCGGGACAATGGGTTCCACCATGAGTCTCTTCCGCGACGACGGCATCGTGCTGCGCACCCAGAAGCTCGGCGAGGCCGACCGGATCATCACCTTCCTCACCCGCCAGCACGGCCAGGTCCGGGCGGTGGCCCGGGGAGTGCGCCGGACCAAGTCGAAGTTCGGCGCCCGCCTCGAACCGTTCTCGCACGTCGACGTCCAGTTCTTCAGCCGCGGCAGCGACCTGGTCGGCCGCACGCTGCCGCTGTGCACCCAGGTGGAGACGATCGCCCCCTACGGCGCCCGGATCGTCGACGACTACACCCGCTACACGGCCGGCACCGCGATGCTGGAGACCGCCGAGCGCTTCGCCGAGAACGAGGGCCAGCCCGCGGTCCAGCAGTACCTGCTGCTGGTCGGCGCCCTGCGCACGCTGGCCGCCGGCACCCACCAGGCGCACCTGGTGCTGGACGCCTTCCTGCTGCGCTCGCTCGCCGTCAACGGCTACGGCGCGAGCTTCACCGACTGCGCCCGCTGCGGACTGCCGGGCCCCAACCGCTTCTTCTCGCTCCAGGCGGGCGGGGTGCTCTGCGGCGACTGCCGGGTACCCGGAAGTGCCGTACCCTCCCCTGAGACACTGGTACTGCTCGGCGCGCTGCTCTCCGGAGACTGGCAGACCGCCGACGGCTGTGAGCCGCGGTACTGGCGCGAGGGCAGCGGGCTGGTGGCCGCCTACCTGCAGTGGCACCTGGAGCGGGGCATCCGCTCGATGAGATACGTGGAGAAGTGAGCATGGTCGCGCGACGGCTGTTCGGCAGCAAGCGGACGTACGAGACCCCCGCACCGCACCCGAGCGGCGCCAGGCCGCCGAAGATCCCGAGCGACCTGGTCCCCCACCACGTCGCCTGCGTCATGGACGGCAACGGCCGCTGGGCCAAGGAGCGCGGCCTCCCCCGCACCGAGGGCCACAAGGTCGGCGAGGGCGTCGTCCTCGACGTGCTGCGCGGCTGCCTGGAGATCGGGGTCAAGAACCTCTCGCTGTACGCCTTCTCCACCGAGAACTGGAAGCGTTCCCCGGAGGAGGTGAAGTTCCTGATGAACTTCAACCGGGACGTGATCCGCCGCCGCCGCGACGAGATGGACGCCATGGGCATCCGGATCCGCTGGGTCGGCCGGATGCCGCGGATGTGGAAGAGCGTCGTCCAGGAGCTCCAGGTCGCCCAGGAGCAGACCAAGGGCAACGACGCGATGACGCTGTACTTCTGCGTCAACTACGGCGGCCGGGCCGAGATCGCCGACGCCGCGCTGGCCATCGCCCGCGACGTCGCCGCCGGGAAGCTCAACCCGGAGAAGGTCAACGAGAAGCTGTTCGCCAAGTACCTCTACTACCCGGACATGCCGGACGTCGACCTGTTCCTGCGTCCCAGCGGCGAGCAGCGCACCTCCAACTTCCTCGCCTGGCAGTCCGCCTACGCCGAGCTGGTCTTCCAGGACGTGCTCTGGCCGGACTTCGACCGCCGCGACCTGTGGCGCGCCTGCGAGCAGTACGCCCACCGCGACCGCCGCTTCGGCGGTGCGCTCCCCAACGAGGTCGGCGCCGAGGTGCCGCCGCAGCGCTGACCTCGTCGAGGAGCGCGGCCGCGGCCGTGGCAGCGGCGGGGGCTGGAGCAGCGGCTGCAACATCGGCGATGGCGGTGGCGGTGGCGGTGGCTGGGCACGGACGAGGGCCCGGATCGGACTGTTCCGATCCGGGCCCTCGCCGCTGCCGGGGTCGGGGCGGCGGCTGTCGCCCCGACCCCGGCAGCGGCGGTGCGGTCACTCCGGCTGCTGCCTGGCGGCGCACTCGCCGCAGGTACCGAAGATCTCCAGGGTGTGCGCGATGTCGCTGAACCCGTGCTCGGCGGCGACCGCGTTGGCCCAGCGTTCGACCGCCGGCCCCTCGACCTCGACGGTCGCCCCGCAGTGCCGGCACACCAGGTGGTGGTGGTGACCGCTGCTGCAGCGCCGGTACACCGCCTCGCCCTCGGCCGTGCGCAGCACGTCCACCTCGCCGGCCTCGGCGAGGGACTGCAGGGTGCGGTAGACGGTGGTCAAGCCCACCGAATCGCCCCGGTGCTTCAGCATGTCGTGCAGTTCCTGCGCGCTGCGGAAGTCCTCAATCTCGTCCAGGACCGCCGAGACGGCGGTGCGCTGCCGAGTCGATCGCGCGCGCGGCGACGGGCCTGCGGTGGTCACCGTGGGTCCTCCTGCTGATCGGGTGGTTTCGCACATCATTGTGCCAGCCCCCGACTTGACAGCGACTCCCCCGACGGCGGCTCTCCGGTCGGCGGCCGGTCGGCCGCCGGTCCCGACCCCGCCCGGACCGGCTCCTGGCCCCGCGGGGCCGGCTCCGGACCCGGGGAGACCGGGCCGCCGGCGCCCGCCGCGGGCGCGCCCGAGGCGCCCGGGGCCGCTCCCGGGGCGCGGCCGGGTGCCGCCTCGCCGCCGGGCAGGGCCACGTCGCACACCGCCGGCCCGTGGCCGGACTCCACCCGGTGCCGCCACCTGGCCAGCGGCGCGGCGATCGCACTGAACAGGGCGAAGGTCAGGATGGCCAGGAACACGATGGTCGGGCCGGAGGGCAGGTCGGCCTGGTAGGAGGTGCCGACGCCGAACAGCGCGGTGACCACGCCGACCCCGATCGCGGTGGCCTGGGTGGCCGCGAAGGACCTGGTCAGCTGCTGGGCGGCGGCCACCGGGACCACCATCAGCGCGCTCACCAGCAGCAGGCCGACCACCCGCATGGCGACGGTCACGGTGACCGCGGCCATCACCGCGATCAGCAGGTTGAGCACCCGCACCGGCAGGCCCGTCACCCGGGCGAACTCCTCGTCCTGGCAGACCGCGAACAGTTGGCGGCGCAGGCCCACGGTGACCGCGACGACCACCGCCGCGAGCAGGCCGATCACCGCCAGGTCGCCGGGGGAGACGAACAGGATCGAGCCCCACAGGTAGCTCTCCAGGCTGCCCGCGCCGGACTGGCTGCTCATCGAGACCAGCAGCTTGCCGCCGGCCATGCCGCCGTAGAAGAGCATCGCCAGCGCGATGTCGCCGCGCTGGTTGCCGCGGGCCCGGACCAGCTCCATCACGACGGCGCCGAGCACGCAGACCAGCACCGCCGTCCACATCGGGTTGGCCTGGAACAGGAAGCCCAGGCCGACGCCGGTCAGCGCGACGTGCCCGATGCCGTCGCCCATCAGGGCCTGCCGGCGCTGCACCAGGTAGATGCCGATCGAGGGTGCGGTGACGCCGACCAGCACGGCGGCCAGGAAGGCCCGCTGCATGAAGTCGGGTTGGAACATCTCGATCATGCCAGTAGCCCCTGGGTGGTGCGGTGGTGGTCGTCGGCGTGCGGGTGGACGTGGTCGTGGCCTGGCAGCGCGTGCTGGCCGACGCCCCGGGGCGGTGGCCCGTCGTGCGCCACGCAGCCGTCGCGGAGCACCACGGCGCGGTCGATCAGCGGCTCCAGCGGCCCGAGTTCGTGCAGCACCAGCAGTACCGCGCAGCCGCGCTCCACCTCGGTGCGGAGGATCCCGGCGAGCACCTGCTGGCTGTCCACGTCGACGCCGGCCATCGGCTCGTCCATGATCAGCAGGTCGGGGCGGCCGACCAGGGCGCGGGCGATCAGCACCCGCTGGTGCTGCCCGCCGGACAGGTGGGCCACGCCGTCGCCGGCCCGGTCCAGCATGCCGACGGCGGCCAGCGCCCGGTCCACCGCGGCCCGGTCCTTGCGGCGGAACGGCAGCAGCCCGTGCTGCGGCAGCCGCCCGGTGGAGACCACCTCGCGGACCGTGGCGGGCACCCCGCCGGCCGCGGTGGTGCGCTGCGGCACGTAGCCGATCCGGTGCCAGTCCCGGAACTTGCGCTGGGGCGTGCCGAACAGCTCCAGGCCGCCCCGGTCCAGCGGTACCGAACCGATCACGCTCTTCACGGTGGTGGACTTGCCGGAGCCGTTGGCGCCCAGCAGGGCGACCACCTCGCCCGGCCCGACGGTCAGGTCTATGCCGCGCAGCACCGGCCGGCCGCCGACGGTGGCCACCGCGCCCCGGAGGCTGATGACCGCCGGTCCGGCGTCCTCGCCCGGGGCCGGGCCCGGCCGGTCGGTGCCCGTCGTGGGGATGGCAGCACTCATGGTGGTTCCTCGCTCCGCTCTCGCCGCTCGCTCGGGTCCGTTCGGGGGTGGGTTCAGCGGGTGCCGAGCGCGGCCCGCAGGTTGGTCAGGTTCTGCCGCATGACGGAGAAGTAGTCGTTCCGGTCCGGCTCCTTGATCCCCTCCAGGGGGTCGAGCACGGCGGTCTTGAGGCCCAGGTCGGCGGCGACGGTGTTGGCCAGCTTAGGGCTGACCAGGGCTTCGAAGAAGACGGTGGTCGCGCCGTTCTCCCGGGCGGCCCGCTGGATCGCGGCCATCCGGGACGGGGTGGGCTCGGCCTCCGGGTCGACCCCGTTGATCGCGACCTGCTCCAGCCCGTAGTGGTCGGCCAGGTAGCCGAAGGCGGCGTGGCTGGTGACGAAGGTCCGGGTGCCGGAATTCGCCAGGCCGTCCCTGAACTCCTGGTCGAGGGCGGTCAGCCGGGTCACCAGGTCGTCGGTGTTGCGCTGGTAGTCGGCGGCGTTGGCGGGGTCGATCTCCGCGAACTCGGCGCCCACGCTGCGGGCCACCGCCGCGTACCGGGTCGGGTCCAGCCAGATGTGCGGGTCGCCGGCCGGGCCGTCGTGCTCGTGCCCGTGCTCGCCGTCGTGCGCCTCGGTCCCGTCCGCCCCGCCCTCGTCGAGGTGGTGGTCGACCAGCGGGGAGACGGCGGTGGCGTCGACCGGGTGCTTGACGTGGGACTGCGCGACCGCCTTGTCCACGGTCGGCTGCAGGCCCTTGAGGTAGACCACCGCATCGGCCCGCTGGACGGCCGCGACCTGCTTGGCCGTCAGCTCCAGGTCGTGCGGCTCCACGCCCGGGGCGGTCAGGTCGGTGACCTTGACGTGCTCCCCGCCTATCTGCCGGGCCAGGAACTCCATCGGGTAGAAGGACGCGACCACTTCGAGCCGCCCGCCGTCCCGGCCCGCCGCGCTGCTGGCCCCGCCGCAGCCGGAGAGCAGCAGCGATCCGGCGACGGCGGCCGCCGCGAGGGCTATCGGGGGAGTGGCGCGACGAATCTTCATGACAACCATTCTCATCTTATCTGGAAATGATTGTCAACTTGCATTGGGTGGACCCGTCACGTACCGAGCGCCGCGCCGCACCCCGAGTGCGCCCGCACCGCGCCGCGCCGCGCCCCGGCGGCGCCTCCTGCCGGGCCTCCGCGCGGGTCTTCCTCCGGACCCGCCCCGGTTTGGGGTCCCGCCGGGTGATCGCCAACACGCCGGAGAACGCACGGCTGTTCACTCCCGGTACAGCCACCCGGCGGCCCGCCCGTGCAACTATCGAGTTGAACCCCGCCCCCGCAACCCCGGTACCCTGAGTCATTCGGGCGCGCGCAACCAGCCGTGCCCTGACCGTGCCGTCGTACTGAAGAGAGCACTGTGGCCGCCGACAAGATCGACACGATCGTCAGCCTGAGCAAGCGCCGTGGCTTCGTCTACCCCTGCAGCGAGATCTACGGTGGCACCCGTGCCGCCTGGGACTACGGTCCGCTGGGTGTCGAGCTGAAGGAGAACATCAAGCGCCAGTGGTGGCGCGCGATGGTCACCGCTCGGGAGGACGTCGTCGGTCTCGACTCCTCGGTGATCCTCGCCCGCGAGGTCTGGGAGGCCTCCGGCCACGTCGCGACCTTCAACGACCCGCTGACCGAGTGCCTCTCCTGTCACAAGCGCTTCCGCGCCGACCACCTGGAAGAGGCGTACGAGGCCAAGCACGGCAAGGTGCCCGCCAACGGCCTCGCCGACATCAACTGCCCGAACTGCGGCAACAAGGGCGCCTTCACCGAGCCCAAGGAATTCTCGGGCATGCTGAAGACGCACCTCGGCGTCACCGAGGACGCGGCCGGCCTGGCCTACCTCCGCCCGGAGACCGCGCAGGGCATCTTCACCAACTTCCGCGCCGTCCAGACCACCTCGCGCAAGAAGCCGCCGTTCGGCATCGCCCAGGTCGGCAAGAGCTTCCGCAACGAGATCACCCCCGGCAACTTCATCTTCCGCACCCGCGAGTTCGAGCAGATGGAGATGGAGTTCTTCGTCAAGCCGGGCGAGGACGAGACCTGGCACGAGTACTGGCTTGAGCAGCGCTGGAACTGGTACGTCGACCTCGGCCTGCGGACCGAGAACATGCGCTTCTTCGAGCACCCCAAGGAGAAGCTGTCCCACTACGCCAAGCGCACGGTGGACATCGAGTACCGCTTCAACTTCGGCGGCAGCGAGTTCTCGGAGCTGGAGGGCGTGGCCAACCGCACCGACTACGACCTGACCGTGCACAGCGAGCACTCCGGCCAGGACCTCAAGTACTTCGACCAGGACGCGAACGAGCGGTACTTCCCGTACGTCATCGAGCCCGCGGCCGGCCTCAACCGCGCCATGCTGGCCTTCCTGCTCGACGCCTACTTCGAGGACGAGGCGCCGAACGCCAAGGGTGTCATGGAGAAGCGCGTCGGCATGCGGCTCGACCCGCGCCTGGCCCCGGTCAAGGTCGCGGTGCTCCCGCTCTCCCGCAACGCCGACCTCTCGCCGAAGGCCCGCGGCCTCGCAGCCGACCTGCGCTCCGCCTGGAACGTCGAGTTCGACGACGCCGGCGCGATCGGCAAGCGCTACCGCCGCCAGGACGAGATCGGCACCCCGTTCTGCGTCACCGTCGACTTCGACACCCTTGAGGACAACGCGGTGACCGTGCGCGATCGCGACACCATGGCGCAGGAGCGGGTGTCGCTCGACCAGGTGAAGTCCTACCTGGCCACCCGCCTGATCGGCTGCTGACGCCGAACGGCGCCGCACCGGCAGCGGTTCTTCGAACGGCCGGCGGGCCGCCCCCTCACCGGGGCGGGCCGCCGGCCGTTCGCCGTTCGCACCGTTCGCCGGGGTGCCGCCGGAGTTGCCGCAGAGGTGTCGTTCGGGGTTCCGCCGGGCTTCCGGTCGTGGTCGCGCCCGTCGGGGTTCCTGGGGCGGGCCTCGTTCAGCGGCGCTGGCGGGACTTCCGGGGGCGGGGCGCCGGCTGGGTCGGCAGCCCGGCGGTGCGCAGCGCCGCGAACGCGCTGCGGGCCCGGCTCTCGTCCAGGTCGTCGGCGGCGAACAGCAGCGCGTCGTACAGTTCCACCGATCCCTGGACCGCGGCCGCGAACTGGCCGACATCGCTCGCCGAGCGCAGTCGCACCAGCTCGCCGATCAGCTCGGTCGCCGACTCCTCGTCCAGTGCCGCGGCGATCGCGGCGACCTCCCCGGCGGGTCGGCCCGCCGCCTGGCGCAGCAGGTGGCGGGTGTCGCCGGGGCGCCCGGCCGCCCGCAGGCACCGGGTCAGTTCGGAGAGTTCACCGGCCGGGGCGGAGGCGCGTTCCCACAGCAGGGTCTGTCCGTCGGCTGACTGCCCCGACTCCTCCAGGGCCGCGAGCAGTGCCGGGAGCGCCTGCGCGCTCACCGACCACAGGGTGTGGAACAGGTCGGCGGCCTCGTCCACCAGCCCTTCCTGGCGGAGTACGGCCAGTGTGGCGGTGGCGTGCTCCGGAGTGCCCGAGGCCACCGACCGGGCCAGGTAGGTGGAGGAGCCGGCCGGCCCTTCGGCCCGCAGCAGGGTGGCCAGCCTGACCAGATCGGCCGGCGTGATCATCAGGGCGACCTGGCTCACGATGGCCGCGGACTCGTGCACCGAGCCCTGCCGGTGCAGATCGGTGATCCGTTGGACGAGGGCGATCAGTTCGGCCCGGCTCCGGGAGCGCGCACCGCCGACCGGTGCGGCCGTTCCCGTGTTGCCGCCGGGGTGCGCGGGGGCGCCATCGTCGGGGGCGGCGTTCGGATGGGTGCTGCCGACCCGGGTGTCGCCGACGCCGTCGCCCGGTTTGCGGGTGCTGGCCCAGGAGGTGCCGGGACGCTCTGCCCGGTCGTTGCCCGGGCCGGTGTGCCGGGCGGCCGCCGCGTCCTCCGCAGCACCGGGGTGCGGTTGTTCGGTGGCGGCCCGCTCCTCGTTCCTCCGGGCGGCGCGGAGGGGGCGACCGACCCTGAACCGGGCACCGCGCAGCGGCGGGGCGTCGGCGGCCGGGGTGTCCGCGGCCGAGGCGGTGGTGCCGGCCGGTTCGTCGAGCCGGGGGAGCGTGTCGGGGGCGGTCCCCGCTCGGTGCTCCCCGCCGAAGCGGGCCCCGGTCGGGAACGGGCGCTGCGGGGGCACCAGGGAGGCGGCGTGCTCGGCGGGGCGATGCGCCTGGGGAGCCGGGCCGGGGTTTCCCGGGACCTCGCCCGGGTCGGGGGCGGGAGCGGAGGCGGGGCGGCCGAACCGTCCCGCTGTCTGCTGGTCCTCGGCGGCCAGCAGACGGTCGCTCAGTTCGAGGCAGCGCGCGCCGAGGCCCTCACGGAGGTGCTGAGCCTGGGCGAGCTGTCGCACCAGCTCGGGGTCGGGCTGTCGGGGCGGGCGGCCGTAGGCGGGTGCGTGGTCGGGTTCGTGGCCGGCCCGGACGGCCTCGGCGAGTCTGCGCTCGCGCTGCGCGGCGAACTGCCGTGCTCTCAGTAGTTCGTCCAACTCCGCTCTGAGCGTTTGGACATCGGCCGAATCCGGCCCAGAACTGCGTACGGTCATCGCGCCCCGCCCCGACCTTCTCCGTGGGGGGCCACCCGACTGGCCCCCGAACACAACGACTGGTGGCCATCCTGGCGCTGCCGTACGGCGGCCACGTTACGGGAGCAAGTCTTAACCTTTTCAAGATGGAGATGCGAGTGGCCGGGGTGGTGCGGCAGGTCGGCTGTTCTCGTGAACTTCGGCCAATTCCTGTCCGAGTCGCCCTACTTGTGCGAGATGAGGGAGAACTGGCTTTTCCGGTAGGACGGTTGGGCGAGGGATCAGCCCGCCAGCCGGGCTCGCGCCTCCATCAGCGCGAAGCCGAGCAGGTTCGATCCCTGCCACTGGGCAGGGGAATTCGCCCGCTGGTCGTCGGCCGCGAGCCCGATGCCCCAGATCCGGTCGAGCGGGCTGGCCTCCACCAGGACGCGCTCGCCGGTACGGAGCAGGTACGTGCGGAGTCGCTCGTCCTGGCCGAACTTCGCGGTGCTCCCGGTAACCACCAGTTCGAAGCGGTGCTCGACCCAGCGGTCCTCGTCGAACCCCGTGACCAGTCGGCCCAGATTCTTCGCCTCCGCGGGCGTCCGGGCCCCGAGGATCCTCGGGACGATCTCCTCGTTCCCGAACAGCCGGGCCTTCCCGGCCATCATCCAGTGCTCGGCGGTGTCGTACCGGACCCCGTCGACGGTGAACGGGGAGGGCCACCACTGGCTGAGCGCACCGGGTCCGATCTGCCCGTCCCGCTGCGGGCGGTGGCCCCAGAAGCACAGGTACTTCGGGCGGGCACCGGACGCGACCGCCGCTGTCAGCTGCTCGCGGGTGCGCGTCTCACCGGGGCGGAGGGTCGGGTTCGTCGGCATTGCGCCATCCTCGCACCGCTCCAGGCCGGTGGCCTGCCATTTTCTCGCGGGTTCCTGCCGAGCTACCCGCCTGTCCCCGAGGGGGTGGCCCCTGTCGCTGGACCCCTGCCAGCCGGGTTGGGCCATGGCCCGCTTCCGGCTCCGTCGCCGGGACAGCGGGCCGTGCCCGCCGACCACACCGCGCCCCGGCGAGCGCGGCCCCGGGACGGGGCCGATGGCCAGGACGTGGTCGGTGGTCGGCGGGACGAATCGCACTGTGCAGGAGTCAAGGAGCGGGTGTACGGGAGGAAGGGGGCGCAGGGTGGTCAGGCCGGTGCCGGTACCGGCCGCCGGGAGATCGGCGAGAGGCGGCTCCTTTCCGCTGCCGGTTCGGGACGGCTGGGTCGTTCAGGCAGGGCTACGGATGTAGGGGGCGGAAAGGGCGGCCTCCTCCCCGGGACGCGCCGCCCGGGCGGATGCTCACCCTCCCACCGCGGAACGCCGACGGGGGCCGGCCGCACCCCGGTGGAGCCGCCGCGCGCGCAACTCCCGCAGACCGGGGGCCCTTTCCGCGGCGGGCCGCCGGTGCACGCCGGGGTCGCGCCGCGCGGTGGCCGCCATCCTCGCGGCGGAGGCAGGGAGCACGGCCCGGTGCGCCCGGTCGGGGCAGGGCCGTGGCGCCCACCCCTCGGCCCGGACCCGGAGCCCGGCCGCCGGTGCCCGGCGATCCGACCGCGCCGGGCGGTCTGGCCGGCAACCGGCTGTGGCGACCCGCAACCGGTCGGCCTGGCCGGCACACACCCGGCCCGCCGGAGTTCCGGAGAGCAGCCCCGGAACGGACCCCGTCAACATGTGGATGCTTCGCACTGCCACTCCTTCCGTGAGGAACCCGGTGGGCGGGCCGCCCACCGGAACCGGGACCGCGACGCGCCCCCGGGACCGACACCCGCGGCCGGCCGCCGGCACCGGGCCGCCGCCCGGCCCGACGGCACCGGCGCGCAGCGCCGTGGACCAGCAGACGGCGGCCAGCGGCAGCTCCGCGCACACCGCCATCAGCAGGGCGACCAGCAGTTCGGAACCGCCGGACGCCGTCGCGAGGTCGCACCCGGCGTCCGTGGCCAGCAGGACACCGGCCAGCCCGGCCGACCAGGACGGGGTACGGCCCCGCCGCAGCCGCAGCGCAGCGGTGGACAACGCCGCCGACTCGACCAGGTCGAGCACCGCCCAGGGTGTCCCGTCGGGCAACAGCGCCAGCAGCGCGGCCCAGGGCAGCAGCACCAACCCGCACCCCAGGAACAGCACTTCCGGCCGCAGCCACCCGGCTCGCCGGACCACCGCGCGGCGCCCGACCCGTACCACGCCACCGGCACCGTTACCGGCACCGCCGCCGGCATCCGGCCGGGACGGCAGCGCAACGAGCACGCTCATGCTGCCCGCCCCCGCTCCGCGTGCTCCGCGCAGCAGGCCGCCGCCGACAGCCGCGCCCAGCGGAACTCCCCGGCCGCCGAGGCGAACCAGAACCGGCCCGCCGTCCGCACGGTCGCGGAGCCCACCGGACGCCGCCGCAGCCCGCCGGTGAGGAAGTGCACCGGCGGGGGCGCCCCGCAGGGTGGCAGACGGCCCCAGGCGCAGGCTGCCGCTCCTTCCCCCGGCCTCCCGGTCGGGCCGCGCCGGGCCCCGCGCAGCCCGGCGCCGCCGAGCGAGGACTCGACCACGACGTCGAGCAGTTCGCCGTGCTCGTAGACCTCCATGGCCGGGCGGCGGCCCGCGCGCAGGCACGCCGTCCACGGGCCGACCGCGGCGATCAGCCCGGATCGGCCGCCGCCGCCGAGGAGTTCGGGGAGCGACCGGGAGAACTGCCGGGCGGCGGCCCGGGCGGGGGAGAGCGAGTCGCGGCCGCAGCGCATCAGGTTCGTGTTCGTCATGCCGTCAAGAATCCTTCGGCGTGGGGATCTTGTCGGTAGCCCGTGGCTCCGTCTTCTTGGTGTAGCCAGCTACACCAAGAAGACGGAGGACTGCGCCATGGAAGCCGGGTTCGACCGGCCTCTACGCTGATCCGCATGTTCCAGTCGAAGATCGACACGCCCCCGCGCCGGACGGCCCCCGCCGCGGCGGTCCGCGCCGCCGCGGCCGCGCGCGCCCCGTGGTCCGCGGGCACTCGACGGGACACGCTGTTCCTCGCCGCCGGCCTCCCGTTCGGCCTGCCCTGCGTGATCGTCATCGGCCTGCCGAGCGCGGCCCTGCTGTTCGGGCTGGCCTTGCTCACGGTCCTCTTCGACCTGCAGAGCACCGCCCAGCGCAGCCGGGTCCGCGCCCTGCGCGGGGTGGAGGTCCCAGGCCGGATCCCGCCCGACGCGCCCTGGCTGGTCCGGCTCCGCGCGGGGCTGACCTGGCGCCAGGCGGTCCACCACCTGCTGGTGGCGCCGCTGCAGATGCTCTGCGCGGGCCTGGCGCTCGGCCTCTGGGGAGCGGCGGTCGTGCTGACCGGCTTCTTCGGCTGGGTGTGGCTGCTGCCGCCGGGCTACCCGCTGAGGTCCGGCCCCGGGTGGGTCGCCGAGGGCGCCCTCGCCACCCTCGGCGGCCTGCTCCTGCTGGCCGCCACGCCCTGGCTCGTCGCCCTGCTCGCCGCCGTCGACCTGTGGACGGTCCGGGCCCTGCTCGGCCCGAACCGGGCGGAGGTGCTGGAGCGCCGGGTCGAGCACCTGGCCCGCAGCCGGGTCGACGTGGTGGACGCGGCCGACGCCGAGCGCCGCCGCATCGAGCGGGACCTGCACGACGGCGCGCAGCAGCGCCTGGTCTCGCTCGCGATGAACCTGGGCCTCGCCCGGCGCACCCTCAAACACCTCCCGCCCGAGGCGATGGAGGTGATCGTCGCCGCGCACGAGGAGGCCCAGGCCGCCGTCAAGGAACTGCACGACCTGGTCCGCGGCCTGCACCCGGCGGTGCTGGAGGACCGCGGGCTCGACGCGGCGCTCTCCGGCATCGCCGCCCGCAGCCCCGTCCCCGTGCACCTCACGGTCGACCTGCCGGGCCGGATAGCACCCACCGTGGAGGCGGTCGCCTACTTCACGGTCTCCGAGGCGCTGGCCAACGCCGCCAAGCACTCCCGGGCCTCCCGGGTCGACCTCCTCCTGCACCGGGTGGCCGACCGGCTGCGCATCACCATCACCGACGACGGCGTCGGCGGGGCGGACGCCGACCGCGGCACCGGCCTCACCGGTCTGCGCAAGCGCGCCGCCTCGGTCGACGGATCCTTCGCCATCACCAGCCCCCGCGGGGGCCCGACCACCATCACCATGGAGTTGCCATGCGAGCTGTGATCGCCGAGGACTCGGTCCTCCTGAGGATCGGCATCGTCAAGGTGCTGGAGAGCGAGGGCTACGAGGTCGTCGCCGCGGTGGGGGACGCCGAGGCCCTGCTCGCCGCCGTCGAGGAGCACCGCCCGCAGATCGTCGTCGCGGACGTCCGGATGCCGCCGGGCTTCACCGACGAGGGCGTCCGGGCCGCGCTGATGATCCGGCGGCAGTGGCCCGGCACCGCCGTCGTCCTGCTCTCCCAGTTCGTCGAGGAGCGGTACGCGGCGGACCTGCTGGCCAACAACACCAGCGGCGTCGGCTACCTGCTCAAGCAGCGGGTCGCCAACGTGGACGAGTTCGTGGAGGCGCTGCAGCGCGTCGCCCAGGGCGGTACCGCCCTCGACCCGGAGGTGGTCGCCCAGCTGCTGCTGCGCCGCGACCGCGATCCGCTGCACCGGCTGACGCCCCGCGAGCGGGACGTGCTGGCGCTGATGGCCGAGGGGCGTTCGAACACCGCGATCGCGGAGTCCCTGGTGGTCAGCGACAGTGCGGTCTCCAAGCACATCAACTCCATCCTCACCAAGCTCGACCTGCCGCCGGCCGAGGACAGCCACCGCCGGGTGCTGGCGGTGCTGCGCTTCCTGGAGGTCAGCCAGTGACCCGACCCGCCCCGCACCCGCCGGAGGCCGACCCCGGGCCGGGTCGGTTCGCCCGGTGGCTTCCGCACCCCGGGCCGGCGGGTCCGGTCGAGCCCGGCCGGGGCGAGCGCCGGGCCTGGCGGTTCCTCGGCGTCCTGGTCCTCGCCTGCATCCTGCTGCTGGGCGCCGCCACCACCGGGGCGGTCCTCGTCCAGCGCGAGAGCACCCAGGAGCGGACGTACTTCGAGTCGGTCGGCCGGCTCGACATCGACTCCGGCCCGGCCCAGGTCCTGGTCCGGGTCGGCGGCACCGACCGGGTGGTGGTCGCGGAGCGGGTCGGCTGGGCGCTCCGGAAGCCGGTCGTCGACGAGCGGATCGCCGCGGGCACGATGACGGTCTCGGTCGACTGCCCGGAGGCCCGGCTCCTGCGGGGCTGCGCGGTCACGCTGGAGATACAGGTGCCGCCCTCGACCACCGTCCACGCCCGCAACGGCTCCGGGCGGACGGAGATCATGGACGTGTCCGGCAGCGTCTCGGCGGAGACCGGCAGCGGTCAGGTGGAGCTGACCAGGGTCAGCGGGCCGATCTGGGCGAAGAGCGGCTCCGGTCAGATCATCGGTACGGGGCTGGGTGCGGCCAGGGCCCAGCTCTCCGCCTCCTCCGGCCAGGTCACCCTGCAGTACGACCGCCCGCCGGACGAGGTCGCCGTCCGCCTCGCCTCCGGGAACCTCGTCCTGCGGCTGCCGGACGACCGCAGCCGGTACCGGATCGAGCTCAACAGCGAGGGCGGCGGCCAGGAGGTCGACCAGTCCCTCCAGGACATGGACTCGCCCCGACTGCTCGACGTCACCTCCGCCTCCGGCACCGTCACCATCGGCCGCAACGGGAAGCCCTGACCGCGTCCGGAGCGCCCCCGGACCGCGCCCCACCGCGTCCGGACCGCGCCCGGAACGGCCCGGCCGTCCGGGGTCGCCCGCCGGGGAGGGGCACCGGGCCAGGCCCGTCCGGCGGGTGGGAGAGAATGGAGAGTCTGGAAGCCCGCCGTTGGGGCCCTACCCGTATCGAGGATCCGCCGCGCATGACCACCACGCCCGACACCACCCAGGCCACCCCCGCAGCACCCGGCACACCGGAGTTCGCCCCGTTGCACATCGGGCCGATGCAGGTCTGGCCGCCGGTGGTGCTGGCGCCGATGGCCGGCATCACGAACGCCCCCTTCCGCACCCTGTGCCGGGAGCAGAGCGGCGGCCGGGGCCTGTACGTCTCCGAGATGATCACCACCCGCGCCCTGGTCGAGCGCAACGCCAAGACCATGCAACTGATCAAGTTCGACCCGAGCGAGAAGCCGCGCTCGATCCAGCTGTACGGGGTGGACCCGGAGACCGTCGGCAAGGCGGCGCGGATGATCTCCGCGGAGGGCCTGGCCGACCACATCGACCTCAACTTCGGCTGCCCCGTCCCGAAGGTGACCCGCAAGGGCGGCGGCTCCGCGCTGCCGTACAAGCGCAACCTGCTGCGCGACATCCTGCGCCAGGCGGTCGCGAACGCGGGCGATCTGCCCGTCACCATGAAGATGCGCAAGGGCATCGACGACGACCACCTCACCTACCTCGACGCCGGACGGATCGGCGCGGAGGAGGGTGTCTCCGCGATCGCCCTGCACGGCCGCACCGCGGCCCAGCACTACGGCGGCACCGCGGACTGGTCGGCCATCGCCCGCCTCCGCGAGTCCGTCCCGGCCGGTATCCCGGTGCTCGGCAACGGGGACATCTGGTCCGCCGACGACGCGGTCCGGATGATGCGCGAGACCGGGTGCGACGGCGTGGTCGTCGGTCGCGGCTGCCTGGGCCGGCCCTGGCTGTTCAAGGACCTGGTGTCGATCTTCGAGGGCGACGTCGACTACGCCCGCCCGACCTTCGACTACGTGGCCCGCGCCATGGTGCGGCACGCCCAGCTGCTGGGGGAGTGGCTGGGCGACGAGGCCCGCGGCGTCATCGACTTCCGCAAGCACGTCGCTTGGTACACCAAGGGTTTCTCGGTCGGCTCCGAGCTGCGGGTGAGGTTGGCCGGCTCCAGTTCGCTGACCGAGCTGGCCGAGACGCTCGCCCAGGTCGACCAGGAGCAGAGCTGGCCGATCGGCGCCGACGGTCCGCGCGGGCGGACCAGCGGCAACAACCGGGTGGTCCTGCCCGAAGGCTGGTTGGACGATCCGTATGAGTGTGCCCGACTCACCGAAGATGCCGAATCGGACACATCTGGCGGATGATCTGTACTATTCGGCAGATTCGACCTGGATTCGAGTCTGGCCGCAGCGTCCCAGCTGGATTGTCCAAGATGGACAAGAGGGCTCCTTCAAGGCGAAATCGAGCAACACAGAGCGACGGGATCATCAACGGAAAGCGACGATTGGCGTAGGTCTCATCGGCTCGACAGTTGAGATGCGCTCGTGACGCTGGCCACATATCGTGGCGAGTGACAGTCAGTCAGCGGACTTCGCCAAGGTGTACAAGTCCGGATCGCTTCCCGAACGGGTCCCCGGGCGGATCGCCGCGGTCGGCTGCAGGAAATCAAGCCGGGGAAACGCGGCGGGGCGAACATCGTCACGGTGTGTCCGGATCGAGCGAGCTTGACGTAGTGATGTGTTCAAGTCTTGAACACTCCCTAGCGTCACCCGGACGATTTCGGTAACGCAGGTGAACGCCCGTCCGGGCATTGGATCCGCTGGCCAATCGCCCGCCTCGAAGCTCGTACGAGCTATTCGCCCCCCTAGAACGCCTTCGAAATGGGTATGTTCTCCGGCGTCAGGGCAACCGTGTGCGAGGAGAACGACCCGTGGCGGCGAAGCAGAAGTTTGTTTACTCCTTCACCGAAGGAAACAAGGACCTCAAGGATCTTCTCGGCGGGAAGGGTGCGAACCTCGCCGAGATGACCAACCTGGGCCTCCCCGTCCCTCCGGGGTTCACCATCACCACCGACGCCTGCAAGGTCTTCCTGCAGACCGGCACCGAGCCGGGCTCGCTGAACGAGGAGATCACCGGCCACCTGGTCGCCCTCGAGGCGCAGATGGGCAAGCGGCTCGGCCAGGCGGACAACCCGCTGCTGGTCTCGGTCCGCTCGGGTGCGAAGTTCTCGATGCCCGGCATGATGGACACCGTCCTGAACATCGGCCTCTCCGACGCCTCGGTGACCGGGCTCGCCGCCCAGTCCGGCAACGAGCGCTTCGCCTGGGACTCGTACCGCCGCCTGGTGCAGATGTTCGGCAAGACCGTGCTGGGTGTCGACGGCGAGCTGTTCGAGGAGGCGCTGGACGAGGCCAAGCACGCCAAGGGCACCGCCGACGACCTGGACCTCACCGCCGCGGACCTGGAGGCGCTGGTCGCCACCTTCAAGGCGATCGTGCTCCGGGAGACCGGCCGGGACTTCCCGCAGGACCCGCGCGAGCAGCTCGACCTGGCGATCCACGCGGTCTTCCACTCCTGGAACGGCGACCGGGCCCGGCTGTACCGCCGGCAGGAGCGGATCCCGAACGACCTGGGCACCGCCGTCAACGTCTGCACCATGGTCTTCGGCAACCTCGGCGAGGACTCGGGCACCGGTGTCGCCTTCACCCGCGACCCCTCCACCGGCGCCCAGGGCGTCTACGGCGACTACCTGCAGAACGCCCAGGGCGAGGACGTGGTGGCGGGCATCCGCAACACCCTGCAGCTGGCCGACCTCGAGCAGCTCGACAAGAAGTCGTACGACGAGCTGATGACCATCATGCAGACCCTGGAGAACCACTACCGGGACCTGTGCGACATCGAGTTCACCATCGAGCGCGGCAAGCTCTGGATGCTGCAGACCCGGGTCGGCAAGCGCACCGCCGCCGCCGCCTTCCGGATCGCCGTCCAACTGGTCGACCAGGGCCTGATCGACCTGGACGAGGCGCTGCACCGGGTCACCGGCGGCCAGCTCGCCCAGCTGATGTTCCCCCGCTTCGCGCCCACCGCCGAGACCAAGCCGGTCGCCTACGGCATCGCCGCCTCGCCCGGCGCGGCGGTCGGCAAGGTGGTCTTCGACTCGTACACCGCGGTGAAGTGGTCCCGTTCCGGCGAGCAGGTCATCCTGGTCCGCCGCGAGACCAACCCGGACGACCTGGAAGGCATGATCGCCGCCGAGGGCATCCTCACCTCGCGCGGCGGCAAGACCTCGCACGCGGCCGTGGTCGCCCGAGGCATGGGCAAGACCTGTGTCTGCGGCGCCGAGGAGCTGGAGGTCGACACCAAGAACCGCAAGTTCACCACCGCCGACGGCCAGGTCGTCCACGAGGGCGACGTGGTCTCCATCGACGGCGCCAACGGCAGGGTGTACCTGGGCGAGGTTCCGGTGCTGCCGTCCCCGGTGGTCGAGTACTTCGAGGGCACCCTGCACGCCGGCGCCGACGTCCAGGGCGGGCTGGTCCAGGCCGTGCACCGGCTGATGTCGCACGCCGATGGCCGCCGCCGCCTCGCGGTGCGCGCCAACGCCGACAACGCCGAGGACGCGAACCGCGCCCGCCGGTACGGCGCCCAGGGCATCGGCCTGTGCCGCACCGAGCACATGTTCCTCGGCGAGGAGCGCCGCAAGGAGGTCGAGCACCTGATCCTGGCGGACAACGACAAGGACCGCGAGACCGCGCTGTCCAGCCTGCTGCCGCTGCAGAAGGGCGACTTCCTGGAGCTGTTCCAGTCGATGGACGGCCTCCCGGTGACGGTCCGGCTGCTCGACCCGCCGCTGCACGAGTTCCTGCCCGACATCACCGAGCTGTCGGTGCGCGTCGCCCTCGCCGAGGCCCGCAAGGACCCGAACGAGAACGACCTGCGCCTGCTCCAGGCCGTCCACCGCCTGCACGAGGCCAACCCGATGCTCGGCCTGCGCGGCGTCCGCCTCGGCCTGGTCATCCCCGGCCTGTTCGGCATGCAGGTCCGGGCGATCGCCGAGGCGGCGGCCGAGCGCAAGCTGGCCGGCGCCGACCCGCGCCCCGAGGTGATGATCCCGCTGGTCGGCACCGTCCAGGAGCTTGAACTGGTCCGCGACGAGTGCGAGCGGGTGCTCGCCGAGGTCGCCGCGTCCACCGGCGTCAACCTCGACATCAAGCTCGGCACCATGATCGAGCTGCCGCGCGCCGCCGTGACGGCCGGCCAGATCGCCGAGGCCGCCGACTTCTTCTCCTTCGGCACCAACGACCTGACCCAGACCGTGTGGGGCTTCTCCCGCGACGACGTCGAGGCCTCCTTCTTCACCGCCTACCTGGAGAAGGGCATCTTCGGGGTCAGCCCGTTCGAGACCATCGACCGCGACGGCGTCGGCGCCCTGGTCAAGAACGCCGCCCAGGCCGGCCGGGCCACCCGCCCCGACCTCAAGCTCGGCGTCTGCGGCGAGCACGGCGGCGACCCCGACTCGGTCCACTTCTTCCACGAGGTGGGGCTGGACTACGTATCCTGCTCTCCCTTCCGGATTCCGGTGGCGCGCCTGGAGGCAGGCCGCGCCGCCATCGAGACGGCGGGAAGCGACTCGCGCTGACACGAAGCAGCGCGGGTCACTGACCGCACCCCTCCGAAGGGAGGGGCGTACGGCGGAGCTCGGCGCAGGAGAGCCGCCGTACGAAGCAGTCGGGGCGGGAACGGACAATGGCGTCCGCTCCCGCCCCGGCGGCGTTTCCCGGGACGGGCGCCCCATCCGTCCGGTCGTTCGCGCTGCGACGGGCCGGCAACCGGTCCCGGCCCGACCGGCAGGTGCGCGCCGTGCGCCGACCGGGTGAGCCGGTGCGGCAGGCTGGGGGCATGAACAGCCGAAACCGCCTGATCGGCCTCGTCGCCGTGGTCCTGCTCGGCATCGCCGCCGCGGTCGCCGCACTGCTGAACGGCGGGAAGGACCCGGACGGGGCGAGTGGCGCCGCGAAGCCAGCCTCCGCCCCGGCCTCCGTCACGCCCTCCACCGCCGCCGCCTCCGCCGCCGCCTCCGCCACCCGCAGCGGTGCCACGGGCGGTCCCAAGCCCTCGGCCCCGGCCAAGTCGCCCACCGCGCAGGCCGGCTGGGTGCCCACCGACGCCGCACTGGCTGACGTCTGCCGCGGCAGACTGCCCGCGCAGGCCCTCGACACCCTCGGCCTGATCGCCCGGGGCGGCCCCTACCCGTACCGCTCGGACGGCATCGTCTTCGAGAACCGGGAGAACCGACTGCCCCGTCAGGGCAGCGGCTACTACCACGAGTTCACCGTGGTCACACCGGGATCGGACGACCGCGGGACCAGGCGGATCGTCACCGGCGGCGCCGGCGAGCAGTACTGGACGGCCGACCACTACGCGTCCTTCCAGGAGATCGACCCGCGCTGCTGAGCTCTCCTGCCCGCCGAGTGCTCCTGACCCCGGGCGGTCCGTGCCACTGGGAGGCCCGCCCGGAAGGGCCGCTGACGGTCCGTCGGAAAATTACTTTCCCATCTGGAAAGTATGTGCCAGAGTGGTAGCACTTGAACCGGCAGCGGGCCGGATTCGACGGCACGTCCGCATGGGGGACCGATGGTTGAGGACAGGCAGCAGGCAGCCGGGCAGCAGCCCGAGGAGCTCGCGCCCGCAGCGGCGCTGGCGCTCGCCGAGCGCGCGCGGGCCGCCGCCCGGCGGCCCGCGCCGATGCCCTGGTGGTACGGCCCCGGGGTGGGCGCGACCCTCGCGGTCTACTGCGCGGCGATCGGGCAGAGTTTCCAACGCCAGGCGCAGTGGCTGATACCGCTGTGCGCGGCCGCGCTGATGGCGGTGATGGCCGCGATACTGCGGACGGCCATGCGCGCCAGCGGCGTCGCCGCACGGCTGGAGAAGGCCAAGGTCCCGCCGAAGATCATGCGCGCGTTCGGAGTGACCGTCCTAGCGGCGGTGCTGGCCTGGCTCGGGACGTGGCTGGCCACCGGCGACCAGGGATGGGCGATGGCCGCCGCGGGCCTGGTCGCGGGCCTGGCGGTGTGGGGCGTCATCGCCCTGGCCAATCGAGACCTCAAGGAGCAGAGTATGAGCAGCCAGCGGTGAACGGACTCGACCCAATACTCCACCAGCCCACCAGGCTCACCGTCCTGGCCTTCCTCAGCGGATGCCAGGAGGCCGAGTTCTCCGTCGTCCGGGACTACTGCCAGGTCTCGGACTCGGTGCTCAGCAAGACCGCGGCGGGGCTGGAGGCGGCCGGCCACCTGCGGGCCCGCAAGGGCTACGTCGGCAAGCGGCCCCGCACCTGGCTGTCCGCGACCCCGCAGGGCCGGGCGGCGCTGGCGGCGCACCTCGCCGCGCTCCAGCGCCTGGTCGCCACCGCCGAGGCGGCCGGGTCCGCGTCCGGTAGGGCGTCCGACGCGGTCTCCGGCGCCGAGCCGGAGCCGGGTTCGGCCGGGGCCGACGGCTGAGCCGGACCCGGCGGGCGGGCGCCGGCGGGCTGGTGGAGTGTCAGGAGGATCACACCCAGGAGCGGAGGTGGGCCCCATTCCCGTGCTGTCCGTGCTCCTTGACAACTCGACAGAGTGCCGAGAACTCCCGGAGGGGGAAACCGGTCGGGGCGGGTACCCGACGTGATCTTCGTCGCGTACCCGCCCCGAGCGGGAGGAGCGGTCCGGCCTGTGGCCGGTTCGCACGGTCGGGCCGGCTCAGGCGGCCGGCACCAGGGAGTCGCCGATCATCGGATCGGTCACCAGGGAGCTGCCGTGTCTAAGGCACTCCTGGTTGAGCGGCGCCGGGTCCGGCGCGCTGGGCGAGGTCGCGGCGGCGATCCGCAGCTCGATGATGTCCCGGACGGCGGGCCACTCCTCGTCCAGGATCGAGTAGAACGCGGTGGACCTGACCACCCCGTCCAGGCCGCGCGAGTGCGCCCGGCGGACGCCCTCGGAGGTGGCGCCCAGCCGCTCGATGGCGATCCGCGAGCGGGTGTTGCGGGCATCGGCCCGCAGCGAGATCCGCTGCACCCCCCACGCCTCGAAGGCGTGCCGCAGCATCAGCAGTTTCGCCTCCGTGTTGATGCCGGTGCCCTGGGCCCGCGGGGACAGCCAGGTGTTGCCGATCTCCGCGGCGTCCGGGACGGCCTCCAGCGGGTCGCCGTGCGGCACGCCCGGCACGGGCGGCCACACCAGCGGGCCCTGCCAGTAGTCCAGTTCCAGGAACCGGGTCGAGCCCACGACCCGGTTGTCAGCCGTGCTCACCGTGGCGAACGGCATCGACCGGCCCGCCGCCCGATCGGCGAGGGCGCGCGCGATGTACTCCCGGGCGGCTTCCAGGCCGTGCGGAACGGGGGTGAAGGCGTAGGTCGTACGGTCCTCGGAGCCGGCCACGGCCAGGGCCGCGGCGTGGTGCTCGGCGAGGGGCTCCAGCCGCACGGTGCGGCCGTAGAGGGTGACGGGTACGGGCACGGATCCTTCGGTCCTTCGGCGGTCGTCGGGGCCCGCGTGCCGGGTTCGCGGCCTTGCGGGCAGTGGTCGTGTCGCCCCGACCCCGGAGAACGGCCGCCCGGGGGCGCTACGCCAGAGGCTCGGGCGTGCGGCGGGACGGCAGCCCGGAGGCGGGCAGCGCGGTGCCGGTACGGACACGGGTCGACGGACCGATCCGGCGGGATGAGCGACGGGACAGTGTGCGTCCGCGAGATGGCCGAGAGAGAAACGAGATCACGAAGCGAAGCAGGCGGCCAAGTGAAGGCAAGGTGCGCAATGGATGGCTGGCAGCGCAACGGACCGGGGCGTGGCCCACGACGTGACAGACGGCGTGGCGCGACGACGCGACGATGCGAGGCAGCGAGAGGACGATACCCGCCCGGAGGCGGTGCGTCACTTCGCGGCGCGCCAACGGGGGCGCACGGGTCCGTTCGGCACGCCGGGACGTTTCGCCATCCTACCGGGCGACCCGAGTGCCACGCCTGCGACCAGGTGCTTTGTCCGAAGGTGAGAGGATTCGAGAGACGACGTGAAGACTCGTGCGGGGGCGGGAATTCCGACGGGCCGTCGCACGCTGGAGAGATCAGGTCCGAAAGCATTCCGAGACGACGAGACGGAACGGGGATGGGTGCGCCGTGCGTGATCCCAAGGAGCTGTACGAGCTGGAACCGCAGGGCGTGACCGCCCTGGCGGCGGCCCGCGCCGCGGCCGAGGCCGGCACCGGCCTGGTGCTGCTCTACCACTTCGAGGGGTTCATGGACGCGGGCGAGGCGGGCGGTCAAGTCGTTGCCCACCTGCTGGAGCAGGGAACCCCGCAGGTGGTGGCCAGGTTCGACCACGACCGGCTGGTCGACTACCGGGCGCGCCGTCCCGCGATGACCTTCGACCGCGAGAGCTGGACGGACTACGACCCGCCGGAGATCCTGCTCCAGTTGGCGCGCGACGCGGTGGGCGCGCCCTTCCTGGTGCTCACCGGCCCCGAGCCGGACACCGAGTGGGAGCTGTTCGCGGCGGCCATCGCCGACCTGGTGGAGCGGTTCGAGATCCGCCTCGCGCTCTCCTTCCACGGCATCCCGATGGGCGTCCCGCACACCCGTCCGGTCGGCCTCACCCCGCACGGCAACCGGATCGACCTGGCGCCCGGCCACCCGAAGTGGTTCGACCAGGCCCAGGTGCCCGGCAGTGCCCAGGCACTGGTCGAGTTCCGGCTCCTGGAGGCGGGGCACGACGTGCTGGGTTTCGCAGCCCACGTCCCGCACTACATCGCGCGATCGTCCTACCCGGCCGCCGCGGTGGCGATCCTGGAGGCCGCCCAGTCCGCGACCGGCCTGGTCCTGCCCGGCAGCGAGCTGCGCGCCCGGGTCAACGAGGTCTACGCCGAGATCGAGGACCAGCTCTCCCAGGGCGACGGCGAACTGCGCGCGGCGATCCAGGGCATGGAGGGCCAGTACGACGCGGTCTCCGGCGTCGTCGACCGGGAGAGCCTGCTCGCCGAGGCCAACGACCTCCCCTCGGCCGACGAGCTCGGCCGGAGGTTCGAGGAGTTCCTGGCCGAGCACGAGCGCGGCGCCGAGTAGGTGCGCCGCCGCCTGCCGGTCGCCCTCGCGGCGGCCCTGGCCGGGGCCGCCCTGATCGGCGCGGCCGGGTGCGGCGCCGGGGGCACCGCCCCCGCGCCGAAGCCCGACCGCGCCTCGCCGACCACCTCGCCCTCGCCGACCCCGGTCACCGGGCCCTACGTGGCCCTGGGGGACTCCTACACCTCGGGCCTGCGGATCCCGCCCCAGGGCGGCACCCCGCAGGGCTGCGGCCGCTCGGGGGCCAACTACCCGTCGCTGGTGGCCCAGCGGCTCGACCTCAAGGACTTCACCGACGTCAGCTGCAGCGGCGCGCGCACCGGAGACCTGACGGCGGCCCAGCGGACCGAGGACGGGACCAACCCGCCGCAGTTGGACGCCGTCAGTGCGGCGACCCGGCTGGTGACGCTCGGGATCGGCGGCAACGACGCCGGCTTCATGGACGTCCTGGGCCGCTGCGCGGTCGAGAACCTCCGGCACAGCCTGATCGGCAAGGGCGACGCCGCACCCTGCCGGACGTACTACACGACCGGCGCCGGGAGCGGCGAGGTCCAGCGGAAGATGACGACCACCGCCGAGCGGCTGACCGCGGTCCTCGGCGAGATCAAACGGCGGGCCCCGCAGGCCGAGGTGCTGCTCGTCGGATACCCGGCCCTGCTGCCGCAGGACCCGGGGCGCTGCGCCGAGACCCTGGGCGACGGGATCGCGGACGCCGACATCGGCTTCGTCGCGGAGCAGGAGCGGCAGCTGAACGGCATGCTCCGGCAACGTGCCGAGGCCGCCGGGGTGGCGTTCGTCGACACCTACTCCTCCTCCACCGGCCACGACATGTGCGAGGCCGAGGGGACCCGCTGGATAGAGCCCCTCGACGCCGGCAAGGGCTTGGCGCCGATCCACCCGAACGCCCAGGGCCAGCAGGGCATGGCCACCGCCGTCCTGTCCGCGCTCCGGCAGCGGAGCTGACTCCGCCCCCGCCGGCGGGACGACGGGGCGAGACCGGTCGGGGCGGGCCCGGAGCGGTCCGGCCGGGCCAGGGCCGGGGCCGATCAGGCGGCGCGGGCCGCGTGGACGGTGATCCGGACGTCCTCGTCGTCCAGGCACTCCCCGGTGGCCAGGTCGAAGCGCTGCTTGAGCAGCGGCGAGGCCACGTAGACCCGGCCGTCCGCGGTGGAGCCGAGCAGGCCCCGGGAGAGGACGTACGCGCCGGTGAACGGGTCGCGGTTGTCGGCGGCGTAGAGGCGGTCGTTGCTGTCGCGGAACACGGCGACCTGGCGGCCGTCCGGCAGCAGGGCGGCGACGCCGCGGCCGGGGACCAGCAGCTCCCACTCGCAGACCGGGGACCAGCCGGCGGTGGAGAGCAGTTCGACCCGGGGGGTAGAGGCGGTGGCAGAGGCGGTGGCGGTCATCGGGCTTCCTCCAGGATGCGGCCGGTCGGGCGCGGGGCGTTGTCGGGGCCGAGGTCGGCGAGCAGTTGGTCCGCGGTGGCCAGCAGCACCAGGTCGGGCTTGACCTGGTCGCGCTCGGGCACGAAACGGATGCTCGGGTCGGGCACCCCGGGGGCGTTGACGAAGGAGACGAACCGGCGCATCCGCTCGGGATCGGCCAGGGTCGCCGCCCACTCGTCCTGGTAGTCGCCGATGTGCCGGGCCATCAGCCGCTCCAGCTCGTCGGCGATGCCCAGCGAGTCCCGGACCACCACCTCGCGGACGTGGTCCAGCCCGCCCTCGATCCGCTCCAGCCAGGTGGAGGTGCGCTCCAGCCGGTCGGCGGTGCGGATGTAGAACATCAGGAACCGGTCGATCAGGCGGACCAGCTGCTCGTCGTCCAGGTCCTGGGCGAGCAGGTCGGCGTGCCGGGGCGCGGCGCCGCCGTTGCCGCCGACGTACAGGTTCCAGCCGTTGCTGGTGGCGATGACGCCGAAGTCCTTGCCGCGGGCCTCGGCGCACTCGCGGGCGCAGCCGGAGACCGCGGACTTGAGCTTGTGCGGCGAGCGCAGGCCCCGGTAGCGCAGCTCCAGCCGGATCGCCATGGCGACCGAGTCCTGCACGCCGTAGCGGCACCAGGTGGAGCCGACGCAGGACTTCACGGTGCGCAGCGACTTGCCGTACGCGTGGCCGGACTCGAAGCCCGCCGCGACCAGCCGGCTCCAGACCATCGGCAGCTGGTCGACGCTGGCGCCGAACAGGTCGATCCGCTGACCGCCGGTGATCTTGGTGTAGAGGCCGAACTCCTTGGCCACCTCGCCGATCACGATCAGCTTGTCCGGGGTGATCTCGCCGCCGGGGATGCGCGGCACCACCGAGTAGGAGCCGTTCTTCTGCAGGTTCGCCAGGAAGTGGTCGTTGGTGTCCTGCAGAGCGCTCTGCTCGCCGTCCAGGATGTGCCCGGAGGCCCCCAGTTCGGGCGCCAGCGAGGCGATGATCGAGGCGACCGTCGGCTTGCAGACCTCGCAGCCCTCGGAACCCTCCGGCACCCGGCCGTGTTCGGCGAGCAGCTGCCGGTGCGTCGGGATCCGCTTGACCAGGACGATCTCGTAGAGCTCGGCGCGGGTGTGGGCGAAGCACGGGCACAGGCCCCGGTCCACCTCGACCCCGCTCGCCTCCAGCTCGTCCGCGACGATCGTGCCGAGCAGCTTCACGCAGGAGCCGCAGTCGGTGCCCGCCCGGGTGCGCTTCTTCACCTCGGGCACGGTGGTGCACTCGTGGTCGGTGACGGCCGCCCGGATCGCGCCCTTGGTCACGCTGTTGCAGTTGCAGACCACCGCGTCGTCGGGCAGCGCGGAACCGCCCAGCGAGACCGCGGTGTCCGCGCCGGCCGGCAGCACCAGCGACTCGGCCGGTACGGGCAGCGGCCGCCCGGTCCCCGCCAGCGGGCGGAGGGTGGCGTAGGCCGAGGCGTCGCCGACCAGGATGCCGCCGAGCAGCGCCCCCTCGGCGTTGACCACCAGCTTCTTGTAGACGCCGGAGCGGGAGTCGGAGTAGACCACGTCGAGCGAGCCGGGCGTGCTGCCGAAGGCGTCGCCGAAGCTGGCCACGTCGACGCCGAGCAGCTTGAGCTTGGTCGAGAGGTCCGCGCCGGTGAACGGCCGGGCGGCCTGCTCGGCGAGCTGCCTGGCCACCGAGACGGCCATCTCGTAGCCGGGGGCGACCAGGCCGTAGACCCGGCCGTCCACCGTGAGGGCGCACTCGCCGATGGCGAAGACGCGCGGGTCGGAGGTGCGGCAGTGCGCGTCGATCGCGATGCCGCCGCGCTCGCCGACCGTCAGGCCGGCCTCGCGGGCCAGTCGGTCGCGGGGCCGGACGCCGGCGGAGAACACCACCAGGTCGGTCGCCAGCGTCGAGTCGTCGGTGAAGGACATGCCGACCGCGCGCCCCTCGGCAACGGTGATCGCCTTGGTGCCGATGCCGGTGTGCACGACCACGCCCATCGACTCGATGGTCCGGCGCAGTGCGGCGCCGCCCGCCTCGTCGACCTGGACGGGCATCAGCCGCGGCGCGAACTCCACCACGTGGGTCTCCAGGCCGAGGCCCCGCAGCGCGCCGGCCGCCTCCAGCCCCAGCAGCCCGCCGCCGACCACCGCGCCGACCCGGGCCCCGGCCGCGTGGGTCTCGATCGCCTGCAGGTCCTCGATGGTGCGGTAGACGAAGCAGCCCTCGGCCTCCCGGCCGTCCACCGGCGGGACGAAGGGGGAGGAGCCGGTGGCCAGCACCAGGGTGTCGTACCGAAGAGTGCGCCCGGCGGCCGTGGTGACGGTCCGGGCCGCCGGGTCGAGTGAGACGGCGGGGGAGGAGAGGTGCACCTCGAACCCGTGCCGGTCGGTGAAGCCCGCCTCGGCGAGCAGCAGGTCGTCCGCGCTCCGGCCGGAGAAGTAGGAGGTCAGGCCGACCCGGTCGTAGGCGGGCCGGGGCTCCTCGGCGAGGACGACGACCCGGTAGCGGTCGGCTGCGCCGGTGTCGACCAGGGCTTCCAGGAAGCGGTGGCCGACCATGCCGTAGCCGACCAGGAGCAGCGTGGGCTTGGCGGTGGTCATCGGGAAGTCCCTCCGAGGTCGTGCTCCGGATGGTGGGCGTCGGAGCTGGCGGGCTGACCGGGCGCCGACCGGGCCACCGGCGGTCCGGTCGGGGCGCAGTGCGCCTCCGGTCCCGCCGGGGGCCTCGACCGGGGCGGTCCGTCGGTGGCCCGCGACCCGGTCGCTGTCGTGGCACCGAGCATGTTCGGAGGGTGTTTCCCGACCGGTGCCGCCCTGTTTCACCGCCGGAACTTCGGTCTCAGCGGCGCCCGGTGCCGACTGTGAGAGCCGATGCGGGGGCAGCCGCCCGCCGGGGGAGCGTCGCGGCGGCGCCATACCAGCTGGCGGCCCTCCGCGGGGGCAGGACTGCCGATCCGGAATGGGATTAGCGGAGAAGTCGATACGCGGGAGTACGGGAGTGCGTACCCTGCACGCAGGGGAGCGGATTCCAAGATCCGGTCCGAGTCCGGCCGGGAGCTGGCATGACAACAGACGTGCAGGTGAGGGGCCGCGCGGCCCACTCCGCCGTGCTGCGCGAACTCCTGCTGCTCTGGGACGAGGCCCGCCGGGTCGGCGGCCGGACGGTCACCCAGAAACGCCTGGCCAGGCTCGCTGGCATCGGTCCGTCCACCCTGTACGGCTGGCTGTCCGGCCGCTCGGTGCCCCGCGAGGCGGACCGACTCGCCCTCGTGGCCGGGGAGTTGGCCCGTGTCGCCGGACAACCGGTGCGGCCGGCCGCCTACTGGTCCGCCCTGCTGGAGTCCGACCGGCTCCGGGCCCACCCCGCCGTCCGACCGCGACCGGACGGCGAAGGACCCGAGTCGGCCGCCGCCGCGCAGTGCCTGTCCGGACGGCGGGCGGTGGTCCTCCGGGGAGCGGACGGCGCGGTGCGTCGGGCCCGGCCGGCGGCGACCGCCGGAGCGGGCGCGTTGGCCCACCGGGCGGCGGCCGGCGGCCCCGGGCCGGTCGGGACCCGGCTGGTGAACCGCTACCGCGCGGCGCCGCCCGCCGCCCGGGCCGTCGTCGACGCGGCGATGGACGCGGTGCGCCTCGGTCACCGCCCGGTCCTGCCGGCGGCACTGCTCGCGGCCTCCGCCCCGCACTACCTGACCTCCCGCGAGCGCAGCGCCCTCCGGCCCGGCTGGGTCGCCGACGGCCTGGCCTACCTGCGCAAGGCCGTCCCGGGCACGGGCGCGCTCCTGATGTCCGGCGACCCGACGGCCGTCGGCCCGCTGAACGGCCGACCGCGGACGGCCGCTTCACGGGCGGTCGTCTCACGGACGGTCGTCTCACGGACGGCCGGGGCGCGGACGGCCGGGGTGCGGCGGGTCGCGCGCCGCGCGGCATCGTGCCGCCCGGGACGGCGGAGGCGCTCCCGACTGCTGGGCCGCCCCGGGCCGGGGAGGCGCTCCGCGGCGGGGAGGTGCTCCGCGGTGCGGAGCCGTCCCGCGGGGCGGCGGCTCGGCAGGGCGCGGAGGCGGCCCGGGCGGGGTGCGGTCCCGAGGTGTGGCTCCCCGAGGCCCTGGTGCGGCAGTTGGGGCCGGAGCGGGAGGGGCGCACGATCCCGGCCGGGCTGTGGGAGGGCCTGGCCAGGTACGCCCATCCGGCCGACCGGTCCGCCCTGGCGCGGTCGGCGGCGACCCGGGGGCTCACCCGGATCGCGGTCGGCCTGTGCGCCTCCGCCGCCGAGGCGGGGGACCCCTCCGCGTTGTCGGTCGGCGCCGCGCTGCTGGCCGAGGCGGGCCGCACCGCCGAGGCCGCCGACTGGTACGGCGCGGCAGCCGACCGGGACGTACCGGAAGCCGCGCTGCGGGCGGCCGAACTGCTGGAGCGGGACGGCCGGTTCGAGCAGGCCGTCGACTGGTACGACCGGGCCGCCCGGGCCGGGGACACCGACGCCCACTGCCGGGGCGCCGAACTGCTCGGCCGCTACGGCGAGATCGCCCCGGCGCTGCACCGCTTCGAGGAGGCCGCCCGGGCCGGCCACTCCACCGCCCGCCACCGGGCCGGTCGGCTGCTCGCCGAACTCGGGCGCGGAGCGGAGGCGTTGGGCTGGTTCGAACGGGCGGCGGCCGACGGCCACCCCGAGGCGGCCGTCGACTGCGCCAGGCTCTGCGCCGAGGCCGGCCGGATCGACGAGGCGGTCACCTGGTGGGAACGGGCCTGGGCCCGGGGCGGCGCGGTCGGCGTCCACGAGGCGGCCCGGGCATTGGAGGCCGTCGGCCGGATCGACGAGGCCGCCGCCTGGTACGAGCGCGCGGCGGCGTCCGGCGACGAGAACGCCTGGCACGAGGCCGCGGCCCTGCTCGCCCGGCACGGCCAGTACGGCAACCTGCCCTGGTACGCGCACATCGGCGACCCGCAGGTGCTGCGCGACCGCGCCGAGCGGTGCGAGCGGGCCGACGACGTGGCCGGGGCGCTGGACTGGTACCGGAAGGCGGCCGAAGCGGGCAGCGAGACCGCCCTGTTCCAGGCCGCCGACCTGCTGGAGCGGCACGGCGACCGCACCCGAGCCGTCCACTGGTACGAACGCGCCGCCGCCCGGGGCGACGTCTACGCGATGCGCGAACTCGCCCGGCTGCAGGGCGAACTGGGCCGGGCCCGGGAGTCCGCCGACTGGCAGCGGGCCGCCGCCGCGGCGGCGACCGGGTGGCCCGTTCTGCCCGCCACCGCCCCGACCGTCCTCCAGACCGCCCCGCACCTCGCGCCGCTGGCAGCCGTCGTCCCCGCGCCGCGTTCCGCCCCGGCCGAGGCGCCGGTCCTGGTCCCGAGCCCGGCCGCACCAGCCCCGGCCCCAACGGTCCCGGCCCCAACGGTCCCGGCCCCAACGGTCCCGGCCGCACCGGGCGCGGCGGCGGCCGTCCCCGCCGACCAGCGTCCCGGGGCCGCCGCCACGGTGGGCGAGGCGGTGGAACTGCTCAAGGAGGCCGGCCGCTTCTTCGAGGCGGGGCTGCTGCTGAACTCCGCCGACCGCCCGGAGCCGCACCGGCTGCGCGAGGCGTCCCGGATGCTCTCCGGCGCGACCACCGGCGACCGGGCCATCGCCTGGGTGCAGCGGCTCGCCGACACGGGCGACGCACCGGCCGTCCGGGAGGCGGCCGAGATGCTGGAGAGCCGGGGCCGGATCGACGACGCGCTGACCTGGTACGAGCGGGCCGCCACCGGAGGCGACCGGGACGCGCTGCTCGCGGCGGCCCGGATGCTCGCCGAACGGCGCCGGCCCGAACGCGCCGTGGAGTGGTACCGCCGGGCCGCCGACGCCGGTGACCCGCTGGCCCACCGCGAGGCGCTGATGCTGCTCCAGGAGTACGGGGAGACGGTCCGTCCCGGAGTCGAGGGCGCGCTGTACGGCAACGGCTGGGAGCCGGACACCGGCACCGCCGCGCCGTGGCCGGCCGCCGTGCCGGCCGTCCCCGCCGCCCCTGCCGTCCCCGCCGCCCCTGCCCTCCCCCGGGCCCAGCACGGGCGGCCCGTCGGGGAGACGCGCCACCCCCGCGTCCCGCGGCAGGCGGGTGACCCCACCGCCGACTGAGCGCCGGCCCGGGCAGTGCCGCCGGTCCAGGCCCGCGCGCCACGCCTGCCGGTCTGGATCACGGCTGTTCGCGCGCCACGGCTACCGGCGGCGCGCCATGGCTACCGGCGGGCCACCGCCGCCGGGTCGCGGTGGCCCGCTCACGTCGGTGGGGCGGGCGGGTGAGTGCGGGGGAAAGCACCCGTGACCGGCGGGCAACCGGAGCGAAACAGGGGTCCGGCATGGTGGTGGTATGACCACCACCGCTTCGTTCTCCGGCCGCCTCGCCCCGTTGCGGGTGCTGCACGCGGCTCGCCGTCCGGCTCTGGTGCTGGTGGCGCACGGTTCGCACGATCCGGCGGCGGCCGCCGAACTCGCCCGGCTGCAAGCCCGGTTGCGGCGGGCCCGGCCGGAGCTGGACATCCGGCTCGGGCACCTCGGGCTGAACGACCCGCTGCTGCCGGAGGTCCTGGACGGGCTGAGCGGGCGGGTGGTCCTGGTGCCGCTGCTGCTCGGCCGCGGCTACCACAGCAAGGTGGACATCCCCGGGGTGTTGTCCGCCGCACCGCACCTGGTGGGGGAGTGCGCCCCGCCGCTCGGGCCGGACCCGCTGCTCACCGAGGCACTGGCCGACCGGCTGCTGGCGGCCGGCTGGCGGGGCGAGCCGGTGGTCCTCGCCGCCTCCGGCTCCCGCGACCAGGACGCCGCCCGGGACGCCGAGGCCCAGGCCGCGCTGCTGGCGGACCGGCTGGGTGCGACCGTCCGCCCGGGGTACGTGGCGGGGAGCGGGCCGAGCGTGGCCGCGCGGGTCGCCGAACTCACCGCCGAGGGCCACCCGAGGGTCGCCGTCGCCTCGTACTTGACCGCGCCGGGCGACTTCGCCCGCCTGGCGGCCGCGGCCGGCGGCGCACTGACCTCCGCCCCGCTCGGCGACCACCCCGCGCTGGCCCGGTTGGTCCTGGAGCGCTACCAGTCCTGCGTCACCCGCACCGTCCGCCTGGCCGGCTGACGACCCGGACGGACACGGCCTGCCACCCCCTCCTGCCCACCCGCCCCGTCCCGTCCTGTCCCGTCCCGCCCCTGCCCCGTGCACCCAGGACGGCCCCGCCGGCCGTGTCACGCCGCGTCGACCGGCACCGCCGGGAGCCCTTCTCGCGGACCGGCGCGCGGCGTTCGGTGGGCAGGTCGCGGACGCGGCGTAGCGGGGAGCACCAGAGGACCAGCGCGGCCAGCGGGACGCCGGCGGTCATCAGCCACATCGCGGGTCGCACGCCGAGTTCGGTGCCGAGGAGGCCGGCCAGCAGCGCGCCGAGCGGGATCGAGCCGAAGTTGAGCACTGCGCCGCTGGCGGAGAGCCGGCCGAGCAGTTCCGGCGGGCAGTAGCGCTGCTGGAAGGTCGCCTTGATGACGTTGCCGGCGACGACGCCGCAGGAGGCGCCGAACCCGCCGACCAGGTACCAGGCCAGCCCGGCGCCGCGGCCGGTCAGCGGGATGAGCACGGTCAGCGCGGGCAGGGCGAGCTCCAGCACCAGCATCGCCCGCGAGCTGCCGAGCCGGGCGGCGATCCGGCGGGCGACGGCCGCGCCGACGATGCCGCCGGTGGAGGCCAGCGCGACCAGCAGGCCGACGGTCCCCTCGCCGACGCCGACCTCGCGGATCAGGAAGACCACCAGCAGCGACTGGTAGCCGGTCAGTACCAGGTTGGACGCGGCGCCGAACAGCGCGAAGGTGCGGAACCAGACGTCCGAGGCGAGCAGTTGCAGTCCCTCGCCGACCTCGCGGCGCAGCGCCCGGCGGGGCCGTCCGGTGCGGGCGGGTTCGCGGTGGCCGATCCGGGCGGTGCACCAGAGCGAGAGCAGGAAGGTCGCGGTGTTGGCCAGCAGTCCGTTGACCGGCCCGGCCAGTTGGGCGATCAGGCCGCCGCTGCCCAGCCCGGCGATGCCCGCGGCCGAGGCGCTGCCGTGCAGCTTGGCGTTGCCCTCGGACTGGTCGGCGGGGGCCAGCAGCTGCGGCAGGTACGCGGTGTACGCGGTCTGGAAGAACACCCCGGCGCCCCCGGCGAGCAGCGCGACGGCCAGCAGGTGCCAGAGGGTCAGCGTCCCGGCGAGCGCGGCCAGCGGGACGGTGGCGTACAGCAGCAGCGAGGCGGTGGTCGCGGCGAGCATGATCGGGCGGCAGCGCAGCCGGTCCACCCACACCCCGGCGGGCAGGCCGATCAGCAGCCAGGGCAGCCAGCCCGCGGCGCCGAGCAGGCCGACCTGGAGGGTGCTCGCGTGCAGGGTGCCGACCGCGATCAGCGGCAGGGCCAGCCCGGTGACCGCGGAGCCGTACTTGTTGGCGGTCTCGCCGATCCACAGCATCCGGAAGTCGCGGTGCCGCCGCAGCAGCCCCGGAGGCGAGGCGGCGGGAACAACGGCGGCGGGAACAACGGGAGCGGGAACAACGGGGGCGGCGGCGGGGACGGAGGCGGTCATGGCCGGTCGGGGTCCTTTCGGGGCAGTGCCTGGATCTGGACGACGACCGGTCGCGCCGCCGGGTCGGGCGCGGCGTCCGGGTCGGGGGTGTGGCGGGCGACCACGGCGGCCAGCTCGTCGATCAGGGCCTGGAGCTGGGCGGGGGTCAGCCGCAGGTTGCCCCAGTCGGAGACGGAGCCGGTGCCGCGCCACTCGCCCTGCCAGTCGGCGGCCAGCGAGTCGGCGACCCGCTGGTACTGCCGGCGCAGGTTCTCGGCCTGGTAGACGGAGAGCGCGGTTCGGGCGGCCGGATCCCGGTCGAAGTCGGTGGCGGTGAGGGTGATGGCCCCGGGCACGGCGCGCCACCAGCGTTCCCGCTTGGTGCCGCGGCCGGGCTCCTCCTCGATGAAGCCGTGCTCGGCGAGGTTCCGCAGGTGCCAGCTGATGGTGCCGGTGGACTCGCCGGTGCGCTCGGAGAGCCGGGCGGAGGTCGCCGGGCCGTTCCGCCGCAGCTCGTCCAGCAGCCGCATCCGCAGCGGGTGGGCCAGCCCGCGCAGCGAACCGGCGTCCAGCCGGCGGCCCGGTGCGGAGCCCCCCGCCCGGCTCTCCGAGCCCTCGGCGATCGGGGCAGTCGGGGTGGCGGTGGTGGTGGCGGCGGGGTCTTCGGGGCGGTGCTCGGTCATGGGCCCAGCGTACGGTGCAGAGAGATCTCTGCATAGAGATCTCTGCAGAGAATTCTCTGCATCATCGGCCCGGGTGACCGCCGTCCCGCCACTTCCCGTTCGCGCGGCGCAGGGTCGAATGTCCGTCATCCGGCGTACGGTGACTGGCATATGAAGAACACCGCTCCGTATGATCCGCAGTCCGAGGCACGCTGGGTGCCCGAGCCCGACAAGCGGCCCGGCCGCACCGCCTTCCAACGGGACCGCGCCCGGGTGCTGCACTCCGCCGCGCTGCGCCGGCTGGCGGGGACGACCCAGGTGGTCGCGCCGATGCGCAGCGACTTCCCGCGGACCAGGCTGACGCACTCGCTGGAGTGCGCGCAGGTCGGCCGGGAGCTGGGGGCGGCGCTCGGCTGCGATCCGGATCTGGTGGAGACCGCCTGCCTGGCCCACGACATCGGCCACCCGCCGTTCGGCCACACCGGCGAGGAGGCGCTCGACCAGGCCGCCGCGGCCTGCGGCGGCTTCGAGGGCAACGCGCAGTCGCTGCGCATCCTGACCCGGCTGGAGCCCAAGCGCTTCGCCCCGCCGGACGAGCCCGCGGTCCGGCTGGCCCCGTGGCCCGGCCGCAGCGTCGGCCTGAACCTGACCCGTGCCGCGCTGGACGCCGCGACCAAGTACCCGTGGGCGCGCGGGCGGCACCCCGCCGACCCCGGCTCCACCAAGTACGGCGTCTACGGGGACGACCTGCCGGTGTTCCGCTGGCTGCGCAGCGGCGCGCCGGACGGCCGCAAGTGCTTCGAGGCCACCGTGATGGACTGGTCCGACGACGTCGCGTACTCCACCCACGACGTGGAGGACGGCCTGCAGGCCGGCCACATCGATCCGGCCGCGCTGCGGTCCGCGGAGGAGCGCGCCGAGCTGTTCAAGATCGCCGAGCGGTTCGCCGACGCCGGGGAGGCGGAGTTCGCCGAGGCGCTGGACCGGCTGCGGGCCCAGGACTGGTGGCCGGCCGGCTACGACGGCACCGCCCGCGCCCGGGCCGGGCTGAAGGACCTCACCAGCCAGCTGATCGGCCGCTTCTGCCTGGCCGCCGAGCAGGCCACCCGGGCCCGCTACGGCCCCGGCCCGCTCACCAGGTACGCCGCCGAGCTGGTCGTCCCGCGCGGCGTCCGGGTGGAGTGCGCGGTGCTCAAGGCGGTCGCCGTCCGGTACGTGATGCAGCGCGACGAGCAGGCCCAACTCCGCTCCCGCCAGCGGGTGGTGATCGCCGAGCTGGCCGAGGTGCTGCTGAACGACGCCCCGCACCAGCTGGACCCGGTGTTCGCCGCCCAGTACGAGGAGGCGGAGGACGACCGGGCCGCGCTGCGCACCGTGATCGACCAGATCGCCACCCTCACCGACGCCTCCGCGCTCGCCCTGCACGCCAGGCTGGTCCCCTGACCCGGAACCGGGCCCGGCGGCCGGCCCGGCGGCAGCCCCGGAGCGAGGGCCCCGGGGCGACGGGCCCCGGAGTGTCAGACCCACTCCCGTAGACTTTCCCGGTGGCCGGTCGGATCAGGGACGAGGATGTGCAGGCGGTGCGTGCCGCACTGCCGATCGACGCCGTGGTCGGCGACTACGTGCAGCTGGCGGCGGGCGGCGGTGCGCAGCTCAAGGGCGTCTGCCCGTTCCACGACGAGAAGTCGGCGTCCTTCTACGTCCACCCGGGCAAGGGCGTGTTCCACTGCTTCGGCTGCGGCGAGTCGGGCGACACGATCACCTTCCTGATGAAGATCGAGCACTGCTCGTTCGCGGAGGCGGTCGAGCGGATGGCCGCCCAGGCGGGCATCACGCTGCGCTACGAGGAGGGCGGCTACAGCCCGCGCCACCAGCAGGGCGAGCGGACCAGGCTGGTCGAGGCGCACAAGGTGGCCGCCGCCTGGTTCCAGGAGCAACTGGCCACGCCGGAGGCGGAGATCGGCCGCCGCTTCCTGGCCGAGCGGGGCTTCGACGAGGCCGCCGCCAAGCACTTCGGGGTGGGCTACGCGCCGGTCGGCTGGGAGCACCTGGTGCGCTTCCTGCGCGGTCGGGGCTTCACCGACAAGGAGATCTCGGTCGGCGGCCTGGCCTCGCAGGGCCAGCGCGGCGGCCTGATCGACCGCTTCCGGGGACGGCTGGTCTGGCCGATCCGGGACAGCTCGGGCGACGTGGTCGGCTTCGGCGCGCGCCGGCTGCGCGAGGACGACAACGGCCCGAAGTACCTGAACACCCCCGAGACGCCGATCTACAAGAAGTCGAACGTCCTGTACGGCATCGACCTGGCCCGCAAGGAGATCGCCAAGTCCGGCCGGGCGGTGGTGGTCGAGGGCTACACCGACGTGATGGCCTGCCACCTGGCGGGCGTCACCACGGCGGTGGCCACCTGCGGCACCGCCTTCGGCGAGGACCACATCAAGATCATCCGCCGACTGCTGATGGACACCTCCACCTACCGCGGCGAGACGGTCTTCACCTTCGACGGCGACGCGGCCGGCCAGAAGGCCGCCCTGCGCGCCTTCGAGGACGACCAGAAGTTCGCCGCCCGCACCTCCATCGCCATCACCCCGGGCGGCATGGACCCGTGCGAGCTGCGCCTGGCCCAGGGCGACGAGGCGGTCCGCACCCTGGTGGACAACCCCGTCCCGCTGTTCGAGTTCGCGCTCCGCTCGGCCGTCGCCCGGCACCGGGTGGACACCGCGGAGGGCCGCGCCGCCGCGCTGGAGGAGGCCGCCGGGATCATCGTCAAGATCAAGGACCGCTCGATCCAGCACGAGTACGCCGTCCAGCTGGCCGGCATGGTCGGCATCCTGGACGAGCGCTTCGTGGTCAACCGGATCGCCCAGCTCGCCCGCTGGCAGCGCGAGAACCAGCAGAACGGCCAGCAGCGCACGCTGCGCCGCCCCGAGGCCGCCCCGCAGCCGGCCCGCCCCGAGCGGCCGGCGTTCCGGCTCAACCCGCGCGACCCGGCCCAGTTCGTCGAGCGCGAGCTGCTCAAGCTCGCCCTCCAGCACCCGGACCTGGTCAGCCCGGCCTTCGACCAGTACGGCGAGGACGAGTTCCCCACCCCGCCGTACCGGGCCGTCCGCCGCGCCATCGGCCAGGCCGGCGGCACCGCGTACGGCGCGAGCCTGCCCGACTTCACCTCCGCCGTCCGCGAGGCCAGTCCGGACGACCAGGTGCGCGGCCTGGTCACCGAGCTGACCGTCGAGCCGATCCGCACCCGCCGCAAGGCCGACCAGGTGTACGCGGGGGAGTTCCTGGTGAAGCTCCGCCTGCAGGCCGTGGACCGCCGGATCGACGAGGTCCGCGCCCACCTGCGCCGGCTCGGCGACCGGGCCACCGCCGAGCAGCAGCACCCGGTGCAGAGCGAGCTCTGGGCCCTGCAGCAGTACGGCCAGCAGCTCCGCTCCCGGGGCGCCGCCGCGCTCTGACCCGCCCGCGGCCCCGACCGCTCGCACGGCAGACCCGCTCGCACGGCGGACCTCGCCACCTGGCAGACCCGCCCGCGCGGCACCCGGCCCGCCGGGGGGTGCCGTCCGACCGGCTCGCGGCCGCTCGCAGGTGCCCGGGCCCGCCACGCTGGGTATCCCCTGGGGTGTGGCGCGGCCAACCCCCAGGCCGCGCGCGGCCCCTGGAGGGATGCCCGTGGAGCTTTCCGTCGCCCGCCCGCCCCAGACCGCCCCAGCCCGGGACGCCGCGATCCCGCCCCAGCCCGCCCCCGCCGACCCCGGGCCCGCGCGGGCCGTCGAAACCCCGGCCACCGAAGCCACGACCGCCACGGAACCGACCGCCACGGAACCGACCGAGGAGCCGGCCGAGGAGCCCACCCCCGAGGAGCTGGCCGACGAGCCGCCGGAACCCGCGCTGGACGAGGGCACCGGCCCGGCCGCCGACCTGCTGCGCCAGTACCTGCGCGAGATCGGCCGGGTCCGGCTGCTGACCGCCGTCGAGGAGGTGGAGCTGGCCCGCGCGATCGAGGCCGGCCTGTTCGCGGAGGAGGCGCTGGACCGCGTCCCGCCCGCCGCCGAGCGCCGGCCCGCCGACGAGCGGCTGCTCGGCGACCTGGACCGGCTGGTGGTGCTGGGCCGGATCGCCAAGCGGCGCCTGATCGAGGCGAACCTGCGGCTGGTCGTCTCGGTCGCCAAGCGCTACGTCGGGCGCGGCCTGACCCTGCTCGACCTGATCCAGGAGGGCAACGTCGGCCTGATCCGGGCGGTGGAGAAGTTCGACTACGCGCGCGGCTACAAGTTCTCCACCTACGCCACCTGGTGGATACGCCAGGCGATGAGCCGGGCCCTCGCCGACCAGGCCCGCACCATCCGGGTGCCGGTGCACGTGGTGGAGCTGATCAACCGGGTGCTGCGGGTGCAGCGCGGGCTGCTGCAGGAGCGCGGCGTCGAGCCGACCGCCGCCGAGGTGGGCGCGGTGCTGCAGCTGCCGCCGGAGCGGGTCCGGGAGGTGCTGAAGCTGGCCCAGGAGCCGGTCTCGCTGCACACCCCGGTCGGCGAGGAGGACGACGTCGCGCTCGGCGACCTGATCGAGGACGCCGACGCCGCCTCGCCGCCGGAGAGCGCGGCGTTCCTGCTGCTGCGCGAGCACCTGGAGGCGGTGCTGGCCACCCTCGGCGAGCGCGAGCGCCAGGTGGTCCAGCTCCGCTACGGCCTGGACGACGGCCGCCCCCGCACCCTGGAGGAGATCGGCCACCTGTTCGGGGTGACCCGGGAGCGGATCCGGCAGATCGAGGCGAAGACCCTCGGCAAGCTGCGCGACCACGCCTTCGCCGACCAGCTCCGCGGCTACCTCGACTAGATGATTGATGCGAAGGGTTAGTGGTCGTAGGCGGTCAGCGAGCGCATGACGGGTTGGCCGGTGCGGTCGTTGTGCCAGATCGCGGTGGTCAGGGCGAGGATGCGTTGCAGGACGCGGACTGTCACCCCGGTCGGGGTGCGGCCCTGGTGGCGTTCGAGGTCGAGTTGGGCCTTGAAGGTCTGGTTGACGGACTCGATGACCTGTCGCAGTGGCTTGAACAGGCTGGATCCGGCCCGTGGGGGCTCGCCCTTGCGGGCCGGCCGCAGCAGGTGGAGTCCCCATTCGGCCAGTTCGCGCTCGAATGCGGCGCCGTAGTAGTGCCGGTCGGCGATGAGGGTCTGGCCCGGGAGGGTGCGGACGAGGTCGGGTTCGGCGTGGAGCATGCCGAGCAGGGTCTGGCGTTCGTCGGCCTTGGCTCCGGTGAGGGCGAAGGCGACGGGCAGGCCGTGCAGGGTGCACACCAGGTGCGGGCGAAGGCCCCAGAAGTATCGGGAGTGGCTGGCGCAGTAGCCGTACTCGGCCCATCCGGCCAGGTCGGAGCGCTTGGCGGTCTCCCGGGAGCGGCCGCACTCCACCGGTGTGGAGTCCACGACCCACACGCTGTCGCTCCACAGCGAGGTGTCCCTCGCGAGCAGGCGGTTGACGTGGGCGATGAGGTCGGCGGCCTTGCGCAGCCGCCGGTTGTAGCCGGACTGCCCGGGCAGGTAGGGGAACAGGTGCCGCAGGTGGGACGAGGCGTGGCGGAGCCAGCGGCGTTCGGAGGTGAAGCCGAGCAGGGCCTGCATCACCGCGAGGGTGACCAGTTCGGCGTCCGTGAGCCGGGGCTTGAGGCCGACCGCGGGCCGCCAGGGTGCCAGATGCGGCGATTGCTTCAGCAGGTCGTCGGTCTTCACGTAGAGTGCGGTCGCGAGGGAGTCCAGGTCAGGCGTCACAACCGACCTTTGGACTCCCTCGCTTCATCTCATGCGCGCCAGCAAGCCCTTCGCATCAATCATCTAGGACGACCGGAGCGCCCGGGCCCGGCAGCCGCGGCGACGGCCGCTCAGTGGTGGAACCCGCTGCGCTGCGGCATCCCCAGCTCGCTGAGCGGCGCGGGCTGGCGCTCCAGCTCGGGGAGCAGCCGCCGCAGGTCGGCCAGCAGCAGGTCGGCGAGGTCCCGGGAGAACCCGTTGCGGCAGACCACCCGCAGTACCGCCAGGTCGGTCCGCCCCTCCGGGAAGGTGTACGCGGGCACCTGCCAGCCGCGTTCGCGCAGCCGCCGCGACACGTCGAAGACGTCGAACGGGCAGCCGTCCACGGTGGTGAACGCGAACACCGGCAGCTGGTCGCCCTTGGTGATCAGCCGGAACGGTCCGCACTTCGCGATCTCCGCCGCCAGGTACTCGGCGACGTCCCGGCAGGCCTGCTGGATCGCGTGGTAGCCGCCGAAGCCGAGCCGCAGGAACGCGTAGTACTGGGCGACGACCTCCGCTCCGGGCCGGGAGAAGTTCAGCGCGAAGGTCGGCATCTCGCCGCCCAGGTAGTTGACCTTGAAGACCAGCTCCTCGGGCAGCGCCTCGCCGTCCCGCCACAGCGCCCAGCCGACGCCGGGGTACACCAGGCCGTACTTGTGGCCGCTGGCGTTGATCGAGGCGACCCGGGGCAGCCGGAAGTCCCACTTCAGCTCGGGGTCGAGGAACGGCGCCACCATGCCGCCGGACGCCCCGTCCACGTGCACCGGCACGTCCAGGCCGGTGCGTTCCTGGAAGGCGTCCAGGGCGGCGCAGATCTCGGCGATCGGCTCGTACGAGCCGTCGAAGGTGGAGCCCAGGATGCCGACCACGCCGATGGTGTTCTCGTCGCAGCGCGCGACGGCCTCCTCGGCGCTCAGGTGGAAGCGCTCGCCCTCCATCGGGACGAGCCGCGCCTCGACCTCCCAGAAGTTGCAGAACTTCTCCCAGCAGACCTGCACGTTGACGCCCATCACCAGGTTCGGCCGCGCCCCGGCCGCGTACCGGTCGGCGTTGCGGGCCGTCCAGCGCCGTTTCAGCGCCATCCCGGCGAGCATGCACGCCTCGCTGGAGCCGGTGGTCGAGCAGCCCACCGCGGCCGCCGGGTCGGGCGCGTGCCAGAGGTCGGCGAGGATCGCCACGCAGCGTCGCTCCAGCTCGGCGGTCTGCGGGTACTCGTCCTTGTCGATCATGTTCTTGTCGCGGCACTCGGCCATCAGCCGGTCCGCGTGCTCGTCCATCTGGGTGGTGACGAAGGTCGCCAGGTTGAGCCGGGCGTTGCCGTCCAGCATCAGCTCGTCGTGGATCAGCTGGTACGCGACCGGCGGCGGGATCGGCACCCGGGGCAGCCGGTGCAGCGGCGGGGCCAGCTGCATCGAGCCCAGCGGATCGGTCAGCACGTGCAGCGGGCTGACCGGCAGCCGGCGCTCGTCCTCGCCCCTGCCCTGCCCCTTGTGCAACGCCATGGCGAACGTCCCTCCACTCGTGGGACCTCCACCGTGGCACCGGCCCGGACCCCCCGCACACCGAGCCGGGAGGAGCCCGCCGGCGGGGGGGCGGGTCAGCCGGCGGTCTCCGGGTGGTACTGCTCGCGCAGCGCCGCGAACTGCTGGCGCACCGCGCTGCCGACCGCCAGGTCGTGCTCCTGGTCGGGGGCGAGCACGGTCAGGTCGGGCAGCTCCCAGTGCGGGGGTTCGGGCGTCCCGGCGAGCGCCCAGGCGGCCTGCCGGGCCGCGCCGCGCGCCGCGTGGTCGCCCGGCGGGGGCACCGCCACGGGCAGCCCGAACAGCTGCGGCGCGATCTCCCGCACCGCGGGCAGCCGTCCGGCCGTCCCCAGCAGGAACACCCGGTTCACCGCCACGCCGTGCCCGCGCAGCACGTCCAGCGCCTCGGCCAGGTTGCACAGCATGCCCTCGACGGCGGCCCGCGCCACGTGCTGCGGCGCCATCGACTCGGCCCGCAGCCCGGTCAGGGTGCCCGCCGCGTGCGGCAGCTTCGGGGTCCGCTCGCCGTCCAGGTAGGGCAGGAAGACCATGCCGTACGCGCCGGGCGAGGACTGCAGCGCCAGCTCGGACAGGCCCGCCAGGTCGGTGCCGAGCAGCGCCGCGGTGGAGCGCAGCACCTGCGCCGCGTTCAGGGTGGCGACCATCGGCAGGTGCCGGCCGGTGGCGTCGGCGAACGAGGAGACCAGGCCGGACGGGTCGACCACGGCCCGGTCGTGCACCGCGAAGATCGTCCCGTTGCCGCCCAGCGACACCACGGCGTCGCCCAGGCCCAGGCCGAGGCCGAGCGAGGCCGCCATGTTCTCCCCGGTGCCGGCCGAGATCAGCAGCCCCTCGGGGGTGTGCCCGGCGGGCTCGGCCGGGCCGAGCACGTGCGGGACGCCCAGCTCGTGGCCGAGCGCCAGCTTGACCAGGTCCTGCCGGTACTCGCCGGTGACCGGCGACCAGTAGCCGGTGCCGGAGGCGTCGCCGCGGTCGGTGGTGCGCCGCTTCGGCCCGCCGAGCAGCTGGGAGACCAGCCAGTCGTGCGGCAGCAGCACCTCGGCGATCCGCTGCGCCGAGGCCGGCTCGAACTCGGCCAGCCAGCGCAGTTTGGCGATGGTGTAGGTGGGGCCGGGGACGGCGCCGATCGCCTCCACCCAGGGGTGCGGCCCGCCCAGCGCGTCCAGCAGCGCGGCGGCCGAGCCGGCCGAGCGGGGGTCGTTCCAGAGCAGTGCGGGCCGCACCAGCACGCCGCCGGCGTCCAGCCCGATCAGGCCGTGCTGCTGGGCCGAGACGCCGATCGCCCGGACGCCCTCCAGCAGGCCCCCGGCGGCGGCGTCGCCGAGCGAGTGCAGCCAGGTCTGCGGGTCGACCTCGGTGCTCCGGCCCTCGTCGCCCTCGGGCAGCGGGTGGGGTGCCCGGCCCTGCCGGAGCACGGCGCCGGTGTCGGCGTCGCACGCGACGATCCGGGTGCGAGTGGTGGAGCTGTCGATGCCCGCGACGATGGCCATGCCGAGATCATGCCGCAGTCGGCGGCCGGGGCGGGCCCGACTGCCGCAAGTGTTGCCCAGTCGGTACCGGAACCACCCCGTCCGGCGACCCTCCGCCGCAGCTCAGCGGGCGTGCGGCGGATTGCGGCGGCCAGTGGCGGCGGTTCAGGGGCGGACGGTGCCCCAGCCGTCGTCCTCGCCGTGCTGCCGGGCGAAGTACGGGACGCGCTCGGTCAGCGCGTTCGGCAGCTTCTCGCCGACCTTGTCGGCGACCGCGCCGGCGGCCTTCCCGGCGACCGCGCCCGCCTGCTGCCTGGCCTTCTCCGCGGCGTCCTGCACCCGCGGGTTGTCCCGCACCTGCCGGGCCGCGCCGGCCAGCTGCTCGTACCGCTCGCGTCCGGCCCGGGTACCGAGGACGTACCCGATCCCGAGGCCCACGATCAACGACACCTTCCACATGCCTGGGTTCCACCCTTCGTCGCCGCGCGATTGTGTGCCGCGTCTACCCGTCCGGCCGGGTGGCGAACCACCCTTCCGGCGGCGGTTCCCGGCCACCGGGCCGCCGTGCACCAGCATCCCCGTCCGCGCCCCGGGGCGCGCGCGGGGCGCGCCGGACCGGACCGGCGGGCGGGCCCGGCCGCCGGTGGGGGAGGCGGCCGGGGAAAGCGATTGGCGGAACACCCCCCTGAGTGCGCTAATGTATGTCCCGCAGCGAGCAGCGTGGCCCCGGAGCGATCCGGAGACCGGGCGGTCGCAGCGGAAGCACGATCCTCCATAGCTCAATTGGCAGAGCAGCCGACTGTTAATCGGCAGGTTATTGGTTCGAGTCCAATTGGAGGAGCGCGGTCCCCCATAGCTCAATTGGCAGAGCAGCCGACTGTTAATCGGCAGGTTATTGGTTCGAGTCCAATTGGGGGAGCTTCACCGGAAGTCTCGGTGATCGGTACAGAGCGAAGGCCCTCCGGCCCACCGGGGGGCCTTCGTGTTTCCCGGGAACCGCCCTACGGCGCCCGGCCCCGCGCCCGGGACCTGCGCGCCTCAGCCGGCGGTGGCCCGCCGGTACAGCTCGGTGACGTGCGCGTCGAAGAGCACGCTGTAGGAGGTGTCGGCGGTGTCGCCGCCCTCCTGGTAGCCGCCTATCACCCCGACCACCTGGCCCGCGCCGGTGATCCACGGGCTGCCGCTGGTGCCGTTGGTGAACCCGGCGCAGTCGAAGCGCTGCTGGGCCGGTCCGTACGCGGCGGCGCGGGCCCGGCAGGTGATCGGGGCGTCGTCGGCGTTGGGGTAGCCGGTGACGGTGACCTCCAGCCCGGGGCCGAGACCGGCCGCGAGCGCGTCGGCGCCCACCGCGTCCTCGACCTGCCGGCCGTCGAGCGGGCCGACGGTGAGGAAGGCGACGTCCCGGTCCTCGTCCTGGTCGTCGGTCCAGGCCGGGTCGACGGTGATGCCGGCGACCGGCCACGTCCCGTGCGGGGTGAGGCCGTCCCGGTAGCCGGGGGCGAACACCAGGCCGTCCAGCGGGACGCCGCCGGGGGCCGCGCAGTGGGCGGCGGTGATCAGCAGGTTCCGGCCGGGGCTGTGCACCACGCCCGCGGTGCAGGCCCGGGCGCCGTCGGGGCCGTCGACGAACAGCGCGCCGATCCGGTCGGACGCCGGGCCGGACGGGGCGGGCCGGGCGGAGGCCGCCGGGCCGCCGCCCGCCGGGTGACCGCCGGTCGGCGGCCGGTCGGCGGAGGAGCCGCAGCCCGCCACGGCGGCGGCCAGCAGCAGCGCCAGCGCGCCGGCGGCGGCCGGCCGCGGGCCGGGACGGGGGGAGGTGCGCGGCACCGTCGCTCGCTTCCGCTCGGCGGCCCGCCCGGGGCCCGGGCGGTGGTCGCTGCAAGATCTACCAGGGCCCGCGCGGGCCGGGCAACCGTCTCCGGGCAAAGCCCCGGCGGACGTTCCGGTGGAGCTCCGGGCGGACCTCCCGGCGGGCCTCGGGCGGCGGCCCCGGCGCGCGCTCACGAGCCGTCGGCGGCCTGCTGGTAGAGCGCCCGCACCTGTTCGCCGAAGTAACTGCTGTAGGAGGTGTCGGCGGTGTCGCCGCCCTCCTGGTAGCCGCCGATCACGCCGACCACGGTGCCGGTGCGGGTCCCCGGGTCGAAGCCGGTGACCCAGGGGCTGCCGCTGGTGCCGCCGGTGTAGTCGGGGCAGTCGATCCGCAGCTGGGTGGGGCTCTGCCCGGTGGTGGTGTTGACGCAGGTGATCGGCTGTTCGGAGCTGCTCGGGTAGCCGGTGACCCGCACCGGCAGGGTGGGGCCCAGGTCGGTGCCGAGCCGGTTGCCGTCCAGTACGTCCTGCACCTGCCGCCCGTCCTGCGGTCCGACGGTCGCGAAGGCCACGTCCATGTCCTCGTTGCCGCCGTGCCGCCAGCTCGGGTCGACGGTGACCCGGTCGATCGGCCAGACCCCGGACGGGGTGTCGCCGTCCCGGTAGCCGGGGACGAACACCAGGTCGTCGTGGGTCCGGCCGGTCCGGGGTTCGACCAGGCAGTGCGCGGCGGTCAGGACCAGGTTCCGGCCGGGGCTGTCGACCACGCTGGCGGTGCAGAAGTGGTCGCCGTCGGTGCCGTGCGCGAAGAGCGCGCCGACCCGGCCGGCGGACTCGGTCGGCCGGGCGGTGCGGGTCGTCCCCCTGTGCTTGTCGATCGCGGCCAGCAGCCGCGCCCGGCTCCAGCCGGACGCGGCGGCGGAGGCGGCCGGGGAGGCGGTCGGGGCGCCCGTCGAGCGGGTGGCCGGGGCCGAGGTGTCCGCCGGGCCGCCGGCGGCGCCCTCCGGGGCGCCGGAGGAGCCGCAGCCGGTCGCCGCCAGCACCAGTACCGCCGTCCACGCCGCCGCACCCACGGACCGCTTCATCCCCGGCCACCCGCTCCCGCTCGCGCCAACCCGACGCTCCAGCGTCACCCGCCGACCGGCCCCCCGCCACCGGCGCCTCCCGTCCCCGCCCGGTGAGCCGTCCGGGGGAGCCGCGCGGGGCGTCGTCCGGGGCGCGGACGGGGCGCGGACGGGCTGCGGACGGGCCGCGGGCCGTGCGTACCCGGATGCGCCCCCGGCGCGCACCACGGGTGATCGACCGGCTATGCTGCCGGGGGCGGCCCTGAGGGGCCGTCTGCTGCTGCCAGGACCGCTTCGTCGGCCCCGGCGGGTCGAGTCGGGGGGCGGTAGCTCAGCCGGTTAGAGCAGGGGACTCATAATCCCTTGGTCGTGGGTTCGAGTCCCACCCGCCCTACCTCGGCCGCCGATCGCCCGTCAGATGAAAATCGCCTCTGACCTGGCAGAACGTCAACACGCCGATCCGCTGTGCCCACGGTAGCGCCCGCGCCGGGCCCTCCGGAACGGCCTCCCGGGGCCCGCCTGCGGAATTTCCGTGGAACGCGCGCGGGCCCCGGGCCGGACGCGCCGCCGTCGCCGCGCGGGTTCACCCCTTCGGGAACGGCCTCCCGTTGACCGTTCCGGCCCCGAACGCGGGCGAGGCCCGCGGATCCGGGGATCCGCGGGCCTCGCCGTCGTCACGGGGACGGTCAGTACTGCGTGGTGACGGTGACTCCGGAGAAGCCGTCCTGCGCGTACAGGCTGAAGTACACCCAGCCCGCGGGCGGGTTGGTGATGGTCAGCGTCTCGCCGTTGCCGGTGTTGGTCGACTTGGCGGTGGAGGCGCCGGTGGTGGCCCAGTTGGACGCGTTCCAGTACAGGTCCGCGTTGCCGGTGCCGCCGCTGGTGGTGATGGTCAGCTGCTTCACGCCGGCCGGCAGGTTCAGGAAGTTGTAGCTGTAGTTGCCGGTGGTGGCGGCGACGCCGTCGCGGCGGCAGTTCTGCTCGTACCAGCGGGTGTCCTGGTTGGTGCAGAGCGGGGCAGCGGGCTGCAGGGTGCCGCAGTCGCCGGCGCCGCAGGCCGTCAGGTACTTGGCGAAGTCGGCGTCGTACGAGGTGCCGATGCCGGTGATGACGGCGCGGGCGCCGGTGTAGTCGCCGGTGCGGGTCTTGCCGAGGTAGGCGGCGACGTCCTGCGGGTGGGACTGCAGCATGTAGCGGGTGGCCAGGTAGCCCCAGTTGTACGTACGGGTGGAGTCGGTGTTCTCGTACGTGGTGTCGAACAGGGTGCTCAGCTTGTACGTGCCCTTGGCCGCCTGGGCGATCGCGTCGTCGTAGCGGACGTCCCGGTAGGTGTAGGACATGTACTCGGCGAAGCCCTCGATCCACCAGATGTTGGGGTTGGTCTGGCCGGCCTCGTAGTCGCCGTAGAAGTCGAAGCGGCCGTCGAGGTAGTGCGCGTACTCGTGGTTGAGGTTCCAGATCGAGAACGCCGGGCGCAGCCACTCCGCCTCGTGGGCGATGAAGCGGGCCTGGTTGCCGGCCTTGCTGGGGGTGCCCTCCAGGTACATGCCGCCGTTGTCGACGTCGATGTCGAACATCGACCAGGCGTACAGGCGGTAGTCGTAGGAGGAGTCGTAGACCACGACCTCCAGGGCGGTGTTGACGTCGTCGGCGACCGGGCCGTTGTCCTTGACCACGCTGTGGAAGAGGGCGTCCTCGTTGGCCAGGCTGGAGCAGGTGCTGTCCAGCTCGGTGGTGCTGAGGGCCTGGGCGCGGATGTGCAGGGTCGGGCTGCAGACGCGGTCGACGGTCAGGACCAGCGGGGCCAGCCGGGTCGGCAGGTCGCACAGGCCGTAGTAGGAGCAGTGCCCCTCGTCCTTCTTCTCCGTGAACCAGGCGAGGTTCATGGTGAGCGGGCCGGTGGCGCCGACCAGCGGGAAGGCGTTGACCAGGTCCTTGACCAGCGGGCGGGCCTGGGCCTGCAGCACCGGCTGCTGGAGGAACGAGCCGAGGTCGATGCCGAGGTTGGTGGCCAGGTCGCCGCCGGTGATCATCGAGCTGTTGCGCTTGACGAAGGAGGCGATGGAGGTGCCGACGGCCGGGTCGGCGACCAGGGCGGCGTTGAACGCGTCGTCGCCGAGGCCGTTCTCCAGGACCAGCTTGGTGTTGTTGACGGCCGACCACATGCCGCCGGTCCAGCCGGAGGTGTAGCGGTCCAGCAGGTCCTTGACCACGCCGGTGTAGCGGGCGTTCTCCTGGGCGGAGTCGATCAGGATGACGGCCTCGGAGAGGATCTGGCCGTTGGCCTCGGTGACGTCCTTGGCGTGCGGGGCGGCGTAGAACGCGTCCAGGGCGCCGCGGACCGCGCTCTGCAGCGAGCTGCCGTAGGCGCCGACGGTGTCGGCGTTGTACCACTGGACGTAGTAGCCGGCCCGCAGGAAGGTGACCAGCTGGGCGACGGAGGCCGAGTTGGTGCCGTCGTAGTTCGCCGAGGCGGTGCGCAGGGCGTTGGCCACGGTGACCATCTGCGGCTCGGCGAAGGTGTTCTTCGCGTCGGTGCCGGTGATGTTGTAGAGCTTGCCCACGCAGTCGAGGGAGGCCGACTTCACCGTGTTGACCAGGGCGGTGCCGGTGGTCGAGCCGAACAGCGAGGTGTCGCAGCCGTTCGCGTCGGCGGCCAGCGCGCCGAACTTCTTGGCGCTCTTGACGGTCGGGGCGCTCGGGGTGGCCTTCTGCGGCGCGGCGCTGGTGCCGCCGGTCCGCTCGGCACCCGGGGTCGGACGGCTGTCCGCGGGCTCGTCGGGCGACTTCGGCACGGGGTGCGCGGCCGGGTCGGTGGACGACCCGTCGGAGGCGCCGGTGCCGGACGCGGTGGGGGCGGCGGCGAACGCGCTGCCCTGCGGGGAGAACAAGCCGATGGTGAGGACGAGTGCGAACGCCAGGGCGAACACCCGACCCAACTGGGCCATCGATATGCGGATATGACGCACGGTGGGGGCTCCGAGCGGTTGAGGCGGTCGACCTGAGGGCGCCGACCATCTGATGTGTGACATGTAAAATGGCATAGATCGTTGCGCGAGGGAAGTGCCGAAAACGCGGCCCCACCCCTCCCGGAATGCCCAGTGGCCCCGCCGGACCGGGGAAGTCGACCGCCCCCGGGTGAATAGCCGCAGGTCGGACGGGGTGCGGCCGGATCGGCCGACCCGTCGCCCGGGGTTCGGATTCCGTTCGGGCAACAGCGGGATACTTTTTGGTCACGGCGGCCGCGGACGGCCCGGGCCGGACCGCCCCGGCGGCCCGCGGCACCCCCGCTGAACTGCGAGAACGCGTCCGGCGCGCGGCCGCATCAACCGATCGGATGATGCCGGGGTCCACCGGAACGCCAGCCGGGTCTGGCCGGTTCGCCGACGAAATGCGGCCGCGGCCGGGACGAATATGGAGGCGGAAGGCGAATCCGCCCGCCCCCGCCGTTTCCGCCCCGTTTTCGCTGTTCTTCACACCCGCCATCCCCCACCGCGTCCCCCCGCATGTCTGTTGAGGCCTTCCGTGCTCCACCTGCCGTCCCTCAGAAGGAGGATCGTGATGACCCCGACCGACCAGCGCCTGCTCACCGCCGCCCGCACCGGAGACCTCGACGCCGCCCGGACCGCGCTGGCGGACGGCGCCGACCCGGAGGCGCGCGACCCGCACGGGCGGACGGCGCTGCTGCTCGCCGCGCTCGCCGACCACGTCGCCCTGGCCGACCTGCTGGTCGCCGCCGGCGCCGACCCCGACGCGCGGGACGAGCGGGAGGACAGCCCCTGGCTGGTCACCGGCGTCACCGGCAGCGTGCCGATGATGCGCGCCCTGCTGCCGGCCGGCCCGGACGTCCGGCTGGTCAACCGGTTCGGCGGGGTCAGCCTGATCCCCGCCGCCGAACGCGGCCACGTTCCCTACGTGCGGGCCGTGCTGGCCGAGACCGACATCGACGTCGACCACGTCAACCGGCTGGGCTGGACGGCCCTGCTGGAGGCCGTGATCCTCGGCGACGGCGGCCGGGAGCACGCCGAGGTGGTCCGGCTGCTGCTCGCCGCCGGCGCCTCCCCGGCGCTCGCCGACAGCGACGGCGTGACACCGCTGCGGCACGCCGAACGGCGCGGCTTCGACACCCTCGCCGCCCTGCTCCGGCGGGCCGAGGCGGCCGCGGACGGCACGGACACCTCGGACGGGGCGGCCCGGTGACCGCCCGCCGCCGGCGCACCGGCCCGCTGCTGCTGGCGGCCGCGCCGGTGCTGGCCGCGCTGCTGGCCGGCTGCGCCGACACCGACACCGGCACCGACACCGGCGCCGCGCCCGCGTCGCCGCCGGTCCCCGCCGCGTCCGCTCCCGCCGCGTCCGTCCCGGCCCCGTCCGCCCCCGCGTCCGCCCCGGTCGAGACCCCCGCCGGGACGCTGCTGGTGGCCGACTTCGGCGCCGACACCGTGACCTTCGTCGACCCGGCGCGCGGCGCGATCGGCTCGGTCGAGGTCGGCACCGCGCCGTACGCGGTCGCGCTCGGACCGGACGGGCGGGCCTGGGTCAGCACCGCGGAGGGCGTCGCCGAGGTCGACACCAGGGCCCGCGTCCTGCTCCGGAAGGTTCCGTCCCGCACCGGTACCGGCCCCGCCGGGACGGGCGAGTACCGCGGCGGCGCGATGGGCCTGGCCCTCTCGCTCGACGGCAGCCGGCTGTACGTCGGCGTCAACGTGCCCGGCCGCACCGGCGTGCTGGAGGTCGTCGACACCGCGAAGGGCGAGGTCACCGGCGTCGCCCCGATCGGCCGCCGCCCCTTCGACGTCGACGTCTCGCGGGACGGCCGGGAGGTCTACGCCACCGGCCACGACTCCTTCGACGTCACCGTGGTCGCGGCCGACAGCCTGGCCACCCGCCGGATCGAGGTCGCCCCGTACGGCACCGAGGGCGGCCTCGGCTCCTGGCTCAAGCCGCACTACGCGGCGGTCCGGCCGGGCGACGGCAAGCTGCTGCTGCCCTTCGAGGGCGAGCGGCTGGCCGTCGTCGACCCCGCCACCGGCCGGGTGGCGATCGAGCCGATGACCGCCGACACCCACCAGCACGGCGTCGCCGTCGCGCCCGACGGCCGCCTGCTGGTGGTCGGCTCCGGTCCGATCGCCCGCGACGACCGCGGCCCCAGCCTGACCGTCCGCGACCCCGGCGGCGGCGAGCGGGTCTACCCCCTCGGCGTCCCGCACGAGAACGTCGCCCTCTCCGCCGACGGCCGCACCGCCTACGTCACCGGCGGCTTCACCCGGGACGGCTACTGGAACGGCATCACCCTGGTCGACCTCGACACCGGCGCCACCCACCGGCTGGACGCCGGACGCCGACCACTGGGCGTCGTCGTCCTCTGACCGGCCCCGGCCCCGGTCCCGATCCCCGTCCCGGTCCCGGCCCGGCGGGGCAGCACTAGGGTGGGCGGATGCTTGCCGCCGCTGACCTGCCCACGCCGCTGACGGCGGTCGACGATCCGGAGTTCGCCGCGGCGGGGGCCGAGCTGTGGCTCAAGCGGGACGACCTGGCGCATCCGACGGTGCCGGGCAACAAGTGGCGCAAGCTCGCGCCGAACCTGGAGCTGGCGGTCGCGGCGGGCGCGCGCGGGCTGCTCACCTACGGCGGGGCGTACTCGACGCACGTGCGGGCGGTGGCGGCCGCGGCGAAGGGGCTCGGGCTGGCCAGCGTGGGGGTGATCCGGGGGGCGGAGCTGGCGGGGCGGCCGCGGAACTGGTCGCTGGCGCGGGCCGAACGGGACGGCATGGTGCTGGAGTTCGTCGAGCGCTCGGCCTACCGGGAGGCGGCGGCCGGGCGGGAGCGGCGGGCGGGGTACCACGTGCTGCCGGAGGGCGGCTCGAACGGCCCGGCCGTGCGCGGGGCCGCCGTGGTCGCGGCCGAACTCGCCGGGCAGCTGCCCGACTTCGGCGCGCGGGACGTGCTCTGCTGCGCGGTCGGCACCGGCGGCACCCTGGCCGGCGTCGCGGCGGGGCTGCCCGCCGGGGCGCGCGCCCTCGGGGTCGCGGTGCTGCGCGGCGAGGGCTACCTGGAGGCCGAGGTGGCCGCCCTGCAGCGGGCCGGGTACGGCCGGGAGTCCGCCAACTGGCGGCTGGCGCACGGCTGGCACGGCGGCGGCTACGGCAGGGTCCCGCCCGAGCTGGAACGGTTCGCCCGGTGGTTCGAGGCCGCGTACGGGGTGCCGCTGGAGCGCCGGTACGTGGCCAAGGCGCTGTGGGCGGCGTACGGGCTGCTGCGGGCGGGCGAGTTGGCCGGCCGCCGGGTGACGGTGCTGGTGACCGGCCTGCCCGACCCGCCGTCCTGAGCCCGGGCGGCGGGGCGGGTCAGCCGAAGTCGAGGTCGCTGCAGAGGTCGGCGTCGGCGGGGCGGGTGTTGTCGGTGATGCCGGAGGGGATGCCGGTGGGCAGCGTGCCGGCCGAGGGTCCGCCGCCGGCCGCGACGCCGCCCGGGATCGAGGGGCCGTCGGTGGCGGACGACCCGGCGGGCGACCCGGTGGCGGCGCCGTCGGGTTCGGCCCCGTCCCCGCCGTCGCTCCCGGGGACGCCCGCGGTGTCGGCCCCGGCCCGGTCCTGGCCGAGGGTGAGCACCAGGCCGTCGGTGCCGTCGGCGCGGAGTTCGGCCCCGGGGTAGAGCAGGGCGAGCTGTTCGGCGGCGGCCCGCCCGCCGGGGCCGTACTCGATCAGGGTGGTGCGGCGGGCCGGGGTGTCGGCGCCGATGGTGATGTCGGTGTAGCCGCGGCCGCGCAGGGCGAGCGCGGTGCGCCCGGCCAGGCCGGTGCTCTTGGCCGCGTTGTGCACGGTGACCGGCGTGTTCAGGGCGGTGGCCGAGCCGGTGGCGGACGGGCCGGTGGCGGTCGGGGCGGGGGTGGTGCCCGGGGAGGGCGCGGCGGGGGTGGCGGAGGCGCCGGTGCCGGTGGCGCGGCCGTCCAGGGTGCGGTCCTGGCGCAGCAGGTTCCACAGGATGCTCGCGTCGGGTTCGACCACGGCGACGCGCGCGCCCTGGAAGCGCCAGGGCAGCGTGACGAACTGGATCTGGGAGAGCGGGATGTCCTGCAGGGACTGGGCGAACTCGGCCAGCTTGTAGGGGGAGCCGAGTTCGGGGTCGACGGTCAGCGACTTGGTGGCGGCGTCGGCGAGCGGCAGCAGGGTGGTCAGGTCGAAGCCCCGGCCCTGTATTTTCTTGATCAGCGAGGACATGAACGCCTGCTGGCGGAGCATCCGGCCGATGTCGGAGCTGTCGCCGAGGCCGTGCCGGGCCCGGACGTAGTCCACCGCCTGCTGCCCGGAGACGGTCTGCCGGCCCTTGGTCAGGTGGATCCCGTACGAGTCGACGTCGTTGGGCACGCAGACGTCCACGCCGTCGACGGCGCTGGTGATCGCGGCGAAGCCCTTGAAGTCGACCACCAGGGTGTGGTCCACCCGCAGGCCGGTCAGCGTCTCGACGGTGTTCTGCGTGCAGGCCGGGTTGCCGTTCTTGAACTCGCCCACGGTGAAGGCCGAGTTGAACATCTGGTTGGTCCGCTGCCGGCTCCAACTGCCGTCCGGGAGGCGGCAGGACGGGACGGTGACCAGGGTGTCGCGCGGTATCGACACGCCGACCGCGTGCTTGTGGTCGGCGTACACGTGCAGCAGGATCGCGGTGTCGGAGTGGCCCACGCCCTCGTCGCCGCCGCCCAGCGCGCCGTTGCCGTCCTCCCGGGTGTCGGAGCCGAGCAGCAGGACGTTCACGGGCCGCCCGCCGGTGGGTGCCGGAGCGGCGGCCGGGGGGCGGCTGGAGGCGATGCCCTCGGGCGCGAAGGTCGTGATGTTGTGGTCGAGCCGTTGGTAGTACCAGGCGCCGGTCCCGGCCGCGGCGACGACCGCGACGGCGGTGACGGCCCCGAGTGCCCGGGCTGTCCGGCGGCCGCGGGAGCGGTCCGGGGCGGCGTCGTGCTTGGCGTCGGTCATCGGTCGGAGGTCTCTCTGCGCGCGGCGGCAACTGGTGCCCGAGGGCAGGCACTCGGCTGACCCGCGGCACTGCGGATCGGCTCTCGTCACTACTTGGACGGCCCGGCACGCGGAATGGTTACACGCGAACCATTCTTTTCGAGAGATTTTTCGAACCGACGGAACCGGGCAGGTCAACGGGGCCGTCCCCGCACGGGAGGACGGCGGTGGCCGGGGGCGGCGGGGCGGGCTCAGCCGGCCTTGGGGCCGGTGGAGTCGAGCATCCGGCGCAGCAGGTCGCGGAGTTGGGCGCGTTCCTCGCCGTCGAGGGCGGCCAGCGGCTCGCGGGCGAAGTTCAGCGACTCGCGCAGCTCGGTGGAGGCGGACCGCCCGGCGTCGGTGGCGACCACCAGCTTGACCCGGCGGTCCTGCGGGTCGGACTCCCGGGTGACGAAGCCCCGGCCCTCCAGCCGGTCGACGATGCCGGTGATGTTGGACGGCTCGCAGGACAGCGTCTGCGCGATGTGCCGCATCGGCATCGGCCCGCGCCGCAGCAGCGCCAGCACCTTGGCCTGGGCGCCGGTGAGCGAGCGGGCGGCGGCGGCCTCCTCGTACTCGCGGTGGAAGAGTCCGACCAGGCGGGCCATCAGGTCGACGACCTCCAGCGTGATCGGGTCGACGGGTGCGGCGGTCTCCTCCGTCATGACCTGCTCCTCCTCCGGCTGCTCCATGCGTTCGAGTCTAGCTGAACATTTGACAACCTGAACCTTTCACCCCCACGACTGCTGCACGTGCTGGATGTTCCATGGCGAGCAGCGTGCGAGGGCGGGAGCGGGACGCCCCCGCCGTCCTCGGCTGTCGCGCCGTCAATGCGCCCCACCGGAGCGGGATCCCCGGCGGGGGCGCGCGCGTGCGGCCGTTCGGGGGAGGTGGGCGCTGTGGGGGTAGACCTCTCGGAGGAACCGACTAGCATGGGGGGAAAGCTTGTCCGTTTTGCTCGATTTGATGACCTAATGTCGAATAAGCCGAGCTTCACGGGGTAGCAAGTGGTCACTACCTACCGGCGACGGCGCGAGGCAGCTGGGGAAGGCGACCCTCGTCCACAGCCAGGAGGTCCCGGTGACGACACGTGGTGTGCTCTACGTCCACTCCGCGCCGCGCGCGCTGTGCCCGCACGTCGAGTGGGCGGTCGCGGGGGTGCTAGGCGTCCGGGTCAACCTCGACTGGATCAGGCAGCCCGCCGCGCCCGGCCACTGGCGGTCCGAACTCTCCTGGCAGGGGGAGCCCGGCACCGCCTCCAAACTCGCCTCCGCGCTGCGCGACTGGCAGCTGATGCGGTACGAGGTGACCAGCGAGCCCTGCGCCACGGCGGAGGGCGAGCGGTACTCCTCGACGCCCGCGCTCGGCATCTTCCACGCCGTCACGGGCATCCACGGCGACATCCTGATCCCGGAGGACCGGCTCCGCGCCGTCCTGCTGCGCGCCCGCAACGAGGGCGGCGACCTGGCGGCGGAGATCTCCAGGCTGCTCGGCAAGCCCTGGGACGACGAGCTGGAGCCGTTCCGGTACGCGGGCGAGGGCGCGCCGGTGCGCTGGCTGCACCAGGTGGTCTGACGCCGGGTCCGGAGACGCCGGAAGGGGGTGCGGGGAGGATCCCCGCACCCCCTTCCGGGTGCCCCGGAGCGGACGGCGCGTCAGACGGTGCGGAAGGCCAGCACCACGTTGTGGCCGCCGAAGCCGAACGAGTTGTTGAGGGCGGCGATCCGGCCCTCGACCGGCAGCTTGCGGGCCTCGTCGCGGACGATGTCGGCGTCGATGTCGTCGTCCAGGTCGACCACGTTGACGGTCGGCGGGGCGATCCGGTTGTACAGGGCGAGCACGGTGGCGACGGTCTCGATGCCGCCCGCGCCGCCGAGCAGGTGGCCGGTCATCGACTTGGTGGCGGAGATCGCCACGTGGTCGAGGTGCTCGCCGAGGGTGCGGCGCAGCGCCTTGATCTCGGCGGTGTCGCCCTGCGGGGTCGAGGTGGCGTGCGCGTTGACGTGCACGACCTCGGACCGGTCGAGCTCGTTGCGGGCGAACAGGTCGTCGATGGCGCGGGCCACGCCGGCGCCGGTCGGCTCGGGCTGGGCGATGTGGTGCGCGTCCGAGGACAGGCCCTGGCCGACGGCCTCGCAGTAGACCCGGGCGCCGCGGGCGGCCGCGTGCTCGGCGGACTCCAGCACGACCACGCCGGCGCCCTCGCCGAGGACGAAGCCGTCCCGGCCCTTGTCGTACGGGCGGGAGGCGTGCTGCGGGTCGTCGTTGTTCTTGGACATCGCCATCATGTTGGAGAAGGCGACGATCGGCAGCGGGTGGATCGCCGCCTCGGTGCCGCCGGCCACGACCACGTCGGCGCGGCCGGTGCGGATCATCTCGATCGCGTAGCCGATCGCCTCGGCGCCGGAGGCGCAGGCGGAGACGGGGGTGTGCACGCCCGCGCGGGCGCCGACCTCCAGGCCGACGTTGGCCGCCGGGGAGTTGGGCATCAGCATCGGGACGGTGTGCGGGGAGACCTTGCGGACGCCCTGCTCCTTGAGCACGTCGTACTGGTCGAGCAGGGTGGTGACGCCGCCGATGCCGGAGGCGATGACCGCGCCCAGCCGCTCGGGCGCCAGCGCGTTGGACTCGTCGGTGGCCGGGGCCTGGTAGCCCGCGTCCTTCCACGCCTCACGGGCGGCGATCAGCGCGAACTGGGCCGAGCGGTCCAGCTTGCGGGCCAGCGGGCGGGGCAGGATCTCGCCGGGCTCGACGGCCACCCGGGCGGCGATCCGGACCGGCAGGTCGGCCGCCCACTCCTCGGTGAGGGCGCGGACCCCGGACCTGCCGGCCAGCAGGCCCTCCCAGAAAGTGGCGGCGTCGCCGCCCAGCGGCGTGAAGGCGCCGATACCCGTGACGACCACGGTGCGGTTTTCAGCAGTCACTGGTTTCTTCTTCTCTCAGATCTGAGGGGAGGACCCGGGGAGGCCGGAGGAGCGGGAGGTGGGGGGTCCGGCCGGGGCGCGCCGGGCGCGCCCCGGCCGGGAGCCTGACACCGGTCAGACGTTGGCGACGATGAAGTCCACCGCGTCGCCGACGGTCTTGAGGTTCTTGACCTCGTCGTCCGGGATCTTCGCGCCGAAGCGCTCCTCGGCGGCGACGACGACCTCGACCATGGACAGCGAGTCGACGTCCAGGTCGTCGGTGAAGGACTTGTCGAGGGCGACGTCCTCGGTGGGGATGCCGGCGATCTCGTTCACGATCTCGGCGAGACCTTCGAGAACCTCTTCGCGGGTAGCCATGTCGGCTGCTCCTTCTCGGTGTTGACGGCGTGCGGCCCGGTGGGCCGACGCGCTCTACAGGGGTGTGACGGGGAAAAACGCCTAGGGGAGCGTAACGACCGCGGCGGCGTAGACGAGACCCGCCCCGAAGCCGATGATCAGTGCCAGGTCGCCGCTCTTGGCCTCGCCGCGCTCCAGCATCCGCTCCATGGCGAGCGGAATGGACGCGGCGGAGGTGTTGCCGGTCTCCGCGATGTCGCGGGCCACCGGGACGCTCGGGGGCAGGTCCAGCTTCTTGACCATGGCGTCGATGATCCGCATGTTCGCCTGGTGCGGGATGAACGCGCCCAGCTGGTCGGCGGTGATCCCGGCGGCCTCCAGGGCCTGCTCGGCGACCTTCGCCATGTCGTACACCGCCCAGCGGAAGACCGCCTGGCCCTCCATCCGCAGGGCGGGCCACTTGGTCTCGTCACCGGCGCCGTTGACCGCGTCCGGCTTGGCGAACGCGGTGTCCCACGCCTGGGTCTGCGAGATCACGTCGGCCTGCGAGCCGTCGGAGCCCCAGATCACCTTGCCGATGCCGGGGGTGTCGGACGGGCCGACGATCGCGGCGCCCGCGCCGTCGCCGAAGATGAACGCGGTCGACCGGTCGGTGACGTCGGTCAGGTCGGACAGCCGCTCCACGCCGATCACCAGCACGTACTCGGCGCTGCCGCCGCGCACCATGCCGTCGGCCAGGCTCAGGCCGTAGCCGAAGCCCGCGCAGGCCGCCGAGATGTCGAACGCCGGGGCGGTGCCGCAGCCGAGCCGCTGGGCGATCTCGGTGGCGATCGCCGGGGTCTGCTTCAGGTGCGAGACGGTCGCCACGATGACGCCGCCGATCTGCTCCGGCCGGATCCCGGCCATCGCGACGGCCTTGCCGGCCGCCTGCACCGACATCTCGGCGACGGTCTCCTCCGGGCCGGCCCAGCGGCGCTCGGCGATGCCGGAGCGGGTGCGGATCCACTCGTCCGAGGAGTCGATCCAGTTCAGCACCTCGGAGTTGGGGATCACCCGGGTCGGCCGGTAGCCGCCCACGCCGTGGATGCGGGAGTGCTGGGCGCCGGTGGCCGGCTTGATGGTCGGGCTCATGCGGTCGCCTCCTGGCTGCCGTGCTCGGCCACGAGCGCGCGGGCCTTGTCGAGGTCGGCGGGGGTCTTCAGGGCCAGCGTGGCGACGCCCTTGACGTTGCGCTTGACCAGGTTGGTGAGCGTCCCGGCGGGGGACAGCTCGATCACGGCGGTCGCGCCGATCCGCTGCAGGGTCTCCATGCAGAGGTCCCAGCGGACCGGGTTGGAGACCTGCGAGACCAGCCGGGCGAGCACCTCGGCGCCGGAGCCGACCGGCTCGCCGTCCCGGTTCGACAGGTAGGTGAGGGCCGGGTCGGCGACCGCGAGGGTCGGCGCCAGCTTCTCCAGCCGGACCACGCCCGGGCCCATGTGCGCGGTGTGGAACGCGCCCGCGACCTTCAGCGGGATCAGCCGCGCGCCGGCCGGCGGGTCCGCCTTCAGCGCGGCCAGCTGCTCCAGCGTGCCGGCCGCGACCAGCTGGCCGCCGCCGTTGTTGTTCGCCGCGGTCACGCCGTGCTCGGCGAGCTTGGCGAGCACGGCCTCCTGGTCGCCGCCGAGCACCGCGGTCATGCCGGTCGCGGTGGCCGCGGCGGCCTCCGCCATGCCCAGGCTGCGCTCGCGGACGAAGTTCAGCGCGTCCTGCTCGGACAGCACGCCGGCCAGCGCCGCGGCGGTGATCTCGCCGACGCTGTGGCCGGCCACCGCGCCCACGGTGCCGGTCAGGCCCTGCGGGAACAGCGCGGCGGCGGTCACCAGGCCGGCGGCGACCAGCAGCGGCTGGGCGACGGCGGTGTCCTTGATCTCCTCCTCGGAGGCCCCGGTGCCGGCGTGCAGCAGGTCGAGGCCGGCCGTCTCCGACCACTGGCGGAGCCGGTCGGCGGCGCCGTCCAGTTCGAGCCAGGGGTTGAGGAAGCCGGGGGTCTGGGCACCCTGTCCAGGGGCGACGATAACGAGCACGGTTCAACCCTCTCTCGCCGGACACCCGGGGGCGGGTAGGCGACGATGACGAAGAAAAGCACGTCGGCTTGTGGATTCCCTACAGTCGGGTCACCCCTGGTCGGACCCGGAACCGAGACGTCCCAGAGCAAGGGCGATGCGCAGGGTGAAGGCCGAACGCACGTCCGACGGAGCATAGCCGGTGACGTCTGTCACACGACGCAGCCGGTAGCGCACGGTATTCGGGTGAACGAAGAGCATCCGGGCGGCGCCCTCCAGCGAGGAGGCCTGCTCCAGGTAGACGCTCAGCGTCTCCAGCAGGGCCGAGCCGGCCTCCTCCAGGGGTGTGTAGATCTCCTCCACCAGCTGACGGCGCGCCACTTCGTCGCCCGCCAGCGCCCGTTCCGGCAGCAGGTCGTCGGCCAGCACCGGGCGGGGCGCGTCCGGCCAGGCCGCGCACGCCTTCAGGCCCTGCGCGGCGGCGTGCGCCGACCGGGTCGCCGACAGCAGGTCGCCGACCGTCGGACCGACCACCACCGGGCCCGGCGCGAACTGCCCGATCAGCGCCCGGGCCGCGTGCACCGGCTCCTTGTCACCGCCGACCACCACCACCAGCCGGCGGCCCAGCACTCCGGTCAGCACGTGCAGCTTGGCGTACCGGGCCGCGCGCCGGATCGCCTCCACCACCAGCTCGCTGTCCCCGTCCGGGGCGCTGCCCATCACCACCCGCACCTGGCTGGGCTGCCCCCAGCCGAGCGCCGCCGCCCGCGACAGCACGCCCTCGTCGGCGTCGCCGGACAGCAGCGAGTTGACCACCAGCGCCTCCAGCCGGGCGTCCCACGCGCCGCGCGCCTCGGCGGCCTGCGCGTACACCTGGGCGGTGGCGAACGCGATCTCCCGGGCGTAGACCAGCACCGACTCGCGCATGCCCGCCTCGTCGCCGGGCGCGGCCACCTCCTCGATGGCCTCCTCCATCACCTCGATGGTGGTGCGGATCAGCTCCACGGTCTGCCGCAGCGTGATCGCCCGGGTCAGCTCGCGCGGGGCGGTGCCGAACACGTCCGTGGAGATCGCCTGCGGCGCCTCCGGGTGCCGGTACCACTCGGTGAACGCCGCGATGCCCGCCTGCGCGACCAGGCCGATCCACGAGCGGTGCTCCGGCGGCATCCGCCGGTACCAGGCCAGTTGGTCGTCCATCCGGGCGATCGCCGCGGACGCCAGCTTGCCCGCCGACTTCTCCAGCCGCTTCAGCGTCGCCGCCCGCAGCTCCGCCCGCTCGGCGGCCAGCCGCCGCTCCTCGGCCGTCATCCGCCCCCGGCCCGGCACCCCCGCGGGGCGGTTCGCCGCGGCCGGGCGCCGGGCGGGCTTCTTCTCCGCGGCCTTCTCGGCGGGCCGCTCGGGCCGCTCGGAGGAGGCGCGCGCGTCGGACGCCCGGTCGGAGGGCTTGTCGGGTTTCGCTGAGGCGGATGGCACGGCACTAGCCTGCCTCACGCCGGAGGGTGCTCGTGCACACCGGGACCGATGTCGGCCGGTGGCACCCGTCACACCGGCTACCGTGGTGCCCGTGAGCGTGGAACTTCCGCCCCAGGACGGGCAGGCGTACGAAACCGTCGAACCGGCGTCCGGGCCGGGCCGCAAGGAGCGCGGCCGTGCCGACCTCCGGCGCACCGCCGAGCGCTACCTGTCGGAACCCGCCGAAGGCGTCACCACCCGGCACGCCTTCTCCTTCGCCGGCCACTACGACCCGCGGAACACCTCCTTCGGCGCGCTGCTCGCCTGCAACGAGGAGACCCTGGCCCCCGGCGCCGGCTACGAGGCGCACCGGCACAGCGAGACCGAGATCGTCACCTGGGTGCTCTCCGGCGCCCTCGCCCACCGCGACGACGCGGGCCACGCCGGCGTGCTGCGGCCCGGCACCGTCCAGGTGCAGTCCACCGGCAGCGGCGTCACCCACACCGAGCGCAACGTCGGCGGGGCCGCCGAACCGGTCCGCTTCGTCCAGATGTGGCTGCAGCCCGACGCGTACGGCGCCGCGCCCGGCCTCGGCCTGCGCACCGTCCCCGACGGCGAGGGCCTGCACCTGCTGGCCTCCGGGCGGGACGCCGACGCCGACCGGGCGCCCCGGCTGCGCCGCGGCGACGCCGCGCTCTGGCTGGTCCGGGCCCCCGCCTGGATGCCGCTGCCCGACCTGCCCGCGGCGCCCTTCCGCTACGCGCACGTCGTCGCCGGATCGGTCGGCTACCGCACCGTCCCCGGCCCGCAGGGCGGCGGCCGCTCGGCGGGGCCCGGCGACTCCGTCCGGATCACCGGCGACGCGTTCGCGGACCCGACCGCCGGGCCGGACGGGGTCGAGCTGCTGCTCTGGGAGATGCACACGCCGGTGCGGTACGGCTGAGCCGGGGCGCGCCGCGCGCTACGCCGCTTCGGCGAGGACCGCGTCGCCCAACCGCGGCCAGACCTCGGCCGCCCAGGGGCCGAAGTCGCGGTCGGTGAGGGCGAGGCAGGCGAGACCGGCCTCCGGGTCGACCCAGAGGAAGGTGCCGGACTGGCCGAAGTGGCCGAAGGTGCCGGGGGAGTTGGCGGTGCCGGTCCAGTGCGGGGCCTTGTGGTCGCGGATCTCGAAGCCCAGGCCCCAGTCGTTGGGGCGGCGGTGGCCGAAGCCGGGCAGCACGCCGCTGGTGCCGGGGAAGGCGACCTCGCGGGTCGCGGCGCGCACGGTGGCCGGGTCGAGCAGCTTGGGGGACTGCAGCTCGGCGGCGAACCGGGCCAGGTCGGCGGCGGTGGAGAGGCCGCCCGCGCCGGCCGGCGCGCGGTGCGCGGTGTTGATCAGGGTGGCGTGCATGCCGAGCGGCTGGAAGACGGCCTCGGCGGCGTACCGGGCGAACGGGATGCCGGAGGCGCTCTCCAGGGCGGCGGCCAGCACGTCGAAGCCGGCGTTCGAGTAGAGCCGCCGGTTGCCGGGCTCGGCCATCACCCGGTGCTCGTCGAAGGCCAGGCCCGAGGTGTGCGCCAGCAGGTGGCGGACGGTGGACCCGGCCGGCCCGGCCGGGTCGTCCAGCTCGAAGACGCCCTCCTCGACGGCGACCAGCACGGCGTACGCGCTGAGCAGCTTGGTCACCGAGGCGAGCGGGAACAGGTGGTCCTGCGGGCCGTGCGCGCCCAGCAGCGCGCCGTCGCTCCCGCGGACCACCGCCGCCGCGGCGTGGGGTACCGGCCAGTCCTCGATCATCCGCAAGCTCTGCATGGGCCGCACTCTATCCAGCCGGGGCGGGCCGGGGCGGGGCGGTGGCGTGCCGGGCTTGCTTCGAGCGCACTCCAAGTCGGTAGCGTCGTCGGTGTCGTCGAGACGGGAGAGCGGAACCATGGCAGAGGCCGCGGAGCAGGTGCCGGCGTGCGAGGAGGCGTTCCGACACCCGGTCGCCGTACCGGACCTGACGCCCCGGCACAGCATCGGCGAGGTCTCCGCGATCAGCGGGCTGAGCGCGCACACGCTGCGCTGGTACGAGCGGATCGGCCTGCTGGAGCCGGTCGACCGCTCGCACGCCGGGCAGCGCCGCTACACCGACGCCGACCTCGCCCGGCTGGCGTTCCTGACCAAGCTGCGGCTGACCGGCATGCCGGTGGCCGACATGGTCCGGTACGTCGAACTGCTCCGGGCCGGGGACGGCACCCGGGCCGAGCGGCGGGACCTGCTGGTCGCGCACCGCACCGAGGTGCGCCAGCGGCTCGCCGACCTGCACGCCACGCTCGCCGCGATCGACAAGAAGATCGACCACTACGACGAACTCGACGCCCGGCTCCCCGACGGGGGGCTCCCCGGCGGCCGGACGGCCGGCCACCCGGCAGCGGAACACCCGACAGCGGAACACCCGACAGCGGAACACCCGGCACAGGACAGGAAGAGCGCATGAGCAGCGACAGCAGCATCGAGACCACCCGGCTCGGCGGCCACGGCCCGGTCGTGGGCGTGCAGGGCCTGGGGTGCATGGGGATGAGCGAGTTCTACGGCCCGACCGACACCGGCGAGGCGCTGGCCACCCTGGAGCGGGCGCTCGAACTGGGCGTGACCCTGTTCGACACCGCCGACATCTACGGCTCGGGCGCCAACGAGGAGCTGATCGGCCCGTTCGTCCGGGCCCACCGCGAGCAGGTCGTGCTGGCCACCAAGTTCGCCATCGAGCGGCGCGCCGACGACCCCGCGTACCGGGGCATCAACAACGACCCGGCGTACATCCGGCGGGCGGTGGACGCCTCGCTGGCCCGCCTCGGGGTCGACGTGATCGACCTCTACTACATGCACCGCCGCGACCCGAACGTGCCGCTGGCCGAGTCGGTCGGCGCGATGGCCGAGCTGGTCGAGGCCGGGAAGGTGCGCTACCTGGGCCTGTCCGAGGTGACCGGCCCGGAGCTGCGGGAGGCGCACGCGGTGCACCCGATCACCGCGCTGCAGTCCGAGTGGTCGATCTTCGCCCGCAGCGTGGAGCGCAGCGCCGTCCCGGCCGCGGCCGAGCTGGGCGTCGCGCTGGTGCCGTACTCGCCGCTCGGCCGCGGCTTCCTGACCGGGGCGTTCGCCGACGCCGGGCAGCTGGACGCCGGCGACTACCGCCGCCACCTGCCGCAGTTCACCGGCGAGAACGCGGTCGGGAACGCCGCGCTGGTCGCCCCGATCCGGGCGATCGCGGAGCGCCGCGGCGCCACCGCCGCGCAGGTCGCGCTGGCCTGGCTGGGGCAGCGCGCCGAGGCGCACGGCCTGACCGCGGTGGTGCCGATCCCCGGCACCCGCAAGCGGAGCCGGCTGGAGGAGAACCTGGGCGCGACCCGGCTGGTGCTCGACAAGGAGGAGCTGGCCGAGCTGGAGCCGATCGCGGCCCGGGTCGCGGGCGGCCGCTACGCCGACATGGGCTCGACCTCGGACGCCCGCGAGCTCTGAGCGGCGGCGGTCCGGTCCTGACGGCCCCGGACCTCGGCCGGGCCGGTCAGCCCTGGGTCTCGGACGGGCCGGTGACGTCCCCGTAGTGGCCGAGCGCGATCGCGGCGAAGTTGTGCCGGCTCGCGGTGCCCTCGGCCAGGTAGCCGTTGTGGCCGCTGGCGCCCAGCGAGGAGATCGACATCGCGCCGAACGCGTGGGTGGTCGGGTCCGCGCCGTGCCCGAGGCCGCCGACCTCCAGGTACGGGACGTTGCCGATCCAGTCGTTCGGGTTCCGGGCCGCCCACACCTGGACGCCGGTGCCCAGCTCGGCCGCCGAGTCGACGCCCATCCCGGGGCTGCCGAACGCCACCACGTCGGTGGGCTCCGCCGCGTGCAGCCCCGGGGCGGCGGTGCCGCACACCACCGAGCCGTACGAGTGGCAGAGCAGGGCGGGCGGCGCGTCCGGGTGGCTGGTCTGCTTCAGGCCGGCCAGCAGCCGGGTCAGCCGGGGCGCGGCCGCGGTGGCGAGCCGGGCGGTGACCGCGTCCGGGCCGAGGCCCTGCGGGGTGACGTAGCCGGTCCAGGCGACCACCGCGGTGCGGGTGCCGGGGGACTGCGCCCGCTCCTCGGCGTACAGCGCGCGGGCCATCCCGGCGGGGGAGCGCAGCGGGTCGGCGCTCTGGTCGAAGTGGCCGAGGTCGGCGTCCGAGCCGGGGACCAGGACGGCGATCCGCTGGGCGGCCGACAGGTCGCCCCAGACCTCGGTGACCAGGCCGCGGCCGCGCGGGTCGAAGGCGAGGACCTGCCGGCCCGGGGCGAGCAGCCGCTCCGAGTCGTTGGCCCGGGAGGCGGCCAGCGCGCGGGCGGTGGCGTCCAGCGCCGGGTCCGCGGCGCGCTGCCGGGCGCGGTCCCGCTCGTCGCCGATCGCGACCCGGTTGGCCCGGTAGCGGACCTCGGCCGGGGCGCCGTCCAGGTTGCCGACCACCAGCGGGTACGCGGCGATCAGCCGGGTCAGCTCGGCGGGCTTCAGCGCGGCGAAGAACGCCGCGACGGCGGCCGGGTCGGCGGTGGCCGGGTCCGGCAGCGGGTGGCCGAAGCTCTGGTCGGCGACCCAGGCGGTGCTGCCCGCGGGCGGCGTGGTGATCGCCAACTGCTCGTTGGAGGCGGCGGCCTGGGCGGCGGCGGCACCCGCGTCCACCAGGGCCGCGCAGCCGGCGAAGACGCCGATCAGGATCCGCTTGACCCGCCTGCGGTGCATGGCGTCCACTCCCTCGGGCCGGTACATCGCGGCGGGACGGGCCCGACGGTGCTGTGACTGCCAACTACTAGTCAGCCAGAGTAGAGGGCGCCCGACCCGCCGGGCAGGGAGTAAACGGTGTTCCGCGTCACATTCGCCCGGACGCTACCCGCCGTGCTCCCGCACCACCCGTTTCGGGGTCACCGAGCGCCAGGCGTCGGTCAGCAGCTCGCCCAGTTCCGCCGCCTCCAGGCCGGCCAGCCGGACCCGGACCCAGCCGAACCGGCCGGTGTACGGCGCCACCGAGAACACCCCGGGAGCGGCCGCGACCAGCTCGGCCTGCTCCGCCGGGGCGGCCTTCACCGTCGCCTCGCCGGTCTCCGGCCGGCCCATCGCGAAGATCTTCCGCCCGACCCGGAACGTCACCTGCTCCCAGGTCTCCTCCTGGTGGGTCCCCGGCAGCGCCAGGGCCAGCGCGGTCAGCTCGTCGAAGGTCGCCATGGCGGGCAGCGTACGGGCCGGCACCGACAGCCGGGCCCGGACCGCGCCGGGCCGGCGGCCGGCGTCAGACCGCGCCCAGCGCGTACACCGCGAACAGCGCCGCGCCCGCGCCCGCCACCGCCCGCCAGGTCCGGGACGGCCACGGGGCGTCGAAGCGGCGGGCCCACCGGCCGAGCAGCGCCAGCACCGCGCCGAACACCGGCAGCCAGGCCAGCCGGGCCAGCGCCCAGCCGCCCGAGTCCGGGGCGGTGGTCAGGCCGGGCAGCGCGCCGAGCCGCGAACCGGCCAGCGCGGTCAGGAACATCGCGCTCTGGTGCCAGCAGAAGATCGTCATCGCGCCCAGGTTGACCACCACCACCGGCAGCCAGAGCAGCGGCCGCCGCAGCGCCCGGCCCAGCCGGTCCTTCAGCAGCACCGCGACCCCGGCCTGCGCCGACGCCAGCGCCAGCACCAGCAGGGACGGCGGGTGCGAGTTGGTGCGGGCCGCGCCCGGCACCCCGACCATGCTCGCCGGGTAGTGGAACACCAGCAGCAGCACCGCGAACAGCGCCGCGCCGCCGAGCGCCAGCAGCCTCGCCCCGGCCCGGGTCAGCCGGCCGTGCGCCCAGTCCACGCCCAGCTGGTAGGCGAACAGCCAGCCCGGCAGCAGGTTCAGCAGGCTCAGCCAGCCGGGCATCGCGCCGCCCCACGGCCCGTACCGCAGGAAGTCCACCGCCGCGACCGCCGCCAGCAGCCCCGCCGAACCCCAACCCCTGGTCAGCGCGCCGAACTTGACGCACAGCGGGGTCAGCGCGGTCAGCACCAGGTACATCGCGATGTACCAGAGCGGCTGCACCATCAGCACCGCGCCGGTGCGCACCGGCGCGTCCGGCACGCCCAGCGCGTGCAGCAGCGGCACCAGCGCCGCCCACACCGCGGCCACCCCCAGCACCGGGCGCACCAGCCGCAGCACCCGGCCGCGCAGCCAGCGCCCGGTCGGCACGCCGCGCTCGGCGGCCCGGCGCAGCGACAGCGCCGAGGCCCGGCCGCCGACCAGGAAGAACACCCCCAGCATCTGCAGCACCCAGCTCAGCGGCGCCATGAACGGCATCGCCCCGAGCGGGCTGGCGTTGTGCAGCACGCCGCCGGCGGCGTCGAAGCCGCCGAGCATCCAGTGGCCGAGCGGGACGGACAGCAGGGCGACGGCGCGCAGCCCGTCCAGGGCGCGGTCGCGGGTCGCGGGGGTCTTGGCGTCGATCGCCGCCGCGGTGCGGCGGAGCCTGGTCAGCACGGTCATCGTCGAGTTCTCCTCCGGTCGGTGACGCGGGGTCGGGCCCGGGGTCGGGTTCGGGCCGGGGCTCAGGCGCGGGCTCAGGTACGGGCTCAGGCGCGGGCGGTGAGGGCGAGGGCGGCGAGGGCCGCGAGGGAGGCCGAGCCGGGCGCGAAGTAGCCGGTGTGGCCGTGCGAGCCGTCCGACGGCAGCGGGCGGGCGCCGAAGCCGGCCGAGGTGGGGTCGGCGCCGTGGCCGAAGCCGAGCAGCGAGACGTTCGGCACGTCGCCGATCCAGTCCTCGGCGTTGCGGCTCACCGCCCACACCGGCACCCGCAGCCGGTCGGCCCGCTCCAGGCCCATCCCGGGCGAGGCCACCGCCACCACCCCCGCCACCGCGGCCGGGTCCGGGTCCGAGCGCCCGCAGACCACCGACCCGTACGAGTGGCAGACCAGCTCCACCGGCCCGGTCACCGGCGCGAGTCCGGCCGCCAGCCGGGCCAGCCGTTCGGCGCCGGCCTCGGCGAGCTCCTCGCGGGCGGCGTCCACGCCGAGGCCGACCGGCGTGGTGTAGCCGGTCCAGGCGACCACGGCGACCCGGTCGCCGCTCGCCGCGCGCAGCGCGCGGGCCATCCCGGCGAGGGTGTCGTAGCCGGCCGCCGAGGGGCGGTCGTAGCTCGCCAGGTCGGTGTCCGAGCCGGGCACCAGGACGACGGTCCGCGGGTCGTGCTCCAGGTCGCCGAAGACCTCGGCGACCTGGCCCCGCCCGCGCGGGTCGAAGGCCAGCAGGCGGCGGCGCGCCAGGTCGTCGTACCGGTCGGCCCGGGCGGCGGCCGCGGCGCGTTCGGCGGCCGGGAGGCCGTGCTCGGCGGCCCGGGCCCGCTGGTGGTCGCGCTCCTCGGCGGCGGCCAGCGCGTTGGCCCGCAGCCGCAGGGCGACCGGGGCGCCGTCCAGGTTGCCGACCACCTGCGGGTGGCGGACCGCGAGTGCCTCGCGCTGGGCGGCCGGCAGGCCGGCGAAGAACGCGGCCACCTCGGCCGGCCCGGCCTTCGCCGGGTCGGGCGGCCGCACCCCCAGCGTGGTGTCCGCGACCCAGGCCGCGCTGCCCGGCGGCGGCCCGGTCAGCGGCGTCTGCGCGTCCGCGGACGCCCACGACCCGACCCCCAGCACCGCGGCCAGCACCAACCCGGCCGCGGCCGTTCCCCGACGCAGACGCGACAGCATCCCCGTCCTCCTTCCGTTCCGTCCGTTCGGCTACGGGAGGAAGGTAGGAAGGCGGTGGCCGGGCGGGCGTCACCCCGGGGGGCCAACCGCGGTGTCATACCGGGGGGCCACCCCGGGCGGTGCTACCGCTCGCCGGGCTGGACCAGGCCGCTCTCGTAGGCGAGGACGACGGCCTGGGCGCGGTCGCGCAGGTCGAGCTTGCCGAGGATCCGGCCGACGTGGGTCTTGACGGTCTGTTCGGCGAGCACCAGGTGGGCTGCGATCTCCTGGTTGGACAGGCCGCGGGCGATCAGTTCGAGGACCTCGGTCTCTCGCGGGGTCAGGCCGTTCAGCCGCAGCCGGGGGTCGCGGCGCGGCGCCGGGCGGTTGCGGGCGAAGTCGGCGATCAGCCGGCGGGTGACCGAGGGGGCGAGCAGCGCGTCGCCGGCCGCGACCACCCGGACGGCGGCGATCAGGTCGGCGGGCGGGGCGTCCTTGAGCAGGAAGCCGCTGGCGCCGGCCCGCAGCGCCTCGTACACGTAGTCGTCGACGTCGAAGGTGGTGAGCATCAGGACGCGCGGCCGGTGGGCGGTGCCGGGCGGCGGGTCGAGCAGCCGGCGGGCGGCCTCCAGGCCGTCCATCTCGGGCATCCGGACGTCCATCAGCACCACGTCGGGGTGGGTGCGGCCGCTGGCCTCGACCGCCTGCCGGCCGTCGGCCGCGTCGCCGACCACGTCGATGTCGCTCTGGGCGTTCAGCAGGGCGGCGAAGCCGGCCCGGACCATCGCCTGGTCGTCGACGATGAGGACGCGGATGGTCATGCGGTGCTCTCCCCTGAGTCCGGACCCGGGCCGGTGCCGTCCAGCGGCAGGACGGCGGTCACCAGGTACCCGCCGTCGGCGGTCGGGCCGGTGTCCAGGGTGCCAGCCAGCAGCCGGACGCGCTCGCGCATTCCGACCAGTCCCTGCCCGGTGCCGCCGGAGGTCTCGACGGCGGCCCCGGCCCGGTCCGCGGCCCGGCCGGGCGGCGGACCGTTGCGGACGGCCAGGCCCAGCGCGCCGTCCGCCGCGGCCCGCAGCCGCACCTCGGCGGCGGCGCCGGGGGCGTGCCGGACGACGTTGGCCAGCGCCTCCTGGACGATCCGGTACGCCGACAGACCGACCGCCTCGGGCACCGGGCCGAGCGCCGACACCCCGTCCTCGACGGCGAGTTCGGCCCGCACCCCGGCCTGGCCGACGGTGGCCAGCAGCGTCGGCAGGTCGTCCAGGCCCGGCTGCGGCGCCTTGTCCGGCGCCGTCCCGGCGGCCCGCAGCACCCCCAGCAGGCGGCGCATCTCGGCCAGCGAGCCGCGGGCGGCGGCCGCGATCTGCCCGAACTCCTCGACGGCGGCCGGCGGCAGGCCCTCGATCCGGTACGGGGCGCTGTCGGCCTGCACGGTGATCACCGACATGTGGTGGGCGACCACGTCGTGCAGCTCGCGGGCGATCCGGGCGCGCTCCTCCAGCAGGGTGCGCCGGGCCCGCTCGGTCTCCGAGATCCGCTCCTGCTCGGCCAGCCGCCGCCTCGCCTCGCCGCGCCCGCGCAGGCTCCAGCCGAGCAGCAGCAGCACGCCGGACAGCGCGGTGGCGACCACCGAGGAGCCGTCGAAGTGCGCGGTGAAGACCGTCCAGCTCAGGCTGCAGCCGACGAAGGTCACCACCCAGACCGCGAACAGGGTGCGGCCGCGCTCCCGGACCGCCAGGAAGACCATCAGGAAGAGGTACGACAGCAGCGTGGTGACCGGCCACGGCCAGGGCTGCTCGGCGGCGGCGCCGTGCGTGGCGACCGCGCCGACCAGTACCGACGGCACCGTCAGCTGCCAGGCCAGCAGCGGCCGGGTCAGCGCCACCGGCAGCACGCCGGCCTGCACGGTGGCGAGCGCGGTGGCCAGCGCCGGGTCCACCCCGTAGAACCGCTGCAGCGTGACGATGCCGGTGGGCAGCAGCGAGGCGGCCGCCAGCAGCACCAGCCCGTGCGGCAGCATCCGGATCCAGGGTCGGCGGGCCGTCGACAGCGGCGGGCGGTGGTCGCCGAGCGGTTCGGTGAGGGCGCGCACGAATTCGGTCCAGGGGTTCACCGGGCCGAGGGTAGGTCGCCGGAGCGGCGGGTGTCCTCATACCCCGGTAGCGCGTCCGGGGTACCACCCCGGTAGGGGGTCAGCGCCAGGAGCCGGCCAGCGCCGGGCCGAGCTGGTCGAAGTGCCGCTCGATCAGGTCGAGCATGCCGGTCATCGAGTGCCCGTCGGCGGCCGGGCCGGCCGCGTACGAGAGGTGCGAGATCCGCACCACGGTGCCGAAGACGGCGGCCAGCAGGCGGGGGCGCAGGTCGGCGTCCGGGTCGAGGCCCTCGCGCTCGGCGAGGATCCGGGCGACCTCGGCCTCCTGCTGGATGGTGTGCCGCAGGTGGGCGGCGAGCAGCGTCGGGGTGGACTCGATCAGTTCGAACAGCTCCAGCGCGGCCGGGCCGGTGCCCGCGCCGCGGTCGACCGACTGCCACACCTCCCGGACGGCGCCGCGCATCGCCTCCAGCGGGTTCTCCGCGGCCGGGCGGCTGCGCAGGAAGCCCAGGAACGCCTCCTCGGCGTCGGCCAGCACCGCGAGGGCGACCTCCTCCTTGTTGGCGAAGTACCGGAAGAAGGTGCGCTGGGAGACCTCCACCTCGGAGGCGATCTCGTCCACCGTGGTGCGCCCGTAGCCGTGGCAGAGGAACAGCCGGTGCGCGGCGTCGACCAGGGCGTCCCGGGTGCGACGCTTCTTGCGTTCGCGCAGGCCGACGGGCTGCGGGTCGGCGGCGGTGGTGGACATGGCCATGGGGCCAACGATAGCGCCGTGATCGTGAACTGGCACCAGGTGACAGGAGTCACCGTTTGTCGAATGTCAGTGACTGACATAATGTTCCGCGACGGCGGTACCCGGCTGTCGTGGAGCTCGTGGGGACGGGCGTGAGGGCCGGGCACCGCCGCCCTCCGCGCCGGTGCCGTCCCAGCCGTCCCAGCCGTCCCGGACGCGCCGGCCGTCCAGTCGTCCCGGCCGTTGCGGCGCGGGCCCCGCACCACCACACGAACGGGGAAGTCCCGAGACATGAGCCAGTCCGTAGTACTCGACAAGGAAGCGGCCCCGGCCGCCGGCGGCCGGCTGCGGGGGCACCCCTGGCTGACCCTGCTCACCGTCGCCGTCGGCGTCATGATGGTCGCCCTCGACGGCACCGTGGTCGCGATCGCCAACCCGGCCATCGCCAAGGACCTGAACGCCAGCCCGTCCGACATCCAGTGGGTCACCTCCGGCTACCTGCTGGCCCTCGCCGTCTTCCTGATCACCGCCGGCAAGATCGGTGACCGGTTCGGCCACAAGACCACCTTCCTGGTCGGCGCGGTCGGCTTCGCCGCCACCTCCGCCGCGATCGGCTTCGCCGGCTCGATCCAGCAGGTGATCCTCTTCCGCGTGCTCCAGGGCCTGTTCGGCGCGCTGCTGCAGCCCGCCGCGCTCGGCCTGCTGCGCGGCGCCTTCCCCACCGACAAGCTCAACATGGCGATCGGCATCTGGGGCGGCGTCATCGGCGCCTCCACCGCGGCCGGCCCGATCGTCGGCGGCCTGCTGGTCGAGCACGTCAACTGGGAGTCGGTGTTCTACATCAACGTCCCGGTCGGCCTGATCGCCCTGGTCCTGGGCCTGCTGGTGCTCAAGGACGTCCGGGCCGAGAACGCCGCCAAGTCCTTCGACATCCCCGGCATCGTGCTGCTCTCCGGCGCGATGTTCATGCTGGTCTGGGGCATCATCAAGGCCCCGAGCTGGGGCTGGGGCGACCCGCTCACCCTGCTCTTCCTCGGCGGCGCGCTGCTCGCCCTGGTGTTCTTCGCGGTCTGGCAGAAGTACGCCAAGGAACCGCTGATCCCGCTCTCGCTGTTCCGCTCGGTGCCGCTCTCGGCCGGCACCCTGCTGATGGTGCTGATGGCGTTCGCCTTCTTCGGCGGCATCTTCTTCGTCACGTTCTACCTGCAGAACGTGCACGGGATGGCCCCGGTCGACGCCGGCGTCCACCTGCTGCCGATGACCGGCATGATGATCGTCGGCGCGCCGGTGGCCGGCTTCCTGATCGGCAAGGTCGGCCCGCGGATCCCGATCGTCGGCGGCATGCTGCTCACCACCGCCGCGATGATCGGCATGTCCACCCTGGACATCCACTCCGGCAACGGCGTGATGTCGCTCTGGTTCCTGCTGATGGGCCTCGGCCTCAGCCCGGTCATGGTCGGCGCCACCGACGTCATCGTCGGCAACGCCCCGCTGGAGCTCTCCGGCGTGGCCGGCGGTCTCCAGCAGGCCGCGATGCAGGTCGGCGGCAGCCTCGGCACCGCCGTCCTCGGCGCGGTGATGGCCTCCAAGGTCACCAGCGAACTCCCCGGCAAGTGGCAGGCCGTGACCGGCGGACCGCTCCCCGCCGGCGAGCAGGGCGAACTGCTCAAGCAGGGCGCGCAGCTCGGCATCGCCCCGCAGGCGGGCGACCTCGGCCCGGCCGCCACCCCCGAGTTCGCCCGCGGCGTCGCCGACGCCGTGCACTCCTCGTTCGTCAGCGGCATGGGCGTGGCCTTCGTGGTCGCCGCCGTCGTCGCCCTGGCGGCGGCGGGCCTCGGCCTGCTCACCCGCCGCGGCGTGAACGAGACCGGACCCTCGGTCCACATCTGACCCGCGCTGCCCGCGGATCCGCCCGGGGAGGGGAGTTCCCCTCCCCGGGCGGATCTTCGCGTTCACGGGGGTCGCCCGGGGCGGGAGGAACAGACGGAAAGGTCCGCCCGGAGAGGGGGTTCCCTCTCCGGGCGGACCTTTCCGTCAGGCGGTGCTTACGCCTCGCCGCCCGCGGAGCCCGGGTCGGCCGCGGCCACGTCGAGCAGCTGGTAGCGGTCGATCGCGTCCTTCAGCGCCGAGCGGTCGATCTTGCCCTGCTTGGCCAGCTCGGTGAGCGTGCCCAGGACGATCGACTGCGCGTCGATGTGGAAGAAGCGGCGGGCCGCGCCGCGGGTGTCGGCGAAGCCGAAGCCGTCGGCGCCCAGCGACTGGTACTGGCCGGGGACCCAGCGGGAGATCTGGTCCGGGACGGCGCGCATCCAGTCGGAGACGGCCACGAACGGACCCTCGGCCCCGGAGAGCTTGGCGGTCACGTACGGGACGCGCTGCGGCTCCTCCGGGTGCAGCAGGTTGAACTCCTCGGCGGCGACGGCGTCGCGGCGCAGCTCGTTCCAGGAGGTCGCCGACCAGACGTCCGCCTTGACGTTCCACTCCTCGGCGAGGATCCGCTGCGCCTCCAGGGCCCACGGCACCGCCACGCCGGAGGCGAGGAGCTGCGCGGGGATCTGGCCGGCGGTGCCGTCGGAGAGCTTGTAGAGGCCCTTGAGGATGCCGTCGACGTCGACGTTCTCCGGCTCGGCGGGCATCTTGATCGGCTCGTTGTAGACGGTGACGTAGTAGAAGACGTCCTCGCCGTGCGGGTGCTCGGCCGAGGAGCCGTACATCCGGCGCAGGCCGTCCTGCATGATGTGCGCGATCTCGTACCCGTAGGCCGGGTCGTAGGCGACCACGCCGGGGTTGGTCGAGGCCAGCAGGTGCGAGTGGCCGTCGGCGTGCTGCAGGCCCTCGCCGGTCAGCGTGGTGCGGCCGGCGGTGGCGCCGATCACGAAGCCGCGGGCCAGCTGGTCGGCCATCTGCCAGAACTGGTCGCCGGTGCGCTGGAACCCGAACATCGAGTAGAAGACGTACACCGGGATCAGCGGCTCGCCGTGCGTCGCGTACGAGGAGCCGGCCGCGATCAGCGAGGCGGTGCAGCCGGCCTCGGAGATGCCGTCGTGCAGCATCTGGCCGGCCGGGGACTCCTTGTACGCCAGCAGCAGCTCGCGGTCGACCGACTCGTAGGTCTGGCCGAGCGGGTTGTAGATCTTGGCGGACGGGAACAGCGAGTCCATGCCGAAGGTGCGGTACTCGTCGGGCGCGATCGGCACGAAGCGGTTGCCGATGCCCTTGTCGCGCATCAGGTCCTTGAGCACCCGGACGAACGCCATGGTGGTGGCGATGGTCTGGTTGCCGGAACCCTTCTTGACCGCCTTGTAGGCGTCGTCGCCCGGCAGTTCGAGCTTGCGCGGGCGCACCTTGCGGGTGGGCACGTAGCCGCCGAGCTCCTCGCGGCGGTCGTGCATGTACTGGATCTCTTCCGAGTTGCGGCCCGGGTGGTAGTAGGGCGGGTAGCCCTCGTCGAGCTGCTTGTCGGTGATCGGCAGGTGCAGCCGGTCGCGGAAGCGCTTCAGGTCCTCGACCGTCAGCTTCTTCATCTGGTGGGTGGCGTTGCGGCCCTCGAAGTTGGGGCCCAGCGTCCAGCCCTTGACGGTCTGCGCCAGGATGACGGTCGGCTGGCCCTTGTGCTCGCGGGCGGCCTTGAACGCGGCGTACACCTTGCGGTGGTCGTGGCCGCCGCGGCCCAGGTGCTGGATCTGGTGGTCCGTCATGTTCTCGACCATCGCGCGCAGGCGCAGGTCGCCGCCGAAGAAGTGCTCGCGGATGTACGCGCCGGTCTCGGTGGCGTAGGTCTGGAACTGGCCGTCCGGGGTGGTGTTCAGCTTGTTCACCAGGACGCCGTCGCGGTCCTGCGCCAGCAGCGGGTCCCAGCTGCGGTCCCAGACCAGCTTGATGACGTTCCAGCCGGCGCCGCGGAACTGCGACTCCAGCTCCTGGATGATCTTGCCGTTGCCGCGGACCGGGCCGTCCAGGCGCTGCAGGTTGCAGTTCACCACGAAGGTCAGGTTGTCCAGGCCCTCGCGGGCGGCCAGCGAGAGCTGGCCGAGCGACTCGGGCTCGTCCATCTCGCCGTCGCCGAGGAAGGCGTACACCTGCGAGTCGGAGGTGTCCTTGATGCCGCGGTGCTCCAGGTAGCGGTTCATCCGGGCCTGGTAGATCGCGCCGAGCGGGCCGAGGCCCATCGAGACGGTCGGGAACTCCCAGAAGTCCGGCATCAGCCGCGGGTGCGGGTAGCTGGAGAGGCCGAACGGCGCCTTGGACTTCTCCTGCCGGAAGGCGTCGAGCTGCTGCTCGGTCAGCCGGTCCAGCAGGAAGGCGCGGGCGTAGATGCCGGGCGAGGCGTGGCCCTGGAAGAAGACCTGGTCGCCGGACTCGCCGTCGGCGTCCTTGCCGCGGAAGAAGTAGTTGAAGCCCACGTCGTACAGCGACGCGGACGAGGCGAAGGTGGCGATGTGGCCGCCGACGCCGATGCCGGGACGCTGGGCGCGGGAGACCATGACGGCCGCGTTCCAGCGCGTCGCGTTCAGGATCTTGCGCTCGATCTCCTCGTTGCCGGGGAAGAACGGCTCGTCCTTGGTGGCGATGGTGTTGACGTAGTCCGTGCTGCGCATCTCGGGCACGGCGACACGCTTCTCGCGGGCGCGCTCGATCAGCCGCAGCATCAGGTAGCGGGCACGCTCGCGCCCCCGCTCGTCGATGGCAGCGTCAAGCGACTCCAGCCACTCCGCGGTCTCCTCGGGATCGAAGTCCGGGACCTGGCTCGGGAGGCCGCCAATGATGATCGGGTTGCGATCGGATCCGGAAGCCACGCTGTTCCTTCACTGTCGGTCGAAACTGAGTTGTCGCGCCGCCTCCATCGTGCTACCGCGCTCGGAGATCCGTCATCTCTACCGATCGGTAACCGTTCCGCCTGGTGGACGGGACGGTCAGGAGGTGGTTTGACCGTGGACCCGGGCGGACGATGGCGGCCGACCGGGATGAGGGCCAACAGGAGACTTTACGCCCGCACCCCGCCCCCACCCGAATGCCGTTCGCATCTCGGGCAGGCGTACGGGGGGTGAACGGGCCGCGGGTGGGTACGAGACGAAGCAACCTTGTCGGTACGGACAGGGACATATGGGTGTGTTCACCACCACAGTGGGCGGCGTGTCGCCCCGCGACACGTCAACCTTTGGGTGGGATCGGGGGTCGGGTACTTGCGCGAACCGCCGCTCCCGTGTGGACTACGGCCACAGCCCCGGCATGGACGCCGGGCCGAATACTGGAGGTTATTCCCGTGAGCGCGACCGCGGACCCCGCGGACAAGTCCAACCCGGCACTCCGTCTCGGCTTCGAACAGGGCCAGATCATCCAGGAGCTCGGGTACGACGAAGACAGTGACCAGGACCTCCGCGAGGGAATCGAGGAGCTCACTGGCACCGAACTCGTCGACGAGGACTACGACGACGTCGCCGACGGCGTCCTGCTGTGGCACCGCGACGAGGACGGGGATCTCACCGACGCCCTGGTCGACGCCCTGGAGTACCTGGCGGAGGGCGGCCTGATCTGGCTGCTCACCCCGAAGACCGGCCGCGACGGGCACGTCGAGGCCCACGAGATCGCCGACGCGGCGAAGACCGCCGGTCTCTCGCAGACCAGCTCGGTGGCGATCGCCAAGGACTGGGCGGGCACCCGCCTGGCCACCCCGAAGGCCACGAAGGCCGGCAAGCGCTGACCCTCGGAGCACGACCCGCGACGGGCCCCGCCGGCGAACCAGCCGGCGGGGCCCGTCGGTGTTCCCGGGGCGGGCGGGCCGGGGGCGCGGTGTTCACCCAGGGCGAACGGATCGCCCGGACGGCCGCACCGGGCTCACCCGGACGGCCGAACCGGGGCCGCCGGGTGGGAGGATCGACCCGGCCGGACCACCGTCCGCCGCCCGTTCAGCGAGGAAGGTTCCCCTCATGACCGTCGAGATCGGCACCCAGGCCCCGGACTTCGAGCTCCGCGACCAGCACGGCGAGTCGGTGAAGCTGTCCGACTTCCGCGGCGAGAAGAACGTCGTCCTGGTCTTCTACCCGTTCGCCTTCACCGGCGTCTGCACCGGCGAGGTCTGCGAGATCCAGAAGGAGCTGCCGCGCCTGCAGAACGACGAGGTGCAGGTGCTCGCGGTCTCCAACGACGCGCCGTTCTCGCTGCGGGTCTTCGGCGACCAGCAGGGCCTGGAGTACCCGCTGCTGTCGGACTTCTGGCCGCACGGCGAGGTCTCCCGGGCGTACGGCGTCTTCAACGAGGAGAAGGGCTGCGCGGTCCGCGGCACCTTCGTCATCGACAAGGAGGGCGTGGTCCGCTGGAGCGTCGTGAACGGCCTGCCGGACGCCCGGGACACCAAGGAGTACCTGGCCGCCCTCGGCGCGCTCTGAGGGCCGCTCCCGGCCCGTACGGGCCCCGCCCGGCCCGCCTCGGCGCGGCGGAAGTCGCGCCGCGCCGGGCCGGGCGCCGTCGCGGGCCGGGAACCCGGCACTACGATCGGGCCGTTGACGGACCGGGAAATCGAACTTCTTGGAGGACCACGTGGGTGTCAGCCTGAGCAAGGGCGGCAATGTCTCGCTCACCAAGGAGGCGCCCGGCCTGACCGCCGTGGTCGTCGGCCTCGGCTGGGACGTGCGCACCACCACCGGCACGGACTTCGACCTGGACGCCAGCGCGCTGCTCTGCACCGAGCAGGGCAAGGTCCGCTCGGACGCCGACTTCATCTTCTTCAACAACCTGAAGAGCGCCGACGGCTCGGTCGAGCACACCGGCGACAACCTCACCGGCGAGGGCGAGGGCGACGACGAGCAGGTCAAGGTCGACCTGGCGAACGTCCCGGCCGAGATCACCAAGATCGTCTTCCCGGTGTCGATCTACGACGCGGAGAACCGGCAGCAGAGCTTCGGCCAGGTCCGCAACGCGTTCATCCGGGTGCTGAACCAGGCCGGCGGCGCCGAGATCGCCCGCTACGACCTCTCCGAGGACGCCTCGACCGAGACCGCGATGGTCTTCGGCGAGCTCTACCGCAACGGCGCCGAGTGGAAGTTCCGCGCGATCGGCCAGGGCTACGCGTCCGGCCTGCGCGGCATCGCCCAGGACTTCGGCGTCAACGTCTGACCGGTCGTCACGACCCCGGCGGGGCGGCTCCGTTCGCGGATCCGCCCCGCCGTCCTCCCCGCGGCTACACCGGGGGCAGCGCCATCACCTGGTTGCCCTGGACGGCGATCAGCAGCTCCCCGTTGCCGGCCAGGTGCCAGGGCAGTTCGGCGCCCGCGTTGGTCTGGAAGACCCAGCGGACCTTGTGGTTCACCACGTCGACGGCGTAGATGCCGCGGTCCGCGGTGGGCACGAACAGGGTGTCCTTGACCAGCACCGGGTTGGTGTCCATCGAGACCTCGCTGGGCAGCTCCAGGTGCCACAGCTCGGTGCCGTCGGCCGCGTTGAAGGCCACCACCCGGGTCGGTGCGGTCGGGGTGTAGGTGGTGCCCTGGTAGGTCAGCGTCATGCCGCCGAGCACCGTGTACAGCACGTGGTTCCCAGCGGCCGGCGCCGCGTACCACATCCGGGTCGAGCGGTCCGAGGGCTTCGCCCAGACCTGCTTGCCGTCGGAGACCCGCACGCCCTGGATCCCGTTCGGCTCGGACGAGCAGAACACCAGGCCGTCCTGCACCTCCGGCTGGTACGCCGAGCGGGAGTTGGTGGTGGCGAACCAGCTCTGGGTGCCGTCGGCCAGCGACCGGGCGACCAGGTTCTCCTTGCTGTCGGTGTAGAGCAGGGTGTCGGCGGTGAGCACCGAGCTGACCGTGTAGTCGGCGGTCTGCTGGCGGTGCTGGTTCCACAGCATCGAGCCGTCCTTGCGGGACAGCGCCATGATGCCCTTCTCGGTCTTGGCGCCCGCGTCGGTGATGCCCTTGTCGTCCAGCTTCAGGTAGGCGCACATCGCGTACACGGCGCGGTCGTCGGCGGCCAGCACGGTGTCCGAGGCGATCTGGACGCCGTTCGGCTTCGGCGGCTCGGAGCGGTACTTCCACAGCACGGTGCCGGTGGCGGCGTCCACCGTGATCAGGTCGGCGACGGTGCCGTAGCTGACCGTGCCGCCCGCGCAGGCCAGGTGGTAGGCCATCGCGTCCTTGGTGATCCACTTCTGCCGGCCGTCGGTCAGGTCGACCGTGACCAGGTCGGCGTTGCCGATGTGCAGCAGGCCGGGGGAGAAGGCCAGGCCGACGCTGCCGACGTTGCTCGCCTCGGTCCGGTACGTCCACAGCGGCGCCGGGGGCATGCCGGGGGCCCGGCTCGGCGTCGGGCTCGGGCTCGGGCTCGGGCCGGACGGGGAGGTGGTGCCGGTGCCGGTCGGCGGGGCGGGCCGCGGCGCCGGGGCGGGCTTGCCGCCGCCGAGCGCCCAGGCGGCCAGGCCGCCCGCACCGGCCAGCGCCACCGCGCCGCCGCCGAACAGCAGCGCCCGGCGGGACGGGCGAGACGGGGCGACCGGCGCGGTCGGGTGCCCGGACAGCGCGGTCGGGTGGCCGGCCAGCGCGGCCGCGCCGTCCGGCGCGGGCACCGGCGCCGGCGCCGGGTCGGTGGCGCGCAGCCGGACGGTGCCGGGGTCGGCGGCGGGCGCGGTGACCTCGGTGGGGGTGGGGACGGCGGCCGCCGCGCGCGGGTCGGCCGGGCGGACCGGGGCCTCCAGGTCCATCACCTCGGCCGCGTGGGTGGCGATCTCCGAGGCGAGCGCGGCGGGCAGCCAGCCGGCCCGGGCCGGGGCGACCGGCTCGTCCAGCAGCGCGCCGAGCTCGGCCGGGGTCGGCCGGTCGCCCGGGTCCTTGGCCAGGCAGGCGGTGACCGCGGCCAGCAGCGGCTCGGGCAGGCCGGACAGGTCGGGCCGGTCGTGCACCACCCGGTACAGCAGCGAGGCGGCGGACGGCGCCCCGCCGTCCTCGGCCTGGTCGAACGGGCCGTGGCCGGTGGCGGCGTACACCAGCACCGAGCCGAGCGAGAAGACGTCCCCGGCCGGGCCGAGGCGGCGGCCGGCCGCCTGCTCGGGGCTCATGAAGCCGGGCGAGCCGACCACCACGCCGGTGGAGGTCATCCGGTCGCCGTCCAGCGCCCGGGCGATGCCGAAGTCGATCACCCGGGGGCCGTCGGCGGCCAGCAGCACGTTGGACGGCTTGAGGTCGCGGTGCACCAGGCCGGCCGCGTGGATCGCCGCCAGCGCCTGGGCCAGCCCCACGCCGAGGGTGCGCACCGCCCCGACCGGCAGCGGCCCGTGCGCGCGCACCGCGTCGTCCAGCGCCGGGCCGAGCACGTACGCGGTGGCCAGCCAGGGCGAGGGGCCGTCCCGGTCGGCGTCCACCACCGGCGCGGTGAAGGTGCCGCCGACGGACTGCGCGGCGGACACCTCGCGGCGGAACCGCTCGCGGAAGTCGGCGTCCCCGGCGAGATCGGCGCGGACCACCTTGACCGCGACCGTCCGGCCGCCGGCGGAACGGGCCAGGTACACCCGGCCCATGCCGCCGACGCCGAGTCTGGCCAGCAGGTGGTAGGGGCCGACCGACTCGGGGTCGGTCCGGTCGAGCGGTTCGAACGGCATCGCTACCGCGCTCCCTCTGTTCGTCCGTGTGGTGGTGCCGCGCGATGGTTCGTCCCGGCGGTCCCGGCAGCGTACCGGCCACCCGCGGGCGGGTCCGCGGCGAGGGCGGGCGGGCGGGCGCTTGATAGATTCGACGGCGCTCCGCACACCGGCGGGGGTGCGCGTGCGGGGCGGTCCGAGGCCGCCCCGGCGGGCCACCCGGCCGGGAGCGGCGGCGAGTTCAGGAAGTTCAGTCGGGTGTGCAGCACTGCGCGGCCGCGCGGGGGCGTAGATCTCTTGGGGTGCGTCCGCCGGGCGCCCCCGCCGGACCTGGCCCTCCCGGGCGGCCGACGGCAGTCCACCGAACGCACGCCCCGGGAGCCCCGGAGACGGGAGCTTGGGAGGAAGTCAGATGTCCGTCACCCTCGCCAAGGGCGGGAACGTCTCGCTGACCAAGGCCGCGCCGAACCTGACGCAGGTGCAGATCGGCCTCGGCTGGGACGCCAGGTCGACCACCGGCGCGCCCTTCGACCTGGACGCGAGCGCGCTGCTGTGCTCCGGCGGCCGGGTCGCCAGCGACGAGTACTTCGTGTTCTACAACAACCTGCGCAGCCCCGAGGGCTCGGTCGAGCACCAGGGCGACAACCTGACCGGCGACGGCGACGGCGACGACGAGGTGGTGCAGGTCCACCTCGACCTGGTGCCGGTGCAGATCGACAAGGTCGTGTTCGCCGTCTCCATCTACGACGCCGACGCCCGGCTGCAGAGCTTCGGCCAGGTCTCCAACGCCTACATCCGGGTGGTCAACCTGGAGGACGGCAGCGAGATCGCCCGCTACGACCTCTCCGAGGACGCCTCCAGCGAGACCGCGATGATCTTCGGCGAGCTCTACCGCTACCAGGGGGAGTGGAAGTTCCGCGCCGTCGGCCAGGGCTACGCCTCCGGCCTGCGCGGCATCGCCCTCGACTTCGGCGTCAACGTCCAGTAACCGCACCACCGCCAAGCCGGGGCGCCGTCGCCCCCGGTCGCCAGAAAGGCAGTCCACCCCGTGTTCCTCCGTACGTTCGGATGGTCCTTCGCCATCACGATCGCCGGCCTGATCGCCGCCGGCCTGATCTGGGGGGCCGAAGGATTCGGCGTCGTCCTGATCCTCTCGATCCTCGAGATCTCCCTGTCCTTCGACAACGCCGTCGTCAACGCCACCGTCCTCAAGCGGATGAACGCCTTCTGGCAGAAGCTGTTCCTCACGGTCGGCGTGCTGATCGCGGTCTTCGGCATGCGGCTGGTCTTCCCGCTGCTGGTCGTCGGCCTGACCGCGCACCTCAGCCCGGGGACCGTCATCGAGCTCGCGCTCGACTCCAGCAAGACCCACGACGGCCACACCTACGCCGAGTACCTCGACCTGGCCAACCCGGCCATCGCGGCCTTCGGCGGGATCTTCCTGCTGATGATCTTCCTCGACTTCATCTTCGAGGAGAAGGACTTCAACTGGCTGCGCTGGCTGGAGAAGCCGCTGGAGAAGATCGGCAAGCTGGACGCGCTCTCCTCGGTCGTCGCCCTGGTCGTGCTGGCGCTGTCCTCCCGCTTCTTCGCCGGTGACCGCGCCGAGACGGTGCTGCTGGCCGGCATCTGCGGCCTCGCCACCTACCTCGCCGTGAACGGCCTCTCCGAGGTCTTCGAGTCCGGCCTGGAGCAGCAGCAGGAGGCCGAGGACGCGGCCGAGCGCAGCGGGAAGTCGATCGTCCAGGTCGGCGGCAAGGCCGCGTTCTTCCTCTTCATCTACCTGGAGGTCCTCGACGCGTCGTTCTCCTTCGACGGCGTGGTCGGCGCGTTCGCGATCTCCCAGGACATCTTCCAGATCACCCTGGGCCTGGGCATCGGCGCCATGTACATCCGGTCGCTGACCGTCTTCCTGGTCCGCAAGGGCACCCTGGACGACTACGTGTACCTGGAGCACGGCGCGCACTACGCGATCGGCGCGCTGGCGCTGATCCTGCTCGCCTCGATCAAGTACCACATCCCGGAGATCGTCACCGGCCTGATCGGCGTCGCCTTCATCGGCGCGGCCCTGGCCACCTCGATCGTCCGCAACAAGCGGCACCAGGAGGTGCCGGAGGCCGCCGAGGGCTAGCCCCGCAGCACGACGAAGGCCGCGCCCGCCGGGGAGTCCTCCGGCGGGCGCGGCCTTCGTCGCGCGCGGTGCGGTGCGGGTCAGCCGAGCTGCTGCTCGATCGCCCGGAGCTTGCGCTCCAGCGAGTCCAGCTTCGGCATCGACAGGGTGTCCTCGTCCATCGTCAGGTCGACGCTGGAGGAGTACGAGGAGCCGTACGGCGAGGAGTCGTCGCTCGACGAGTAGGACGAGGAGTGCGACGACGAGGACGAGGAGGCGCTGCTGCCGGTGGACTCGACGGCGGCGCGGGGGCGGCGGCCGGCGTTCAGGGCGGCGGGCTCCAGGGCGGAGGCGCCGACCCGGTCCAGGGTGGTTTCCTCCGGGGCTAGGGCAGGCTCCGTAGCGGACGACGCGTCGCTGCCGGCCGCGGCCAGCGCGGGCACCTGGCGGGCGTGCCGGGCCCGGGCGAGCATGCCGCCCTGGCGGGCGATCGCCTTCATCTCGGCCCGCTCGCGGCGGTCGGCGCTGCGGGCGCGCAGCTTGGCGTCCATCTTCGCCTGGCGCTCCTCGCGGACCTCCTCGACGGCCTCGTCCAGGCTGCGGACGTTCTCCAGCAGCATCAGCGACCAGGCCGCGTAGGTCTCGCGCGGCGCGCGCAGCCAGCGCACCACCCGGATCTGCGGCAGCGGGCGGGGCACCAGGCCCTGCTCGCGCAGCGCCGCCCGGCGGGTCTGCTTCAGCGCCCGGTCGAACAGCACGGCCGCCGAGATCGACATGCCGGCGAAGAACTGCGGGGCGCCGTCGTGCGCGCCGCCGCGCGGGGCGTGCACCCAGTTGAACCAGGCCGACGCGACCGCGAACAGCCAGACCAGCATGCGCGAGCCGAGCGCCGCGTCGCCGTGGCTGGCCTCGCGGACGGCCAGCACCGAGCAGAACATGGCCGCGCCGTCCAGGCCGAACGGGACGAGGTACTCCCAGCCGCCGGACAGGTTCAGGTTCTGCTGGCCGAAACCGACCAGGCCGTGGAACGACAGCGCGGCGGCCACACCGGCGCAGCAGAACAGCAGCACGTACGACGCGCCGCCGTAGATGGCCTCCTTGCGGCGGCGGCGCTCCTCGCTGCGCTCCCAAGAGTCGCCCGACGCCTCGTCGGGCCGGTTGTTCTTGAAGCGCAGGAAGGCCACCAGGATGGCGGTGAACAGCAGGGCTGCACCGCCTACCACGGCCCAGACCAGCTGTATGGAGGAGAGGTTCATCGCGGGGAGGGCCTCGGCTTTCCGCAGGGCAGGGGGAAGAGAGGTGACGCACGGTACACCTGTGCGGAGAGACGATATCGCGTCCGAGGGGCAGGCATCGTACGGGAGTGACGAACCCTCTGCCAGCAGGGCGCGCCGTACGCTTGACGTTGACTCAGGACCCTCCCGGTGGGTAAGGGAGAGGTCGAGAAGGTACCGGTGCTGGGGGAGGACGCGATGGTTTCGGTGTGGGAGTTCCTGAAAGGGGACCGCGGCGACAGCTTCGACACCGGAGGGCAGTTCAAGGTCACGCTGACCAAGTCCCAACCGCACCACGCGATCACGGGGTCGGCGGCCACCACCGGCTACCTCTACATCAACCTGCACTGGTCCACCCGCAGCGCCGAACGCCCCAGCGCCGCCAGCGCGCTGCGCCGCTTCTTCGACCCGCGGATCCTCCGCCCGCTGGACACCGCGGCCGGCGGCGCCGCACCCGTCGGCGTCGACCTCGACCTGGCCTGCATGTACGAACTCGCCGACGGCACCCGGGGCGTGGTCCAGCCGCTGGGCCGGCTCTTCGGCGACCTCAACAAGCCGCCGTACATCAAACTCTCCGGCGACGACGTCTCCGGCGCCCCCTCCGGCGAGACCATGCACATCAACCTGGAGAAGAAGGACCAGTTCAAGCGGCTGCTGGTGTTCGTCTACATCTACGACGACACCCCCGCCTTCGACCGCACCCAGGCGGTGCTCACCATCGTCCCGCAGAGCGGCCCGCGGATCGAGATCAAGCTCGACGAGCGCGCCCCGGCGGCCCGTTCGTGCGCGGTGGTGCTGATCGAGAACGACGGCGAGGGCAAGCTCACCATCCGCCGCGAAGTGCGGTACGTGCACGGGTTCCAGTCCGACCTGGACCGGCTGTACGGCTTCGGCATGCAGTGGGAGCGCGGCTACAAGAGCCCCTCCGCGCCCGGGAACTGACCTCGGCGGGCGGGAGGGGCCGGGGGCTTGCGGCTCCGGCGGTTCAGCGGGGCTGGAACTGCGGGCCCTGCGGCGGCAGCGCGAACGGCGTTCCCGCCTGCGGCTGTTGCTGTTGCTGTTGCGGCTGCGGGGGCTGGAGCGGCTGCTGGGCTTGCGGGGGTTGCGGCGGGTAGCCGTACCCCTGCTGCGGGGGCGGGTAGCCGTAGCCCTGGGCGGCGGCGGGCTGCGGGTAGCCGTAGCCGCCGGGCTGCTGCTGCGGGGGCTGTTGCGGCGGGTAGCCGTAGCCCTGCTGCGGGGGCGGGTAGCCGTAACCGCCCTGCTGCGGCTGCGGCGGCTGCTGGGCGTGGTGGACGGTCGGCGGCAGCGCGGGCGGGGGTGGCGGTGGGGTGGTCGGGGCCGCCGGGACGGGCCGGGCCGGGGTGGGCGCGGCCGGGGCGAGCGTCCAGTCGTCCTCGTCGGCCGGGAGCGGCTCGGGCCGCGACGGCGGCGGCTCGGGGGCGCTCGGGCGGGCGAGGCGCGGGTCGCCGCCGCGGTCGGTCAGGTCGACCGCGGAGCCGTCGGCGGGGCCGTCCGCGGCCTCGTCCTCGACCGTGATGCCGAAGTCGGTGGCCAGCGCGACCAGTCCGTCCGTGTAGCCCTGGCCGACCGCGCGGAACTTCCAGCCGCCGGCCCGGCGGTACAGCTCGGCGGCCACCAGGGCGGTCACCGGCTCGTCCTCGTCGACCGCGAACTCGGCCAGCGCGGGCGCCCCTTCGGGCGCGGCCGCGTCGAACAGCAGCACCCGCAGGTCCGGCACCGCCGGGAAGGCGCCGCCCTCCGCGGAGCCGGCCAGCACCACCCGGTCGATCTCGGGCGGCAGTTGGGACAGGTCGATCTCCAGCCCGTCCCGGACCGCTCCGTCCGCGACCTGCTTCGGCAGGTGCCGGACCAGGCCGGACGGGTGCCGGGGCTGGTTGTAGAACACGAAGTCGGAGTCGTCGCGGACCTTGCCGTGCACGGTCAGCAGCAGGGCCGAGGCGTCCACGTCCGGGATGCCCGGGGAGTCCGTCCAGCGCAGCACGGCACGGACGGCGGCGGCCGTCAGCGGGATGTTGGCGCCCTTCGCCATCACGTGCGTCATGGCGCACCATCCTGCCGCCTGCCGGGGCCCCGGGACAACGCGGGGCGCGGCATCGGCGTGCCGGAGGGCGGAGCGGGAGCGGTCCGGGGCGGTCCGGGGGCGGACCGGCCGGGAGAGGGGCAGGTGGCCGGGCCGATGACGGGGCCGACAATGTTGCGAGAATTCGATGTTTCGAACTCTTTCGCCGAGGTCATCCGGCCGTACGATAAGCGGCCAACGGCCCCGGTGCTCCCTGCCCGGGACGGCGCCGGCGCTCCGGGCGAACTTTCCGGCCGCGCCGACCGTCCCAAGGTAAGGACGAAGGCGTCAGCCGTTCCCGCCGCCGGCGGGGCCCACCAGACCACAGCGGGAGAGCACCTTGCGCCACTTCGGGCATCTCGCGGACGACGTCCGCAGCCGGCTCTTTCACGAGCAGCCCGCCCCCTTCGACCGCGACAGCGAGGCCGCCGTCCTCGCCACCGCCCTCGGCGCCACGCTCTACAGCCCCGCCACCCGGACCACCCTGGCCCGCGACGTCCGCAAGCAGGCCGCCCGCGGCGTGGTCTCCATGGTGCTCTGCCTGGAGGACGCGATCGCCGACCACGAGGTCGACGGCGCCGAGCGGAACCTGGTCGCCCAGCTCACCGAACTCGCCGGCCAGGACGCCGACGCCGACCTGCCGCTGCTGTTCGTCCGGGTCCGGGCCGCCGAGCAGATCACCGACCTGGCCGCCCGGCTCGGCCCGGCGCTGCGGCTGCTCAGCGGCTTCGTGGTGCCCAAGTTCACCGAGGACAGCGGCCTGCCCTTCCTGGAGGCGCTGACCGCCGCCGAGGAGCGCACCGGGCAGCGGCTGTTCGTCATGCCGGTGCTCGAATCGCCCGAACTCGCCCACCTGGAGAGCCGCCGCGAGCAACTGCACGGCATCGCCCGGCTGCTCGACAAGCACCGCTCCCGGGTGCTGGCCGTCCGGCTCGGCGTCACCGACCTGTGCTCCGCGTACGGCCTGCGCCGCTCGCCCGACCTGACCGCCTACGACGTCGCCCTGGTGGCCGGCGTGATCGGCGACGTGGTCAACGTGCTCGGCCGGGCCGACGGCACCGGGCACACCGTCACCGGGCCGGTCTGGGAGTACTTCCCGCTGCAGGAGCGGATGTTCAAGCCGCAGCTGCGCCGCACCCCGTTCGCCGAGGTCACCCCGCCCGCCGACCGGGTCCGCCAGCAGCTGATCGAGCACGACCTGGACGGCCTGATCCGGGAGATCGAACTCGACCGGGCCAACGGGCTGCTCGGCAAGACCTGCATCCACCCCAGCCACGTCGCCGCCGTGCACGCGCTCTCCGTGGTCACCCACGAGGAGCTGTGCGACGCCCGGGACATCCTGCAGCAGCACCGCGGCGGCGGCGGGGTCAGCCGCTCCGCGTACACCAACAAGATGAACGAGGCCAAGCCGCACCGGGCCTGGGCCGAGCGGGTGCTGCTGCGGGCCGAGGTGTTCGGCGTCGCCCGGCCCGAGGTCACCTTCGCGGAGCTGCTCTCCGCCTGCATCGGCTGAAGTCCCCTCCGGGGAGCCGCTCCTGACACCGGGTCAACCGATCGGCTGACGGGAGGGTCGACCGGTCGGCTGACGGGAGGGTCGACCGGTCGGCGCCGCCGTCATGGCCGGTCGGCCGATCCGCGGGCCCCCGCGGGCCCCGTACGCTCGACAGCGAACCGGGCGGACCTGCGCCCGCGTCCGTCCCACCAGCACCACCTGCCACGCCCGCACCACCCGCCTCGCCCGCCCCGCCCCGTCCGCGACACCGTCCGCCCCGCCCGCAGCCTTGCCCGTCGAGAGGAGCCCCCGATGACTGCCGACACCACCGCCCCCGGGCCGGTCGGGGCCGAGCCCTGGACCGGCCAGTGGGTCACCGACCGGCTCGGCCTGCGGCTGACCGGCGACCCCGCGCTGCCCGGGCTGATCGGCCTCGCCCTGCGGGTCAACCCCAAGCGCGCCCACCTGCTGGTCTCCCGGGTGCTGGGCAAGCACGTCCCGCAGCGGCCCGAGGTGGTGCACGGCGCCGGGGTCGACCTCGGCCGCCGGGTCGCCGAACTGCTCGGCCCGGCCGACGCCGCGCGCGCCGTCGTGCTCGGCTACGCCGAGACCGCCACCGCCCTCGGCCACAGCGTCGCCGACGGCCTCGACGCCCCCTACCTGCACTCCACCCGGCGGCCCGTCCCCGGCGTCGCCCCGCTCGGCGGCTTCGAGGAGGAGCACTCGCACGCCACCAGCCACCTGCTGCTCCCCGAGGACCCGCGGCTGCTGGCCGGCGACGGCCCGCTCGTCCTGGTCGACGACGAGTTCTCCACCGGCACCACCGTCATCAACACCATCCGCGCCCTGCACGCCGCCCACCCGCGCGAGCGGTACGTCGCCGTCGCCCTGGTCGACCTGCGCACCCCCGCCGACCGCGAGCGCCTGCGCGCCGCCGCCGCCGGGCTCGGCGCCCGCCTCGACCTGGTCGCCACCGCCGCCGGCGGCGTCGAACTGCCCGACGGCGTCCTCGACCGGGCCCGCGAACTGATCGCCGCCGCCCCCGCGCCCCGGCCCCCCGCCGGGCCGCCCGGCGAACTGCTCCGGGCCGAGCTGCCCTGGCCGGCCGGCCTCCCCGACGGCGGCCGGCACGGCTTCACCCCCGCCCACCGCCGCCGCCTCGACGCCGCCCTGCCCGCCCTCGGCGCCGCCCTCGCCGCCGACGCCGGCCCCCGGGCCCGCCGGGTCCTGGTGCTCGGCTGCGAAGAGCTGATGTACGCCCCGCTGCGGCTCGCCGAAGCCCTCCAGCGGGCCCGCCCCGACACCGAGGTGCGGTTCTCCACCACCACCCGCTCCCCGGTCCTCGCCCTCGACGACCCCGGCTACGCGATCCGCACCCGCCTCGCCTTCGCCGCCCACGACGACCCCGCCGACCGCAGCACCGAGCGCTACGCCTACAACGTCGCCGCCGGCACCGACCCCGCCCGCCGCTTCGACACCGTCGTCCTGGTCGTCGACGACCCCGCCGACACCCCCGCCCTGCACCACGGCCCCGCCGCCCTGCTGCCCGCCCTGCGCGCCAGCACCGACCGGGTGGTGCTCGCCGTTCTCCCGTCGTACCGCCCCGCGCCACCCGCCCGACGCCCCGCTGCCCGAGCATGACCCCGTACCCGTCGAAGGCACCCAGCATGACCGCACACACCGTCCCCTCCCCGCCCGCCGCCCGCCCGCTGCACGGGCCGGCCTTCTCCAGCTACCCGGCCGCCGACGTCACCTGGCTGCTCAAGGACCTCTCCGACGTCCACCTCGAAGCACCCACCGAGGAGCGCGAGGAGGCCGTGCAGTCCGGCGGCGCCCACTACGCCGAGTCGCTGCCGGTCGAGTACCAGCCCAGCGCCGACTACCAGCGGCTCTTCCACACCGCCCTCGACGCCTCCACCACCCGGCTGGCCACCGCCGTCGGCACCGTCGCCGAGACCCTGCTGCGCGAACGCGGCCCGCGCCTGGTGCTCGCCTCGCTGGCCCGGGCCGGCACCCCCGTCGGCATCCTGATCCGCCGCTGGCTCGCCCACGCCCACGGCCTCGACGTGCCGCACTACACCGTCTCCATCGTCCGCGGCTGCGGCATCGACCCGGTCGCCCTGCGCCACCTCGCCGCCCACCACCGCCCCGCCGACGTCGTCTTCGTCGACGGCTGGACGGGCAAGGGCGCGATCACCCGCGAACTCGACCAGGCCCTGGCCGGCACCGGCTTCGACCCCGAACTCGCCGTCCTCGCCGACCCCGGCGGCTGCGTCCGCACCTACGGCACCCGGGACGACTTCCTGATCCCCTCCGCCTGCCTCAACTCCACCGTCTCCGGCCTGGTCTCCCGCACCGTGCTGCGCGCCGACCTGACCGGACCGGACGAGTTCCACGGCGCCAAGTTCTACCGCGAGCTGGCCGGCGCCGACGTCTCCCGCCTGTTCGTCGACACCGTCGCCGCCGCGTTCCCCTCCGTCACCGACGCCGTCGCCGCCGAGACCGCCCGGCTCGCCGCCACCGACCGCACCCCCACCTGGGCGGGCTGGGCCGCCGTCGAGCGGATCAGCGCCGAGTACGGCATCGACAGCGTCAACCTGGTCAAGCCCGGCGTCGGCGAGACCACCCGGGTCCTGCTGCGCCGCGTCCCCTGGCGGATCCTGGCCCGCCGCGGCGCCGGCGCCGACCTCGACCACGTCCGGCTGCTGGCCGAGCAGCGCGGCGTCCCGGTCGAGGAGACCGACGACCTGCCGTACACCTGCGTCGGCCTGATCCACCCGCGCTACACCCGCGGCGCCACCGGCCCGGACGGCACCGCCGTCCACACCTGACCCCCGCCCCCGAACGAAGGAGACCCCGCCCGTGCCGCAGTTCCTGGTCGCCAGCGACCTCGACCGCACCCTCGTCTACTCCAACCGCGCCCTCGCCCTGGACGTGCCCGACCGGCTCGCCCCACGGCTCCTCGCGGTGGAGGTGCACGACGGCAAGGCGCTCTCCTTCATGACCGAACAGGCCGCCGCGCTGCTCGCCGAGATCGCGGCCCTCGCCCCGGTCGTCCCGGTCACCACCCGCACCCGCGCCCAGTACGAGCGGATCCACCTCCCCGGCCCCACCGCCGACTGGATCCCCCCGTACGCGGTCTGCGCCAACGGCGGCCACCTGCTGGTCGACGGCGTCTCCGACCAGGACTGGCAGCGCGAGATCCGCGCCCGCCTCGGCGAGCACAGCGCCCCGCTCGCCGAGGTCGTCGAACACCTCGCCCTCACTGCCGACCCCGAGTGGACCCACAAGCGGCGGGTCGCCGACGAGCTCTTCGTCTACCTCGTCGTCGAACGCGCCGACCTCCCGGCCGGCTGGATCGACGACCTCACCGCCTGGTCCGCCGCCCGCGGCTGGACGGTCTCGCTCCAGGGCCGCAAGGTCTACGCCGTCCCCGCCCCGCTCTCCAAGGGCGCCGCGCTCGAAGAGGTCCGCCGGCGCACCGGCGCCGCGACCGTCCTGGCCGCCGGCGACTCCCTCCTCGACGCCGACCTCCTGCGCACCGCCGACCTCGGCTGGCGCCCCGGCCACGGCGAACTCGCCGAGACCGGCTGGACGGCGGACGGCGTCACCGCGCTCACCGAGACCGGCGTGCACGCCGGCGAGGAGATCCTCCGCCAGATGCTCAAGCACCTCGGCTGACGGCCCGGAAACCGAAGCGGGCCCCGACCGGGGCCCGGGAACGTCGGCACAGCGGACCACCGGCCCGGGCCCGGAAGCGGCGCGACGGACGCCCCCGGCCCGGGCACCCGGCGGCTCAGCCGCAGCAGCCCCCGCCGCAGCAGCCGCCCCCGCCACCCCCGCCGCCGGCCGGCGCGGAGGCCGTCGCGCCGGTCACCGCGACCGCCGAGAGCAGCTTGACGGTGTCGGGGTGACCCTCGGGGCAGACGGCCGGGTCGTTGGCCCGGGCCATCGGACGGTTGAGCTCGAAGGTGGCGCCGCAGGAGCGGCAGCGGAAGTCGTAGCGAGGCATACCGAGCAGGGTACCCAGCGGGCGGCTCAGTGCCCCCGGATCAGCGTGACCACTTCGGCCGCGGTCTCCCGGACGGCGGCCAGCTCGGTCAGGAAACGCCAGTAGTCGGGGTGCCGGCCGGACTCCTCGAGCGCGGCGACGGCCCGGTCGAGCCGGGCCACGGCGGCGTCCAGCGGCCCGGCGTGCCGCGGGTCGGGGGCCTGCCGGCCGGCCATCGCCAGGCGCTGGGCGTCCCGGATCGCGAACCGGGCCCGCTCGATCTCGCGCTGCGGGTCGTGCTGGACCTCGTTCAGCTGCCGCAGCCGCTCGTTGACGGCGGTCACCGCGCCGCCGGCCGTGTCGAGCAGCGCGCGCACGGTGCCGATCGCCGCCGTCGCGTCCGCCCAGCGCTGCTCGTCGCGGGCCCGGACGGCCTCGGCCAGCTTGCCGCGGGCGGTCCGGACGGCGTCCGCGGTCTGCGCGGGCACCTGCTGGAGGTCCTGCCAGCAGGAGGTGGAGAACCGGCGGCGCAGCTCGCTGAGCGCCGGGTCGACGGTGGGGGCGCGGTTCTCCAGGGCGTCGATCCGGGTGCGCAGCGAGGCGACCCGGTGGTCGATCTCGGTGGCCCGCTCGGGCAGCTGCGCGGCCTCGGCGCGGATCTCCTCGGCCCGCCGGGCGACGTCCTCGGCCCGCCGCAGGGTGGCCGGGACGCCGTGCTGGGCGACGCCCTGGTTCAGCCGGGTCAGCTCGGGCGCGAGCTCGGCCAGCCGGGCCGCCAGGTCGTCCGCGCGCAGGCCGGCCTCGCGGGCCCGCTCCAGGGCGGTGGTCGCGCCGAGCAGCGCCTGCCGGGCCCGCTCGACGGCGGGCGTGACCCGGATCAGCTGGGCCTCGGCCTGCTCCAGGACCGGCTGCAGGCGGCTGACGAAGGTGCCCAGCTCGGCGCGCTTGGCGTCCAGCTCGCGCTTGGCCTGGTCGAGCTGCTGCCGGGCCCGGGCGACCGCGCCCGGGTCGCTCTCCGCGGACTCCAGGTCGACGGCGTCCAGCGCGCCCAGGTAGGCGACGGTGACCTGGTCGATCCGGGCGGTCAGGTCGGCGAACTCGCCCTCGACCCGGCGGGCGGCGGCCGGGTCGCCGGCGGACTTCACGGTCTCCACCGCGAGCAGCGCGTCCCGCTGGGCCGAGTCCAGCTCGTAGAACGACTCCTGGGCCGCCTCCCGGGCCGCCCTGGCGTCCGCGCGCGCGCCGTCCCGGCGGTTGCCGCCGCCCCACCAGCCGCCTCGACCCCCGCCACCGCCGCCGGCCACCCTCACCACGCGCTCCCCGCTCCGTATCCGTTCCACCGCTCTTCCCGCCATTCTCGCCGATCACCCGCCCCGCCCGGCACCCCCGTTCCGCACCCCGCTGAGACGGGGCGGCGAAGCACCCCCGGGACCAGGTAGTCTGTCGACTCGTCGTGCGACCGGCCGTGCCGGTCCACCGCGGCGGGGGCGCATAGCTCAGCGGTAGAGCGCCGCCCTTACAAGGCGGATGTCGGCGGTTCGAAACCGTCTGCGCCCACACTGAAGATGCAGGTCGGAGGCCCCTCCACCCTTCCGGTGGAGGGGCCTCCGACGTTGCAGCACGGATTTAGCACGGATCAGGCCGCAGCGTGCCCGCCGGCCTCCAGAGCGGCCAGCTGCTCTGCGAGCTGCCGGGCCTTCCGCGCCGCCTTCTCCGCCTTCTGCCTGGCCTTCGCCAGTGCCTTGGTCCGCTGGGTGTCAAGGCGGTCGGAAACCTCGTCCAAGCGGTCGGGCCAGAGGTGACCGTACGTGTCCAAGGTGAGAGTGGCAGTCTTGTGGCCGAGCATGGTCTGAACCACTTTCACGTCTGCACGACTTGCAACTGAACTTGATTGGGTGATGTCGGAGCTGTTCGCCCGACAGGGCCGAACTGGTTCCGGTAGCCCTGGGACATGAGGTATGCGCAGGGCGGTGGGTTGACCGACGCCGGGAGGGCCGCGCGGGAGCGGTTGCGGCTGCAGGCTGTGGAACGCTTCGAGGGCGGGCAGAAGAACGGGGAGATCGCTGCCGGGCTGCGGGTGAGTGAGCGGTCGGTGGAGCGGTGGCGCCGGGCCTGGCGCGAGCGTGGGGAGGCCGGGGTCCTGTCCAAGGGATCGCCCGGGCGCCCGAGGCTCAGTGACAAGCAGATCGCCAGGCTGGAGCGGGAGTTGGAGCGCGGCCCGCTGGTCCACGGCTGGGCCGATCAGCGGTGGACGCTGGCGCGGGTGAAGACGCTGATCGGCCGGCTGTTCCACGTGTCGTACACGGTGGAGGGCACCTGGCGGCTGTTGAAGCGGCACGGCTGGTCGTGGCAGCAGCCGGCCCGCCGGGCGATCGAGCGCGACGACGCGGCGGTGGAGTTGTGGAAGAAGGAGACCTGGCCGTTGGTAAGAGCACCGCGGCGGCCCTCGGCGCCTGGGTCGTCTTCGAGGACGAGGCCGGGCAGTCGATGACTCCGCCGCGCGCCAGAACCTGGGGCCGCATCGGGCGCACGCCGGTGGTCCGCGTGCGCGGACGGGGATCCGGCCGGGTCTCGATGGCGGGCATGGCCTGCTACAAGCCGGGCGAACGGTCCCGGCTGATCTACGCGATCCGCGAGTACCGGGGACGCAAGGGCGAGCCGAAGGGCTTCGGCTGGCGCGACTTCCGCGACCTGGTCGTCCGCGCCCGCGTCCAGCTCGGCGGCCCGCTCGTCCTCGTGTGGGACAACGCCCGCATCCACCTCGTGCCACCGCTCAGGGCGTTCTTCGAGGCCAACGCGCACTGGCTGACCGTCTTTCAGCTGCCCACCTACGCGCCCGACCTCAACCCGCAGGAGGGTATCTGGTCGCTGGTCAAACGCGACATCGGAAACCTCGCGGCCGCCGACCTCGGCCAGCTGACCCGGGCCGTCAAGCGCAAGCTCAAGATGATCCAGTACCGTCCCCACCTCGTCGACGGCTGCCTCGTCGGGACCGGCTTGATCATGGATGGCTGACCGACATCACGAGTTCAAGTTCAGTACCTCACGTATGGGCAGCTGTTCATTCGCCGGGGTTATCCACACGCGGTGGATAACCCGCCTGGCTGAGTCGGCGGCGATAGTGGGCGACGTCGCTGTGGAGGCTAACGATGAGGTCTCCCGCAGCGGTGATTGCGACGCCACCTGGTGAGTTGATCGGGATGGTTGCGGCAGCCTTTTGGGTGGCCAGGTCCCATACCCGCACCGTATTGTCCCGGCTGGTGGTGACGGCGACGGTGCGGCCGTCGAGCACTGTGCACGCCACTGCGAGCACGGTGCCGGTGTGGTCGGTGAGGGGTTTGCCGAGGGGTTGGCCGGTGGCAAGGTCCCACACCCGCACCGTGCTATCCGCACCGGTGGTGACGGCGACGGGGCGGCCGTCGAGCACTGTGCACGCCACCGCGAGCACGGCGCCGGTGTGGTCGGCGAGAGGCTCGCCGACGGGTCGGCCGGTGGCAAGGTCCCACACCCGCACCGTCTGGTCCGCGCTGCCAGTGACGGCGACGGGACGGCCGTTGAGTTCGGTGCACGCCACTGCGTTCACATTGCTGGTGTGGCCGGTGAGGGGTTTGCCGAGGAGCTGGCGGGTGACCAGGTTCCACACCCGCACATTGTTGTCCCAGGCAGCGGTGACGGCGACGGGGCGGCCGTCGAGTTCGGTGCACGCCACCCCGGGTACGGCGCCGGTGTGGTCGGTGAGAGGCTCGCCGACGGGTCGGCCGGTGGCAAGGTCCCACACCCACACATCGTCATCCCAGCCAGCGGTGACGGCGACGGGGCGGCCGTCGAGTTCGGTGCACGCCACCGCGTACATGTTCCTTGTATGGCCGGTGAGGGGTTCGCCGAGGGGTTGGCCGGTGGCAAGGTCCCACACCCGCACCGTGCCATCCCAGCTGGTGGTGACGGCGACGGGGCGGCTGTCGAGTAGGGTACACGTCACTGCGGTCACGTTGTTGGGGTGGCCGGTGAGGGGTTGGCCGAGGGGTTGGCCGGTGGCAAGGTTCCATACCCGCACCGTTTTGTCATGGCTGGTGGTGACGGCGACGGTGCGGCCGTCGAAGACGGTGCACGCCACCGCGAGCACGTTGGCGGTGTGGCCGGTGAGGGGTTGGCCGAGGGGTTGGCCGGTGGCAAGGTCCCACACCCGCACCGTGCTATCCGCACCGGTGGTGACGGCGACGGGGCGGCCGTCGAGCGCCGTGCACGCCACCGCGAGCACCTCGTCGAGGTGGCCGGTGAGGGGTTGGCCGAGGGGTTGGCCGGTGGCAAGGTCCCACACCCGCACCGTGCTATCCGCACCGGTGGTGACGGCGACGGGGCGGCCGTCGAGCGCCGTGCACGCCACCGCGAGCACCTCGTCGAGGTGGCCGGTAAGGGGTTCGCCGAAGGGCTGGCCGGTGGCAAGGTCCCACACCCGCACCGTTTCGTCCCAGCTGGCGGTGACGGCGACGGGGCGGCCGTCGAGTTCGGTGCACGCCACCCTGTATACGGTTTCGGTGTGGCCGGTGAGGGGTTGGCCGAGGGGTTGGCCGGTGGCTAGGTCCCAGACCCGCACCGTTTTGTCATGGCTGCTGGTGACGGCGACGGGGCGGCCGTCGAGCGCCGTGCACGCCACCGCGGCCACCTCGTCGGTGTGGCCGGTGAGGGGTTGGCCGAGGGGTTGGCCGGTGGCAAGGTCCCACACCCGCACCGTCCGATCCACACCGGTGGTGACGGCGACGGGGCGGCCGTCGAGCGCCGTGCACGCCACCGCGAGCACGTTGGCGGTGTGGCCGGTGAGGGGTTGGCCGAGGGGTTGGCCGGTGGCAAGGTCCCATACCCGCACCGTTTCGTCATGGCTGGTGGTGACGGCGACGGGGCGGCCGTCGAGCGCCGTGCACGCCACCGCAGTCACGCTGTTGTTGTGGCCGGTGAGGGTGTGGCGGAGGGCGGGGCTGAAGGCGCTGCCGGTGGCCCAACGAGGTGTCCAGGTTCCCACTGGGATGCGGTGGGTGAGGTCGTTGTGCAGGTCGGTGGCGCCAGCGCTGGCGGCGTTTAGGGCGAGCACTTGCCGTCGGACAGACGGTGCACCTTCGTGGTGGAGGTGGAGGCCAGTGCGGTAGACGGCGGCGTTCAGGCGGGCCTCGGGGCTGTCGGCGTGGTGGAGGTGGGGGGTGAGGCCGCGGGGGTCGGCGTGGACGAGGTACTCGGTGTCAGTGAGGACCTGGTCGAGGAGACCGGCCTGGGCAGCGTGGTAGGCGATGTGGGCGAGGGCGTAGGGATGGGCGCGGGACCAGTCGCGGGTGGCGTCGGCCCGGTAGGGGACCCGGCTGGTCAAGACGTGGGTATAGGCGGCGTGGATGCCTTGGGGGTCGGTGTCCTGGCGCAGGTATTCGGCCATCGCCTCGTGGTAGAGCCGGTAGGCGGAGCGGCCGTTCTCGGTGGCCTCCACGACGTAGGAGCCGGCCTGGTGGCGCAGCCACAGGATGTCGTCATCGGTGCAGGGACGGCCGGAGGTCTCGGTGGCGAGGGGGGCCCAGATGTCCTCCCAGGGCAGGCCCTGGCCTTGGGCGTAGGCGAGGGGGCGCAGGAGGTCGATCGCGCGCTGGGCGTCTGGGCCGAGGCGTCGGTGGAGGTCGCGGTGCATGGCGTCGCCGGCGTAGCGGGGCAGGGAGGCCCGCCAATGGGGGTCGCCGGGGTCGGGGATGGTGGGGGTGGCGGCGAGGGTGGCGGCGGTGATGCGGGCGACGAGGAAGGAGCGGTCGGCTGCTTCGGCGACGGCCTCGGCCACGGGCCGGAGCCTGGAGGGGCGGCGGCGGTAGGGGGAGCGGCGGTGGGCCTCTAGGAGGGTGCGGATGGCGTAGGCGGTGATGGCCTGGGGGTCGGCGTAGCGGTCGTCGTCGAGGTCGATCGCCTGTTCGGGGGTGGTGCCGAGGCGGGGCAGGAGGTAGGGGCGGGTGCCGAGCAGGAGGCGGATGCGGCCCTGGGAGTGTTCGATGAGGGGGCGCAGGAGGCCGGCGGTGAGGGTATCGGGGCTGGCTGCTTCGTCGAGGGCGTCGATGAGGACGGTCAGCGGCCGGGGGCGGAGGGTGAGGGCTTCGAGGAGTTCGCCGACGGTGGTGGCGCGGGTGCGGGCGGCGGCGTTCAGGGCGTCCAGGACGTCGGAGTCGCTCAGGCGCTGGGCGTAGACGGCGGCGTCGATGGTGCCAGGTTGAACCAGGTCGGTAGGTAGGCCGAGGGTGTGGGTGGGGACGGTGCGGTGGCGTTCGGGGTGGGAGAGGGCGGCGATGAGTCCGAGGACGGCTGTCTTTCCGGAGCCGGGGGCTGCGGTGACGACCCGGCAGGCCGCGTCGCGGTGGTCGGCGGGGTGGTTGAGCCAGGCGGCCAGGTCGCGGAGGGCGGTGTGGCGTCCGCTGAACCACCACGCGGGGTCCACGTCCTCGTCGGCGGTTCGGTGGTAGCCCATGGCGCGCACCAACAGGCGGGAGACGAGTTCCGTCTCCCGGCGTCGGTCCTGTTCGTCGAAGGCTGCGGTCTGTTGCAGGGCGAGGTCGACTTCGGTCAGGCGTACGTCGTGGCGGGGGTTGGGGAAGAACGGCGGCGCCTCGCCGTCCAACCCGACCATGGTCAGGCCGATGCGCTGGTAGCCGGGGCGATCCGTGGAGTCGTTCATGTGCTGGACGAGTGCGTTCACCGACAGTGCTTGCGGGCCGTGCCCGGCCACCGGCAGGCTGGCGACCGCGTCCTCCAGCAACTGCGGGAACGCCCCGGCCAGGGCCGGTTGGTGCGGCTGCGCGGAGGAGACCACCACCAGCCCCGATCCAGTGCCCTTGCCCCACAGCGCGCCCACGCGCTCCAGCGCGGCGGCGGCCATCTCGTTGCCGCCCTGGCCCACGTAGCAGGCGTCCAGCATCAGCAGCACCCGCCGGATCCGGGTGCCGCGCAGCAGCACCCGGGTCAGCTCCGCTGTCGGCAGCGCGGTGTAGGCGAGGTCCTCGGGGTCGGTGTCGGCGGTGAGCAGGACGTGCTCCTCGCCGTCGCCGAGGATCTCGCCGTGGCAGGACAGGTAGAGCGCCAGCAGGTCGTCCTCCCGGCGCTCCGGGGCGGCGCAGAACCTGCGCAGGGCGTTGGTCAACTCCTGTTTGGTCGGGCTGAGCGGCAGCGGGTCGTGGAGCCGGTAGCCGAGCGTCGTGGTGAACAGCTCGACCACCCGCTCACGGGCCTGCGCCAGACCGGGCCGGTCCCATTCCCGGTTCTGTGGGTAATCGGCCACCGCCGCGGCGATCAGGTACCGCCGCGGCCCTCCGTCACCCGCACCACTCACGCCAGGCCCTCCGCGATTGCCTTCCCGCACAGCGCGTCCGTCAGGTAGGAGGTCGCGTCGTGCGCGTGAGTTCCATTGGACAGCACAGCCGAGCGCAACCGCTCCCCGAAGACCGGGCGCAGATCTTTCACCAGCGCCACCACGTCCCCGGTCGCGGCCAGGTTCGTCCACACCAACTGCTCGCCGCCCGGCCACGCCCCGCGCACGGCCTTGCCCTCCTGCCCCGGGGCGGGCTGCAAGCGGTGCACGACCAGGTTCGGGATGCCCAGCGGAGAGCCGATCGTCACCAGCGCCCGCACCCCGTGGCCCGGCAGCGCGCACAACGCCTCGTAGGCCACCACCGAGCCCAGCGAGTGCGCCACCACCACCCGCGTCTCTGGGCCGATCCGCGCCATCACCCGCTCCCGGGCCCGCTCGCGAACCTGCTGGTCCGTCAGGTACGCGCGCACCTGCTTCAGGTCCGCGACCACCGCCCGCAGCGCCAGGTTCGCGAAGAACTTCGAACCGGACAGGGCTCGCAGCGCGGCCTGCACCGACCGCGGGGTCGCCACCAGGGTCCCGTCGGCGTCCGGCGCCACCACCGCGGGGTCCGTCTCGGCCGCCGCCTGCCACCAGGCCGCCAGCAACTCCTGCTCGAAGCCTGCCTCGACATCCCCGGCGGTGTAGGGCGGATCGCCCGCCGCCAGCAGCTGCCCGGCAGGACGGAACAGGTCCCCGTAGAACCCCATCGCCACATCCGACTCCGACAACAAGCCCTCGAATTCAGCCCGGCGCAGCCCGTCACTCAGCGCCGGAAACCACACGGACCGCAGCCGGTCCTCCCCCTGAACCTGCTGCCCCATCCCGTGCACACACACCACCCGAGCCACGAACCCACCCCCATGACAGGCAAAAGCACCAACCGGCGAAAGACCTCCCACACCTACCAGCTCGCACCCCGCACGTCCGGCGAATCCGGAGATCGACGACCCGGCTCGTCGAACACCCCGGCGGCGGCCACTACGGACAGCGGCCACCAAACCCTCCGCCGATGTCCACCGCACCCTGTCCGTGACTGGCTGGCCGAGATCTTTCACATCCTCGCCATCTGGCTCACCGAGAATATGGTTGTCGGCACAGGCCAAGCAGTGCATACCTACAACAAGACCGTCGACCAGGGTTCCCACTGTCGCTGACGGGCATCGCGTGAGCCGCGGATCTGTTCGCGCAGCTGTTTGGGATAGATGCTCTGGTCCCATACCCGCTCGGGGCCGCCCATGCCGCCGCCCTTGACCGCCTCGAAGTAGGAGGCGATGGGTCGCAACGTGGGGTCGGCCCAGGCCATTCGGCGCAGAAGCGTAGTCATCATGGAGTAGAGCGGATTGATCTGCTCCGCATCCTTGCGCGAACTGTGGTGAATGCGGCCGATACGCGCAGAAACGGTCGTCCAGTCCTCACCCGGCCGACCGACCAGCGGCAGTTTCCAGGCCGTCCAGGTGCCGACGTCGGAGACACAAGCCATGTCGAGCATCTCGTGCGGAAGGTCGATCTCGTCTAGTCCTTTCTGGAGATACTCGTCGATTTTGTCCATTGCCGAACCAGCACCAGCCCAAGTGTGGGAATGGGCGAGAACGCCGTAGATCGGAGAGCCAAACAGAAAATGATACGGGTCGTCCTGGAGACGCCTGGTCATGCTTCGCAAGGTTTTGGCGTTACGGGCGGCCTTGATCAGGTCCGCTCCGGTGAGGGTGAGCTTGCATTCGAACGCCGCAACCACCGCATCGGCCAGGTAGACCTTGCGACCTTTGTTGATCATCCCTACAGGATAGGAGGGCGGCAGTATCACAATGTCAATCTGCGGGGACGCCTTCCCTTCGACCGTTGGGAAGAGACTCCCGTTCGAGGACAGCAGTGCCCCCTTCGTGATCACGTGATAGCCGGCCGGAAGCCACCCACGCAGCAGTGTCGCCCAGTTCTCCTCGCCCTGGTCACCCGCGGTTCCGTTGTCTCCCTGATGGGTCCTTCGGATGCGCTCGTACTCGTGGGTGAGCTCCTGCGCTTCACGGTCGAAGAAGGTCATCAAGTCGTGCTGTTCTGGCATGAGCTGATTCTCCCGCTTTCACTCAGCCGACGTGACGAGTTCGTCAACCTTGCAGTGGCGCTCTGATCTGGTGAGGCCCGCAGGGGGACAGTCGTTGTGCACTCTCGTGAGGCTGACCCCACGGCTGCGATCGATACAAGACCAAGCCTGCCTTCTTGCCCAGGGTTCTCTGCTCTGGCTGCTCCTCCCGGTTCGTCGGCTTGTCGGGAGGTGGCGGTATCAGCATGTCAGATCGGCCCATTGGTTACGCTCTGTAAGCGTGAGGAGGCGATGTGACCCGCGGGCTTGCGGCGATGGAAAGCCTTACTTGGCATCTATGGGGAAGCGCTGGGCCTGCGATACTGACGAGGCTGTCGCAGGGGCAAGTGGCAGTCCAGGCGACGGCGATCAGCAGGCTGGCGGACTGCTACGCGGCACGGATTCAGCACGGATGAGGCCGAGAATCGTGGAGAGGTTGCGAGAAGTCCAGAGAGTCATTCTCGCAGGTCAGAGCCATAGTAGCTGGCGTTTCCGCAGGTCAGTGACCTGCCCGTAGAAAACTTACAAGGCGGATGTCGGCGGTTCGAAACCGTCTGCGCCCACGGTGAAGATGCGGTGAGAGGCCCTTCCGTCGATCCGACGGAAGGGCCTCCGACGTTGCGGCGCGCCTCCGGCCGAGTCGGCCCTCCGCAGGCGGAAGGCCCGGACCGTTCCGACGGTCCGGGCCTTCGCCGCTTCCGAACTTCCGAACTTCCGAACTTCCGGGCTTCCGGGCGCCGGATCAGCGGCCGGTCTGCGACGGCACCGCCCCCGGAGCGCCCTGGGCCGCCTGGTCCGGGGCCGCCGGGCCGAGGCTGGGGTCGATCTGCCTGGCCTGGGCGTAGTACTGCGCCGCCGCGGCGCGGTCGGTCGGCTCGGCCAGCGTGCCCAGGTTGTAGAGCGCCCTCGCCATCTTCGGGTCGAGGCGCAGGGCCTCGTGGTACTCGGCGGACGCCGCGTCCGCCCGGCCCGCCGCCTGGTGGAGGGTGCCCAGGTCGTAGTGCGGGAAGGCGTCGGCGGGGTCGATCCCGGTGGCGGTCCGGTAGGCCGCCGCCGCCAGGTCGGTGTCGTTCCCGCGCTGGGCGGCCATGCCGAGGTACACCAGCCGCTCGGCCGCGACGTGGGCGGGCAGGTCCTTCAGCGCGTCGCGCGCTTCCGCGAGCCGGTCCGGCCGGGCGACGTGGAGGTAGAGGAAGGCCCCCGGGGAGTTGTCGATCAGGACGTAGTGCGAGGCGAAGTAGTCCGTCACCTCGGGGGTCCAGGGGACGAAGGTGCTCCGCTCGGCCACCTGGAGCAGGTAGTCGGCCCGCCGCATGCCCTCCAGCCAGACCCGGGAGGTCGCCTCCGGGGGGTTGGCGTTGGACTGCGAGGGCTCGTGGTCCGGGTCGTCGGCCAGCCAGCTGCCGAACGGGTCCACCAGGACCGGGCAGGCCGAGCCGGCGCCGAAGCGGTCCGCCGTGATGAGCCGGGCCGGGTCGTCGGAGAGCACGCAGGAGCCGGGCTTGATGGCCGCGGCCAGGCGCGGGCCCGGGTCCGTCGCGCCGCCGAGGTAGCCGCGCACCGAGGAGCAGACCTGCGGGACCATCAGGACCACCATGATCGCCAACGCCGCCATGCCGCCGCCGCGCACCAGCTCGCTGCCGACGCGCCGGACGGCCCGCCCGACCAGCGCGCCGACGAGCAGGCCCAGGAACACCCCGGGCGAGTACCCGTAGTGCGCGTAGAAGGAGGAGGAGAAGCAGACCGCCGTCACCGTGAGGGCGGTCGCGGCGAGCAGGAACCAGTCCTGGGCGGTGTTGCGCCCCGCGCGGTAGACGGCCCCGGCCGCCAGGGCCACGGCGACCAGCAGGCCGACCGCGACACCGGTCGACACGTGCAGGCCCGAGGGGCCGCCGCCGAGCCCGACGACGAAGCGCAGCCGCTCTCCCGCCGGGGTGCCCAGGGAGTCGCGGGTCAGCTGGGTGGTGATCACGTCGTGGACCAGCCGGCCCGGCGCGAGCAGCAGGAACGGCAGCAGCGGGACGGCGCCGCCGACCAGCAGGGCCGCCCCGATCCGGCGCTCCGGCCGGTCGCCGCGCCGCCGGCCCCGGCCCACCCGGACGGCGAGCAGCAGGGCCAGGGCGGGCAGCAGCGCCCACAGCTTGATCGTGCAGGCGATCCCGAGGGCGAAGCCGGCCAGCCGCAGCCGCCGCGCGGACCGGGTGGGCGTGCCGTCGAACTCGAAGGCGGCCAGCGCCCCGACCAGGCAGCACAGGGCCGTCCAGGGCTCCAGCGTCAGGCTCTGGCCGGCGAGGTAGGTCAGGGGGAAGCAGGACAGCAGCAGACCGGTGACGATCATCGCGGTCCGGCCCCGGGACCGGGCGAGCAGCGTGCCGCCCGCCACCACCCCGACCGAGGCGAGCGCGGTCAGCAGCCGGGCGACCACCAGCGCCGCCGGCTGGCCCACGACGCTCCCGAGCACGGCGACGGGCGCCATCAGCAGCGGCAGGCCCGGCGGGTGCAGGAAGGTGAAGTCCCGGTACGGCAGCACGCCGTGGACCAGCCGGAGGGAGGCGGCGAGCAGCACGCCGTCGTCGTAACCGTGGGCGCCGGTCAGGGCCTTGGGCAGGCTGAACAGGTAGACGTAGAGCGCGGCCGAGAGCGCCGCCGCACCGCCCGTGACGGTCAGGGCGGTGCGCGGACTGACGGCCGGGGCCGACCGGGCGTACCCGCCCGACCCGCCCGACCCGCCCGGTTCCCCCGACCCGCCCGGCTCATCGGGCCCGGCGGCCGCTGCGGACGCCGCGGAGTCCGGGGCCTTCCGGGAAGCGGGCGGCGCGGCGGGCGTCGCAGCGGCCGGCACGGCGGCCGGCTCGGCCTCCGGGGAGTCCGTCTGCGGGGGGAGCAGCGCGCTGAGCGCCTCGTTCAGCCGCAGGTTCAGCTTCAGGTTCACTACACCCTCTCTTGGACGCGGGCCGGGACCCGGGCGGGAACCCCGAGCCGGGCGAGCGCGAACTCACGGTTCTTCACGGTCTGCTCCCGGTACCGGGCGGGCAGGCCGTCGTCACTGAGCAGTCGGTCGCAGGCGTCGAGCGACGCCCGGGGGTCCCCGGTCCAGTACGCGGTGATGGAGTACTCGAACAGCAGCCCCCACCGGTACACCCAGGGCCAGACGAAGAGCAGGTCCTCGGCCGGGGGCCGGGGGTCGGCCAGGGCGGTGGCGGCGAACGCGTGCGCGGCCCGGTAGCGGCCCGCGACGCGCAGGCGGGAGGCCAGCTCGTAACACGCCTCCAGCCGGTCCGGCCTGGCCTGCCAGGCCCGGGTCAGGGCGTCGATCCCACCGGCCAGGTCGCCGGACTCGGCGCGCAGCACACCGGCCTGGAGCAGCGAGAAGTAGACCTCCTCCGCCCAGCCGCCCATCTCGGCGCGCCGCTCGTAGAGCCGGACGGCGCGCTCCGTGTCGCCCAGGTCGCGGCAGGTCTGCGCCAGGTAGAAGACCGTCCTGGCGTTGTCCGGGTGCCGCTCGAACGCGGCGGTCAGCAGCCGCTCGTCCCGCTCGAACTTGTCGGCCCGCGAGCCCCCGTCCGCGAAGTGCTCGACGACCAGCGCGTCGAGGTTCGCCGACCGGTCGCCATCACCACAGGTGAGGTACTCGTGCGTCACCCCCTCGTAGCGCCACGGCAGACCGGCGCGCACCAGGCGCTTGATCCGGTACTCGCTGTCGCCCGGGTGCCGCAGCCGGTACGAGTCGAGGGTGAGCGCGGGCAGCGCGGCGTCGACCCGGACCACCATGTCGGCGTCGATGAGCAGCAGGTAGTCCGCCCGCCCGGCGGCCAGCCCGATGTTCTCCGTGCGGTTGTGGCCGAAGTCGCGCCACTCGGTCTCGTGCAGCTCACCGGGGACGTCCGCGAGCAGGCGCCGGACCAGGTCCTGGGTGCCGTCGGTGGAACCGGTGTCGCTGATCACCCAGTAGTCGATCAGGCCGCGCACCGACTCCAGGCAGCGGGCCAGGACCCGGGCCTCGTTCTTGACGATCATGCAGAGGCAGATCGTCGGTCGGACCTGGGCGGTAGTCACGGCTACGGTCCCTCCCATCAGCTGGGTGCGATGCAACGGGTCTGCACCGTCACGTTGTGGCTCGACGAGGTGGTGTTCGAGATGCTGTAGCCGAAGCTGGTGGGGTTCCCGATCACGCTGACGACGACCATGCCGTTGATCCCGCCGGCGCTCCCGTCGTAGAGGATGCTGGCCCCGACGGCCACCGCCGGTGCGGCGCACTCGCCGCCGAGGATCGTGCTGAAGGTGCCCGGGCCGAGGGAGATCGTGCTGCCGTTCACGAACGAACCCGTCAGATTCGACAACCCGGACGGCCCGGTCGCCCCGGTCGCCCCCCTGGCACCGGTGGCGCCAGTGGCACCCGCCGGCCCGGTCGGACCCGTCGGGCCAACAGCACCGGCCGGGCCGCTGGGACCCGTCGCGCCAGTAGCACCGACGGCGCCGGCCGGCCCCTGGGCGCCCGTCGCGCCTGCCGGGCCCGCAGCACCTGCCGGTCCTTGGGCGCCGGTAGCGCCGGTGTCGCCGGTCGGTCCTTGAGCACCGGCAGCGCCGACCGGGCCCTGAGCACCCGTCGCACCTGTGTTGCCGGTCGGCCCCTGAGCGCCGGCAGCACCCGTCGCGCCGGCCGGTCCTTGGGCGCCGGTAGCGCCGGTAGCGCCGACGGCGCCGGCTGGGCCCTGGGCGCCCGTCGCGCCTGCTGGGCCCGCAGCACCCGCCGGTCCTTGGGCGCCGGTAGCGCCGGTGTCGCCGGTCGGTCCTTGAGCACCGGCAGCGCCGACCGGGCCCTGAGCACCCGTCGCACCTGTGTTGCCGGTCGGCCCCTGAGCGCCGGCAGCACCCGTCGCGCCGGCCGGGCCCTGAGCGCCTGCTGGGCCTTGGGCGCCTGTCGCACCTGTCGCGCCTGCCGGGCCAGCGGCTCCCGCTGGTCCTTGGGCGCCGGTGTCGCCAACCGGACCTGCCGGGCCTTGGGCGCCGGTGGCACCCGTGTTGCCGGTCGCACCTGTCGCGCCGGTCGGGCCCGCAACGCCCGCCGGGCCCTGGGCGCCCGTCGCGCCGGCCGGTCCTTGGGCGCCGGTGTCGCCAACCGGACCTGCCGGGCCTTGGGCGCCGGTGGCACCCGTGTTGCCGGTCGCACCCGTCGCACCTGTCGCGCCTGCCGGGCCAGCGGCTCCCGCTGGTCCTTGGGCGCCGGTGTCGCCAACTGGACCTGCCGGGCCTTGGGCGCCGGTGGCACCCGTGTTGCCGGTCGCACCCGTCGCACCTGTCGCCCCGGCTGGGCCTGCAACGCCCGCCGGGCCTTGGGCGCCGGTAGCGCCGACGGCGCCGGCCGGGCCCTGGGCGCCCGTCGCGCCGACTGGGCCTGCAACGCCCGCTGGTCCTTGGGCGCCGGTGTCGCCAACCGGACCTGCCGGGCCTTGGGCGCCGGTGGCACCCGTGTTGCCGGTCGCACCCGTCGCACCTGTCGCGCCTGCCGGGCCTGCAACGCCCGCCGGGCCTTGGGCGCCGGTAGCGCCGGTGTTGCCGGTCGGTCCTTGAGCGCCGGCAGCGCCCGTCGCACCTGTCGGGCCATCAGCGCCCGCTGGTCCTTGGGCGCCCGTCGCGCCCGCAGGGCCTTGAACACCCGCCGGGCCTTGGGCACCGGTAGCGCCAGTATCGCCGGTCGGTCCTTGAGTACCAGCAGTACCGGCCGGACCCTGAGTACCGGTCGCACCCGTCGCACCTGTCGGGCCATCAGCGCCCGTTGGGCCTTGGGCGCCGGTAGCGCCGACGGCGCCGGCCGGGCCCTGAGCGCCTGCCGGGCCTTGGGCGCCAGTGGCACCTGTGTCGCCAACCGGACCTGCCGGGCCTTGGGCACCGGTGGCGCCATTAGTACCGGCTGGGCCTGCAACGCCCGCCGGGCCTTGGGCACCAGTAGCGCCTGTCGCGCCGACCGGACCCTGAGCGCCTGTCGCGCCCGTCGGGCCAGCGGCCCCTGCCGGGCCTTGGGCACCGGTGGCACCATCAGAGCCGGCCGGGCCCTGAGCACCCGCCGGGCCCTGAGCGCCTGTCGCGCCCGCCGGGCCTTGGGCGCCGGTGGCGCCATCAGCGCCTGCCGGGCCCTGAGCACCTGTGTCGCCAATCGGACCCTGAGCACCGGCAGGGCCTGCTGGGCCTTGGGCACCTGCCGGGCCTTGAGCACCCGTCGCACCCGCAGCGCCTGCGGCACCGGTCGGGCCTGCCGGACCTGCCGGGCCTTGAGCGCCCGCCGGACCTGCCGGGCCCTGGTCGCCTGCCGGGCCCGCAGGGCCCGCCGGCCCGCGCGCGCCGGTCGGGCCGGTCGCGCCGGCGGGGCCCTGAATGCCCGCCGGGCCGGTGTCGCCCGCCGGGCCGGTGTCGCCTGTCGGTCCGGGCGGGCCGGGGCGGCCGTGGTGGTGGCCGTGGTGGTGGCCGGGGTCGCACTTGGGGACTACGCCGTCTAGGCCGACGTACTTGGCGCTGACCCAGCCGTCGCGGTGGGCGAGTCGGTACCAGCTGGGGTTTCCGTAGACTTCCGCGCCGGCTGTCCAGCAGGCCACGGCCACCTGCTCGCCGTTGTCGTACGAGCCGATGATCTCTGAATCGGTGGTGGGGCGGGCGCGGATCCACTGGCCGTTCGCGGCCTGCTCGGTTCCCCAGGTCGTGGCGCTCCAGGCGGGGCCGGCCATCAGCAGTGCGGCCACTGCGACGGCGGCGGTGCCCGCGATGACCTTCTCGGTGACCGGTCCCAGCGCTCTGCGGCCTCGCGACGAGGCTCTGCGATTCTGGGGCACGGTACCGACTCCTTCCAGGCCGACAGCGTCAGCCGAAACGGCGATCGAGTGCTGCCAACGCACGCGGACCAAGCACACGGATCTCCGACGGTAGGAGCGGGGACCGGGCGGGGAACGGCAGCGACCCCGCGCCCGGGCTGTTAATTCACACCGCCGGCCGAGTGCGGGTCCGCCGGCGGCTCTGACGTCCCGTCTGTTCCGAGGCGGCGTCAGATCGACCGGGGAAGCCGCTCTTCCCCTGCTCCGCCCGTGGTGCCGGGGCGTTGCGGGGGCGGGGGTGGAGCGGGTTGCATGGGGGGATGGGAGACGTGGGGGCCGGGCGGCCGGTGGTGTACCTGTTCGGATCGGCGGCGGGGGTGGTGGCCGGGATCGGGGACGCGGCGCGGTCCGGGCTGGCGCGGGGGTGGGACGTGGCGGTGGGGTTGACGCCGTCGGCGCGGGAGTGGCTGGCGGCGCGGGTGCCGGAGCTGGAGGAGCTGACCGGGCATCCGGTGAAGTCGGCGTACCGGTGGCCGGGGCAGCCGGACGTGTTGCCGCCCGCGGACGCGGTGCTGTTCGCGCCGGCCACCTTCAACTCGGTGAACGGGCTGGCGCTGGGCCTGACCTCGTCCTGGGTGGTCGGCTACGCGGCGGAGGCGGCGGGCAAGGGCGTCCCGGTGCTGGTGATGCCCTGCGTGAACACCGCGCTGGCGGCGCACCCGCAGTTCCCGCGCAGCGTGGCGGCGCTGCGCGAGGCCGGGATGCGGGTGCTGCTGGGGGAGGGCGGCTTCGTCCCGGGGGAGCCGGGCGCGGGTGCCCCGTTCCCGTGGGACGCCGCGCTGGACGCGGTGGCCCGCGAGCTGGGTCCGCGGGCGGCGGGCGGGGGCGGCGCGTGAGCGGGCGGGGTCCGGCGGGCGTGGGCGGGGCTCCGGGACTTCGGCCGGGAGGGCGGCTACCGCGTGGTCGGGGGTTCGGGCCCGGACCGGGTGTTCCTGCTGTCGGCACCCGGTCCGGCGCGGGCGCCGGCGTGCTTCGTACGACTGGTGGAGCAGCGGTTGGAGCAGCCGGCGGGGTGGGTTGCCGGGCGGGTCAGAGCAGTTTGCGCGGGGCGAGGGCGGGCCGCGGGTCGTCGGCGCGGCGGTGGGGGTGGAGCAGGTCGGCGGCGGTGCGGAGCTTCGCGGCGGCGCGGGCGGGGAGGACCAGGGTGTAGAGGTGGCCCTCGCCGCGCGGGCCCTCGACCAGCCAGGACGTCCAGGGCAGTTGGAGGGTGGCGGCGGGGCTGAAGGCGAGCGGCAGCCGGCCGGCCAGCGGGAGGTCCTGCAGGCCGAGGCGGCACCAGCTGGAGACGGTGAGGGTGCGGCGGCCGGGGTCGAAGCCGGCCGGGACGCACTCGCCGACGCGGTCGCGGCCGACCTGTTCGAGGAAGCGCAGGTTGCTCCGGACGCTGAGGTGCTTCTCGGTGAACTCCTCGATGGCGGTGCGCAGTTCGGCGGCGTACTCGGCGGGTGCGGTGCCCGGCCGGTAGGGCAGCCGGATCTCGCCGAGCAGGTTGCCGAGGGCGCCGTCGGGCAGGCCGAGGACGCGCCGCAGGTTGACCGGCATGGTGAGGGTCTGCTCCTCGTCGCCCGCGCCGTCGATCTCGCGCAGCACGTGCAGCAGGTGGGCGCAGAGCGCGTCGTTGGCGGAGAGCCGGCGGCCGGCGTCGGCGCTGTGGGCGGCGCGCAGCCGGGCGGTCTCGGCGGGGGAGAACCAGACCTGGACGGTGCGGTTGGCGAGCGAGGCGCCGGCCACGGCGCGGCGCAGTTCGGCGGCTTCGGCGGGGGCGGGCAGCCGGAGCGCGGGGGTGCCGCAGTCGGCGGCGGGCAGGTGGGCGTCGAGCTGGGCGTCCCGGTCGGGGGCGCGGACGACGGCGGGCGGGGCGGTGCCCTCGGTGCCGGCCGACCAGGCGCGCATCAGCAGGGCGAAGGTCTGCATGTCGCCGACGGCGTGGTGCCAGGAGACGCCGAGCGCGCAGCCGCCGTCGGTGAGCCGGTTGAGCCGGACGGTGAGCAGCGGGAGCGGTTCCCGGCGGGCCTCGGTGGCGCGGACGTGGTCGACCAGGCCGCCGGCGGGCAGCGCCATCCGGTCGAACGCCTCGGTGAGGGTGTAGGGGGCGTCGGCGACGGTGAAGGGGACGCCGGAGTCGTCGGTGTCGATCCAGAGTTCGCCGTCGGGGGCGGTGCGCAGCCGGCCGGCGAACTCGGGCAGGTCGCCGAGGGCGCGGGCCAGGCCGGCGGCGAGGGCGTCGGGGTCGAGCGGGCCGTCGTGGAAGAAGACCACCGAGACCGGCAGGTCGGCGAGCAGCAGGTCGCCGACGGCGCAGCGGACCGGGCCCGGTCCGGGCCGGCCGGCCCGGACGGTGCGGACCTCGGTGTCGGACGTCAGCGTGCCGGTCATCCCGGTTCCCTCCCCAGATCCCTGAAACGACGGGGGAACGATAGGGGCCCGCGGGCGGCGGACACCAGAGGTGCCCGAACGAACGGTTCCGGTCCGGGCGGGTATGTGGCGTTTCTCATACTGATGCCCGAAAAGGCGGAAACCGGGTGGAGTGCGGTTTTCGTCCCGGGCTGATCGGCGATCCGGAAGGCCGAAACGAAGGCGTTCCACGCTAAAAGATCATGTAATCAACGGAAACTGACCCTATCACTTCAATGAAACCCAGGTGATCACCCGGCTTCCGCGCCGCTCCGCTGCGGAAACAGTGGGAGTTACGGTTCCGGCATGGTTCAGCTCCACGACCGCCCGGCGTCCCCACCCCGAGGTGGCGTCCGTTCCAAGGGCCTCAACAGCAACTCGGTGGGCCTGCTCGGCAACGCGGTGATCGGCGTGTCGACGGTGGCCCCGGTCTACTGCCTCACCACCACCCTGGGGACCACGGTGGCCGCCGTCGGCCTGCAGATGCCGGCCCTCTTCCTGGCCGGCTTCCTGCCGATGATGCTGGTGGCCTTCGCCTACCGGGAGCTGAACAAGGCGATCCCCGACAGCGGCACCTCGTTCACCTGGACGGTCAAGGCGTTCGGCCCGAAGATCGGCTGGATGTGCGGCTGGGGCCTGGTGATCGCGACGATCATCGTGCTGTCCAACCTGGCCGGCGTCGCCACCGAGTACCTGTACCTGCTGCTCGGCGAGATCACCCGCAGCGACTCGGTCGCCGCGCTGAACGACGACAAGCTGATCCACGTGGCCACCTGCCTGGCGCTGATCGCCGTCGCGACGCTGATCAGCTACCGCGGCATGACCGCCACCAAGGGCGTCCAGTACGCCCTGGTCGGGCTGCAGCTCGCGGTGCTCGGCCTGTTCGGCGTGATGGCGATCGCCAAGGCCGCGGGCCACGGCGCGGCCGGCTCGCTGCACTTCTCCTGGAGCTGGCTCGACCCGTTCCAGGCCAGCTCGTTCACCTCCTTCGTGGCGGGCCTGTCGCTCTCGCTGTTCATGTACTGGGGCTGGGACGCCTGCCTGAGCGCCAACGAGGAGACCGGCGGCAGCGAGAAGACCCCCGGCCGGGCCGCGATGCTGGCGATGGCGGTGCTGGTCGGCTCCTACCTGTTCACCGCCGTCGCGGTGCAGATGTACGCGGGCATCGGCGCCACCGGCACCGGCCTCGGCAACCCGGACACCTCCTCCAACGTGCTGGCCGTGCTGGCCGGCCCGGTGATGGGCACCGGCCTGGGCGTGCTGCTGTTCGTCGCGGTGCTGGCCTCCGCCTCCGCCAGCCTGCAGACCACCTTCATCCCGGTCAGCCGGACCGTGCTGGCGATGAGCGTGTACGAGGCGCTGCCGGCCTCCTTCACCAAGGTCAACGCGCGCTACCAGACGCCGGGCCGGGCGATCGTCACCGCGGGCGTCGGCACCGGCGCGTTCTACACCGTGATGACGCTGGTCAGCTCGCACGTGCTGGCCGACACCATCGCCGCGCTGACCCTGATGATCTGCTTCTACTACTCGCTGACCGCGTTCGCCTGCGCCTGGTACTTCCGGCACGACTTCCGCAACTCGGTCCGCGACGCGCTGCTCAAGTGCGTGTTCCCGCTGCTCGGCGGGCTCACCCTGGCCGCGATCTTCGGCAAGTCGCTGGTCGACATGGTCGACCCCGCGTACGGCAGCGGCAGCTCGGTGTTCGGCGTCGGCTCGGTGTTCGTGGTCGGGGCCGGGCTGCTGGCGCTCGGCCTGGTGGTGATGGCCGTGATGACGCGCCGCAGCCCCGCGTTCTTCCGCGGCGAGGTGCTCACCCGGGACACCCCCGCCCTGGTCATCCCCGACTGAGCCGGGGAGCACCCGAAGGGCCCCGGACCGCGCGCGGTCCGGGGCCCTTCGGCGTGTCGGGGGAGGGTCAGTAGGCGACGGTGAAGCGCTCGCCGAGGTGCTTCGGCTCCTCGACCTCGTCCAGCAGCGCCACCGCGTAGTCCTCGGTGGAGATCCGGCTCTCGCCGTCCGCGCCGATCAGCAGGTCCTCCAGGCCGGTGCGGTAGGCGCCGGTGCGCTCGCCGGGGGCGATGGTGCCGGCCGGGGAGAGGTTGGTCCAGCGCAGGTCGGTGACGGTGCGCAGGAAGTCCAGCGCGTCGCCGTGCGCGTGCATGATCTGCAGCAGGAACTCCGGCAGGCCGGGGGTGTCCCAGACCTGCTTGCCGTCGGGGGTGCGCAGCGAGCCCGCGCCGCCGACCGTGAGCAGCCGCGGCGCGTCGGCGCCCAGCGTGCGCAGGCCCGCCACCAGCGACTCGAAGGACGGCGCGATCAGCGCCTGGTGGCCCGGCCCGTCGCCGCCGCCGACCGCGCTGACCACCACGTCCGCGCCCTTGGCGTGCTCGGCGACCGAGGCCGGGTCCAGCACGTCGCCGACCGCGACGGTCAGCGCCGGGTGGGTGCGGGTCAGCTTGGCGGGGTCGCGGACCACGGCGGTCACGGTGTGGCCGCGGCGCAGCGCCTCGTCCAGCACGCGGGAGCCGATGGTGCCGGTGGCGCCGTACAGGGTGATGGTGCTCATCGTGGACGTGTCTCCTCTGGTGGGTTCAGCCGCTTGGCGTTTTCCGTCGTCGGATCGACCGTACGGGCGCCCCGGGCAGGCGGGCGAGGTGCTGGGCCGACAGGGCGTGGTGAAAAACGGACAGCCGGGCTCGGCGGCGGGTCGGGCCCGGCGGGCGGGGCTGCAACGTTTTGTTGAAACGCACCTTGACGGCCCCGGCGCGGCCGTCTTAGCTTGCTTTCGCATTCCAAAACTATTCTTCCGCATCGCGGAAGAAGCGTCGACGGCAGGAGTAGCCGATGCCCCGCATGACAGCCGCCCGCGCGGCCGTGGAGATCCTCAAGCTCGAAGGCGTCGAGGTGGCGTTCGGCGTGCCCGGCGCGGCGATCAACCCCTTCTACGCCGCGCTCAAGGCCGCCGGCGGCATCCGGCACACGCTGGCCCGGCACGTCGAGGGCGCCTCGCACATGGCCGAGGGCTACACCCGGGCGAAGGCCGGCAACATCGGGGTCTGCGTCGGGACGTCGGGCCCGGCCGGCACCGACATGGTCACCGGCCTGTACTCGGCGACCGCCGACTCGGTCCCGATCCTCTGCATCACCGGCCAGGCCCCGGTCGCCCGGCTGCACAAGGAGGACTTCCAGGCCGTCGACATCGCCTCGATCGCCAGGCCGGTCACCAAGGCGGCGACCACCGTGCTGGAGGCCGCGCAGGTCCCGGGCGTGTTCCAGCAGGCGTTCCACCTGATGCGCTCGGGCCGGCCCGGGCCGGTCCTGATCGACCTGCCGATCGACGTCCAGCTCACCGAGATCGAGTTCGACCCGGAGGCGTACCAGCCGCTGCCGGTCTACAAGCCGACCGCCAACCGGATCCAGATCGAGAAGGCGATCGCCCTGCTGCAGGCCGCCGAGCGGCCGCTGATCGTGGCCGGCGGCGGCGTGATCAACGCCGACGCGGCCGGGCTGCTGCGGGAGTTCGCCGAGCTGGCCGGCGTCCCGGTGGTGCCGACCCTGATGGGCTGGGGCGTGCTCCCCGACGACCACGAGCTGAACGCCGGCATGGTCGGCCTGCAGACCTCGCACCGCTACGGCAACGAGAACTTCCTCGCCTCCGACTTCGTCCTCGGCATCGGCAACCGCTGGGCCAACCGCCACACCGGCGGCCTCGACGTCTACACCGCGGGCCGCACCTTCGTCCACATCGACGTCGAGCCCACCCAGATCGGCCGGATCTTCGCCCCCGAACTGGGCATCGCCTCCGACGCGGGCGCCGCGCTGGAGCTGCTGATCGAGGTCGCCCGCGAACTGGCCGCCGCCGGAGGGCTGAAGGACCGCCGGGAGTGGGCGCGGAGCACCCAGGAGCGGCGGGCCGCGCTGCAGCGCAAGACCCACTTCGACGACGTGCCGCTCAAGCCGCAGCGCGTCTACGAGGAGATGAACCGGGCCTTCGGGCCGGAGACCCGCTACGTCACCACCATCGGCCTCTCGCAGATCGCCGGCGCCCAGATGCTGCACGTCTACCGGCCCCGGCACTGGATCAACTGCGGCCAGGCCGGCCCGCTCGGCTGGACCATCCCCGCCGCGCTCGGCGTCGCCACCGCCGACCCCGACGGCCAGGTGGTCGCGCTCTCCGGCGACTACGACTTCCAGTTCATGATCGAGGAGCTGGCGGTCGGCGCCCAGCACCGCATCCCGTACGTGCACGTGCTGGTCAACAACGCCTACCTCGGGCTGATCCGGCAGGCGCAGCGAAACTTCGACATCGACTTCCAGGTCAAGCTGGAGTTCGAGAACGTCAACGCCCCCGAGCTGGGCGTCTACGGCGTCGACCACGTCCGGGTCGCCGAGGGCCTGGGCTGCAAGGCGATCCGGGTCACCCGCCCCGAGGACCTGCTGCCCGCGTTCGAGCAGGCCAAGAAGCTGGCCGCCGAGTTCCGCGTCCCGGTGGTGGTCGAGGCGATCCTGGAGCGGGTCACCAACATCTCGATGGCCGCCGCCGACATCGACAAGGTCATGGAGTGGGAGGAGCTGGCCACCGCGCCCGGCGACGCCCCGACCGCGATCCGCGCGCTGCGGGCCTGATCGGCGCGCCGCGGGTCTGACGGAGCGATCGGCGGGGCCTCGCCGCTTGCCGGGCAAGGGAGTTGGCGAGGGGTCGGGGGACGTCGCGGTCTTGACACGATGTCATGGGCGCGCCAATTTAGGGGAATCCCCAGTGGTCCCCCACGTGGCACCCCCGCGCGGCACCCCCGTGCGGCACCCCCACACCTCCGAGAGGCACCCTCATGAAGAAGCCGCTCACCGGCGCCCTCTGCGCGCTGGCCCTCGCCGCCCCCGCCGCCCTGGTCGCCGCCGCCCCCGCGGCCGCTGCCCCCGCCCCCGCCCCCGCCGCCGTGGCGGTGAACTTCGCCGGGACGGTCGCGCTCAGCAACTGCTCGGGCTCGCTGGTCCGGATGCCGAACTCGGTCGACAGCGACCCCGGCCTGATCCTCACCAACGGCCACTGTCTGGAGACCGGCATGCCCGCCGCCGGCCAGGTCATCACCAACCAGACCTCCACCCGCGGCTTCACCCTGCTCAACGCGAGCGGCGGCAGCCTCGGCACGGTCAAGGCCAACCGCGTCCTCTACTCGACGATGACCGACACCGACGTCACCCTCTACCGGCTGAGCAGCAGCTACGCCACGATCAAGAGCCGCTACGGGATATCCGCGCTCACCCTGGACACCGCCCACCCGGTGGCCGGCAGCTCGATCAAGGTGGTCTCCGGCTACTGGAAGAAGATCTACTCCTGCAGCGTCGACGGCTTCGCCTACCGCCTCAAGGAGGGCAGCTGGACCTGGAAGGACTCGGTCCGCTACACCTCCGGCTGCGACATCATCGGCGGCACCTCCGGCTCGCCGGTCGTCGACGCCACCACCGGCAAGGTCGTCGCGGTGAACAACACCATCAACGAGGACAGCCAGACCTGCACGGTCAACAACCCCTGCGAGGTCGACCAGAACGGCACGGTCACCATCCGCCCCGGCCTCGGCTACGCGCAGGAGACCTACACCATCCCCAACTGCTTCGCGCCCGGCAACGTGCTCGACCTCACCCGGGCCGGCTGCGTGCTGCCCCGCCCCTGACGGGGCCCGCGGAGGGGCTCCGGTAAGCGCTGCTAGCGTGGCCGGAGTTCCGTCCTCCGTGTCGTGGTGAAGGGTTGCGCCCGCGATGGCCAAGTTCCTGTTGAGTCTGCACCTGCTGGCCGTCGCGCTGTGCATCGGGCCGGTCGCGGTCGCGGTCAGCATGTTCCCGCGCAAGGCGAGGGCCGCGCTCGCGGCCGGCCCGGAGCAGGAGGGTGCCCGCGCCTCGGTCCGGCTGCTGCACCGGATCGGCAACCTGTACGCGCTGATCGGGCTCGCGGTGCCGCTGCTCGGCATCGGCACCGCGCAGGCGATGGACGTGCTCGGCAACGCCTGGCTGATCGCCTCGATCGTGCTGACCGCCGTCGCTGCGGGCGTGCTGCTGCTGTTCGTGCTGCCCGGTCAGCAGGCGACCATCGACGCGCTGGACGCCACCGCCGACCAGGACGCCGAAACGGCCCGCGCCACCGCCAAGTTGAAGCTGCTGCCGATGACGGCGGGCGTCTTCAACCTGCTGTGGGCGGTCGTCCTGGTCCTGATGGTCATCCGGCCGGGGTCGACGACCGGTTCGTGACCCCGCGGACCTCGACCGCGGCCAGCAGTTCCGCCGTCGCGGCCGCGACGGCCGCCACCGCCGCGTCGAACGCGGCCCGGTTGTGCGCGGCCGGCGCCCGGAACCCGGAGACCTTGCGGACGTACTGCAGCGCCGCCGCGTGCACGTCCTCGGGCGTGGCGTCGGGTGTCATCGGCGGACGGAGCGTCTTGATGCTTCGGCACATGCCCCCAGTCTGCCGCGCCCCGCTGACAGCCGGAGCGGGAACCGCGCCCCCGCCGGCGCTCAGCGGCCGTCGAACCGCCGCAGCCCGATCCCGGCCCGCTTGACCGCGCGGGCCACGATCGCGGTCTCCGCCCGCCGCACCCCGAGCGGGCCCAGCACCTCGGTCTGGAACCGGTACAGCGCCGCGTGGTCGGGGCAGAACACGGCGGCCGTCAGGTTGCCCGGCCCGCTGACGGCCAGCACCCCGTGCACCTGCGGGTGCCCGGCCAGCGCCGCCCCGGTCGCCGCGAGCCGGCCGGGCTCGACGTCCAGCCACAGGTTGGCGTCCACCCCGACGCCCAGCAGCCGCGGGTCCACGCTGACGTGGGTGCGCAGCAGCCCGGCCGCGCCGAGCCGGCGCAGCCGCCGCCGGACGGTCGACTCCGGCACCGCCAGGGCGCCCGCCAGCGCCGCGTGCGAGCGGCGCGCGTCCCGGCCCAGCGCGTCCAGCAGCCGGTGGTCGAGCGCGTCCAGCGGCGGCCGGCCGGCCGGGTGGCCGGTCGGGTGGCCGGGCGGGTCCGACGGCGGCTGCGGGGCGAGCGCGGCCTCCTCGGCGGGCGTCAGCGCGCCGCAGCGCCAGGCCGAGGCGTCCGCGAACAGGTGCAGCACGGCGTGCGCCGCGCTCTCCAGCACCGCGCCGGTGGCCGGCAGCCGCCCGTACAGCAGCCGGTCGCGGGCGGGCGCGTCGGCCAGCACCACCGCCGACACCTCCTGCCCGCCGAGCATCACGTCGACGAACGGCACCCCGTCCAGGGCGGCCAGCGCCAGCGCGATCGGGTCCGCCCGCCCGGGCGGCACCCGCAGCCGCAGCAGCAGCGCGCCGAGCGCGGCCGCCCGGGCGTCCGGCATCCGCACCACCCGGACGGCGCCCGTCCCGAACAGCCGGCCCAGCCGCCGGGAGACCGTCCGCGCCGACACCCCCAGCACCTCGGCGATCCGCCCCGGCTCGGCCCGCCCGTCCACCTGCAGCGCGTGCACCAGCCGTCGGTCGAGACCGTCCAGCAGGCCGGCCGGATCCGCCGTTTCGGTGTCCATCGGTGTCCTGTCTCCGTCGCTTTGGCGGCGGTGACGTCCCGAACCGCCGTGCCGACGGTACTCCTCGTCCCGTCACCGGAACGACGCCGACGAAGGAGCCGACCATGCGGGACCTGCTGGACGCCACCGAACGGGCCGTGCGCGAGGTCGGCCGCCGACTCGCCGCCCGGCAGCCCGCCGAGCCGCTCGACGCCGCCACCCCCGCCGAGGCGCGGGCGGCCTTCGCCGCCGTCGACCGCCCCGCCGCCCGGGAACTGCGCGAACGCCTCGGCGCGCTGCGCCCGGGGGCCGGCTGGCTGGACGACGAGTGGGCGCGCGAGCTGCCGGCCGACGGCGAGTGGTGGCTGTGCGACGCCACCGACGGCGCCGTCCAGTACCTGAGCGCCCTCCCGCACTGGGCCGTCACCGCGACCCTGCTGCGCGACGGCGCCCCCGTCCTCGCCGTGGTGCACGCCCCGCGCGAGGGCGCCACCCACACCGCGGCGGCCGGCGGCGGCGCCCGGCTGAACGGCCGCCCGTGCGCGCCCCGCGCCCGCGTCCTGGCCACCGCCGTCGCCGCCACCTCGCAGCCCCCGGACGCCGCCCGCGACCCGGAGGCGGTCCGGGCCGCCGGCGCCGCGCTGAGCGCCGTCCTGCCGCACGTGCCCGCCGTCCGCAACCTCGGCCCCACCGCCCTGCAGGTCGCCCGGGTCGGCTCCGGCCACCTCACCCTGTTCTGGCAGTACGGCGCCGACCCCGCCAACCTGCTGCCCGGCGCCCTGCTCGCCGCCGAGGCCGGCGCCCGCGTCACCGACGCCCGGGGCGAGCCCTGGACGCCCGCCGCCCGGTCCTTCGTCGCGGCGGCGCCCGGCGCGCACGCCGAACTGCTGGGTCTGCTGCGGGCGGTGTGACGGAGCGGCGGGGGAGGACGGGGGCCGGAACGCGCAGGAGAGGGAGTGGAGTTCGCGGACGGTGCGGAGGCGGCGCGGGCGTGCGTCGAGCGGCTGGGGGAGGAGGCCGGGACGCGGTTCGCCGCGATGGCGCGGCGCGGCTTCCGGGCCGGAGCGGGCGGCGGCCGGGGAGCCGGGCACGGCGTGGCCGGCGGCGGAGGGGGTGCCGCTGTCGCTGATGGCGGTGCTGGACACGGACGCGCTCGCGCCCTGGCCGGCCGGACACCCTGCACGGCGTCGCGGTGACCCGCCGGGACGCGGACGGCCTCGGCGCGGCCGACGGCGAGGGCCGCTGCTCCTGAGCCCGCCGGCGGGCCGGGGCTACAGCGCGGCGAGCCCGACCGGGAGGGTCGCGGCGGCGGCCAGCAGGGCGGTGGGGGTGGCGAGTTCGAGGTAGTGCAGGTCGCCGTCGCGGTGCCGGGCCGACGGGTCGGGCGGGTCGAGCGGGAGGTGCGAGAGGTCGAGCTCGGCGAGCGCGTCCAGGCTGGTGCGGCCGAGCTTGATCAGCGCCTCCTTGCGGACCCACAGGCGCAGGAACGCGGTGGTGGGGTCCGGGTGCGCGCGGACCAGCGCCCGCTCGGCGGGGCTGAGGACGGTCTCCAGCGCGGCGGGGTCGCTGGTGCGGGGGCCGAGGTGCTCGACGTCGACGCCGACCGGCACGGGCCCGGCCGCGGCGGCGACCACGCCGCCGCTGTGCGACAGGCTCAGGTGGGTGCCGGGCCGGTCGGTGAGGTACGGGCGGCCGTGGGTGGCCTCGCCGCAGCCCGGGCAGCGCTGGCCGAAGGCGACCTCGGCGGGGTCGGTGCCGAGCAGCGCGGCCGCGCAGTACCGGACCAGCAGGTGCGCGGCGAGGTAGTCGTCGCGGTCGGCGGGCCGCAGGAAGCGCCGCAGCCGCTCGCGCTCGTAGTCGGCGAGCAGCCGCTCGTCGGCGTCCGGCCGGGCGAGCACCTCGGCGGTGGTGGCGAGCATGGCGAGCGGCGTGTTCGGCACGGGTTCTCCCTCTCCAGACGGTCGCCTTCGTTGACGCGCCATCAGAATAGTCCGTTCGAATGATTTTTCGGCGCGTCTGTCTTCGGCTGCCCGAGAACGCTACGCCGTTTCCCCTTGGCTGGTCAGGTCTGCTGCCCGCTGACCCACCGTCAACGAGAGGGGTGTCCGTGCGATCCGGCGTCCGAGGCAAGAACCCGCTGCTCAGAATCGCCGTGGTGGCGACACTCGCCGCCGCTCCGCTGCTCACCCTGGCCTCGATCGGCCAGGCCGACCAGCTGGCCCCGCCGCTCGGCCCCTGCTCGGGCCCCAACTGCCCGAGCACCTGGGACCCGCCGCACACCGGCCCGTTCAACGGCTCGGACGCCTCGCTCAGCGTCTACGTCGGCGGCGACTACCGGGTGCGGCAGAACGCGGCCGAGGTCGAGGGCAAGATCGCCATCGTGGGCAACCTCGACATCAACAAGGCCAACGGCGGCGCCTTCAACATGGGCGTGGTCGGCGTCGGCTCGATGGTCACCCCGCCGAACGCCTCGGACCACGTCACGGTCGGCGGCTCGGTCACCATCGACGGCTCGCAGCCGCTGCCCAGCCGGCTGTTCATCGGCGGCACCGACTTCTTCGTCCAGCCGCCCAAGGCGCTCTGGGGCAACCTCAAGTACGGCACCACGCTGACCGGCCTGTACGACATCACCCCGGACGGCCAGGCGATCCAGGACCCGACCGCGATCGACGCGTTCAGCAACCTGACGCCGGTCATCGAGGACCACTCGTCCTGCATGGCCCAGCAGACCGCGACCGGCACGGTGGTCGACGACGGCACCACGGTCACCTTCACCGGCGACGGCACCAGCGCCCGGCAGGTCTTCAACTACGGCCAGAACATCGGCACCGACGGCGGCATCCGGAAGATCGACTTCGCCGGGATCCCGGCCGGCGCGACGGTCATCGTCAACATGACCGGCAGCAACGTCGTGGTCAACACCAGCAGCGGCACCGGCAACAACGACGACGAACTGACCGCGCTGCGGCCCAACCTGATGTGGAACTTCCCGACCGCCACCAGCATCGAGGTCAAGGGCACCGCCCAGTGGCAGGGCTCGATCATGGCGGGCAACCCGGCGAGCACCACCATCCTGTCCAACCCGGGCACCAACGGCCGGGTCTACCTGGCGGGCAGCCTGCAGCAGGAGGGCAGCGCGGGCACCGAGGTCCACAACTACCCGTTCAACGGCGACCTGCCGGTCTGCGGCGAGAGCCCCTCGCCGTCGCCCTCGCCGAGCGACTCGACCAGCCCGTCCCCGTCCCCGTCGCCGAGCGACTCGACCAGCCCCTCGCCGTCCCCGTCGAACAGCGAGAGCCCCAGCCCCAGCCCGTCGCCGAGCGAGAGCACCAGCCCGGCGCCGTCCCCCTCGCCGAGCGAGACCACGCCCGAGCCGACCGGGTCGACCTCGACCCCGGCCGGGCCGCCGCTGCCGGACACCGGCGGCGGTGACCTGGTCGCCCCGGCGGCCGGGGCCGCCGCGGTGCTGCTCGGCCTGGGCGGCGGCGTCCTCGCGCTGGCCCGCCGGGCCAGGGGCCGCCACAGCTGACCGGTGAGCCGGTAGGACGGCAGGAACGGCCGGGGCCCGCGGGCCCCGGCCGTTCCGCGCGTTCCCGGCGCCTCAGGTCACCTCGCCGCGGCGGGCGAACCGCCCGTCGCGCCACTCGCCGCTCGCCAGCACCTCGCGCAGCGCGCCCGCCGCGTCGTGCACGTCGGCGCGGGAGAGGTAGAGCGGGGTGAAACCGAAGCGCATCAGGTCGGGGGCGCGGAAGTCGCCGATCACGCCGCGGGCGATCAGCGCCTGGACCACCGCGTAGCCGTCCGGGTGGCGCAGCGCGACCTGGCTGCCGCGCCGGGCGTGCTCGCGCGGGGTGACCGGCTCGACGTCCAGGTCGGCGGTCAACTCCAGGAACAGATCGGTGAGTTCCAGGCTCTTGGCGCGGACGGCCGTCGGGTCGGCCAGCTCCCAGACCTGCAGCGCCGCCTCCAGCGCGGCCAGGCCCAGGATCGGCGGCGTGCCGGTCAGGAACCGGGTGACGCCCTCGGCGGGCCGGTAGCCCGGCTCGAAGTCGAACTGCCGGGCGTGCCCGAACCAGCCGGTCAGCGGCTGCCGGGCGGCCTCCTGGTGGCGGGCCGCCGCGTACAGGAAGGCGGGCGCGCCCGGGCCGCCGTTGAGGTACTTGTAGCCGCAGCCGACCGCGAAGTCGGCGCCCGCCGCGTCCAGTTCGACCGGCAGCGCGCCCGCCGTGTGGCACAGGTCCCAGACCGCCAGCGCCCCGGCCGCGTGGATCCGGGCGGTCAGGCCGGCCATGTCCAGCAGCTCGCCGGTGCGGTAGTCGACGTGCGAGAGCAGGACGGCGGCGGTGCCCGCGTCCAGCACGGCGTCCAGCTGCGCGGCGGAGTCCAGCAGTACGGTGCGGGTGCCGGGACGCAGCGCGCCCACGCCGTCGGCGACGTACAGGTCGGTCGGGAAGGCGTGCCGCTCGGCCAGCAGTGCCGGGCGGCCCGGACGCAGCCGCAGGGCCGCGCCCAGCACCTTGAACAGGTTGACCGAGGTCGAGTCGCAGACCACCACCTGCCCCGGCGCGGCGCCCAGCAGGTGGGCGCCGAGCCGGTCGCCGAGCCGGCCGGGCCGGTGGAACCAGCCCGCCTCGTTCCAGGACCGGATCAGGCCGACGCCCCACTCGTCCGCCACCACCCTGGCCAGGTGGCCCGGGGTGCGGCGGGGCAGCGCGCCCAGCGAGTTGCCGTCGAGGTACAGCACCCCGGCGGGCAGGTCGAACTCGGCGCGCAGGGCGTGCAGCGGGTCGGCGGCGTCGCGGGCCGCGCACTGCGCACGGGTGGGGGTCACAGCTGCTCCCGGGTCGTTCAGAGGGTGTCGCGGACGGTCCACAGCTCGGGGAAGACGTCCTGCTCGGCGGCGTGCTTCAGCCAGCTCAGGCCACTGGAGCCGCCCGTGCCCGGCTTGCCGCCCATCGTGCGCTTCACCGACGCGTAGTGCCGCTGCCGCCAGCGGGTGACCCGCTCCGCGGTGTCCAGCAGCCGCTCGCCGAGCTCGGCCAGGTCGGCCAGCGCCGGATCGGTGTACACGGCCCGCCAGGCGGCCTCCACGGCCGGATCCGCCCGGTACCGGGCGGTCACCGGCACCGCCGGCACCGCCAGGCCGCGCCGGGCCAGCACGCCCAGCGCCTCGGCGTACAGACTGGGAGTGCGCAGCGCGGCGAACAGCTCGTCGTACGCGGCGGGCGAGTCCCGGAACATCTCCAGCAGGCCCTCGCTGCGGTTGCCCAGCAGGAACTCCAGCCGCAGGAACGCCGCCGACTGGAAACCGGACGCCTCGCCCAGCACCGGGCGGAAAGCACCGAACTCGCCGGGCGTCATCGCGGCCAGCAGCCCCCACGAGTCGACCAGCACGTCCTGTGCGTGGTGCCCCCGGCGCAGCGCGGCCAGCGCGGTGCCCAGGTCGTCGGCGCGCAGCGCGGCCCGGGCGGCCGACCACTCGTGGTGCAGCAGGTCGAACAGCAGCTCCATCACCTGGGTGGTGACGATGAACGTGTACTCGGACGGCTCCGCGCTGAGCGGCCGCTGCAGGGAGTGCAGCTCGGCCAGCCGCGCGTACCGGGCGTAGGGGGTGGGCGCGTCGGTGTCGGTCGCCCCGGTGTCGTTCCGTTCGGGGTCGAACCGCAGGTGGGGACGGTGGGTCTGGCCGGTCATGGCCGTTGCCTCCTTGGTTCCGCCCGCTCGGGGTGCGGCGGGCGCCACCCATTGTGCGTCCCGGTGGCCTGATCTTGAATGGGTGAAGCCACCCGATCGGGTGCCCCGGCCTGCCGTTCGAAACGCGTTGGGCCGCAACCGCCTCACGAACGCGAAGGAGCCGCCCGTGGACGCGGTGGACCGCCTGCTGCTGGCCGAACTGCAGGGCGACGCCCGGCTCTCGTTCAACGAGCTGTCCCGCCGGGTCAACCTCTCGCCACCGGCCGTCGCCGAGCGGGTCCGCCGACTGGAGGGCGACGGGGTGATCACCGGCTACCACGCGCACCTCGCCCCCGCGAAGGCCGGAGCGGCGGTGATGGCCCTGGTCACCGTCGAGTGCTACGGCGTGCGCTGCCTGCTGCGCGACCCCGAAGTCGCGAACTGGCCCGAGGTGCTCCAACTCCACCGGGTCACCGGCGGCGCCTGCTGCGCCCTGCTCGTCGGCGTGCCGGACATGGCCGCCTTCGAGCGGCTGACCGACCGGCTGGGCGGCTACGGGCAGCCCACCAGCTCGATGATCCTGTCCAGCCCGGTGCCGTGGCGCCCGCTCAGCCCCTGAGCCGGGGCGGGCATCCACGGACGGGGGTGGGGCGGCGGGAAGTCGCCTGCGGCGGGCTCGGGCGGCGGAGATCGCCTGGCGGCGGGCCTGGGGGTTTGGGGGCGGTGCGGGGTGGGGTGGGGGCTGTCTGGGGTCAGTGGCCGTTCTGGGAGTCGGCGAGGTGGACGCCGAGGCTTTCCAGGCCGTAGAGGACCATCTCGACGCCGACCGCGGCGAGCAGGAGGCCGAGGAGGCGGGAGAGGACTTCGAGGGAGGTGCGGCGGCTGGCGCGCAGGAGGGGGGCGAGGAGCAGGACGCAGAGGCAGTCCACGGCGATCACGGCGACGTACATCGCGGCGACGGTGGAGTGCCAGCCGAGGGTGTCCCGGGTGAGGGACTCGACCAGCAGGGCGGTGATCGCGAGCGGGCTGGCCACGTACGGGAGCAGGAGTTCGCGGATGCCGTCGGCGAGCGGGTTGGCGAGGTGCTCGTCGTTCTTGCCGCCGCCGCCGAGGTGGAAGCCGAGGACCAGGGCCATCGCGTAGACGAAGAAGATCACCCCGCCGGCGATCTGCAGGGACTGGTCGGAGATGTGGAACAGCGCGGCCATGAAGTCCGCGCTGTAGGCCAGCACCAGGCCGACCAGGGCCGCCACCAGCGAGGAGACCAGGGTGAGTCGGCGCAGCTCGGCGGGGGTGCGGCCCTGGCTGAGCTGCGCGAAGGCGAGCAGCACCTTGGGCGGGCCGACCACGGCGAAGAAGGTGACGAAGACGGTGCTCAGGGTGATCGCCGACATGCGCCCATGATGCGGGGTCAGCGCAGCCGGACGGTGGCGCCACCCTGGCGCAGGACGTCGAGGACCGCGTCGAAGTAGGAGCGCTCCTCCTCGTCGGGGCCGGTCACCCGGCGGGTGAGGGCCTGCGCGGAGTCCATCGCCCGCTGCCAGACCAGGGTGAACGGGGGGACCGGGCCGAAGCCGCCGCGCAGGCAGTCGGCGAGGGCGTCCAGGTTGCGGCCGTAGTAGCCGTCGGGGGCCCCGACGGCGCGGCCGAGTTCGGCCCAGAGCGAGGGCTCGTCGGTGATCCGCTCGCCGTGCAGGACGTACGAGGGCGGCTGCGGTGCGGTGGTCATCGGGGCTCCGTTCTGCTGGCGGGCGTCGCCCGGATGGCTTCGCCGGGTCGATCGGGGCCGGTGCGCGCGCTGGGATGGGCCCTAAGTCTTCTCTTCCACACCAGGGGCAACAACCATGACCAGTCTGCACCGCAAGGATCTCGGTCTGCTGGCGCTGCGCGGAGCCGTCGGCGGAGTCCTGTTCGCGCACGGGACGCAGAAGCTGTTCGGCTGGTTCGGCGGCGCCGGGCCCGAGGGCACCGCGCAGGCGATGGAGCACATGGGCTTCGTGCCGGGGGAGCGCAGCGCGCGGGCCGCCGGCCTGGGCGAGGCGGGCGGCGGCGCGCTGCTCGCGCTCGGGCTGGCCACGCCCGCCGCGGGCTCGGTGGTCGCCGGGACGATGGCGGGCGCGATCTCGGTGCACGCCCCGGCGGGCTTCTTCGCCCAGGGCGGCGGCTACGAGTACCCGGCGCTGCTGGGCGCCTGCGGCCTGGCGCTCGGGGTGGCCGGCGCGGGCCGCTACTCGCTGGACGCCGCGCTCGGGCACCGGCTGGCCCGCCCCTGGGTGGGCGTGCTGGCGTTCGCGGCCAGCGCGGCGGGCGCCGCCGCGGTGGTGGCCCGCCGCCAGGAGGAGGTCCGCCGCCGGGAGGCGCGGGCCGCCGACGAGGCCGCCCTGGAGGACGGCACCGGGCTCTCCTGACCCGCCTTCCCGCTCCACCCCCCCACCCAATCGAAGGGATCCCCACTGATGAAGCGATCGATGCGGGCCGTCGCCGGCTGGACGGCCGCCGCGCTGCTGGGCGGCGCGGCCCTGGCGGGCTGCTCCTCGGACGGCTCGCCGTCCCCCGCCGTGTCCTCGGCGCTGGACGGCGCCAAGTCGGCGGTGGCCTCGGCGGCCTCCTCGGCGACGGCGGCGGTCGGCTCGGCCGCCGCCTCGCTGGGCGCCTCCGCGCAGGCCGCCGCGTCCTCGGCGCTGGCCAGCGTGAAGGGCGGGCTGGACGCGAAGGACGACGTGGTGCTGGGCAAGACCACCACCGGCTCGGACGGGAAGCTGTCGGTGCCGCTGACCGTCACGAACCACGGTTCGCAGGCCGGCAAGTACACGATTCAGGTCAACTTCGACGACGCGTCGGGAAACCTGCTGGACGCGGTGGTGGTCAGCGTGCCGGAGGTGGCGGCGGGGGCGTCCGCGCAGGCCACGGCGGAGAGCAACCGCTCGCTCGAGGGCGGTGTGACCCCGGTGGTGGCGAACGCGCTGCGGTACTGACCTGACACCGAACCTTAAGCGTGGCGTAAGCGTCAGAACCCGCTCTTGACGCCCGAGTTGGTCTAGTCCATTTTACTTGGCAGGTGCAGGGAGCCCCTGGGCCGGCGCCGGTGGTTTAGACCACCGGCGCCGGTTCGGCTTACCCGCACCTGGTGTTTGTGCAGGCCAACGCTCGATTCCCCTGTCATGCCCAGGTCGTGCGACCCCACCTCGTACGGTTCGTGCCTGGACGTGACGGGACCCCCACAACCAGGAGTCACGCAGCCATGCTTCGTTCCGTTTCCTCCGCGGCGCCCGCGCGCCGTCGGCCGAAGGGCTGGTCCGCGCTCGCGGCCGGCACCGCGGCCTCCCTGCTGCTCGGCAGCGCCCTCGCGCTGACCGCCGGCGGTACCGCCCAGGCCGCGCCGACCAACTCGACCGGTGCCCCGGCCACCAGCGGCGGCATCAAGGTCGCGTACTTCGACCAGTGGTCGATCTACTCGAACGCGTACTACCTCAAGACGATGCAGGACACGGGCGCCGCGGGCAAGCTCGACTACATCATCTACGACTTCGCGAACATCCACCCGACCAACGGCACCTGTTTCGAGGCCAACAAGGCCGCGTCGCAGAACGAGGACGACCCCAATGCCGGTGACGGCGCGGGCGACTCCTTCGCCGACTACCAGAAGAGCTTCGGCGCCGACATCTCGGTCGACGGCGTGGGCGACACCTGGAACCAGCCGATCGTCGGCAACTTCAACCAGCTGAAGAAGCTGAAGGCGAAGAACCCGAACCTCAAGGTCCTGATGTCGATCGGCGGCTGGACCTACTCGAAGTACTTCTCCGACGTGGCCGCCAGTGACGCCTCGCGCAAGAAGTTCGTCTCGTCCTGCGTCGACATGTTCATCAAGGGCAACCTGCCCGTCGAGGGCGGTTACGGCGGCGCGGGCACCGCGGCCGGCATCTTCGACGGCTTCGACCTCGACTGGGAGTACCCGGGCGGCAACGGCCACACCGGCAACCACGCCTCCCCGAACGACAAGCAGAACTTCACCGCGCTGCTCGCCGAGTTCCGCAGCCAGCTCGACGCCCAGACCAAGACCGACGGCCGCACCTACGGCCTCGCGGCCGCGGTCGGCGCCGGCCAGGACAAGATCAAGCAGGTCGAGACCGACAAGATCGGCCAGTACCTGACCTTCCTGGACATCATGACGTACGACATGCACGGCGGTTGGGAGGCCCAGGGCCCGACCAACCACCAGGCCCCGATCTACACCAACCCGAACGACCCGATGAACCCGGTCCCGGGTGGCAACGGCAAGTACTCGGTGGACGCGGCCGTCAAGGCCTACACCGTGGGTGACCCGCAGTACGGCATCGCGGGCGGCTTCCCGGCGAAGAAGATCAACGTCGGCATCCCGTTCTACTACCGCGGCTGGACCGGCGTCTCCGCCGGCACCACCCACGGCCTGTTCCAGAAGGCGTCCGCCCCGGCCCCCGGCGGCACCTACTCCGGCGGCGTCGCCGGCATCAAGATGTTCAAGGAGCTGAACGGCTTCGTCGACAACCCCAGCTACACCTACTGGGACGACGCCGCCAAGGCCGCCTACTTCTACGACGGCACCACCTTCTGGTCCGGCGAGAACGCCCAGTCCATCCAGGCCAAGCTCGACTACGCGCACTGCAACGGCCTCGGCGGCTCGTTCATGTTCTCGATGTACGACCTGGGCACCCAGACCGGCCTGTTCGACAAGACGGTGACCGCGACCAACGGCTCCGCCGCGTCCTGCCCGGCCGCCCCGACCGGCTCGGCCTCCCCGACCGCCTCGGCCTCCGCCTCGCAGTCGGCCAGCCCGTCCGCCTCCGCGTCGGCCTCGGCCTCCGCGTCGGCTTCCGCCTCGGCCTCGGCCTCCGCGTCCGCCTCGGCTTCGGCCTCCGCCTCGACCGGTGCCTGCGCCGGTGCCCCGAGCTGGAGCGCGGCCACCGTGTACGCCACCTCGACCAAGGTCTCCTGGAAGGGCCACTACTACACCAACAAGTGGTGGACCACCAACGAGGACCCGAGCCTGAGCGGCGCCTGGGGCGTCTGGACCGACAACGGCGCCTGCTGAACCACCGGCACCGCTGATCGGCTGAGCTGAACCCCGCGAGGGGCGCGAGGAGAGAGATCTCCCCGCGCCCCTCGTTCCGTTCTCCGGCCCGCCCGATGCCCCCGGCGGCCGCAGCGCCCGCGGCGCCCCCGGCGCCCCCGGCGGGTCGGTCAGCAGGTCAGGTCGTCGGTGCGGCCGAGTGCGTCCGGCTGGGTCTCCTCGATCCGGCGCAGCATCCGGGTCAGCGCGGCGGCCAGCTCGGGGCGGGTCTCGCCGGCCACGTCCTGGAGCAGGTCGGCCTCGAAGACGGCGGCCATCCGCATCAGCTCCAGCCACTTGTCGCGGCCCTCGGCGGTCAGCTCGATGATCACCCGGACCCGGTTGGCCTCGTCCCGGTCCCGGGTGACCAGGCCCTCGGTGACCATCCGGTCGATCCGGTGGGTCATCGCGGCCGGGGTCAGGCCGAGCCGCTTGGCCAGCTCGCCCGGCCCGAGCCGGTAGGGCGCGCCGGCGAACACCAGCGCCTTGAGCACCTCCCACTCGGCGGAGGTGATGCCGAGGGTGGCCAGCTGGCGCCCGTACGCCACGTTCATCCGGCGGGCCAGCCGGGACAGGGTGGAGACGATGGTCTCCACCTGCGGGTCCACGGTGGGGAATTCCCGCTGGTAGACGGCCACCTGTTCGGCGATGCCGAGCTCGGTGGCGGTCTGGGGCTCCGCTCTGCGTGTGCTCATGGGCCCATTCTCCCACGCAGCGTGCAGTTGTTAAGCCTTTGACCTCTCAGTCTTTGACCACATAGCCTTTGGGTGGTAAGACTTTAGGTCTGAAATCTTACGGAGTAAAGCCGAGGCGAGGGGCCCGGCTCGATGCGTGAAGAGGGGTGTGCAGTGAAGGAGAGGGGCGGCCGACTGCGCCGCGTCCAGATCGGGAACGCGCTCAGCGCGTTCGGCAGCGGCTTCACCTTGCCGTACATGTTCGTGTACGTGGACCAGGTGCGCGGCCTCGGCGCCGCGGCGGCGAGCGCCGTGTTCGTGGTGTTCGCGCTGGCCGCGCTGGCCGTGCTGCCGTTCACCGGCCGCGGCATCGACCGGTACGGGCCGCGCCCGGTGCTGCTGGCCGGCGCCGCGCTGGCCGCCGTCGGCTCGTTCGCCTTCGGGCAGGCCGCGAGCACCCCCGGGCTGCTGCTCTCCTCCTTCCTGTTCGGTGCGGGCGTCACCACCTGCCAGCCCGCGCTCGCCACCATGATCGTCCGCTGCACCGGGCGCGCCGAGCGCTCCCGCGCCTTCGCGCTCCAGTTCACCCTGGTCAACCTGGGCATGGGCATCGGCGCCCTGGTCGGCGGCCAGATCGTCGACACCGCCGACCCGTCCAGCCTGACCAGGCTCTTCACCATCGAGGCGGTCACCTTCCTCGGCCTGGCCGCCGTCACCGGCACCGCGAAGATGCCGCCGGCCGCCGTCGAACCCGCCCCGGCCGGGGCGGGCGCGAAGCGCGGCGGCGGGCTGCGGGCGATGGTCGCCGACAAGGCGATGCTGCGGCTGTGCGCCCTCGCCGGGCTGATCTTCTTCACCTGCTACGGGCAGTTCGAGTCCGGCGTCGCCGCGTTCGCCACCGACACCGTCGGCACCGCGCCGTCCACCCTCGGCCTGGCCATCGGCGCCAACGCGCTGACCATCGTCCTGCTGCAGATGTTCGTCGTCCGGATCACCGAGCGCCGCCGCCGCACCACCGCGATGGCCGCCGCCGGACTGGTCTGGCTCGGCGCCTGGGGCATGGCCGTGGTCGCCGGGCTGGTCCGCACCGAGGCGATGGCCGCGACGGTCGCGATCGTCGCCGTCTACGCCCTGTTCGGCGTCGGCGAGTCGCTGCTCGCGCCCACCATGGGCCCGATCGTCGCCGACCTCGCCCCCAGTCGGCTGCTCGGCACCTACAACGCCGGCTACGCGCTGGTGAAGCAGATCGCCGTCGCGGTCGGCCCCGCCGTCGGCGTCCTGCTGGTCGGCTCCGGCACCTGGCCGCTCTACCTCGCCGCGATGGCGCTCTGCACCCTGCTGATCGTCGCCCTCGCCGTCCGCCTGCGCGGACACCTCACGCCCGCCCAGGACAACGTCCGGGTGCTGCCCGTCCCGCAGCGCGAACCGCGCCCGGCGCGGGAACTCCAGACGGCGGCCTGAGACCCGACGTACCCCCGGGGGCCGGCAGCGTTCCGCACGCTCCCGGCCCCCGCCGCGCTGCCCGGGCAGGGTCGGGCCGGGGCCGGGCTGGGACGGCCCGGGGCCGGGTCAGCGGGCGATCGGCATCAGGAGGGAGAAGGTGTCGGCGCGGGACGGGAAGCGGATGGCCAGGGGGGCGATCGGGCCGCCGAGTTCGAGGACGAGTTGTTCGGCGGTGCCGGCGGCTTCCAGCAGGTAGTCGTGGTTGACGTGGACCAGCAGGGCGGTCGGGGCGGGGGTGCCGGGGAGGGCGTGGGCGGGGGTGGCGGTGAGGGTGGTGGAGCCGTCGGTGGCGGGGAGGGCGCGGAGTTCGGCGGCGGTGAGGGTCAGGCGGTGGGTGGGCTCGTGGCGGAGCAGCCGGCGGTAGTCGGGGAAGTCGGCGGGGACGCGCTCGCCGGAGAGCGAGCGGCCGGCCGCGCGGATCGCGAAGTGGTCGCCGTCGAAGGAGAGTTCGGCCTCCTCGGCGTCGGCGAGCAGGGCCCGGGCGGCGTCCGCGAGGGCGGTCGGCAGCAGGGCGGAGGCGGGCGGGCCGTCCAGGGCGGCCGGGCAGTCGGCGACCGCCAGCCGGTAGCGGTCGGTGGCGACCAGGTGCAGCGCGCCGTCCTCGGCGTCCAGGAAGATCCCGGCGACGGCGGGCAGCGCGGCGTCCGCCGGGGCGGCGAAGCGCACCGCGTCCAGGGCGGCGGCGAGGGCGGGGGCGGGGACGGTCAGGCGGGTCATCGGCACGGGGCACTCCCGGGAGTCGAGCAGGGCACGGACGGCGGAGAGCTCCCGGCGGGCGTCGGTCAGACCGTCCTCCAGGCGGCGCAGGTGCGCGTCCAGCTCGGCCCGGGCCTCGGCCGGGGAGCCGGTCAGCACCCGGGTGATCCCGGGCAGCGGCATCCCGACCCGGCGCAGCCGGGCCAGCAGCCGGGCGTCCGGCAGCTGCTCGTCCGCGTACCAGCGGTACCCGGTGCGCGGGTCCACGACGGCCGGGACGAACACGCCCGCGCCGTCGTAGAACCGCAGGGTGCCGGGGCTCAGGCCACAGGCCCGGGCCGTCTCGCCGATGCTGCGCATGGTGCTCTCCACGTCACGGAGCCTGGTCCCTCGACCTGGTCGAGGGTCAACCGTAACCGCGCGGCGGGCCCGGGGGAGAATGCTCCGAGCACCCCAGGCCGGGAGCCGCGGACGCCCGCGCGCGCAGGCTAGGATGCGGACAATGCGGACAAGTCGTCAACTGCGGTCGGACGGGGAGGACATGGCGCTGGCGGTGGCGGAGCGGCGGAGGCAGGACCGGGAGGTCGTGCCCCCGGCACCGGCGAAGGACAGGTACCGGTGGTGGGGGCCGCTCGCGGTCGCCCTGTTCGCCGGGGTGCTGCGGCTGTGGAACCTGGGGTACCCGCACGCCTTCGTCTTCGACGAGACGTACTACCCCAAGGACGCCTGGTCGCTGTGGGAGCAGGGCTACGAGTCTGCCTGGCCGGACAACGCCAACCAGCTGATCCTCGGCGACCCGCAGGTCATCCCGCTCAGCCACGCCGCCGCGTTCATCGCGCACCCCCCGCTCGGCAAGTGGATCATCGGCCTGGGCACCCACTTCTGGGGCCTGCACCCCTTCGGCTGGCGGATCGCCGTCGCCGTGCTCGGCACCCTCAGCGTGCTGATGGTCGCCCGGATCGGCCGCCGGCTGTTCCGCTCCACCCTGATCGGCTGCGTCGCCGGCCTGCTGCTCGCCGTCGACGGCCTGCAGTTCGTGATGAGCCGGGTCGGCCTGCTCGACGGCGTCTCCGCGTTCCTGGTGCTCGGCGCGTTCGGCGCCCTGCTGGTCGACCGCGACCGCACCCGCGACCTGCTGCGCGCCGCCCGCGCCGAGGGCGGCCTGGCCGCCGACCGGATCGGCCTCGGCCTCCGCCCCTGGCGGCTCGCCGCCGGCGTGCTGCTCGGCGCGGCCTGCGCGGTGAAGTGGACCGGCGCGCCCGTGCTGCTGGTCCTCACCGTCCTCGTCCTGCTCTGGGACCAGGCCGGACGGCGCGCCGCCGGCGCCCGGCGGGCCCGGCGCTCGACGCTCCGGCGCGACCTGTGGCCCGCCGTGCTGTCGATGCCGGTCGCCGCGCTGGCCGCCTACCTGCTGTCCTGGACCGGCTGGCTGGCCACCAGCGGCGGCTACGGCCGGCACTGGGCCGACGACCGCGCCGGGCTCTCGCCGGACAGCGTCCTCGGGATCCCGCTGCCGCAGGTGTCGATGAGCTGGGTGCCCGCGCCGCTGCGCAGCCTGTGGCACTACCACGCGGAGATCTGGGGCTTCAACACCAACCTGCACTCCCCGCACACCTACCAGTCGAACCCGTGGAGCTGGCTGGTCCAGGGCCGCCCGGTCTCGATGTACTGGGAGCAGCTCCAGCCCGGCCAGCGCGGCTGCACCGCGTCCGGCGGCTGCGCGAGCCAGATCCTCGCGCTCGGCACCCCGTTCCTCTGGTGGACGGCCTGCTTCGCGCTGGCGTACGCGCTCTACCGCTGGTTCTTCCGCCGCGACTGGCGCTCCGGCGCGCTGCTGGCCGCCGTCGCCGCCGTCTACCTGCCCTGGTTCCAGTACCAGGAGCGCACCGTCTTCTCCTTCTACATGGTCGTGCTGGTGCCGTTCCTGTGCCTGGCCGTCGCCCAGATGCTCGGCGCGATGCTCGGCCCGGCCGGCAGCACGCCGAGCCGGCGGCGCTGGGGCGCGGCCGGGGCCGGGCTGATCGTGCTGGCGATCATCGGGTGCTTCGCGTTCTTCCTGCCGCTGTACACGGCGGAGGTGATCCCGATGTCCGACTGGCACGCCCGGATGTGGTTCACCAGCTGGATCTGAGCCCCGGGGCGACCTCTTGGGCCGCGCGGGGTGTCCGCGGTGGCGTGCGCCGGAAAGGCCCGGTGCGTCCGGTAGCTTTTCCAGCGGGCCGCGGCCGTCCCGCGGTGACCGACGGGCGGTGCCGCCGAGCGGCGGCGTCCCCGACCCGGAGAGGCCCCGCGCCACCGATGAACGCCCCGACCGTCGCCGCGCTGACCTTCGGCATCGTCTTCCTCGCCGAACTCCCGGACAAGACCGCGCTGGCCAGCCTCGTCCTGGGCACCAAGTACCGGGCGGGCTACGTCTTCGCCGGCATCGCCGCCGCGTTCGCCCTCCAGGTCGGCCTCGCGCTGGTCGCCGGCGGCCTGCTCGCGCTGCTCCCGCAGCGCTGGGTCGAGGGCATCACCGGCCTGCTGTTCCTCGGCGGCGCCGCCATGCTGCTCTGGCACCAGGACGACGAGGAGGACGACGGCGCCGAAGGCCGGGAACCCGCCGACGACTCGTTCTGGAAGGTGGCCGGCACCAGCTTCGCCATCGTCGCGGTCGCCGAGTTCGGCGACCTCACCCAGATCATGACCGCCAACCTCGCCGCCAAGTACGACGACCCGGTGGCCGTCGGCCTCGGTGCCTGGCTCGCGCTCTGCGCGGTCGGCGGCCTCGCCATCGTCGGCGGGCAGAAACTGCTCCGGTACGTGCCGATGAAGGTCATCGTGCGGGTCGCCGCGCTGGCGATGCTGGTGCTGGCCGGGTGGAGCCTGTTCAAGGCAGCCACCGGCTGAACCGGCTTGGCGGGGTCAGCAGTTGTGCTTCGGCGCCGCGCTCTGCAGGGCCTCCTGGGTGGGGGCGTCGTACGTCCCGGGCTGGAAGCCGCGCAGGTTGTGGGCCTGCTTCTGGTCCTGCTGGAAGCTGCTCAGCACGCTCAGCGTCCAACTGCCGAAGCCCGGCTGGTTGGTGAGGTCGGTGCGGTTCTGGTCGAGCGGTCCGATGTTGTTGCAGTTGTAGGCCATCAGCAGGCGCTGCATCGCGACGACCTCCGGCCCGGTGTCGCCGAGCCGCAGAACCCGGCCGGGAACGAACGAGGGGGTGGGGCTGGGCGACGGCGCGGCCGCCGAGGTGCTCGGCGCCACCGCCACCGGCGCCTGGTTGGTCGGCACCGCCGGGGCCTTGCTGGTCACCGCCTGGGTCGGCCGGGCCGTGGTCCGGGTCGGCGACGGGCTCGGCTCCGCCGGGGCGGACGACGCGGCGGCCGGCGAGGTCTCGGCCGGGCTCGGCGACACCTCGGCCGGCGCGGACACCGCCGGACCGGTCGGCGCGGGCAGCGCCCGGTCGACCCCGGAGGTCGACGACGAGGACAGCAGCATCGCCAGGGTCGCGCCCAGCGCCGTCACCCCGACCGCACCGCCCGCGATCACCAGCCGGCGGCGGTCCGCGCTCTGCCGCCGCCGCTCCCGCCGGTCGGCCCGGCCGGCCTCGCCGTCCTCGCGGAAGGTGAACATGCCGAGGTCGGTCCCGGACGCGCCGCCGGGCGGCTCGTCCCCATACCCGTCTCCGGGTCCGTCCTCGTACCCGTCGAGCTGGATCAGCTGGGTCGCCTCGGTCGATCCGGCGGCGGGCACCGGCGGGTAGGCGGCGGCCGTCGGGGACGCGTACGGGGTGGCCCGGGGCAGCGGCATGGTCTGCTCGACCGGCGGCACCGCCTGGTCCGGGAACTGGCCGGGGAACTGGTCCGGCGGCGGGGTCGGTACGAAGCGGCCCGGCGCGGCTTGCGGGGGCGCCTGCCGGGGCGGGACGTGCTGGGGCGGCACGGGCGGCAGCAACTGGGTCGCGGCGGCGTCCGGGTGCGGCTGCACCGGCCCGAACGGGCTGGCGGCCTGCGGGACGCGCGGGGGACGGCCCGGCTGCGGCGGCGGGGCGCTCGGCGGGCCGGTGATCGGCTGCACCGCGGGCGGCCGGTCCGCGGACGTCGGCACCGCGACCGGGGGCACCGGAGCCGCCGGGGCCGACGGCGGGACGGGCGCGGCGGGCGGGACGTGCGGGCTGGGCGCGGGCGGCGCGATCCGGGTGGCGAACGGGTCGCCGGCCGGGTCGCCGGCCTCCACCACGGGCGTCCCGGCCACGTACGGCCGGACCAGTGGCGGGCCCTCCAGGTGCGGGAGGACCGCGGTCTCCTCGACCGGGGAGGCGGCGCCGCAGGCGCAACTGCCGGCCGTGCGTGCGGTGCCGCAGCGGGGACAGCGCTCTGCCGGCATGGGCCGGTCCTCCTCGGGTCGGAATCGAACGGGGTGATTATGCAGGAGCATTCCCCGGGGCAACAGGGACGCCCGTGACCCGGCCCGCTTCCCGTCCGGTACATGCGCTTTTATGGTCATTCGTGCCGGGCGCGGCATGCCCGCCGGCCCGGGCGGGCGCCCACTGGGACCGCTGCTCGATGACTGGCGACACCGGATCGACCAGCGCGGGGACGACTCCTCCGCGCAGATCCGAGAGGCGTGGCGCACCGGCAGCCTGTGCGGGCAGCGCGAGCGGGAGGCGCGCCGCAGGGAGACGGTCGAGCTCTTCGTAACACTCGCGGACGGGTAGAGCTGACCGGGACGGGTGGTGTGAGGTGGGGGAGGATGGGCGGCATGAGCGTAGTGAAGATCAACGTGCTGACGGTCCCGTCGGAGCAGCGGGAGGTGCTGGAGCAGCGGTTCGCGTCGCGGGCCGGGGCGGTGGAGGGGTCGGACGGGTTCGAGTGGTTCGAGCTGCTGCGGCCGGTGGAGGGGACGGACCAGTACCTGGTGTACACCCGGTGGCGGGACGAGGAGTCGTTCCGGGCCTGGATGGAGGGGCCGATGAAGCAGGCGCACCAGGGCGGCGGGGACCGGCCGCGGCCGGCGGCGAGCGGGTCCGAGGTGTGGTCGTTCGAGGTCGTGCAGCAGACCGGGCCGAAGGAGTAGCGGAGCGGGTGGCGGGGCCGGTCTCGGGGAGGCCGGCCCCGTTCGCCGTGGGTCAGCGGAAGGCGGCGCGGCGGGTGGCGCGGCGGAGGGTGCGCAGCAGGGGGCCGCCGACGCTGAGGCAGAGGACGGCGGTGAGGGCGGCGCGGGAGAGGTCCCAGCCGAGCGAGGTGGTGAGGCAGTAGACGGCGAAGCGGGTGAGGTTGGCGGGGAGCGGGTCGCCGGGGACGAAGGAGAGGGAGAGGCCGAGGCCGCTGATGTACGGCCAGCCCTGGAGGTTCATCACGGTGCCGTAGCCGACGGAGGCGGCGATGCCGTAGGCGGCCAGCAGCAGGAGTTCGGCGCGGCCGCGCAGCCGGGCGGCGCCCGGGAGGAGGCCGGCGCCGAGGCAGACCCAGCCCATGGTGAGCATCTGGAACGGCAGCCAGGGCCCGACGCCGCCGGTGAGCAGGCCGGAGGCGAACATGGCGAGCGCGCCCAGGACGAAGCCGAAGCCCGGTCCGAGGGCCCGGCCGGCCAGCACCATCAGGAAGAACATCGGCTCCAGGCCCGCGGTGCCGCCGCCGAGCGGCCGCAGGGCGGCGCCGGCCGCGGCGAGCACGCCGAGCATGGCGACGGCCTTGGCGTCGAGGCCCGGCGCGCCGGTGGCGTCGCGGCCGGCGGCGAGCTGGGCGACCGCGACGGCCAGCAGCAGCGGCATCAGCAGGGCGAACAGCCACGGCGCGTCGGCGGAGTGGCCGACCAGGTCGGAGCCCCGGGCGGCGAGCAGCGGCCAGCCGAACGCGGCGACGCCGATCGCGGAGACCAGGACGAGGAGCAGCGCGGCGCGCCGCCCGAGCGGGACGGGTCGGCCGAGGGCGGGCGGGGTGAGGGCGGGCGGGGTGAGGGGGTCGGTCATCGGGGCGGCTCGGCGGTGAGGGCCGCGAGGGCGGTGGCGGCGTCGGCGACGGTGAGGTGCGGGGGGAGGATCTTCGCGGTCTGCGGGGCGAAGGTGGGGGAGGCGAGGACGACGTCCGGGGTGGGGCCGTCGGCGACGATCTCGCCCTCGGCGAGGACGGCGGTGCGGTGGGCGAGTTCGGCGGCGAGTTCGACGTCGTGGGTGGCGAGCAGGACGGCGTGGCCGTCGTCGGCGAGCGCGCGCAGGACGGCGACTAGGCGGGCCTTGGCGGCGTAGTCCAGGCCGCGGGTGGGCTCGTCGAGCAGGACGAGCGGCGGGCGGGCGGTCAGCACGACGGCGAGCGCGAGGGTGAGGCGCTGGCCCTCGGAGAGGTCGCGGGGGTGCCGGTCGTCGGCGACGCCGGGCAGCAGGGCGGCGAGCAGGGCCCGGCAGGTGCCGGGCGCGGCGTCGGCGTCGTGGTCGGCGGCGGCGCACTCCTCGGCGACGGTCTCGGCGTACAGCAGGTCGCGCGGGTCCTGCGGGACGAGTCCGACCGAGCGGATCAGCTGCTTGGGGCGGGCCTTGTGCGGGGTGAGGCCGCCGACCCGGACGCTGCCGGAGTCGGGGGCGTGCAGGCCGACCAGGCTGCCGAGCAGGGTGGACTTGCCGGCGCCGTTGCGCCCCATCAGGGCGGTGATCTGCCCGGGGACGAGGGCGAGTTCGACGCCGCGCAGGGCCGGGACCGGGCCGCGCGAGACCACCAGCCGGCTGACCGTGGCGACCGGCGGGGCGGGCGGCGGGGACGGCCGGGGGGCGGGCGCCGGGAGCCGGTCGCGCAGTTCGGCCGCCCGGCGACGGGCGTCGCGGACGGTCAGCGGCAGCGGCGTCCAGCCCGCGAGCAGGCCCAGCTCGACCACCGGCGGCCGGACCGGCGAGCGGGCCATCAGCGCGGCCGGGTCGCCGAGCACCGGCGGCTCGCCGGGCCCGGGCAGCAGCAGCACCCGGTCGGCGTACTGGACGACCCGCTCCAGGCGGTGCTCGGACAGCAGGACGGTGGTGCCCAGGTCGTGCACCAGCCGCTGCAGGACGGCCAGCACCTCCTCGGCGGCGCCCGGGTCGAGCGCCGAGGTCGGCTCGTCCAGCACCAGCACCTTCGGGTGGACGGTCAGCACCGAGCCGATCGCCACCCGCTGGCGCTGCCCGCCGGAGAGCGCGGAGAGCGCGCGGCCGCGCAGGTCGGCCAGGCCGAGCAGGTCGAGGGTCTCCTCGACCCGGCGCCGCATCACGGCCGGGGCCAGGCCCATCGACTCCATGCCGTAGGCGAGTTCCTCCTCGACGGTGTCGGTGACGAAGTGCCCGGCCGGGTCCTGCCCGACCGTGCCGACCACGTCCGCCAGGTCGCGCGGCCGGTGGGTGCGGGTGTCCCGCCCGGCGACGGTGACCCGGCCGGTCAGGGTGCCGCCGGTGGAGTGCGGCACCAGGCCGGAGACCGTCCCCAGCAGGGTCGACTTGCCGACCCCGGACGGCCCCACCAGCAGGCACAGCTCGCCCTCCGGGACGGTCAGGTCGACGCCGGACAGGGCGGGCGCGGACGCGTCGGCGTACCGGACGCCGACCTGCTCGAAAGTGATCACCGGGTGCTCCGGGGAGAAGAGGGAGAAGAGGAGGCGGAGGGGCGCGGCCGGGGCGGCTCGGGGGTGGCGAAGGCGGGCAGCAGGCCGAGCAGCACGGCCAGCGCGGGCAGCAGCGGCAGGGTCGGCGCGACCGGCGGCACCACGCTCGGCGCCAGCGCGCCCGGCCAGCGGCCCGAGTACCAGATCAGCGCGGCCGCGACCAGCACGCCCGAAGCCGCCGTCAGCCACTCCGGCAGCGCCCACGGGTCCGGCCGGTAGCGGGTCCGCACCGAACGCCGCCCGCCCAGCACCAGGCCGCCCGCGGCCGCGCCCGCACCCGCCAGCAGCACCGGGAACGCCCACGGGTGACTGCCCGCGGTGAGCAGCCCGTACGTCGCCGAGCACACCGCCAGCAGCCCCAGCAGCGTCAGCGCCCCGGCCGTGCGCACCACCCGGCGCGGGACGGGCGCGGTCCGGCCGAAACCCCGGCTGTCCATCGCCGCGGCCAGCGCCACCGAACGCTCCAACGCGCCCTCCAGCACCGGCAGTCCGACCGACAGCACGGCCCGCACGCCCCGGTCGGTCCGGCCGCGCAGCCGACGCGCCGCCCGCAGCCGTCGGACGTCCTCCACCAGGTTCGGCGCGAAGGTCATCGCCACCACCACCGCCACGCCCGCCTCGTACAGCGCGCCCGGCAGCGAGCGCAGCAGCCGCGACGGCGAGGCCAGCGCGTTCGCCGCCCCCACGCAGGCCAGCAGCACCGCCAGCCGCAGGCCCTCGTACAGCGCGAACAGCACCCCCTCCAGCGTCACCGCGCCGCCCAGCCGGACGCCCTGCGCCCAGGCGGGGAGCGGGACCTGGGGCAGCGTGAACAGCACGTGGGTGCCGCCGACGGGCGAGCCCAGCAGCACCGCCAGCACCATCCGGGCAGCCAGCACCAGCAGGCCCAGCCGGAGGAACGCCGCGTACGAGCGCGACCAGGGGGCGTCGCCCCGGCGCGCCGCGACCACGTAGCCCGCGACCGCCAGGATCAGCAGCAGGAGCAGCGGATTGGTGGTCCGGCTGGCCGCCGCGGCCAGGCCCAGCGACCACAGCCACCACGCCCCCGGATGCAACTGCCGGGGCAGCGCGCGACTGTGCGCGGCCGCCGAACGGCCCTGCGCGGCAGGGGAGTCGGCGACCGGGTCGCGGGACAGGCGGTGGACGGACACGGTCAGCGGGCGCGGCGGCGACGGGCCTGCCAGACCGCGCCCGCGCCCAGCAGGACCACCGCGCCGACCCCGGCGAACAGCCCGAGGTCCGGGCCGCCGTCACCCGAACCGCCACCGCCACTGCCGCCGGCGGCCTTCGCGCCGGCACCGGCCGCGACCTGCTCGCCGCAACCCGCGTGCGGGTAGCCGGAGATCGCGCACAGCATCGCGCCCGAGTCGTAGCGCAGCGGCGCGGCCACTGCGGCCAGCACCTCGGCGGAGTTCGCCGCCGTCGGCACCGAGGCGCACAACGAGCGGGCGGCGGGCGGCTGTTCACCGCTCGGGGCGTCCTGCGCGGTGCCGAAGTCCAGCACCACGGCGACCCGCTTGTGCCCGCCGGCGGCCGCCGTGCCGCCGCACACCGCCGCGAAGTCCGGCGCCGGGCCGGGACGCGGCGTGTCCTGCCCGCCGTCCGGGCTCAGCACGAACCGCCAGCCGTCCACCGCCCCGTCCGCCGGCACGTTCCCGGCCGGCCCGACCTGCTGGTACGCCCAGCCGTCCGGACCGCCCTTCCAGAACGACCAGTACCGGTAGTCGGCCGCGGAGGAGGCTCCGGCTGCGGGGCCGAGGAGGGTCGTGCAGGCGGCGAGCAGGGAGAGGAGCAGGGTTCCCGCCACGGCGGGGCGTCGGCGTGGCGCGCGGGTGGGGCCGAGGAGGGTCGTGCGGGCGGCGAGCAGGGAGAGGGGCAGGGCGGCGGGGCGGGTGGACGGAAGTGGGGTTCCTGTGCCGGCCGGGCGGTGGCGGGGGGTCATCGGTCCTGCTCCGGCTGGTCGTCCTCGGCGGCGGGAGGGGTGGCCGGGGTGGTCGGGGCGGTCTTGTGGCGGCGGCGGTTGAGGCTGAGGAGGAGGCCGGCGCCGATGCCGGCGAGGAGGCCGACGCCGATCAGCCAGCCGGCCGAGAAGCCGCTGTTCTCGTCGGGTTCGGTGATCGCGGCGCCGGGGGCGCGGGTGGCCTGCGGGTCGCCGGCGGCGGGGGCGGACTTCGGCTTGGGGCCGGAGTCGAGCAGCAGCTGGACGAGGTTGGCGCCGCCGAAGTTGTACGGGTCGAGCTTGGCGGCGCGGGCGGTCAGCACCAGGGTGGCGGTGGCGGCCGGGTCGGTGCCGTTCTTGCCCTGGGCGGCCCACGGGTAGGCGTTGCCGGCCAGCCAGTCGGCGGCGCCGGCGGCTTCGGCGGGGTGGCCGGAGGCGACCAGGCCGAGGACGGTCCAGGCGGTGGAGTTGTAGTCGGGGGTGGTGGTGTCGGCGCCGGGGGTGGTGGCGACCAGGTGCTGGCCGCCGGCCGCGAGGCGGCCGGTCAGCCAGGCGGCGTCGGCCTCGGCGGAGTCGGCGGGCGCGACCGGTCCGGTGTTCTGGCCGGCGGCGCAGGCGAGGGCCTTGGGCGGGGTGTCCTTGCGGTCGGTGGTGGTGACCGGGAGGTGTCCGCCGGCGGCGGCCAGCAGGGCCTGCGCGGAGGCGATGGTGTTGGCGCCGGCCGGGACGCCCTCGGCGGGCTGGTAGAGGAACGCGCCGCGCTGGTCGGCGGCGTTCGCGCAGCCGAGCTGGAAGGAGGCCAGGCCGTCCCGCCCGGAGTGGCCGCCGGCGCTGACCGTGGCCGGGTCGAGGCCGGCCGCGAGCAGGCCGTTCAGCACCACGGCGGTGGAGTTGGCGTCGCCGGGCGCGCCCGGGTTGTACGCCCAGCTGCCGTCCTGGTTCTGCTGGGCGCGCAGCCAGTCGGTGCCGCGGGTGACGGGCTGCTGGTGGCCGCCGAGCGCGGTGAGCGCCTGGACGGCCAGCGAGGTGGCGTTGGTGTCCTCGGTGGCGGGGGTGCACGGGGTGCCCTCGGCCCGGTACGACGGCCAGCCGCCGTCCTCGCACTGCTGGCCGAGCAGCCACTGCACGGCGGCGTCGGCGGGCTCGACCTTCTCCTGCCGGAGCGCGATCAGCGCCAGCGACTGCCGCCACACCCCGTCGTACTGCGGGTCGCCCTTGCCGTACAGCCCGGCCGGCACGCCCGGGGACGGCGAGGCGGACGACGAGGCGGACGACGCAGCGGGGGAGGGGGAGGCGGTGTCGGCGAGCGCGGGCGCGGCGGCCGCGCCGGCCAGCAGGGCGGCGGCGAGCGCGGTGGCGCCGAGGCGGGCGGTGGTCGGCATGGGGGAGGGGAAGCCTTTCGGTGAGCGGTCGCAGCGGGCCGGGGCGCACCCCGGGTTTTCGCCCGTAGACCCACGACGGATGAGGGCCGCTCGCCCCCGGCCGGGCAGTCCGACTGCGCCGCGCCCCGGCGGTGCGGGGGCGGCTCACGGTTGCGGGTCAGCGCCGGAATCGCACCGGCTTCCCCCGGCCTCGGAGGCGGTTGTGAAGTTGTCGCGCGCCCCGGTCGGGCCGGGCCGCGCCCCCAAGACTCTAGCCCTCGGCGCGGCCGGCCCCGGCCGCAGGTGGTGGAACGGGTTCCAGTTCCGGCCGCTCGGCGGGGCCCGGCCCGGCGGGGGCGAGCAGCCGGGCGGCGGTGTGCAGGTCGGCCCGGACCTCGGCCAGCGAGGCCCGCCCGGAGAGCCAGGCCAGCAAGGTGGCGTGCCAGGTGTGGCCGACCACCCGCAGCGCCGCCTGCTGTTCGGCGGTGGGCGGTCCGGGCAGTCGGGCGGCGGCCAGCACGATGGCGCCGGTCGCCTGGGCGACCTCGTCCACCTCGCTGCCCACCGAGCGGTCCGCGAAGGACAGCGCCCGCACCATCGCCTCCGCCAGTCGGGGTTCGCGCTGCAGCGCGCGGAAGGCGTCGGCGAGCGCCTCGGCGACTCGGGCGGCCGGGTCGGGGCCGGTCGGCGGGTGCCGCCGGACCTGCTCGTGCAGGCGCTCCAACTGTTCGCGCATCACCGCGACCAGCAGGTGCACCTTGGACGGGAAGTACCGGTACAGGGTGCCGAGCGCGACCCGCGCGCCGTCCGCGACCTCGCGCATCTGCACCGCCTCGTACCCGCCGCGGGCGGCCAGCGCGGTGGCCGCCCGCAGGATGCCGCGGCGGCGCTCGGCCTGGCGCGGCGTCAGCGGCCCGCCGGCGGCGCCGGCGGCGGGGGCGGTCACGGGCACTCCAACGGGCACTCCAGGGGCGCGGGCGCGGGGCGGTCGAGGGGGACGGGGCGGTCGGGGAGCGGTGGCGGCGCGGCGTGGTGCGAATCACCCGCCGGGGCTCCTGACCACAAGCTACGGGCCGGTAATCTTCGAGGTCCCTCGTTGTTCACTTTCTCCAACGACGAGCCCGCACCGCTGTGAAACGTGATCTACTTTACCGGTCGGCGGCCGCTGTCCGCCGCCGGTCCCGGTGAGTAGCCGAGAAGGGGACTGGGGATGACCGCTGTGTCGCCGCCACCGCTGCGGATCGCCCTGCTGTCGTACCGCGGCGACCCGTTCTGCGGAGGCCAGGGCGTGTACGTGCGCCACCTGTCGCGCGAACTGGCCCGCCTCGGCCACCACGTCGACGTGATCGGCGCCCAGCCGTACCCGGTGCTCGACGAGGTCGAGGGGCCCGGCTCGGTCCGGCTGGTCGAACTGCCCAGCCTCGACCTGTACCGCGCCGACGACCCGTTCCGGACCCCCGCCGCCGCCGAGTTCCGCGGCCCGGTGGACCTGCTGGAGTACGCGGTGATGCGCACCGGCGGCTTCCCCGAGCCGCTGACCTTCTCGCTGCGCGCCCGGGCCTTCCTGGCCCGGCACAAGGGCCGCTACGACGTCGTCCACGACAACCAGACGCTCGGCTACGGCCTGCTCGGCCTGGCCCGGCACGGCTTCCCGCTGGTCACCACCGTGCACCACCCGGTCACCGTGGACCGGAAGTTGGAGCTCGACGCGGCCCGCACCCGGCTGGAGCGGATCGGCAAGCGCCGCTGGTACGCCTTCACTCGGATGCAGCGCCGGGTCGCCGCCCGGCTGGAGCACGTCATCACCGTCTCGGAGAGCTCGAAGACCGAGATCGCCGAGCAGTTGGGCGCCGCCCCGGGCGCCGTCTCGGTCGTCCCGATCGGCGCCGACACCCGGCTCTGGTCGCCGTCCGACGCCGTCGCCCGGATCCCCGGCCGGATCGTCACCACCTCCAGCGCCGACGTCCCGCTCAAGGGCCTGGTGCACCTGGTCGAGGCGCTCGCCAAGGTCCGCACCGAGCGGGACGCCCACCTGGTCGTGGTCGGCAAGCCGCAGAAGGAGGACGGCCCGGTCGCCGACGCGGTCCGCCGGTTCGGCCTGGAGGCGCACATCGAGTTCCGCACCGGCCTGACCGACGCCGCACTCGTCGACCTGTACCGCTCCGCCGAGGCCGCCTGCGTCCCCTCGCTGTACGAGGGCTTCTCGCTGCCCGCCGCCGAGGCGATGGCCACCGCCACCCCGCTGGTCGCCACCACCGGCGGCGCCATCCCCGAGGTCGCCGGACCCGACGGCGAGACCTGCCTGGCCGTCCCGCCCGGCGACGCCGACGCGCTGGCCGCCGCCCTCGGCCGGCTGCTGGACGACCCCGCGCTGCGCGGACGGCTCGGCGCCGCCGGACGCGCACGCGTCCTGGCCCGGTTCACCTGGGCCCGGGCCGCCGAACTCACCGCCGAACGCTACCGGGCCGCGATCGCCACCGGCGCCGGCGCCGCCGCCCGCTCCGGCCCCGGCTGGCGCTACGTCGGCTGACGCGCCGTCAACCCCGCAGTACCACCCCCTCCGCGAATGGGAGCCCCGCAGTGCTGACCGTCGACTTCTCCCGCTTCCCGCTCGCCCCCGGCGACCGGGTGCTCGACCTGGGCTGCGGCGGCGGCCGGCACGCGTTCGAGTGCTACCGGCGCGGCGCCAACGTGGTCGCCCTCGACCGGAACGCCGAGGAGATCGCCGAGGTCCGCAGGTGGTTCGCCGCCATGGAACAGGCCGGCGAGGCCCCCGCCGGGGCCAGCGCCACCGCGATGGAGGGCGACGCGCTCAACCTGCCCTTCGACGACGACACCTTCGACAAGATCATCATCTCCGAGGTGATGGAGCACATCCCCGACGACAAGGGCGTGCTCGCCGAGATGGTCCGCGTCCTCAAGCCCGGCGGGCTGCTCGCCGTCACCGTGCCCCGCTACCTGCCGGAGAAGATCTGCTGGGCGCTCTCCGACGAGTACCACGAGGTCGAGGGCGGCCACATCCGGATCTACAAGGGCGACGAACTCGTCGACAAGGTCCGCGAAGCCGGCCTCACCCCGTACGGCAGCCACCACGCGCACGCCCTGCACTCCCCGTACTGGTGGATCAAGTGCGCGGTCGGCGTGAACAACGACAAGGCGCTGCCGGTCCGCGCCTACCACCAGCTGCTGGTCTGGGACATCGTCGGCACCCCGGTCATCTCCACCCTCACCAAGGCCGCCGAGAAGGCCCTCAACCCCGTCCTCGGCAAGTCCTTCGTGGTCTACGCGAGCAAGCCCCAGCGGCCCGGGGCCGGCGCGTGACGGCCGCCGTCCCCGCCGCCCTGCTGCTCGACGGCGTCCTGGACGCCGCGCAGGCCGCCGACACCGTCCGCTCGATCCTCGCCCACCAGCAGCCCGACGGCGCCATCCCCTGGTTCCACGGCGGCCACCTCGACCCCTGGGACCACACCGAGGCCGCGATGGCCCTCGACACCGCCGGCGAACACGCCGCCGCCGAAGCCGCCTACCGCTGGCTCGCCGACCGGCAGAACCCCGACGGCTCCTGGTACGCCGCCTACGCCTACGGGCAGCCCGGCACCGCCGACGGCACCGCCACCGACCTGGCCCGCGAGACCAACTTCTGCGCGTACGTCGCCGTCGGCGCCTGGCACCACCACCTCGCCACCGGCGACGACCGCTTCCTCGAACGGATCTGGCCCACCGTCAGCCGCGCCCTCGACCACACCGTCCGGCTCAGCCTGCCCGGCGGCGCGATCGCCTGGCGCCAGGACGAGAACGGCGCGGCCGCCGAGGACGCCCTGCTCACCGGCTCCTGCTCGATCCTGCACGCCCTGCGCTGCGGACTCGCCGTCGCCGACCATCTCGACCGGCCGCAACCCGACTGGGAACTCGCCACCGGACGCCTCCGGCACGCCATCGCCCGCCACCCCGAGCGGTTCCTCGACAAGGACCGCTACTCCATGGACTGGTACTACCCCGTCCTCGGCACCGCCCTGCGCGGCGACGCCGCCACCCGCCGCCTCGACGCCGACTGGGACCGCTTCGTCGTCCCCGGCCTCGGCGTCCGCTGCGTCAGCGACCGGCCCTGGGTCACCGGCGGCGAGAGCGCCGAACTCGCCCTCGCCCTCTGGGCCGCCGGCCAGTCCGACCGGGCCGTCGAGATCCTCCGCTGGATCCAGCACCTCCGCCACCACGACGGCTCCTACTGGACCGGCTACGTCTACGAGGACCACGCGATCTGGCCCGAGGAACGCACCACCTGGACCGCCGGCGCCCTCCTCCTCGCCGTCGCCGCCCTCGGCGGCGACCACGCCACGGTCAGCGTCTTCGGCGGCGAGGAACTGCCGGGCGGACTGGCGGCGGACGACTGCTGCTAGTACTCCAGCCGTAGATCGTGATCTTCATGTCGGGGACGCGGCTTGTCGCCGGTAGTGGCTGGTGCGGGACCGGACTTGATGGACGCGTCGCCAGTCGGACCAGCGCAGTCGGTGGGCTGCGTCGTGGACCGGCCGGACGATGAGCGTTATGAACAGGCGCTGGATCTCGTCGCAAGACAGCGGGACCAGCGACTCCGGGGCGGGGTTGTGCACGTGTTCGTCGGCGCGGACGACGGCGACCTGGGCGTTTTCGATCCTCCCGGCGGTGCCGGTGTACTGGCGCTGGACACCGACGGTGTGCGTGCCCTTCTTCACGTCCCCGGTCTCGTCGACCACCAGCACCGCGTCCTCGTCGTGCAGGTGCTCCAGCACGTACTCGCGCACGTCGGCGCGGACCCGGTCGGCATCCCACTCGGCCCGGCCGAGCAGGTGCTGCATGCCGCCTGGAGTGGCCTCCCCGGCCCACTCCGCGATGCTCCAGCAGTTCTTGTGCGGCAGGTCCGACAGCAGCCCCAAAACCAAGTCCCTCACCCGGCGCCGGGGTTCAACCTGTGCGAACCGGCCTGCTATCCGGGACATCAGGACCTCGAACGCCTCCTGCCAGCGGGCAGGGTCTGCGCTGTGACCTGCGGCCACCGCATGATCCTCAGTCTTCACACACCGATGATCAGCGGTGGCCGCCCCCGTTCCTCAGCCGGTCCCCCAGCAAGACCGCACTGTCCGGCTGGAGCACCAGGTCGCGCTGATACCAGGTGCCCCGACTGGTGCGAGGTGTTCAAGGACTCGCCCGCCGCAGAGGTGCAGGAGGCAAACCTCCGCTGCCGACAGGTGGTGTCCACCGAGTGGCGGCGAATCGTCTGGGACTGAACAACTGCCCCACCCTGCCCCCTCGCCGGGTGGCCAGGGTGGGGCCTTTTGCTGTTTCTGGAGCCTGTACGGGTGGTTCCGACCTGTCGCCCCCGTGCCGAGCCCGCCGATACCGCGCGTCCTGGCGGTCGAGTTGCTGAGGCTCGCCGCGCGGGGATGACGGAGCCCTGCCATCCGGGGTGTGAGCGACGGGGCTCCGTTGCATCGCGGCGTTCTCAGGGCGAGTACTCGTAGCCGATCGTGAATCGAGCCGGAAGGCATGCCTCTGTGTACTCGATCAGGCCCTCATCGTCCGACCAGCGATGCACAAGGGCGAGGATCGGACTGCCGACAGGAACCGCCAGCGCTGCCGCTTCACGCTGGTCAGCCTCTCGCGCATGCATGTCATCGCGGGCCGCCGTAATGGTCCGCCCAGTGGCTTCGAGGACCTTTGCCGTGATTCCGTCATTACGCCCGGGGGCTGTATTGAGCAAGTCCGGAACCAGCGCGGCGAAGTGGGCGGGGTACCACGACACCGCGAAGAGGGTCCGCGATCTGCCTCGGCCTGCGATGTACTCGCGTCGGATCAGTTGGGCCCCGTGTTCCAGATCGAACAGGTCGGCCACGTATAGCGGGGGAGTCACAAGGTCTGCGGCCGTTACGCGACTGGTTTCACCGTCCATCAGACTGGAACGCACGCGCTGGACCCGTTCGAGCCGGTCCCGACTGCTGGCTGTCACGCGGGGGTCGTCTGCAACGAAGGTTCCACGTGGGGACGTTCGAAGGTAGCCCTCCACCTGAAGGTGTTGCAGCGCGCGACTCACTGTCGCAACCGCGACGTTCCAGCGCCCGGAGATCTCCTTGTTGCTGGGGAGCTTGGAGCCGGGTTCAAGCTCGCCCGACAGGATGCGCTGCCGGTAGTGGTCCGCGATGACCGACCAGGTTTTCGAAGTCCCAGCAGACATGTGTCCTCACCGTCGCTCGCGGGGGCAAGTCCCCCTTGGAGTAGACTAGTTCACTCGAAACCGTTGCGGGAGAACTAGGCTGCTCAACATGCTGGACTAGTTCAGTGACTGGCCGTCACAAAGCGTGCGCGATTCGAGGCGGTGCCTTATGCATCTCACGGCTGATCAGCTCCGCCGACAGTGGCGGGACGCCGCACAGGCGGTCGGTCGTAGCCCGTTGTCCGACGACGACCCGAGGTTGAACGCGCAGGTCGGCGCGCGGCCCCTGGTCAGTCGGGATGCTTGCCGGTGCTCCCGGCCGAAGCGTCCGCACCGTTCGGAGCCTGCGGCGTGAACGGGCTGAGCCGGCGGGTCCTCGCGGACAGCGCCCTGGCGGTGGTGGTCGGTGCGGTGCCGGTCTCTCCGGTCGTTCTGGCGGCGCTCGACCCCGACCCGGTACGGCGTTGGGGACGGGTGTTCGTGGCGGTGGCCCTCTGCATGGTCGCGGTCGCGTTCGGGCCGGACTGGTACACCCGACGGCAGTACGTCCGGGGCCGACCGGGGCGGGGCCCGTCCAAGCCGCCGACGACCGCGACAGCCACGACGACGGCTACAGCGCGAAGGGCTCGATCCAGTCGGCCGGCCGGAGCAACCAGAAGGCGGCCGAGTTCGAACGCAAGGGCCGGTGATCCCGGCAGTCGGACTGGCAACACGCAGACCCCGCCCGGTTTCCCCGAGCGGTGCCGAAACCCGGGTCGCTGGGGTGCGCCCGAGTTCGGCAACTCCCGTCCCGGCGGACGGAAAGGGAACACCGCCGGGGCGGGTCGGCACAGCCCCGGTCCGGCCGTCATCCGTGGCAGGTCATCGGCCGGACCGGGGGTTCCCGCAACACCGCACGGCCCGGACGTCAACAGGCGTTCGGAAACCGCACGTTGTGAAGGAGACACCAGTATGAGCACTCCGACCGAGCGTCCGCCGGGCGACACCGGCCCCGGGCTCTTCCCCGACAGCAACCCGCGCAACCTGCTGCCCGCCGCGACGTACGACAGCGTGGTGGGCACCGTGCTGGACAGCAACCCCGGCATGGACGTGGAAACAGCCCGCCGGATCACTGGCGAGGGCATCAAGTTCACCGTCACGGCCGCGATGAACCCGGGGCTCCCGATGGCCCCGAGCCGGACCGTGGACGAGGGGTGGCACGCCCTGATCCTGCACACTGCCCCGTACGCCGCCCTGTGCGCGCAGTTCGGGGAGTTCGTCCACCACTACCCGGGGTACGACCCGGACAACCACGACCCGGACGTGATGAACAGGACCGTGCGGGCCATCGGCGCGGCCGGGTTCGAGGTGGACACGGGCCTCTGGCGGGCTCCGACGGATGCCGGCCTGGTGTCCGTGGCGGCGAACTGCGCGCACTCGCCATGCAACAACACCCCGATCCAGCCCATGCCGACCCCGCAGCCGCTCCCCTCGCCGCGGAAGGACTGACCACCTGCCGCCGGTGCCGACGGTCGGTATCCTCCGGCAGGAGAAGGAGGTACACCCGTGAACGAGTGGACTGACCCTCGGTACGCCGAGGTGGTTGAGCACTTCCGGGGCCTTCCGGTACCGACGGCCAGTGAGCCGGCGGACCCGGAACTGCCCATCGCCCCGTTGGTGGGCGGCACCCCTGCCCGAGGGTTCGTGTTGTACCGCCCCGACCCGGCATAGGCACGTTCCGGCCCCGTCCGCACGAGCAGTGGCGGACGGGGCCCTTGCCGGTCCGTGCCTCTACTCTTTGGGCGACTGCCCGGCGACGAGCGTCCCTCGCGGGTGGTGCACCGACACCCATCCTTGCTGTTCGAGGAGGGCGACGGCCTGGCGGACGGTCGGGCGGGACAGGCCGTAGTGATCGGCCAGCGTCTCCAAGGGGTCGATCCGGCGGCGCGGTGCCCAGCCTCCCCGCCTGATCCGAGCCCGAGGAATGCCCGCCAACTGCTCGTACAGAGCTTCCGGCGCCCGCGCCTGTACGGGTCTGCGGGTGGCACCGGCCGATCCACCTGCACCACCTGACCCGCACCATGCCGCCCATGCCCCTCCCGTTCCGGGTCGGCGGATGGGTCGAGCAGGGGGAGCAGACCCCCGCGACCGAACAGCGCGCGATCCGCGCCGAGCGGGCCGAGCAGCAGCAGACAGCCTGGCTCCGCCGAAAGGCCGACGCGGAGAAGCGCCGCGATACCCCCGCCGCTCGGCGACGCCGCCGTGTCGCCATGTTCGCCGCGGTGGCGGACCTGCCGGACGTGGCCGAGTCCGAGACGGACATGCGAGAGGCGATGGCGGTATGAGCGACACGACCAGCACCCCCGAGGACAGCGACCCCCGAGCCTGCTGCCTGTGCGGTGCTACGGGCCCTGACGAGGCCCCTGCGGGCACCGGAGGACGGCTGAGCGGCCCGCAGTCACCTACTGGTCTGCCCCGACTGCAAGCCCACCGTGGCCCGTATCTGCGGCTCGTAGCAGCACCTGAGAGGCCCCGTCCGGAACCGTCCGGGCGGGGCTTCTTTGCTGTTCAGGAACGGGCAGCCCATTAGTGCGAAGGGTGTATGGTCCACCCCCGCGCGGCCTGTCGGGGCGTGGGATGTGTCGGCGCGCGGTGAAGGTGAGGGGGGAAGCGGAAAGGCCCGCCCCGGGGAGGGGCGGGCCTTTCGCGGGTGGCGGGGCGGGGTGTCAGCCGCGCTGGATGCCGTTGGTGTCGTTCAGGATGCCGTGGGTGCCGTCGGGGAGCTGGGCGACCAGGGCGGTGCCGCGCTGGTCGACGGCGAGGTACCAGGTGCCGGGGACGAGCTCGCCGACCGGCGGGGCGGCCGGGTTGTCCTTGTTGCCGAGCTGGCGGACGGCCGGGACGGCGAACCAGAACGGCGAGAACGGGGCAGCGGACTGGGCCGGGACCTGGTCCTGGATGGCGGGCTGGACCGCGGTCGGCAGCGGGGCGGCGGCCGCGGCGGCCGCGGACGGCGCCGGGGCCTGCTGCTGGGCGGCCTGCGGGTAGCCGTAGCCGCCCGCGGCCGGCTGCGGCTGCTGCTGCTGCTGCTGGCCGAACGGCTGCTGCTGCTGGCCGGGGACGCCCTGCTCGGGCTGCGGCTGGCCGGGGAACGGCTGCTGCTGGGTGCCCGGGTAGCCGTAGGCACCGGGGGCGGCCTGCTGCTGCGCGCCGTACGCCGGGTACTGCTGCTGGCCGACGGCCGGGCCGGCCGCGGCGAGCGGGGCGTTCAGGGCGGGCAGGGCCGAACCGGCGATGACGACGCCGCCCATGACGAGCAGCGAGATCAGGGCGAGCCAGGCGCCGATGCCGATCTTCAGGGCGTCCGGGCCGCCACCGAGCGACCACAGGACGTCCCACACGGCGATGACGACCGCGGCGGTGCCCCACTGGTCCAGGCGGAGACCGACGATCTCCTTGGTGCCCAGGGTCGCCTTCTGGAAGCGGAAGAGCAGGATCAGCACGGCACCGATGATGCCGAGCAGGTAGACCGACTGGAGGACCGGGAAGAAGTCCGACTCCCAGGCGTTGGCGGACGAGTCGACGTTGCCGCAGAACGAGCCGCAGTCGATCTTCCGGTAGGGCAGGAAGGACGAAATCAGGAGCAATACGGCCGCACCGGCGACGGCGGCGTCTCCCCTGGTGAGAGCGCGCAGATTCACTGACGTTCCCCTCATTGGTGTAGTCGTGGTCGGCGGGCGGTTGACCGGGCCCCCGTGGTACCGGGTCGGTACGACGGGGCAAAAGCCTAGAGCCAAGCCGCCGCCGCGTGCACGGCACCCTCCGGATCCGCACCGAATCGGTACGCGGGGAGGGCGCCGGGGATCAGGGTGGAGCGGGATGGGAACGGGTTGGAGCGGGGTGGAGCAGGGGGTCCGACGGGGTCGGGGCGGGGGCGTGCCGGACGGCTCACCCGGTGAGATAGCTGGTCAGGGCGTCGGCGAGGGCCTGCGCGGCGCGCTGGCGCCACTGCGGGTCGGACATCCGCTGGGCGTCGCCCGCGTTGCGCATGTTCCCGCACTCGATGAAGACCTTCGGCACCTTCGACAGGTTCAGGCCGCCCAGGTCGCTCCGGGTGTCCAGGCCCTGCCGGCCGATGTAGCTCGCGAACGGCTCGCCGGTGCCGGCCTTGAAGGTGTCGCGCAGCAGCAGGCCCAGCCGCTGCGAGGGCTCGACGATCGCGGAGGTGTCGGCCGGGCCGGCCGCCACCCGGGCGGGCATGATCACGTGGAAGCCGCTGCCGGAGGCCGGCGCGCCGTCCGCGTGCACCGAGACCGCGGCGTCCGCCTTCGCCTCGTTGCCGATCCGGGCGCGCTCGTCGATGCACGGCCCCCAGGCCCGGTCGCCGTTCTGGGTGAGGACCACGGTGGCGCCCCGGTCCGTCAGGATCCGCTCGGCCCGGTGCACCACGTCCAGGGTGAACTCGGCCTCCGGGTAGCCCGCGTCGGTCGAGGTGCCGGTGGTGTCGCACTCCTTGTGGCTGTTGCCGATGTCGACCTTCCGGTTGATCTCGGCGGTGTGCTTGGCGTTGCCCGTGTTGTGGCCCGGGTCGAGCAGCACCGTCCGGCCCGCCAGCGGCCGGTCCGTCCCGCCCGGCGCGGCCGCCGCCGACGGGGACGGCGCGGCGGCGGACGGGGCCGCGGCGGGCCCGGTCGGATCCGCCGAGTCCGGCGAGGTCGCGGCCCGGGCGTCGTCCCCGCCGTCGCCGACCCGGTCGCCCTCCGCGTAGCTCGGCGCCTGCCGGGCGGACGCGTGCGAGCTGACGTCCCGCGCGCTGTTGGCCACGGCCTGCCAGCCCAGCCAGCCGATCAGGCAGACCGGCAGCACCACGGCCGCCGCCTTCACGGCGGGCCGCCAGGCGGCGGCCCGCCGCGCCGGCTCGGCGTACGGGTCCTGGTCGTCGGGGTCGACGCGGTACGGGGTGGTACGGCCAGTCACGTGTTCCTCAGATCCTGTCCCCGGTACGGGTGGTCAGCCCGTAGCTCTGGGCGATCGGCTTCCACTTCGCCGCGAAGTCCTGCTTCGCCTGGGTGGCCTTCGGGTTGAGGTCGTTGGCCCGGGCCAGGTCCGCGGTGCCCGGCACCTGGTTGTTCGCGCCGCAGCCCTTCTCCGAGACGGTCCGCGCCCAGGCGGCGTACGCCCGGTCGATGTCCGCCGATGTCTGCCAGGCCGTCTTCAGTGCGGAGACCGCCTCGTCGCCGCCCGGCAGACTGTCCGTCTTCAGGCCGGCCAGCTTGGTCAGCAGCGTGTCGCGCTGCTGGGCGCCGGTGTCGAAGACCTGCGCGGCGCTGTCGACCTCGGCCTTCGCCGGGCAGCTGCGCACCTTCGCCACCGCGTTGCCGATCGGCGCCTTCGCGCTCTCGCCCTCGCTCAGCAGCGCGTCCAGCGCCTTCGCCTGCGCCTGCGCCTCCGGGCCCGCCGACGGCGACGCGGACGCCGACGCCGAGGCCGAGGCCGACGGCGAAGCGGGCGCCGACGGGGACGGCGAACCGCCCTGGCCGCCCACGGCGCTGCCCGCGCTCGGCTGCGCGGTCGGCGCGGAGCCGCCGCCGCCCTTCGCGGTCGCGCCGTCCGTCGAGTCGCTGTTCTGCACGGCCCACACCACGGCCCCGCCGATCACCAGCAGCAGCACCGCGGCCGCGCCGATCAGCAGCGGGGTGCGGCGGCGGCGCGGGTCCTCGTCGTAGTCGAACTCCGGCTCCTGGTAGCTGTTGTAGCCGCCCGGCGCGTTGGTGAACTGCTGCTGGCCGCCGAAGCTCGGCTGCGGCGGCTGTGGCGGCTGGAACTGCTGCTGGCCGCCGAAGGTCTGTTGCGGCGGCTGGAACTGCTGCTGCCCGCCGAAGCTCGGCTGCGGCGGGGGCGGCGCAAAGCCCGGCTGCCCGCCGCCGAAGCTCGGCTGCGACTGCTGCGGTGGCTGGAACTGCTGCTGGCCGCCGAAGGTCTGTTGCGGCGGCTGGAACTGCTGCTGCCCGCCGAAGCTCGGCTGCGGCGGGGGCGGCGCAAAGCCCGGCTGCTGGGCCTGCTGGGCCTGCTGGGGCAGCGGTGGCTGCTGCTGTTGCTGCGGCGGGAACGGCGTGGCGGCCGGCGGCGGCACCGGGGCGGGCGCGGGCACCGGGGCGGGCGTCACGGCCTGGATCGGCGGCAGCGGGATCGCCGTGGTGGGCGGGCCCGCCGCGGCGGGGTCGTCCGCCACCGGCCGGCGGACCCAGCCGCCCGCGCCGTTGTTCGCGGTCGGGTCCCAGACGGCCCTCGCCGTACTGCCCTGTTCCGTCATGCCCTGTCCTCGCCCCCAACTGACCGGTGCCCTGCTTCGAACGGCGGCTCCCCGTCCGGACCGTTCGTCGTCTGCCGCCGCCACCGTACCGGCCGCCGGTACGGGCGGTCACGGCGGATCGGCAACGCGTCGCGGAGGGGACGACGCGGCAGCGCCGGTGATCGTTCCCGCCGCGGGGCGGGAATTCCGGGCCCGGACGGCCGCCCGGCGCCGCGCGGCAGGTCAGCGGGGGAGCGGCCGTCAGGCCGCGGCGCGGCGGCGCAGCACCCGGAGCGAACCCGTCGCCGAGAGCTCCTCGAAGCCCTCCGCGAGCGCCCGCAGGTACACCCGGTACGGGGCCTGGCCGCCGTCCGCCGGGTCCGGGAAGACGTCGTGCACCACCAGCAGGCCGGCCGCGGCCAGGTGCGGCACCCAGCCCTCGTAGTCGCCGGTGGCGTGCTCGTCGGTGTGCCCGCCGTCCACGAACACCAGCGCCAGCGGCCCCCGCCACACCGCCGCGACCTGCGGCGACCGGCCGACCAGCGCGATCACGTGCTGCTCCAGGCCGGCCGCGTGCAGGGTGCGGCGGAAGCGCGGCAGGGTGTCCATCAGACCGACCTCCGGGTCGACCAGCGACGGGTCGTGGTACTCCCAGCCGGGCTGCTGCTCCTCGGAGCCGCGGTGGTGGTCGACGGTCAGCGCGACCGTCCCGGCCCGCCGGGCCGCGTCCGCCAGCAGGACCGCCGAACGCCCGCAGTAGGTGCCGATCTCCAGCAGCGGCAGCCCGGTCCGCCCGGCCGCGTCGAGCGCCGCCGCGTACAGCGCCAGGCCCTCGTCCTCGGGCATGAACCCGGTGGCGGCCCGGAACGCGGCCAGCACCCGCTCGGACGGCGGCCCGGACGGGACGGCGGGGGTGGGGTCGGACATCGGGCGCTCCTGCCGGGCCGGGGGTGACTGCCCAGGACCCTACTGGATGGTAGCGAGCGCCCGGCCGCCGGTCGGAGCGGCCGGGCGGCCGGGCGGCCGGTCAGAGCAGCCGGGCGGCCGGTCAGAGCAGCCGGGCGGCGATCCGGGCCCGGTGCGGGGCCAGCTCGGCCTCGATCGCGGCGGCCTGCCCGGCGTCCAGCACCAGCGGGTGCCGGTCGGCCGGCGGCGGGGCGGTGGCCAGCATCCGCAGCCGCAGGTAGGTCGGCGGGTGCGACACGTCGACCGACGACACCTCCCGCTCGGAGACCCGGATCCGGCGCTCCACCTCGGTGGCCGGCACCGAGCGGGCCGCCTCGGCCAGCGACTCCCACAGGCCCGGCTCCGCCGCGGCGGCCGCCCGCCCGGCCCGGCCGCCCCCGCGCCGGGCCGGCAGCGCCCGCTGCCGGACCAGCACCGTCTCCAGCGTCGCCTCGTTGAACAGCGCCACCAGCATGCCCCGGGCGTCCGCGGCCGAGGTCAGCCGGGCCGCCATCCCGTCCGCCCGGTACTCGGCGGCCTGCCCGCTGCGCATGTGCAGCCGGTACATCAGCCCGGTCAGCGCCCGCACCCCGAGGTGCAGCAGGCCCAGCACCAGATTGGCGACGAACGAGGCGATCGCCACCACGAAGTTGCCGTGCACCTCGTTGTCGCGGCCCGGCCGGGTCAGGTACCGCCACTCGGCCAGCGCCCCCACCGCCGCCCCCGTCCACAGGCCGCGCCGGCTGTCGCCGTTCACGCAGTGCCCGAGCTCGTGGCCGAGCAGCGCGACCCGCTGCTGCCGCTCCAGCACCGTCCACAGCGGCAGGCCGATCACCAGCTGCCGGTGGCGGCGCAGCCCGAGCACCCCGAACGAGGCGTTGAAGTCGCCGTCCACCACGATCGAGTCCACCTTCGGCGCGCCCAGCTCCGCCGCGACCCGGTCCACCAGGCCGTACAGCGCCGGGGCGTCCTGCCGCGACAGCCTCCCCGTCCGCTTCGGCCGGCCCAGCCGCGGCCGCAGCAGCACCGCCACCACCAGCGCGACCACCCCCAGCGCCCGCAGCGGCCAGCTCGCCACCGGCCACCCCGCGAGCAGCGCCGCCCCGGTCAGCAGCACCACCAGCGACACCAGGTGCACCAGGCCCGCCAGCAGGAACGCGCCCACCGCCGCGCCGTGCCGCAGCGCCGACTCGCCCGACGCCACCAGCCCGAACACCTGCTCCGTCCGGGCCCTGGTCTCCCGGCGCAGCCGCTCCTCCCGCCGCTCGGCCCGGCGCCTGGCCCGGGCCGGCAGACCCGCCGGGGGCGGCACGGGCGGCAGCAGGTTCCACTCGCAGGACGGGCACCAGGTCGGAAAACGCTCGTGGGCGGCCACCCGGCCGCCGCACTCGGGGCAGCGCTCGGCGACGGCCGCAGGGGTATCGATGTCGGACACGGCGGCGGATGATTCCACTACCGGCGGCCCGCCGGTAGTGCCTCCCGGTCGGCGGACAGCCGGTGCGCCGGCCGGACGGCGGGCTGTACAACGGAGGGCGGACGGTCCGCCGAGGAACCGATCCCTCCACTCCCCACCCCGCCCACACACCCCGGGAGCAGCCCGTGCGCGCAGCGATCCTGCGACAGACCGGACAGGACACCCTGGACGTCCGCGACGACGTCGAGGCGGTCGGCTTCGGCCCCGACCGGGTCAGGGTCCGGATCCGGGCCGCCAGCCTCTGCCACTCCGACCTCTCCGCGATGGCCGGGATCCTGCCGCAGCCCGCCCCGTTCGTCCCCGGCCACGAAGGCGCCGGCGAGATCACCGAGGTCGGCGAGGCCGTCCGCGGCCTCGCCCCCGGCGACCGGGTGGTGCTCTGCTGGATGCCCCCCTGCGGCCACTGCCCCGCCTGCCGGGCCGGCCGCACCCACCTGTGCACCGCCTCGCTGCGCCGCCTCACCACCCCGGCCTTCCGGATCGGCGGCGACACCGACGCGTACGGCTTCTACAGCACCGGCGCGTTCGCCGAGGAGGTCGTGGTCGCCGCCGACAGCGTCATCCCGGTCCCCGCCGACCTGCCCTACGAACTCGCCGCGCTGATCGGCTGCGGCGTCACCACCGGACTCGGCGCGGTCGTCAACACCGCGCGGGTGGAGGCCGGTTCGACCGTCGCCGTGCTCGGCGCGGGCGGCGTCGGCATCGCCGCCGTCCAGGGCGCCCGGATCAGCGGCGCCGCCCGGATCACCGTCGTCGACCCCGTCCCGTCCCGCCGCGAACGCGCCCTCGCCTTCGGCGCCACCGACACCCTCGCCCCCGACGAACTCAAGCGCACCGCGAGGCGGTTGCCCGCCGGCGGCTACGACCACGTGATCGAGGCCGTCGGCCGCGCCGCGACCGTCCGGGCCGGCTACGACGCGGCCCGCCGCGGCGGCGCCGTCACGGTGATCGGCGCCGGCGCGGGCGACGACAAGGTCTCCTTCGACATGGGCGAGCTCTTCTTCAACGAGAAGCGCCTGCTGCCCTCGCTGTACGGCGGCGGCGACGTCCGCCGCACCGTCGACCTCGCCGTCGACCTCTGGCGCGCCGGACGGCTCGACCTGGCCGGCATGATCACCCACCGGCTGCCGCTGGACGGCGTCAACGAGGCGATCGCCCAGATGCGCGCCGGCGAGGCGCTGCGCACCGTCCTGCTCACCGACTGACGGGCGCCGCAAGGCCGTCGAACGGCCGACGCCCCCGGCGCTCCGGTCAGGACGGTGACCGGAACCGGGGGCGTCGACGGTGCGGTGGTGGTCTCTGCTACCCCCGCGACGAGGCGCTCAGCGGCGGTGGCGGCCGTGCGGGTCCGCCTCCGGGGCGTCGTCGCCGGCGTTCCCGCCCCGGTGCCGCCCGTGCGCCCCGGCGTCGGTGCTCTCGTCGGCGCCCGGCGTGCGGTGGTCGTGCTCGGTCGTGTCGTCGATGGACTCGGACATCAGGTCAGTCTTCTCCGTGCGGATGATGGCGGTCTGCGGTCGGTGCCGCCGAAGGGACTCCGGGCAGCACGCAACCGGCCGTCCTCGCGGCGGCCCGTACGGGACGCACGACAACGGCCGAATCGCTCCGGAGCCTACCGAAACCGCCCCCGCCCGCGCGGCCGGGCGCACCAGACGGCGGGGGAGCGGGGGTTGGAGCGGGGGCCCGAGCGGGGGCCGGGCTCACGCCGGGCGGCCGGTGCGGAGGAAAGTGGCGAGGAGCTCGTGCAGGACGGCGGAGCCGTGTTCGGCCAGCAGGTCGTGGCCCGCGCCGGCGGCCTCGACGTAGTGGAAGTCGGTGCCCTCGGCGCGGCCGTGGCGCAGGAGTTCGCCGCGCAGCGCGCGGGACTGGCCGACCGGGACGACGTCGTCCCGGTCGCCGTGCAGGACCAGCAGCGGCGCGGCCAGCCGGGGCACCAGCGGGAGGACGTCCCGGGGGCCGAGGGCGTCGTCCAGCGGGCGGTCGCCGCCCAGCCGCGCGGTCAGCGCCCGGACGGGCGCGGCCGCGTCGGCCAGCAGCCGGGGGCCGGAGAGGAACGGGGCGACCACCGCGCAGCGGGCCACCGAGCCGGCCGGGGCGTGCGCGGTGGCCAGCAGGGCGAGGAACGCGCCGTAGCTCACCCCGAACAGGGCCGGGGCCGGCAGGCCCAGCGCGGCCCGCCGCCCCGCGACCCCGGCCAGCACGGCGAGCACGTCCGCCAGGTCGGGCCCGCCCCACGCGCCGTGGACCGCCGCCGCGTACGGGGCGCCGTAGCCCGTCGAGCCGCGCTGGTTCGGGGCGAGCACCGCCAGGCCGTCCGCCGCCATCCGCTGCAGCACCGGGTCGAACTCCAGCCGCCAGGCGTCCGCCGGGCCGCCGTGCAGCGCCAGCACCAGCCGCGGGGCGGTCAGCCAGGAGTCGCCGCCGTACACCACGGCCTCGATCGGCCCGGCCGGGCCGGCCAGCTCCACGCACCGCGCGGAGTGCCAGCGGCCGCCGTCGCCGGGCGGCGCCGACCCGTCCAGCCGCCAGCCCGCCGAGGGCCCGGCCGGGTCCGCGAGCAGCGCCGGCACGTCCAGGGTGGCCAGCGCGGCCGGGTGGTCCGGCGCCGAGTACGGCATCCGCAGGCCCGCCGCCGACCAGTGGCCGACCGCGCCCAGCCGGCCCGGCGGCACCGGCAGCGGGCGCAGCCGCTTCTCGCCCGCCCGCCACAGCACCAGCGCGGACGCCGCGCCGTGGTCCACCTGCAGCACCACCTGCGGCTCCGACTCCGGCCCGGGCCCCGGCGCCGCCGCGATCGGCCGCAGCAGCCGCCCCGGCTGGTGCAGGCAGTCCGGGAACCGGGCCGGAGTCGGGCCGCCGACCAGCGCCCAGCCGAGCCGGTCCACGCCCGGCGCGTCGCTGCGCAGCATGCCGAAACCGGTCGCCGGGTCGAACAGCACCAGCCGGTCGTTGCTGCGCTCGCCCAGCTCCAACAGCGGTGTGGAGGTGCCCAGTTCGAGGTCCAGCACGACCGTCCGGAGCACCCCGCCGAGCAGCCGGTCCAGGGCCAGCAGCCGCCCCGCCCGGTCCAGCCACACCCCGCCGCCGTACACCCCGGGCAGCTCCGCGACGGCCCCCGCCGCCGCGCCGTCCGCCGTCAGCCGCCACACCGTGGTCACCGGCCGGGCGTCCGTCCCCAGCAGCACCGCGGCGGGCTCCCGGCCCGGCAGCCCGAGCATCCGCAGCCCCGCCGCCCGCAGCCCGGCCAGCGGCGCCTCCGGCTCCCCGGCGGCCAGCAGCACCACCCTGTGCCGCTCCCCGTCCGTGCGGCACACCAGCACCCGGCCGTCCGGCAGCGCGAGCGGCCGGGCCCGCAGGTCCTCCGCGGCCGCGGCCGGCAGCCCGACCGGCACGGCCGGCCCCGCGTCCGGCAGCCGCCAGCCCTCCGCGAACCACCCGCCGTCCGCCCGCGCGGCCAGGCACGCGGCGTGCGAGCCGTCGCCGGCGAACGTGAAACCGACCCGCCGTAGGGGCTGCGCGTCCATCGGAGACCTTTCGGCACACGGGGGAGTACGGGTGCGGGGGAGCGGGCGCGGGCGGTCGGCGGGCCCGGTCAGAGCGTCCACAGGCCGGGCCCGCCGTGGCGCAGCCGGAGGAGGAAGGCGAGCGGCCCGGCGGTGCCGGAGTGGTAGCCGGGGGTGGCGGCGGTGCCGGTGCGGTCGGGGAGGACGAGCAGGCCGTCGCGCAGGGCGGTGCGGGCGGCGATCAGGGCGGCGAGCTCGTGGGCGGCGTGCCGGAACCGGCTCTCGCCGGTCGCCTGGAACAGGTCGAGCAGGTACTCGCCGTCGCCGGCCAGGCCGTGCGCGGTGGTGTCGCGGTGCCAGCGGGCGTCCAGTACGGCGCGGCCGGCCCGCAGCGCGAGCAGCCGGGAGTCCGCGCTGTCGGTCGCCCGCCAGTGGCGGAGCAGGAACGCGCCGATGCCGGCCGTCCCGTCGCCGCGCCGCGCGGGGCGCCCGTCGGGAACGGCACCGGGCACGGCCCCGGGGTCTGCACCGGCGGCCGCGTCCGGGCCGGCGTCCGGCTCGCGCGGCCACCACGCGGTGGGGCCGTGCCGGCGGGCGGTGGCGGCCAGGGTGCGGGCGGCCCGGTCGGCCCCGGCGAGCGCGGCCCGGCCGGTCGACGCGTGCTCGGGCAGGTCGCTGCCGGCCAGGGCCGTCCCGGCGGCGAGCAGGAAGGTGCCGATGCCGGCGGCGCCGTGCGGGTGGTCGAGGCGGGCGGTGCCGGCCCGGGCGGAGTCGAAGTCGGCGGGGACCGGCCAGAGCGTGCCGGGCGGTTCGTCGCGGGTGGTGGCCAGCAGGTGGCGGGCGCAGCGGGCGGCCCGGTCGAGGAAGAGCCGGGCGCCGGTGGCCCGGTGGGCGCGGAGCTGGGCGAGGCCCGCGCCGGCGGCGCCGTGGGCCAGGCCGGGGTCGGGCCAGTCGAGCGGGAGGCGGGCGGCGAGTCCGGCGGCGCGTTCGGCGAGGCCGGGGTCGCCGAGGGCGTCGGCGGCGTCGAACAGGGCCCAGGCGGTGCCGGCCCGGCCGAGGTGCAGGCCCGGCAGGACGACGGGCTCGTCGGCGCAGTGGCGCTCGATCCAGTGGGCGGCCACGGCGGCGGTCGCCCGAGAGCGCTCCCGGGCGGGGTCGGGCAGCGGGGCGCCGGCGGCCCGGGCCAGCAGGGCGAGCACGCCGGCCGCGCCGTACCGGACGTTGCACGGGTCGGTGCGCGCCCCGTCCGGGACGGTCGGCCAGAGCCGGTCGGCGCGCTGCGGGGTGGCGCTCTGCGCGAGGTGGCGCAGGCCGTCGTGCAGCAGCCGGTCCAGCGGCGGCGGGGCGGCGGGCGGGGCCGGCACGGGCGGCGGCGCGGCGGCGAGGGCGGCCCGGACCCGTTCGGCGCTCCAGCGCCGCTCGGCGCTCTCGGCGCGCAGGCCGAGCACCAGCGGGGCGAGCCGGCGGGCGGTGCCGCCCTCGCGGGCGGCCAGCGCCAGCCAGCGGCCGAGGCGCTCGGCGACCGGCCGGGCCAGCGGGAGGTCGTCCGGCAGCAGCGGGTGGTGGCCGGTGGCCAGCAGGAAGTACAGCCCGCCGAGCGCGTATCGGTCGGCGGCCGGGCCGGCCGGGCAGACCCGGCGCAGGCCGCGCTGCTCGGGCGCGAGGTAGCCGGGGGTGCCGCCGGGTCGGGCGGGGGAGCCGGCCGGGACGGTCAGTTCGAGGTCGAGCAGCCGCAGCGTGCCGTCGGGCGAGACCAGTACGGCGTCCGGTGCGAGGCCGCGCAGCACCAGGCCGCGCCGGTGCACCTCCTCGACCAGGTCGAGCAGGGCGAGCACCACCGGGCGGGCCTCGTCCCACGGGACGCCGGGCGTGCCGTCGCGGCGCAGCCGGGCGGCCACCCAGTCGCCGAGCGGCAGGCCGGGCAGGTGCTCGCGGACCAGGAACAGCGCGTCCGGCCGCTCCACCAGGGCGAGCACCCGGGGCGTCAGCCCGCTGTCGGCGAGCCGGTCGAGCAGCGCGGCCTCGCGGCGCAGCGCGGCGCGGGCGTCGGTGCCGGACCGGTCGGTCTCGGTGTGCGCCCGGGCCTGCTTGACCACCACCGGCTCCCCGGTGGCCCGGTCGCGGCCGGTGAACACCCAGCGCCCGCTGCCGGGCCGGGGCACCGCCGCCGCCCAGCGCCCGGCCAGCAGCCCGCTGCCGCCGGGCCGGGCGGGCGGCGCCCCGACGCCGGGCGCGGGCCCGGGGCGCGGCCCGGCGGGCAGGGGTCTGCCGCCGGTGGCCGATCCCGCCCCCTCGACGGGGTCGGCCACCCAGGGCGGCCGCTGCCCCGGCAGGGCCAGGACCAGGGCGCCGCCGGGCGTGCGCAGCACCGGCCGGTAGGCGCCGTCGTTGCCGAGCACGGGCCGGGCGGCGGAGGCGTCGTAGCCGTAGTGCACCAGGCTGCCGGGCCGGTACGGGCGGGCGGCGGGGACGGTCGGCCCCGGCATTCCGGCGGTGGCCAGGTGGAGTTCCGCGGCGAGCCGCCGGAATTGCCCGTCGTCCTGCGGGTGGACGGTGATGAATTTCCCGGACGATTCGAATTCCCGGTCGCGCGCGTTGATGTCGCGCAATTTCCCGCGGTCGGCCGGGAAGGAGAACGGGCACGGGTCCTCGGCGACGGCCGCGGCCACCGCGGACAGCACCTCGTGGGCGACCGAGGAGGCGGCGCTGACGTGCAGCCGCCAGCCCTGGGCGGGGGGTTCGCGGCCGGGCGGCCGTACCGTGCACCAGGAGCCCCCGACCGCGACCGTCCAGTCGCCGCCGCCTCCCCGGGCCCTGCTGCCGGTCACGGCCGCCCGCGCCACCTCCACCAACGTGCCGTCCACACCCGGCTCGTCGTCGACCGGACCCGGCCCCCCCGTCCTGCGCAGCGGTGTGCCCGCCCCCATCTGTGCTCACACCCCTTCGCGGTGGACTGGACCGAACGGCCTGCGGAAGCCACGGGAACCCCGGGGGCGGTCGCCCGAATTCCTCGGGGGAATTCCGGCGGCCCGCCATTTCCGGCCCCCCGGTCCGGGGTAACTCCCGTTCGCAGCACCAGAATTTACTTTCGGGGCGGGTGTGACTCAACACCGGTCGGGTCACTTCACCCGTAAGGGTGATCGGCTCCGGCTTTCGGCTGCGCCCGCACCACCGGGTGTGGCCGGGGAACGCGGCCCGGTCGGGCCCCGGAAGGCGTCCGTCCGGGCCGCCGGGGCCGCAGGCGCCGGGTTGACGTGCAGGTGTACGACGGTCCGGGGCGGCCCGCGAGCGGGCGCGGGGGCGGTGGTGCGGTCGGGCGCGCGGCCGGGCCCGGCCGTGGCACGCGGTAGTCTCGACAGGTGCCGAAACTGTCCGACGTCATCGCCGTGCTCGAAGAGGTCTACCCCCCGCGCTGGGCGGAGTCCTGGGACGCGGTGGGCCTGGTCTGCGGCGACCCGGAGGCCGAGGTCCGCCGGGTGCTGTTCGCCGTCGACCCCGTGCGGGCCGTCGTGGACGAGGCCGTCGAGTGGGGCGCCGACCTGCTGGTCACCCACCACCCGCTCTACCTGCGCGGCACCACCACGGTCGCCGCGACCGGGTTCAAGGGCCGGGTGGTGCACACCCTGATCAAGCACGACATCGCGCTGCACGTCGCCCACACCAACGCCGACCACGCCGCCCCGGGCGTCTCGGACGCCCTGGCCGAGGCCGTCGGCCTGAAGGTCACCGGCCCGCTGGTGGCCGACCCGACCGACCCGGCGGGCCGCCGGGGCAGCGGCCGGATCGGCGAGCTGCCGGAGCCGATGACGCTGGCCGCGTTCGCGGCCCGGGTCGCCGCCGGGCTGCCCGCCACCGCCGCGGGCGTCCGCGCCGCCGGCGACCCGGACCGGCTGGTCCGCCGGGTCGCGGTCTGCGGCGGCTCCGGCGACTCCTTCCTGGCCGAGGCCCGCGAGGCCGGCGTGGACGCGTACGTCACCGCCGACCTGCGGCACCACCCGGCCTCCGAGGCCGTCGAGGCCGTCGAGGCGGCTCCGGTCGCCCTGGTCGACGCCGCGCACTGGGCCACCGAGTGGCCCTGGCTCACCCTCGCCGCCCGCGAACTCACCGGCCGCGCCGACAGCCGCGGCTGGCCGCTGGAGACCCGCGTCTCCACCCGGGTCACCGACCCGTGGACGGCGCACGCGCCGATGCCGTACGCCCCCTGACCTCTCCCGCTTCACCAACTCAACAGGAGCCCTGCCGCGTGAACGCCGCGCCCGCCGACCAGATCCGCCTGCTCGACCTGCAGGCCTTCGACTCCCGCCTCGACCAGCTGGCCCACCGGCGCCGCACCCTGCCCGAGCACGCCGAGATCGACAAGGCCACCGCCGACCACAACGCCCTCAAGGACCTGGTGGTCGCCGCCCAGGCCCAGCTCGGCGACACCACCCGCGAGCAGGCCAAGGCCGAGGCGGACGTCGAGCAGGTCCGCAGCCGGGCCGCCCGCAACCAGCAGCGGATGGACTCCGGCGCGGTCTCGCCCAAGGACCTGGAGAACCTCCAGCACGAGAACACCTCGCTGGCCAAGCGCCAGGGCGACCTGGAGGACATCGTCCTGGAGGTCATGGAGCGCCTGGAGTCCGCGCAGACCCGGGTGGTCGAGCTGACCGCCCGCCTGGAGCACTCCTCCGTCGTGGTCGCCGAGGCCGAGGGCCGCCGGGACGCCAAGACCGCCGAGCTCGACGCCGAGGCCGAGAAGGTCCGCCGCGACCGCGAGGCCGTCGCCAACGTCCTCCCCGCCGACCTGATCAAGTCCTACCTGCGGCTGCGCGAGCAGCAGGGCGGCGTCGGCGCGGCCCGGCTCTACCAGCGCCGCTGCGAGGGCTGCCGCACCGAGTTCTCGATCACCGAGTTCAACGCGATCAAGGCCGAGCCGGCGGACAAGGTGCTGCGCTGCGAGAACTGCGGCCGGATCCTGGTCCGCACCGGCGAGTCGGGCGTCTGACCCGGTGGCGGGCGCCAGGTACCTGGTCGAGGCCGACGGCGGGTCCCGGGGCAACCCGGGGCCGGCCGGCTACGGCGCGGTGGTCCGCGACGCCGACACCGGCCAGGTCCTGGCCGAGGCCGCCGAGTACATCGGCCACGCCACCAACAACGTCGCCGAGTACCGGGGCCTGATCGCCGGCCTGCGGGCCGCCCGCGACCTCGACCCGGACGCCCGGGTCGCCGTCCGGATGGACTCCAAGCTGGTCGTCGAGCAGATGTCCGGGCGCTGGCAGGTCAAGCACCCCGGCATGCGGCCGCTGGCCGCCGAGGCCCGCGGCATCCTGCCCGCCGGGAACGTCACCTACGACTGGATCCCGCGCGAGCGCAACAAGGACGCCGACCGGCTCGCCAACGAGGCGATGGACGCCGGGCAGCGCGGCGGCCAGTGGGAGCCCCCGGCGTCCGCCCCGGCCGCCGGCGCCGCCTCCTCCGGCGCCGACCCGGTGCCCGCCGCGCCCGCGCCCCGGGCCGGCTGGGCCGCGCCCGCCGACCTCGGCACCCCCACCACCCTGGTGCTGCTGCGGCACGGCGAGACCCCGCTCACCCCGCTCAAGCGCTTCTCCGGCAGCACCGGCAGCGACCCGGGCCTCTCCGAGAAGGGCCGCTGGCAGGCCGAGCGGGCCGCCGACGCGCTGGCCGCCCGCGGCACCGTCCAGGCCGTGGTCGCCTCCCCGATGCTCCGCACCCGGCAGACCGCCGAGGCCACCGCCCGCCGGCTCGGCCTGGAGGTGCGGATCGACGAGGGCCTGCGCGAACTCGACTTCGGCGACTGGGAGGGCCTCAGCTTCGCCGAGGTGATGGAGCGCCACCCCGCCGACCTCACCACCTGGCTCGGCTCCGCCCGGGCCAAGCCCACCGGCAGCACCGAGTCCCTCACCACCCTCGCCCAGCGGGTCGCCCAGGCCCGCGACCGGATCACCGCCCGGTACGCCGGACGGACCGTGCTGCTCGTCTCGCACGTCAGCCCGATCAAGACCCTGGTCCGGCTCGCCCTCGGCGCCCCGCCGGACGCCGTGCACCGGATGGAACTGTCCGCCGCCGCGCTCAGCGCCGTCCAGTACTACGGCGACGGCAACGCCTCGCTGCGGCTGCTCAACGACACCTCGCACCTGCGCTGAGGCGCTCCGGGGCGCGGGCTGGGGGGCGCAGCGCTCAGTGGACGTCGGTCACCACGACGTCCAGCTGCCACGGCTTGCGGTCGGTGCCGCGCGCCGAGACCTCCACCCGGTGGCCCAACTGCTCCAGCGCGTCGACCAGTTCGCCGGGGGCGGCCGGCTCCAGGCCGGCCGCCAGCAGGTCGCGGACCAGCCGGCCCTTGGTCGCCTTGTTGAAGTGCGACACCACCGAGCGCTTCGGCACCCCGTCGACCTCGCGCTCCTGCAGCACCCGCACCGTCACCGTCCGGCCCGCGACCGCCCCGGCCGGCTTCCACGCCGCCGCGTACGCCGCACTGCGCAGGTCCAGCACCAGGCCGTCCCCGGCCGCCGCCGACAGCGCCCCGTCCGACTCGCCCCGCCAGTACGCGCCCAGCGCGCCCAGCGGCGGCAGCTTCACCCCCATCGAGCAGCGGTAGGACGGGATCCGGTCACCGATCCGCACCGCCCCCCACAGTCCGGAGAACACCAGCAGCGAACGCTCCGCCCGGGCGTACGCCGCCTCGTCCAGCTTGGCCAGCCCCAGGTTGTCGAACAGCACCCCGGTGTACACCTCACCCGCCGGCCGCGCCCCCGCCGTCAGCAGGCCGGCGTTCTTGTCGACCTCCCCGCGCAGCCCCTTGCTCAGCCCCAGCACCTCGGCCGCCCGGTCCCCGTCCCCCGCGCACAGCCCCACCAGCGCGTCCAGCACCCGCCGCCGCGCCCCGGCCAGCTCCGGCAGCGACAACCCCGCCAGCTCCACCGGCGCCCCCGCCTCCGGCGCGGCCTTCCCCTCCGACGGCGGCAGCAGAACCAGCACGGCGAAACTCCTCGCGACAACCCTCGGCGACCCACGCCACCCGAACCCGCCCCACCCTAACGACCGGCCCGCCCGCACCCCGAATCCCACCGCACCCGCCCGGCCCAGCGCCCGAGCCCGTCCCCGTCCGCGGCCCCTTCCGTCGGTCAACACCCGTACGCCACAACCGCCTTCACGGCAGTTCCAGCGCGCCTTCCACACCGGCGCCGCTTACGCTGCGACCATGCCGCGCCGACACCTCAGCGTCCGGGCCGCCCAGACCGCCAGGATCAACACCGAGCTCGCCGACCTCAGGACCCGTCTGGAGATCCGCACCGACTGGTCGCCGGAGGTGCTCGCGGAGGCCGACCGGGCGGCCGCGCTGCCCCGGCTGCCGGAGTTCGACGCCACCGACCTGGAGCTCTTCACGCTCGACCCGCCGGGCTCGCTCGACCTCGACCAGGCGATGCGGCTGGCCCGCCGCGGCACCGGCTACCGGGTGCACTACGCGATCGCCGACGTCGCCGCGTTCGTCACCCCGGGCGGGGCAGTCGACACCGAGGCCGGGCACCGGGTCCAGACGCTGTACTTCCCGGACGGCAACGTGCCGCTGCACCCGGCCCGGCTCTCCGAGGGCGCGGCCAGCCTGCTGCCCGGCGAGCCGCGGCCCGCGCTGCTCTGGCAGCTCGACCTGGACGCGGACGGCGCCCTGCTGCTGGCCGACCTGCGCCGGGCCCGGGTGCGCTCCCGGCGGCGGCTCGACTACGCGGGGGCGCAGGCGCGGATCGACGCGGGCCGGGCCGACGGGCAGCTCGCGCTGCTCGCCGAGATCGGCGCGCTGCGCGAGGCCCGCGAGGCGGAGCGCGGCGGCGTCAGCCTGCCCGTCCCCGAGCAGGAGGTGTCCGCCGCCGACGGCGGCTACCGGCTCGGCTACCGCGCCCCGCGCCCGGCCGAGGGCTGGAACGCGCAGATCTCGCTGCTCACCGGCATGGCCGCCGCCGAACTCATGCTGGACGCCGGGATCGGCCTGCTGCGCACCCTGCCCGCCGCGCCCGCCGCCGCGTACGACCGGCTGCGCCGCACCGCCGCCGCGCTCGGCGTCGACTGGCCGGCCGGGCTGTCCTACCCGGCGCTGATCCGCTCGCTCGACCCGGCCCGGACCGCCGACGCCGTCTTCCTCAACGAGTGCACCGGCCTGCTGCGCGGCGCCGGCTACCGGGCCTTCGAGACCGCCCGGGGCACCGCCCCGCCCGCCGACCCGGGCCACGCCGCGCTGGCCGCCCCGTACGCGCACTGCACCGCGCCGCTGCGCCGGCTCGGCGACCGGTACGCGCTGGAGGTCTGCGCGGCGGTGGCGGGCGGCACCGAGGTGCCGGGCTGGGTGCGGGACGCGCTGCCGCTGGTGCCGGGGCTGATGGAGTCCGGCGACCGGCGGGCGCACGAGGTCGAGCGGGCCTGCGTCGACCTGGTGGAGACCGAGCTGCTGCGCGGCCGGGAGGGCGAGGAGTTCGAGGCGGTGGTGGTCGACGTGGACGAGCGCCGCCCGACCGTCGGCACCGTGCAGCTGCGCGATCCGGCGGTGGTCGCCAAGTGCGACGCCCCCGGGCGGCTGCCGCTGGGCCACCGGGTCACCGTCCGGCTGGCGCCGGCCGACCCGGCGACCAGGACCGTCCGGTTCGCGCTGGCGGCGGCGCCGTGACCCCGCCGTGCGGACGGGCGCACCGCCGGGTGACCGCCCGTCGAGGTGCCGGACGCCCGGTGCGATGATCGGACGGTGAGTCGACCGAGCACCGCTCCGGACCGCCGTCACAGGCTGCTGATCCTGGCCATCTGCTGCTGCAGCCTGTTCATCGTCGGCCTGGACAACACCGTCGTGAACATCGCCCTCCCCGCCATCCAGCAGGACCTGGACGCGCCCGCCTCCGGCCTCCAGTGGGTGATCGACGCCTACACGCTGGTGCTGGCCGTGCTGCTGATGCCGGCCGGCTCGGTGGCCGACCGGATCGGCCGCAAACGGGTCTTCACGACCGGCCTGCTGCTGTTCGCGCTCGGCTCGCTGCTGTGCAGCCTCGCGCCCGGACTCGGCTGGCTGATCGGCTTCCGCGCGGTGCAGGCGGTCGGCGGGTCGATGATGAACCCGGTCGCCATGTCGATCATCACCACCACCTTCACCGACCGGGCCGAGCGGGCCCGGGCGATCGGCGTCTGGGGCGGCGTGATCGGCATCAGCATGGCGCTCGGCCCGCTGATCGGCGGCTTCCTGGTGGACACCGCGGGCTGGCCGTCGATCTTCCTGGTCAACGTGCCGATCGGGCTGGCCGCCTGGCTGCTCACCCTGCGCCACGTGCCGGAGTCCCGGGCGCCCCGGGCCCGCCGGCTCGACCCGGTCGGCCAACTGCTGATGGCGCTGCTGCTCGGCTGCGGCACCGCCGTGATCATCGAGGGCCCCGGCCACGGCTGGACCTCGCCCGGCATCCTCGCGCTGGCCGCGCTCGCCCTCGGCGCGCTGGCCGCCTTCCCGCTCTGGGAGCGCCGGGTCGCCGAACCGCTGGTCGACCTGCGGTTCTTCCGCAGCGCCCCGTTCACCGGCGCCACCGTCACCGCGGTCTGCGCCTTCGCCTCGCTCGGCGGCTTCCTCTTCCTGAACACCCTCTACCTCCAGGACGTCCGCCACTACAGCCCGGTGGTGGCCGGCCTGTGGACGCTGCCGATGGCCGGGGTCACCCTGCTCGCCTCCCCGCTCTCCGGCCGGATCGTGGCCGCCCGCGGCCCGCGCCTGCCGCTGCTGCTGGCCGGCGGCGCCTTCGCGCTCAGCGGACTGCTGCTGACCCGGCTCACCGCCGACTCCTCCGCGCTCCTGCTGCTGCCCGCGTACGCGCTGTTCGGCCTCGGCTTCGGCATGGTGAACGCCCCGATCACCAACGCCGCGGTCTCCGGCATGCCGCTCTCCCGGGCCGGGGTGGCCGCCGCCGTCGCCTCCACCAGCCGCCAGGTCGGCCAGTCGCTGGGCGTCGCCGTGATCGGCACCGTCGTCACCAGCGCGGTCGCCTCGGCCGGCGGCTTCACCCCGGCCACCCGGGCCGGCTGGTGGGTCATCACCGGCCTCGGCCTGACCGTCCTCGCCCTCGGCCTGCTCACCACCACCCCCTGGGCCGCCGCCACCGCCGCCCGGGTCGCCGCCCGCTTCGACCACCCGCCCGCCCCCGCCCCCGCCCCGGCGGACGCGGCCGGGGCCGCTGACCGCTGACCGCTGACCGCTGACCGCTGACCGCTGAGGCTAGCGGGCGGCCGGGAAGGCGACCGTGACGGTCAGGCCGCCGTCCGGGCCGGGGCCGGTGGTCAGGTCGGCGCCGTGGGCCTCGGCGATCGCGCGGACGATCGAGAGGCCGAGCCCGAGCCCCTCGGTGCGGGCGGCCCGGGTCGTCTCCAGCCGCTGGAAGGGCTGGAACAGCCGCTCGACCTGCTCGGGCGGGACGGCCGGGCCGGTGTTGGCGACGACCAGCACCGCGCGCCCGGCCACCGCCCGGGTGGTGACCTCGACCCGGCCGTCCGGACGGTCGTGCCGCAGCGCGTTGTCGACCAGGTTGGTGAGCAGCCGCTCGGCCAGCGGCCGGTGGCCCGCCGCGCCCCGTCCGCGTCGGCGAACGCCCGCACCGACCCGGCCGCGTACGCCGCCTGCATGCGGCTGAACGGCGTCCCGGAGTTCCCCGACCCCGACAGCTACGGCGGCTACCGCCTCGACCCGGCGTCCGGCGTCGACCCCCGCACCCCCGAGTACCGCTCCGCCCACACCGCCTGCGCACACCTGGCCTGACCCGCGGTGCGGCGGCACCCCGCGGAGCCGATACGATGGCCAGTACGGCGGACGAGCCGGCCGGGCGGTCGCGTCGGGTCCCTTCGGGGGCCCGCCGAGGAACGTCCGGGCTCCACAGAGCAGGGTGGTGGGTAACGCCCACCCGGGGTGACCCGCGGGACAGTGCCACAGAAAACAGACCGCCCCCCGCCTCGGCGGAGGGTAAGGGTGAAACGGTGGTGTAAGAGACCACCAGCGACCGAGGTGACTCGGCCGGCTCGGTAAACCCCACTCGGAGCAAGGTCAAGATCGGTGCCCCCGGGCACCGTGCGCGGGTGTTCGAGGGCTGCTCGCCCGAGCTCGCGGGTAGACCGCACGAGGCTGTCGGCAACGGCAGCCCTAGATGGATGGCCGCCTCCCCCGGCCGCGCGAGCGACCAGGGAGACAGAACCCGGCGTACAGGCCGACTCGTCCGCCGCCTTCCGGGCCCCGCCCGGGAGGCGGTTCGGTTTTTCCGGCCCGGCGGCTTCGCCGGGTGCGTCGGCTCAGCGCAGCAGGCGGCGCTCCTTGGCGATGGCGACCGCGCCGGAGCGGGTGTCGGCGCCGAGTTTGGCGTAGATCCGGCCCAGGTGGGTCTTGACGGTGGCTTCGCTGATGAACAGGGCGCGGGCGATCTCCTTGTTGCCGAGGCCCTGGCCGAGTTGGTCGAGGATGTCCTGTTCGCGGTCGGTGAGCTGGGGGAGCGGGGAGCGCATCTGGGCCATCACCCGGGAGGCGATCGGCGGGGAGAGGGCGGGGCGGCCGGCGGCGGCGGAGCGGATGGCGGCGAAGAGTTCCTCCGGCTTCTCGGCCTTCAGCAGGTAGCCGGTGGCGCCCGCGCTGATCGCCCGGCTGATGTCGGTGTCGGTGTCGAAGGTGGTCAGCACCAGGACGTGGCTGGCGCCGGGGCCGGCCAGGATCCGCCGGGTGGCCTCCACGCCGTCGATGCCCTCGCCCAGTTGGAGGTCCATCAGGACCACGTCCGGCCGGAGGGCGGCGGCCAGCGAGACGGCCTCCTCCCCGGTGCTGGCCTCGCCGACCACCTCGATCGCCGGGTCGCTGGACAGCAGGGCCAGCAGCCCGGCCCGGACCATGGCGTGGTCGTCGCAGATGACCAGCCGCACGGTGTCGTTCATGAACCTCTCCTCGCTCTCCTGCCGTCCCGCCGTCGACGCTACCGCTGCGGGCGCACCCCGCCGGCCGCGGCTCAGCGGCCGGCCAGCGGGATGGCCGCGGAGACGACGGTGCCCTCGCCCGGGGCGGACTCGACGGTCAGGGTGCCGCCGAGCTGGCGCAGCCGGGCCCGCATGGCGGGCAGCCCGTGCCCGCGGCTGCCGTCGGCCGCGCGCTGCTCGCCCCGGCCGGTGCGGCCCGGGGCGAAGCCGCAGCCGTCGTCCGCGACGTCCAGCACGGCCTGGTCGCCCAGGTAGGACAGGGTGATGGTGGCCTGCCCGGCGCGGGCGTGCTCCCGGGTGTTGGCCAGCGCGCCCTGGGCGATCCGGAGCAGCGCGGACTGCGCGGCGGCCGGCATCGGGGCGGGCGTGCCGTCCAGGTGGAAGCGGACGGTCAGGCCGCTCTCGGCGGCCTCCCGGTCGGCCAGCGCCTCCAGCGCGGCCTCCAGGGTGCCCTGCTCGGCGAGGTCGGCGGGGGCGAGGTCGTGGACGAAGCGGCGGGCCTCGGCGAGGTTCCGGGCGGCGATCGAGGCGGCCGTCCGGACGTGCTCCAGGGCGGCTTCCGGGTCGTGCCGCCACGTCCGCTCGGCGGCCTGGAGCAGCATCTGCTGGCTGGACAGGCCCTGCGCCAGGGTGTCGTGGATCTCGACGGAGAGCCGTTCCCGCTCGGCCAGCGCACCCTGCCGGCGCTCCACCGCGGCCAGCTCCCGCCTGGTCCTGATCAGGTCGGTGATCAGCTTGCGCTGCCGGGCGCCCTGCCGCTGCATGTACAGGAACACGGCGGTGGCCAGCGCGGCGACGGCCGGCGGCAGCAGCACCATCGTCGGGTCGAAGCCGCCGGGCAGCCGCAGTTCGGAGACCACCACCAGCACCGTCAGCACCGTCACCAGCGGGATCGCGGCCCGCGGCGGCAGCGCCCGGAGCACCGTGTACACCAGCGGGACGGCGCACCAGGCGAAGCTCGGCGCCATCAGCACCAGCACCGCCCAGCAGGCCAGCACCGCCGCCAGCCAGGCCGGCCGCCGTTCGGACAGCCCGGTCAGGTGGCCCGCGACCAGGGCCAGGCTCAGCCCCACCACCCACGGCGTCAGCGGGCTGTACAGGTGGTGCGCCAGGTACCGGTGCAGGGAGGTGCCGAGCAGCAGCAGGAAGGCCAGCCGCATGACGACGGTGAGCCAGCCCGCGTCCGGGTCTACGGACCGGGACATGGGTTGACGCATCATGGCTGCCTCCTGGCTCGGTGCCCGCCGCCGCCCCGGCCCCGGTGCGACGGGCTGACGCGGTGTCACGTCCGCTCACGGGCGCTCACAGTGCGTCACGCCCACAGGGGGATAGTGGACCTTCGCGGCGCCCCGCGCATCAGCCGATCGGTTGACACGGATGTCCTCCATCATGCTCCGCGGAGCGAGCCGGTCCGCCGATCCGGGCCGGGGGGTCCAGGGCGAAGTATGGGTGGCGAGGCCGGAGCGGACAGGAATCCGGCGACGAACCGCCGCCCCCCGGGGCCACAGCCACAGGAGCCGAAAATGAAGAAGCTGAGCACCCGCACCCGCGTCGTCACCGGTGCCGTCGCGGTCGCCGCGGTCGGAGCCAGCGTCGTCGGCGCCGTCACCGCCAGCGCCGAGACCCCGACCGCGGCCCCCGCCACCGCCGTCAACTCCGACGTGCAGAACAAGAACACCTTCCAGTCCACCCACCTGACGGTCGAGGCCGCCACCAAGGCCGCCCAGGCCAGCCTGGACGCCGCCGCCAAGGCCGGCCAGAAGATCTCCGTCGCCGTCGTCGACCGCAACGGCAACGTGATCGTCGAGCTGCGCGGCGACGGCGCCGGCCCGCAGTCCTTCGAGTCGGCCGAGCGCAAGGCGTACACCGCGGTGTCCTGGAACGCCCCGACCTCCGAGCTGGTCAAGCGGCTGGCCCAGGCCCCGAACCTGAAGGACATCCCCGGCACCCTGTTCCTGGGCGGCGGCGCCCCGGTCCAGGTCAAGGGCGCCCCGATCGCGGCCGTCGGCGTGGCCGGCGCCCCGAGCGCGGACCAGGACGAGCAGTTCGCCCAGGCCGGCGTGGCCGCGCTCGACAAGTGACCCTCCCCGGGTGACGCCGCCCGGCCGACCCCCCTACGGCCGGGCGGCGCACAGCCCCGCGGGCCCGCTCGACGACGAGCGGGCCCGCGGGGTCCTTCGGTGTGCCGGGGCGGGGCCCCGGGCTCAGTCCTCCCGGTAGACGCAGAGCGCCCAGATCACGAACACGTCCAGCGCGATGATCACCAGCGACCACAGCGGGTAGTACGGCAGGTCCAGGAAGCTGCCGATCAGGCTGAGCGAGACCAGGAAGATACCGGCGATCCGGGCCCAGGCCGCGCCCTTGATCACGAAGAAGCCGACCAGCGCCACCAGCACGCCGATCACCAGGTGGATCCAGCCCCAGGAGGTCAGGTCGAACTTGAAGACGTACCGGGGCGTGGTGACGAACACGTCGTCCTCGGCGATCGCCATGATGCCGCGGAACACCTCCAGGATGCCGTCCACCAGCATGACCACACCGGCGAACAGCACCATCCCGGAGACCCAGCCCTTGTTCTGCGGGGGCCTGGCCGCGCCGGCACGTGATCCGGCGGGCGGCGGGGTCGCGGTGGGACCGACAGACGAGCTCATGGAACCTCCTAGGCCGAAGCAGGTCTTGCCCCGACCCTCCGCCACCGACCGCCCCCGGGCATTCGGGCGACTCCATCCGGGTGAACGGCCCGGCTTCCGCCGGTCCCCGCCCGCCCCCGGACCGCCCGGCGGGCCCGTTCGGCCGCCGCTGTGTTTACTGGTCACAGTGCCCGGTCTCCCGGTGCCCGGGCGCCCGGCGAGGAGGTGCGCCCGCCATGGCCGACGACCTCTGGGCCGCGCTGCCCCGCCCGCTGCGCCAGGTGCTGGACGGCACCGCCGCCGGCGTCGCCATCCTCGACACCGGGCTGCGCTACCGGTACGTCAACCCCGCCCTCGCCGGGATGAACGGCGTCCCCGCCGCGCTCCACCTCGGCCGCACCATCGCCGAACTGCTCCCCGACGTCGACGCCCGGGAGGACGTGCTGCGCGCCGTGCTCGCCGACGGCCGCAGCCGCGAGACCACCTCCAGCGGGCACACCCGGGCCGCCGCCCCGCCGCACCGCCGCTTCTGGCACGGCGCCTACCACCGGATCGACGCCGAGGACGGCCGCCCGCTCGGCCTGGTCGGCATCGTGCTGGAGGTCACCGCCTCCCGCCGGCAGCAGCACGAACTCGAACAGGCCCGGGCCCGGCTGGCCCTGCTGGACGCCGCCGCCACCCAGGTCGGCACCACCCTCGACGTCGACACCACCTGCGGCGAACTCGCCGCCTTCCTGGTCGCCCACCTCGCCGACGCCGCCACCGTCGAACTCCTCCCGCACCCCGACAGCGGGCACGCCCGCCCCCGCCCCGGCGGCGGCCGCCGGCTGCGCCGCGCCGCGCTCGCCGCCGACCCCGCCCTGCTGCCGGGGGTCCGCCGGCTCGGCGACCGCGGCGAACACGTCGACTACCAGCCCGGATCGGCCATCCCGCGCTGCCTGGACAGCGGCCGCCCGGTGATCGAGAACCTGCTCGACGACACCGAGCTGGCCCGCTCCGCCCCCAACGCCGCACGCGTCGCGCTCTACCGGGAGCTCGGCATCCACTCCGCCGTGATCGTCCCGCTCACCGCCCGCGGCCAGCGGATCGGCACCGTCACCCTGATGCGGGCCGGCACCTCCCCGGGCTTCACCGGCGACGACGCCGTCGCCGCCCAGGACCTGGCCGGCCGCACCGCCATCACCCTCGACAACGCCGGCCGCTACAGCCGCGAGCACGCCGTCGCCGTCGACCTGCAGCGCGCCATGCTCGCCGAACCCGGCCACCCGCACCCCGACGTCGACGTGGCCTTCCGCTACCGCCCGGCCGGCACCGGCTCGCTGGTCGGCGGCGACTGGTACGAGACGGTGGCGCTGCCCGACGGCCGCACCGTGCTGGCGATCGGCGACGTGATGGGCCACGGCATCGAGGCGGCCGCCCACATGAGCCACTACCAGGCGATGCTGCGCGCGATGGCCCTGCTCGAACCCACCGCCGACCGGCTGCTGACCCGGATGGACGGCCTGGCCTGCGAGGTGCACGACTACCGGCCCTCCACCTGCCTGGTGGTCTACGCCGAACCCGCTCGCGGCCGCTACGCGCTGGCCAGCGCCGGCCACCTGCCGCCCGCCGTGGTCCGCCCCGACGGCGCCCTCACGCTGCTCCCGGTCGAGCCCGGTCCCCCGCTCGGCACCGGCCTGAACGGCTACGTCCCGACCACCGCCGTCCTGCCGCCCGGCCACACCCTGCTGCTGTACACCGACGGCCTGGTCGAGCGCCGCGACGAGGACATCGACCGCTCGCTGGCCCGGCTCACCGCGCTCCGGCTGCCCGCCGGCGCCACCCCCGCCCGGCTGCTGGACGCGGTCCTGGCGCACGCCCCGGCCCCCGCCGAGGACGACATCGCGCTGCTCGCCGCCGCGCCCGCCGCCGCGCTCCGCCCGGGCCGGGGCCGCCGGGCCGGCGAGGTGCTCACCGTCCTGACCGGCGGCCGCCGGGCCGCCGCCCCGGACTGAGGCTCAGGCCCGCAGCGAGCGCAGCGCCAGCGTCCGCAGCGGGGCCAGCCGGCTCCGGTCCCAGCCGTGGTAGACCGCGTTGGTGCAGAGGACCACGTACCGGCCGGTGCCCGGGGCGAGGTAGAGGCTGGTGCCGGTGAAGCCGTGGTGGTAGGCCACCGCGCCGTCCGCGGTGACCAGCCAGGCCAGGCCGCGGCGCAGGCCCGGCTCGACGTCCGCCAGCGGGCGGCGGCTGCGGGCGAACCAGGCGGGCAGCGGCCCGTCCCCGCCGAGCAGGTGCTCGGCGTAGCGGGCCAGGTCGGCGGCGGTGGAGAACACCCCGGCGTGCCCGGCGACCCCGCCGAGCAGCGCCGCGCCCGGGTCGTGCGGGACGCCCCACGTCCGGGGCGCGCCGCCGAGGCGCTGCTCGGTCGGGGCGAGCCGCGGGCCGCGCGGCAGCGGGCCGTACGCGGTGGCGGTCAGGCCGAGGCCGCGCCAGAGCCGGTCGGCGAGCTCGTGCAGCGGGCGGCCGAGCAGGTCGGGCAGCAGCAGGCCGAGCAGCACGAAGCCGCGGTCGACGTACCGGTGCCGCGCGCCCGGGGCGGAGACCAGCGGTTCGGCGCACAGGTGCTCGGCCAGCGGCCGCCCGGTGTGCTCGTACCTGGCCAGCCCGGTGTGCGGGAGCAGCCCCGCGGTGTGGCTCATCAGCTGGGCGGTCGTCAGGTCCGCGCCGGGGGCGGGCAGCCGGGGGAAGGCGGCGCGCAGCGGGGCGTCCGGGTCGAGCAGCCCGGCCCGGACGGCCTCGCCGACCAGCGGCCAGGTGGCGAGCACCTTGGTGAGCGAGGCCAGGTCGTAGCGGGTGTGCTCGTCGGGCCGGGCGTCGCCGCACTCGGGGGCGACCAGGCCGCGCCCGGCCACCGCGCGCCCGGCCCCGGCCTGCCCGGCGACCAGCACCCCGCCCGGGAACCGCCCGCCGTCCACCGCCTCGCCCAGGACGGCGCCCAGCGCGGCGGCGGTCTCCCGCGCCCACTCCTGCGGATCGGTCGGCACGGCGTCCCCCTCCTCCGGGGCCCCCGCCCGGAACCCCTCCCGGATTGTCACCCGCCCCGGCCGCCCGGGCCAGACCGCGCGGGCCAGACCGCCCGGGCCAGGCCGCGCGCCCGGCTCAGGAGCGGGACGCGGCCAGCGAGTTGAGCGCCTCCAGGGCGCGGTCGGCCTCGTGCACGGGGACGAACAGGTGGTCGTGGTGGAAGCCCGCCACCACGTTGCAGCTGATCCCCCGGTCGGCGAGCGCGGTCGCGACGGCGGCGGTCAGCCCGACCGCCTCCAGCGCCGAGTGCACCCGCAGGGTCAGCCAGGCCGCGACGTACCCGTAGGGCAGGCCGAGCGCGTCGGCCTCCTCCTGCGCCACCACGAAGGTGACCCCCTCCGGCTCCGCCACGGTCACCACCGGCCGCAACCCGGCGGGCATCCGCCCGGGAAGGGTGCAGTACACGTAGCGCCCCGGATTGCGCACGGGGCGCATCCCGGAGAGCAGTTCGTCGAGGTCCTGTTCGCCCGCCATGGCGTCACGGTAGTGCGTCCGGCGGAACCCGCGGGCGGCGGCGCACCGGGGGCGGTCCCGGGGCGGGAGCCGGCCCGCGCTCAGAACGGGCCGGCCGCCGCGCTCAGGGACCGCGCGTAGCCCACCCGCGCGTTGTAGTCCTGGACCTGGCCCACCGACGACACGGGCAGTTGGACCTGGTGCAGGAAGCGGGGGCCCTGCACGACGACCTGGACCGTCCCCTCGGTGCGGTCCTCCTTGGCCAGCAGGAAGAGGAGGCCGAGGAGGCAGAACACGAAGAAGACGATCGCGCACACGATCGCCCAGGTGGGGATCGTCCGCGTGGTCCGCGACATGTCCGTGAACGTCCACGTGACCTGGCCGATCGGAGCGGTCCCGCTCGGCGTGACGACCTCCGCCCGGGTGCAGGCGATGTCCCCGATCGTGACCAGTGCCCCCGGCACCGCGGGGGGCGCGGGGACGGACGGCGCGCCGGGCGCACCGGGCGCGGCGGGGTTCTCCCAGCCGGGCCACCCGTGCTCGCGGGGCGGTTCGGAGGGCGGCGGTGGAGTCGTCACTGGGGTTCCGATCGCTGGGGGCGGGTCAGGACCCCATGCTCTTCGGCCGCTGGTCGCCGTGCAGTCCGGGAGGTCCGAGCGGGTCGGCCGCCTCCGGTGTTGAACGTCGGCAATTCGTTCAGTTGTCACACCTGTCACCAGCGGACTGAACGTTTGCCTGCGCAACCTCAGAAGAGAGACGGCGCAGGCAAACGTTCAGTGTGTCAGCGCGGGTACGGCATGGTCAGCCGGCGGCGCTGCCTGAGCGGCTGCCGGCTTCCCCTGGCTTCTTCGCCTTCACGGTGACCCGGTAGGCGGACTGGGCGAGGTCGCTGATCTCCACGGTCTCCATGAGGGGGCGGGTGATCTTCTCCTCGCCGGTGTGGACGGCCACGATCGCGGACTCGCGGAGCAGGTCGGAGAGAGCGCAGATACTTCCGCTGGTACGGTCGTGCAGGTACTGGGCCAGCTTGGCGAGGCTGCCGGCCTCGTGCTGGTACAGGCAGAGGGCGGACTCCAGCGCCAGGACGATCTTGACCCATTCGGTTTTTTCGGCAGTAGTGTTGATCTTGAACGGGGACATCGAGTGCAGGGTGTTGCGCCCACTGGTCTGGGTAGCTCGGACACTCGCGCCACGACCTTCGAGGAACAGCCCGCTCTTTTTCAGATCGACGCCGGTGTAGACGAACGTCGCCGCGACGTGGTTGGCGATGTCCTTCAGGTGGTCGTTGACGATGCGGCCCTCTCGGGCTGACAGGTCGAGAAAATGGGCGTCGTCGATGATGACCAGCTCCGTGCCGCAGAGCCGCATGACGTCGAGGACCCGGGATGTGATCGAACTCTTCGTGCCCCTGGTGGGGTTGGGGATGGCGAGGTAGTGCGCGAGGCTGCTGCTGAGGTCCTTGGGGGTGGCCGCAGCGGGGACGCTCAGGTACACCACTGGGCAGTAGTCCACGATGTACCCGTCGACCACGTAGCCGGGTTCGAACCGCTCCGGGTGCCGGCGCCGAAGGCGCCGCTCGAAGTCGGCCGCGAACCACTTCACCGCCGTGGACTTCCCGATGGTCGGCGGTCCGTCGATGACGATGCCGCGGCGGGCGCCCGCTGCCTGGTGCCGATTGACACGTATGCGCTGGTCGATCGCCTGGTGGATCTCCTGCATGCGGGAGGTCCGGACGAGTGCGAGGGCACTGTGGTGGTCGTCCCGTGCGTCGTTGAAGTCGTCTCGCTCGTCTGGCGTCATCGCCTCGTAGGTGCTGTACGGCGGGAGCTCCGGGCGGGGAGGAGCAGTGTGGTCGACGTAGGCCCGCCATTCCTCCTTGGTGCGCGGCTCGGCGAGGCCTGGGTGCATGAACGGGTGGCGCATCAGCGGGATTCCTGGGTGGGGTCGTAGATCTCGGCCGGCACGATCGTGGTCAGGTCGATGTCGCCCCAGGTGCTGTCGTCCTGGTCGGGAGCAGCGGGGACGACGGTCAGCGGTGGGTGGTTGTCGACGGGGGGCTTCGAGCGCTTCTGGTCGGCGGCCTGGGCGGCGGCGCGGTTCGCGTCGCGGAAGATCCGCTTGCGGTCCGTCTTCCAGGTCTCCGGGGCATCGGTCCGGTTCTGGAGGCCGACCAGTGCGACGGCGACGGCGTCCTGGTCGTCGGTGCCGTGTCCGCGGCTTGTGAGGAGGCGCTTAGCCTCGCGCAGGGTGATGTCCGTGAATGGCGTGTGCTCGGCTAGTGCGTGGACCCACCGCAGGACGTGCCAGGTGCCGTCGGCGGGGTCGAGGAAATAGGCGTTGAGCAGGTTCCTCGGGTCGAACCGGATAGGCCACAGTCCATTCTGGTAGGGGCTCTTCGTGCCCCTATAGCGGTAGAGGACATCCGCGTTGTAGACGAGGTGGTTCAGCTCGATGCCGTAGGGGTGGATGACGCGGTACGCGATCGGCAGCAACTCGAAGTACATACTCGGATCGCGTGGGACGTCGACGTACCCTGCTGCCGCGATGCCGAGACGGTAAGCCTCGTTCGGCGACACGGTGAGCGTCGGGAAGCCGGGGGCGTTCAACCCGCTGTGGTGAGCGCGCTGGTACACGGCGACCACGTACTCCGCGAAGAACTCGGTGATCTCGTCGATCGTCCAGCGGGCTTGCTCTTCGACGGTCAGGCCGCGGTTGGCGATGTTGTTGCCCTTGTAGCCGGCGACGTGCTGCGAGAACTGGACGCGGATCGTGCCGAAAACGCGCTCGACGTGCGGTTTGTCGGTGGGCTTGAGTTTCCTGGCGTCCTGGAGGTCGATCTTCCACCGCAGGCAGGCCCGCTGGACCACCTCCGACGTGTAGGGCTTGCCGTGGTCGAAGACGATCGTCTCCGGGTAGATCACCGGCCGGGCCGCGGCCTGCTGGAGGCGCTCGTCCACGTCGAGGAACCGGTCGGCCGTCGGCGTCAGCATCTGGTACCGCAGGACGTCCGGCCAGTGCGGGCGCATCGGCTCGGGCGTCATCACGTCGGCCAGCAGCAAGCCGATGTCGATCGCCTTCGTGCCTTCGGGGGTGATCCGCCACGCCAGGATCGACCTGGTTGCCACATCCAGCGCGATGGTCAGCTCGATCCGCATCGTGGTCGACGTCACCGGGTCGAACGCCATGACATCCAGCGGTGTCGTGTCCAGCATCACCACCTCACCGGGGCGCGTCGCGATCACGTTGCCGAACGGGCGGTCAGGCTGTTGGGCAGAGGATATGCGCTGGTAAGCAGGGCGTGCTGGTCCTGTCCCGAGGATCTCGGCGACGACACGTCGGAACGTGTCCCGGCCCGGCATGGGAACGACGCCGGCCCCGTATTGCTCCTCCAGCCGGTTCTGTGTCCGCCGCAGGAAGCGTCCTCCGATCGTCCCGGTGGAGTCCAGCCGCTCGGCGGCGGCCTGCTCTCGGATGGCCTGGACCAGCCGGGGGTCGGTGTTCTTCAGCGGGTTGCGTATCTGTGCCTTCCGCTGGTCGACGAGACCCCACAGTCCTTGTTCGGTGCGGCGCTTCCACCACTTCCAGACCCACCGGTCGGTCTTGCCGAGTTCGGTGGCCTTCGCGGCGACGCGGCTGACGACGGGTAGTTCAGGGTCGTACTCGGGTTTCGGCTCACCGGGGAGGGCCTTCATAGGATCGCCGGACCGGTAGCCGGTCATGGCCTCCAGCAGGTGCGCTTCGAGTGAGAGGGCGGCCTCCTGGACTGCTTTCGGCAGGCCTTCGAGCGCGGCGTGGATATCGAGTGTCACCTCGTTGGCGGTCTCCCGGACAGGCTCCGCATCGGCCCGGAAAGTCAGGTCGTTCAGGACCTCGGCCAGCAAGATGGTCTGAAGCCTGCCGGTCTCCGACCTGAGCCGCAGCCTCTCACCGTCCAACCCGGCAACGCGATGCGTCTCGTCCTCGAACGAGATCCAGTCGCCGACTGCTATGCGCCGCGCAGACATCAGCGGTCACCTCCGTGCTCTTGGGCGCGGACCAAGGTGGTGTCCCTGATCGGTCGCGTGATGTCGAAGCTCAGGCGGTTGCCCCACATGAGATGGAAGACAACCGAGCGTGCCAGTTCGGGGACCGCCTGGAAGCCGGTCAGTGCGGCGATCGAGACTGGCTGAGCGGCGAGGCTCAGCAGCGGCTGCACCAAGGCTGCCCCCGCACCCAGCGGCCGACGGTAGCCGGCGAGCCATTCGACGTTCGCCGCGATCTGCTTGTCGGGCTCACCGACCATCTCGTAGTCCCACCCGAGCCGCTCGCACACCAGCGCAGTCCGGTCCCGCTGCCTGACCACGTCCGGACGGTCCAGCAGCCACGCCGCCTTCACGTCGACGAGCCGCACCGAGCCGTCCACCCGGCGCACCCAGATATCTGGTACGTGCCGCCAACTGCCATCGCGGTCGTTGCCGGACAGCTCCATTGCCTGGCTGACGAACACAGCGGTGTCCGGCGCCTGGTCGATGATCTTGAGCCAGCGGGATTCGAGGTGGGACTCGTACCGGACGTGGCGGTCACCCGACGCCGACCAATAGGTCCCAGGGGTATGCCGCTGCCCGGCGTAGGACGGGATCGCCCGGATCGGGAGCGCATTCTCGAAGTCGACGCCCTTCGCGGCCTCGACGTCAGCCAGCCGCTCGACCCCGGACGCATCCGCGTACCGGATCACAACTGCCGACCCGGGCAGCCTGATCGGCCGAATCCTCCCACTCACCCTCGGCTCCCCTCCCAGACGTGATCCACCAGTCTCGCCACAGGCGCCGACACACCATCCACCGCCCCCTCCCGAGAGAGCCCCTGCAACACGCCCGACCGCCTCGCCCGCGCCAGCCACCGCTGTACGAAGCCGCCCGACGACAGGGCTTCAGCGTCAGCAAACAAGGCGGCGAGGAGCGAGGTGAGGGCCGCTGCCTCCACCGCGGAGAGCGGGCCCGACAACAACTCACTGGGACGTACCGATCGTAGGATCACGGGCACCGCGTCGGCGACAGCATCATCGGGCAGCAGCGCCTCGACTTCGCCAGGTATCGCTACCGCCCTGACCAGCGCGACAAGGAACCGTCCTGTGCGGGCCACCACCCATGGCTCTTCGCGGCGGCCCCACAGAGCTCGGTGGCGGCTGTCCATACCTCCCAGGACCGCGTGCTGACGGTCCGCCACTGTCTGCCTGACGATCACGGTTTCGACGGCTCCCAGCGTCTGCCGACAGCGGCCGTCAATGCGGCCAGGACCGGTGATCAGGTTCCCGCACTGCGCGGGGTCGAGGGGAGTCGGGGAAGCTGCTACGCGACCGATCTGCCGTGACTGCACAGACCGTGGTCGGCGTCCACAGGCAGGACAGACGTCGACCAGCAGCACATGGTGCACACGGCACACGCCGACCAGGCCGAACCTCCACTTCGTCTTGAGAACTGGCAGATCCGCCACGCACAGAGGGCAGAACCGCGATGCGAAGACGCTGACCCACTGTCCGGCCTGCCACTGCCTGAGCTGCGCCGGCTTCAGTGGCCGGTCCGGGATGTCGATCGCTGCCGCGTAGGGCTCGAACGTCATCGCAGTGACCGTCGCGGGAGTGAGGCCGGTTGCTTCGGCGAGGTGGGCGGCCGTCGAGTCCGTCACCGCTATCCCGTGACTGGGCAGCGACCCGGCGTCCGAGACGCCGACCGTTCGGAGGAACTGGGCCTGCGACAGCCCGAGCGTGAATGCCGCTCGCCCGACCCAGGACCCGAGCCATTCACCAGCGACGGGCGCTGGGGCAATTGGTAAGCGCCGGGCGAGCATACGGAACCCTTCATGAAGATTTGATCGAAGCCGGTGCGCGAGAAAGGTGCGCTGACCGACTCATCAATCGTATTCGTGTTCGATTTAACGGGGGAAGCGCTTCCCGGATATCCGAGAAATTCCGACAGGGGGTCGAATCACCCGCGGGCCAATCCTGGCGAGACGTACATTTGGGACATGACGGACCGTCGACGCCAGGCACTCAGGCTGCCGCTTGCCGGGGTGGCCATCCTGATCATGAACAAGGGCGGCCACATCCTCATGTGCGACGACGCCCGTAACGCCTTCCTCACCGGCCACGAAGGCCAGCTCTCCATCCTGTGGGAGCCGGTACCGCGCGGAGCCACCGCCGAACGGACCGCGCTCGATCTCCTCGCCGGCACCTGGGCCGACAGCCGCCTCTTCGACCTCACCCTCCTCGGGAAAGCCGAAAGCCTCCCCAGCGGCATCAGCAAGCTCACCGTCTACGCCTGTCAGGCAGACCGCTGGTCCGCTCCCTTCCCCGGGATGCGGCGCCAGGCATGGCTACCACCGACCATCAGCCTCGCGGCGTTCGCACCGATCGCCGCCAGCGCCATCCAGGTCCTCGTCGAGAAGGCGACCCGCGGCGAGACCGCAGCACTTCCCTCCTGGGCAACGGCCGGCTTCACCCGTGACAACCCGGACCGGGAACGGACCAGGCGCCTGGAGCGCCAGGTTGAGCTTCTCCGGCGCGCCCAGCGCACAATCCCGCCCCGCGAGGCAGAGCCAGCCGACCTCGTTCCGGAAGAGTACGTCGGCTCCTCCCGGCCGGACCCCGAGGTCACCGCCACGGCCGCCCGCGCTCTGCGGTACGACCCGAGGCCGCAACGCGGTCTCTCCGACGCCATGGCGACCATCGAGCGCCGCGAGGAAACCCTCATCGCTCAGATGCACGCCACCGCCGAAGCCGACGAGCAGGCCGAACTCCTCCATCAGCGACCAACTCCCGAGGAAGAGCGTCAGCATCGACTCCGGCAGCTCCTCCGGCACGGGACGAATGTCTGACCTGGCTTAGAGTGCGCAAGCTGGATGGCTCACGGCCTCCCCCTGGCTACCTGGGACCCACTGCCGTGACCTGAGCCGAGTTGCTGCGATCCGGCCAATGGCAGCTCGGTTGTCGGGCCTCCCACGTATCCTCATCGAGCTGCGCGAGGTGCCGAGGGAGGGCGCGAAGTGAACCCGGACGATCTGTTCGTGATGACACCAAGCGGGTGGGGCGAGGGGACCGTCAAACGCCTGAACCGTGAGCTGGTGAACAAGCTGCGGCGGGGTCCCGTCGCCACCCACCCGGACGCGGATGTGGCTTACCACATGGTCTGCCTGATCGAGGAGGATATACAGAGCCGCCAGCCCCACAGCCAGCTCGACGATCAGGAGACCGCCGACGTCCTGCGCTGCCTCGACGCGGTCCTCGGCCGGCTCGGGGTTGCACACCGGCTGCCGTTCCGGACGCGGCGAGGCTACTGGGAGGTCGATCGGGAGAATGGCCAACTGGGGAGCATCGCCGATCTCTGCGAGCCGATCCTGACCGAGCTTGCGGATCACGAAAGGCAGATGTCCACGGCCGGGTACCGCGGCCCCAACGGCGACTTGAGGAACGTGATCTTCGCTGCGAGGTACAAGCCGGAGATCGTGATGACCGATGTCGCCAAGGGGATCATCGCCATCACCAAGAACGCCGAGCACTGCCTCCTGTACGACAGGGCGATCACGGCCGAGGGTCTGACCGCAGCGGATCTGATCGAATGGTGGGGGCGACGCGACGAGAACATCATCCTCGACCCGGGGGCCCGGCTGGCACGGTTGGAGGTACGCCTGGAGGAGTCATGCCCCAACAGCGAGCCGGAGCGCCAACTCCTTCGTGTGTACTGGCAGTTGGCTCGCTCTAAAGGATTTGGCAGCGTGCCGGCGATCCTGCCGCAGGTGTACCTGCACTACGACCCGCTGACTCAGAAGCAGCGGGACCAGGAAGGACGCCGCGTCCTCGACAGCCAGGTCCGGGATTTCATGATGTTCCTTCCCGGAGGACGGCGAGTCATCCTGGAAATCGACGGCAAGACGCACCATGCGACCACGGGCGGAAGGGCCGATCCGAGGGCCTACGCCAAGATGGCACGGGACAGCCGACGCCTCACCCTTCAAGGCTACGAGCTGTACCGCTTCGGTGGTTGGGAGTTCATGGACAGCGAGAATCCGGAGAGGATGCTCAACGACTTCTTCGCCGAACTCATCGGGTAACTGCCAGCACCACGTCCACCGGTCAGCGGACCCCGGCCCAGTGCGCCGGGAACGCCGTCCCGGCCTATGGGGCCGGGACGGGTGACGGGAGCAGTCCTTGTCACAGGCGAATCAGGGATGCTGCACGGTGGCCGAGATCAGCGGCTCCTGGGATGCCGCGCCTGGAGTAGACGGCCATGGTCGATCGGACCGACCTGAGTTCTGCGGCTGCCCTCTTGGACGCGACACCGTCCATCAGGTCAAGTCCTTCACCCCAGAGTCCGACGGCCTCCTCGTGCCGGCCTTGGGCGGCGACCGTCTTGGCGAGGTTCGAGACGGTGAGGCCGCGAACGCGGCGGTAGGACTCGGCGAGCCGGCCGTCCAGGGCGGTTCGGTAGTGGCGTTCTGCGGCCTGGTGGTCCTTCATCTCGGTCAGGGTCTTGCCCATGTGCGAGGCAACGGTCGAGGCGACGGGGCCCGATGCGGCGGCATAGGTCGGCAGTTGATCACCCGAGTTGGCGGTCATGGCGTCCTCGGCACCCAGGATGGCGCGGGCGGCATCCCGGGGCCGTCCTCCTGCGCCGTACGCGCGGGCAGCGGTCACCAACAGCAGGGCTTCGGTCCCGCGGTCGACTTTCCCCCGCGCCGCGGCGAGAGCCGCTTCCGCCAGGTCGACGCAATGCTTCGTCTGTCCGAGGTCGAGTGCCTGATGTGTGAGCGCCCGCATCATCCATGCGGCGTGGCCCTGCGAGTCCGCTTCGGAGGCCAGCTGGAATCCGAGCAGGTAGAACTGCTGGGCGGCTCCTTCACGTCCGAGATCGTGGTGCTTCCAACCGACCAGAGTCGCCAGCTCGGCGGCGGCGCCGAAGGCGCTCGCGCGGACGATGGCGGATGTGTAGTTCGCCTTGAGCATCGGCATGACGTCGTCGATCAGGTAGGAGGCCACCATGGCCAGGCCGTGGCCTCCACCGAGTCGTTCGTCGGCGCTCCGGAAGCTCTCGGTCAGGAACCGGACCGTGGCGACCGTCTCGGCGCTGATCCTTCCCTCGGCCTTCGCTGTCCGGAGGCTTGAGGCCGCCGCCGTGTGGTCGTAGGTGAGGGGAAGGCCAACGGCTGCGGCGGAGAAGGCGAGGGCGAGGAAGTCGCGGCGGCGGTTCATGACGAGTCTCCCGAGATCTACGGCTGTGGCCAGTGGGTCTGGAGACAGGGCCTCGCCGATTCCTTCGGAGCGTAGACCGATCTCGGTAGGGGTGACCTTGCGCTTGGCCTTTCTGCTGAGAGCTTCGGCGAGATACTTGACGGTAGCCGGGTTCGGGGTGCCTCCTGAGACCCAGAAGTGCACGGCAGACGGCCCAGTACGAACGGTCTCGCCGGCTTCGGCCGCAACGAGGCGAATTTCCCTGGCCAGAGCGGCATAGGTGCATCCGATTTCCGCGATCAAGGACGCCAGTGCCTCGTTCTTCTCCTTGTCGGCGGTCAACTCACGCCTCCTCTAATGATCTTGAATGGATTGAACGGGATCGTGTTCGATCGGCGCGTCAGATCACCGGCGGACGGCCGAGTTTGGTCATGCGCCACACCGTGGCCCACCTGATCGGCCGTCGCGGCGGGCATGGGACGCGCAGGCCCTCGAAGAAGCCGCCCCACCACGCTGACAGACCGGACATCGGCGGTCGTCTTGCCAGCGTGTAGAGCGCCCACGAGGTGAGGTACAGCGGAACCAGCGGGGCCGGCAGGTGGCGTTTGGCGAGCCACACCCGGTTGCGCGCGGTCAGCCGGTAGTAGAGGGCGTGCCGGGCCGGGTCGGTGCGAGGGTGGCGGAGTACCAGGTCGGCCCGGTAGTGGATCTGCCACCCGGCGTCCAGGGCTCGCCAGGCGAAGTCGGTCTCCTCATGGGCGTAGAAGAACACCGCTGGGAAGTCGCCGACCTGGTCGATGACCGGCATGCGGATGGCGTGCGCGCCACCGAGGAAAGTGGTGACCGCGCCTGAGCGGAGCGGGTCGGAGGAGCCGAAGCGTGGGACGTGTCGACGCTGAGTACGGCCGTCCTCGTCGGCGATTCGGAAGCTGACGATGCCCAGACTCGGGTTCTCGGCGAAGGCGTCCCGCAGCAGCTCGAACGTGTCCGTGGCGGGGAGGAGGCCGTCATCGTCGAGGACCACGACGACATCTGGCTTCGCATGGTCTCGGAGCCACTGCACGCCGGCGTTGCGGCCACCCGGGATGCCCAGGTTCTTCGGTAGCTCCACTGCCGCGACCCCGTCAGGAAGCGCGGGAAGCTCGACGCCTTGGCCGAGTACAACGGTGGTGACTTCTCCTTCGCCTTCCTGAGACCGGACCGACTCAAGGAGTGCTTGCAGCTCCTCGGGGCGGTTTCCCATGGTCAACACCACCACGCCCAGGTTCAGCGGGTTGCCGTCCGTCACCTGATTCACCTCGTCATGATCTTGAAGGGTCGAGAGGACCGCACGGCGCGCGACCGCGAGGCTCAGGTCATGTTGGCGGCCCGCTCGCTGAGGTCTTCGGCGCCGTGTACGCCGCGGATGCGGCGGAGCCGCGCCTGCATGTCGTCAACGGCGTCGGAGACCTTGATGGACCTCACCCCGTTCGCGCAGTCTAGGAAGTCGCCCCACGTGGAGATGGCGGCTTCGTAGTTCTCCTGCCGGAACTGGACGGTGCCGAGGTCGGCCAGAACGATGGCACGGCTTCGTTGGCGGTCGAGTCCGTGGATGTCGAGCGAGTGGTGAAGGTGGTCCTGTGCTGCGTCGTAGTCCCCGAGGCGCGCGAGGATCATGCCGGAGTGGTGGGCCCACCGGCCGATGCTGAAGTGCGAGGCCCACGAGTCGCCTGCCTCGGTGGATGCTCGCTCGATGTGGGCCTGTGAGGCGCTGAGCATCTGCGTGGCGGTCTTGCGGTCGTCGTCCTGGGCCGCGGCGTCGGCGAGGGTCGTCTCGTAGTAGGCGAGTGCCTTGGGGTCGTCCAAGCGCTTGGCCTGGTCGACGCACTCCTCGGCGATCTGGACGGCGGCGGCCCGGTAGCCGAGGTCGATCGCCTGGACGGCGAGTCCTCGCAACGCGGTCGCGGAGAGCTCGGCGTCGCCGGCTTCGGCAGCAAGCCGGAAGGCGTGGGCGTAGTAGCGCTGCGCGAAGCCGTGGTCTCCTTCGTCCTGGGCCATCCAACCGATCAGGTGGACCAGTTGGGACGTGGCGCCGTACAGGTCGCGCCCGACTTCTTCGGTCCAGGAGCCGCTGAGCCACTTCGAGACGGAGGTGGTCAGGTAGTGGACGGCGGTGGAGCGCGCGTGGCCGCCGCCGATCTCCGCTGCCGCGTCACCCAGCGACTTGATCATGGTCCGGACCGCCGCGACCTCGCCGCGGCCGACCTTCACCGCGGATTCGCTCTGCGCGCGTGTCCTGCGGGTGATGCCGTCGAGGTCCGGCAGCCCGAGGGCGGCGAGGGCGTATCCGCCCGATGCGGTCATGAACGTACGGCGGTCCACGTCGTCGCTCCTCCCCAGCTCGATCACTGAGGCCACGGTATCGCCGGGCCGTACTGGGCTTGCATCTTCACTGGATCTTCCCTGCGGGGCTTCGAGTTGAAGCCCAAGGACCTTGACAAGGTAGGGAAGCCAGTAGTCGGGAGTCCGGTCGTCTCCCTTCTCCCAGCGCCACACTGCGTGCCGGCCGGGCCCGTCGCCGCCGCGACCCTCGGCGGCTCCGAGTTCGCGCGCTAAGCGCGCCTTGGACCAGCCGCGTTTCTCTCGGGCCTCGGTGATCTGCTCTGCGATGGGCCGTCCCCCCGACATCGCACCACTCCCTGGACTACAACCTGGCCTACATCTGGCACACGCCTGGCAACTCCCGTACGTACCGCACAGGCTAGTTGACTGTGAGTCACGCCACAGGGGGCAGGTGGACTCAATGATTCGATTCCTTCCCAGTTCGATCCGTGGCAAGCCAACTTCGTACGTGGGGAGCGTGATTCGCATGCCTGTGCCAGTCCGTACCGCACCCATCGACAGCAGCCTCACCGCTTGCGGGCGGCACCGTGGACGGCATCGAGACCCTGTGGGGGCGGCGCTTGCCGGCTTATGGGCGCTCGGCAACGCGGCCGTGATCACCCTCCTGGGCGCCTCCGTGCACAACCAGCTCGACCACCGCACGGGCCCTCACGGCATGGCGCCGGCATCCTCCTCGGACGTCGAACCGTACAGCTGAGGCACCGGTGCTCCGAGCGGCTCCGACGCGGTACTTCCGTCTACTCATCACTCCAATCCGCCACCAGCTCATGCTGGTTGAACCCGTTGAACGGATTGAACAGGACCACGGATTCGAGGCCATACCGCCGGCGTGCGGCCGGAGGTTCACTGAGTTGGCAGGCAAGACGTCCGGGGCGATCTGGGAAGTTCCCCTGCCCGCCGTAGCCCGAAAGGGGTGCCCACATGATCGAGCAGCCGCCACCCGTACAACCCCTGGGTGCCACCTGGGCGCGTTGGAGCGTGGACGTCCAGCAGGAGGACGGCGTCACACGACTTCGCGGCTACGTCCGGCGCAAGCTCACCGAATGGGAGTATCCCGAGGATGCAGAACAGGCGTTCGTCGTCTGCCTCCTGGTGACGGAGCTGGTGGGCAACGCCCTCCGCCACGGCAAGCCGATACTCGACATGGTCGACCTCCTCATCTGGTCCAGCGGCGGGACCGTGGCCGTGATCGTCTCCGACGCGAGCCCCGTAGGGCCGACGCTGACAGAGGCTGGCGACACCGACGAATCCGGGCGCGGCCTTGCTCTGACCGTTGCATCGTCCACCGCATGCGGTTGGTGCCGGAACCGATCCGGCAAGAGCATCTGGGCAACGGTCGGACCTGAGCCGCTCACCCAGGCCGAGCACCGGCTTGGCGATCTCACGGCGGCCAGAGCTTCCTGATCATCGAGGCTGCCCGAAGAGCACAGACCTCGCCCGGCGTCCCATCGGTAGGCGCACCGGACGGAACAGCGCAGATCTCGCGGTCAGCACCGCCACCTGTTCTCATACGTCGACGTTGAACGAGAGGAACCGCCCCGATGCCGCCCAACTCCCGAAGGGAACCCCACCGTTGAAGCTCTTCCCCGTACGAGACCACGCTGTCGAAGTCCTCATCCCCACCGCAGTGAGGCTCGCCGAGACCGCCGCCCCCGCCCTGTCGGCCGAGCACGAGGCCGCCATGGACCGGATGTGGGAGAAGGCCGCCCAGGCGAACCCGTCGCTGTTCGACGGCCCGGCCGTGGTGTGCACCGCCCTGGAGCAGTACGACCGGCAGGTGGAGCTTTCCTGGGCCCGCACCACCTACCGTCGCTTCGCGCTCCGCCGTGTCCCCGGCGCCCCGGTGGTGTCCTCGGTGTTCGTCAGTGTCGCGCAGCCGGTGGAGGACGGCCGACTGGTCATCGGCCGGATGTCCGGGTCGACGGCGGCCCCGGGCCGCTGGCAGCTCCCGGGCGGCAACGTCGAACCGCCGCAGCCGGGCACCGAGTTGGACGAGACAGAGCTGCGGCGCCAGGGCGTGAAGGAGCTGGCTGAGGAGGTCGGCATCACCGCAGCCCCGGACCAGCTCACGCTGCTGGCGATCACGCGCGGCGAAAACGGCAACATCGGGGTGCACTACCTCGCCCCGGCGCTGTCGGAGAAGGACGTGCACGAGAAGTTCGCCGCGCTGGTGGCCTCCGAGCTCTCCCGGGGCAGCACCCCGGAGCTGGACGAACTCACGCTGGCCGCTTTCCCCGGCGAGCTGGAGTCGGCAGTCGGCCAGCACGTCGACTACCTCGCGCCCCTGCTGGAGCGGTACGCCGCCTGGAGGTCCGATGAGTGAGACCGGTAGGACGGCCATAGCCCTGGAGGGCGAGGCGGCGCATGAACTGCGTGCTGCCGAGCTCTCCGGACTCCCGACCCAGGCCATGGCCCGGCAGGTACCGGGCCTCGACCTGGACCTGGCGTACCGCATCCAGCAGCACGGGATTGGCCTGCGGCTCACCGCCGGGGGCCGCCCGGTCGGGCACAAGATCGGCCTGACCTCCGCGGCGATGCAGCGGCAGATGGGCGTGAGCGAGCCGGACTCCGGAGTGCTCCTCGCCGACATGCAGGTTCCCCTCGGCGGTGACCTACTGATGGGACGTCTGCTGGCCCCGCGCGTCGAAGCCGAGATCGCGGTCCGACTCGGCGCTGATCTGGCGGGGCCGCACGTGGACCTGGCCGCTGTCCGTGCCGCGGTGTCCGAGGTGTTCTTGGCCCTGGAGGTCATCGACACCCGCTACGGCGACTGGCAGATCACCCTGGAGGACAGCGTCGCCGACAACGCCTCCGCCGCCCGCTTCGTGACCGGCCCGCCGGTGGTCGCCGACCGGCTCGCGGACCTCGGCGCCGAACGCATCGAAGTGCACATCGACGACGCGCTCGCCTCCACCGGGTACGGCCGCGACGTCCTCGGCGATCCGCTGCGGCCCCTCGTCTGGCTCGCCCAGCGCCTGACTGCCCTCGGCTCCGGCCTGAGCGCCGGTGACGTAGTCCTGCCCGGCTCGGTCCACGCGAGCATTCCCCTCCAGCCGGGGACGACCGTCCGGGCGTCCAGCCCGCACCTTCCCCCGGTGTGGTTCCGGGCGCGCTGACGCCCCACCCCTCTTCCTCGTCCGCCGTTCCTGGGGAGACCCATGTCCACGACCACCCCGCTGAAGGTCGCCGTCCTCGGTGCCGGCCTCATCGGCATCGACCTGCTGCACAAGATCGACCGGTCTCCGTCTCTCGACTGTGTGCTGGTCGTCGGCCGCGACAGCCAGAACACCGGACTCCGGCAGGCCGCCGCGATGGGCCTTGCCACGACAGCCGGCGGTGCCGCCGCGCTGCTGGACTCCGGCCAGCACGTCGACCTCGTCTTCGACGCCTCCAACGCCGACTCCCACGCCGAGCACTGGCGGCTGCTGGAGCCCACCGGCGCCCTGGTCGTCGACCTCACACCGCACAACAGCGGCATCCCCACGGTGCCGACGGTCAATGCCGCCGAAGCACTGACCAGCCGTCACCTCAGCCTGATCAGCTGCGGCGGCCAGGCCGCCGTCCCCCTCCTGCACGCCATAGCCCGACACCGCACGCCCGAGTACGTCGAGGTGGTCTCCACCGGGGCCAGCCGCAGCGCCGGCCGGGCGACCCGCCTGAACCTGGACGAATACATCGCCACCACCCAAGGCGCCATCCGCGCGTTCACCGGCGCCCCCGAAGTGAAGGTGCTGGTCAACGTCAGCCCCGCCACCCCGCCGCCGCCCTTCCGCGTCACCCTGACCGTCCTGGCCTCCGACATCGACCCGGGCACGGTGCGAAACCTGGTCGCCACCACCTCCCACGAAGTCAGTGCGTTCGCCCCCGGCTACGCGGTGACCTCCATCGACGCGGCCAGCGAGAAGGTCATCGTCGCCGTCGAGGTCACCGCAGTTGGCGGACGCATCCCCGCCTACGCGGGCAACCTCGACATCATCAACGCAGCCGCGATCAATCTGGCCGAGATGCACGCCGCCTCCGTACTCGCCGAAGGAGCCGCGGCATGAACCCGTCCGCACCGGCCGTACTGATCCACGACCCCACCCTGCGGGACGGCCACCACGCGGCACGCCACCAGCTCGACCGCAGCCAACTGCACGACTACGCGACTGCTGCCGACCGCGCCGGGGTGCCGGTCATCGAGGTCGGCCACGGCAACGGCCTCGGCGCCTCCTCCCTCCAGATCGGCCGGGCCAAACTGAGCGACACCGAAATGCTCACCACCGTCCGCGACGCCCTGACCCACGCCCGGATGGGCGTGTTCATGGGCCCCGGCTGGGGCACCAGCAGTGACCTGCGAGGCGCGTTCGAGCACGGTGCGCAGGTGTTCCGGATCGCCACGCACTGCACCGAAGCCGACGTCACCGAGCGCCACCTCGGCTTCGTCGCCGAGCACGGCGGCGAGGCCCAGGGCGTCCTGATGATGAGCCACATGGCCGGGCCCGGTCAGCTCGCCGAGCAATGCGCCCTCATGGTCCGCTTCGGCGCGAAGGCGGTCGGGATCTTCGACTCCGCCGGGCACTTCCTGCCCGAGGACGTCCACGCGCGGATCACCGCGATCACCGAAGCCATCGGGGACGTGCCGGTCATCTTCCACGGGCACAACAACCTCGGCATGGCGGTCGCCAACTCGGTGGCCGCCGTGCGGGCCGGCGCGCGGATCATCGACGCCTGCGCGCGGGGCTTCGGCGCCGGGGCCGGCAACACGCAGCTCGAAGTCCTCGTGGCGGTCCTCGAACGCCTGGGGTACTCGACCGGGATCGACCTCAACAAGGTGCTGGCTGCTGCCGACGTGGCCGAGCAGCGGCTGATGAACGCTCCGCCGTTCATCGACTCCGTTGCCGTGATGAGCGGCCGGGCCGGGGTGTTCTCCGGCTTCAAGAACCGCGTCCTGGACGTCGCCGCCCGTGAGGGTGTCAGTCCCGGTGACCTGTTCGACGAACTCGGCCACCGCCAGGTGATCGCCGGACAGGAAGACCTCATTCCCGAAGCCGCCCATCACCTCAAGGAGAAGGCTATGACCGACCACCCCGCCGTCGGCCTCACCCCCGACATCGAAGACCTCCTGGTCCGCGAACTGCGGGTGAAGCCCGACGCGCTCGTTGCCGATGCAGCCCTGGAGGACGCCGGACTGGACTCCCTGTCCCTGGTCGAGCTGTCCGTGATGCTCTCCGAGCACCTCGGGGTGAAGGTCGGCGAGGACGAGATCCACGCCGCCCGCACCATCGGCGGCCTCGCCATGCTGGTCGAGACCAAGCGCCAGGCCCGGTGACCGCCGCCATGCACCCTGCCGCCCTGCGGGCCGCCCGCGCATGGATCAGCGTCCCGGCTCCCGCCGTCAACCGATTCGACACCGCCAAGGACAGCGGCGCCCACGTCGCCCTGGTCGACCTCGAAGACTCCGTCGCCCTCGCCAAGAAGCATCACGCGAGGACTATCGCCGAACGCTTCTTCGACGGCCATGAGACCAGTCAGGCCCTTCTCGGCGTGCGGATGAACGCCCCCGTTCTCCTCGATGGGATCAAGGACCTCGCGACCATCGCCGCCTGGGGAAGCAAACCCGACATCGTGCTCATCCCGAAGGTCGAGTCCCCGCGCGACCTCGACATCGTCGCGGGCGCGCTCGACACCAGCGACTACCGGCCGCACCTGTTCGCCCTCATCGAGACGCCACGCGCCATCGAGCAGATCCGGGAGATCACCCGTGCGGCGCGGATCTGCGGCGTCGTGTTCGGTACCGCCGATTACGCGACCGCCCTCGGCTGCGGAATGAGCTGGGAGCCGATGCTCCACGCCCGCTCCGCGGTGGCCAACAGCGCGGCAGCAGCCGGCCTGGTCGCGATCGACTCGCCGTACTTCCAGATGGACGACCTCGACGGTCTGCGGGTGGAAGCCGAGCGGGCCAAGGCCCTCGGCTTCCACGGCAAGGGCGCCATTCACACCCGGCAACTGCCGGTGATCACCGAGGTGTTCAGCCCCTCCGAGCAGGAGATCGCGGACGCCCGCGCAATCATCGACGCCGGCCGGGACAGCGGCAGCAGCATCACCTCCGTCGGCGGCCAGATGGTCGGCAGGCCCTTCTTCACCCGGGCGCAGAACCTCCTTCAGCAGGCCGATGGCCAGCGAGAGGGGCAGCCGAGTTGAGCACCACCACGCTACCGCCCGGCTACCGCTTGGTCGGCGAAGGCCGCATCCGCGAGATTGTCGGCCTCGGCTACCACGACTTCCCCGAGGGCCTGGTTATCGAGCACCGGCCCGGCCGCACCGTCACCGAGGCCGACAACACGCTGATCACCGCGCTGTCCGGCAACACCGCGCCGATCCATCTGGACGCCCACTACGCCGCCCGCACCGCCCGCGGCCGAATCCTGGTGTGCAGCGGTGTCACCCTCGCCTTCATCGGCGGCATGACGGTGCGCGCCACCAGCGGCCTGACCTTGGCCAACCTGGGCCTGGACGACGTGAGGTTCGAGAACCCCGTCTTCGTCGGCGACACCCTCTACGCCGAGACCGAAATCACCGGCCGTCGGCTGTCCGCCAGCCGGCCCGGCGACGGCATCGTTACCTGCCGCACCTCCGGGCTCAACCAGGACGGCGAGCAGGTGGTCACCTTCACCCGGACGTTCCTGGTGCCCCTCGACCCGGACGCCGTCCGGGACGCCACCAACTACTAGAAGGGGATCGTCGTGGATTCCGACCTCACCTTCACCGAGGCCGACGACGGCCTCCTCCAGCAGTACGACGAGATGGCCACTCGCGCCTTCGGCCACACCGTCGGCGACATCACCCACCTGCGCGGCCACGCGGACGTCCGTGTTGCTCTGCGGGCCGGGCGGGTCGTCGCCGGAGGCCTGGGCATTCTCGCCGACCAGTTCTTCGGCGGTGCCGCAGTGCCCGCCGCGTGCCTGGCCGCCGGCAGCGTCGCCCCCGAGGAACGTGGTGACCGCCTCGCGGCCGACATGGTCCGCGAACGGCTCCGACACCTGCGCGAACACGGCGCCGTGGTCTCCACCATCTCCACCGTCTCCAACGGCTACGCCCGCCATATGGGCTGGGAAGCACCAGTACCGGTCTTCAGCTGGTCGGTCAGCTCCGATGACCTGAAGCGTTCCTTCGCCTCCGGGGGCCTGGAGATCGAGCACGGTCTGACCAAGGACGCCCTTGACCTCCAACAGGAGCTCGCCCGCCAGTGGAACGGCCCCGTGAGGCGGCCCGATTGGTGGTCGACGTGGACGACGGTGAAGAACGCCCTCACCACCTACCGGTTCAACCACCCCGGTGGCCCTGTAGCAGGCTGGATCTCCCTTGCTACCAAGCGCAGTGATCGCCACGGCATGAACCTGGTGGTCCACGACTTCTGGGCCGCCGACCCCGATTGCGCGACGGCGATGCTGGCCTTCCTCGGGCGATACAACAGCCGGGCCGAGACCGTGCAGTTCCGGCGCGGCGCGCTGCCGCCCTACCCGGTGCTACTGCACGGCCTCCACCGGCACCGGGCGAAGGCTGACGCCTGGCACCCATGGATGCTCCGCATCCTCGATCTCCAGGGGGCCATCCGGATGCGGGGTTGGCCGGTTGAACTCGACCTTGAGATGCCGGTCGAGATCGGCGACGAGCGCCCCGGCTCCAGCCACCGCTACCTACTGCGGATCTGCGCCGGATCGGCCGACCTCGCTCCTCACCGCGCCGACGGCGAGGTGACCTTCACCCGAGGCCAGTTCGCTGTTTGGTACGCAGGCGGCTACCGCAGCGCAGCCTCGGCCCGCATGGCCGGCGTCATGGCCCGCTCCGACGCCTCATTGACAACCCTCGTGGCGGTCACCGGCGCCCGGGAGCCATGGCTCCCAGAGCACTTCTGATCCCACGAGGCTGACGACAGACAGCCGAGCCTATCCGCGAGCAGACGCTGACACCATGGCAACTCGCCTGCTGCATCCGCGAATTCACCACATCGAGTACGCATGTGCGATACCCGGCGAGGCGCCGGCCGCGCCGGCGTAGCGTCCTGCTCTCCGACCCAACTACGGCCAAGCTCCCAGCCGCCCCCGTCGTCTCGCAGCACCCTCGCCGGAAGGAGATGTTCTTGTCGCAGGAGATGACCGACGACGATGAAATCGGCCTGATCGAGGAAGGAGACGAGTACTCGCAGCGCCTGGCTTCCATGACGTTCCGACAGATGACGACGAGACTGCCGCTCCTCACGGCACGCTCCGTCGCGCTGGCGTGGCGGGTCGACAGGCCAGCAGTCATCGGCCTGCTCCTCTGTCAGGCGGTGTCCGGGATCGCGGAGGCAACGGGCCTCCTCGCGATGGCCGGCACGATCGGCGCTCTGTTCTCCTCCGGCCGGATCGTCGAGCACCTGTTGGCCGCGTGGGTGTCCGTCCTGATCCTGGTGTCCGCAACCGGCCTGCACGCGATCCTGGGCATCGTTACGAACTGGCTGTCGTCCAGGCTCATCCCGGCCGTCCAGCAGGAAGCCGAGATCCTGTTCCTGGAGGCGACGCTGAACGTCGAGCTGTCCGCCTACGACAGCCCAGGCTTCCGCGACCGCAAGGACGCCGCCGAACGGGGCGCCGAGTGGGCCGGAGATCTCTTCTCCACCGGGCAGAACCTCATCGCCTCGGCGGCCTCCATGGTGGCCGGAGCAGTCGTCCTGGCGGCCTTCCACCCGCTTCTGCTGCCACTCCTGGTCATTGCCGGCATCCCGCAGGGCTGGGCGCAGATCCACGCCGCCAGGACGGCCCGCATGGCCTTCACCAGCACCATGAGCCTCAGCCGAATGCGATACATGCTGCGCTGGCACCTCTCCGCCCGGGAGACCGCCGATCAGATCCGCACCGGGACAATGACACCGTTCCTGATGCGCCGGTACCGGCAGGTCGCGGCGGGCCTCTACGAGTCTCAGCGCCGTTCGTCCGCCCTCGGGGCCCGAGCCTCCCTGATCGGCGCGGCCTTCGGCGGCGTCGCCTCCGGAGCAGTCTGGGCTGTTCTGATCTGGCTGCTGTCCACCGGCCGGCTCTCCGCGGCGTCCGGCGGGGCAGCGGCCTTCGCGCTCCGGTCCGTCGCCTCGGGGACGCGAGGCATCGCGAACGCCGGAGCCCGTATGTTCCGCGACGGACTGTACTTCCAGGACTGGTCGGACTTCCTCACGGAGGCCGGCGGCTATCGGATCAACCGCGGCGAGACTGCTGTGGACCGCGTCCACGAGGTCCAGGTCGAGTGCTTGAGCTACCGGTACGACGGAGCCGAGCGCGACGCCCTCACGGATGTCAGCCTCAGCGTTCGACGAGGCGAGGTGATCGCCCTGGTCGGCGAGAACGGCTCCGGGAAGACCACGCTCTCGAAGCTCCTCGCCGGGCTCTACCTCCCCACCGGCGGCGCCGTGAGATGGGACGGCGCGGACACCCGCGACATGGACCCGCACGCGGCGTGGAAGCACACCGCGGTCGTCCCGCAGGACTTCGCCCGCTGGCCGTTCACCGCCCGCCAGAACATCACCCAGGGCCAGCCGCTCCCGGGCGGCGACAAGGTCATCCGGCAGGCCTGCGAGATCTCCGGCGCGGGCGACGTCATCGACGACCTGGGCAGCGGCCTCGACACCCTCCTCACGCGCGACTGGGCCGGTGGTGAGGCACTCTCCGGCGGCCAGTGGCAGCGCATCGCCCTCGCCCGCGCCTTCTACCGCCCGGCCCCCCTGCTGATCCTGGACGAGCCCACCTCCGCCCTCGACCCTCGCGCCGAGCACCGCATCTTCGCGAACCTCCGTGAACTCGCCCAGGACCGTGCCGTAGTCCTGGTGACGCACCGGCTGGCGAATGTGTCCATCGCCGACCGAATCGTTGTCCTCGAACACGGCCAGATCATTCAGCAAGGCACCTTCGACGAACTCGTCAACCAACCCGGTCGCCTACGCGAGCTCTGGGACTTGCAGAACGACCGAGCGATCGTCCCGCCGCAGCGAGACAACCAGCACACCGAAAGGACGACGCCGTGAGCGGACCGCTTGCCCATCCGATTCCCACCGTTCGCAGGGCAACTCCCGCTGACGCCAGCGAGATTGCCCGACTCCGATCCGAGCTGATCCTCTCCGCTCCCATGGACGCCGAGTGGCTGGCGATCTGCACCGAGCAGTTGGCGGAGCGACTGGCCGACGAGAACGATGCCGTCGCCTACGTCGTCGATGCCCCCGATAGGGGCCTGGCATCGTGCGCGCTCGCGCTCATCCACCGCGTCCTGCCGGCCGCCAAGTACCCGAAGGGACTCGCAGCCCGCATCCACGCCGTAGCCACAGCCCCGGACTACCGGCGCCGCGGGTACGCGACAGCAGTGGTCAAGACAGTCGTCGAGCACCTCGCCGAACACGGCTGCACCCTGTTCGAGCTGTACGCGAGCGACGGCTCCGCGTCGCTCTACCGCGCCGTCGGCTTCGAGAGCGACCCCGCCGCCATGAGGATGACTCGCTTTTCTACCAGGTCGGCTGTGTCGCCCTGATCGCCGGTCGCTGGCCTCGGCGAAGGCTGAGCTGTGTTCAGTCTGTCGATGCGGAGCTTCGGCGTTCCCTGGCGGTACGAGCCGGTGATCTCCACCCGGAGTACCGCCGCATCTGTCGGTTGATATACGTCGAGCCCTGGATCGCGTATTCAAGGCATAGCTCTGCGAGAGGGCGGAGTGGGTTGCTTACCTGCCGGAGCGCCTGGACCTGCCAGTTGGTGTGTACCCAGTCGCTGAGGGCATGCGTGCCGTCGATACGCATTGAAACCGGCAGGATCGCACTGGCCGCTTCCAGCGGGTCATCGGCGGTGAGGACCGGTTCGGACATCAGGACTGCGGCTTCGAGTAACAGGGCGTCCCTCGGCAGCCCTGGCACCCGAGTGCTTAGGTCATACCAGCCCACCGCCTCGTTGGTTGCAGTGAAGTCCTCGAACGACTTCTGGGCGGCAGGCGAGACTCCGGAGACGGAAGCCAGCGAACCGCGTGCCAGCGTCATGAGGAGAACGGCATAGACGTCGTCAGCCGTCATCGACATCATGTCGGTCGCGTCCAGTTGGGACCGCACGACCGAGAGCAAGCGTTCCTGAGCGCGGATCAGATGAGGGTTTTCCACATAGACCGCCGGGAGCGTGCTGAGCGGCCGTCCGCAGCCCTTCTCCGTCCTCGCCCGCGCGCTGCCAGTGATCGGACAGGTGCCGACCTCCATTGTTCGTCGAGGCGGCCTGAAGATCTTGCCGCAGTCGCATGCGTCCCGTAGATAGAGACTGTGGATGGGGCACACGAGCACCCATGGAAGGTGCCAGACGAGAGACCAACGCCCTTGCCGCGCACCTACACAGCTTGGGCAAATACGGATCTGGTCGCGGCTGACGTAGCCGTAGCGCCATGCGTTGCGGCTGCCGTCCTGTAGAGCCGACAGCGGGATGTTCGAGTACAGCCGCTCGAATGTCAGGCCGGAGATCCACTCTGCCGGGAGTCCGGTGCTCTGCGATAGCCCGGCGAGCTGGGGCTCTGTGAGTCTCCGAAGCCACACGTCCGTTGTGGCGTGCATGAATCGACCCCCGCCAAGGCCAAAGAGTCTCGCGGCTTCCGAGCCTTCGATACCTGAGAGCTCCATTACGGCTAGCAACCAACTGGTCAAGGCCTCTCCCGGCAGGGGAGCCACGACCGTCGGCAGTCGTCGGACCCCGATCTCGCCAACCAGCATGCCGGTTCTCCTAACGTGCTGCGAACGAGGCCGCCCGATCCTAGCTAGCCAGCGAGTTCGAAGTGGCCTGGAGTCAGCGGGCCAGGTGGCGAAGTCGATGGCACTGAATGATCGTCTGCGCAACTGAACGACCGACTGAACGATTGAGTGCGCAACTGAACGATCTGCCGTCGTTCGACACTCGCGGTGCTGGCCGAGACGAAGAAGAAGCTGTACCTGATCCTGGCCGAGGAGGCGTGAGCGCCGGGGGAGCCGGTGCTCAGCCCTCGGGGTCGTACTCGTAGCGCCAGCGGTAGCGGCCGCCCTTGGGTCCGTACTCCTTGGCGCGGCGGTAGACCAGGGTGACCGCCGGGGTGTCCCCGTACGCGGGGACGGGCACCCGGTAGACCTTGGGGACGCTGTGCATCATGCCCAGCGGCACGGGCAGGACCCGGCCGTCCAGCGGGCCCCCGATGAACTCGGTGTCGGCGCTCTTCACCCGTCCAGGGTAGGCGGGGCCCGGGGCGCCCGGCCGGGCCGGGTGTGCGGGTCGTGCGGCGGCGGTGTGCCGCGGGTGTGACGGGGGCGGCACCGCCCCCGGTCATCCGGAGGGTCCGGGGAGCCTTATCCTGCTACGTACGCCCCCGGGGTCCACCCGGGTCCGCGGGCCCGTACGGGCCGGGCGGGGCGCGCCGCGGTGCGCCCGTCCGTCGAGCGCCACCGAGCGCCCCGTACCCGCCGCGGACGCCGGCTGCCGGAGACCCCGGCCAGGCCGGCGGCAGGACGCCGGTGCGCGCGGCGGACCCTCGGGAAGCAGCGGGTGGTTCCGTGCGTTGGCGTCGTTTGTTGCGTAGGTGGCCGTGCCGTACCTGGCACGGCAGCTCAGGCAGGTGCGTGCGGAAGGGGCCAGATGGAAGCCAGCAGCAGGTGGACGTCCTGGTGGAGGCGGGACCGGCGGGAACGCCCGGAGGCCGCCGGAGCCGGAGGGGACGCGGCCGCGAGGCTGGACCTGCTGCTGGGGGCGGCCGGGGCGGGGTTCCCGATGGCGCCCGCCGCGCACCCGGCCGGGTACCGCTGTTCGTGCGACCGGGTGGGCTGTCCGGCGCCGGCCCAGCACCCGCTCTCCTTCGCCTGGCAGTCCCAGGCCACCACCGACGCCGAGCAGTTGGCCCGCTGGCTGTCCCGGGACCCGGAGGCGAACTTCGTCACCGCGACCGGCCGCGCGCACGACGTGCTGGACGTCCCGGCCGAGGCCGGCGTGCTGGCCCTGGAGCGGCTGGCGGCGCTCGGCGCGGTCGGCCCGGTGGCCGCGGTCGGCGCCGACCGGTACCTCTTCTTCACCGCGACCCGCGGCACCCCGCAGGACGAGGACGAGTGGTGGACCAGCGCGCTGGACTCCACCCCCGACACCGTCTCCGAGCACCCCGGCCTGCGCTGGCACTGCCGCGGCTCGTACACCCTCGTCCCGCCGGCCGCGCTGCCGGACGGCTCCGAGGTGCGCTGGCTGCGCGGCCCCGAGCACCCGCTGCCGGACCCGCTGCGGGTGCTGGACGTGCTGACCGACGCCTGCACCGAGGTCGGCGCGGTGGCCCAGGAGCAGTGGCTGATCGGCTGAGCCCGCGCGGGGACGGACGGGCGCAGGAACGATACGGCGGCGGCCCGCCACCCCCTCTTCGTCGAGCAGCGGGGGTGGCGGGCCGCTCGCGGTCGCCCGCTCAGGGGAGGGTGAGGATCTCCGCGCCGTCCGCGGTGACCAGCAGGGTGTGCTCGAACTGGGCGGTGCGCTTGCGGTCCTTGGTGACCACCGTCCAGCCGTCCGGCCAGATCTCGTAGTCGTGGGTGCCCAGGGTGAGCATCGGCTCGATGGTGAAGGTCATCCCGGGCTTGATCACCTCGGTGGCCCGCTCGCTGTCGTAGTGCGGGATGATCAGGCCGGAGTGGAACGAGGTGTTGATGCCGTGGCCGGTGAAGTCGCGCACCACCCCGTAGCCGAAGCGCTTGGCGTAGGACTCGATCACCCGGCCGATCACGTTGACCTGCCGGCCCGGCCGGACCGCCTTGATCGCCCGGTTCAGCGACTCCTCGGTGCGCTCGACCAGCAGCCGGGACTCCTCGTCGACCTCGCCGCACAGGTAGGTGGCGTTCAGGTCGCCGTGCACGCCGTGGATGAACGCGGTGGCGTCGATGTTGACGATGTCGCCGTCCCGCAGCACGGTCGAGTCCGGGATGCCGTGGCAGATCACCTCGTTGACGGAGGTGCAGATCGACTTCGGGAAGCCGCGGTAGCCCAGGTCCGACGGGTACGCGCCGTGGTCGCACATGTAGGCGTGCGCGACGGCGTCCAGCTCGTCGGTGGTGACGCCGGGGGCGATCAGCTTCGCGGCCTCGGCCATCGCCCGGGCCGCGATCCGGCCGGCGATCCGCATCTTCTCGATCGTCTCGGCGTCCTGCACCTCGGGGCCGGTGTACGGCGTCGGCGCGGGCTTGCCGACGTACTCCGGACGCGCGATGTGCGCGGGGACCTTGCGGGTGGGGGACAGCGTGCCGGGTACCAGAGCCATGACGGCGAGTGTATCGGCCGCCGTCCGGCCGACCCCGGCCGTGTGCGCGGCCGGGGCGGCGGGAAAGATCACCGGTGACCGCCGCGGCACCCAACGGGACCGGGCGGGACCGAGCGGGACGAGGCAGGACGGGAGGAGCAGACGATGGTGTTCGGCCGAAGCAAGCCCACCGGGCAGCCGGGGGAGTGGTTCTACTGCATCAAGCACGGCAAGGTCGAGGAGGGCCCGGAGTGCCCGGCCAAGGACCGGCTCGGCCCCTACCCGACCCGGGAGGAGGCCGCCCGGGCGCTGGAGACCGCCGCCGAGCGCAACCAGGAGTGGCGGGACGACCCGCGCTGGAACGACGGGGAGCCGCCCGCGCAGGGCTGACGGCCGCCCGTCACACCGCCCCGGCCGCCGCCGCTGCCGCCGCCTGCCGCTCGTGCTGGGCCTTGACCGCCAGCGCGTGCGGGTCGGTGCGCGAGTCCCAGGCGAGCAGCCGCGGGATCGCCGCGGTCAGCGCCAGCACACCCGCCACGCAGAGCAGCCCGCCGGCCCAGATCGAGCCGCGCACGCCGGTCAGCGCGGCCATCCCGCCGGCCCGGACCTGGCCCAGCTGCGGGCCCACCGAGTACGACAGCAGCTCCACCCCGGCGAGCCGCCCGCGCAGCTCGTCGGGGATGGACTGGTTCCAGATCGTCGACCGGGCGACCCCGCTGATCTGGTCGGCGCCGCCCGCCAGCGCCAGGAACAGCAGCACCAGCCAGACGTTCCCGGCCAGGCCGGCCAGCGCCATCGCGCCGCCCCAGCCGATCGCCGCGAACAGCAGCATCCGCCCGTGCCGGTGCACCCGGGCCGTCCAGCCGCCGGTCGCCGCCACCAGCAGCGCCCCGGCCGCCGTCGCCCCGTACAGCAGGCCGAGCGCCCACTCCGCGTCCAGCGACGAGGCCAGGAACGGGTACAGCGCGACCGGGTAGGCGAACAGCATCGCCACCAGGTCGATCGCGTAGGTGCCCAGCAGGTCCTTGCGGCTCCAGGCGTACGCCAGGCCCTGGCCGATGCTGCGCAGCGAGGGCGCGTCGGCGCTCTCGGCGGGCGGTACCGGGCGCATCCGGGCGATCAGCGCCAGCGAGACCAGGAAGGTCAGCAGGTCCAGCGCGTAGGCGCTGCGGGCGCCGGCCACCGCGACCACCACACCGGCCAGCGGCGGGCCGGCCACCGAGGCGACGTTCCGGTACAGCGAGTTGAGGGCGAACGCGGCGGGCAGCTGGTCGTGCGCCACCACCCGGGGGACCATCGAGTCCAGCGCCGGGCGCTGCAGCCCGTCCAGCGCCGCGACCAGGGCCGCGACCAGGTAGATCGGCCACAGCAGCGGCCGCGGCAGCAGCGCGTTGACCAGCATCAGCCCCGACAGCAGCGCCAGCCCGGCCTCGCTGAGCAGCACCAGCCGGCGCCGGTCCAGCGCGTCCGCCAGGGCGCCGCCCCACAGGCCGAACACCACCAGCGGCACCAGCTCGAACGCGCCGACCAGGCCCACCGCGAAGGTCGAACCGGTCAGCTCCTTGATCTGGATCGGCAGCGCGACGAACGTCAGGAAACTGCCGAAGCCCGTGACGCAGCCGGACAGCCAGAGCAGCCGGAACTCCCGGGACGCCCGCCAGGGCGTGAAGTCCGGGAGCAGTCTGCGCAGGAACGGGGCGTCTTCGGTCACATGGCGAGATGCTGCGTCACAGGTCACCGCCGTCGCAACGGGTTTTCCGGCGGCCCGGGCCGGGACTCCCGCCGGGCGGGGCCCGGCCCGGCTACCAGCGCAGCACGGGCGGGGCGGTCAGCCGCTCGGCCAGCCGGGACAGCCGGGAGCGCCGCGGGGCCGCCGAGGCCGCCGAGCTGACCAGGTGCTGCACCAGTTCGAACGGCTCCGGAGCGGCGCCCGGGACGGTCAGCCGCTCGTGGGCCAGGTCGGCCAGCTCCGGGTCGCCGTCGTCCAGCGCCAGCAGCACCGCGCCGGCCCGGCGGGCGTCGTCCAGCCGCTCCAGCAGCGGCGCGTCCGCCGGGCCGGGCGCCACCAGCAGCACCGTCGCGCCCGCGCGCGCCTCCGCGAGCCGGGGCAGGCCGTACGCCAGGTGCCCCGGGGCGCCCGCCGGGACGGAGTGCCGCAGCAGCGTCGGGGCCAGCTCCGGCAGCCCGCCGTACGCGGCCTCGTCGCTCAGGTGCGCCGCCAGGTGCCACGGCTCGTAGCGGGGCGTGCCGACCAGCAGCAGGCCGGTCGCGCTGCGCCGGGTCACCGCGCCGCGCAGGGTGGTGGCGAAGGCGCCCGCCCGCTCGGTCCACCCGGTGCCGGCCAGTGACTGCCGGAGTGCGGAAACTCTCACCGCGTCCATGCGCGACAGCATGCTGCCCCGGCGGCGGATTTGGCAGGATCTCGGGCATGACGCAACCCGATTCAGTGAACGCGACGGCCGGACCGGCCCGGAACCTGCCCGACGTCTCCCAGCTCGTGGTGGGTGTCCTCGGCGGCACCGGCGACCAGGGCCGCGGCCTGGCCCTACGACTCGCCAAGGCCGGACAGCGGGTGGTGATCGGCTCCCGCAGCGCCGAGCGCGCCGAGACCTGCGCCGCCGAGCTGGGCCTCGGCATCCGCGGCGCCGACAACGCGGCCTGCGCCGCCGGGAGCGACGTGGTGATCGTCGCGGTGCCGTGGGACGGCCACGCCGAGACGCTGACCGCGCTGCGCGCCGAACTCGCCGGGAAGATCGTGGTCGACTGCGTCAACCCGCTGGGGTTCGACAAGCAGGGCGCCTACCCGCTCCAGGTGCCCGAGGGCTCGGCCGCCCAGCAGGCCGCCGCGCTGCTGCCCGACTCCACCGTCACCGCCGCCTTCCACCACCTGTCGGCCGTGCTGCTGCAGGACGAGAGCGTGGAGCGGATCGACACCGACGTGATGGTGCTCGGCGAGGACCGGGCCGCCACCGAGGTGGTCCAGGCGCTGGCCTCCCGGATCCCCGGCATGCGCGGCATCTTCGCCGGCCGGCTGCGCAACGCCCACCAGGTGGAGTCGCTGGTCGCCAACCTGATCTCGGTCAACCGCCGCTACAAGGCCCACGCGGGCCTGCGCATCACCGACGTGTGAGCCCGGCGCGCGCCGGGGCCCGCCCCGCGCCCCCGGCGCGCGCCCGTCCCGCTCCACCCCCGGCCCCGGCCGCCCCGTTCGGTCGGCGAGAATGGGCGGGCAGACCGCCAGCCCCGAGGAGCCCCCGCCATGCCCCGCAACGCCCTGTACGCCGTGATCGTCCTCGTCCTGGCGGTGACCGCCGCGGTGGTCTCGTTCCTCAAGGGCAACTGGCTCGGCGTGGTGTGGATCCTGATGGCCGGCGTGGCCAGCAACATCGCCTGGTACCACTTCCGCAAGGACCGCGCCCAGCGCCGCGACCCGGCCGCCGCCGAGCAGGGCTGAGCCCGCCCGCGGCCCGGCCGGGCCGCGCGGGGCCTACGAGTAGGTCTTCCAGAACGAGAACAGGATCCGGCCCAGGTCGATGTACCGGGGGTCGGCGCCGAACAGCTCGAAGACCCACACCGCCGCGTCGCGGATCCACTGCCCGGCCTGGCTCTGCCACATCAGCGCGAACAGCAGCAGCATGGTGTAGGGCGCGTACGGGGCGACCGCCCGCCGCACCTTGTACGACAGCCAGGGCTCGACGATCCCGTAGCCGTCCAGGCCCGGCACCGGCAGCAGGTTCAGGATCGCCGCCGTCACCTGCAGGTAGGCGAGGAAGCCCAGCGCGGCGGGCAGCGGCGAGAACCACAGCTCCTGGCCGTCGTAGTGGGCCGGCACGTCCGGGTTGTCGAACCAGCCCTGGCTGACCAGCACCAGCGTCACCACGCCGAACGCGATGTTCACCAGCGGGCCCGCCGCCGAGACCAGGCTGTGCTTGAACCGGCCCGCGATCCGGTCCCGCTCGATGTAGACCGCGCCGCCGGGCAGGCCGATGCCGCCCATGATCACGAAGATCACCGGCAGCACGAAGCTCAGCACCACGTGCCCGTACTTCAGCGGGTTCAGCGTCAGGTAGCCCTTGGTGCCGACCGTGATGTCGCCGCCCGCCAGCGCCGTGCGGGCGTGCGCGTACTCGTGCAGGCAGAGCGAGACCATCCAGCCGGAGACCACGAACAGGAAGACCCCGAACCGGTCGTTGCCCCAACCGGTGGCCAGGGCCCAGCCGGAGGCGATCAGGGTGGCGGCCAGCGCCAGGAAGATCGGGCTGACCCGGTTCTCCGCGCTGCGCTGGCCGGTGCTGGCGTAGGTCATGGCGAGGGGACTCCGGAAGGTGGTGGCGGGACGGGCGTCCGATCATGCCCCCGACCGGGCGCGCCGGACAAGCGGCCCCGGGTGAACGTCCGGGAGCGGACGGACGTTCCGCCAGCCGCCAGCCGCCAGCCGCCAGCCGCCAGCCGCCAGCCGCCAGCCGCCCGCCGCGCGCTCGCCCCCGCCGCCCGCCGTCAGCCGCTGCGCGGGCCGGTCGTGGCCCGCACTGGCTGCCGCCTCGGCTGCTGCCCGCGTCGGCCGCTGCGCCCGCCCGCCGCCCGCCGCCAGCCGCCAGCCGCCAGCCGCCAGCCGCCAGCCGCTGCGCGGCTGGTCGTGGCCCGCACTGGCTGCGGCCTCGGCTGCTGCCCGCGTCGGCCGCTGTGCCCGTCGGTCTGCTTCCCGCCCGCCGCGCGCCGCGCGCTCGCCCCCGCCGCCCGTCCGTGGCGGCCTTCCGGTCGGGCCGGGCTTCCGTACGGGTGTGCGTCCGGCGGGTCGGCGCGTCCCCCAGAATGGGCGGGTGCACTACGGCATCCTCGGCACCACCACGGCCCACCACGACGACGGCACCCCGGTCGTGCTCGGCGGCGCCCGGCTGCGCGCGCTGCTGGCCGCGCTCGTGCTGCGCGAGGGCCGCCCGGTGCCCGCCGAGCTGCTCGCCGAGGAGGTGTGGGCCGACGATCCGCCGCAGGACGCCGCGGCCGCGCTGCAGACCCTGGTCGGCCGGCTGCGCCGCACCGTCGGCCGGGCCGAGGTCGGTTCCGGCCCGGCCGGCTACTGGCTGACCGACCCGCGCACCGACGTCGCCGAGTTCCGCCGCCGGGCCGCCGACGGCGTCCGCGCGCTGACCGGCGGCGACCCGGCCGCGGCCGCCGAGCAGTTGACCGCCGCGCTCGCGCTGTGGCGCGGCCCCGCGCTCGCCGACCTGCCCGACCGGGCCGCCCCGGCCGCCCGGCTGGAGGCCCAGCGGGCCGAGGCCCGCCGGCACCGGCTGACCGCCGACCTCGGGCTCGGCCGGACCGCCGAGGTGGCCGCCGAGCTCGCCGAGCTCTGCCGGGACCACCCCTTCGACGAGCGGCTCCAGGCGCTGCGGCTGCGCGCCCTGCGCGCGGCCGGCCGGACCGCCGAGGCGCTCGGCGGCTACGAGGAGGTCCGGCGCACCCTGGCCGAGGAGCTGGGCACCGATCCGGGCCCCGAACTGCGCGCCCTGCACCGCGAGTTGCTCCAGGCCGAACCGATCCCGGCGCCGGCCCCCGCCCCCGCCCCCGCGGCCGTGACCGTACCCGCGCCGGCCGGGAACCTCCGGCCCGGGCGGACCAGCTTCGTCGGCCGGGACGGCGAACTCGGCGCCGTCGCCGACGCGCTGGCCGCCGGCCGGCTGACCACGCTGACCGGCCCCGGCGGCTCCGGCAAGACCCGGCTGTCGGTCGAGGCCGGCCGCCGCGAACAGGACGCGGCCCGCTGGCCCGGCGGCGTCTGGCAGGTCGAACTCGCCCCGCTGGAGGACCCGGCCGCCGTCCCGGACGCGGTCGCCTCCGCGCTCGGCCTGCGCGAGACCGTGCTGCACACCGGCGGCGCCGTCGCCGAGGCGATCGAGGGCACCCGCAAGGACCCGGTCTCCCGGCTGGTCGACCACCTCGGCCGCCGCCGCGTCCTGCTGCTGCTCGACAACTGCGAGCACGTCGTCCAGGCCGCCGCCGACCTCGCCGACCGGCTGCTCGCCGACTGCCCCGGCGTCACCGTGCTGGCCACCAGCCGCGAACCGCTCGGCGTCCCCGGCGAGGCCGTGCTGCCGGTCGAGCCGCTGCCCGACCCGGCCGCGCTGCGGCTGCTCGCCGAGCGCGGCGCGGCCGCCCGCCCCGGCTTCCGCACCGACCAGGACCCGGAGGCGTGCGCCGAGGTCTGCCGCCGCCTGGACGGCCTGCCGCTGGCGATCGAGCTGGCCGCCGCCCGGCTGCGCGGCCTCACCCCGCGCCAGTTGGCCGACCGGCTCGACTCCCGGTTCGCCCTGCTCACCGCCGGCTCCCGCACCCTGCTGCCCCGCCAGCAGACCCTGCGGGCCGTCGTCGACTGGTCCTGGGACCTGCTCGGCACCCGCGAGCGCGCCGTGCTGCGCCGGCTCTCGGTGTTCGCCGGCGGCTGCACCCTGGAGGCCGCCGAACAGGTCCTGGCCGACGGCGAGCTGGTCCGCCGCGAGGACGTCGCCGACCTGCTGCTCTCGCTGGTCGACAAGTCGCTGGTGATCGTCGGCCTCGGCGAGCGGCCGCGCTACTGGATGCTGGAGACCATCCACGAGTACGCCGCCGAGCGCCTCGCCGAGGCCGGCGAACCCGGCACCGGCCACCGGCACACCGCGCACTACCGCGAACTCGCCCGCACCGCCTACCTCGGCCTGCACGGCCCCGGCCAGCTCGACGAGCTGGACCGGCTCGACCGCGAGCAGGAGAACGTCCGGGCCGCGCTGCGCCGCGCCGTCGACGGCGGCCAGGAGCAGGAGGGCCTGGCGCTGGTCCTGTCGATGGCCGGCTACTGGATGCTGCGCGACTACCGCGCCGAGTCCCGGGCCTGGTGCGAGGCGGTCGCCGCGCTCGGCCCCGACCCGTACGCCGACGGCGCCCCGCCGCCCGTCCCGCTCACCGCCGACCCGCTGGACGCGCCGCCGCCGATGACGGCCGACCTGCTCGACGAGGCCCGCCGCCAGCTCGGCCTGCACCGGCTGATCGGCATGTTCTCCGGCGACATGAGCCTGCTCGACGACGGCCGCGCGCTGGACACCGCCCGGCGGATCCTGGAGACCTACACCCCCGACCTGCCGCAGTCCTACCGGCAGCCGGTGCTCAGCCGGGTCTTCACCGTCTTCCTCACCGGCGAGATGGAGCGCACCCGGGCCGTGATGGACGACGCGGTGGCCGGCGCCCGGATCCACGGCGGCCCGCTCGACCTGGCGTTCGCCCTGCAACTGCGGGCCCGGCTGCTCAACGACCTGGCGGGCTCGCTCGACCAGGCGATCGCCGACAGCGAGGAGGCGCTCGCCCTCTACACCGGGCTCGGCGACCGCTGGGGCATGGCCGACGCGCTCTCCGGCACGGCCGAGAACGCCACCAAGTCCGGCGACGCCGCCCAGGCCGAGGCGGCCTTCCGGCAGGCCATCGCGCTGTCCGAGCAGCTCGGCGCGCACCAGGAGGTGCCGATGCTGCGGGCCCGGCTCGGCGAGGTGCTGGCCGAACGCGACCCGGCGGGCGGCGAGGCGATGGTCCGGCAGGCCGTCGCCGACGCCGCCGGGGGCGGCACCGACGCCGAGGGCGCCCGGATGTACGGCCGGCTGGTGCTGTGCAACCTGGCGGTGCGCCGCGGCGACCACGCCGAGGCGCTCGCCCTGCTCGACGAACTGCCCGCCGATCCGGGTCGGCGCGGCCCGGTCCCCTCGGTCTTCGCCGGCATCGTCACCTGCATCCGCGGCTGGGTCACCGCCCGGGCCGGCGACCCGGCGACCGGACTCGCGCTGGCCCGCGCGGGCCGCCGCGCGATGACCGAGGTCGAGGGCGGCGCCACCATCTTCGTCGAGCACATGGCGATGATGCTGATGACCCCGATCGCCGGGACCCTGGTCGAGTACGCCCGGCTGCACGGCGAACCCGCCGCCGCCCGCCGGGCCGCCGTCCTGCTCGGCGCCCACGACGGCCTCAGCGGCATGCCCGGCTCGTTCATGGAGCGCGCCGAGCACGCCCGCTGCGTCGCCGCCGCCCGCGAACTGCTCGGCGCGGACGACTACCTGGCCTCGTACGAACAGGGCGGACGCCTCACGCTGCGCGAGGCGTCCGCCCTGATGAACGATCCCGGCTCGTTCTGACCGCCGCACCGGCCGCCGCACCGGTCGAGGTGGCGGCCGCACCGCCGCCGCTCAGGTCCGCTTGCGGAAGCGGGCCACCGCCAGCGGCGCGGTCACCGCGGTGATCGCCGCCGACCAGAGCAGCACCGTGACGACCGAGCCGCCGACCGGCTGGTCGTTGATCAGCGCCCGGCAGGCGTCGGCCAGCGCCGACAGCGGGTTGTGCTCGGTGAAGGCCCGCAGCCAGCCCGGCATGGTGGTCGGGTCGGCGAAGATCGAGCTGCCGAACTGGAGCGGCATCATCACCAGCATCGACATGCCCTGCACCGCCTGGGCGCTGCGCAGCGACATGCCCAGCAGCATCGAGACCCACATCAGCGAGGAGCCGAACACCAGCGACAGGCCGACCGCGGCCAGCAGCTTCAGCGGCCCGCCGGCCACGTCGAGGCCGAGGACCATCGAGAAGCCGATCAGCACCGCGAAGGCCACCACCGCGCGCAGCGTCTCCGCGATCATCTTCGACAGCAGCACCGCGGCCCGCCCGATCGGCAGGGTGCGGAAGCGGTCCATCACGCCGGTCTGGAAGTCGGTGTTCAGGCCGGTGCCGAGCGCCATCGCCAGGTTCAGGCCGGTGGTGCCGAGCAGGCCGGGCACCATGTACTGCATGTAGGTGTGCTGGTCGGAGGCCATCGCGCCGCCGAACACGTAGACGAACAGCACGATCATGATGACCGGGACGAGCAGCGCGTCCAGCATCGACTCCGGGTCGGCCTTGATCCGCATCAGGTTCCGGCGGGTCAGCGCGCCCAGGTGCCGCAGGTTGGCCCGCAGGCCGAGCCGGGGGTCGTCCCGGTCGGCCGGGGCGGTGGCGGGAGCGGGGGTCAGCGTGGCGGCGCTCATGCGACGGCCTCCTTGGCGCGGGGCTGGGCGGGGACGGCGGACTTGCCGGTGATGGTGAGGAACACCTCGTCCAGGCTGGGCAGTTGGGTGTCGATCCCGGCGACCGGGAAGCCGCCGGTGCCCAGCACCCCGATGACGGTGGTCAGTTGGGCGTCGTCGGTGAGGTGCACCGACAGCAGCTCGGACTCGGCGGAGAAGGTCGCCGGGACGCCGGCCCCGTGCAGGGCGCGGGCCATCTCCGGCAGCCGCGCCGGATCGCCCGGGCGGACCTGCAGGCGCCGGCCGCCGACCTGGGCCTTCAGCTCCCGGACGCCGCCGTTGGCGATCACCCGGCCCTTGTCGATCACGGTCAGGGCGTGCGCGAGCTGCTCGGCCTCCTCCATGTACTGGGTGGTCAGCAGCACCGTCGAGCCCTCGGCGACCATCCGCTGCACCTCGTCCCACACCTCGTTGCGGGTGCGCGGGTCCAGGCCGGTGGTGGGCTCGTCCAGGTAGAGCACCTTCGGGCGGCCGATCATCGACGCGGCGAGGTCCAGCCGGCGGCGCATGCCGCCGGAGTAGCCCTTGGCGGGCCGCCCGGCCGCCTCGGTCAGCGAGAAGCGCTCCAGCAGTTCGGCGGCCCGGGCCTTGGCCTGCCTGCCGGAGAGGTCCAGCAACCGGCCGATCAGGTACAGGTTCTCGTAGCCCGACAGCAGCTCGTCCACCGAGGCGTACTGGCCGGTCAGGCCGATGGTGCGGCGCAGCTGCCGGGGCTGCCGCAGCACGTCGTACCCGCCGACGAACGCCGTGCCCGCGTCCGGCTTGATCAGCGTCGACAGCACCCGCACCAGGGTGGTCTTCCCGGCGCCGTTCGGCCCGAGCAGGCCCAGCACCGTCCCCTCGCGCACCGTCAGGTCGACCCCGTCCAGGGCCTTCGTCTCCCCGTAGTGCTTCACGATGCCGTGGACCTCCACGGCGTTCCGCTCGATTCGTGTCATGGGAACACCGTGCCGGGGGCGGCTGTCACCCGGCTGTCAGCCCGCTGTCAGGCTGGCTCCGGGGGTCCGGGGCGGCTGACAGCGGGCTGACGGGGTGTTCGCGGGGCTCAGCTGAAGCTGTGCTCCGGGCCGGGGAAGGTGCCCTCGCGGACGTCGGCGGCGAACTCGGCGGCGGCCCGGGCGAGGGTCCCGCGGAGGTCGGCGTACTGCTTGACGAACTTGGGGACGCGGCCGGCCGTCATGCCGGCGAAGTCGGTCCAGACCAGCACCTGGGCGTCGGTGCCGTTGCCGCCGCCGATGCCGACGGTGGGGATCGCGGAGTGCTCGGTGACCTGGGCGGCGAGGTCGGCGGGGACGGCCTCCAGGACGACGGCGAAGGCGCCGGCCTGCTGGACGGCCTTCGCGTCGCGGAGCAGTTGGTGGGCGGCCTCGTCGCCGCGGCCCTGGACGGGGTAGCCGCCGAAGGCGTGTACGGACTGCGGGGTGAGGCCGATGTGGGCCATCACCGGGATGCCGGCGTCGACCAGCAGCTCGATGGTGCGGGCGCTGCGCTCGCCGCCCTCCAGCTTGACGGCCTGCACGCCGGCCTCCTTCATCAGCCGGGCGGCGTTGTGCATGGCCTGCGCGGGGGACTCCTGGTAGGAGCCGAACGGCAGGTCGGCGACGACCAGCGCGCGCTGGGTGCCGCGGACGACGGCGGCGGAGAGCATCACCATCTGGTCCATGGTCACCGGCACGGTGGTCTCGTAGCCGAGGTGGCAGTTGCCCGCGGAGTCGCCGACCAGCAGGACGGGGATGCCGGCCTCGTCGAAGACCCCGGCGGTGAGGGCGTCGTAGGCGGTGAGCATCGCCCAGCGCTCGCCGGTGCGCTTGGCCTTGGCGAGGTCCCGGACGGTCACCCGGCGGTTGGTGACGCCGCCGTAGAGGCTGGTGCCGACGGGTGCGTCCTGCGTCTGGGCAGGCTGGAGCGGAGAGGCGTTCATCGAACAGACTCCTGGTGTGTGTCGTCTCGTGGCGCCGTGCGGCGTCCCCGGATCTGGCTCCATGCTTGCACGCCCCGGGCCGTGCGCAAAGAGTCGGGAGTCCCGTCCGTGTCGGGCGGCGGGCGGCGGGGTCCCTTGAGGAAAGCTTTACCCTCCCTTGCCCGCGAATCAGCGATACGAGACCGTCTCGTATTGAAAAGCTGTCTAGGCTGTCCGCATGACCTCGCCGACCCCCGCTCCACAGGCCCTCCGGGTGCCGGAAGCCGTGCACCGCCGACGCTGGTGGATCCTGGGCACCCTGGTGCTCTCCCTGCTCGTCGTCGTCCTCGACAACTCGATCCTCAACGTGGCGATGAAGACCATCGCCACCCCCGCCCCGGTGGGCCTCGGCGCGAGCCAGAGCGACCTGGAGTGGGCGATCAACTCGTACACCCTGGTCTTCGCCGGCCTGCTGTTCACCGCCGGCCTGCTCGGCGACCGCTTCGGCCGCAAGTGGGTGCTGCTGGCCGGCATGGTGGTCTTCGGCCTCGGCTCGCTGCTCTCGGCGTTCGCCGGCGGCCCCGGCGAACTGATCACCTACCGCGCGGTGATGGGCCTCGGCGGCGCCTTCGTGATGCCCGCCACGCTGGCCATCATCATGAACGTCTTCGAGCGGCACGAGCAGCCCAAGGCGATCGGCATCTGGGCCGGCGCGGTCGGCCTGGCCATCGCGATCGGCCCGATCACCGGCGGCCTGCTGATCGAGCACTTCTGGTGGGGCTCGGTCTTCCTGGTGAACGTCCCGATCGTGGTCGTGGCGCTCGGCGTGATGGGCTGGCTGGTCCCGGACTCCAAGGACCCCGACCCCGGCCGGCTCGACCCGGTCGGCGTGCTGCTCTCCATCGTCGGCCTGGTGGCGCTGATCTACGGCATCATCAAGGGCGGCGAACTGGCCGACTTCACCGCCCCCGCGGCCTGGGTCCCGACCCTGGTCGGCGTGCTGGCCCTGGTCGGCTTCGTCCTGTTCGAACGGCGCACCCGGTACCCGGCGCTGGACGTCACCTGGTTCCGGAACAAGGTGTTCTCCGCCTCGATCGGCGTGGTCGGCATCGTGTTCTTCGCGCTGATGGGCGTCTCCTTCTTCGGCGTCTTCTACACCCAGAGCGTCCGCGGCTACAGCGCCCTGGAGGCCGGCGAGCTGATGCTGCCGCTGGCCCTCGCCCAGCTGTTCTTCGCGCCCCGGGCCCGGTTCGTGGTCGACCGCTTCGGCGTCCGGGCGACCTGCGCCGGCGGCATGCTGCTGGTCACCGTCGGCTTCCTCGGCTACGCCTTCCTGACCGCGACCAGCCCGATCTGGATCCTGGTCGTGCTCGGCTTCGTGATGGGCGCCGGCATGGCGCACGTGATGCCGCCGGTGACGGTCGCCATCATGGGCGCGCTGCCGCGCGAGAAGGCCGGCGCGGGCTCCGCGCTGAACAACACCTTCCGCCAGGTCGGCGGCTCGCTCGGCATCGCGGTGCTCGGCGCGCTGCTGTCGACGATCTACCGCAACGGCATGGAGGACCACCTGGCGGCCGTCCCGCCGCAGTACCGCGAGCGGGCCGGCGAGTCGATCGAGTCGACCCTCGGGGCGGCCGAGAAGATGCACCTGCCCGGCCTGGTCGACCCGGCCAAGGACGCCTTCATCCACGCCATGCACGTGGTCTCCGGCGTCTCGGCCGCCGTCACCGTGCTCGGCGCCCTGCTGGCGCTGCTCCTGCTGCCCGGCCGCCGCCCCGCCGCCGGGACGCCCGCGGCGGACGGCCCGCAGGACCGGACCGAAACCGGCCCGAGCGCCGCCAAGGTGTGAACCCGAGGGTGGAGAATAGGGCCATGACGAGCGCCGAGACTCCGCTCCAACCGTGCCACGGCCCCGCCGGGGAGCAGGACGCTCCCCGGCGGGGCCGTCCGCGCAGCGAGGCCGCCGAACAGGCCATCTACGCGGCCGTCGAGAAGCTGATGGAGGACGGCAACGGCCTCTTCGAGCTGTCCATCGAGCGGATCGCCGCCGAGGCGGGCGTCGGCAAGGCCACCATCTACCGGCGCTGGCCCAACAAGGAGGCACTGCTGGTCGACGTGGTGGCCCGGCTGGACGAGCCGCCGCCCGCCATGCACGGCCCGACCCACCGCGACGACCTGATCAGCGCCGTCGACTACATGCGCCGGCGCGGCCTGCGCAAGCGCTCCCGGTGGATCATCAAGTCCGCGATGGGCCAGATGAACGCCTGGCCCGAGCTCAAGCACGTCTACCACGAGCGGGTGGTCCGACCCCGCCGCGAGATGATCATGGAGATCGTCCGGCGCGCCGTCGCGGCCGGCGAACTCCGCGCCGACCTGGACGCCGAACTGCTCTGCGAGCTGCTGATCGGCCCGATCCTGGTGCGCACCATCCTCTGGGACGACTCCCCGCTGGACGACCCCGACCTGCCCCGGCAGATGGTCGACGCCGTCCTCCAGGGCATCGGCGCGGTACCCGCCCCGGTGCCCGCGCGCTGACCGCCCGCCCGGCGGCCGGACCCGCCCCCGCCGCGCCGATTGTCCGCGTTCCGTCCCGGTGCCCCCCGTCCGGCGCACGGGCGGAACTCCCGGGACGCTGCGCCGCGTCCATCCCGTCATAGGCTGAGCCGAGAATCGGATCGGATCAGGGCAGGTCGGGGACGGGGTCGGCGGGAGAGCCGGCCGGCACGGCGGCGAGGAGCGGACGATGGTGCGGGCGGACGGCCCGGCGGTGGCGGCAGCGGCGGACGGGCCGGAGGGGGCACCGGGCACTGGGCCGGCCGGCGGACCGGAGGGCGAGCGGCGGGCGTGGGTGCGCCGCTGGTTCGACTGGCGGCGCGGGTGGCCGCTCACCGCGCTCGGCCTGCTGGTCACCGCGCTGCTGGTGTGCCACGCCCAGGTGCCCAACGCGGTCGGCAACCTCGGCAGCCTGCTGGAGACCTTCCTGCCCTGGCTCGGCCTGGCCGTCCCGGTGCTGCTCGGCCTCGCGCTCTGGCGCCGCGCCGGGGTCGCGCTGGTCGCGGCGCTGCTGCCCGGCGCGGTCTGGCTGAACCTGTTCGGCGCGCTGCTGGCCGACAAGGGCAGCGGGCCCGGCGACTTCACCGTGCTCACCCACAACGTGGCCGCCGCCAACGACGACCCGCAGGGCACCGTCCGGATGCTCACCGGCTCCGGCGCCGAGATCGTCGCGCTGGAGGAGCTGTCCGCGGCCGCCGCCCCCGAGTACGCCAGGGCCCTGGCCGGCGCCTTCCCGTACCACGTGGTGGAGGGCACCGTCGGCCTGTGGTCCAGCTACCCGATCGACGAGGTCGAGGTGGTCGACATCAAGATGGGCTGGACCCGGGCCTTCCGCGCCCGGGTCACCACCCCCAAGGGCCCGCTCGCGGTGTACGTCGCGCACCTGCCCTCGGTCCGGGTCAAGTTCGACAGCGGCTTCACGGCCGGCCGCCGCGACGTCAGCGCGCAGGCGCTCGGCGACGCGATCGAGCACGAGCCGCTGCGCAAGGTGCTGCTGCTCGGCGACCTGAACGGCACCATGAACGACCGCAGCCTGGCCCCGATCACCTCGCAGCTGCGCTCCGCCCAGGGCGCGGCCGGCGACGGCTTCGGCTTCTCCTGGCCCGCGTCCTTCCCGATGGCCCGGATCGACCAGATCCTCAGCAAGGGCGGTCTGGTCCCGACCGACTCCCGCACCCTCCCGGCGGACGCCAGCGACCACCTCGCGGTGGCCGCCGACTACCGCTACTGAGCCGCTGCCGGGCCGTGGCCGGGCCACTGCCGGGCCGCTACCGGCTCCGGGTGCCGACCACCACGGTGGCGTCCCGCTCCTCGTCCTGCTCGGTGCGGGCCGCCAGCCCGGCGGCCGTCAGCAGGGCGGCGGTGGCCGGCGCCTGCCGCCCGCTGGTCTCGATCAGCAGCCGGCCGCCGGGGGCCAGCCAGCGCGGCGCGGCCGCCGCGACCCGGCGCTGCACCGCCAGGCCGTCCGCTCCGCCGTCCAGCGCGGTGGCGGGCTCGTGGTCGCGGGCCTCCGGTGGCAGCAGCGGGATCTCGCCGGTCGGCACGTACGGAGCGTTGGCCAGCAGCAGGTCGACCCGGCCGAGCAGGCCGGGCGGCAGCGGCGCGTCCAGGTCGCCCAGGTGCACCCGTCCGCCGTACCGGGCGAGGTTGCGGCGGGCGCAGGCCACGGCCGCCGGGTCGACGTCCGCGGCGTGCAGTTCGACGCCCGGGCCGAGCCGGGCGGCCAGCGCCGCGCCGATCGCGCCGGAGCCGCAGCACAGGTCGAGCAGCACCGCGTCCGGGCGGCCCAGCGCGGCGGCCCGCTCGACCAGGAACTCGCTGCGGCGGCGCGGCACGAACACGCCGGGGGCGAGCGCGACCCGCAGCCCGGCGAACTCGGCGAAACCCACCACCTGCTCCAACGGGTGCCCGGCGCAGCGCAGTCCGACCATCTCGCGGAGCCCGGCGGGGTCGGGCGCGGCGGCCAGCAGCAGCCGGGCCTCGTCCTCGGCGAAGACACAGCCGGCCGCGCGCAGCCGGCCGACCAGGCCGGCCGGGGCGCTGGCGTCGATCGGGTGGGGGAGTGCGGGGGGAGGGGGGAGTGACACGGGGACCTCTCGAAGAGCCTGGCGGGCTCCCCGTCCGGTCAGGCCGCGACCCGGCGGCGGGGGAGCACCTCGACGACCTGCACGGTGATCTCTCCCACCTCCTCGATCCGGGCGCGCCGGGCGCGCACTCGACGCGCCTGGCGCGCGCCACGGCGCTCACCCTATGCCTTCGCGCCCCGGCTGTCAGCCGCTCCCGGGCCGGGCTCCCCCGGCCCCGGCCCGGGCCCCGCGGCTACCCCTGGCGCCAGCGGTTGGTGATCGGCAGCCGGCGGTCGCGGCCGAAGTTCTTCGGCGAGACCTTCGGGCCCGGCGGGTACTGCCGCCGCTTGTACTCGGCGGTGTCCACCAGCCGCACCACCCGGTCCACCACCTCGGCCGGGAACCCGGCGGCGACGATCGCGTCCCGCCCCTCGTCGCCCTCGACGTACCGGGCCAGCACCGCGTCCAGCAGGTCGTAGTCGGGCAGCGAGTCGGTGTCCTTCTGGTCCGGCCGCAGCTCGGCGGACGGCGGCTTGACGATGGTGTTCTCCGGGATCGGCGGCACCTCGCCGCGCGCCTCGGCCGCCTCGTTGCGCCAGCGCGCCAGCCGGAAGACCAGCGTCTTGTACACGTCCTTGATCGGCCCGTACGCGCCGACCGAGTCGCCGTACAGCGTCGAGTAGCCGACCGCCAGCTCGCTCTTGTTGCCCGGCGCCAGGACGATCTGGCCCTCCTGGTTGGAGATCGCCATCAGCAGCGTGCCGCGCAGCCGGGACTGCAGGTTCTCCTCGGCCAGGCCGGTCAGCTCGGTGGCGCCCAGGTACGCGTCGAACATCGGGGCGATCGACACCGTGCGGAAGTGCAGGCCGGTGCGGCGGGCCAGCTCGGCGGCGTCGTCCCGGGAGTGCTGCGAGGAGTAGCGCGAGGGCATCGAGACGCCGTACACGTTCTCCGCGCCGATCGCGTCCACCGCGATCGCCGCCACCAGCGCCGAGTCGATGCCGCCGGACAGGCCGATCAGCACCGAGCGCATCCCGTTCTTGCGGACGTACGCCCGGGTGCCCTCGACCAGCGCCGCGTACACCTCGGCCTCGTCGTCCAGCCGCTCGACGACCTCCGGCGCGATCGGCTCCGCCGGGCGCTCCTTCGGCGCGCCGCCCAGGTCGACCCGGGTCAGCCGCAGGCCGTCGGCGAGGACGGTGCCGTCCGGCAGGCCGTCCTCCTTCGCGGCCGGCAGCTCCAGGTCGAGGACCAGCAGTGCCTCCTCGAACTGCGGTCCGCGGGCCAGCAGTTCGCCGTCCGCCGCGACCACCATCGACTCGCCGTCGAAGACCAGCTCGTCCTGCGCGCCGACCATGTTCAGGTACACCAGCGGGCAGCCCGCCTCGGCGGCCCGGCGCCTGACCAGCTCCAGCCGGACGTCGTCCTTGTCGCGCTCGTACGGCGAGCCGTTCACCGACAGCAGCAGGCCCGCGGCGGCCTGGCCGGTGGCGGCGACCCGGCCGCCCTCCTGCCAGATGTCCTCGCAGATCGCCAGCGCGACGTCCACGCCGTGCAGCCGCAGCACCGTCAGCTGGTCGCCCGGCACGAAGTACCGGTACTCGTCGAACACGCCGTAGTTCGGCAGGAAGTGCTTCGCGAACCGGGTCACCACCTCGCCGCCGCGCAGCACCGCCGCGCAGTTCTGCGGCCTGCCCGCGTACCGCGAGCCCGGCTCGCCGCGGCCCAGGTAGCCGACGACCACCGGGACGTCGCCCAGGCCCTCGGCGGCCAGCCGCGCCGCCAGCTCGACCAGCGCGGCGCGCGAGCCCTCGACGAACGAGCCGCGGAAGGCGAGGTCCTCGACCGGGTACCCGGTCAGCACCATCTCGGGGAAGGCGATCAGGTCGGCGCCGGACGCGGCCGCCCGCTTCGACCAGCGCAGCACCTCCTCGCTGTTGCGGGCGAGGTCACCGACCCAGGGGTCGATCTGGCACAGGGCGAGACGCAGATTCGGCATGCCCCCGAGTGTAATCGTCTAACTGACGCTATGTCGCGGGGGTCCCCCTGTCGGCCCGTCCGCTCCCGGTTTCCTCCCAGCTCCCTCCCAGGTCCGGCGCCAGGTCCGGTCCCAGGTTTGGCCCCCGCCCCGACGCCCGCTCCGGCCCGCGTTCCATCCCGCGGCCGCCAGGGATCGGCAACCGGCCGAAGATCCGCCATGATGGTGGCGACGCGGTCCCGGCGAGGTCTTCGCCGGGCCGGGCCGGCCGGTGCGGGCGGCGTAACACGGGCGTAAAGAGCAGAGGTGAGACTGTCCCCATGGGCAAGCAGCAGGAGTTCGTGCTTCGCACGCTCGAAGAGCGTGACATCCGGTTCGTCCGGCTGTGGTTCACCGACGTGCTCGGGTTCCTCAAGTCCGTGGCGGTGGCCCCGGCAGAACTGGAACAGGCCTTCGAGGAGGGCATCGGCTTCGACGGCTCGGCGATCGAGGGCTTCGCCCGGGTCTACGAGTCCGACATGATCGCCAAGCCGGACCCGACCACCTTCCAGATACTGCCCTGGCGCTCCGAGAACCCCGGCACCGCCCGGATGTTCTGCGACATCCTGATGCCCGACGGCTCCCCCTCCTACGCCGACCCGCGCTACGTCCTCAAGCGCACCCTGGAGAAGGCCTCCAACCTCGGCTTCACCTTCTACACCCACCCCGAGATCGAGTTCTTCCTCCTCAAGGACCTCCCCGGCGACGGCACCCCGCCGACCCCCGCCGACCAGTCCGGCTACTTCGACCACACCCCGCGCGGCATCGGCCACGACTTCCGCCGCCAAGCCATCACCATGCTCGAATCCATGGGCATCTCGGTCGAGTTCAGCCACCACGAGGGCGCCCCCGGCCAGCAGGAGATCGACCTCCGCTACGCCGACGCGCTCTCCACCGCCGACAACATCATGACCTTCCGCCTGGTCATGAAGGAGGTCGCCCTCGAACAGGGCGTCCACGCCAGCTTCATGCCCAAGCCGTTCTCGCACTTCCCCGGCTCCGGCATGCACACCCACGTCTCCCTCTTCGAGGGCGACCGCAACGCGTTCCACGAGTCCGGCGCCGAGTACCAGCTCTCCAAGGTCGGCCGCTCCTTCATCGCCGGCCTGCTCAAGTACGCCGCCGAGACCGCCGCCGTCACCAACCAGTGGGTCAACTCCTACAAGCGCATCTGGGGCGGCTCCCAGCGCACCGCCGGCGCCGGCGGCGAAGCCCCCTCCTACATCTGCTGGGGCCACAACAACCGCTCCGCCCTCATCCGCGTCCCCATGTACAAGCCCGGCAAGCAGGGCTCCACCCGCATCGAGGTCCGCTCCCTCGACACCGGCTGCAACCCCTACCTCGCCTACGCCGTCACCCTCGCCGCCGGCCTCAAGGGCATCGAGGACAACCTCGAACTCCCCCCCGGCGCCGACGACGACGTCTGGGCCCTCACCGACGCCGAACGCCGCGCCCTCGGCATCCAGCCCATGCCCCAGAACCTCGGCGAGGCCATCGACCTCATGCAGCGCAGCGAACTCGTCGCCGAAACCCTGGGCGAGCACGTCTTCGACTTCTTCCTGCGCAACAAGCGCCAGGAGTGGGAGGAGTACCGCTCCGAGGTCACGCCGTTCGAGCTGCGCAAGGTGCTCCAGGTGCTGTAGTCCCTGGTCAGCGGCCCATACGCGGACACGAGAGAGGCCCCGCCCCCGGTGGCGACAACGCGCGCCGGGGACGAGGCCTCTTCCCGTGGGCGGGGCGGGCCGTCTCAGTCCGGGAGCACGTAGAAATCGCCGGGATTCTGCAGGACGTGCCGGGTGCCCCGCCGGGCGAGCGTGCCGGTCACCGACACCGTCGCCCCGCGCTCGTGGGCCTGGGTGGCGATGCCGTAGCTCTCCTCGGGAAGGGTGAACCACACGCGGCGGAGCCGGTCGTTCTGGTCGTCCGCGACGATCCCCGCGATGCTCACTTCGCCCGGCCCCGTCGAGCCTTCCCGGTGGAGCCGGACGACCGCCCCGACCACCCGGACGTCCTCCACCGGAGTCTGCGCCCGCAGTTCCTGGGCGGCTTCGCGCAGGACGGCCGAATGGTTGGACGTGACCACGAGGGGGCGGGTCGGTTCCACCGGCCGGGAGAGAGCCCAGGAGAACTCGATGTCCACCGGCTCCGAGGTCCCGCCGGAAAGCCCGGCGAGCGCCTCGCAGAGGTTGGCGTTCACCCCGGACCCGACGCGCTTCGTGAGGGACTCCACCCCGCGCCCCAGGCTGATCACCTCGTCGGCGGCGGCCACCGCCTGTGCGGTGGAGTCGTGGAGGCAGCGGGAGACGCGGCGCCCGAACGGCTGCTCCGCCTCCGGGAGTTCGGCCGATTCCAAGGCCATCTGACCGAGGAGGGGCGGAACGGGAATGTAGACCGTCATCACGTAGCTGCCTTCGAGCGTGGGCCCGAGGCGGACCGTGCGCATGAAGTCCAGCGCCTGAGCGGGTTTGCGGGAGGGCTGCACCAGGCGGTGCCGGTCGCTGCTCGCCGACACGGCGTTGGCCAGGATCCACTGGTGGAGGCTCTCGAAGGATCTGACCCCGTCCTCGATCGGAGTCGTTCCGGAATCACCGCTCGGCCTCGTCCGCACGTACTGGACGTCCGCGTCCGAACGGGAGATCTCGACGACGACCTGTTTGAGGTTCCGGTCCTCGGCAGTGGCCAGAGTGTTCAGCACATTGTGGATGTACGTTTCGTACCCTCGCATGCGAGGGCTCTTCGGAACGAACACCTCGAATTCACCGGTGTGCGAGACCCAGAGGGTCCCGCCTGGCTCGGGCGCCGGAACCCAGCCGCGCGAGGTGAGATACAAGGAGATGCGCCGGGGGTCGGACGCCTGGGACGAGTGGAAATCCCCGAGGCCTGTGATCATTCTATTCACCACCAATCGCTGTGGGCCCGGTGACGAGCTCGGCGAGGGACCGCACTGTCAGGAGGTTCGCCTTGGGGACGTGCACCGTTTTATGGGACTGCTTCGCCGGGTCGACCGGATCCCTGCGCATCAGATCGACCCAGTAGACAGCGTGCCGGAATCGAATACGAGAAGCTGTCGCCCCCGTAGGTGGGATTGCAGCAGGATTTGATCAGCGCCTCGATGAGTGGGTACCCCATCGTTCCGGACCTGCCCGGGAAGCAGAGCTGGATGTCCACCCCGTCGATGTCCAGGCTCCGCCTGCCGGGGTTCAAGTCGGCGGCGCAGGCAGCGCCCAGACCAGGCCCTCCGCGAAGTGGCCTTGCCACACCTCGCTGTTGAGCGTCACGCCATCGCCTCCCGGGGCGTCCGCCTGCCGGTGTGCCGGTTCTGCGGAGAGTCTAGAGCCGTGGCTGTACCGGGAGCCGACGGTCCGTCAGGTTGTGGGTCGAGTAGCGTACTCGGGCCGGGGTCGGTCGTTTTCGCGGCGGATCCGGGTAGGGGGAACGGGTCGGATCGGTGCGGGGTCGGGAGGGGCTGGGGATGGAGCTGCGGTTGCGGTACGCGCCGGAGGTGGGGAACGCCGGGCGGTTCGCGGCGGACATCGTGGGGTCGGCGGCGCGGGTGAGCGGCGTGGAGCTGGACTACTCGGTGGGGAGCCTGGCGGTGGTCGACGAGATCATCGAGGACTTCCGGGAGAACGGGATCACCGGCGGGCAGGTCGGGGAGACGCTGTTCGGGTTCGGCTGCTACCTGGGGGAGGTGCTGGTCCGCCAGGGCGGCGGCAGTTGGCGGGCGGTGGACGGGCCGGAGGTGGCCGAGTACGGGTTCCCGCTGGTGGTGGAACTGCCGAGCGGACAGGTCGGGAACCCGATCGGCAAGGTCTTCCGGCGGCTGGCGGCCGGGCCGGCGGAGAGCCTGCCGCACTTCTACCGGGAGTTCGCGGAGCCCTGGCGGCGGGGGGAGCGGTAGCGGTCAGGTCGCGTCGTCGTCCGGGGTGGCGGGGGTGCGGTGAGGCCGAGGCTGTGGGCGCTGATGAGGGTGTCGGGGTGGTAGTCGCCGAGAGTGTGGCGTCGGCGCTCGTGGGTGTCCCGGGTGAGGTCGTGCGCGGCTTGGTGGTTGCCGAGGCCGGCGAGGTGGACGGCGAGGCTGTGGGCGCTGGTCTGCTCGGTGAGGAGGTGGTGGTACCGGGCGAGCGGGAGGCCGTTGGCGAGGGTGGCGGCGGCCTGGGAGAGGGCGAGCGGGAGGTGGTCGAGGCGCTCGGCGAGGGCGGCGGCCTCATCCGGGGTGAGGTGGGGACGCGGCGGTGCAGGTAGGGGGTGGACTCGGCGGGTGTGAAGACGTCGACGTCGAGCGGGACGGCGTGGGCCTGCCAGTGCGGGACGCGGGAGGTGATCAGGACGTGGCCGGTCCCGCCGGGCAGGTGGGGGGCGAGGGCGCGCGGGTCCTCGGTGTTGTCGAAGACCAGCAGCCAGCGGTCGTGGGCCCGGAGTTCGGCGGTGAGGGCCTCCCGGGCCTCGGCGGGGGTCGCGGTGGCGGGGGCGACGCTGAGGCGGCCGTGCAGGGCGTGGACGGCGACGGCCCGGCCGGCGGCGAGGCCGCCGCGGAGGCGGAGCAGCAGGTTGTCGCGGCCGGTGAAGGCGGCGCCCCGGTTGGGGACGTTCCACACCCCGGGGGAGCGGCTGCCGGGCAGTTGCGGGCGGGACGCGGCGGCGGGAGGCGCGGGCCCGCCGGGGAAGGGCGGGGGGCTGGTGGGGCGGCGCGGTCCGGCGACGGCGGTGAGCAGGGCGGCGCGGGGGCGTCGTCCAGGCGGAGCGGGACCATCCGGCCGCGGGCGGCGAGCACGGCCGTCCACTCCTCGGCGGTGAACCGGTCCGGTTCGAAAGTAGGCAGCGGAGAACAGCGCGATCATCCGGCCGTGCGCGAGCGCCTCGTTCGTCTTGCGGACGAAGTTCTCGCCCACCGCCCAGTCCCAGTGGTCCAGTTCGACCGTGTAGCCGGCCTCCACCAGCTGCCAGCCGACCCACTCGGCCCAGGCGCGGTCGGCGCCGGCGTGGCTGATGAAGCAGTCGACCCGCCGCGCGCCACCCTCGTCGACCATGCCGCTCCGTGTCTCCTGGCTGGTCCGCGGCCGGCCGTCGGCCGGCCATCGGCCGACCTGCGGATCATCTGCCGCCGGGTCAACTCAAGTGGGAAAGATGGTGTTTGACTGTACGTCGGACGGTCGATCGGGAGGGGCGGGACGGGTGAGCGGGCGCAGGCCCTCGCGGCAGGAGCTGATCCGGCGCCGGCGGCGGAGCGGGTTCGTCGGGCGCGGCAGCGAACTGGAGGCGTTCAACGAGGTGCTGCGGCAGCCGGCCCAGGACCCGGAGCGGTTCCTGTTCCACGTCCGCGGTCCGGGCGGGGTGGGGAAGTCCACGCTGGTACGGCAGTTGGAGAGCGCCGCGCGCGAGGCGGGCGCCGTCACCGCGTACGTGGACGAGTCGGTGGCGGACCCGGTGGAGGCGATGCGGTCGATCGCCGGGCAGTTCGCCCAGCAGGGCGCGCCGCTGAAGGCGCTGGAGCGGCTGCTCGCCGCGCACCGGCAGCGCCGGCACGAGGCGGACGCCGGCGCGGCCGGCGAGGAGCGCTCCGGCGGGCCGTCGCCCGCCGCCGTGCTGGCCTCCCGGGTCGGGCTGGCCGGGGCCGGGATGATCCCGGGCGTGGCGCCGTTCACCGGGGCGCTGGACCCGAACCAGGTCGCCGCCGGGGCGGAGCAGCTGCGCGGCCTGCTGAGCGCGCGCTTCCGCAGCCCGGAGGACGCCCAGTTGGTGCTCTCCCCGCTGCGGGCGCTCACCCCGGTGCTGCTGCGGGACCTCGCGGAGGCCGGGCAGCGGCACGCCTGGCTGGTGCTGTTCTTCGACACCTACGAGCGCACCGGCCCGCTGCTCGACGGCTGGCTGCGGGACGTGCTGGTCAGCGACGCGTACGGCGAGCTGCCGGCGAACGTGCTGGTGGTGCTGGCCGGGCAGGGGCGGCTGGACGCGCAGTGCTGGGGCGACTGGCTGGACCTGGTCACCGACCTGCCGCTGGAGGTGTTCACCGAGAGCGAGGCCCGCCAACTGTTGGCCGCCAAGGGCGTCACGGACGAGCGGGTCACCGCCGAGATCCTGCGGCTGTCCGGCCGCCTGCCGCTGCTGGTCTCCACCCTCGCCGAGGGCAACCCGGCCGGCGCGGCCGACGTCGACGACCCGAGCGGCACCGCCGTCGAGCGCTTCCTGAAGTGGGAGACCCACCCGGCCCGCCGGGCCGCCGCGCTGGCCTGCGCGCTGCCGCAGGAACTCGACGAGGACGTGTACCGGGCGGCGGTCGACGACGAGGAGGCGCGCGAACTCTTCGGCTGGCTGCGGTCGTTGCCGTTCGTCATCGAGCGCTCCGGCCGCTGGCACTACCACGAGGTGGTCCGGACGGCGATGCTCCGCCGCCAACGCGCCGAGTGGCCCACCCGCTGGCAGCGCCAGCACACCGGGCTCGCCGAGACCTTCGCCCACCGGCGCGCCGAACTCCCCTGCGACGGACGGGAGTCGGAGCGCTGGCAGGACGAGCGCTGGCGCTCCCACCGGCTCCAGGAGACCTACCACCGGCTGTGCGCCGACCCCGGGCGGGCACTCGGCCCGGCCCTGCGCGAACTCCTGGACGCCCACGAGCGGGGCGCCGCGGTGCTGCGCCGCTGGGTACGGATGCTGCTCCGGGCGGGCCAGGACACCGACGCGCCGGACGTACTGGCCTGGGGCGAACGGCTGTCGGCGGCCTTGGACACCCCGGAGCCCGGCCCGGCCGCCCTCACGGCACTGCTCGCCGGCGGGGCACTGGACCGCCCCTCCCGAGCCGTCGCCCACCGCCTGCGCGCCTCCGCCCACCTGGCGGCGGCCCGCCGGCCGGAGGCGCTGGCCGACCTGGACCGGGCGGTGGCGGCCGAGCGCGCGGGTTCCTGGGCGTACGGGTGCCGGGGTGCGGTGCTCAAGACGCTCGGCCGCCACGCGGAGGCGCTGGCGGACTTCGACCGGGCGGTGGAGCTGGAGCCGGGGAGTGCGTCCGTGCGCTGTGGGCGGGGCGAAGCGTTCCGGCTGCTGGGGCGGTACGAGGAGGCGCTGGCCGATCTCGACCGGGCGGTCGGGCTGGACCCGGAGGACTCCTGGTGCGCGTACGAGAAGGCCGTGGTCCTGCGCGCGCTCGGCCTGCCGGGCGGGGCGGAGCTGCTGGCCCGGGTGGTCGAGCTGGTCGGTCCGGGCGACGTCCACAGCCTCGGCGACCTGGTGCTCGCGTACGCGGCGGTGCCGGCCGGGGCGGAGGCCGCGGCCGCGCTGGAGCGGTTCCTGGCCGCCGGCCCACCGACCGGGCGGGTCGACGAGCTGTACCTGGGGCTGGAGACGCTGGCCCGGGCGCTCCCGGTGCCGGTGGCGGCGCTGCGGGAGCGGCTGCGGGAGGCCGTTCCGGCGCTGGTGGGCGGCGCGCCCACGGATGGCGGAGGGTGACGACCATGTGACTATCCGTTGTGTTCGATGGGGCGCGGACGACTGTCCGGACGATCGAACACGAGAGGGTGACATGGGCTCCACTGCACGCCGGGTCGGTATTTCTGGTGCCGTGCTCGCGACGCTGGCCGCGCAACTGCTGGTGACGGGAGGGGCGGCGGACGCGCGCGGCTCCGGGAGGACGACGACGCACCGGGCGAACACCGTCGCCTCCAACCCGCTGCCGTTCAAGACCCGCTTCTCCGGCGAGTTCCACGGCTCGATCACGCGGATCAGCAACTCGCTGATGACCTGCGACGAGACCAAGCCGCCGGTCGACCCGGCGCAGCCGCCGTGCGAGGAGGCCCGCACCGGGGCGGGCAGTCGGCCGATCAACAACAACTACGAGATGAAGTACGTCAACATCGACCCGGGTTCGATCGGCCCGTTCGGCGACCCCATCTACTCGGCCAGCTCGGCCGACCTCGGCCTGATCGACGGCTCCACGGTCAAGTACGCCCGGCTGTACTGGGGCGGCACCCGGGGCATCGGCGACACCGTGCTGCCGGAGAGCCAGATCGACGAGGTCTACCTGAAGCTGCCCGGCGACGCGCAGTACACCAACATCGCCAACGACCAGCCGTCGATCGGCTACATCACCACCGACCAGGAGAGCAGCTACCAGGCCTCCGCGGACATCACCGAGCTGGTGAAGGCGCACGGCAACGGCACCTACACCGTCGCCGACATGGACTCGGTGGTGAAGCCGCACAGCTGGGGCGGCTGGACGATCGTGGTGGCGTACGAGAACCCGTGCAAGCCGCTGCGGCAGATCAACCTGTGGGACGGCTTCCAGGTCGAGCTGCCCGACAGCCCGGAGCGCGAGTTCAAGCTGGAGGGCCTGAAGACCCCGCAGAACCTGGCGAAGGTGAAGGGCAAGCTCGGGTTCGTGGTCTACGACGGCGACCTGAAGTGGACCGGCGACACCCTCAAGGTGAAGTCCACCAACGGCCCCGAGACGCTGTTCAGCGACCCGAACCACCAGCCGGACGACGCCTTCAACTCGACCATCGAGGAGCTGACGCCGGCCGACCAGTTCGCCCGCAGCCCGTACTACCGCAACAACTTCGGCTACGACTCCAACCGCTGGGACATCTCCGACTACCTGCGCCCCGGCGACACCGACCTGACCATCAAGTTCGACACCGACAAGGACGGCTACGACCTCGGCGTCTTCTACAGCTACATCAACGAGGACGACTCCTCGGACCTCTGAGCGCGCGACCCGGGCCGCACCACCCCAGCCGGAAGCGGGTGGTGCGGCCCCGTCGCGCCCGGGGACGCGGACCGGCGGCCGCGCAGCAGGCGCTCCAGCGGGCGCTCGACCCAGCGGTGCAGGGCGCCGGCCAGCGCCAGCGAGCCGCCGGCCAGCAGCAGCCAGACGGCGGCGGTGGGCAGGCCGGGGGCCGGGTGGCCGTAGCGGTGCAGCCAGGGGCGGAAGGTGATCTCGTGCACCAGGTACCAGGCGAACGACCAGTCGCCGAGCACCGTCCAGCCCCGCCGCCCCAGCGGCCCCGGCCCGCGCAGGTCGGCCTGCGCGAGGGCGGCGACCAGCGCCCCGAACAGCGGCGCGGAGAGCAACTGCGAGGCGCTGTACGGGCCGTACCAGAGCCGGTCGGGGACGGCCAGGTGCCAGGGCACCAGCGCCAGGTGGAAGGCCGCCACCGCGAGCGCCGCCGGCAGCGGCCGCAGCCGGGGCAGCCGGCCGCGGCGGACGGCCAGGCCCAGCGCCACGCCCAGCAGGAACTGCGGGGTCCGGCTCAGCGGCAGGTAGTCCAGCAGCCAGCTCCGCAGCCCCGGATCGGCCACCGCCGAACCCGCCAGCCACAGCAGCGGCCCCGCCGCGCAGCACAGCGCCGCCGCCCGCCGGCCGGGACGCAGCCGCAGCAGCAGCGGGAACAGCAGGTAGAACCAGCCCTCGTCGCCCAGCGACCAGCCCGCCGGGTTGCCGCCCATCACCGTCGCCCGCCCCCACGGGTGCAGCAGCGGCAGCGACCACAGCGCCGCCGCCACCGGCACCGCCGCGCCCAGCGCCGCGAACACCGCCAGCGAGGCGCCGGTGGTCAGCGCGTGCAGCGGCCAGATCCGGGCCAGCCGCCGCCGGTAGAACCGGCCGGCCGGGACGGGGGAGTCGGCGTACGTCCAGGCCAGCACGAAGCCCGACAGCACGAAGAAGAACGTCACCCCCGAACGCCCGTACCAGGCCAGCGGACTGAGCACCGGCAGGGCGCCGACCTGGCGGGACAGGTGGTAGCAGACCACCAGCAGCGCGGCCGGGAAGCGCAGGCCGGTCAGCGAGGGGAGGCGGGCGGGTATCCGCAGGGGGGTCACCCCGTGGCCAACGAGCCGCCCCCGGGCGGTGTCACGGCCGGGCGGGGAAGCGGTGGACGGGGGGAAGCGGTGGACGGGAAAGCGGTGGGCGGGGAAGCGGTGGACGGTGCGTCACGGCGGGCGCGCGGGGGAAGCGGGAACGTACCCTTCGGACAGGACGGTCACGGGAGGCGGGAACACGGTGGAGGAACGGTCCGGGAGCCGGATCAGCCGGCTGGAGACCCGACTGGTGCGGCGCGGGTTCTCCGACCCCGACCAGGCGGTGCGGCTGCTCGACGAACCGGCGCTGCACGGCCTCGCCGCCGACCCGGTGCTGCTGGACGCGATCGGCGCCGCCGCTGACCCCGACCAGGCGCTGCTCGGCCTGGCCCGGCTGCTGGAGGCGCTCGACCCGCACGAGCGGCACACCCTGCGCGACACCCTGACCACCTCCAAGCCGCTGCGCGACCGGCTGCTCGGCGTCCTCGGCGCCTCCACCGCGCTCGCCGACCACCTGGCCCGGCACCCCCGCGACTGGCACGCCCTGGTCTCCTTCGAACTGCGCGACATCCACCCCGGACGCGGCGAGTTCCTCGGCGAGCTCACCCGCCGGGTGTGGTCCGAGGAGGCCGCCGACCGGGCCGACGCGCTGCGCGCCGCCTACCGGCGCTGCCTGCTCGCCATCGCCGCCCGCGACCTGTCCGGCACCACCGACCTGCCGCAGACCGCCGCCGAACTCGCCGACCTGGCCGGCGCCACCCTGCAGACCGCCCTCGACATCGCCGCCGAACAGGACCCGGACGCCGCCGCGGCCTGCCGGCTCGCCGTGATCGGGATGGGCAAGTGCGGCGGCCGGGAGCTCAACTACGTCTCCGACGTCGACGTGATCTTCGTCGCCGAGGCCCGGGAGGGCGCCGACGAGCAGCGGGCCGTCCAGGCCGCCACCCGGCTCGCCGCGCACGCCATGCGGCTGTGCTCCGACACCACCGGCGAGGGCACCATCTGGCCGGTCGACGCCAACCTCCGCCCCGAGGGCCGCAACGGCCCGCTGGTGCGCACCCTCGCCAGCCACCTCGCCTACTACCAGCGCTGGGCCAAGACCTGGGAGTTCCAGGCCCTGCTCAAGGCCCGCCCGATCGCCGGCGACCCCGACCTCGGCCGCGCCTACGCCGAGGCCGTCGCCCCGCTGGTCTGGCAGGCCGCCGCCCGGGAGAACTTCGTCGCCGACGTCCAGCAGATGCGCCGCCGGGTGGTCGACGCGATCCCGGCCGGCGAACTCGACCGGCAGCTGAAGCTCGGCCCCGGCGGCCTGCGCGACGTCGAGTTCGCCGTCCAACTGCTCCAGCTCGTGCACGGCCGCACCGACGAGGCACTGCGCAGCGGCAACACCCTGGAGGCGCTGGCCGCGCTCAGCGCCGGCGGCTACGTCGGACGGGCCGACGCCGCCGCGCTGGACACCGCCTACCGCTTCCTGCGCACCCTGGAGCACCGGATCCAGCTCCAGCGGCTGCGCCGCACCCACCTGATGCCCACCGACCCCGCCGACCTGCGCCGGCTCGCCCGCACCATGGCCCCGCTGATCGGCGGGGAGACCAGGGACGACCCGGTCGCGGCGCTCCAGCGCGAGTGGAAGCGGCAGGCGGTGGAGGTCCGGCGGCTGCACGAGCGGCTGTTCTACCGGCCGCTGCTGGACGCCGTCGCCGAACTGCCGGTCGCCGAACTGCGGGTCACCGGCTCCGGCGCCGCCGGGCTCAGCGCCGAGGCCGCCAAGCAGCGGCTCGCCGCGCTCGGCTACGCCGACCCGGCCGCCGCGCTGCGGCACATCTCCGCGCTGGCCTCCGGGGTCAGCCGCAAGGCCGCGATCCAGCGCACCCTGCTGCCGGTGCTGCTCGGCTGGTTCGCCGACTCCGCCGACCCCGACGCCGGGCTGCTCAACTTCCGCCGGGTCTCCGACGCGCTCGGCCGCACCCCCTGGTACCTGCGGCTGCTGCGCGACGGGGGCGCCGCCGCCGAACAGCTCGCCCGGGTGCTCTCCGCCGGGCGGCTCGCCCCCGACCTGCTGCTGCGCGCCCCCGAGGCGGTCGCCATGCTCGGCGACGCCGGCGGGCTCGTCCCGCGCGGCCTGGCCGCCTTGGAGGCCGAGGTGCTGGCCGCCGTCGGCCGGGCCGGCACCCCCGCCGCCGGGGTCGCCGCCGCCCGGGCCGTCCGGCGCCGCGAGCTGTTCCGCACCGCCGCCGCCGACGTGCTCGGCCGGCTCGACGAGGACCCGGCCCGCGCCCTCGACCTGGCCGGCGAGGCGCTCACCTCGATCACCGCCGCCACCCTCCAAGGCGCGCTGCGCGCCGCGAGCGACGGCTGGGCGGCCCGCAACGGCGAACCGCCGACCCGGATCGCGATCATCGCGATGGGCCGGTTCGGCGGCCACGAGCTCGGCTACGGCTCCGACGCCGACGTGCTCTTCGTCCACGAGCCGCTGCCCGGCGCCTCCGACGAGGACGCCGCGAGGGCCGCCCGCGAGATCGTCGGCGAACTGCGCACGCTGCTCTCCGCGCCCTCCGTCGAGCCCCCGCTGCTGGTCGACGCCGACCTGCGGCCGGAGGGCCGCAACGGCCCGCTGGTGCGCACCCTCAGCTCGTACGCGGCCTACTACGCGCGCTGGTCGCACGCCTGGGAGAGCCAGGCGCTGCTGCGGGCCGAGGCGATGGCCGGCGACCCCGGGCTGGGCGGGCGGTTCCGCGAGCTGATCGACCCGCTGCGCTACCCCGCGGCGGGCGTCCCCGACCGGGACCTGCTGGAGATCCGCCGGATCAAGGCCCGGATCGAGTCCGAGCGGCTGCCGCGCGGCGCCGACCCCACCACCCACACCAAGATCGGCCGCGGCGGGCTGGCCGACGTCGAGTGGACGGTGCAGCTGCTCCAGCTCCGGCACGGCCACCAGGTGCCCGGCCTGCGCACCACCCGGACCAGGGCCGCGCTGGCCGCCGCGACCGAGGCGGGCCTGGTCGCCCCCGAGGACGCCCGGGTGCTGGACGCCGCCTGGGTGCTGGCCTCCCGGGTCCGGGCCGCGGTCATGCTGGTGCGCGGCCGGGCCGGCGACAGCTTCCCCGGTGACGCCCGGGAGCTCGCCGGGGTGGCGCGCTACCTGGGCTACGGGGTGGGGCACTCGGGGGAGCTGGTCGACGAGTACCGGCGGACGACGCGCCGGGCCCGCCGGGTGGTGGAGCGGCTGTTCTACGACGGCGGGTGAGGGGAGCGGGGGAGCCGGAACGCGGCGGGACCGCGGCGGGGGACGAGGGGTGTCCGTCCGGTGCCGCGGTCCCGGGGAGGCGGTGCCGTGCTACGCGTCGACCCTGGTGTCCCACTGGGTCGGGACGGTGAGCTCCGGCTCGACGCGCTCGCCCGGCGTGCGGGGGAGGCGGAAGGCCCAGGTGTGGTAGATCAGCCGGGCGGCCAGGAAGCCGACGGCGAGGCAGATCAGGCCGCCGACCGCGTCCAGCCAGAAGTGGTTGGCGGTGGAGACGATCACGCTGAGGGTGACCACCGGGTAGGCCAGGCCGAGCAGCCGGACCCAGGTGCGGCGGGCCAGGAAGAAGATCGTCAGGCCGCACCAGGTGGACCAGCCGATGTGCATCGAGGGCATCGCGGCGTACTGGTTGGAGACGTGCGCCCCGGCGCCGGAGGCGAGCGAGCCCCAGGTCTGGTGCAGGGTGACGGTGTCGACGAAGCCGCCGCCGGTCATCAGCCGGGGCGGGGCCAGCGGGAAGCAGTAGAAGCCGACCAGGGCGATGCCGGTGGTGACGAACAGGACCGTCCGGGAGGCGGCGTAGCGGCCGGGGTGGGAGCGGTAGAGCCAGACCAGCACGCCGATGGTGACGATGAAGTGCAGGGTGGCGTAGTAGTAGTTCATCCCGACGATCAGCCAGGTGACCGAGTTGACGCCGTGGTTGATCGAGCGCTCGACGGCGATGCCGAGGGCGTGCTCCAGGTCCCAGACCCAGGTGGCGTGCTTCTGCGCGATCGCGGCCTGTTCCGGGACGGCGTTGCGGACCAGCGAGTACAGCCAGTAGCTGATCCCTATCAGGGCGAGTTCGAAGAGCAGGTGCGGGCGGCGCGGCGTGCGGCGCTGCTCGCGCACCCGGCTGCGGACCGCGGCGGCGGGCGACTGGGCGACGCGGGTGGCTCCGGCGGGCGTGCGGGGGGTGTGCTCCGTGCCCGGGCCGGAACCGTCGTGCGTGGCCCGGTCGGCGTGTTCGGCGCCGGCTGGCTTCTTCTCGGTCGGTTCCCCCATGGACGAGAAGTCTGCCAGACGAGGTGTGGCCGCTTGCTCATCCTCTGGTCGGGGATTCTTCACCGACTGTCCCCCTACGGGGGTAGGGGTCGGTCGGTTTTCGAGGCGCATGCGCTCCATTGTGGCGCGCGGGTTACCAGGGGTCGAACCGGGGTCTGGTGCGGGTACGGACGCGGGCGGCGGCGGGGGGAGCGTTTCAGGTCACGACTCGGTACGACTCGGGCCCGAAATCACTTTCGCATCTTGCTGAAACATCTTGCAGGGCGCTAGGTTCCACGCCACCCACCCCTTGCCCGAGCGCCCCCGAGGGAGAGCCCTGCCGTGGCCGACGCCCCGTTCCGCCCCCAGCGCCGCACCACCCCGCACCGCCGCACCACCCCGTACCGCCGCCCCGGACGGGCCGCCGTCCTGGTCGCGGCCTCGCTGATCGCCGCCACCCTGGGCGCCGCCCCGCTGGCCGCCGCCGCGCCCGCCAAGCCGGCCGCCCCGCCGTCCGACCGGGAGCTGGCGGCCACCGCCGGCCGGCACGACCTGACCCGCGAGCAGTTCTACTTCGTGCTGCCGGACCGCTTCGCCAACGGCAGCACCGGCAACGACACCGGAGGCATCACCGGCGGGCGGCTGGACAACGGCCTCGACCCGGCCGACAAGGGCTTCTACCACGGCGGCGACCTCCAGGGCCTGATCGACAAGCTGGACTACATCCAGGACCTCGGCACCACCGCGATCTGGATGGCGCCGATCTTCAAGAACCAGCCCGTGCAGGGCGCCGGGGCGGACGCCTCGGCCGGCTACCACGGCTACTGGATCACCGACTTCACCCAGGTCGACCCGCACTTCGGCACCAACGCCCAGCTCAAGGAGCTGATCGACAAGGCCCACCAGCGCGGCATCAAGGTCTTCTTCGACGTCATCACCAACCACACCGCCGACGTCATCGACTACGCGGAGCAGACCTACGACTACCGCTCCGCGGGCGCCTACCCGACCCTCGACGCCGACGGCAACCCGGTCGACGAGACCGCCGTCGCCGACGCCCGGGCGCAGTGGCCGTCGACCACCAAGGACTCCTTCCCCTACACGCCGGTGTTCCGGGACCGGGCGGGCAGCACCGCCAAGACGCCGTCCTGGCTGAACGACCCGTCGCTGTACCACAACCGGGGCAACTCGACCTTCGTCGGCGAGTCCGCCACCGAGGGCGACTTCTCCGGCCTGGACGACCTGGACACCCAGAACCCGAAGGTCGTCGCGGGGATGGAGAAGATCTACCAGCAGTGGGTGGCCGAGACCGGCGTCGACGGCTTCCGGATCGACACCGTCAAGCACGTCAACCTGGCGTTCTGGGAGCAGTGGGCGCCCGCGCTGAAGCAGTTCGCCGCCCAGCGGGGCAACCAGAAGTTCTTCATGTTCGGCGAGGTGTACTCCGGCGACCCGGCGGTCACCTCCCCGTACGTCACCCGGGGCAAGCTGCAGGCCACCCTGGACTTCGCGTTCCAGGAGGCGGCCCGCACGTACGTCTCGCAGAACGGCTCGGCCAAGGCGCTCGGCGAGCTGTACGCGCAGGACTACCGGTACACCACCGCCGACACCGACGCCTACGAGCTGCCGACCTTCCTCGGCAACCACGACATGGGCCGGTTCGGCTCCTTCCTGCGCGGCGACAACCCGGGGGCCTCGGACGAGGCGCTGCTCGCCAAGGACCGGCTCGCCAACGAGCTGCAGTTCCTCACCCGCGGCCAGCCGGTGGTCTACTACGGCGACGAGCAGGGCTTCACCGGCGCGGGCGGCGACAAGGACGCCCGGCAGGACATGTTCGCCTCGAAGACCCCCTCGTACAACAGCGACGCCGTGATCGGCGGCACGCCCGGCCCGAAGGACCGCTACGGCACCGACGGCGCGCTCTACCGGGGCATCGCGGGCCTGGCGAAGCTGCGCAAGGACCACCCGGCGCTGGCCGACGGCGCCCAGGTCGAGCGGTACGCGGCGGACGGGCCGGGCGTGTACGCGTTCTCCCGGATCGACGCCAAGGAGCAGGTCGAGTACCTGGCGGCGGTCAACAACGCGGCCGAGCCGAAGACCGTCACGCTGGACACCTTCTCCGCCGGCATGGACTTCGACGGCCTGTACGGCTTCGGCGGCAAGGTCGCCAGCGGCGCGGACGGCAGGGTGACGGTCACCGTCCCGGCGATGTCCTCGCTGGTGCTGAAGGCGCGGCACAAGCTCGCCAAGCCGGCCGCCGGCCCGTCGGTCACCGTGAGCGCGCCGGCCGACGGTTCGTACGGCACGGTGACGCTGGGCGCGAGCGTGCCCGGCGGCGGGTTCAACCGGGTCACCTTCGCCGCGCAGGTCGGGGACGGGGCCTGGCAGACGCTGGGCACCGCCGACAACGGGGTCTACCGGGTCACCCGGAACCTGGACGGGGTCGCGCCCGGCACGGTCGTCCGGTTCAAGGCCGTCGTCGAGGACTCGGCGGGCCGACTCGCCTCCAGCACCGGGCAGTTCACCACCGGGCAGCAGCCGCCCGCGCCCGCGCCGAGCGCGGTGACCCGCGAGTACGCGGTGGTCCACTACCAGCGGCGGGACGGGGACTACGACGGCTGGAACCTCTACGCCTGGGGCGACCTCGCCGACGGCGAGGCGACCACCTGGCCGGAGGGGCACGGCTTCGTCGGACGCGACGCGTACGGCGCGTTCGCGTACGTGAAGCTGAAGGGCGGGGCGTCCGACGTCGGGTTCGTGGTGGAGAAGAACGGCACCAAGGACGTCGACCAGGACCGGCACGTCGACGTCTCCGCCACCGGCGAGGTGTGGATCAAGGAGGGCGACGCCACCGTCCGCACCGCCAACCCGGACGCCGCGCAGCCGGTGCCCGCGGGCAAGGCGGTCATCCACTACCGGCGGGCCGACGGCGACTACACCGGCTGGGGCCTGCACGACTGGACCGGCGCGGCCACCCCGACCGACTGGGGCAACCCGCTGATGCCCGTCCGGCAGGACGCGTACGGCGCGGTCTTCGAGGTGCCGCTGGCCGAGGGCGCGACCAGCCTCAGCTACATCATCCACAACGGCGGCGACAAGGACCTGCCGCAGGACCAGTCGCTGGACTTCGCCACCTCCGGCCGGGAGATCTGGATCGTCGGCGGGAAGGAGGGCCACCTGCTGCCGCAGAGCGCCGGCACCTCCTCGCAGCTCGACCTGGGCGCGGCCAAGGCCCAGTGGATCGACGCGAAGACCGTCGTGGTGCCCGCCAACTACGGTGCGGCCGACGCCCAGTTGAAGGGCGGCACCAGCGCCCAGCTGATCTACGACCCCGAGGGCGGGCTGACCGTCGACAAGGGCGTGCTCTCCAAGCCCGGCCACTGGATCCGGCTCAACCCGGCGGTCGGCCTCACCGACGCCCAGAAGGCCAGGTTCCCGCACCTGGCCGGGTACCGGGCGTTCACCGTCGACCCGCGCGACGCGGCCCGCACCACCGCCGCGCTGCGCGCCCAGCTGGTGTTCACCGAGCACCTGCCGAGCGGCGCCGCGCTGGCCGCGACCGGCGTGCAGACGCCCGGCGTGCTGGACGACCTGTACGCGGCGAAGGCGGCGTCCGCGCAGCTCGGCCCGGTGTACGCGGAGGGTGACGGCAAGGACAAGCGCAAGGGCGACAAGCGGAAGGTGACGCTGTCGCTGTGGGCGCCGACCGCGACCGACGTCGCGGTGCAGCTGTTCGACCGGGCGACCGGTGGCACCCCGAGGACCGTGCCGCTGAAGCGGGACGACGCGTCCGGCGTCTGGTCGCTGACCGGGGACGCGAAGGACCTGGACGGCAAGTACTACCTGTACCAGGTGGAGGTGTGGGCGCCGAGCGTCCAGCGGACGGTCACCAACTTGGTCACCGACCCGTACTCGACCGCGCTGTCCACCGACTCGAAGCGCAGCCTGGTCGCCGACCTGTCCTCGGCCGCGACCAAGCCCAAGGGCTGGGACCAGCACCGCAGTCCGGAGGCGATCCCGGCCGTCAGGCAGCAGATCCAGGAGCTGCACGTCCGGGACTTCTCGGCCGCCGACAGCACGGTGCCGGCCGACGAGCGGGGCACCTACCTGGCGTTCACCCGTTCCAAGTCGGCGGGCATGCAGCACCTGAAGGACCTGGCGAAGGCCGGGGTGACCACCATCCACCTGCTGCCGACCTTCGACATCGCCACCATCCGGGAGAACCGGGCCGACCAGAAGCTCCCGGCCTGCGACCTGGGCGCGCTGGCCGCCGACTCCGAGGAGCAGCAGGAGTGCGTGGCGGCCGTGCAGGCCGACGACGCGTACAACTGGGGCTACGACCCGCTGCACTACACCGTCCCGGAGGGCTCGTACGCCACCGACCCGAACGGCACCGCGCGCACCGAGCAGTTCCGGGCGATGGTGCAGGCGATGCACGAGGCGGGCCTGCGGGTGGTGCTGGACGTGGTCTACAACCACACCGCCGCCGCCGGGCAGGACGACAGGTCGGTGCTCGACAAGGTCGTCCCCGGCTACTACCAGCGGCTCAGCGACAGCGGGAAGGTCACCACCGACTCCTGCTGCGCCGACACCGCGCCCGAGCACGCCATGATGAACAAGCTGGTCGTCGACTCGGTGGTGACCTGGGCCAGGCAGTACCGGGTGGACGGCTTCCGGTTCGACCTGATGGGCCTGGACCCGAAGTCGACCATGCTGGACGTGCGTTCGGCACTGCGCGCGCTCACCCCGGAGAAGGACGGCGTCAGCGGCAAGGACGTCTTCCTGTACGGCGAGGGCTGGAACTTCGGGACGGTCGCCAACGACGCCCGGTTCGTCCAGGCCACCCAGGCCAACATGGCGGGCACCGGCATCGCGACCTTCAACGACCGGATCCGGGACGCCGGGCGCGGCGGCAACTACGAGCTGTCCTCGGCGCCGCAGCAGGGCTTCGCCTCCGGCCTGTTCACCGACCCGAACGGCTCGGACGCCAACGGCACCCCCGAGCAGCAGAAGGCCCGGCTGCTGCACCAGATGGACCAGGTCAAGGTCGGCTTGACCGGCAACCTGGCGGCTTACCGGTTCACCGACAGCGCCGGGAAGCCGGTCACCGGCGGCGGCGTCGACTACAACGGCTCGCCGACCGGCTACGCGGCCGAGCCGGGCGAGGCGGTGGAGTACCTGGACGCGCACGACAACGCCGACCTGTACGACGCGCTGGCGTTCAAGCTGCCGCAGGGCACCGCGCCCGCCGACCGGGCCCGGATGCAGGCGCTCGGCCTGTCGCTGACCGCGCTGAGCCAGGGCCCGGGCTTCGCCCAGGCCGGCAGCGACCTGCTGCGCTCGAAGTCGCTGGACGCCAACTCCTTCGACTCCGGCGACTGGTTCAACGCGATCGGCTGGGACTGCGGGCAGGGCAACGGCTGGGGCCGCGGCCTGCCGATGGCGGCCGACAACCGGTCGATGTGGGCCCGCGACAAGCAGCTGCTGGCCGACCCGAAGCTGCGGATGGGCTGCAACGAGACCGGCGCGAGCACCGCGATCTACCAGCAGTTCCTGACGATCCGGCAGTCCTCGCCGCTGTTCGCGCTGCCGACCGCGGCGGAGGTGCAGCGCCGGCTGTCCTTCCCGCTGTCCGGCACCGCCGGGGAGGACCCGGGCGTGATCACCATGCACCTGGACGGCACCGGGCTGAAGGGCGCCGAGAAGGGCCTCACGGTGGTCTTCAACGCCACCCCGAGCGAGCGGACCCAGACCGTGGCGGGCCTGCGCGGCAGCCGGCAGGAGCTGCACCGGACGCAGGCGAAGGGCGCCGACCCGGTGGTGAAGCGGGCCTCCTTCGACCCGGCGACCGGCACCTTCACGGTGCCGGCCCGGACGGTGGCGGTGTTCGTCCAGAACTGACGGTTTCCGCGCGGTAACAGGGGCCTCACCTCCGGGTGGGGCCCCTGGCCGTGGTGGCCGAAAACCGACGCCGCGCCGCGATGTTTGGCATGGACCTTCCCGAATCCGTCCCACCTGCCGGACCATGGGTGGCCAACGGGCGGTCCCGGGCGCGGTCATTAATCAGTCAATCCCTGGCATGCATCTGTCATTCGCATGGTGTTTGCTGCCAGGATTCCCCCGGCTGCGGACCTGACAGGCAGCCAGACCCCCGCCGGAGCAGCCCTCCCCAGGACCCCGGCGGCCGCAGCCCGGCACGCGCGTACCCCACGTGCCCGCACCGCGCACGCGCACCGCAACCGCAACCGCACCCTGCACCGCACCCCGCGCCGCGAACCGGCGGCAGGGGCCCCCGCTGCGCCGCAACCGCGGCCAGATTCTCTCCACCGCTCGTGACCCCGCGACGGTCGGTAAAGGAGTCCCGCATGTCTCGCCGCACGCATGCCCGCGTGAGCATGGCCGCCCTCGCGGCCACCACCGCCCTGCTGGTGACCGCGATCCCCGCCACGCTGGCCCAGGCCGCCCCGGCCGGCGCCCCCGCCCCGAGCGGCCAGGTCGCCGCCGAGCAGGCCGCCGCCGGCCACGCCCAGCTGATCTCCGCCGCGGACACCCGCGCTGCCGGGTTCGCCCAGGGCCTGGGCCTCGGCGCGACCGAGAAGCTGGTCGCGAAGGACGCGTTCAAGGACGCCGACGGCACCCAGCACTTCCGCTACGAGCGCACCTACGGCGGACTCCCCGTCCTCGGCGGCGACCTGATCGTCCACCAGGCCGCCAACGGCACCACCAAGGGCGTCGACCGGGCCTCCACCGCCACCCTGGACGGCCTCTCCACCACGCCCAAGCTGGCCGCCGCCAAGGGCCAGGCCGCCGCGCTCGCCGCGCAGGCCGGCTCCGCCCTGGAGACCGCGCCCCGGCTGGTGGTCTGGGCCGCCGACAACAACCCGCGGCTGGCCTGGGAGACCGTCGTCTCCGGCGCCCAGGAGGACGGCACCCCCAGCAAGCTGCACGTGCTCACCGACGCCACCAGCGGCGCCGTGATCCAGAAGTGGGAGGGCGTGCAGACCGGCACCGGCAACGGCGTCTTCGTCGGCAGCGTCACCCTGGGCACCTCGCAGTCGGGCTCGAACTACCAGCTCAAGGACCCGACCCGCGGCAACATGTACACCACCAACCTGAACAACGGGACCAGCGGCACCGGCACGCTGTACTCGAAGACCACCGACAGCTGGGGCGACGGCACCGTCTCCAACAAGGAGTCCGCGGCCGTCGACGCCCACTACGGCGTCGCCGCGACCTGGGACTACTACAAGAACACCTTCGGCCGCAGCGGCATCCGCAACGACGGCGTCGGCGCGTACAGCCGGGTCCACTACGGCAGCAACTACGTCAACGCGTTCTGGGACGACAGCTGCTTCTGCATGACCTACGGCGACGGCTCGGGCAACACCCACCCGCTGACCGAACTCGACGTCGCCGGCCACGAGATGACGCACGGCGTCACCTCCAACACGGCCGGCCTGAACTACTCCGGCGAGTCCGGCGGCCTCAACGAGTCCACCTCCGACGTGTTCGGCACCCTGGTCGAGTTCTACGCCAACCTGCCGAAGGACAACCCGGACTACCTCATCGGCGAACTGATCGACATCAACGGCAACGGCACGCCGCTGCGCTACCTGGACAAGCCCTCCAAGGACGGCTCCTCCGCCGACTCCTGGTACAGCGGCGTCGGCAACCTCGACGTCCACTACTCCTCCGGCGTCGGCAACCACTTCTTCTACCTGCTGTCCGAGGGCAGCGGCGCCAAGGTGATCAACGGCGTCAGCTACAACTCGCCCACCGCCAACAGCATCACCGTCACCGGCATCGGCCGGGACAAGGCCGCCGCCATCTGGTACCGGGCACTGACCACCTACTGGACCTCCACCACCAACTACGCCAGCGCCCGGGCCGGCACGCTCTCCGCCGCCACCGACCTGTACGGCGCCGGCTCCGCCGAGTACAACGCGACCGCGACCGCCTGGGCCGCCGTCAACGTCGGCTCGCTGCCCAGCACCGGCGGCCCGACCGTCACCAGCCCCGGCAACCAGTCGACCGCGCTGAACGGCGCCGCCAGCCTGCAGATCCAGGCCAGCGGCGGCACCGCGCCGCTCGGCTACACCGCCACCGGGCTGCCCACCGGCCTGTCGATCAACGCCTCCACCGGCCTGATCAGCGGCACCGCCACCGCCGCCGGCACCTACAACGTCACCGTCACCGCCAAGGACGCCGCCAACAAGACCGGCACCGCCTCCTTCACCTGGACCGTCACCAGCGGCGGCGGCACCGGCTGCACCCCGGCCCAGCTGCTCGGCAACCCCGGCTTCGAGACCGGCACCGCCAGCCCCTGGACCGCCTCCGCCGGCGTGGTCGACAACTCCTCCGGCCAGGCCGCGCACGGCGGCACCTGGAAGGCCTGGCTGGACGGCTACGGCTCCGCCCACACCGACAGCCTCTCGCAGACCGTCACCATCCCGGCCGGCTGCAAGGCCACCCTCAGCTACTGGCTGCACATCGACACCGCCGAGACCGGCAGCACCGTCTACGACAAGCTCACCGTCACCGTCAACGGCACCACGGTCGCCACCCACTCCAACGTCAACGCGGCCACCGGCTACACCCAGAAGAGCGTCGACCTGTCGGCCTACGCCGGGCAGAGCGTCACGGTGAAGTTCAACGCGGTCGAGGACGCCTCGCTGCAGACCTCCTTCGTGATCGACGACACCGCCGTCCAGACCAGCTGACCCACCCTCACCAGCCGTTGCCCGGCAGCCGCCCCGCGGCCGCCGGGCAACGGCGCGGGTGCGTCCAGGGGCGTCCGGGGGCGTCCGGGCGGTGAGATTCCGGAAACCCCCGGGCAACACGAAACACCGTCGAAACACCCGTGACGGCGGCGCGAAATCCGGCCCGGCGACACTCCCCGCATGCTCCTCGCTGACACCCCACCCACCCTGGACAGCGGCGACACCGCCTGGCTGCTGGCCTGCACCGCGCTCGTGCTGCTGATGACCCCGGGCCTGGCGCTGTTCTACGGCGGCATGGTGCGCACCAAGAGCGTGCTCAACATGATCATGATGAGCTTCGTCTCGATCGCCGTGGTCACCGTGGTCTGGCTGCTGGCCGGCTACTCGCTGGCCTTCGGCAAGGACGCCGGCTGGGGCCTGATCGGCTCCCTCGACCACCTCGGGATGGCCGGGATCACCCCGCACGACCTCACCGGGGACGTCCCCACCCTGCTGTTCGCGACCTTCCAGCTGACCTTCGCGATCATCACCGCCGCGCTGATCTCCGGCGCGATCGCCGACCGCGCCAAGTTCGGCTCCTGGGTCGCCTTCACCGCCGTCTGGACGCTGCTGGTCTACGTGCCGGTCGCGCACTGGGTGTTCGCTCCCGACGGCTGGATCCTCAAGCACCTCGGCGCCCTCGACTTCGCCGGCGGCACCGTCGTCGAGGTCAACTGCGGCGCCAGCGGCCTCGCCCTCGCCCTGCTGCTCGGGCCGCGGCTCGGCTTCAAGAAGGAGGCGATGCGCCCGCACAACCTGCCGCTGGTGCTGCTCGGCGCGGGCCTGCTCTGGTTCGGCTGGTTCGGCTTCAACGGCGGCTCCGCGATGGGCGCCAACGGCCTGGCCGCCGCCGCCGTCCTCAACACCCAGGCGGCCGGCTGCGCGGGCCTGCTCGGCTGGCTGCTGGTCGAGAAGAAGCGCGACGGCCACGCCACCACCCTCGGCGCCGCCTCCGGCGCGGTCGCCGGACTCGTCGCCATCACCCCCTCCTGCGGCAGCGTCGACCTGTTCGGCGCGCTGGTCATCGGCCTCGCCGCCGGACTGGTCTGCTGCTACGCCGTCAGCTGGAAGTTCCGCTTCGGCTACGACGACTCGCTCGACGTGGTCGGCGTGCACTTCGTGGCCGGCGTCCTCGGCACCGCGCTGATCGGCCTGTTCGCCACCTCGGTGATGACCGGCGGCCCCGCCGGACTGCTGCACGGCGGCGGCCCCGGCCAGCTCTGCAAGCAGCTGGTCGCCGTCCTGGCGGTCGCCTGCTACGCGTTCGGCGCGACCTACGGCATCGGCCGGGCGATCGACCGGCTGATCGGCTTCCGGGCCGAGCCCGAGCACGAACTGACCGGCCTCGACCTCGCCGTGCACGCCGAGAACGCGTACGATCACGGCGTCCTGGGCCACGGCTCCGCCAGCGCCCACGCCACCAGCGTGCACCCGCACGGTGCGCCCGCCTCCGACAGGACCCGCACGGTATGAAGCTGATCACCGCCGTCGTCAAGCCGTTCAAGCTGGACGAGGTCAAGACCGCGCTGCAGGAGCTCGGCGTGCACGGCCTGACCGTCACCGAGGCCAGCGGCTACGGGCGGCAGCACGGCCACACCGAGGTGTACCGCGGCGCGGAGTACCGGATCGACCTGGTGCCGAAGGTCCGGATCGAGGTCGTGGTGGAGGACGAGGACGCCGAGCGGGTCACCGACGCGATCGTCGCCGCCGCCCGGACCGGGAAGATCGGCGACGGCAAGGTGTGGGTGGTGCCGGTGGACGGCATCGTCCGGGTCCGCACCGGCGAGCGCGGGCCGGACGCGGTCTGACGACCGGTCAATCCGCTTGAGGCTCCCGGGGTTTCCGGCCCCCGGGAGCCTTCCGCGTTCCGCGGGGCGTTCTGCGGGGCGTTCCGCGGGGCGTCCGTTAATCGGATGCGGGGCGGGCGGTTCCGGGTTAGGGTCCCGGCATGTCCTCCTTCCAGCAGATCTACGGCTGACGCGGCCGGGGCAGTGCCCCGAGCCCACGCGTCCCGCCCGCCCGCGCGCGCCCGAACGACGGTGCCCCGGCGGTGCGGTGTGTTGTCCACGCCCCCGTAGAACGGAAGCAGGTGCTCTCCGCATGACCCGTGTACCCCGTCGCGCCCACATCGCCATGGTCGGCATCCCGGCCGTCAGCCACGTCCGCCCGAGCCTGGAGGTGATCCGCGAACTCGTCGCCCGCGGCCACCGGGTGACGTACGCCAACGACCCCTCGGCCGCCGAACTGATCGCCCCCACCGGCGCCGAGCTCGTCCCCTGCCCCTCCACCCTGCCGGTCGCCGACCACGACTGGCCGGACGACCCGATCGCCGCGATGCGGGTCTTCCTGGAGGACGCCATCGCCATGCTGCCCCGGCTGCGCGCGCACTACGACGCCGACCCCGCCGACCTCTACCTGTACGACATCGGCGCGTACGCGGCCCGGGCGCTGGCCGAGGCGCAGCGGCGGCCGATCGTGCAGCTCTCGCCGACGATCGTCGGCTGGGACGGCTACCAGGACGAGATCGGCGGCCGGCTGCGGCAACTGCCGGGTGCCGACGCCTACTTCGCCCGGTTCGCGGAGTGGCTGGCGGGCAGCGGCGCCACCACGCTCGACGTCGACGCGTTCTCCGGGCGGCCCGAGCGGGCCGTCGCGATGATCACCGAGGCGATGCAGCCGCACGCCGACCGGGTCGACCGGAAGGCGGTGGACTTCGTCGGCCCGTGCTTCGACCTGCGGGCCGAGCAGGGGAGTTGGCGGCGTCCCGCCGGGGCGGAGCAGGTGCTGCTGGTCTCGCTCGGCTCGGCCTTCACCCGGCAGCCGGAGTTCTACCGCAACTGCCTGGCCGCCTTCGGCGACCTCCCCGGCTGGCACCTGGTGCTGCAGATCGGGAAGCACACCGACCCGGCGGAGCTGGGGGAGGTCCCGGCCGGCGTCGAGGTGCGCTCCTGGGTGCCGCAGCGCGCGGTGCTGGCGCAGGCCGACGCCTTCGTCACGCACGCCGGCATGGGCGGCTGCGGGGAGGGCCTGCTCGCCGGGGTGCCGATGATCGCGGTGCCGCAGGCCGCCGAGCAGTTCATGAACGCCGACCGGCTGGTCGAGCTCGGCGTCGCCCGCCGGATCGACACGGCGGACGCCACCCCGCAGGCGCTGCGGGCGGCGCTGGCCGAGCTGGTCGGCGACCCGGCGGTGGCGGCCCGCTCGCGCGAACTGCGCGCGCGGGCGGCGTCCGAAGGCGGCACCGCCCGGGCCTGTGACCTGATCGAGCGGCAGTTGGGCTGAGCCGCGGCGGCCGCCGCGGCCGCGCCGGGAGCGCCGGTCCACCGTTGACGAACCGTCAGCGGGGGCCGGCGCTGCCGTTCGCGCGGGGGACCAACGGCAGGTCACGGGCGTGCAACCTCCCTTGACGGGGGTCCGAGCGAACCCTATGGTCATGCCACTGCAAGTTTCCAGCAAGTTTCAACGTGTTTGCAGCGTCCTTGCAGTAGCGACCCTCCCCCCGTCGCGCTGACGGCACCACCCCCGCCGTCGCGGCCCCCCACCCTGCCGCCCTCCCGTTCCGTGACCTGCGTCCGCGGCCCGGGTCTCCCCCCAGGAGCTCCCCCTTGCCCACTTCCGCCCCCACCCGCAGAAGGCGCCTCGCCGCCGCCGGCACCGCGCTCGCCGCCCTCGGCCTCTCGGTCGGCGCCGGGTTCGCGCTCGCGCCCACCGCCACCGCCACCCCGCCGGGCGGCAAGGACGTCACCGCCACCCTGTTCGAGTGGAAGTTCGACTCGGTGGCCAAGGCGTGCACCGACACCCTCGGCCCCAAGGGCTACGGCTTCGTCGAGGTCTCCCCGGCCGAGGAGCACGTCCAGGGCAGCCAGTGGTGGACCTCCTACCAGCCCGTCAGCTACAAGATCGCCGGCCGGCTCGGCGACCGCGCCTCGTTCCGGAACATGGTCGCCGCCTGCCACGCCGCGGGCGTCAAGGTGATCGCCGACGCGGTGGTCAACCACATGAGCGCGGGCAGCGGCACCGGCACCGGCGGCACCAACTACACCAAGTACACCTACCCGGGTTACTACCAGGACCAGGACTTCCACTCCTGCCGGACGTCGATCAGCAACTACGGCGACCGCTCCAACGTGCAGAACTGCGAGCTGGTCGGCCTCTCCGACCTCAACACCGGCTCCGCCTACGTGCAGCAGACCATCGCCGACTACCTGAGCGACCTGCTGACCCTGGGCGTCGACGGCTTCCGGATCGACGCCGCCAAGCACATCGCCGCGAGCGACCTGGCCGCGATCAAGTCCAAGGTGAGCAACCCGAACGCCTACTGGGTGCAGGAGGTCATCTACGGCGCGGGCGAGGCCGTCCAGCCCGGCGAGTACACCGGCACCGGCGACGTCGACGAGTTCCGCTCCGCGACCTGGCTGAAGAGCGCCTTCAACGGCGGGAGGATCTCCGACCTGCAGAGCTGGGGCAGCGGCCTGCTCGGCTCCGCCCAGGCCCGCACCTTCGTCGACAACTGGGACACCGAGCGCAACGGCTCCACCCTCACCTACAAGTACGGCTCCGCGTACACGCTGGCCAACGTCTTCATGCTGGCCAACCCGTACGGCTCGCCGAACGTCTACTCCGGCTACGCGTTCAGCGGCAACGACGACGGCCCGCCCAACGGCGGCACCGTCAACGCCTGCTACCAGGACGGCTGGAACTGCACCCACGCCTGGCGGCAGGTCGCCAACATGGTCGGCTTCCGCAACGCGGTCGCCGGCACCGGCCTCACCAACTGGTGGTCCAACGGCAACAACGCGATCGGCTTCGGCCGCGGCGACAAGGGCTACGTCGCGATCAACCGGGAGTCCGGCGCGATCACCCAGACCTTCCAGACCTCGCTGCCGGCCGGCGTCTACTGCGACGTCCAGCACGGCGACCCGGTGAACGGCGGCGGCTGCACCGGCCCGACCCACACCGTCGGCACGGACGGCAGGTTCACCGCCACCGTCGGCGCGGGCGACGCGGTCGCGCTGTACGTCGGCGCGGGCGGCGGGTCCGCCGCGACGCCGACCCCGACCCCGTCCGCTTCCGCCTCGGCCTCGGCCTCGGCCACTGGCACCGGGAACAGCGCCACCGTCTTCTACTCGACGAACAGGAACTGGTCGGCCTACGACCTGCACTACGCGCCCACCGGCGGCAGTTGGACCACCGTGCCCGGCGTCGCGATGGACGCGGCGTGCACCGGCTGGGTGAAGAAGACCGTCGCCCTGGGCGGCGCCACCGGCCTCACCGCCACCTTCAACAACGGCAACGGCACCTGGGACAACAACGGCGGCAACAACTACCCGCTGGGCGCCGGGAACGTCACCGTCAAGGACGGCGCGGTCGGCTCCGGCGACCCGTGCGCGACGGCGTCGGCTTCGGCGTCGGCGTCCGCTTCGCCGTCGGCCACCGCTGCGCCGTCGGTCGGGACCGGCGCGTCCTTCGCGGTGAACGCGACCACCGTGGTCGGCCAGAACATCTACGTGGTCGGCGACGCGGCCGAGCTCGGCGGCTGGGACACCTCGAAGGCGCTGCCGCTCTCTGCCGCGGCCTACCCCGTGTGGAAGCTGGACGCGGCGCTGAACCCGGGCACCGCGATCCAGTACAAGTACGTCCGCAAGGACGCCGCCGGGAACGTCACCTGGGAGAGCGGCGCCAACCGCACCGCGACCGTCCCGGCGAGCGGCAAGGTGGTGCTGAACGACACCTGGCGGGGCTGAGCCCGGCGGGTGGCGCGCGGAATCCCGGCTCCGGGGGAGCCGGGATTCCGGCGCGTCCGGGGCGGGGCGGGGCGGGGCGCCGTCCGGGCGGAGGCGTCAGCCGCGGCCGATGTACGGCATGGCGGTGGCCATCACGGTGGCGAACTGCACGTTCGCCTCCAGCGGCAGCTCCGCCATGTGCCGCACCGTCCGGGCCACGTCCGCGACGTCCATGGTCGGCTCGGGCGCGGTCCGGCCGTCGGCCTGCCGGACGCCCGCGCCCATCGCCGAGGTCATGTCGGTGGCCGCGTTGCCGATGTCGATCTGCCCGCAGGCGATCCGGTACGGGCGGCCCTCCAGGGAGAGGGCGCGGGTCAGGCCGGTGACGGCGTGCTTGGTCGCGGTGTAGGCGATCGCGTGCGGGCGGGGCACGTGGGCGGAGACCGAGCCGTTGTTGACGATCCGGCCGCCCTGCGGGTCCTGCGCCCTCATCCGGCGGAACGCGGCCTGCGCGCAGAGGAACGCGCCGGTCAGGTTGAGGTCGACCACGGCCCGCCAGTCGGCCGCCGCGACCTCCTCGACCGGGGCGGACGGGCCGAACATCCCGGCGTTGTTGAACAGCAGGTCGACCCGGCCGAAGTGCCCGGTCGCGGCGTCGAACAGCGCCTCGACCTGCCGTTCGTCGGTGACGTCGGCGGGCACCGCCAGCACCCGTCCGGGCCCGAGCCCGGCGGCGGTCTCCGCGAGCGGCCCGGCCCGGCGCCCGGCCAGCACCAGCCGCCAGCCGGCCGAGGCGAGTTCGCGGGCCACGGCGCGGCCGACGCCGCTGCCCGCGCCGGTGATGACGGCAACCTGCTGGGACACGCGCACACTCCTCGGGGTGGTTCACGGACGCGGACCCCCATGATCGCCGGGCCGGGCCGCCGCGTCAGCCGGAGGAACGTCCAGGCCGCGCCGCGCCGGGCCCGGGGGCCCGCGAGTCGCGCCGCGCCGGGCCGGCGTTCCGGTCGACCGGCCGGGTCGGGGCGGGCCGTGCCCGGTCGGCACCCCCGCCGACCGGCCGGAACCACCCCCGCCGACCGGCGGGTTGTGGGTCCCGGCGCAACCGCTTCGGGGGGCGCCACGTCATAGGATCACGGGAGGTCCGGACCGCCGCAGCGCCGTGCGGCCGGGGCCCTACCCCGGGGGAGGGCCGGTGACCGCGTCGCGGCCGTCCCCCGACCACTGACCAGGGCCTGCACCCGGCTGCCGGGTGCGCCCCCGCCCGGAGAGACCACCGTGCTGCCGCAGCCCCGCCCCGCCGCCCGCCGCCCGCTGGCGGCCGTCGCCCTGCTCGCCCTCGCCGTCCCGCTCACCGCCTGCGGCAGTGCCGGCACCGGCACCGGAGCCGGGGACGCCCGGGCGGCGATCTCCGCCAACCAGGGTTCCGGCAGTGCCACGCCCTCCGCCCCCGCCAGCAGCAGCGCCCCGCCCAAGCCGACCAAGGTGCTGATGCCGACCGGCCCGGCCACCCAGTTCTCCAAGGCCCGGGACACCTCGGCCGGCCCGATCCTGATGACCACGCTGGCCGGCCCCAAGTCCGGGGTCAGCGGCAAGGTGTGGGTCTGGCTGCCCCCGCAGTACAACGACCCGAAGTACGCGAACACCGGCTTCCCGGTGCTCACCCTCTACGCGGGCGGGCAGAGCGCCGGCTACAACACCTGGACCGACAACCAGCTGCCGATCCAGGAGATCGACCAGCAGATGGTCACCCAGGGCAAGGCCCACCCGTTCATCATGATCATGCCGGTGCAGAACCTCGACTCCAACGAGGCCAAGGCGCTGGAGTGCGCCGACATCCCCGGCCAGCCGAAGATCGGCACCTGGATGTCCCAGGACATCCCCGACTTCGTCCGCGCCAACTTCCGCACCCTCAAGGGCCGCGACGGCTGGGCCGTGATGGGCGCCTCCACCGGCGCGTTCTGCAGTGCCAAGCTCGCCCTGCAGCACCCCGACGTGTTCAAGGCCGCGGTGCCGATCGACGGCTACTGGAACCCCGACTCGCCGCTCTGGAAGGGCCACGAGCAGGAGCGCCTGGCCAACAGCCCCGACCAGCTGATCGGCACCGGCACCGCCGACGTGCGGATGCTGGCCACCGCCGGCGGCGCCAACGGGTACGAGACCAAGCTGGTGAAGAACTGGATCGCCAAGGCCAAGGCGCCCACCACCGTCGAGTACTACGAGCAGCCCGGCGGCAAGCACCTCACCTCCGACTTCAAGAAGATGATCCCGACCACGCTGGAGTGGCTGACCGCCAACACCGCCGGGCCGGAGGCCGACTGAGCCGGGGCCGACTGAGTCGGGGCCGGAGGCCGATCGAGCCGGGGCCGACTGAGACGGGGCGGGGTGGGTAGGCGGTGGGGGCGAAAGTCCGTCAGAACCGCGCCGGAGCGGCCGGAAAACGTGCTGACCTGCACAGCAATCGGTCGTTCATTCGTCCCTGATGGACTGTGGTCACCCTGGAGCCGCGAACCGGAGAACCGGACCGGGGCGCCGCACCGCGGCCCCCTCCGGCAAGCCCAGACCGTCCCGAAGAGAGCGCCATGTCCCGTCACCTGCTGTCCGTCGGCCCCACGACCGTCCCCGCGCCGCAGGGCAGCGACACCGCGGTCCGCCGCGACGGGGCGTCCGCCGCTCCCGCGGTCGAGCCCTTGGCGTTCGCCGGGCTGCGCCTGGTGCACGCCGCCGTCCGCCGCGACCTCGCCCGGATCCCGCAGGCGCTGCGCCTGCTCCAGCCCGACGACCACGAGACCGCCCAGGCGCTGAAGCGGCACTGGGACTTCGTCACCGCGATGGTCACCTGCCACCACGAGCAGCAGGACACCCGGCTCTGGCCGGTGCTGCGCCGCTTCGCGCCCGAGCTGCGGCTGCTGCTCAACTGGCTGGAGTCCGACCACCACAACCTCGACCAGTGCTTCACCCGCACCACCACCCTGGTCGGCATCGCCACCCGCGACCCCGCCAGCTCCTGGCCGGTCTCCTACGCGGTCGAGGAACTGGCCGCCCGGGTGGAGACCCACCTGCGGATCGAGGAACGCCAACTGCTGCCCCGGATGGAGGGCGTCTTCCAGCCCGGATCCCGGATCGGCACCCTGCCCGAACTGCTCGACCTGCTGCGCTTCGCCGACGGCCCGTCCGCCTCCGACGCCCTGGTCTGGCTGCTGGAGGGCGTCGAGCCCGCCCAGATCGACCGGCTGCTCGCCGACTGCGACGACGAGACGGTGCGCCACTGGCCGCACTGGCGCGACACGTACGCCCGCTGCACCGACCTGCTGTGGGGGCCGGCCGGTCAGTGAGGCGCGTCCCGGACCCGTCCGGGACGTGAGCAGCACGACCCGGGCCGGAATGTCCCGGCGGGACTGATGTCTCGCCGGGACATTTTCAGTAGTACGGTGAGGGCATGAGCAGCGAACAGCCCGCACCCCCGGCCGCCGTGGTCTCTTCGGCCGGCCCCGCGGCGGCGGCGGACGGGCGGCGCGGGCGGAAGGCCCGTCGCACCCGGGAGGCGATGGCCGCCGCCGCGCTGCGCCGCACCCTGGAGCACGGCCTCGCCGCGCTCGCCGTCGAGGACGTCACGGACGCCGCCGACGTCTCCCGGCGCACCTTCAGCCGGCACTTCGCCTCCCGCGAGGACGCCGTGCTGGACTGCCTGCGCGCCGACTTCGCCCGGATCAACGAGGCGCTGGCCGCCCGTCCGGCCGCCGAACCGCCGGTCGCCGCGTACCGGGCCGCCGTCGCCGCCTGGGCGCGCGACCCCGAGCACCCCGCCTGGCACCGCCGGCCCGGCATGCGCGACCTGTTCGTGCTGATCGACGAGGAACCCGCGCTGACCGCCGCGTTCCGCCGGATCGCCGTCGCCGAGGAGGAGCGGTCGATCCGGCTGGTCGCCGCCCGGCTCGGCCTCGACCCGGCCACCGACCTGCGGCCCGCCGTCGCCGTCGGCCTCGGCGTCGCCGCGCTGCACGCCGCCACCCGCACCTGGGTGCGCGACCCCGAGGGCGACCTGCCCACCCTGCTCGACCGCGCCTTCACCCTGGCCGCGGCCGAACCCCCGAGCTGACCGACCACCGGCCGACCGGGAACCGCACCACCCGCGCCCACCCCTTCGCGCGGCGTACGAGAGGAAGCAACCATGACCACCCAGGAGTTCGCCGGCCGCACCGCCCTCGTCACCGGAGCCGCCTCCGGCATCGGACTGGCGACCGCCACCCTGCTCGTCGAGCGCGGCGCGAACGTCGCCGTCGCCGACTACGACCTCGACGGCGCCCGCGCGGCCGCCGACACCCTCACCGCGGCCGGCGCCGCCACCGGCGCGAAGGCGCTGGCCGTCCGGGTCGACGTCACCGACCCGGCCTCGGTGCAGGCCGCCGTCCGCGCCACCGTCGAGGGCCTCGGCCCGCTCAGCCTCGCCGTCAACAACGCCGGGATCGGCGGCCCGGTCGCCCCCACCGGCGCGTACGACCCGGAGGCGTGGCGCCGGGTGCTGGCCACCAACCTGGACGGCGTCTTCTACTCGATGCGCTACGAACTGCCCGAGATCCTGGCGGCCGGCGGCGGTGCGATCGTCAACATGGCGTCCATCCTCGGCACCAACGGCTTCGCCGGCTCGCCCGCGTACGTCGCCGCCAAGCACGGCGTGGTCGGCCTGACCAAGACCGCCGCCGTCGAGTACGCCCCGCAGGGCGTCCGGGTCAACGCGGTCGGCCCCGGCTTCATCGACACCCCGCTGCTCAAGGACACCGACCCGGCCGGCCGCGAACTGCTGATCTCGCTGCACCCCGCCGGACGCCTCGGCCGCGCCGAGGAGGTCGCCGAGCTGACCGCGTTCCTGCTCTCCGACCGGGCGTCCTTCGTCACCGGCGGCTACCACCTGGTCGACGGCGGCTACGCGGCCCGCTGAACCCACCACCAGCAGGGGGGCCGGGCGTACGCGAACGCGCCCGGACGCGAAGGAGCGTCGAAACCATGAAGGCAGTCCAGTACCGCACCGTCGGCGGCCACCCCGAGGTGGTCACCGTCCCCGATCCCGAACCCGGCCCCGGGCAGGTCCTGCTGAAGGTCACCGCCGCGGGCGTCTGCCACTCCGACATCGCCGTGATGAGCTGGCCGGCCGAGCAGTTGCCGTTCCCGCTCCCGCTCACCCTCGGGCACGAGGGCGTCGGCACCGTCGCCTCGCTCGGCGCGGGCGTCACCGGCCTCACCGAGGGCGAGTCGGTCGCCGTGTACGGCCCGTGGGGCTGCGGCGCCTGCGCCAAGTGCGCCGAGGGCAAGGAGAACTACTGCCTGCGCGCCGCCGAACTCGGCATCATGCCGCCCGGGCTGGGCGCGCCCGGAGCGATGGCCGAGTACATGGTCGTCGACGACCCGCGGCACCTCGTCCCGCTCGGCGACCTCGACCCGGTGCGCACCGTCCCGCTCACCGACGCCGGGCTGACCCCGTACCACGCGATCAAGCGCTCGCTGCCCAAGCTCGTGCCCGGCTCCACCGCGGTCGTCATCGGCACCGGCGGCCTCGGACACGTCGCGATCCAGCTGCTGCGCGCGATGACCGCGGCCCGGGTGATCGCCCTCGACGTCACCGAGGAGAAGCTCGCGCTGGCCCGCACCGTCGGCGCCCACGAGGCGGTCCTCTCGGACGGCGCGGCGGCTGGCCACGTCCGCGAACTCACCGCCGGACTCGGCGCGCAGGCCGTCTTCGACTTCGTCGGCGCCCCGCCCACCACCGCCCTGGCCGGACAGCTCGCCGCCGTCGAGGGCGACGTCACCATCGTCGGCATCGGCGGCGGCACCCTGGCGGTCGGCTTCGGCGCCCTGCCGTACGAGGTCTCCGTCACCTCCCCGTACTGGGGCAGTCGCGCCGAGCTGATCGAGGTCCTCGACCTGGCCCGGGCCGGCGCGGTCGACGTGCACGTCGAGACGTACGGCATCGACGAGGCGCCGCTGGCCTACGAGCGGCTGCACGCCGGGAAGATCAACGGGCGGGCGGTGATCCTGCCGAACGGCTGACCGGGCGACCGGTTGGTGGGGTGGCGGCTCGCGTGTGGCGGCTCCGGTGTTCGGACGGGGGCCGCCATCATCGGTGTTGTGACATCGATGCTGCGTCATGCGTGCCGTGACACTGATGTCGTGACATGGATGATGTGGCATGGATGTCGCAACATTGGTGTCAGGTCATCGATGCCGCGACATCGATGCTGCGACATTGATGTTGTGTCACCGATGCCGTGTCACCGATGTCGTGTCACCGAGGGTGTCGGTGCCGGGTCCTACACTCGGCCGGATGGAGACCTACATCGCCTTCCTGCGGGCGATCAACGTCGGTGGCCGCACCGTGAAGATGGACCGGTTGCGGGAGCTGTTCGCGGAGCTCGGGCTGGAGGGGGTGCGGACGTACATCCAGAGCGGGAACGTCTTCTTCCGCACTGCGGAGACCGACCGGGAGGCGCTGGTGGCCCGGATCGAGGCGGGGCTGGAGGCCGGGCTGGGCTACCCGGTGCCGGTGGTGCTGCGGACGGTCGGCGAGGTCGAGGCGGTGCTGGCGGCGGAGCCGTTCGCGGGGGTGGAGCCCGGTGAGGACAAGCGGCTGTTCGTGCTGTTCCTGTCCGAGCCGCTGCCGGCGGAGGTGCGGGCCGAACTGCCCGTCGTCTCGCCGAAGGGCGACTGGGAGATGATCGGCGCCACCCCGGGCGAGGCGTTCGTGGTGATGCACCTCCGCAACGGGCGGCTGAACGGCAACCCGGCCACCGCCTTCCCCAAGTCGTACCGGGGGCAGGCGACTTCGCGGTTCCTCCACACCACCGGGAAGATCGTCGCGGCGGCCCGGAAGGGCTGAGCGGCGGGAACGTCGTGGGGCGTCGCGCGGTCAGTGCGGGAAGGCGCGGGCCGGGCGGAGGCGGGGCAGTTCCTCGCGGAAGTCGGCGATCGCGGAGGCGATCTCCCGGGTCGTGGTGGTGCCCTCCAGGCGGTCGAGGTAGAGGTGGTGGGCGGCCAGGGCTTCGACGGTGGTGCCGAAGTAGAGCGTCATGAGGGGGTTGATGAACAGGGCGCTGTCGCCGGTGCGTTCGGTGAAGCGGGCGTCGCCGAACTCGCCGCGCAGGGCGGCGGCGACGGAGCCGTGCACGATGCTGGGGTGTTCGGGGCATTCGGTGCGGGCGTGGGTGACGGCGTCCAGGTAGTGGGCGGCCTCGGGGGAGTCGGGGGGAATGGAGAACGCGCCGAGGTAGCCGCCGTCGCGCTGGAGGGCGGCGAGGTTCTCCAGGACCAGGCTGTGGCTGACGCCGTGGTGGGCGTCGATGCCGAAGCCGAGGCAGGCGACCAGGCGGGTCGGCACGTTCCGGAGTCCGGCGACGGCGGCCAGCGAGGCCATGTCCTCCTCCGGGGTGCCGAGGCCGGCCTCGTCGCCGCGCAGCAGGATGTCGGTGCCGCCGTCGACCAGCAGGATCGCGTCCACGCCCAGGCGCCGCACCAGGGTGCGGTAGGCCGCGCGCAGCGGTTTCACTCCGACCGAGGCGAACGCCCAGACAGTGTCCGGGAGTTGCCGCGCGCGCAGCCAGCGGGCCAGCGAACGCTCGGGGAACCCGGTCTCGGCGGAGCGGGTGTCGGGCGTGATCCGGGCGAGGTGCGGTGCCTCCCAGGCGGTGCCGTCCAGGCCGTAGTGGTGGGTGAACGACAGGTTCGCCAGGTGCACCTCGCGGCCGGCGGCCCGCAGGGCGAGGGCGAGCGGCAGGCCCGCGTAGACGTCGTGGCCGCCGCCCGCGCCGGCGACCAAGATCCGTTCGGCGGCCAACAGGCGCGTGAGCAGGGGAGGTTCGAGGGCGCTCGTGGTGGTCACCGGGCGGACGGTAGCAGCCGTCGGCCGCCGGGGCGCGGGGTTTTCGGCGGCGCAGAGGCAACAGCTGCGGGTGGGGCTCCGAGGCGGTGCCGTCCTCGGGGGTGCACTTCCACGAGGGAACCTGCGGCGGGATCCTGCGCTCGAACGGCGGGGAAGGTGCGGCAGGGGAGGCGTGGCAGGCAACGGGTTCGCCAGGCCGCCGGCCCGCCGGGCGGGTCAGTGCGGGATGCCGGCGATGATCTCCCGCGCGCCCTGGCGGAGGAGTTCGGCGGCGACCCGGGCTCCGAGGGTGGCGGGGTCCTGGCGGTGCTCGTTCCACAGCATCGCGTTGGCGAACTTGCTGCCCTCGCGGTCGAACACCATGCCGCGCAGCGACAGTTGCCCGTCCGGCTCGGTGGTGCAGTACCCGGCGATGGGGCTGTTGCAGTGCCCGCGCAGGTTGTGCAGCAGCACGCGTTCCGCGGTCACCTCCCGCTGCGTGCGCGGGTGGTTGATCTTCTCCAGCAGGGCCGCCGTGGCCGGGTCGCCCTGGCGGCACTCCAGTCCGAGCACGCCCGCGCCGACGGCGGGCAGCATCTCGTCCATGCTCAGCACGTAGCCGGGACGCTCGATGCCGAGCCGGGCGAGCCCGGCCGCCGCGAGGACCATCCCGTCCGCGTGGACGTCGATCTGCTTCGCGCCGTCCAGCTTCTCCAGCCGGCTGCCGACCGCGCCGCGCACCCGCACGACCTCGAGATCGGGGCGGGCCCGCAGGATCTGCGCCTTGCGGCGGACGGCCGAGGAGAGGATGACCGCGCCCGGCGGCAGGTCGGCCAGCGTGCGGTACCCCGAGCCCTCGGGGAACAGCAGCACGTCCCGCACGTCCGGGCGTTCCATGTACGCGGCGAAGACCAGCCCGCGCGGCAGCGGCACGTCGCCGGGCACGTCCTTCACGCAGTGCACGGCCATGTCCACCGCGCCCGCCTGCAGCATGGCGTCGATCTGCTTGGTGTACAGGCCCTTGCCGCCGAGCTGCGCGAGGTCGCCCTGCCACAGGTCGGCCTCGGTGGTCACCGGCACCGTCTCGGCCACCAGGTCGGGGACGTGCTCGCGCAGCGCCGCAACGACCATGTCGGTCTGCGCGAGGGCGAGCGGCGAACTACGGGTGCCGATCCGCAGCGTCCTGGCGGGGTACTCGGCCGTCGTCATGGCGGGCCGTCCTTTCGGTTCGGGTCTCTCGGTAGGTGACGCTTCCGGGCCACTGGAGAGGCGCCCGGACCCGGGCGGCGACCGCGGGGTGCAGCAGCCGGCGGGCCTCGTCCCGGTCGGCCCACCGCCACGCCGACAACTCCCGCGCGTCCAGCACGATGCGGTCGGTGTCGGCCGCGCTGAGCATCGGCCCGGACCACAGGAACACGATCCGGTCCCGGGCGCCCTCGCGGCGGGCCTGGGCCCACTCGATGCCCAACAGGTCATCGGGCAACAGGTCGAGTGCGAGGGCCAACTCCTCGCGGCTTTCACGGCGGGCAGTGTCGAGCGGGGATTCCCCCACCTCGACCACGCCGCCGGGCAGGTGCCACGTGCCGATTCCGGCCGCCCGTACGATCAGCAGACGGGACGCGGGGTCGGTGCACAGCACGTAGGACGTGATCGGGTGTCCGGGGGCCTTGCTGCTCGACTTCACTCCCGCGGGGCGTTCGCGAACGGCGGGCGTGTCCGTCCGCATCGGCTGGGCGGGACCCGGTACGCCGTGTCGCAGGAACGGCACGTCATGTCGCCGCCCCGTGTGCGGGGCACCGGCAGGCCGGCCACGTGGTGGAGGAGTAGTGCGCCGGAAGTTTCCAGTCGTCCGGCACGGGGTCCGGATGCTCCTCCCGGGAGCCGTCGGCATCGACCGTGTAGACCCGGAGGGTCATCCCGCCCATTCGGGGCAACCGCTCCTCAAAGCCCGTTCTGTCAGCAGGTTTTCTTCCAGGCTCTTGCTGAGCGTCCGTCATGATCACTGCTCCGTAGCGTGGTTGCTCTCCGCGATGGTTACCGTCCGTGCTTCAAGCATCGACAGATCTGGCTACGATCGGAAGGGCTTGACCGTTGACTGGATCTGCTTGTCAAAGGGAGACGACCATGGAAGACGATCTCGAAGTTGACGCGGTGTCATCTCCGGCGCTTCGCTTCGGGAGGGAACTTGCCAGGTCAAGGGGTGCGCGCGGATGGTCGCAGACAGCGTTGGCCAAGCGCATGGGCTATGCCAACAGCTACGTCTCTCTGATCGAACGGGGTAAGCGCGCTCTGACTTTTACTTTCGCTGTCAAAGCCGATGAAGTGTTCGAAACCGGGGCTCGGTTCCAAGAGCTTTACCGCCTGTACTCCAGCTCCGCGCTACTGGAGGGCTTCTCGGAATTCGCCGAGGCGGAGGCAGGATGTTCACTGCTGCGGACCTTCCAGCTCAGCGTTGTACCCGGGCAGCTTCAGACGCCCGCCTATGCTGCGGCGCTCGCCGCGGCAGCAGTACACCGGGGTGACATCACCGAGGCGCAAGCCGAAACGAGAGTCTCGCTCTTGGCGGCTCGGCAAGAGTCTTTGCGGAGGGCCGACCCACCCCTCGTCCATGCGGTGATGGATGAGGGGTGCATCCGGCGGCCGATTGGGGGCCGGAGGGTGATGGCCGAACAGCTCGCCTACCTGGAGAGCTTGGCGAACAGCCCGCACTTCATGGTGCAGGTGGCCCCGTTCGACCTGGCAGAACGCGTGCCGTTCAGGATGCCCGTCGTTCTTCTCACCCTCGCGGACAGGTCAATCCTGGGGTACGCGGAGTCCTTGGCCCGGGGGCATGTGGAACGGGATCGCAAGACAGTGACGGCCTGGTCCGGACGCTACGATCGGTTGCAGGTGGAGTCCCTGTCGATGGCCGCTTCACTCGCCAGGATCCAGGCTGTTCGGAAGGAACTTGAATGATCGACATCGACCATGCCGACCTTCGCTGGGTGAAGAGCAGTTACAGCGACAACGGCGGCGACTGCGTTGAGGTGGCGCTCGGCGCCCATCCTGTCGTGATGCCTGTCCGGGACTCCAAGGACCCTGCCGGTCCCGTCCTGGTGTTCCCGACCGCCGCTTGGACGAGCTTCGTCGCTGCTGCTGCCGCAGGTGCGTTCGGCGAGCTCTGAGCTCCGCCGAACCCCCAACCTTGGGTGCTGCTGCTCGGGCGGCCGAGAGCCCCGCCATCTGCACGCCAGGTGGCGGGGCTTCGCCGTTCCTGCGCCGAGAGCCGAGCTGCCCCGCATAGTGGTGACCGGCAGTGAGGGGCGGGTGCTGCTCCAGCGGCGGACCGACAACGGCCTGTACGCGTTGCCGGGTGGCGCCATGGATCTCGGTGAGTCGCTTCCGGGGGGCGTTCGGGATATGCGTGAGGAGAGCGGCCTCGATGTGGAGATCACCGGGCTGGTCGGCACGTACACCGATCCCCGGCATGCGATCGCCTACTCGGACGCCGGGGCCTCGGGGCGGGTCTCAGTGGGGGAAGGCGCGGGGTGGGCGTTGGCGGGGGAGGGAGTCCTGGAAGCGGCCGATGGCGGAGGCGACCTGGCCGAGGAGAACGGTGTGTTCCAGGCGGTCGAGGTAGAGGTGGTGGGTGGCCAGGGCTTCGACGGTGGTGCCGAAGTAGAGCGTCATGAGGGGGTTGATGAACAGGGCGCTGTCGCCGGTGCGTTCGGTGAAGCGGGCGTCGCCGAACTCGCCGCGCAGGGCGGCGGCGACGGAGCCGTGCACGATGCTGGGGTGTTCGGGGCATTCGGCGCGGGCGTGGGCGACGGCGTCCAGGTAGTGGGCGGCCTCGGGGGAGTCGGGGGGAATGGAGAACGCGCCGAGGTAGCCGCCGTCGCGCTGGAGGGCGGCGAGGTTCTCCAGGACCAGGCTGTGGCTGACGCCGTGGTACGCGTCGATGCCGAAGCCGAGGGCGGCGACCAGGCGTTGGGGTACTTCGGTGAGTCCGGCGACGGCGGCCAGCGAGGTCATGTCCTCCTCGGGGGTGCCGAGGCCGGCCTCGTCGCCGCGCAGCAGGATGTCGGTGCCGCCGTCGACGAGCAGGATCGCGTCCACGTCGAGCAGGTCGACCAGCGCGCGGTAGGCCGCGCGCAGCGGCTGTACTCCGGTCGGGGGGAACGCCCAGACGGTGTCCGGGAGTTGCCGCGAGCGCAGCCAGCGGGCCAGTGAGCGTTCGGGGAAGTACCGGTCGGCGGAGCGGATGTCCGGGGTGATCCGGGCCAGGTCGGGGGCCGCCCAGACCTCCCGGTCGAGGCCGTGCAGGCTGCTGAACGACAGGTTCGCCAGGTGCACCTCGCGGCCGGCGGCCCGCAGGGCGAGGGCGAGCGGCAGGCCCGCGTAGACGTCGAAGCCGCCGCCCGCGCCGGCGATCAGGATCCGTTCGGCGGCCAGCAGGCGGGTGAGCAGCGGCGGCTGCAGGAGGCTCGTCACCAGCGGAAGGTACCAGGGGAGCGGGGGGAGCTCCGGGCACTCCGGGCAGTTCGCGGGGGCGGGCGGGGCTAGCGCTGGAGGTCGCGGAGGATCTCCTGGGCGTCGGCGAGGTCCTCGGGGGTGGGGGCGTCGTCCTGGGTGAGGCGGGCCCGCCAGTAGCCGGTGGCGTGGAGGGCGGCGCGGGGCAGGCCGCGGTCCTCGGTGAGGTGGCGGCGCAGGGCGCGGACGGTGCCGGCCTCGCCGGCCAGCCAGGCGGCGCCGGGGGCGGACGGGAGGGTGGCGGAGCCGAGGGCGGCCAGCAGCCGGGTGCCGTGCGGGGCGTCGCCGCGGTGGACCCAGTGGACGGTCAACTCGCCGAATCCGAGCAGGGGTTGCTCTTCCTCGGGGCCGGCCACCTCGATCCAGGCGTGGGCCCGGGCGCCGGCCGGCAGGGCCTCGGCCAGGGTGCCGAGCGCGGGCAGCGCGGACTCGTCGCAGGCGAAGAGCAGCGGCCGGCCGCCGTCCAGCGGGAACGGGCGGGCGAACTCGGGGGAGGGGCCGAACATCGCGAGCCGCTGCCCCGGCCGGGCCCGCGCGGCCCACGCGGCGGCCGGGCCGCCCGCGCCGTCGGTGCCGTGCAGGACGAAGTCGACGTCGACGGTGTGGAGTTCGGCGTCGTGGGCGCGGAGGGTGAAGGAGCGCATCCAGGGGCGCTCGGCCTCCGGGACGGCGTGGCAGGCCCCGTACCAGTCCATCAGGGACTGGCCGGGGGCCGGGGCGGGGAGGGCCGGGCGGTCCTGGCCGGGGCGCGGGAAGTACAGCTTGACCTGCTGGTCCGGCCCGGCGAGGGCGAACTCGCCGGGCGGCAGGGCGAAGGTGACCCGGACCGTCCGCGGCGTGGGCCGGTGCACGGCGGCGACGGTCAGGCGGCGGATCGGCAGGTCGGACACGGGCGCTCCCGGCGGGTGGAGGACGGACGGCTTCCGGACGTCGCCCAGCCTGCCGGGGGCCGCTGCCAGCCCGCTGTCAGGCCGCTGTCACCGGTGGTGCGGGGCCGGGCCCGGGGCGCGGTTCAGTGCGAGAGGACGTCCTTCAGCGCGTCCGGGGTGCGCCCGATCACCGTGTAGCCGTCGTCCGCGGTGATGATCGGCCGCTGGATCAGCTTCGGGTGCGCGGTCATCGCCGCCACCCAGCGGGCCCGGTCGCCCTGTTCGCGGCCCCAGGAGCGCAGGCCCAGCTCCTTGGCGACGGCCTCGTCCAGCCGGGCCACGTTCCACGGCTCCAGGCCCAACCGGTCCAGTACCGCCGTGAGTTCGGCGGCCGTCGGCGGCTCGTCCAGGTAGTGGCGGACGGTGTACTCGGCGCCCGCCGCGTCGAGTTCGCCGAGGGCGGTGCGGCACTTGCCGCACCGCGGGTTGATCCAGATCTCCATGGCCGCCCACCCTACCCACCCGGGCCGGGAACCCACCCGAGCCGGGCCGGGAACCCCGTTGCGCGGACCGGCCGTTGTGGAGAGAGCCGCGGGAACACCAGTGCGCAGGGGGAGAGCATGGACGACGTCATGGCGGCGACGGAGATCGTCGACGATCTGGTCGGACCGGAGGGCCGGCAGGACCCGTACCCCCGGTACGAGCGGCTGCGCGCGTACGGTCCGGTGGTGCGGACCGGCGCCGGGATGCTGGTGGTGACCGGCTACCAGGAGGCCGAGGAGGTGCTGCGCGCGCCCGGCTTCCTGGTCGAGGACGGGCAGATGCGGGCCGCCCTCGATCCCGGTTTCCTCGACCACCCCGGCGAGTACCTGCTCTCCTCGTCGATCCTGCAGCGCAACGCGCCCGACCACGGCCGGATGCGCTCGCTGATCGCCTCGGTCTTCACCCCGCGCCGGGTCGCCGCGCTCGCCCCCGCCGTCACCGCCGCCGTCGACGACCTGCTCGACGACCTGGCCCGGCGCGGCGCCGACGGCACCCCGGTCGACTTCCTGGACGCGTTCGCGTTCCGGCTGCCGGTCGGCGTGATCTGCGAACTGCTCGGCGTCCCCGTCGAGGACCGGCACCTGTTCCGCCCGCTCGCCGCCGACCTGACCGTCACCCTGGAGTTCGACCCGGACGAGGACGAGCGGGCCGCCGCCGACCTGGCCGCCGTCCGGCTCTCCGACTACTTCGCCGAACTCGCCGCCGCCCGCCGCGCCGACCCGCGCGACGACCTGGTCAGCGCCCTGGTGCGGACCGCCGACGCCGAACCCGACCGGCTCTCCGACCGCGAGCTGATCGCCAACCTGGCCCTGCTGCTGGTCGCCGGCTTCGAGACCACCGGCAACCTGATCGGCAACGCCCTGGCCCGCCTCTTCGCCCACCCCGAGGCCGCCGCCGCCCTGCGCGACGGCACCCTCGACCCCGGCGCCCTGGTCGAAGAAGTGCTCCGGCACGACCCGCCCGTCCAGCTCACCTCCCGGCTGGCCGCCCAGGACGGCCTCACCGCCGCCGGACTGCCCGTCGAGGCCGGCACCGCCGTCCTGCTGCTGCTCGGCGCCGCCAACCGCGACCCGCGCCGCTACCCCGACCCCGGCCGCTTCGACCCCTGGCGCTACCAGGCCGCCGACGGCCGGGAACCCGCCGGGCGGCCGCTCAGCTTCGGCAGCGGCCCGCACTTCTGCCTCGGCAGCCAGCTCGCCCGCCTGGAGGCCGCCACCGCCCTGCCCGCCCTGCTCCGCCGCTTCCCCGACCTCGCCCCCGCCGGACCGGCCCCCCGGCGCACCCGGCTGGTGCTGCGCGGCTACGGGACGCTGCCGGTCACCCTCGGGCCGGTCACCCCCGCACCGGTCGCCCCCGCGCCGGACGGCCGGTGACGCGGTCGGTCGGTGACGCAACTCACGACACGCTCCGCCGCCCGGCCGGAACAGGGCCAAGGTCCCGAGCCGTCGGGACCTTGGCAAGGGGTGGCCGGCCCGCGCCGCACGCGACCATGGGAGGAGCAGCACCCCCGTCCGGCCGCCGAGGAGGTCAGCATGGCAGCGCCGCCCGCCCCCGACGTCCGACCGGTCGATCCGGCTCCCGCACCGCCGCCGCGGCCCGCGCCCCCGGCCGACCAGCGCCGTCCCGCCGCGCCGTCCCCCGGCAGCGCCCGCTGGGAGGCCGCGATGGCCGCCGCGCTGCGCACCCCGACCTGGGTGCGGCTGCTGCCGGTCCTGCTGGTGATCGCCGACCTGGTGCTGGAACGCTCGATCCCCAGCTCCATCGCGGCCGGCTTCCTGCTCACCGTGATCCCGGTGGTCGTCGCGTTCAGCGGCGGCCCCGCGCTGGTCGCCGCCGCCACCGCCGTCACCGTCGTGCTGCAGGCCCTGCTCGGACTGCGTGCCGGACACCTCACCGAGCAGCACCACATGTGGACGTACCTGGCCACCGTGCTGGCCGGCACGATGGGCGCCGGACTCGCCTGGCAGCGCCGCCGCCAGGCCCGCGACCTGGTCCGGGTGCGGGCCGTCGCCGACGCCCTCCAGCACACCGTGCTGCGCCCCGTCCCGGCCCGGGCCGGGAGCCTGCGCACCGCCGGCCTCTACCACCCCGCGCAGGCGGACGTCGGCGTCGGCGGCGACCTGTACGAGGTGTGCGAGACCCGGTACGGCACCCGGATCCTGCTCGGCGACGTCCGCGGCAAGGGCCTGGACGCCGTCCGCACCGTCGCCGACGTGATCGGCGCGTTCCGGATCGCCGCCCACGAGACCGCCGGACTCGGCGAACTCGCCGACCAGTTGGACCGCGCCGTGCGCCGCGCCGCCGAACAGGACGGCGACCGCGAACTGTTCGTCACCGCCGTCCTCGTCCAGCACCGCCCCGGCACCGACCGGGTCGAGGTGGTCAACCGCGGTCACCTCAGCCCGCTGCTGCTCGCCCCCGGCCGGGTCGACGCCGTCCACTGCCCCGAGGACCTCCCGCTCGGCCTCGGCCACCTCGCCGCCGGTCCCGCCGAACCGCCCACCGCCGTCCCGCTGCCGCCCGGCCGCACCCTGCTGCTGCACACCGACGGCCTCACCGAGGCCCGCGACCGCGGCGGCGCCTTCTACCCGCTCGCCGACCGCCTCGCCACCCTCCCCGCCACCGGACCGGACGACGCGGTCGCCTTCCTCGACCACGACGTCCGCCGCCACGCGGGCGCGCTCACCGACGACGTGGCGGTGCTCGCCTTCGCCACCGGCTGAGACCCCGGGGGCGCGGCCCGCGGTCTACGGCCCGTTGGTGACCGCGTTCTGGATCGCGCCGACCGTCAGCTGGTGGTCGGCCAGCACCTGGTCGTACGTCCCGTCCATGATCAGCCGGTTCATCGCCCGCATCAGCACGTCCCGCAGCCGGCCGTCCTCCTTGCGCAGCGCGATCCCGAACGGGCGCGGCTGGATCTGCGGGCCGCCGATGTCGAACAGGGTGCCGTTCCCGACCGTCTGCACCGCGTACGTCGCCTTCGGGTAGTCGGTGATGTACGCGTCCGCCGGGCCCTTCAGGTTCTCGATCGCGGCGTTGTCGCTGTCCGTCTCCATGATCGTCAGCGGCCGTCCGGCCGGATCGCAGACCGCCTTCTGCCGGGCCGCCAGGTCGGCGTGCGTGGTGCCCTTCTTGACCGTCACGGTGTGCCCGCAGAGCCGGTCGATGTCGGTGATCTCCTTCGGGTTGCCCTTGTCCACGGCGATGCCGATGCCCGCCATGAAGTAGTCGACGAAGTCCACGCCCGCGTTGACCTGCTTGCCGTTCTTGTCCAGGCCCTGCTCGCGCTCCCGGGTGTCGGTGATCCCCGACATCGCGATGTCGTACTTGCCGCCCAGCAGGCCCGGCAGCACGTTCGCGAACACGCCCGCGTCCTGGAACTCCACCCGCACCCCCAGCAGCGACCCCAACTTCTGCGCCAGGTGCGGATCCAGGCCGTCCGGCTCGTTGCGGTCGTTGCGGTACACCACCGGCGCCGCCGTGAACGACGACCCCACCGTGAGCACCCCCGCCTTCCGCACCCGCTCCGGCAGCAGCGCCCGCAGGTCCGCCTGGTCGCTCGAACCGCCACCGATCCCGATGACGCCGCAGCCGCTCAACAGCAGCGTCCCGCCCGTCAAAGCGGCCAGCACGCTGCGCCTCCGCCCGGTCAACTGAGCCATTGCCGTCTCTCCCCGTGGTCGACGCGGAACACGACAAGCCCAGGGGCGACGGCCGGCACGGCGGCACGGCGCGCCGGAACGCGACATGGCGGTACCGAGGAAGACCCCTCGGCCGGCCGCCGTTCCGGCTAGATCGTTCCGACTATAACCAGCATGGTCACGTCAGCCCAATGCCACCCGCCAACTACTGTGCGTCAGACCGGTCCTGACGCCCGATCGGCACCGGTCGGCCCCGATTCGTCCGCACGGTGGGCACGCGGTGGGCACGCGGCGGGCACGCGGTGGGCGCCCGCCGAGGCGCGTTCAGGACCAGGCCGGGTCCTCGAAGGTCGGTACGGTGTCCGGCCCGCCGTCCTTCCCGGTCGGCAGCGGGCTCGGGGCGGGGCCGAACGGGGCGGTGCTGCCGGGGTCCCGCACCCAGGCGTCGGCGATCACGGTGACGTTGCCGACCGCGCCGACGCTGACCGTCACGCCGGTGCCGTCGGGGGCGGTGGCGCTCGCCAGGTCGGGAGCGCCGGTGTCGTGCGGGGTGTAGCCGAGGCCGCTCCAGTAGGCCCGGACCTGCTCCAGCAGGCGCGGCTGGTTGGCGGCCGACACCTTGGTCAGCACGTAGCGGCGGAGCGTCAGTTTGGCGGTGCCGTCGTTGTCCCGGGCGGCGTTCTCGTGCGGGACGGCCCGGTACGCGTCGTCGGCGTACCGGACGGCGGGGGTGAGCGCCCCGGTGGTGCCCTCGACCAGTTCGCGCAGCCGGGTACGGGCGGTGTCCAGTGCCACCACCGGCGGCTTCGAGCCGCCCGCGGACTCGCCGCAGCCCGCCGTTCCCAGGCCCAGCACCAGCAGTGCGACGGCGCCCGCCACCCGCAGCCTCATCCGTGTCCCCTCCGTCGGATCGCCTGCCCAGACCCTAGACCGACCAGAACGGGTCCTGCCGCCGGGGCATGGTGTCCATCGAACCGTCCGGTCCGATCGGCACCGTGCTGGCCCCGCCGAACGGGTAGGAGACGCCCGGCGCGGCCAGGCCGTCGACCCGGGCCAGCAGGGTGCCGTTGCCGGCGAAGCCGATCCTGAACTCGGCTTGCCCGTAAGGGGATTTGGCGCGCAGTACGGGCAGCACCGGGTCGTCCTCGGCCTCCACCGCCCAGCCGCGTTCGCGCCAGGAGCGGCCGAGTTGGGCGAGCAGGTCGGGGTAGCGGTGCTCGGCGATCCGGGTCAGCAGGTAGCGGCGCTTCTCCAGGTGGGCGGTGCCGTCCGGTTCGCGGGTGAAGGCGTGTTCGTGGGCGACCGCGACGTACGGGCCGTCTGCCCAGGCGACCGCCGGGACGAGGGCGGCGGGGGCGGAGTCGAGCAGTTCGTCCAGCGCGGCGCGTGCGGCGAGCAGCTCGGGCCCGAGGTCCTCGTTCATCGGTACTCCTGTCCGGACACCCGGTCGCCGTGGCCGGAGACGATCAAGCCCATGTTGCGCAGCGAGTGCCCGTCCCGGCCGTCGCCCTGGTTCCAGTAGTCGGAGTGCGATTCGAAGCCCAGCGGGCCGTCGGCGACGTCGAAGCGGTGCGCCCCGAACTCGCGGCTCGCCGGGTCCTGGCCGAACCACAGCTCGTCGGGGTCATTGTGCCCCGCGATCTTGTCGCCGAGGAAGCCGCCGGCCACCGCGCCGAGCGGGCCGCCGAGCAGGCCGCCGATGCCCGCGCCGATGCCGATGCCCTTGGCCTCGTCGTGGCTGGGCAGCTGGGAGACCGGGTCGTGCTCGGCCGCGCCGACCCACACGTGCCCCGCGCCGACGCCGAGTTGGGACGCCTGCTGGGCGCCGGTGCCGGGCGAGCCGACCAGGATGACGTCGTCCGCCGGGATCCCGCCGGGGCGCTGCGCGGCCTGGCCGACGGTGAACGAGCCGTACGAGTGGCCGAGCGCGGTGAGGTGCGCGGGCTGTCCCTCGTGCGAGGCGCGCAGGCCCTGGAGGAAGTCCTGGTAGGCCGCGCCGCCTTGTCTGGCCCGGTCGTCGCCGGCCACCGCGAACATGTCGGGGCTGATGCCCTTGACCTGCGGGGTGTCGTAGCCGAGCCAGGCGATCGAGGCGGTGGAGCGGCTCGGGTCGGTGTCGTGCGCGGCCTGCCACAGGTCGCGGGCCCGGTTGGCGTCGCCGCCCGCCATGTTCTTGACCTCGGTGTTCAGGCCGGGCACGTAGGCGACCACGTCGTCGGCGGTGTCCGGGTTGCCGTAGGCGATCGCGGCCCGGCCCTGGCCCTGGTCGCCGATCACCATCAGGTAGGCGGGGGGCTGTTTGCCCCGCTCCTCGGCGAGCCGGCCCTGGATCGCCCGGAAGCCCTCCAGCTTCTTCCGGTCCCAGTCGGAGAGGTCCTGGCGGCCGGAGAGTTCGGTGACCAGCCGGTCCAGGTTGATCCGGTTGGCCTGGTCGCGGGCGGGCGTCGGCAGGCCGTCGCGGTTGCCGAGTTCGGCCGGGTACGCCTGGAGCAGGCGCTGCTGTTCGTCCGGCGGGAGCGACTTCCACCAGGCGTTGACCTCGGTCGGCGGGGCGTCCTTGCCGGGCAGGCCGGCCCGGACCAGGTCCTCGCCGCCGCCGAGCGGGCTGAGCGCGTCGACCACGGCGCTGTTCAGGCGCATCGCGGCGGTGCCGGGGTCGAGGCCGGCGCCGGTGCGGGCGTCCTCGGTGTACCGGCGCAGGCGCTGGGCGGTGACCTGGTCGGCGTGCGCGGCCTCGGTGAGCGCGTCGGCGATCCGGTCGCGCAGGTCGCCGCCCTGCCGGGAGCGGTCGGCGGCGTCCGGGTCGTGGAGTTCGGCGGGGGTGGGCGCCGGCCAGGAGACGCCGCCGTCGTCGGCGACGGTGAAGCCGTGCGCGGCCGCGTAGGCGAGCGCGGCCCGCAGTTTGGAGCGGGCGCTCAGGAACGCCTCGGCGCCCTCGCGCAGCACCGGCGCGATCCGGGACAGCTCCAGGTGGGCGGCGGCCAGCTTGCCGGTGGTGCGGGAGAGCGAGCGGTGGGCGCCGTCGGCGGCGGTGCCGGTCCAGCCGGAGTGCCGGACGCGGCCGTCGACGCCGGTCCGCCAGGTGTCGGCGTGGCCGGAGAACGCCTCGGCCAGCGCGGCGTACGCGTCGGCGGCGCCGAACAGCCGCTCCGGGTCGGCGTCGCGCAGGGTGGGGACGTCCATGCTCACCGCCCCGCCGTCAGGCCGCGGGCGGCCTCCTGATCGGCCCGGCGGTAGTTCGCCGCGGTCCGCCGCAGGTCGTCGCCCTGCCGGTCCATCTCGGCGGAGAGCGCGTCCAGCAGCCGCCGCCACTCGTCGGTGCAGGAGTCGAGTTCGCCGCCGGTGCTCCAGCCGCGCAGCCCGGCCTCGGCGGCGTCCGAGGCGCCCAGCACCCGGGAGGTGCCGCCGGGGACCTGCTCGGCGACGCCGCTCGCCGTCCGCCCGGCCCCGTCCAACTCGCCCGGCTCCACCCGGAAGCCGTCCCCGCCGCCGCCACTGCCGCCGTTGCCGTCCGGGCCCACGCTCAGCACGCCATCCTCCACTGCCGGTGTCGGTCCGACCACTTGAGCCGGTCATGCTAGCGAACGGAGGCGTCGAAACCGTACGCGTTCACCACACTCGCTCAACTGCCCGCCGAGCCCGGACGGGTCGTGGCTGATGTAGCGTCAGATGGCGTCGGCTGGTGCGGGGTTGGGGACGGGTGCGGCCGGGGTGGGCGCCGGGGCGGCCGACGGCACGGCCGACGGGCGGAGCAGCAGGGCGACCAGGACGGCGGTCGCGGCGAGGGCCGCCGAGCCGCAGCGCAGTGCCAGGTGCAGGGCGTCCACGAAGGAGGCGTCCACGGCGGCCCGGACGGGCGCCACGGCCGGGGCGGCGTCCGCCGCGCCGTGGCCGGCGAGCGCGGCGACCGCGTGCGGCACGCCGTCCGCGGGCAGGCCGAGCCGGTGCAGGGAGCCGGTCAGTGCGCCGGTCAGCCGGTCGGTCAGGACGGCGCCCAGCACGGCGATGCCCAGCACACCGCCGAGTTCGCGCAGCGTGTTGACGGCCGCCGAGGCCATGCCGGTGCGCTCCGGGGCGACCCGCCCCAGCACCGCGATCGACACCGGCGTGAAGGTCAGGCCCATGCCGAGGCCCAGCAGCACCAGGGCCCACGCGTACGACCAGTAGTGCGCCTGCCCCGAGTACAGCGACAGCCCGCCCAGGCCCACCGCGCACAGCGCGATGCCCAGCGCCAGCGGCCGGCGCGGCCCGTACCGGGCGGTCAGCCGACCCGACAGCGGCGCCGCGAACACGATCACCACGCTCATCGGCAGGCCCGCGTACCCGGCGGCGGTCGGCGACCAGCGCATCACGCCCTGCAGCATCAGCGGCAGGAAGAACAGTGCGCCGAACATCCCGAAACTCACCATCAGCCCGCTCAGCAGTGCCCCCGCCAACACCCGGTCGCGGAACATCCGCAGCTCCAGCATCGGCTCGGCGACCCGCAGTTCGACCAGGACGAACAGCCCCAGCAGCACCGCCGCCGCCAGCCCGCAGGCCAGTACCCGGCCGTCCGTCCAGCCCCGGCCCGTGCCCTCGACCAGCCCGTACACCAGCGCGCCCAGCCCGCCCGCCGACAGCGCCAGCCCCACCGCGTCCACCCGCCGGGGGCGCGGCGCGACCTCCGGCAGCACCCGGTACGCCAGCACCAGGCCGACCAGGCCGACCGGCACGTTGATCCAGAACACGCCGGCCCAGCCGAACGCGTCCACCATCGGACCGCCGACCACCGGCCCGACCGACAGGCCCAGCGCCGAGACGCCCGACCAGAGGCCGATCGCCCGGGCCCGCTCCCGCTCGTCCGTGAACACCTGCCGCAGGATCGCCAGGCTGCCCGGCGTCAGCAGCGCCGCGCCGACACCCTGCAGCATCCGGGCCGCGACCAGCGCGCCGATCCCGCCGAGCCCGCCCGCGAGCGCGGCCCCCGCCGAGCCCAGCGTGAACAGCGCCAGCCCGAGCCGGAACACCCTGGTCCGGCCGTACCGGTCGCCGAGCGTGCCGCCGGTCAGCAGCAGCGCCGCGTACACCAGGCTGTAGCCCTCGGCGACCCACTGCAGGCCGCTGATGCCCGCGTCCAGGTCCCGGCCGATCCGGGGGAGGGCGATGTTGACGATGACGTTGTCCAGCATCGCCATGAACATCGTGACGCAGAGCGTGGCGAGCGCCTGCCGCTTGCGGCGGGCGCTCGTGGTGCCGGTGGTGCCGGTGGCGCGGTCGTCCATCTCTCCCCCTGCGGGCGTGCCGAATAGGCCCCTAACGGTGTTAGGGGCTGCGATCGCGCCCCCAGCATCGCTCTAACGGTGTTAGATTGCAAGCGCGAAACCGCGCCGTCCGCCGCCCCCAGGAGCAACCGTGGCCCCGCCCCCCGCGCGCACCGTCACCCGCGAACGCATCGCCGACGCCGCGCTGCTCGTCCTCGAACGCGAGGGCCTGACCGGCCTCTCCATGCGCAAGGTCGCCGCCGAGATCGGCGTCCAGGCCGCCTCGCTCTACTGGCACGTCCGCAACAAGGAGGAACTCCTCGACCTCCTCAACGACGCGATCATCGCCGACGCCGAACTCCCGCCCCGCACCGGCGACTGGCGCCACCAGTACCTGGAGTACGGCCGCCGCTACCGCGCCCTGCTGCTCGCCAAACGCGACGCCGCCAAGGTCGTCGCCGGACGCCTCGCCCCCGGCCCGCACATCCTCGCCGTCCTGGAGGACCAACTCGACCGCCTCCGCGGCGCCGGCTTCACCGACGCCGACGCCGCGATGGCCTCCTACCTGCTCTCCGCCTACGTCCAGGGCTTCGTCCTCCAGGAGCAGTCCCCCCTCTCCGCCACCGAAGCCGCCGGCGCCGGCCGCGGCCAAGCCGCCCGCGAAGCCGGCGACACCTTCCGCGCCCTCGCGCCCGACACCTACCCCAACCTCGTCGCCCTCGCCGACGACCTCACCGACCCCGACATGAACACCCGCTTCGAATTCGGCCTCCAACGCCTCGCCGACGGCCTCGCCACCCGCCTGCCCAAGTAGCGCCCCCGGGCGGCATGTTGTCCCGCCTGGGGCGGTGCTGGGCCTGCGGCCCTTGCTTCCCGCCTGCGGCGTGGTGTTCCGCTTGCCCAAGTGGCTTCTCTGGGAGGCGTGTTGTCGTGCCGGGGGCGCGGTGTTCGGTGGGCGGGGGTGTCAGGCGGGTGGGTGCGGGGCCAGGGAGGGGAGGCGGCGGAGGCCGAATTCGTGGCGGAGGGCGGAGCGGGCGGCGTAGTACCCGGGCATGCCGTGGACGCCGGGGCCGGGTGGGGTGGCGGCGGAGCAGAGGTAGACGCCGGGGAGGGGGGTGGTGTGCGGGTCGGGGCGGAGGGTGGGGCGGATCAGGGACTGGGTGAGGGTCATCGCGCCGGCCGCGATGTCGCCGCCGACGTAGTTGGGGTTGTAGTGCTCCAGTGCGGCGGCGCTGACGCCCCGGGAGGCCAGCACGGTGTCGGTGAAGCCGGGGGCGTACGCCTCGATCCGGGCGGTGACCAGGGCGACCGGGTCGGTGTCGTCGCCGTTCGGCACGTGCGCGTAGGCCCAGAGCGGGCGGGCGCCGGGGCGGGCCCGGGAGGGGTCGGCGGCGGCCGGGTCGACGACCAGGACGAAGGGGCGGTCGGTGCGTACGCCCCGGGAGACCAGGGTCTCCTGGCGGAACACCTCGGTGTGGCTGCCGCCGAGGTGCACGGTGGCGGCCCGGCCGACCTCCGGGTTCGCCCACGGGACGGGGCCGCTGAGCAGGTAGTCGACCTTGGCGGCGCCCGGCCCGTACCGGAACGCGGCCAGGGCGCGGCGGTAGCGGGCGGGCAGTCGGGGCGCGGCGATCCGCAGGAACTCCTTCGGGCCGACGTCGAGCAGCACCGCGCGGGAGCGGTGGAACTCGCGCAGGTCGGTGATCCGGCGGCCGGTGTGCACCCGGCCGCCGTGCGCGGTGAAGTCGTCGGCGAGGGCACGGGCCAGCGCGCCGCTGCCGCCGCGGACCACCGGCCAGCCGGTGCCGTGGGCGAGGTGGCCGAGCAGCAGGCCGACCGCGGCGGAGGCGGGTGTCGGCATCGGGCCGACCACGTGCGCGGCGACGCCGGCGAGCAGCGCGGCCGCCTCCGGCCCGGTGAACTGCCGTCCGGCCAGCGGGGTGCCGTGCCGCAGTACCCGTCCGGCGAGCAGGAACGGCACGGCCGGGTCGGTGGGTGGGTGCCGCTGGTCGGAGAGCATCAGGTCGACGAGGGCGCGGCTGCGGTCGAGCAGCGGTGCCATCAGGGCCCGCCAGCGCGGCCCGTCCGGTCCGAGCCGTTCGCAGGTGGCGTCGAGCGAGTGGTGGGCGAGGCCGGCCCGGCCGCCGTCCAGCGGGTGGGCGTAGCTGATCTCGGGGAGCAGCAGGTCGACGCCCCGGGCGGCCGGGTCGAACGCGCGGAAGAAGCGGGAGGCCGCCGCCATCGGGTGCACGGCGGCGCAGACGTCGTGCACGATGTCGTCGCGGAACAGCGCCTTCGAGCGCAGCCCGCCGCCCAACTCGTCGGCGGCCTCGTACAGTTCGACGTCCAGGCCGGCCCGGGCCAGTATCACCGCGGCGGCGAGCCCGTTCGGCCCGCTGCCGACGACCACCGCGTCCGGGGCGCTCACCGCGCGCTCACCGCCGCGCCCGGCACCGGCACCGGCACGCTCATGACCGTCCTCCGACCCGTGGGATCCCCGTTCGCGGCGTCAACGTACACCCCTGGCCGCGGTGCCGGGGCGGTGGCGCGGGTCGTCCCCGGACGGTTCGCGGCCGGGCGGTCCGGGCCGTTCCGGCGGGTCCGGGGGTGCCGCGCGCCGGTACAGCCGGGCGGCGGCCGCGCACTGCGCGGCCATGGCGGCGGCCATGGCCGCGCAGACGCCGGGCAGTCCCGCCCCCGACAGGGCGTGGGCGAGGGCCAGTTGGAGCGCCACCCCGTACGTGGTGATCCGGGCCAGGGCGGTGCTGTCGCCCCCGCCCTGGAACACTCCGCCCAGGGCGATGAAGCAGGCGAGCAGCACCAGGTAGGGCCCCAGGCAGCGCAGGTAGAGCGCGCCGGCGGCGGTCACGGCGTCCGAGGCGTGGAAGGCCAGCATGATCCACCGCCCGGCGGCGAGCAGCGCCAGCGCGGCGGCGAGCCCCAGCGTCCCGCCGAGGAGCAGCGCCTGCCGTCCGACGGCCCGCCGTTCGTCGTGTCCGGCGCCGAGCAGGTGGGAGGTGTGGATGGCGGCGGCCTGGCGCACCGCGTAGAAGGCCATCGTCGCGACGTACCCGGCCTTGGTGGCGATCCCGTAGGCGGCGACCTCGGTGACGCCGATCCGGGCGACGACGGCCACCAGGACGAGCGCCCCGGTCATCCGGACGACGAAGTCGGCCGACATCGGCAGCCCGGTCGCGGCGACCCGGCGGGCGTCGGCGCGGAGCGTTCCCGTCCGGGCCCGGGGGGCCCGGGCGGCCCCGCGCAGCAGGGCGTTGCGGCGGAGCGCGCGCAGCCCGCAGCCGAGCGCGGCGGTGCGGCCCAGCACGGTGGCGATCGCGGCGCCGCGGACGCCGAGCCCGCAGCCGAGGATGAGCAGCGGGTCCAGGGCGAGGATCAGTCCGTTGGCGAGCAGGGCGAGCCGCATCGGGGTGCGGGTGTCGCCCGCGCCCTTGAGCACGCCGTCGACCACGTTGCCCGCGAAGAACACCGCGACGCCCGGCAGCGCGACGGACAGGTAGTCGGTGGCGAGCGGCAGCGCGCCGCCCTCGCCGCCGCCGAGCACCAGCCGGGCGAGCGGCTCGCGGCACAGGAACCCGCCCGCCGCCACCACCGGGGTGACCGCCGCCCACAGCGCCCAGCCGCCGCGCACGGCGGAGCGCACCGCCGCCGGGTCGTCGGCGCCCCTGGCCCGGGCGACCAGCACGGTCGTGCCCGAGCCGGCGGCCAGGATCACGCCGAGCAGCAGGTTCTCCAGGTTGGTGGCGACCGCCACCGCCGCGACGGCCGCCCCGCCGAGCCCCGCCACCCAGACCATGTTGACGATCCCGGCGGTGACGCCCGCGAGCAGTTCCAGGTAGACCGGGTACGCCAGCGACACCAGCGCGCGCCGGTGCTCCGTCCCCCTCATGGCCGAGCCCCCCTCTTTTCGCTGTACCTCGAATCGAGGTACAGCGAAAAGAGGTAGCATGGCCGGGTCGGACGGGCAAGGGCCCGGACGGGCGTGGGAAGGGGCCGGCCGCGTGCTGGAGCTGTCGATTCTGGGTTTCCTCCACGAGGAACCCCTGCACGGGTACGAGCTGAAGGCCCGCATCCAGGGCCTCAGCGGCCACATCCGCCCGGTCAGCGACGGCGCGCTCTACCCGGCCATCGCCCGGCTGGTGAAGGCCGGGCTGGTCGAGCAGGGCACCGAGCCGGGCAGCGGCGCCGCACCCCGGCGGACCCTCTCCCTCACCGGGGCGGGCCGGGCCCGCCTGCGGGAGCGGCTGCGGAGCCCCAAGGAGGTCGAGATCACCGACGGGCAGCGCTTCTTCACGCTGCTCTCCTTCCTCCGCCACCTCCCCGACCGGGCGGAGCAGGCCGCCGTCCTCCGCCGCCGGCAGGTCTTCCTCGACACCCCGGCGAGCTTCTTCTACCGCGACGGCGAGCCGGTCCGGGCCGAGCAGGCGCCCGACCTCTTCCGGCAGGGCATGCTGCGGATCGCCCGCGCGACGGGCACCGAGGAGAAGCGCTGGCTGGCCGAGGCGATCGCCGCGCTGGAGGGCTGAGACCGCCCCGGCGCGATCAGCCGCTCCGGCGCGGTCAGCCGCCCAGGTACGGTCAGCCGCCCAGGTACGGGGAGTACAGCGCGGAGAGGAAGCGGGTCGCCAACTGGTCGCGCAGGTGCGGGGGGAGCGCGTCGAGGAGCCGGTTGACGCCGGCCATCCGGGTGCCGGACCCCGCCCCGGAGTCCGGGTCGGGGGCGAGGGCGAGGCCGGTGGCGGGGAGCAGCGAGGCGAAGGCGGCGTCGTCCAGCAGGTAGAGGTCGAGGCCGTCGAGCAGGGCGAGGACGTCGGTCGGCGGGGCGACCGGGCCGCGGGCGCGGACGGCGGCGACGCTCTCCCGCACCGCGGCGAGCAGCGCGTCGACGCCCTCGCCGCTGACCCCTGTGAGGGTGACGTGCAGGCTGGCGGGCAGGCCGTCGACGCTCAGCTGGGGCTGGAGGAAGAAGCCGCGGGCGCGCGACTCGTCGGCGAGCTCCCAGAGGTCGAGCGGGTCGTCGCCCGAGGTGCCGATGGCGACCAGGGTGGCGTCCGGGGCGCCGAGCACCCGCAGGCCGTCGATCGCCCCGACGCCCGCGACCAGCCGCCGGGTGGCGTCGAGCGCGGCGCGCCCCAACGCGCGGTAGCCGTCGGCGCCGAGGGCCTGCAGGGTGGCCCAGGCGCCGGCCAGCGGGCCGGCGCCCTTGCTGCTCTGGACGGTCGAGTTGACCACCGGGTAGCCGGGCCACTGGGCGCAGGCGAAGTACGCGGCGAGCCGCATCGGCTGGTCGCGGAAGAGCAGCACGGACGCCCCCTTGGGCGCGTACCCGAACTTGTGCAGGTCGCAGGAGAGCGAGGTGACGCCCGGCACCGACAGGTCGAACGGCGGGACGTCGGCGCCGGCCTCGGCCAGCCAGGGCAGCAGCCAGCCGCCGACGCAGGCGTCGACGTGGCAGGGCAGGCCGCGCTCGGCGGCCGCCGCGGCGATCGCGGCGACCGGGTCGACCACGCCGTGCGCGTACGAGGGCGCGGAGGCGACCAGCAGGACCGTCCGCTCGGTGCAGGCCGCCGCCATCGCGGCCGGCACCGCCCGGAAGGTCTCCGGGTCGACCGGCACCGCGACGACCTTCACCTTCAGGTACTTCCCGGCCTTGAAGAACGCGGCGTGCGCCGTCGCGGGCACCACGATCTCCGGTTCGGCGACCTCCGGCCGGGAGTCCCGGGCGGCCTTCACCGCCAGCATGATCGACTCGGTGCCGCCGCTGGTGAACACGCCGGGCGTGGCCCCGTCCCCGCCGAGCCGGGCGGCGACCGCGCCGACCACCCGCCGCTCCAGCGCGACGATGCTCGGGAACGCCGTCGGGTCCAGGCCGTTGACCTCCAGCATCGCCAGGTACGCGCCCTCGGCGGCGGCCCGCACCTCGGGCCGGCCGGCGTCGTAGGTGTAGGCGGTGGTGCGTCCGCCCCGGGTGGGCAGGTCGGCGGCGGTCAGCGCGCGCAGCTCGGCGAGCAGGTCGGCGGCGGGGCGGCCGGCCTCCGGAAGGAAGGACTGACGGTCCGTCATGAAAGGTCTCCAGCAAGGGAATCGGCGGGCTCGCCGGGTCCGCCGGGTTCGGCGGGGCCGCCGGGTTCGGCGGGGCCGCCGGGTTCGGCGGGTCCGGCGGGGGAGGGTGCGGCGGCCCGGCGGCGGCCGTACGCGCGCAGCGCGGGCAGCGAGGCCAGCATCAGCAGCGCCGGGACGAGGCTGAACCCGAGCAGGACGCCCGCCCGGGCCGTCGCGGTCTGCGCGACGGGGTGGTCGGTGGTGGCGGAGGCGAACCCGGCGGCGGCCAGCGCCAGCGAGAACAGGCCGGGCCCGGCGGCCAGTCCGGCCGTCTCGCCCGCCGTCCACAGTCCGGTGAACGCCCCGGACTGCAGGCGCCCGGTGCGCGCCGCGTCCGCGTGCACGGTGTCCGGCAGCAGCGACAGCGGCAGCACCTGCAGTGCCGCGTACGCCACCCCCAGCACCGCGCACAGCGCCAGCACCGCCGCGACCCGCGTCGTCCCCGTCCCGGCGGCCGGCCACAGCGCCGCCGAGGCCAGCGCGAACAGCACGGTCGCCGCCGTCAGGCAGCGCAGCCGCCCCCAGCGGGCCGCGGCCCGGCCCCACAGCGGGACGGCCACCGCGCTCGGCGCGACCAGGCAGACGAACAGCACCGACGTCAGCCCGTAGCCGCCCAGCCAGTACGTCGCGGCGTACGGCGCGGCCGCCAGCATGATCGCCACCGCCGCCGCCTGCAGCACGAACCCGCCCAGCAGCGCGAAGAACGCCCGGTTGCCGCGCGCCGTGCGCAGCGCCGCGAGCAGCCCGAGCGGCTCCGGCCCCGGCCGGGCGGGCACCCGGCGCGAGCCCAGCGCGGGCACCAGCAGCGTCACCAGCAGCAGGACGGCGACCACCGCGCCCATCACCGCGTAGCCGCGCCGCCCGTCCCCGGCCAGCGACACCACGGCCGGGGCCAGGCCGCCCGCGACCAGGATGCCGACGGTCAGGCAGACGATCCGCCACACCATGATCCGGGTGCGGACCTCGGGCCGGTCCGACATCTCGGCGGGCAGCGCCACGTACGGCACCTGGAACAGCGCGAAGGCGCTCGACGCCAGCACGAAGGTCACCGCCACCCAGGCGGCCGCGCCGGAGCCGGTCAGCGGGGAGAGGAACATCGCGGCGAACGCCGCTGGCAGCGCCAGCGCCCCCGCCAGCAGGATCCGGGTCCGGCGGCCGGTGCGCAGCGCCTCCCGGTCGCTGGCGGCGCCGACGGTCGGGTTGAACAGCGCGTCCCACGCCTTGGGCAGCGCCACCACCAGGCCCGCGACCCCGGCCGGCACGCCCAGCGCGTCGGTCATGAAGTACAGCAGCAGCAGGCCGGGGACGGTCGCGTGGATGCCCGTCCCGACCGAGCCCAGCGCGTACCCGGCGAGCTGCCGGCGGCCTGTCGCGCCGTCCGCCGCCGCGCTCACGACCCCGCCCCCAGACCCAGCTCGCGCAGCACCAGGCCGCGCAGGTGGACGCGGAACCGGGGGACCTGCGCGCGGATCATCGAGCGGCAGAAGCCGTGCACCGTCCACAGCACCGTCCAGACCGCCAGTTCGGCCCGCTCCGGCGGCACCCCGGGCAGCGCGGCGGCCAGCGCGTCGCGCACCGACTCCAGCAGCGGCCGGGCGTACTCCTCCTCCAGGCCGGCGAACTCGGCGGCGTCCGCCAGCCAGCGCCGCATCCACAGCGCCGGGACGTCCGGCCGCTCCAGGCAGAAGTCCAGGTACCGGTCGGCGAACCCCGCCGCCGCCCCCGCCGGATCCGCCCCGGCCCGCCCCGCGAACTCGCCCAGCGCCGCCGCCACCGCCGCCCGCTCGGCCTCGTGCGCCCGCCGCATCACCTCGCGGTACAAGTCGGCCTTGCCGCCCACGTGGTACGCCACGGTCGCGACGTTCAGCCCGGCGGCGGCCGCGATCGTCCGGGTGGTGGTGCCGTCGTAGCCGTGCTCCGCGAACAGCTCGGTGGCGGCCGCGACGATCCGCTCCCGGCTCAGGTCGGCCTGGCTGGGCGGCGGCGCGGGCGGGGACGCGGGCGGGGGCGGGGGTGACGACGCGCCCGGGGACGGTGGCTCGGTCATGGCGGGGAGCGTACGCGCGGCACCTCGGTCAATCAACCGTTTGATGGATGACGGGTGCATTAAATCCGCAGCCGAAGGAACGCGGCCGGGGCGCCCGCCACTTCCCGGGCGTCGTCAGCAGCCCAGCTGCGCCCGGTCGGCGGACGCGGGCTCGGGCGCGGTGGCGGGCTCGGGGTCGGGAGCAGCGTCCGGGGTGGCGCGGAGGCGGCCCTCGATGCGGAGGGCTTCGGCGGCCAGCGGGAGGTGCCCGAGGCCGGCGGCGGCGGCGCGGGCCCGGCCCGCGTAGTCCGCGGCGCGCTGGGTGTCGCCCCGGCGCAGGGCGGTCTCGGCGAGGCCGAGCAGGGCCTGGAGTTCGGCCCGGCGGTAGCCGAGGCGGGTGGCCAGGGTCAGCGCGGCCCGGTGGCGGGCGGCGGCGGTGTCGGTGTCGCCGGTGGCCAGCGCGGTGCGGGCCGTCGTGTTCAGGCACTCGGCCTCGATCCAGCGGTCGCCGTGCGCCTCCGCGACGTGCAGCGCGTTGCGGGCCTCGGCCAGGGCCTCCCGCGGCCGGTCGCCGCCGGCCCGCAGCAGGCTGAGCCGGGCGAGGGCGAGCGCCTCGGCGCGGCGGTGGCCGCCGTCGCGGGCGAGCGCGAGGGCGGCGCGCAGGGAGCGGGCGGCGTTCTCCGGCCGACCCAGGGCGGCGTGCAGGACGCCCATCTCGACCAGGGCCATGGTCTCGACGGCGGCCGCGCCGATGGTCCGGGCCAGCCGCAGCACCTGGGAGCAGTGCAGGGCGGCCTGTTCGGTGTGGCCCGCGTCGAACTCGGTCCGGCCCAGCGCCGACAGCGAGACGGCCAGGCCGAGTCGGTCGCCGGTGCGGGTGTGCGCGTCGACGGCGGCGGTCAGCAGCGTCCGGGCGGTCTCCAGGGCGCCGCGGATCCAGGCGGCCCGGCCGAGCTGGTCCAGCGCGGACGCCTCGATCCGGCCGAGGCCGAGTCCGCGGCCGAGCGCCAGCGCCTGCCGGGCGTGTTCGGCGCCCTCCTCCACCAGGCCGGAGTTGTGCTCGGCGTCGCTGAGGTTGAGCAGCATGGCGGCCTCGGCCCGCCGGTCGCCGGCCCGCCGGGCGGCGGCCAGTCCGGCCCCGGCCAGCCGGGACCACTGCGCGGTGCGGGCGTGCTGCTTGCAGAACGGCCGCAGTGCGTCGGCGAGTTGCCAGACGGGTGGGTACGGTCCGGCGGTGGCGGCGTGCAGGACGGTCGCCATCAGGTTGTCGAACTCGCTTTCCAGGTCGTCCTCTTCGAGGTCGGCGTCCGGGAAGTCGGGGTCGGAGAGGTCGGAGAGGTCGGAGAGGTCCGAGGGGTCCGAGGGGTCGGAGGGCTCCGAGGAGGCCGGGAGCGCCGGGAGGTCCGCGCCGGCGGCCCTGCGGTCGCGCCCCTCGGCGCGGAGCACGGCGGCCAGGTAGTGGCCCAGCAGCCGGTGCAGGGCCTCGTCCCGCCGGGCGGCGGGCACCTCCCGGTGGGCGCGTTCCTGGGCGAACAGCTGGAGCAGCTCGTGCGGGAAGCGGTAGCGGTCGGCGGTGCGTTCCAGCAGGTTGGCGACTTCCAGGTCGCGCATCCCGCGTTCGGTCGCGGCGGCTCCGGCGCCGGCCATCGCGGTGGCGGCCCGGAGGGTGAAGTCCGGTCCGGGGACGAGTCCGAGCAGGCAGAAGAGTTCCCGGTGGCCGGGCGGGAGCAGGTCGTAGGAGAGGCCGATCGAGCAGTCCAGCGCGGTCTGCGCCTCGTCCGGGACGGAGAGCGCGGCCACCCGGTCGCGGGCCAGTTCGCGGGCGATCCGGGCGAGCGGGAGGTCGGCCCGGTGGGCGGCGTTGGCGGTGACGATCCGCAGGGCGAGCGGGAGTCCGGAGCAGAGCGCGATGATCCGGTCGACCGCCGCGGTGTCCCGGGTCTGCCCGGGGCCGAGCAGCGAGTTGACCAGTCCGCGGGACTCCTCGGCGGTCAGCACCGGGACGATCAGCCGGTGCGCGCCCTCCCGCACGGTCAGGCTGATCATGCGGCGCCGGCCGGTCACCAGGACGGCGCACCGGTTGCCGCTGGGCAGCAGCGGCCGGATCTGGTCGGCGTCCCGCGCGTCGTCGAGCACCACCAGGACGGCCCGGCCGGCCAGGATCGACCGGTAGAGGCCGATCCGCTCGCCGAGGTCCTGCGGCAGGCGTTCGGCGGGCACCCCGAGGGCGCGCAGGAAGCCGCCGAGCACGTCGGACGGGTCGGCGGGCAGGCCGCGGCCGAAGCCGCGCAGGTCGGCGAAGAGCTGCCCGTCCGGGAAGAGCCCGGCGGCCCGGTGGGCGGCGCGCAGGGCCAGCGCGCTCTTGCCGACGCCGGCGGTGCCCTCCAGGCAGACCAGGGGTGGCGGCCCGGTGGGCGCCAGGAGTTCGGCGAGCCGGGCGGTGAGTGCCGTGCGGCCGACGAACACCCTTGGAGCGGGCGGGAGTTGGGCTGGTGGCAGGGCGGCGGGGGAGGAGAGGGCGGCGGGGGAGGAGAGGGCGGGCGGGGTGGCGGGGTCGGCCGGGGCCGCCCGGTCCGAGGCCATCCGCAGGACCTGCTCCTGGGCGGCCCGCAGGTGCGGGCCGGGGTCGAGGCCGTGCTCGTCGGCGAGCCGGCGCCGGGCCCGGTCGTGCTCGGCGAGCGCCTCGGCGGGCCGGCCGGCCTGGGCCAGGGCCAGCACGAGCTGGGCCCGGAACCGTTCGCGCAGCGGGTGTTCGGCGGTGAGCCGGCGCAGTTCGGGGAGCCGGTCGGGCAGTCGGCCCAGCTCCAGCTCGGCGTCGAACAGGTCCTCCTTGGCGGCGAGCCAGGATTCGGTGAGCCGCAGCCGCAGCGGTTCGATGCCGGGCCCGCCCATGCCCTGGGCCAGCGGGCCGCGCCACAGCGCCACCGCCTCGGCGAGCGCCGCCGCCGCGGCGGCCGGGTCGCCGCCGGCCCGGGCGGTGCGGCCCGCGGTGAGCAGCGCGTCGAACCGCTCGACGTCCACCGTGCCGTCCGGCACCAGCACGTACCCGGCCTCGGTCCAGGAGAGTTCGGCGACGCCCTGGAGGACGCGGCGCAGCCCCGAGACGTACTTCTGCACCAGGTTGACGCCGCGGTCGGGGGCGTCGGCGCCCCAGACCAGTTCGACGATGCGCGAGGTCGACACCGGGCGCCGGTGGTTGAGGATCAGGACGGTCAGCACCGCCCGCTGTCTGGGTGGTCCGAGGTCCAGTTCCGCCGGCCCCCGCCGCACCCGCACCGGTCCGATCGCCTCGAACCACGTCCCGCCCGCCATCGCCCCCGCCTCGTTGTCATCCGTGGACAACCGACCGGGCGCGACGCTACCACCGCGTTCCGGCCGGGTCCGCGCTTTTCCGCCGCCGTCACGGGGACGTCACGGGGCCGCTTCCCGACGGCTTCCCGCCCGGGTCAGCCGATGGGAAGCGCCGACCAGCACAGTGGTGGCCGAGGCGGGGCGCGGCGGGGGAACGCAGCGGACCCCGGGCACACGGCGGTGTCCCGCCCACGCGATTCCAGATGTCATACGGGGGATAACAGAAATGAACGCGATACCCGACGTCCTGCCGCGCGATCCGCAGGAGCACGGGCGGGAACGGCCCCGGCCGCAGGCCGACCTCCGCTTCGACGCGACGGTCCCGCGCGCCCTGGTACACCGCGCCGCGGTCGCCGAGGTGTTCGTCACCGACTCGGCCCGGATCACCGAGGCGGAGACCGCCGACGACCGGCACACCTTCGAGGTGGCCGCCCAACTGCCGCGCGGCCACGTGGTCGGCGAGCACGGCGACAGCTACGACTTCCTCCTGCTGGTCGAGGTGCTGCGGCAGTCCGGCGTGCTGGTCGCCCACCGCTACCTGGACGTGCCGCTCGACCGGGCCTTCATCTTCAGCGCCCTCAACCTGGACGTGGTCGACCTGGAGGCGCTGCGGATCGGCCGCCGACCGGCCCACGCCGTGCTCTCCACCACCGTCAGCCCGCAGCGCAACGGCGGCGGCCGGGTGCTCGGCTTCGACTTCACCGGCACCCTCTGGCTGGACGGCGAGCCCGCCATCGTCGGCTCCGGCGCGCTGACCTTCGTCAGCAGCCGGGCCTTCCAGATGCTCCGGGCCGGGAACCGCAAGAAGCTGGACGGCCGCTCGCCGCGCCACCCGCAGCTGCTGCGCTCCGAGCCCGCCCTGGTCGGCCGGCGCGACGAGGCCAACACGGTGCTGACCGAGCCCTCGGTCAGCGACTCCGGCACCGCCTCGGCGCTGCTGGTGGTCGACACCGGGCACCCGCACCTGTTCGACCACCAGTTGGACCACGTGCCCGGCAACCTCCAGCTGGAGGCCGCCCGGCAGCTGTCCGTCGCGGCGGTCGCCAAGCTGCACGGGCTGCCCGCGGAGAGCCTGGTGGTCACCGCCGCCCGGGCCGCGTTCACCGACTTCGCCGAACTCGACCTGGTCACCAGGGCGGTCGCCCGGGTCGGCGAGGCCGGCTTCGACGGCGGCCTCGGCGCCGTCACCGTCCCGGTGGAGATCACGGTGTCCCAGGAGGGCCTGCCGGTCGCCACCCTCTCGATCGAGGTGACCCAGTGGAGCTGACCCCCGGACACCCGCCGGTCGGGCCCGTCGACACCGTGGTGTTCGACTACGGCGGCGTCCTGACCAACCCGCTGCCGGAGACCTTCGCCGCGTTCGGCCACCGCACCGGCATCGGCACCGCCGACATCGCCAAGGCGTTCGCCGCCGCCACCGAGCGCCACGGGATCAGCCCGATGGCCGAGCTGGAGGTCGCCGCGATCACCGAGCGGGAGTTCACCGAGCGGCTGCTCGCCGAGCTCCCGCCGGGCTCGGAGGCCGTCCTCGGCGGCCGCCCGTTCGGCGAGCTGTGGTTCCTCGGCCGCCGGGCCAACGACCGGCTCGTCGACTACGCGCGCAAGCTCAGGGCCGACGGCCACCGGATCGCGCTGCTCACCAACAACGTCGTGGAGTGGGGCCCGCGCTGGCGCGCTACCCTCCCGGTCGACGAGCTGTTCGACGCGGTCGTCGACTCCTCCGCGGAGCGGGTCCGCAAGCCCGACCCGGAGCTGTACCGGCGGCTGCTGGACCGGCTCGGCACCACCGCCGAACGCTGCCTGCTGGTCGACGACACCGCGGAGAACTGCGTGGCCGCCGAACGGCTCGGCTTCAAGGCCGTGCTGTTCCAGGACGACGCGCAGGCCGTCCGGGACGTCGACGCGCTGCTGGCCGCCGGGGCGGGGGAGCGGTGAGCGCGGCCCCCGAGGTACTGGTCGCGGGCGCCGGGCCGACCGGCCTGACCGCGGCCTGCACCCTGCTCCAGCACGGCGTCCCGGTCCGGCTGGTCGACCGCCGGGCCTGCTTCACCCCCGAGCCGAAGGCCCTGGTGATGTGGAGCGGCGCCCTGGAGGCGCTGCACCGGCTCGGCGTCGCCGACGCGCTGGCCGAGCGCGCCCTGCCGCTCAACGGTGCCTCCTACTGGTCGGGCGGCCGCCGACTGGCCGGCGTCCGCTTCGGCGGCCTGTCCGGCACCCGCTTCCCCCGGCCGCTGTGCGTGCCCCAGCCGGTCACCGAGGAACTGCTCTACGAGCGGCTGCTCGACCTCGGCGGCCGGGTCGAGTGGGGCACCGCCGTCACCGCGGTCGCCACCGCCGACGGCCGCGCCGAGGTGGCCCTGACCAGGGCCGACGGCACTGCCGAGACCGTGTCGGTGCCCTGGCTGATCGGCGCCGACGGCACCCGCAGCACCGTCCGCGAGAGCATCGGCGTCCCGTACCCGGGCAGCAGCCACGACCGCGAGTTCGTGCTCGGCGACGGCCGGATCGACGGCGACCTGCCGCCCGACGAGGCCCAGTACCACCTCAGCCCGGACGGCGTCCTGGTGCTGGTCGCGCTGCCCGACGGCGGACACCGGATCTTCTTCGACCTGCCGCCCGGCACCCGCACCGGCCCGCCCGACGACGCCGAGCTCCAGCAGCTCCTGGACGCCCGCGGCCACGGCCGCTGGACCGTCCGGGAGACCTGGTGGACCAGCCGCTTCCGGGTCCACACCAAGGTCGCCGAACGCTTCCGGCACGGCCCCGTCCTGCTGGCCGGCGACGCCGCGCACGCGCACAGCCCGGCCGGCGGGCAGGGCCTCAACACCGGCGTCCAGGACGGCTTCGACGCCGGCTGGAAACTCGCCGCGGTGCTCCGCGGCGCCGACCCGGCCCTGCTCGACAGCTACGACCCGGAGCGCCGGCCCGTCTCCGCCAGGGCCGTGCGCAACTCCGAACGGCAGACCAGGCTCTGGCTGCTCCGGCCCCGCCCGGCCCGCGCGCTGCGCGACCTGCTGCTCGGCACGCTCGCCCGCACCGGCGCCCTGGAACGCCGGATCGTCCCCGAACTCGCCCAGCTCGACCTCGACCTGACGGCCAGCCCGGCCGTCCGGCCGACCACCGTCCCCGGCGCCCCCGTCCCCGGCCGCCGGCTCGGCGACGCCCCGCTGCGGCCGCTCCGCGGCACCTCGGCCACCAGCCTGCACGACTACCTGGCGACCGGCCGGCACACCGTGCTGATCGCGGGCGACGGCCCGGCCGCCGCCGACGCGGCCGAACGGGCCACCGCCGAACTCACCCTGCGCGGCCTGCCCGACCTCACCGACGTCCTGCTGCTGCTGCCGCCCGGCACCGCCGCGGACCTCCCCGCGGGCCCGGCGAACCCCGACATCGCGGCCGGCACCCTGCCCGGCCACCCGCCGACCCCCGGCCCCGCGCTGGCCTGCCTGCTGCGCCCGGACGGCGTGGTGGCCGGTGCCGTCGCCCTCGACCGGCCGGACGGGGTGGACGCGCTGCTGTCCGCCCTGCCGACCGGGCAGCGCTCCGCCGCCCCCGCCCCGTGAGGATCCCGATGCTCCACCGACTGAGCCGGACGGTCACCCTCCGGCCCCGCACCGTCCTGCTGTTCGCGCTGGTCTTCCTGATCAACGCGCTGGTCGTCGGGGCCGGGGTCACCGACCGCCTGCACAGCGGCGGCACCACCGACCCGTCCTCCGAGTCGGCGCACGCCGCGACCCTGCTCGAACAGTCCTTCCCCGGCGGCTCGCCCAACCTGGTCCTGGAGGTCACCGCCAAGGACGGCGGCAGCGTCGACCGCCCCGCCACCGCCCGGGCCGGCGCCCGGCTCGGCGAACGGCTGGCCTTCGAACCCGGCATCGCCGGCGTCGGCTCCTACTGGCAGACCGGCGCCGTCGAACTGCGCTCCGCCGACCACGGCAAGGCGCTGATCGTCGCCCGGATCGAGGGCGGCGAGGACCGCGCCCGGGCCGTCTTCGACCGGATCGCCCCGCACTACCGGGGCAGCCCCGCGGACCTGCCCGAGCTGGACGTCAGGCTCGGCGGCACGGTCGCCGTCCGCGAGCAGATGCAGGGCACCATCGCCGAGGACCTGGCCCGCGCCGAACTGATCGCGCTGCCCGTCACCCTGCTCATCCTGGTGCTGGTGTTCCGCGGCCTCACGGCCGCCCTGCTGCCGCTGGTCGTCGGGATCTGCGCGATCCTCGGCACCAACGCGGCGCTGCGGGTGATCACCTCCTTCGCCGAGGTGTCGGTGTTCGCGCAGAACCTCACCACCGCGCTCGGCCTCGGCCTGGCCATCGACTACGCGCTGCTCGTGGTCCGCCGCTTCCGCGAGGAGCGCGACCGCGGCTCGGAGGTCCGCGAGGCGGTCGCCACCACCCTGCGGACCGCCGGCCGGGCGGTGCTGTTCTCCGCGCTGACCGTCGCCGTCTCGCTCTCCGCGATGCTGGTCTTCCCGCTGTACTTCCTGCGCTCCTTCGCCTACGCGGGCATCAGCGTGGTGCTGATCGCCGCCGCGGCCGCGCTGATCGTGCTGCCCGCGCTGCTCACCCTGCTCGGCCACCGGATCGACTCGCTGCGCATCCCGCTGCCCCGCCGCCCGCGCCGCCCGGCCGCCCCCGACGGCGGGCCCGGCGCCGGTTGGTACCGGGTCGCGACCGCGGTGATGCGCCGCGCCCCGCTGTTCGCGCTCGCCGTCACCGCCCTGCTGCTGGCTGCCGGCGCCCCGTTCCTGCGGGTCCAGTTCGCCGCCGCCGACGACCGGCAGCTGCCGGCCGGGACCGAGGCCCGGGTCGTCCAGCAAGCCGTCCGGGACGAGTTCACGGCCGGCGCCACCGGCGCCGTCGACGTGATCGTCCGCGTCACCGCCACCGCCACCGGCACCGTCACCGGGCCCGACCGGGCCGCGCTCGCCGACTACGCGGCGAAGCTCTCCGCGCTGCCGGGCGTCACCGAGGTCGCCACCCCGCTCGGCCCCTACCGGGCCGGCGCCCCGGCCGGCGCCGCCGGGCCCGCCGACAGCGTCCGCACCGCCGACGGGTACGGCCACCTGACGGTGACCCCCGCCGACCGGCGCGGCGACGTCTCCCAGGCCAACCAGGACCTGGTCGGCGAGATCCGCCGGGCCGGGCAGGGCTTCCCCGCGCTGCGGCCGGCGGTCGGCGGCCAGGCCGCCGGCCTGGTCGACGCCAAGCACGCCATCGCCGTGCGGCTGCTGCCCGCCGGGGCGCTGATCGCCGTCGCCACCCTGGTGCTGGTGTTCCTGCTCACCGGCAGTCTGCTGATCCCGCTGCAGGCCGTGCTGCTGAACGCGCTCAGCCTCACCGCGATGTTCGGCGTGGTGGTCTGGGTCTTCCAGGAGGGCCACCTGTCCGGGGTGCTCGGCTTCACCCCGACCGGCAGCGTCGAGACCACCCTGCCGGTGCTGATGTTCTGCGTCGCCTTCGGCCTCTCCATGGACTACGGGGTGTTCCTGCTCGCCCGGGTCAAGGAGGAGCGCGACCGCGGCGCCGACCCGCACGGGGCCGTCGCCGCCGGCATCCGGCACACCGGCGGACTGATCACCGCCGCGGCGGTGATCCTCTCGGTGGTGCTGATCGCGATCGGGACCTCCCGGATCACCAACACCAAGATGCTCGGCCTCGGCGTCGCGCTCGCCGTCCTGGTCGACGCCACCGTGGTGCGCTGCGTCCTCGTTCCCGCCGTGATGGCGCTCGGCGGCCGCGCCACCTGGTGGGCGCCCGCCCCGCTGCGGCGCTTCCAGGAGCGCTTCGGCCTGCGCGAGGAGGCCCGCCCGGCGCCCGCCGGGCCCGCGCCCGCCGCAGACCCCGCGCCCGCCGAGCCCGCGCCCGCCGCCACACCCGCCGCCGCGGGGAAGGAGACCCGATGAACGACGTCCGCCCCGCACCCGACCGGGTGGTGGTCACCGGCGCCACCGGCCTGCTCGGCGGCGCCGTGGTCCGCGCCCTGCTCGCCGCGGGCCACCAGGTGACCGCGCTGGTCCGCGACCCGGAGAAGGCTGCCCGGCTGCTCCCGGCCGACACCCGGATCACCGTCGCGACCGCCGACATCACCGACCCGGCCGCCTACCGCCACGCCCTGCGCGGCGCCGACGCCGTCGTGCACACCGCCGCGTACTTCCGCGAGTACTACCAGCCCGGCGCCGACCACGGCCGGATGCACGCCGTCAACGTCGAGTCGGTCACCGCGCTGCTGCGCGAAGCCGTGGACGCGGGCGTGCCCACCGTCGTCCACACCAGCTCGATCACCACGATCGGCCCCGGCACCCCCGAGGCGCCGGCCGACGAGGACACCCCGCCGCCCGCGCACTGGGAGCGCAACGGGTACCGCGCCAGCAAGGTCCGCGCCGAGCGGGCCGTCGCCGAGTTCGGCGACCGCGAAGGGCTGACCGTCCCGCTGGTGCTGCCCGGCTGGATGTGGGGGCCGGGCGACGACGGGCCCACCTCGGCGGGACGGCTGTTCCTGTCCGTCGCCCGGGGCGAACTGCGGGCCGTCCCGCGCTCCGGCAACCACGTGGTCGACGCCCGCGACGTCGCCGACACCTGCGTCGCCGCGCTCACCCGCGGCCGCGGCCTGCGCCGCTACGCGGTGGCCGGCTCCTGGTACGGCCTGCACGACCTGGTCGGCGGCATCGCCGCCGCCACCGGCCGGCCCGCCCCCCGGGAGATCCCGGCCGCCGCCGCGCTCGCCTTCGCCACCGTCCTCGAACAGGGCGCCCGGCTGCGCGGCCGGCCCCCGGTCGCCACCCGGGAGGGCGTCCGGGTGCTGCTCGACGGCGCCCGCACCCGGATCTCCTCCGCCCGGGCCCGGCAGGAGCTCGGCACCGCCTTCCGGCCGCTCGCCGAGACCCTGGCGGACGAGGCCCGCTGGTACCGCGACCAGGGACGGCTCCCGGCATGACCACCACCGACACCGCAAGGACCGAAGAAAGGGCCGCCGTCGTGCCCCGCTCCAGGAAAGCCACCCTGTGGACCACCGTGGCCGCGCTGCTCGCGCTGTCACCCGCCGCGGCCGCCGTCGCGGTCCGCGACACCGGCGCCCCGGCCGCCGCCACCGCCGCCACCGCCGGGGCCCCGGCCGCGCTGCCCGCCGCCGACGCCGAACGGGCCGCCGCCGACACCCGGGCCCGGCTGGCCGCCGAGGGCATCGTCGACGTCCCGGTCAGCTTCACCGTCCAGAACATCGACCGGACCCCGGCCGCCTGCCCCGTCGACGGCCGCACCTACCAGGTCAGCGGCCACCTCACCGCCCCCGCCGCGCTGCTCGCCGACGGCGCCGGGCCGCGCGCCGTCACCTTCTACGAGCACGGCATCGCGGCCGGCGAGTGGTACTGGCGACTGGACGCGCCCGGCTACCACCACACCGAGGAGATGGCCCGCAAGGGCGACGCCTCGCTCACCATCGACCGGCTCGGCTACGGCGCCAGCGACAAGCCCGACGGCTTCGAGAGCTGCATCGGCGGCCAGGCCGACATCGCCCACCAGATCGTCCAGCAGCTCCGCTCCGGCGGCTACCGGGTGGGCCCGGACGGCGGCCGGAGCGCCGTCCCGTTCGACAAGGTGGTGCTGGCCGGGCAGTCCAACGGCGGCCAGATCTCCGAGATCGAGGCCTACGGCTTCCAGGACGTCGACGGCCTGGTGCTGATGGACTGGGCCGACCTCGGCCTCACCCCGCAGGCCAACGCCCGCTTCTTCACCTCGCTGCAGACCTGCCTGCACGGCGGCTCCCCGGTCGACGGCGCCGGCGGCCCCGGCGGCTACGCCTACTACGACCTGGGCACCGAGGAGTTCCAGGCCGGCAACTTCCACGACACCGACCCCGCCGTGCTCGCCCTCGCCGCCCCGCACCAGAACCGGCATCCCTGCGGCGACATGGCCTCCCAGCTGAACGCCGTCCTGGTCGACCTGCGGCACCTCGCGGAGATCAAGGTCCCCGTGCTGTTCCTGTACGGCGAGAAGGACGCCCGCGTCCAGGGCGGCGCCGAGCACCGCGCCCTGTTCACCGGTGCCGCCGACACCCAGCTGGTCGAGATCCCGGGCGCCGGCCACTACATGGGCATGGCCCGCGGCGCCCACCAGGTCCACGACAGCCTCGCCGCATGGCTGGCGGCCCACCGGCTGCGCTGAACCCGCCGACCCAGCCCGTACCCCGACCCAGGAGAACCGCCGCCATGACGACCACCCGAGAACCCGGCACCGCCCGGCCGCCCCGGCCCGCGCCCGGACTGAACCGGCTCGGCCACCTGCTGGCCGCCCGGCGCCGTGCCGTGCTGATCGCCGGCAGCCTGCTGCTGCTGATCGCCGCCGCGCTGGGCGCCGGGGCCCAGAACGCCCTGTCGCTGTCCCGGTTCGAGGCGCCCGGATCGGCCTCCCACCGGGCCGAGCGGGCGCTGCACGCCGAGTTCGGCCAGGGCAGCCCCAACATGGTCCTGCTGGTCACCGCCGAGCACGGCACCGTCGACGACCCCGCCGTCGCCGAGGCCGGCCGGCGGCTCGCCGCCGAACTCGCCGCCGCCCCCGGCGTCCGCACCACCAGCTCCTACTGGGCGCAGGGCGACAGCCCCGCGCTCGCCTCCACTGACCGCACCAAGGCGCTGGTGACCGCCTGGCTGGACGGCACCGCCACCGAGTCCCGGGCGAAACTGGCCGAGCTGTCGCCGCGCTTCACCCGGCAGGACGCCACCGTCAAGGTCGAGGTCGGCGGCCAGGACGAGGTGTTCCGGCAGGTCGGCGCCCAGGCCCGGAAGGACTTCCTGGGCGCGGAGGCGATCGTGCTGCCCGCCGTCCTCCTGCTGCTCCTGCTGGTCTACCGGCGCTGGTCGGCGGCCGGGCTGACGATCGGCGTCGGCCTGTTCTCGGTGTTCGCCACGCTCGCCCTGCTGCGCGGCGTCACCCTGTTCACCGAGGTCTCCACCTTCGCCGCCAATCTGGCCCTGGTGATGGGCCTGGGCCTGGGCATCGACTACAGCCTGTTCGTGATCTCCCGGTTCCGGGAGGAGCGGGCCGCCGGGCTGGACCGGCCCGCGGCCGTGGTCCGCACCGTCGAACGGGCCGGCCGGACGGTGCTGTTCAGCGGCGTCACGGTGGCGATCTCGCTGCTCGCGCTGTTCGCCTTCCCGTTCGGGTTCCTGCGCTCCTTCGCCTACGCGGGCGCCTTCGTGGTCGCCACCGCCGTGTTCGGCGCCGTCGTGCTGCTGCCCGCCGCGCTCGCCGCCGTCGGCGACCGGGTGCTGCGCCCGGCCGCGGCCGCCCCGCCCCGGACCGAGGACGGCCGCTGGTACCGGTTCACCCGCCGGGTGATGGCCCGCCCGCTGGCCTTCGGCACCCTGGCGGTCGCCGTCCTGCTGCTCCTCGGCGCGCCGTTCCTGGGCGTCCGCTTCGGCCTGCCGGACGAGCGGGTGCTGCCCGCCGACGCCACCAGCCGGGTCGTCCAGCAGCAGGTCAGGGACGGTTTCCCGGCCCGGGAGACGGACGCGCTCCAGGTCGTCGCGACCGGCGTCGGCGACCCCGGTTCCGGTTCCGGCCCCGAGGAGACCGCCGGCTACGCGGCCCGCCTCTCCACGCTGCCCGGCGTCTTCCAGGTCGACACCTTCACCGGCTCCTACGCCCACGGCAAGGCCCTCGCCGGCCCGGCCGCCGGGGGAGCGGCCACCGGCAGCCCGGCCACCGGCGGGCAGGCCACCGACACGGCGCGCTTCCGCGCCGGCGGCGCCGTCCGGCTCGCGGTGATCCCGGAGGAGGCCGCGCTGGCCGGGGACATGCCCGCGCTGGTCGGCAAGGTCCGCGCCGAGGCCGCGCCCTACCCCGTCCTGGTCGGCGGCTTCCCCGCCGACCTGACCGACTTCCGCTCCGGCCTGCTGGACGCGCTGCCGCTGGTCGCCGCCCTGGTGCTGGTGCCGACCTTCGTCCTGCTGTTCCTGATGACCGGCAGCCTGCTGATCCCGGCCAAGGCCACCCTCTCCAACCTGCTCAGCCTCACCGTGATGTTCGGTGTCCTGGTCTGGGGCTTCCAGGACGGCCACCTGGCCGGGCCGCTCGGCTTCACCTCCACCGGCACGATGGAGCCCAGCATCCCGATCCTGATGTTCTGCATCGCGTACGGCCTGTCGATGGACTACGAGGTCTTCGTGGTCGCCCGGATCAAGGAGGAGCACGACCGCGGCGCCGACACCGAGACCGCCGTCGCCACCGGCGTCCAGCGCAGCGCCCCGCTGATCACCGCCGCCGCCGGGATCCTCGCGCTGGGCTTCGCGGTGTACGCCACCGGCTCGGTGGTCTTCCTCAAGGAGCTCGGCGTCGGTCTGGCCCTGGCCGTCCTGGTCGACGCGCTGCTGATCCGGAGCGTCCTGCTGCCCGCCGTGATGCGGCTGGCCGGGCCCGCCAACTGGTGGGCGCCCGCGCCGCTGCGCCGCCTGCACCGGCGGATCGGCCTGGCCGACTGAGCGGGCCGCCGAGCCGCTGTGCCGCGGTCGGGAACGCCGGACGGGCCCGGTGCGCGGGTGGCGCACCGGGCCCGTCCGGCGGGGGCACGGCACTCAGCAGTGCGCGACCGCCTCGCAGTCCTCCCAGCGGGTGCCCTGGTAGCCGTCGTCCGCGGCCGGGGCGCCGAAGGTGCGGGCCTTCGCCTGGGCCGGGGCCGGGCCGGCGGCGAGGCGGACGGCGATCGCGTCCAGGACCGGGCGGGGGCTGGTGCCCGCGAAGTCGTTGACCATCACGGCGAAGACCAGCCGGCGGCCGTCGGGGGCGGTGGCGTAGCCGACCAGGTTGTCCACGCCGCCCATCGAGCCGCTCTTGGCGTGCACGTTGTTCTCGGCCTTGGTGCCGCGCATCCGGGCGGCCAGCGTGCCGCCGACCATCCGCTGCGGGTTGCCCGCCACCGGCAGCGCGTCGTACCAGGCGCCGAACCACGGCCGGTCCTGGGCGAGCTTCAGCAGCGCGGCCATCCTGGCGGGCGTCACCAGGTCGTAGCGGGACAGGCCGGAGCCGTCGACCTGCCGCCCGGCCGGGGTGCCCAGGCCGTTCGCGTTCAGGAAGCCGCGGACCTGCGCGACGCCGGTCGCCCAGTCGCCGCGTCCGCCCTTGACCTTGCCGATCTCCTTCAGCAGGTGCTCGGCGATGCCGTTGTTGCTGAGCTTCAGCATCGGGACGATCAGCTGGGCCAGGGGCTGCGACTGGTGCGCGACCAGCGGCTGCGAGGCTTCCGCGCCGGTCGCCGCGTCCACCCCGCGGACCACCCGCACGCCGTGCCGGGCCAGCGCGCCCTCGAACACCCGGCCCGCGTACGTCGACGGGTTCTCCACCGTCACCCACGAGGTGACCGGCGCGGAACCGGTCGCGATGCTCCCCGACAGCGCCAGCTCGTTGGCGCCGCGCCGCCGGTCCACCCCGACGGACGAGCCGCTGCCGGCCGCGCCGGTGGTGATCCGCCCGGTGAACGACATCGGGGCCTGCGCCGGGTCCAGGGTGACCGCGGCCTCCTCGCCGGCCGCCCCCGGGGTGACCGTGACCCGCACGGTGTCCATCAGGTACTCGGGGTCGTTGGCGACGGTCAGGCCGGCTATCTGCGGGCTGTACGAGTACGGCTCGTCGTCCCAGGCCCAGCCAGGCCCGAGCGGCGTCGTCTCGTAGCGGCTGCCGTCGGCCAGCACCCGTCCGGTGACGGTGCTGATCCCGGCTGCGGCGACCTGCCCGGCCAGGTCGTCCAGGTCGGCCGCCAGCAGGGTCGGGTCGCCGCCGCCGCGCAGCACCAGGTCGCCCACCAGGGCGCTGCCGGCCCGGTCGCCGAGGGTGCGCACCTCGGTGGTGAAGCGGTGGTCCGGGCCGAGCAGGTCGAGCGCGGCCGCGGTCGTCACCGTCTTCAGGGTGGACGCCGGGGTGAGCAGCGCCTGCGGCTGCCGGGCGTACAGCACCTGCCCGGTCGCGGCGTCCAGCACCTCGACGCCGGTCTGCGCGTTGGCCAGCCGGGAGTCGGCCAGCAGGGCGTCCAGGTCGGCGGTCAGCGCGACGTCGACCGGCGCCGGGTCGTCGGCCTGCGCGGAGCCGGCGAGCAGCGAGGCGGCCAGCACCGCGGCGGCCAGCGGCAGGCTGCGGCGGTAGAGGCGGTGGCGGAGCGGGTGTCCGGGCAAAACGACTCCAGGGTGCGTGCGTGCGTGCGGGAACGGTCGGGCACGCGAGCCCCCCACGCCCCCGATTTGCCATGAACATTACCATTTGATGGCGAATCAGTTGATCTTGCCCGGGCCCTCCCTATAGACGCGCCGGCGCCGCGAAACGTCGCACCCCGGACCGGCGGTCGACCAGGCCGCCCCGCCGGCCACTCCGGTCACATCCGGCCCGTCATTCCCGTGAATCCATCGGATCCGTTTCCGCCACTCTGCTTACGGAAAGCCCCGGCGCATCCCCAGGAATGCGTATTGACGCCACTTCGACAAGGTGGGAATCTTCGATGGTCCGCGCCCCCGGTGAATGTTTGACACCCGGCCGCGCGACAGGCTTCCGGCGATGCCGGGACCTCTTTACGGTGATGTTATGGCGTGCATTCGACCGCCCCACACACCGCTGGTCGCCGCGAGGGCGATTTGTGCTGCCATTTTTCGGAAGACTCGACATTTCCCCAGGTCAGAGGCATGTCGGCAGCTCATCCGGGCCGTTTGTGACAAAGCGGAATGCGCAATTGCACCCTGTTGACACGGCTGTAACACGCAATTCATGATGGGACCGCCGCAAGGGCCCCGGAGAAAATTCTCCGGCCCCCGGTGGGGGAATCCGCCGGATTTCCCGTCAGTGTCCATGGAGGGAGAGATCATGAAGAAGATCGTTATCCGCAAGGCCGGTTCCGTCCGTCTCACCAGCTCGGCCCAGACCATGTACAACTGCAACTGTTCCGCTGCCTGAGGTCTGACCGCCTGGTAGTCACGGGGCCGGCCGCGCGAACAGCGGCCGGCCCCGTCCCCGCTTCCACCTGGGAGGATGACAGATGCACCCCTCGTCCGCCGCCGGTCCGGCCACCAGCACCGCCGACGCCGACCCGGCCGCCGACACCACGGGCGACGCCGCCGGCGCCGTGGACACCGCCACCCCCGGCGTCGACCCGGACCGCCCCGTCGCGCTCCACCCCCTGGTCTACCTGGAGGAGGGGGACGAGGTCACCGTCGGCCGGGTCGAGACCGACTCGTACGCGGTGTTCCCGCCCGACGGCGCCCAGTTGGTCCGCTGGCTGGCCGACGGGCTGACCCCGCGCCAGGCCGCCGAGGCGTACGAGCGCGAGCACGGCGAGGGCGTCGACGTCGCGGACCTGGTCGCGGGGCTGGACGAGCTCGGCTTCGTCCGCGCCGTCCGGGCGGACGAGGCCGCCGCCGCGCCGGAGCCGGCCGCGCCGCCGGTGCGCTGGCAGCGGCTCGGCCGGGCCGCCTTCGCCCCGCTCGCCTGGGCCGGCTACCTGCTGGTGATCGCGCTCGCGGTGGTCGCGACCGTCCGCACCCCGGACCTCGCGCCGCGCCCCACCAACATCTTCTTCACCCCGTACTTCACCGTGGTCTCCCTGGTGCTGTTCGTCGGCCAGTTCCCGCTGATCCTGGTGCACGAGGGCTTCCACGCCCTCGCCGGGCGCCGGCTCGGCCTGCCGACCCGGCTGCGGATCAGCCACCGCCTGATCTTCATCGTGCTGGAGACCTCGCTGGACGGCCTGGTCGCCGTCCCGCGCCGCCGCCGCTACCTGCCGATCCTGGCCGGGATGCTCGCCGACACCGTGCTGACCGCCGCCCTCACCCTGGCCGCCGCCGTCACCCGCCACGCCGACGGCACCCTCAGCGGACCGGGCCGGCTCTGCCTCGCCCTCGGCTACGCCACCCTGCTCCGGCTGGCCTGGCAGGCGTTCCTGCACCTGCGCACCGACCTGTACGTGCTGCTCGGCACCGTCCTCGGCTGCCACGACCTGCACGCCACCGCCCAGGGCGTGCTGCGCAACACGGTCCGCCGCCGGCTCGGCCGCCCGCTGCTGGACGAGTCCGCCTGGTACCCGGCCGACCGCCGGGCCGCCCGCTGGTACGCCTGGCTGATCGTCGGCGGCTACGCGTTCTCGCTCGCCGTCTTCGCGGCCGGCGTCCTCCCGGCCATGTCCCGCATCGTCACCGACACCGTGGCCCGCCTCGGCGGCCGGGGCGCGGGCGGCGAGTTCCTCGACTCCGCGGTCTTCCTCGGGCTGACCCTCCTGCAACTCGGCACCGTCGCCTACCTCTCGCTGCGCGACCGGCACCGCCGCCGCGCGGCCACCCCCGCCACCGCCGCCGTCCCCGCCTGACGCGCCGCTCCCGTACGCCCGCTCCCGCACGCCCGCTCCCGCACGCCCGCCGGGCCGCCGTTCGCCCTGCCCGCGCGCGCCCAACTCCGTTATTCCACCAGCCAGTTCCGGACGAAAGGCACCACCGCCATGGCCGACCACCGCCACCACTGGGTGCGGGCACCGCACCGCGCCGCCCGCGCCGAGGCCCGCGCCGGGCTGACGCTGCCCCCCGGCCTGGCCACCGTCAGCGCGGACCGGCGCCTGCGCGGCCCGTACACCGCGGTCGGCACCCTGCTGCGCGCCCTGGTGCCGGACGCGCTGGAGCGCTGCCCCGACGCCGTCCGCCGGCACGACGTCGAACTCCTCACCACCACACCCGAGTTGCACGGCGTGGTGCCCGCCACCCGGGAGACCCTGACCTCGCTCGCCGTCCCCAAGGAACGCACCCGCTACTACTCCCGGCTGCGCACCCTGCGGATCGCCCACGGCCTCGCCGAATTCCTCACCGAGTACCTCCGCGCCCTCGGCGACGGCCCGCGCACCCTGGTCGTCGAGGACGCCCACCGCGCCGACCCGACCGACGGCGAGTTCCTCGCCGTCCTGCTCCGCCGGATGGACCCGGCCCTGCTCACCGTCGTCGTCGGCGCCGACGACGGCCCGCTCGACACCGCGAGCAGCCCCGCCGCCCCGCTCGCTCGCGCCCTCGCCGCGCACTGCGCCCGCACCGACGCCGCCGGAACCGCCCCCGAACCGGCCACCGAGACCCACGCCGAGACCGACGCCGAACTCGCCGCCCGCTACGTCCGCGAGGACGGCACCACCGACGACCCGCGCGCCGCCCGCGCGCACGCCGGGCTCCCGGACGCCGAACGCCGCGCCCTGCACGACGCCCGCCGCGCCGAACTCGAAGCCCTCGCCGAGCCCTCGCTCCGCCTCGGCGCCCAGCTCTGGCACGCCGAACAGGGCAGCGACCCGTCCGGCGCCGGCGCCGACCTGCTCCGCGAGGCCGCCAACCACTGCTGCGACCTCGGCTTCTACCACGCCGTCCTGGACTACGGGCGGCGCGGCGCCGCCCTGGTCGACCACGCCACCCACCCCGGGCACTGGTGGACCTTCATCGCCAAACCCACCACCGCGCTGGCCGCCCTGGAACACAGCGACGAGATCCTGCCGTACTACGAGCGGGCCCGCGCCCTCAGCGCCGACCCCGACATCCACCTGCAGTGCGCGTACGGCACCGCGATGCTCTACACCCGCTTCCTGGCCGGCGAACAGCGCGACTACCAGCTCGCCCGCGGCTGGATCAACACCGCGATCGCCCTCGCCGGCCAGCACCCCGAACCGAAGGAACGGGCCTTCCGCACCGCGTTCAACCGCAACGGCCTCGCCCTGATCGAGGTCCGCGAAGGCCGCCCGGAAGCCGCCCTCGCCCTCCTCGACACCTGCATCGCCGCCCTCGACGAGGTCCTCGAACCCGGCGACCACGCCCTGCACCGCTCCGTCCTGGTCTACAACCGGGCCCAGGTGCACGCCGGCCTCGGCCGCCACGAGGACGCCGTCGCCGACTACACCGCCGTCATCGCCGTCGACCCCAACTACGCCGAGTACCACTTCGACCGGGGCATCGTGCTGCGCCGCACCGGCCGCCTCCAGGAGGCGCTCGCCGACTTCGAGGCCGCCGTCCGGCTCTCCCCGCCGTTCCCCGAGGCGTACTACAACCGGGCCGACGTCCGCGCCGAACTCGGCGACACCAAGGGCGCCGCCGACGACTTCGGCTACGTCCTCACCCTCGACCCCGACTTCGTCGACGCCCGCCTCAACCGGGCCAGCCTGCTCGCCGAACTCGACGACCCCGACGCCGCCCGCGCCGAAGTCGAAGCCGGCCTCGCCACCGACCCCACCCACCCGCAACTCCTCACCCTCAAAGCCCAGTTGCTCGCCGCCGAAGGCGACACCGACCAGGCCGCCGCCGCCTGCACCGCCGCCCTCACCGCCGACCCCGGCTGCGCCCCCGCCTGGGCCCTGCGCGGCGAACTCGCCTACGGCGCGGGCGACCTGGCCGCCGCCACCGCCGACCTGGAACACGCCGTCGCCCTCGACGACGACCCCGGCATGCGCTTCAACCTCGCCGTCGCCTACCACGACGGCGACCGCCACCCCGACGCCGTCGCCCTCCTCGACGCCGTCATCACCGAGACCGAGGACCCCGCCGCCCGCCTCCAGCGCGCCCGCTCCCTGCTCCACCTCGACCGCCCCGCCGCCGCCGAAGCCGACCTCCTGCTCGCCCTCGCCGACGACCCCGACCTCACCACCGAAGCCGAACCGCTCCTCGCCGCCCTCCACGACTGACCCCGCACACCCCGAAGGCCCGGCCCGCGCCACGCGCGGACCGGGCCTTCGGCGCGGCTACCTGACCTGCTGCCAGGGCAGCGCCTCCGGTGCCGGTGCGGCCGCCGCCGCCGCGGGCACCGGCTCCGGGTCCGGCTCCGGCTCCCGGCGGAGCGGCCACCACAGGGCGCGGCCGAGCAGGGCGGCCAGCGCGGGGACGACGGCCAGCGAGAGGACGACGGCGGAGAGCAGGATGCCCAGGGTCAGGGCGAACGCGTTCTGCTGGTTGCCGGGGACGGTCGCCAGCGAGGCGAAGGAGGCGGCCAGCACCACGCCGGCGGTGGCGACGGCGGGGGCGGTGTGCCGGACGGCGCGGGCCACGGCGGCGCGGGCCGGGCCGGGGCGGCGCATCTCCTCGCGGATCCGGTCGGTGATCAGGATGTTGTAGTCGGTGCCGAGCGCCACCACGAACAGGAACAGCACCAGCGGCAGCGCGAAGTTGATGCCGGGCTCGTCCAGCAGGTGCTGGAAGACCAGGGTGGCCGCACCGAGGGTGGCGGCGAAGCCGGCGCCGACGGCGAGCAGCAGCACCGCCGGGGCGAGCAGGCTGCGCAGCAGCAGCACCAGGATCAGCGCGATCAGCGCGGCCGCGACCGGGAACACCACCTTCAGGTCGTGGTCGACGGCGGCGGAGACGTCCGCGAAGACGGCCGCCGTCCCGCCGACGTGCGCCTCGGTGCCGGCCGGGGCGTGCGCCGCGGCGGCGGCGCGCAGCGGGCCGGAGACCAGGTCGCGGGCCTGCCGGCTCTGCGGGTCGGCGGTCGGGTACAGGTCGATCCGGACGGCCCGGCCGTCCCCGCTCGCCACCGCCGGGGCGACCTGGCCGACGCCCGGGACCTGGCCCAGCGCCTTCGCCAGCCCGTCCACCCGCCCGGCGTCGACCGTCCCGCCGTCGCGCGCCGTGACGTACACCGTGGTCGGGTCGGACACGCCCGCGGGCAGCGCCCGGGAGATCTCCGCGGCGGTCGCGGCGGCCGGCGTGGTGCTCGCGCCGCCCATCCCGTAGTCCATCCGGATGCCCGCGATGCCCGCGGCCAGCACGCCGAGCAGCGCCGCGGACACCGCCAGCACCGCGCCCGGCCGCCGCGCCACCAGCGCGCCCCAGCGGGCCGCCGCCCCGGCCGGGGGCTGCCGGCGCAGCGCGCGCGAGGGCCAGAACATGCCGCGTCCGCAGACCGCGAGCAGCGCCGGCATCAGGGTCAGGCTGCCCAGCAGCATCACCAGCACCGCGACGGCGATCGCCGGGCCGAGCGAGCGGAACTGGCCGAAGGTCGCCACGCCCAGGCTGGCGAACGCCGCGACGATGGTCAGCGCGGCCGAGGTGATCGCCGTCCCGACCCGGGCCGACACCTCGGCGGCGGCCCGCCGGGCGGGCTGGCCGGGGTTGGCCCGCAGGTGCTCGCGGAACCGGAACAGCAGGAACAGCAGGTAGTCGACGCCGATGCCGAGCAGCACGACCGAGATCAGGCCGGGCGTGTTGGCGTCCAGCCGCAGCCCGGTCAGCGCGGCCGTCCCGCCGACCGCGCCGCCGGCCACCCCGCCGATCAGGGCGACCGCCAGCAGCGGCAGCAGGGCCGCCGCCACACTGCGGAACACCAGCACGTTGACCAGCACGATCAGCCCCATCACCAGGGCGTTGCCGACGACCGCCATGGTCTTGGTGTCGTCCGTGGTGTCGACGGCCTCGGCCAGCGAGCCGGTGAACCCGGTGCGCAGCCCGGCCTCGGCGAACCGCTCGCGGGCCGAGTCGCGGAAGGCCCGGTAGACGTCCTGCACGCCCGGGTCGCCGACGCCGCCGGTCAGCTCGACGCCGAGCAGTTCGAAGCTCCGGTCGGGCGCGGTGGTCACCGGCGCGACCTTCGGGGTCTGCGAGCGGTCGGGCAGCAGGAAGGACGGCTCGTCCTTCGCCCGCGGCATCTCGACCCGCCGCCCGCCGAGCGCCGCCGCCTCGGCGCCGATCCGCCGCTCGTCCTCGGCGGTGAGCGGCGCGCCGTCGGCCCGGGCGACCAGCACCGTGACGGTGGTGGCGTCGGGCCGGAGCCCGAAGTGGTCCTCGGCGGTCCGCAGCGCGGCGGCCGAGTCGTAGCCGCGCGGCAGGAAGTCCGCCGTCCCGGCCTGGGTGGCCTTGGCGAACAGCAGCGGGCTCAGCCCGGTCAGCGCCACGCCCAGCACCGCCCACACGGCGATCACCTTCCAGGCGTGTCTGGTGGCTGCTGCGGTCAGTGCGCGGATCACGGTGGGTGCCCCCTGGGCTGGTCCGTCGGTCGTCGGCACGGGTCCTCCCGGCCTGCCCCAAGCCCATCAGCCGGACCCCGGCCCGGGCGTCGTGGCGGCGGACGATCCGCACCGGGGCCCGCGCTCCCGCCCCCGCCCCCGGCTGGGAGCGTGCTCCCGGTCCGCCCGTCCCGCCCCCGCCCTGGGAGCGTGCTCCCAGCCGGGCCGCCCGGCGCTCGCCCCGGGGGACCACGACCGGCCCGACCGGCCGGTGCCAGAATGAACGCGCAGGCCGGACGGGCAGCCCGGCCAGGTGGACCAGACCAGACCAGGTGGGCCAGACCAGGCCGAAGCAGGCGGGCCGAAGCAGGCGGGCCGACCGGCCGGGCCGAACGGGGGAGCGAACGACGATGGACAGCCGACCGGAGACCGCCGCCGCCCCCCTCCGGGCGCTGTGGACGCACGCGGACGCCCTGCTGGTCGTCGCCGCCGCCCTGGCCGACGTGCTCGGCTACCTGCTGCTCGGCGCGATGGACGGCGGCGGCGCCGCGCCGATCGCGGGGATGCTCTGCCTGGCGCTGTCCGCCGTCCCGCTGCTGGCCCGCCGCCGGGCCCCGGTGCCCGCGCTGGCCGGGGTGCTGGCGCTGCAGGCGGTCGCCGACCTGGCCGGGCCGGGCACTCCGCACTTCGGCGCGGCGCTGGTCCTGGCGCTGTTCTCGGCCGCCCGGGCGAGCGGCGTCGCGGTGAGCGCCGCGGCCGCCGCCGCGGCGTCCGTGGTGACGATGTTCGGGCAGAGCCACCTCACCCTGCCGAGCTGGGAGGCCGCGGTCTCCGCGCCGATCTCCGCGCTGCTGGTGGCCGGCGCGGGCCTGGCGGTGAGCCGCTGGCAGCGCGAGGTGACGGCCAACCGCCAGCTGCTGGCCGACCGGGCGGTCGCCGAGGAGCGCCGCCGGATCGCCCGCGAGCTGCACGACATCGTCGCCCACCACATCACCACCATGCAGCTGATGGCCGGCGGCGCCCGCGCCAACCTCGCCCACCCCGAGACCGCCCGGGAGGCCCTGGTCACCCTGGAGTCCTCCGGCCGCCTCGCGCTCCGCGAGATGCGCCAACTCCTCGACGTGCTGCGGGCCGAGGACGAACCCGACACCGCCCCGCCCGCCCCGCAGCCCGGCGCCGACGACCTCGGCCGACTGATCGAGGACTCCCGGCGGGCCGGCCTGCCCACCGACCTCGCCGTCGACGGCCCGGCCCGCCCGCTGCCGCCCGCCCTCGGCCTGACGGTGTTCCGGATCGTCCAGGAGGCCCTCACCAACACCCGCAAGCACGCCGGCCCCGCCGCCACCGCCCGGGTCACCCTCGCCTACGGCCCGGAACTGCTCCGGGTCGAGGTCACCGACACCGCCCCGAGCCCCGGCCCGCGCACCAGGGCCGGCAACGTCCCCGGCGGCCACGGCCTGATCGGCATGCGCGAACGCACCGCCCTGCACGGCGGCACCCTGACCGCCGTCGCGCACCCCGGCGGCTTCACCGTCCGGGCCGAACTCCCGCACCCCGCCACCGAATCCGACGCCCTCGCGGGAGCCCGCCGATGACCCCGATCCGCCTGCTGATCGCCGACGACCAGCCGCTGGTCCGCCGCGGCCTGTCCCTGATCCTCTCCCCGGACCCGGCCCTCCAGGTCGTCGGCGAGGCCGAGAACGGCGCCCACGCCGTCGAACTCGCCCGCGAACTGCGCCCCGACGTGGTGGTGATGGACATCCGGATGCCCGTCCTCGACGGCGTCGACGCCACCCGCGAACTCGCCCGCGTCCTCCCCGACTGCCGGGTCCTCGCCCTCAGCACCTTCGACCTCGACGAGTACGTGGTCGCCGCCCTGCGCGCCGGCGCCTGCGGCTTCCTCCCCAAGGACGTCTCCCCGGAGGAGCTCGGCGCCGCCATCCGCACCGTCCACACCGGCGAGGCCGTCGTCGCCCCGCGCCTGCTCACCCGCCTGATCTCCACCTACGTCCGCACCCCCGCCACCCCCGCCGTCCCGCGCCCGGCCCCCGCCCCCGCCGACCTCACCCCGCGCGAGACCGAGGTCTGGCGGCTGATCGCCACCGGCCTCGACAACGACGCCATCGCCGCCGCCCTCGACCTCAGCCGCTCCACCGTCAAGAACCACATCACCGCCCTGTTCGCCAAACTCGACGTCCGCGACCGGGCCCAGGCCGTCATCGCCGCCTACGAATCCGGCCTGGTCACCGCGGGCGTCTAGGGCCGCGTCAGGCAACCTTCGCACCGTCTGACGCCGCGTCGACTCCGTTCCGTTCGAAGGGCGTACGCATGGTCGGGCTCATCTGACCGGCGCTTTCGCATCGGTGTCGCAGCATGACCGTTCCGGATCGCAATCCGCCTGAACCGGTCGCTCGGACGGCACCGAAACGTCCGTTGCAGACGGGGGATTCCGCAGGGCCTTTCGGGGCCCGCGCGCCCTGGTCGGCGGGGTACGTTTCCCGTAACGGCCTTGCCCCGCTCGGGGGTTGCCCCGCCCGGTGTTGCGAGCACCGGCCGGGGCGGTCAGGCCAGTCATGGAAGGTGCCTACCTGTGGATGACCGACCCGCTCGTGGACGGGCAGCCCTGCCCGAGATCCTGGCCCACGCTAGCAGGGGCGACCGCCCCTTCGCGGGATTGCGCGGAGTGCGCAGCTGGCGCGCTGCGGCGCAACTGCAGGCGCTGCTCGCCCCGTTGGTGCTCGCCTGGGCGACCCTGTCGCCGGCCGAGGCCGAATGGGCCCGGGCCGCGCTGATCCTCGGCGTGCTGCGGATGTGCCGCGGCACCGGCGTCGAGTGGACGCTGGTCCGCCGGTTCTGAACCCGGCCGCGCCCCCGTGCCGTCCCGCGCCCACTGCCCCCGTCCCGCCGTCGACGTCGAACGGAGCCCCGGTGTCCATACCCCCTGTCGGCTACGCCGCTTTCGTCGAACTCCACCTCTGCCACTACGAGATGTACGCGCTGGCCCGCCTCGGCGACGCCCGCCTCGCCGGGCGGGTGGTCGAACTCGTGCTGCGCCGGACCGAGGCCGACTGGGCCTGGGTGCTGCGCGACGACCCCGCGGCGGCCACCTGGCGGACCCTGCGCGAGGCCGTCACGCTGGCCCGGAAGGACGCGCCGGCCTCCCCGTCGGACGGCCTGCACCGCAGCATGCCCGAACGGCCGGCCGACGCCGCGCTCCTGCACGAGCACCTCGGCCTGGCCCCGGCCGACGCCGCCGCGCTGATGGGGCTGGAGGAGCCCGCCGTCCGCGCCCACCTGAAGGCCGCCCACCGCTGGCGGGCCGACCGCGGCCCCGCCGGCCCGGCCGGGGCCGCCTGACCCGGCGTCGCCGTCCGGTCCGCCGGCGGGCGGTGGTGCGGGCCTGGTGAACCGACCAGGTGTACCCCGGTTCGCCAGGTCTTTCGCCATGCCTTCGCCACTGTCACCCAGGGGTGTGAGTTTCGGCCTTTTCCGGCCCGGTGCGCGGTGACGGAGCGCCATAATTGCTCGCTGGCACGAAAGTTCGGATCATGCTGGGGGTAGCGGGTGAACCGGAACGGAACCGGCTGGCAAGAGCCCATTGACAGGGGCAGACCAAGCGTCGCGCGGATAAAGGACTGCCTGCTCGGAGGGAACCGCAACTACCCGGCGGACCAACGGGCGGTCGCGGAGCTGCTGGAAACCGCCCCCAACGCCCGGGAGCTGGCCCGGGCCGGCCACGACTTCCTGATCCGGACGGCACGCCACCTCGCCGAGAAGCACGACATCAGGCAGTACCTCGACCACGGCTCCGGCCTGCCGCTGCCCGCCCTCAACCTGCACGAGGTGGTCGGGGCCGTCCACCGCGACGCCCGGGTGGTCTACACCGACACCGACCCGATGGTCCTCGCCTACGGCCGGGCCGTGCTGGACGAGAGCCCCAACGCGGTCATCCTCGACGCCGACCTCACCGACACCGCCCGGATCACCGCCGGCCTCGACGGCCGGATCGACCTCCGGCGGCCGGTCGGCGTGCTGCTCGCCTCCGCGTTCCACCGCATCCCCGGCCGGGACGGCGACGACCCGAAGGCCGCCGTCGGGGAGCTGATCGGACTGCTCGCCCCGGGCAGCTTCGTCGCCCTCTGCCAACTGGTCAGCGACGACGACGACGCCCGCGCCGCGCTGACCGGCCTGATGCGGCGGCAGACCGGCGAGGAGTGGGGCCGCGCGCGCACCGAGGCCGACGTCCGGAGCTACTTCGACCTCGACCGGCTGGCCCTGGAGGGCCCCGGCCTCGGCGACGTCACCGCCTGGCACCCCGACGCCCCGCCCCGGGGCTCGGAGTCGCGCCCGGCCGCGACCTGGACCGCCTTCGGCGGCCTCGCCAGGGTCGTCTGAACCCTCCCCGGCCCGAACCGCCGGGAGGATCCCCGCCGCTACAGGCGTAGTTGGGCCTCCAGCAGCGCGTTCTGGATCAGCCGGCGGCTCTCCTGGAAGCCGGGCGCCCGCAGCAGCACGTTGTCGATCAGGTCGTTGAGGTCGACGTAGCCCGGGTCGGCCACCTCGTTGGCCCCCGGCAGCGAGCCTCGGTGGAAGGCCGCCTGCCGCCCCAGCTCGTTGTAGATGACGTCGGGCACCGAGTCGGCCACCGACCGGCGGAACCCCAGCCGGGTCAGGGTGTTGATCGGGATGGCCAGCGGGATCCGGACGGTCATCACCCGGATGCCGACCGGCAGGCTCCGGTCCTCCACCAGGTCGAGCAGCGCCTGGAGTTGGTCGATCAGGATCTCGGGGCGGCCGAAGTCGGCGTGCAGCACGGACTGCTCGATGAAGAACCGGGCCTTCGGCCGGTCGGTGGCCAGCCGCTCCGCGAACCGGTGGCGCCGTTCGGCCCGGAGGCCGACCACCACCTCCTGCAGCCCGGCGTCCTGGAGGCTGGCGGGCAGGGTGTAGCGGGTGATCAGCCGGGAGTACGCCTCGGTCTGCAGCTGGCCGGGGATCGCGTTGCGGTCCACCACGAACAGCTCGGTCGCCGACTCCTCCAGCGAGGTCAGCCGGAGCATCGTCTCGGGCACCGCCATCCGGTTCCCGCTGCGGAACCTGGCGGCCCAGCCCTCCTGCGACGCGGCGAACGCCAACTCCACCAGCCGGTCCCGGTGTTCCCCCGGCCCGATGCCCTGGGCGTCCAGGATGAGCGGGATCAGGTGCGGCTTGTCGATCCTGATGTCCCCGCGCTCGATCCGGCTGTAGTACGAGGGGCTGACCAGTTTCCCGGTCGCGGCCACCACCTCGCTCTGCGTGCGGTTCCCCCGGGAGACCTCCAGGTGGGCGCCCAGGAGCAGCGCGGCCTCGGCCCACGGCCGAGCCGCGCCGCCCCCGCGGTCGGAGTGGAACGTGTCGACGGCCATCGGCCCCCCAGTGCTTTATCCCAACCTCTACTCCAGTCGGATGAGTTTTGCACAAGGTGGGCCCGGGCGTCACATCAATCCATCCGTACGGTAAATCGGCACTGGTTGGTATCAGCGCGCCAGGTGGTCGAACTCACCATTGCGCGCGCCGTCCAGCATCGCCTCGACTTCGGAGCGGGTGAACAGCAGCGCCGGCCCGCCGGGAAAGCGGCTGTTGCGCACCGCCACCGTCTCCCCGTCGTCCAGCGCCCGGAACTCCACGCAGGACCCGGTACCCACGCTGAGCTGGGCCTTCTGCCACGGCGCCGCCGCCTCGATGCCGTCCGCCGCCATGCCGTTGAAGATCTCCATGCGAGTCCTCCTCCATGATCGAATGGCACCCAGACCTCATTTGTCATATGAAAATGAGGCCCCGATCGGGGTCTGCGGAATCCCGTGCGGGATTCCGCAGCTGAGCGGTACGCATCATTCACCGTTGCCAGGGTCACGGGCCATTACACGGTCGGGTGAATTCCGCCGAACCCGGCACACCTATGAACGCCATATGATCCGACCGCAATGCGGTCCGAGCGGTGCGGGCGTCCGGTCGGCGGCCGGTCAGTGGGTGGCGCCGAGCAGGACGACGCCGGCCACGACGACGGCTCCGGCGCAGAGCCGGCGGCGGCCGAGGGGTTCGCCGAAGAGCGCGGCGCCGATCAGGGCGGCCCAGATGATGCCGGTCTCGCGGAGGGCGGCGACCTCGGCGGCGGGGGCGCGGGTCTGGGCCCAGAGGACGGCGCCGTAGGAGAGGGTGGCGACCAGGCCGCCGGCGGTGGAGCGCAGGCGTTCGGGCCGCAGCAGGTCGGCCAGCGGGCGGCGGCGCAGCCGGGGCATCAGCAGGGCGACCAGGACGCCCTCCAGGGCGGCCATCCAGGCGGTGTAGCCGAAGGCGTCGCCGGAGCGCCGGACCCCGACGGCGTCGATCAGGGTGTAGGCGGCGATCCACCCGCCGGTGGCGAGGGCGGCCCGGACGGCCGGGCCGCCGATCGCGCGCCCGCCCGGGACGCCGTTCAGGGAGAGGGCGGCGAGTCCGCCGCAGACGGCGAGCAGTCCGCCCAGCCGCCAGGGGCCGAAGTGCTCGCCGAGGAGCAGGACGGCGACCGCCGCGACGCCGACCGGGGCGACGCCGCGGGCGACCGGGTAGACCTGGCCGAAGTCGCCGAGCCGGTAGGCGCGGGAGAGTTGGGCCATGTAGGCGGCGTGCACCGCCGCGGAGGCGGCCAGGTAGGGCCAGCTCGCCGCGGCGGGCGGGGTGAGCAGGAGCAGCAGCGGCAGGCAGAGCGCGGTCTTGGTGACGCTGATCAGGGTGAGCCCGGCGTCCCGGTCGCGGGCGGCCTTGGCCAGGGTGTTCCAGGCGGCGTGCAGCAGCCCGGCGGCGAGGACCACGGCGACCGGGAGGCCCGGGAGGGCGGCCTGCGGGGGCGTCATCCGGCGGTCGGCGGGGCCTCGTGCCGCTGCAGGTCGTGGAAGAACCCGGGGACGTCCTCCAGTTGTCCGGTGGCGGCGAGTCGGTCGTGGACGTGCTTGGCCAGCGCGAGGTCGAGCACGCCGAGGCCGAACGGGGAGAAGACCACGGTCCGGTCCGCGGGGACGGCGCGGTCCCCGGCGAGGTGGTCGTAGAGCGTGCCGTCGACGAAGTCGCGGTGCCCGGCCCGCTGTTCGGCGAGGTGCGGGGAGGTGCCGGCCTTGAGGCAGTGGTCGACGTCGTCGAGCACGTTGTAGGCGCCGAGGATGACGTCGGGCCCGAGGTCGCGCAGCGAGATGTTGAGCACCAGCGGGTGGTGGTCGAACCAGGCGGGGTCGGTGAGGTGCGGGGCGGGGGCCACCGTGGCGATCACCAGCAGGTCGCTGGAGCGGACCAGGGACTCGGTGGTGGAGTGCAGTTCGGCGGTGGCGCCGGCCGCGGCGAGGTAGTCGCGGAAGCCCTCGGCGTGGGCGGGGACGCTGTCGTGGACGCCGACCCGGGTGGTGTCGAAGCCGATGGCGGCGAGGTGGTCGAAGAGGTAGCGGGCGATCAGGCCGGTGCCGACGAAGCCGATCCGGGCCGGCCGTACGCCGCGGGCGCGGCTGAGCCGGTCGGCGGCCAGCGCGGCGGAGCCGGCGGTGCGGGCCGCGCTGATGATGGAGCTCTCCAGGCAGGCGAAGGGGTAGCCGGTCCTGGTGTCGTTGAGGATGAGCACCGCGGAGGCGCGGGGCAGTCCGTCGGCGACGTTCTCCGGGAAGCCGGCGATCCACTTGATGCCGTGCACGTCGACCTCGCCGCCGACCGAGGCGGGCAGCGCGATGATCCGGGAGGACGGCCGGTCGGGGAAGCGCAGGAAGTAGGAGTCGGGGTTGACGGTGCGTCCGTCGCCGTGCAGGCGGTAGGCGCGCTCGACGACGTCGACGACCTCCGACTCCCGTCCGGCCAGCACCTGGTGGACCTGGCGGCCGGGGATGACCGAGAAGGCGGGGGCGGCGTTCACGCGGCGGCTCCGGCGAGGACGGTGCCGCGGGCGGGCGCGGCGGGAGTGGTGGGCGTGGTGGGGGCGGGCGCGGCGAGGGCGGTGCGGACCCGGCTGACCAGTTCCTGCGGGGTGTGGGTGACCCGGCGGCCGGCGCCGGCGGTGCGCGGGCCGGTCAGGACGTGCAGCAGGGTGAGTCCGGGGCCGAGCCGGGCGGCGCGCAGTTCGTCGGCGTCGGTGACCAGGACGGTGTGGGGGTACCCGGCGGCCCGGGCCAGCGCGGTGAAGTCGGCCTGCTGGACGGTGCGCTGGCCGCCGGTGCTCTCGTGCATCCCGTTGTCGGCGACCACGTGCAGCAGGTCGGCGCCGGCGGCGGCGAGCAGCGGGAGCACGTTGAGGTTCATCAGCAGCGAGCCGTCGCCGTCGAGCGCGATGACGGTGCGGCCGGGCCGGGCGAGGGCGATGCCGAGCGCGATCGGCGCGGCCATGCCCATCGAGCCGACCAGGTAGAAGTTCTCCGGCCGGTCGGCGGCGTTGAAGAGTTCGCGGCTGGTGAAGCCGCAGGTGGAGACGATCACCGCGTCGGGGTGCCGGCGGAGCAGTTCGAGGGCGATCTCGGAGAGCGTGAGCTGGGACATCAGATGCCTTCCCGGACGACGAGGACGGAGCAGCGGCCGTGCTGTTCCATCTGGGCGAGGACCGCGGTCACCGAGCCGGCCACGTCGGCGTGGTCGAGGACGGTGTGCGGGAGTGCGAACAGGTCGAGCAGGTTGAGCAGTTCGGCGCCGATCACGTCGTGCTCGACGGCGTCGTTGCCGTCGTGTCCGCGCCAGCTGACCACCAGGAGCACGGGGACGTCGTAGATCAGGTTGAACGAGGTCAGCACGTTGAGGGAGTAGCCGAGGCCGGAGTTCTGCATCAGCACCACGGCGCGCTCGCCGGCCACCGCGGCCCCGGAGGCGATGCCGATGGCGCTGTCCTCGCGCGGGGCGGGGACGTAGCGCAGGCCGGCCAGGTCCGGGTCGGAGCCGGTGTCTTCGAGCAGGGTGAAGGCGCCGGCGAGCAGGCTGCAGGGGACGCCGGTGGCGAGGGTGAAACCGTGGTCGACCAGGCCGGTCAGCAGGGCGCGGGCGGCGCGGGTGTCGAGGGCGGTGCCGGACATCGTGGGTCCTTCCTTCAGGGGGACGGGTCGGTCGGGGACGGGGTGCCGTAGAGCTGCCGGGCGTAGCCCGGGCCGTAGCGTTCTTCGAGTTCGGCGAGGGGGGTGTCGGTCCACTCGGTGGCGCCGGCGATCCGGGCCCGGGAGGGGACGGCGTCCGGGTCCCAGCTGTCGGGTTCCCAGAGCCGGGCGCGCAGGAAGGACTTGGCGCAGTGGAAGTAGACCTCCTCGGGTTCGACCAGCAGGGCCAGGGTCGGGACGTGGCCGCGGTGGGCGAGGTCGGCGAGGAAGGGGGCGTCGGTGACCAGGCGGCCGCGGCCGTTGACCCGCAGGGTGTCGCCGCGGCCGGGGACGACGAACAGCAGCGCGACCCGCGGGTTGCCGAGCAGGTTGCGCCAGCTGTCGGCGCGCCGGTTGCCGGGCCGGTCCGGGAGGGCGAGCAGCCGGTCGCCGAGGACGTGCGCGAAGCCGGGCGGGTCGCCGCGCGGGGAGACGTCGCAGTCGCCGTCGGCCCCGGAGGTGGCCAGCACGCAGAACGGGGACCGGGCGATCCAGGCGCGTTCCAGCGGGCCGAAGCGGTCGGCGCTCTTGCGGTGGACCACCGGGTTGGGCGGGGCGATCAGCTCGCGCAGCTCGTCCTCGGTGGCGATCTCCCGGTACGGTCCGGAGGTCACTTCCGGGACCACATCCGGAACATGTACCGGTTGACCCGGTCGGGCCGGTCGGTGTCGAGGTCGATCTCGCGCGGCTCGTACCGGTCGACGAAGGCGGTCCTGGAGTGCAGGAAGCGGTCGTCGGCGGAGACCAGGGTCTGGCCGCGCTCCAGCCGGATCCGGTACTGCACGCCGGACTGGTCGAGCACCGCGTCGAAGAAGTCGAGGGCGGCCCGCTGGCGGTCGTCCATGGGGACGCCGAGCTTCTCGTGGGCGCCCTCCATGTAGGTGCGGAAGTAGCGGACCAGGGCCTCGCCCCCGGGGCTGTAGCTGATCACCGGGGAGCGGAAGAAGCCGTCCTCGGCGGTGGTCATGCCGCGCTTCTCGAACCAGAAGTCCCCGGTCAGGACGTCCAGGACCTCCGGGTACGCCTTGAGCGTCTCGTGCACCGAGCGGGCGTCCACCAGGATGGACTCGCCGCCCAGGTAGGCGCTCTGGCCGCAGGAGAGCAGCAGGTAGTCGATCGGCTCGGGGTCGTTGACGGCGTCGTTGTGCATGTGCGCGCCCTGCTTGGTCTGGTGGTACCGGGCGCCCTGCTCGACGGTCCCCTGGTTGCCCCGGTCGTAGACCTCGATGAACCGCCAGCCCTGGTGGTTCTGCACCATCGGGCGGCCGAGCGCGCTGCCCAGCAGCCAGGCGTAGAGGGCCTGGCCGCGGAGGCTGTCCACGCCCTCGACCCGGTCGTAGACGATGAAGTGGACCCGGGTGTCGATGATCTCGCGGGTGGCCTCGATCTCGGCGCGGAACCGGGGCATCCGGTCGAGGCCGACCTCCGCGTCGGTGAGGTCGTCGATCCGGCGGCCGGCCGTGGCGGCGGTCAGTTCGGCGACGCGGGCGGCGATCTCGCGCTGGGCCTCGGGGCCGAAGGTGTGGATCGCCTCGGCGGGGACGGCGAGCGTGCGGGCGTCCGGGGACGCTATTGCCATGGACATGTCCATCACTTTCCGGTGAATGGTCGGGAAGGGTCGGGAAGGGTCGGGAAGGAGGGAGGGGCCGTGCAGGGGAGCGCGGGGGAGCGGGGGCGGGGCGGGTCAGCCGGCCAGGCGCTCCAGCACCGCGTCCCGGACGGCCGGGTCGCGCAGGTCGGCGTTGACGCGGAAGCAGCGCGCGCTGCACACCAGGCCGGCCAGCTGGCGGTTCATCCGCCCCAGCACCCGGCTGAACGCCGCCACGTCGCGGCCCTGGTGGGCCAGCACGTCGTCCTTCAGCCCGTAGGTGGTGACGGCGTGCGCGTACTGGGAGAGGAAGGTCTCGGCGGTGGCCGGGTCGATCTCCTCGACGCCCACCCGGCCGCGCGGGTTGTAGTCGACGACGACCACGTTGCGCACCACCGCCCGGTCCACCGGGCGGCCGCCGAAGACCAGTTCGGCCGGGGCGAGGTAGTCGCCGCTCTCCAGGTGCGGGGTCAGGCCGTGCCGGTCGATCAGCGGCCCGAACCGGTCGTCCCGGCGGATCCGCACCGAGGTCGGCACCCCGTGGGCGACGCCCTCCCGCACCAGCACGTGGGTGTTGGTGAGGAAGCGCGCCCCGGCCAGGCACGCCTGGGAGAGGAAGACGGTCTTGCCGCCGCCGTTCGGCCCGACCAGCAGGGTCGCCCGGCCCCCGCCCAGCGCGAACCCGGCGGCCTTCAGGTGCAGGTAGCCGCGGTCCGCCGCGAAGTCGGTCAGGACCCGCTTCACGAAGTACGGCCACACCGTCCGCTCCAGCCGCCGGCCGAAGACGTACGCCCGGCTGCCGTCGGTGCGCAGGTAGGCGGGCTCGCCGTGGATGTGGCTGAGGTAGTACCCGCCGCGGAACCGGCGGGCCCGCAGCGAGTCGTCCGCGAGGGCCGCCACCTCGGCCGGGTCGAAGGCGTCCCGGTCGAGGTCGAGGCAGTCCACCCGGTAGTCGGGGCGGGTGCCCTCGGCGGCGTCGCGGGCGAAGTAGGCGTGCCCGTCGAAGTGTTCGAGGTTGCTGGTGACCTGGAGGGTCAGCAGGCCCAGGTCCGCGGTCCGGGTGGAGCGGACCGGGAGCGCGGAGAGGTCGAGGGGGGTCGGGCGGCTCACGGCCACGCCGTCAGCTCGGGCAGCGGACCGCCGTCGACGGCCGCCGGCCGCTCGGCCGCGGGCCGGCCGGAGATCCAGGCCGCCAGCGCCCGCAGACTGCCGCGCACCGTCCGTCCCTCGCCCCAGGTCCGGCCGGTGTCGACGGCCTCCAGCCGGGTGCCCGCGGGCAGCCGCGACTGGAGGAACTCCACGACGTGGCCGGACAGTTCGGCGCTCCACTGCTCGCTCCGGCGGCCGACGTCCAGGTCGACCAGGTGCAGGGCGCTCTCCCGCCACCAGGCCAGCCGGGTCGCCCACAGCGGCGAGTCGCGGTAGGCGCAGGGACGCTGCCAGTCGTCCTCGGACAGCGCCGCCCAGGACTCCTCCAGCGCCGCCAGCCCCTCGGCCAGCCGCTCGTTCAGCCACTCGGCCGGGCGGCCGTGCAGCTCCTCGATCCGGCGGTCCCGGGTCGGCCGGCCGCCGTCGTACACCTCGATCAGCTCGCCCTTGGCGGCGTACCGGGCCTGCCGGGCGAACGCCTGCGACAGGTCGGCCAGGTGGATCAGCACGTGGGCCCGGGTCCAGCCGGGCAGCTCGATCGCCGCCCTGGCCTGGCTCTCCGTCAACTTCTCCGCGAGCAGGGCGCGGTGGGCGTCGGAGATGTCGGCGAACTGCACCGCGGGGTCGAGGTCGTTCATGCGTCGGTCCTTTCGGGGCGGTCGCCCGGCTCGGCCGGGCGGGGCAGGAAGGCGTTGGTCCAGGACAGGATGTCCCGTAGGACATGGTGGTCCTTGTGGGGGCGCAGCGCACCGATCTGGTGGTACATCACCCCCTCGCTCGGCGGGCCGAGGACGGTGATCCGCCGCTCCACCCGGCCGTCGGCCCGGTACGGGTGGAACTCCGGGGTGAGGTCGAGGCCGCCCGGCACGAAGTCCGGCTCGTCCAGGCCCGGGTTGGCCCACTTCCGGACCAGGCCGCGGCGCAGCAGGTTGGGGTAGATCGGCCGCACGTCGCGGGCGGCGTCGAAGCCGTGCACCCGGGCGTCGACCAGGGTGTCGGCGAGCCGGTGCGCGCCGGTGACCGCCCCGCCGATCCGGAACCTGCCGGTGGCGGCGTCGCAGGAGACCTCGGTGTCCGGGCCGAGCGAGACGTCGACCAGGCCGGCCTCGATCAGCGCCCGCACCTTCTCCATCGCCTCCCGCGAGGCGCCCTGGCAGAGCCGGTTGTGGTGGCCGGTGTAGACCTCCAGGAAGGTGCGGTGGGACCCGGCCCGCAGCCCGCCGAAGTCGACCGCCTCGATCACCACGCCGCGCAGGTCGCGCCAGGCCGCGTCGGCGGCGGCCTTCGCCGGGTTGTCCAGGTTGCCCTGGGCGGCCCAGCGGATGTCCCGGTCGAGGAAGTCGAGCAGCGCCTCCCGGTACCCGGCCGCGGTGCGGTAACTGCCGCGCGGCACCGGGTCGATGGTCCGCTCCCAGGAGAAGGCGTGCCCGGCGGCCCGGGCGGCGTGCCGGTACGGGGAGACCGCGGCGGCCACCGCGGCGGCGAACGCGGTCGGGTCGCCGGCCCGTTCGAGCAGCCGGTCGGCGGTCTCGGCCCCGTGCACCACGGTCAGGAAGCTCCGCACCAGCGGGGCGAGTTCCAGGCCCGCCGGGGCGGGGCGGCCGCCGTCGAGCGGGTCGGCGCCGTCCAGCACCCGGTCGACCGCGGCGGCGGTGGCGGCGGCCAGTTCGTCCAGCGGGGCGGTCAGCGCGGCCGCGGCGGCCCGGTGGTCGGGGAAGGCGTCGGCGTCCGCGAGGAACTTGTCGTAGCCGGGCCGGGCCGCCTCCACGGCCGCCGCCCGGAACTCCGGGCCGTACAGCGTGCCGTACTGGATCAGCGCCATCTCCAGCACGATCAGCGGGAACAGGTGCCGCTCGAAGTCGAGTTGGCGCTGCTCCCGGCCGCCGAGCAGGGCCGGCCGGCCGACCGTGCGGCGCAGTTCGCCGACGGCGGGGACGGTGAGGAACGCGCCGCGGTACTCCAGCGCCGCGATGTCGCGCTCCTTCTGGTTGAACGGCCGGGCGAAGGTGAACAGGCCGTTGCGGCTGAAGGCGACCACCGAGTCCGGTTCGCGGCCGCTGCGCCGGTACACCAGCCGGCCGTCCTCGCCGGGCTCGAAGGTGCCGCCGCGGCCCTCGGTGAGGTAGAGGATCACGTCGATGCCGGTCAGGCCCATGCCCAGGCAGGCCACGGTGTTCCCGGGCCCGGTGCCGGGGACCTCCAGCGAGTGCTCCAGCGGGTACGCGGAGGCGATCAGGGTGCTGCCGTGCTCGGCGGCGAACGCCGCCCAGCCGGCGGTGCGGGCCTCCAGCGCCGGGTCGTTGGACGAGTGGCCGGTCAGCATCAGGACCAGGTCGGCCCGGTACGGGTCGGCGCCGTCCGCGGTGAGCAGCGCCAGCCGGTCGCCGTCCTCCGCCAGGTCGACGACCTCGGCCTGCCGCAGGTCGACGGTGACGCCCGGGGTGGCGCGCAGCAGGTCGACGTAGCGGCGGAAGCGGTCCTGCAGGGCCTCGCCGTGCAGGTAGCGCTTGGGCCAGTCCTCGGCGACCAGGTCGTAGGCCGCGTCACCGGTCGCGGCGAACCGGTCGCGGCACCATTCGAGCAGGGTCGGGCGGTCGGCGGCGGGCAGCAGCGGGCCGGCGTCGACCACGCTCTCGTCGGCGCCGAAGGCGACCTGGCCGACGATCCGGTTGAGGTAGCTGGTGCGGCTCTGCCGGGGGCTGTGCACCTTGCCGGAGCCGAACTCGCCGGACCGGTCGTAGACGACGATCTCCAGCTCGGTGCCGGCGTCCGGCCGGCGGGTCAGCGCGGCGAGGCGTTCCAGCACGTAGGTGCAGGTCGGTCCGCCGCCGACCACGGCGAGGCGGGTGGGGCCGGACTGCTCCGCGCCGGACTGGGCGGGGCTGGGCTGGGTGGGGCTGGGCGGTGTCACCGGGTCTCCTTCCGGGGGAGGGGGTGCGGGGGCTGGTGGGGGGCGGCCGCGTCGGCGTGCTCCTTGCGGACCTCGTCGAACGCGCTGAGCAGGCCCTGGACGTCGCGGTCGGTGAGCTGGCCCATGTTGGCGATCCGGAACACTCCGGCGGCGGCGCTCTGGGTGGCGTAGACGACGTAGCCGCGCTCCTTGAGGCCGTCGTGCAGTTGCTGGTAGCCGAGGCCGTCGTCGAGGAAGGCGTTGGTGAGCGAGGTGGCGCACTGCTCGGGCGGCAGCAGCAGGCGGACGCCGCGCTCGGCGAGGCCGGCCCGGACGGCCGCGGCGCGGGCCGCGTAGCGGGCGGAGCGGGCGGCGACGCCTTCGGCCAGGGTGAGGTCGAGCGCCGCGTCGAGGGCGCGCAGCACCTGCACGGCCGGGGTGAACTGCGGGCTGGCGGAGCCGACCTGGGCCCGGTAGTTGGCGTGCAGGTCGAGGTAGAAGGTGCGGGCGGGCCGTCCGGCGAGTTCCTCGAACCGGGCGCGGGGGGCGGTGACGAAACTGATCCCGGGCAGTCCCTCCAGGCACTTGTTGGCGGTGCCCACGCACCAGTCGATCCGGTCGGCGACCACGTCGAGGGCCTCCGCGCCGAGGCTGCTGATCGCGTCGACCACCAGGCTGCGGCCGTGTTCGGCGGTGATCCGGCCGATCTCGGCCACCGGGTTGAGCATCCCGGTGCTGGTCTCGTGGTGGACCACGGCGACGTGCGTGATGCCCGGGTCGGCGGCGAGCGCGCGGTCGACCGCGGCGAGGTCGACCGGGCTCGCCCAGCCGAACTCCAGCCGCACGGCCGGGATCCGGTGGGTCGCGGCGATGGCGTGCAGCCGCTCGCCGTAGTGGCCGTTGTCGAGGACCAGGAGCCGGCCGTCCGGGGGCACGGCGGAGCTGATCGCGGCCTCCAGCGCGGCGGTGCCGGAGCCGGTGAGCAGCACGGTGGCGTGGGTGTCGGCGCCGCCGCCGGCCACCTCGGTGGTCTTCCGGGCGACCGCCGTGAGCAGCGCGGCGGCCTCCGGTTCGCGGTGGCACTCGTCGGGCGAGCCGATCGCGGCGCGCACCCGGGGGTGGACGTTCACCGGCCCGGGGTTGAGCAGCACGGTGCGGGCGGGGACGATCCGGTCGGTGGCGATCTCGGTGTACGGCAGGTGTTCCGGCCAGTCCTCCAGCGGGTCGAAGAGGTGGCCGAGGTCCCCGGTGCGCCCGCCCCGGGTGATCACGCACTGGGCGCCGCGGCGGGCGTGCGCGGCCAGCGCGTCGATCTTGCCGCGCATCGCGCCGGTGGCGTCCCAGGAGCCGGTGGGCCACAGCAGGTGGTCGGCGGCGGCCGGGTCGGCGGCGTCCAGCCGGCGCAGCACCGGGCTGGTGTCGTCGGGTCCGGTGAGGACGCCGGGGACGTCGGTCAGCGCGACGATCCGGACGGCGTACGGGTCCTCGCCGAGCAGCAGGGCCGGGGCCTCGTCACTGCTGACGATCCGCAGGGTGCCGTCGGCGGTGAGCGCGCAGTCGCTGGAGAGCACCGGCAGGGCGTGCTCGGCGAGCAGCCGCCGGACGGCGGCCGGGTGGGTCTCCTCGGTGCCGTCGGGGTGCTCCCCGTACAGGCCGGTGAGCTGGAGCGGCACGGCGCGGACGCCCAGCCGGCGCAGCTGGGAGGTCCACTCCCAGCGGACCGCGAACGCGGGCGCGGTGAGGGCGAGGGCGGACCAGGGGTCGCGGGCCGGGTCGACGGTCCGGCCGACCTCGTGGCAGGCGGCGCCCCCGCCGGTGACCAGCACCACCCGGCCCGGCCGGGCGGCCGCCAGGTCGCGCACCTGGCGGGCGTAGTCGGCGACGGCCCGCGGGTCGGTGCCGCCACCGCCGCGCTTGTCGGAGAACAGGCTGCCGCCGACCTTCAGCACCAGCAGCTCGGGGACGCGGCCGGGCGCCGCCGGGGCGCTCACGCGCCGGCCCCGGTGGTCAGCGGGACGGCGGAGGCGCTGCCCTCCTCGCGCCGGCCGGAGTGGAACAGCCGGGGCAGGAACTCCATCGACCAGCGGGCGCGCCGGCCGTCCAGGTCGCCGAACTCGTCGAGGTAGCCGAGGTCGGCCGGGCGCAGCCGGTCCAGCACGGCGGCGGGGACGGCCTCCGGGTACAGCTGGTCGACGTAGTGCAGCGCGTAGTAGACGATCGCGGCGGCGTCGTACTCCTCGACCCGGGCCAGGAAGGCCCCCCACCCGTCCTCGTCGAGGCCGGCCACGACGAGGGCGACGTCGAGGAACTTGGCGAGCTGCAGGTCGATGTTCTCGCCGATGAAGAACAGGCTGGTGGCCTCCTTGTGGAGGTGCGAGCAGAGGTCGAGCAGCCGGTCCTCCGGGCCCTGCACCCAGGCGTCGACGCCGCACACGGTGCGCGGCACGGCCCGGTCGAGCAGCTCGGCGGCGGGCGCGGTGCGGCCCGACTTCTTCTGGAAGATGTCGTGCGTCAGGTCGACGTCGAACTCGGGCACCGCCGCCCGGTGGCCGCTCTTGCGGAACGGCAGCTGCTGGCTGAGGTTCAGCCGCCAGAACAGCTGGGTGTCCCGGCTGAACGGCTCCACCCGTTCGCCGTCGGCGGCGAGGTTGCCCTGGAGGTAGCCGAGGCGTTCCAGCACCTCCCGGGCCCGGGCGGCGTCGGCGCGGTCGATCAGCAGGTCGAGGTCGGTCATCCGGCGCAGCGCCGGATCGCCGTACTCGCCCTCGGCGAGCGGGAAGCCCTTGCGGACGGCGTACCTGATCCCGGCGGCCCCGAGCTCCCGGAAGATCAGCCCGAACTCGTCGGCCAGCGCGTGGTTGCGCTCCCGGTTGGCCAGGTACGCGCCGGTGAACACCCACGGGTACGGGAAGGTGCCGGGGCCCTTGCGGTCGAGGCGGTGGCGGTGCACGTGCCGGCCGACCAGCGGCAGCAGCTTGTGCCGGGCGGCGGCGTCGGTGAACGCGCCCCAGTCGAGGTCGGGCCGGTCGGCGAGGGCGCGGACCAGGTCGAGCCGGTCCGGGTCCAGGTGGAGCCGGGCCATGGTGAGCAGGAGCCGGGCGTGCGGCGGCAGCCGGTCGGTCCGGGGGCGGGCGTCGGCGCTGGTGGTCATCGGTGGCCCTCTCGGCGGTCGGCCTCGGCGAGGAGGCGGTGGTCGGTCTTTCCGTTGGCGGTGAGCGGGAGCCGTTCGTGTCGGTGCCAGCTGCGCGGCACCTGCCCGGCGGGCAGCAGCTCCCGCAGGAAGGCGCGCAGCTCGGCGGGGGTGACCGGGCTCCGGGGCACGTAGTGGGCGGCGAGGTCGTCGCCGGCGGCGGTGACCGCGCACTGGGCGAGCGCGGGGTGCCGGGCCAGGGCGAGTTCGACCTCGTCGAGTTCCATCCGCACCCCGGCGACCTTGACCTGCCGGTCGTCGCGGCCGAGGTAGTGGACGACGCCGTCCTCGATCCGGGCCAGGTCGCCGGTCCGGTAGAGCCGGCCGGTGGGGGAGTCCGGGTCGATCGGGTCGGCGAAGAACGCCCGCGCGGTGGCCGCCGGGTCGTTGACGTAGCCGCGGCCGACCGGCAGGCCGCCGACGAACAGGTCGCCGGCCTCGCCCGGTGCGGCGGGCCGCCAGCGGCCGTCCGGGTCGGCGACCAGGACGTGCAGCACGGCGTTGGCGATCGGCCGCCCGACCGGCAGCCGGGGCAGCCCCAGGTCGGCGGCGGTGACCCGGTGGTGCGTCACGTCGTCCGAGCACTCGGTGGGGCCGTAGGCGTTCAGCAGCGCGGTGCCGGGGAAGGCGGCGGCGATCCGCCGGGCCGCTTCGGGGCGCAGCTCCTCGCCGGTGGAGATCAGCGTCCGCAGCGCGGGCCGGGTGCCGCCCGGCCGGCTCGCCTCGTCGGCCAGCCAGCCGGCCATGGTGGGCACCAGCTCGGCGACCGTCGCGCCGGTGCGTCCCAGGGCGGCGGCCAGCCGTCGCGGGTGGGCGAGTTCGGCGTCCCGGACGACCGCGACGGTGCCGCCGGCCAGCAGCGGCGCGAGCATCTGCCAGACCGAGATGTCGAAGACCAGCGGGGCGGTGAAGGCCAGCGTGTCCTCGGCGGTGAGCGCCAGGTCGTCGAGCTTGGCCCGGAGGTGGTTGAGCAGGCCGCGCCGTTCCACCACCGCGCCCTTGGGCACGCCGGTGGTCCCGGAGGTGAAGATCAGGTACGCGGGGTCGGCGGGCGCGCCCGGGTCGTCCGGCGGTGCCGGGTCGGCCTCGGTGTCGGTGTCCCGCAGCCCGGTCACCGGGACGCCCGCCCCGGCGGCGGCCGTCGCGGCCGGACCGTCCGGCGCCCCCGTGTAGTCGAGCAGCAGGGCCGCGCCGGAGCGGCGCAGCACGTCGGCGGTGCGGGCGGCCGGCCAGGCCGGGTCGACCGGCAGGTAGACCGCGCCGAGCCGTTCGGCGGCGAGGAACACCGTCACGGTGTCGGCGCTGCGCGGCCCGGCGGCGGCGAGCACCCCGCCGCGCCGCAGGCCGTCCCGGTCGAGCCGGTCGGCGAGCGCGGCGGCCCGGCGGGCCAGCGTGCGGTAGTCGACGGACCGGCCGGCGTCGGTCACGGCGGTGCGCCCGGGGTCGCGGCGCGCGGTGTCCAGCACGTACGCGTGGACCGGCCGGTCGAGCCTGACCGGGCGGGGCCGGCGCAGGGCCAGGGCCGCGGCCGCCGCGGCGGCTTCCGGGCGCATCGGCAGCGCGGCCGGCTCCGCGGTGGTGGTGGTCGTCGTGGTGGTCGTGGTGGTGGTGCGGGGCGCGGTCATACGAGCAGCTCCCTGGTGTGCGGTGCGGCGGCGGCCGCGCCGAAGTGCCGGGTGACCCAGTCGTCGTCGTAGACGGTGTCGAGGTAGCGCTCGCCGAGGTCCGGGGCGATGGCCACGGCGGTGAGGGCGCGGTCCGGGTCCTCGGCCTCCAGCCAGGCGGCGGCGGCGCTGACCACGGTGCCCGAGGAGCCGCCGAGCAGCAGGCCGCGGGCGGCGAGCCGCCGGCACATCCGGACGGTGTCGGCCTCCGGCACCCACAGCACCCGGTCGACCGGCGCGCCGTCGACCAGCGGCATCGGCTCGGCGGCGCCGAGCCCCGGGATGTACCGGGGGCCGGGCCGGCCGCCGAAGTTGACGGAGCCCTCGGCGTCCACCGCGACCACCCGCACACCGGGGTGGTGGTCGCGGAAGTAGCGGGCGCAGCCGGTGAGCGTCCCACCGGTGCCGACCCCGACGAACAGCACGTCGAGCGAGCTGAACTCCTTGGCCAGCGCCGGGCCGGTGTGGTGGTAGTGGGCGAGCCAACTCGCCTCGTTCTCGTACTGGTTGAGCCACAGGTAGCCGCCGTCCCGGGCGCACAGCGCCCGCACCCGGGCCTTCCGGGCCGCCAGCAGCCCGCCGCCGTCCGCGGCGGGCCGGTCGACCACGTCGACGACCGCGCCGAGCGCGCGCATCAGCCGGATCGTGGACGGGTTGCACTTGGTGTCGGTGACGCAGTGGAAGCGGAGGTTGCGGGCGGCCGCGACCACCGCCATGGCGACGCCGAGGTTGCCGGAGGAGGACTCCACCAGGGTGGTGTCCGGGCCGATCCGGCCGGCCCGCTCGGCCTCCGCGACCATCCACGCCGCGGCCCTGATCTTGACCGAGCCGGCGAAGTTGAGCCCCTCGCACTTCAGGTGGAGGTTGACGCCGAGCTGCGGGGCGAGGTCCACGAAGACCTCGGTGTCGAGTAGTTCGTGGGCACCGGTGACGACTGGCACGTCAACTGCCTTTCCTCGGAGGCGGTCCGACCGGCCGGCGGGGCTCAGGCACCGAGCTTCTGCCACTCGGCGAGCCGCTGGAGCTCGAACAGGTCGCCGACCGAGGCGATGGACTCCTCGATGCCGGTGGTGTCGCCGTCCCGGACGATCGCGCCGTAGGCGTCGCGCAGCGAGGAGACGCTGGCGCGCAGGCCCTGGTTGGCGTAGATCACCACGGAGACCCCGGCCGCCCGCACCTCGTCGATGTGCCAGTCGGGGTAGGTGGTGGGCACGATGACCACCGGGACGCGGCCGTCCCAGCCGTCCAGGAAGGCCATCACCTGGTCCTTGGTGCGCTGCTTGGAGTGCACCAGCACGGCGTCCGCGCCGGAGTCGGCGTAGGCGCGGCAGCGCTCCAGCGCCTGGGTGACGTCGAGGCCGCTGATCAGCGCCTCGGTGCGGGCGATGACGAAGAAGTCGGAGCTGTGCTGGGCGTTCTTGGCGGTGCGGATCTTGGCGGCGAAGCCGGCGGTGTCCAGCAGGGCCTGGCCGCTGCCGACGAAGCTGTTCATCTTCGGGAACAGCTTGTCCTCGATGCAGACCGCGGTGATCCCGGCGCCCTCGAACTCGTGGACCATGTGCGCCACGTTGAGGTTGTCGCCGTAGCCGGTGTCGCAGTCGGCGACCACCGGGATGCTCAGCGCCTTCTGGATGTTGGCCGCCGCCTCCAGGTACTCGGTCATGCTCAGGATGCTGGCGTCGGGCAGGCAGCGGGAGGCCGACACCTCGAAGCTGGACGACCAGACGGCCTGGAAGCCCGCCTCCTGGGCCAGGTAGCCGCTGAGCGCGTGGTGCGCCCCGGCGACGCGGACGACGTCCGACTCGGCGAGAACGGTGCGGAAGGACTGGTGGTTGACACGCAACACGACGGATCTCCTGTGGGTGGTGGGGGCGTGGAAGGGAAGGAACGGACGGACGGAAGGGGTCGGACCGGCGGGCTGAGCCGGGGCTCAGCGCAGCGCCCGGTGGTCGACCTCGCCCTTGCGGGTCAGCGGCAGGACGGGCAGCAGGGTCCAGCTCAGCCGCAGCTCCGGGTGCCCGGGCACGGCGGTCCGCTCCCCGGGCGGGTCGCCGGGGTCGGCGGCGGTGTAGAACACCGCGAGCGCGGGGGCGCCGTCGTGCTCGGCGGCGAGCACCGCGCAGCGCCGGACGCCGGGGTGGCGCTGGAGTTCGCGCTCGACGTCCTCCAGGGCCAACCGCCCGCCGGGGAGGGCGAGTTGGCGGTCGGCGCGGCCGTGGTAGCGGACCTCGCCGGCGTGGAAGGACACCAGGTCGCCGGTACGGAAGGCCAGCCCGGTCGGCCCGGCGTCCGGGGTGGTGTCGCGCAGGTAGGCGCCGGTGCGCAGGACGCCGTCGGCGAGGTGGCCGAGGCCCACCGGGGCGCCCTGGACCAGGAGTTCGCCGATCTCGCCGGGTTCGGCGTGGCGCCAGGCGCCGTCCGGCGCCGGCAGCACGGCGGAGAGCACCGCGTTGGGGATCGGGCGCCCCCGGGGGATCCGGGCCCCCGCCAGGTCGGCGGGCCGCACCCGGTGGTGCAGCACGTCGTCCGAGCACTCGACCGGCCCGTTGGCGAACACCGTGGCGACACCGGGCAGGACGGCGCCGATCCGCGCGGCCAGCTCCGGGCCGAGCTCCCCGCCGGTCGCCACCAGCAGCCGCAGCCCGCTGCCGGGCGGCGGTGCGCCGGCGGCCTTGCCGGCGCGGTCGAGCAGCCAGCCGATGGCCGTGGGCACCAGCTCCACCACGGTGGCACCCGTGCGGTCCAGGGCGCCGGCCAGCCGGCGGGGGAAGGCCGTGTCGGCCTCGGCGACCACCGCGACCGCGCCCCCGACCAGCAGCGGGGCGAGCATCTGCCACACGGCGGTGTCGAACACCTGCGGCGCGCTGTAGGCGACCCGGTCCGCTGAGGTCAGACCGAGGTCGTCGATCTTCGCCCAGAGGTGGTTCACCATGCCGGCGTGGGCCGTCACCGCGCCCTCGGCGCCACCGGCGAACTCGGCGGTGTAGAGCGCGTACCGGGGTTCGGCGGCGGAGGCCCGCTCGCGCGGCGCCGGCAGCCCGGCCGCCTCGTCCGCGCCGTCCGCACCCTCGACGCCCTCCGTGCCGGGCTCCTCCGCCAGGGCGACGAGGCGCAGCCCCCGGGGCGCCGGCCCGGCGGGGCCGCCGTGCCGGACCAGCCGGGTGGCGCCGCAGTGCCGGGCCACCTCGGCGATCCGCTCGGCCGGCCAGCCGGGGTCGAGCGGGACGTGCACGCAGCCGAGGCTCTCCATCGCCAGCAGGACGGCGATCGCGGTGGCCGAGCGCGGCCCCTGGACCAGGACGGCCTCGCCCGAGGCGCAGCCCGCCGCGCGCAGCGCCGCGGTGTGGCGCCGCACCGCGGCGTCCAGCCCGGCGTAGTCGACGGCGGTGCCGCGGTCCCACACGGCGGTGCGGCCGGGGGTGCGGGCGGCCTGCCGGTGGACCCGGCCGGCCACGGTGGCCCGCAGGTCCAGCGGCCGCGGGCGGCGCAGCGCCCGGTCGGGGCCGCGCAGCAGGAGCTCGGGGGTGGTCACAGCAGCGGCTCCAGGGCGAGCCGCAGGGTGCCGGGGGTGGTGAAGGTGTCGGGGGCGAGCAGTTCCTCCGGGAACTCGATCCCGTAGTGGTCCTCGATCGCGGTGACCAGTTCCACCACGAGCAGGGAGTCGATGCCGACCTCGACCAGCAGGGTGTCGTCGGTCAGCGCGCGGTCGGGCGGCAGTTCGCGGCAGTACGGGCGGAGGAAACGGGTGAACTCGTCGGCGGTAGCGGTGTCCATGGCGGAATCTCCTCTATGGTCTAGACAATTCACACGGGATTCGGAACCTCGGCCCGATCCAGTCGGTCCGCCAGTTCCCTTGCGGTGTCGCCGGGTTGCGCAATCGCGTCGAAGACCGCCAATGCGTCGGCGCACAGTTCTTCGGCGTCGCGGATACCGTCCGGTGAACCCCCGGAGAACACCCGGGTGAACAGTCGGGACTCGCTGAACCGGAACCGCAGCGTCGTCACCGTGAGGTCGTGGGCCGGCGCGAACGGACCCAGGGTGCGCACCCCGGTCGACCCCCCGGGACTGCTCAGCACGCCGGTGGCGTCGGCGCTCTGCACGTCCACGTGCAGCTGCAGGTAGTCGGCGCCGTCCTCCAGCAGGGCCGCCCCGTACTCGGGCACCGCGCACAGCAGTTCCGGCACGCTCAGCCGGGCGTACCTGGCCGCCCGCCACACGGCGGCCTGCACCCGTCCGACCAGCGCGGACAGCGGCTCCCCGGGGTCGATCCGGCACGGGATCGGACGGTCCATCACGAAGTTGCCGGCCGTGGCCCGCTCCACCGCGTCCCGCCGGGTGGAGACCGGCGTGTGCAGCAGGAAGGCCGAACGGCCGGAGCGCCGCCAGACCGCGACCGCGGTGACCGCGGCCAGCACCGCGAAGGGGGTGGCCCGGCACGCCTGCACCAGCTCGCGCAGCCGCCGGTGGGCCTCCCCGCCCGGCACCTCGCGGTCCACCTGGGCGCGCACCCACGCGGCGCGCGGCCCGGCCCGCCGGACGATTCCCGCGAGCGGCCGCGTCCCGGCCGCCGCCCGGCGCCAGTGGGCGATTTCCGCCGCGGCCTCCCGGTCGCCGACCGCGCGGGCCAGGGCGATTTCCGGAAAGCTCCCGGTGGATTCCGTCGGACGGCCCGCGAGAAGCGCCGAAAGGTCGTTTCCGAGCAGCCCTCCGGAATACCCGTCGGCCACCAGGTGATCGACCGTCCCGAGTACCTGGAGAGGGTCTCCGGCATCGTTTTTGATGATGTCGAAACGCGCCCTCGAAGGCGCCAGGGGGATATTGTGAAGATCGCTGCGGAGGCGGTCGAACTCCGCCTCCAGGGAATTCCCGGAGAGCCCTCGCGAAACCGGCTCGACCGTCTCCCGGGAGACCGCCTGGAGGAACGGCGAGGAGCCGACCGAGCGGCTGAGCAGCCCATCATGCCTGCTGGTCAGGGCGGCGATCGCGGTGCGGACGGCCTCCTCGGAGGTGCCCGCGGGGACGGCTGCCCCAAAGCTGACATTGTGGAATATGCCGGGCCCGAAGACCCCGTCGAGAAACAGCATGCTGCGCTGCTCAGCGGTCAAGGGAAATGCACTCACCCGAGCACCTTCTTCCGGCACGGAGGACACCTTGCGAGCGCGCTCGGACAAGGGATCGCGAACTTGACACACCAGCGGACAAGCCTTGTCGGGCTATCCGCCGCTCGCTACCCTCCGATTGGCTCTGCACCCATTCTTGAGCGGGCGGTTCCCTCGTCACAACGCCGCCCGTGTGGCAAGGAAGTGCAGGGACAGAAGTGGACAGTCACCGGATAAGGGGGATCCTCGATGGACTCAGCACCCAGGACGAGACCGCAACCGGAAGAGCCCGACGACCTGTCACGCGCGGTCTACCTGCACTGCCTGGTGCACGAGGGCAGCGACGCGCACGCCGTCTGCCGGGCGCTCGACCTGTCGGCGGCGGAGGCCGAGGCGGCGATCGCCGTGCTGCTGGAGCTCCGGCTGCTGCGCGCGGTCGGCCCGCACGGCGTCCTGGTGCCGGTGTCGCCGCAGTCCGCCGCCGCGGACCTGATCGAACCGTGGCAGCAGGAGGTGCAGGAGCGCCAGCAGCGGATGGCGGTCGTCGGCGACCGGATCCGCGGCTACGTCGGCACCTACGCCGACTTCCTGAACGGGCACACGCCGACCGGGTCCAGCTTCCGGGTCGACGACCGGGGCTCGCTCGTCCAGCGGCTGCGCGAGGCCGCGCACGCCTGCCGCGGCGAACTCCTCGTGCTGCGCCCGGCGGACTCGGCGCCCGCCGACTCCGGCGACCTGCTCGCGGACACCGAGGACGCCGTGCTCTCCGGCCTCGCCCCCGACGTGGAGCTCCGGGTGCTCACCCAGCACGCCGCCCGGTCCAGCCCGGCGGCCCGGTCCGGGCTGCACGGCCTGCACCAGGCCGGCGCCGAGATCCGCACCACCGCCGACGTCCCGCTCCGCCTCCTGCTCTTCGACCGCGAACTCGCCGTGCTGTTCGCCGAACCCGACGACCCGGGGTGCGCCACCGTGGTCACCGACCCCCGGATCGCCTCCTTCCTCGGGACCCTGCACGACCGGATGTGGGACACCGCGGCGGCGTTCATCCGACGCGCCGACGAGGCGGCGCCCCGGCTCGACGCGGGCGACCTCCGCACGGCCATCCTCGAACTGCTGTCGGCCGGCCACTCCGACGACGCGATCGCCCGCAAGCTCGCCATCTCGCTGCGCACCTGCCGCCGGCACGTCTCCGAACTGCTCACCACCCTCGACGCCCGCACCCGCTTCCAGGCCGGCGTCGAGGCGGTCCGCCTCGGACTGGTCCCCACCCCCTGACCACTCCTTCCTCCCCGCCCTTCCCCGGCACCGACCGAACGGACCCGCCCATGGCCACCCCCACCCCCACCCCCGCGACCGCCGACGAGCCGGCCGGCCGCCCCGCCGTCCCGCTGTGGACCCGGGACTTCCGCTACTACTTCACCGCCCGGCTCGTCTCGCTGCTCGGCGACGCGATGCTGCCGGTCGCCCTGATGTACGGCGTGGTCTCGCTCGGCTACGGCGCCTCCGGAGTCGGCTACGTCCTCGCCTCCCAGATGCTCCCGCTGGCGGTGTTCGTGCTCTTCGGCGGCGTGCTCGCCGACCGCTTCACCCCCCGCCGGATGATGATCGGCGCCGACGCGCTCCGGCTGCTGGTCCAGGGCTGCGCCGCCGCCTCGTTCGCCGTCGGCCACCCCCCGCTGTGGCTGCTGATGGGCCTGGCCGCGCTCAGCGGCACCGCGACCGCCGCGTTCCAGCCCGGTGTCGCCAGCGTGGTGCCGCAGGTGGCCGTCGACCTCCAGCGGGCCAACGCCACGCTCCGGATCGCCGAGGCGATCGCCACCATGGGGGGCCCGACCCTGGCCGCGCTGCTGCTGGCCGTCGGCGACGTGGCCACCGTCCTGGCCCTGGACGCCGGGACCTTCGCGGTCAGCGGCCTGTGCCTGCTGATGCTGCGGCTGGCGCCGGTGCCCCGGCCGGCCCGCAAGGCGTCGACCTGGCGCAACCTGGTGGAAGGCTGGCACGAGTTCCGGTCCCGCACCTGGCTGTGGGCGGTGATCGTGGTCTGGGTGGTCAACGGCCTCGTCGCCTTCGGCCCGATCCGCCCGGTCACCACCGTGCTGGTGACCGGCGCGTACGGTGCGGCCGGCCTCGGCGCGGTGTGGACCGCGTTCGGCGCGGGCAACGTCCTCGGAGGTCTGCTCGGCGTCAGGCTGCGCCCGGCCCGCCCGCTGGCGGCCGGCGCGACGGCGATGCTGGTCTGGGCACTGATGCCGCTGTCGAACGCCCTGGCGCTGCCGCTCTGGGGCCGGGCCGCCTGCTTCGCCGCCGGCGGCGCGGCCTGGGCGTTCTGGAGCGTCATGTGGGCCACCAGCGTCCAGTCGCACGTGCCCGGCGAGGTCCTCAACCGGGTGTACGCCTACGACGTGGCCGGCTCGCTGATCGCCTTCCCGGCCGGCCAGGCGCTGGCCGGCCCGGTCAGCGAACTGCTCGGCGCCCGCACCGCGCAGACCGCGTCGGCCGTGGTGGCCACCGCCTCCTTCGTCGTGCTGCTGCTGGTCCGGGCCGTCCGCACGCTCCCCCGCGCCGACCGTCCGCGACCCGCCGCGGCCCCGGCGCCCGAGCCCGCCGACGCCTGACCCCGGCCGCCGGGCGGCCGGGGTGCCGGGGTGCCACGGGTCAGGTGTCGGCCGCGGGGTCCGAGCCGGCCCGGCGGTCGCGCAGCTGCTCGTTGACGCGCAGGGCTTCTTCGAGCTGGTCCTCCAGGATGATGATCCGGCAGGCCGCGTCGATGGCGGTGCCCTGGTCGACGAGGTCGCGGGCGCGCATCGCGATGCGCAACTGGTAGCGGGAGTAGCGGCGGTGGCCGCCCTCGGAGCGCAGCGGGGTGATCAGGCCCTGGTCGCCGAGTGCGCGCAGGAAGCCGGCGGTGGTGCCGGTCATCGCGGCGGCGCGGCCCATGGTGTAGGCGGGATAGTCGTCGTCGTCGAACGAGCTGACGGGGTCCGGGGTGGGGGGCTTGTCGGTCGTCGTAGTCACTGCACCTCTCTTGGTTCCCGAGGAACGCGTCGAGGGGCCCCGGCGCCATGACGGCTCCGGGGCCCCGAAGGGGAAACAACACCACCTACCGGCCTGGGCCGGCTTCCTTGTTCCGCGCCGCCCCGGTGAAGGGGACCTGCGGGGATCGCGTATGCGTGACCGGAAACCACCGTCCTCGTGCTCAAAGGGGGTCTGCGGTGTCCGCCCGGGTGAAAGGCATCACGGGCCGGGCGATCCTGATGGCGCTCTGTCCCTCCGTTCTTCCTCTTCTTCGCGGATTCTTGCCTCTACTGCTGGTCCTGCCGGCCGCGGCACGTGCCGTACCACCGCCGTCACTCGTCGGCAGCCCCTGATGCCTGCGGGCCGCCCAGCCCGGTCGTCGGCCCCGTCGCCTCGATGCACACTCCGGCTCCAGGACCCCACAACCGTGCCGACCTGCGAACTTCTCTGAACTCTTCCCGCCAGTTCGTGTCTGCCGGGCCTTCAGCTGACTGCGCTTACGAGAGAAACGCTAGCTCCGCGCTATCGCAATGTCTACTCCGGCTGGCATAGATTTTCCGGTGTCCAAGGCAGAGGTAGTCTGCGCTCCGCGGAGTCGGGGCGAGGCGCGCGGAAATCCGGCCAGGGCCACGAGCGGCAGCACGGACAGGAGGGGCACCGGTGGAAGAGCCGAACACCACAGGCCGAGAGGGCGCCCCCGACCCGCACGGGCGGACCTCCCTGGTGGCCGCCCTCGCCGAAGCCGTCCGCGACCGCGACGAGCGGAGCCTGCGCCGCCTGCTGGCCCGCTTCGCCGAACAGGTCACCGTCACCGACCTGCACGCCCTGCGCGACGCCCTCGACCCCCGCCGCCACCCCGACTCGCCGTGACCCGCCGCCGCGAAGGCCCGCGCGATCGGCCGCGGTGAGGACGACCCGTCGGCGGCGCTCCCGGACGAGCCGGCCCGCGAGCGGGAGTTGCTCAAGGCCCGCGAGGCCGGGCTCGGGGTGACGGCCCGCCCGCCGGACGGCTCCGAGACCTGGGAAGGCCGGGAGGACTCGGCCGTCGCGCGGCAGAAGCTGGGCGCCTACCTGCGCGACCTGGAACGGCTCTTCGACCGCTACGGCTACCAGCAGACCTCCCTCTACGGGCACTTCGGGCAAGGCTGCGTGCACACCCGCATCCCGTTCGAGCTGCGCGAGGGCAAGGGCGTCGAGGCGTTCGGGAACTTCCTCTTCGACGCCGCCGACCTCGTCGCCTCCTGCGGCGGCTCCCTGTCCGGTGAGCACGGCGACGGGCAGGCCCGCGGCGAGCTCCTGCCCCGGATGTTCACCCCGCGGCTCATCGAGGCCATGGCCGGGCTCAAGGCGCTGTTCGACCCCGGCAACCGGATGAACCCCGGCAAGGCCGTCCGCCCGAACCCCGTCGACAGCCACCTGCGCCCTCGTGCGCACTACGCCATGGGCTGGCTCCCGCTGCGGGCCCGCCTCACCCGGGCCGTGCCGGGCCTCGCCCCGGCGGCGAACGCCGCCCTCGCCCAAGCCCACGGCCTGCAGCCGTCCGGGCACTGCGCCCCACGCGTTCACGCCCACCCGGCCGCGTCGATCCCCGACCTGCGCCACCTGGAGTGGTTCCACGACCACGCCCGCATCGAGGACCTGCTCTTCGACGGCGCTCCGCACCCCGACGACGGCCTCCTGAACCCCGGAGCCGACGGCCGGCCCGGGCTGGGACCGGCGCTCCGCGCCGACGTCGCCGAGCGGTACCGGGACCCCGGCCGACACCGTGCCCCGCGCCGCGGCCCAGTACGGCATCGGACGGCCCGAAGGGGTCCGCAGATCCAGCGGAGGCTGCGGGCGCTGCGGGGAGGGGCGCTCGACCACCTTGATCCTGACCATGTCCAGCACCTCCTCGATCATTCGAGCGCCTGCCCGCCCGGCCCCGTCCCATCGAACCGGGGCCGCTCGGGCGTGATAGTCGCGCGCCATCGGGGCACCCGCTCATGGAGGGGGGACCCCACCGGAGAGGAGCGGGAACCGATGACCGAGTACGGGTACTTCCTGTCGTGCGAGGAGTTCACCCCGGCGGAACTGATCGAGCAGGCCCGGCGGGCCCAGCAGGCCGGGTTCACCCGGCTGGCGATCTCCGACCACTTCCACCCCTGGAACGACGCCCAGGGCAACAGCGCGTTCGTCTGGTCGATGATCGGCGCCCTGTCGCAGGTGGTGGGCCTGCCGGTCACCACGCTGGTGACCTGCCCGACGGTGCGGCTGCACCCGGCGGTGACCGCGCAGGCCGCCGCGACCTCCAGCGTCCTGCTCGGCGGGCGCTTCGCGCTGGGGGTGGGCACCGGTGAGGCGCTCAACGAGCACGTCCACGGTGACCGGTGGCCCTCCTTCGACGAGCGCGCCGACATGCTGGAGGAAGCGGTGGAGGTGATGCGCGAGCTGTTCGCCGGCGAGTCGGTCAGCCGTCGCGGTCGGCACTACACGGTGGACAACGCCCGCCTGTACACCGCCCCCGAGGGCCCGCTGCCGGTCCTGGTGTCGGGGTTCGGTCCGAAGGCCGCCCACCTGGCCGGCCGGATCGGGGACGGCTTCGTCACCATGACACCCGACGCCGACCTGGTGGGCGCCTTCCGCGAGGGCGGGGGAGCGGGCAAGAAGGTGGTGGGCGGAGTGAAGGTGTGCTGGGGCGGCGACCGCGACGAGGCCGTCGACACGGTGCACCGGCTGTGGCCGACCGAACTGCTGCCGGGCGAACTCGCCCAACTCCTGCCCACCCCGGCGCACTTCGAGCAGGCCAGTGCGTTGGTCACCCGCGAGATGGTCGCCGACGCGGTCACCTGCGGGGACGAAGCGGAAGAGCACGTGGAGACGGTGCGGGCCTACGCGCGGGCCGGGTTCGACGAGGTGTACGTCGGGCAGATCGGCCCGGACCAGGACGCCTTCTTCGACGCCTACCGCGAGCTGGTGCTGCCCGCCCTCGGCCGCTGAGGCGCGAGCTGTTCGCAGGAGCGGGATTGGGCCCGCGCCGCGGGGGCAGACGCGAGTGCGCGGCGCGGACCGGCTCGCCGCCCGCCGGCGAGGAGCGTGGGCGTGACGAGCGGCGATGACAAGGTCCGTGACGCGGCGGAGCAGGCCAAGGACGCGATCCACCACTGAGGAAGGTGCCATCGAATGAGCGGCCAGGACGAGAAGGAGCGCGCACGGCGGGCAGAGCCGCCGGTGCGCCGTGAGACCCCCGGCTCCCGGATGACCGGTGAAGGGGCACCGCCCCCGGACGAGGACGAGGAGCCCCGGGACGGCGAACCCGGAAACGGAGCGGGCGCCCCGAGACCGTCGGCGTGAGGGCCGGTTACCGGGGCTCGGCCGGCCAGATCGTGAACGTCCCCCGCTCCTCCCGTACGAGATCCCCGTCGCGCTCGATCGGCCCCGTCTGCGGCGGCTGATCCGGGACAGCCGCGATTCATGACACTTCACGGACCCGGCGCCGCCCGAACCGTGGTGATCACCGGCGGCATCGGCCTGGACGGCGCCCCACGCGAGGCCGAACGGGCAGGCGCGGCGAAGGCGATCGCCATCGAGGCGGACGTCGCCGACCCGGCAGCGGTGGAAGCCGCCGCCCCGCGCGCCGACGACGAACTCGGACCCGTCGACGTGTGGGGCAACGTCGTCGGGTGGGAGGAGCGGTCGGCGGTCGTCGGGGGGGGGGGGGGGGGGGGGAGTCGTACCCGCGGCCCGTGCGGAGCCCGCCTCGTGTCATGCTCGTACCATGGACGTCCATGCCGAGCACGAGACTTCGCGGCCCGGGGGGAGCGGTGACGAGGACGTCTTCTCCTCGCGCCGGTACCTGGCACGCCGGCAACCGCCCGTGGCCGGTGCCGGCACCGGTTCGGCGGGATCCGTGGTCCAAGACGTGCTGGCCGGTGTACCCGGGTCGGTGACCTTCCTGCAGCCGGTTCTCGGCCCGGACGGTGAGATCCGGGACCTTCGCTTCGCGGCGGCGTCGCCCGGGGCAGTGGACATCGGCGGACGGCGGGGCCGCGGACTGCTCGGGCTCCAGGTGCTCCGGACCTACCCCGGGGCGGCGGGCACCGACCTCTGGCAGGGCTATCTGAAGGCCCTGCGGACCGGCGAGGTCCACGAGGGGGAGCTGGAGTACGAGGAGGTCGCGGCCGGTATCCCGCGTCGCTCCCGCTACCGGGTGCGGGCCGTGCCGTGCCAGGGCGGTCTGATCGTTTCGTGGACCCGCCTGGACACCGGCGAGCGCCGGCAGCGCCGCCTGGCGGACATGCAGCGCCTGGCCCGGATGGGCTGGGCCGACTGGGACCTGGCCCGCGACGTCATCACCTGGTCCGACGAGGTCTACACGGTCTTCGACCGTGATCCGGCCCTGGGCCCCATGGGCCTGGAGGAGCTGCCCACCCACGTGCCCGCCGAGGACCTGCCCGCCCTGGGTGCCGCGGTCCGGCGACTGCTGGGCGACGGCGAGCCGATCGACCACACCTTCCGGATCGCCACCCCGCGCGGAGAGGTGCGACACGTGCGGATCGTCGCGGAGGCCGAACCCGACGTGCACGGCGACCCGGTGGAGGTCCACGGCTTCTTCCAGGACCGCACCGGCGCGAAACGGGCCGAGCGGCAACTCCTCGACCACCAGCAGGCCGTGCTCGCGCAGCAGAGCCAACTGACGGCCGAACGCCGGCTCGCCGCCCGTCTCCAGGAGACCCTCCTTCCGGTGTCCCACCAGACCCGGCACCTCGCGGGCCTGACCGTCGACGTCGCCTACCAGCCCCTCCAGGAGGGCCTCAACCTCGGTGGCGACTGGTACAGCGTCATCGAACTGCCGGACGGTGACGCGCTGTTCGTCGTCGGTGACGTCGCCGGCCACGGACTCGACGCGGTCGCCACCATGGCTCTGCTGCGATTCACGGCCAAGGGCATGGCCATCACGGGCACACCGCTGCCCGCCGTCCTGACCCGCCTGAACGCCTTGCTGCTGCACACGCCTGACCACGGCGTCGACACCGCCACCATGATCATGGCCTGCTACGACCCGGCGGCGTCCCGGCTGACCTGGGTGCGGGCCGGTCACCTGCCCCCGCTGCTGGTGCGCGGCGGGAAGGCCCGTCTCCTGGAGGCCCCGGCGGGGATGCTGCTGGGTGCCGCCACGCACGCCCACTACGAGGCGGCCACCCTGGACCTGCTGCCCGGCGACCACCTGCTCCTGTACACGGACGGTCTCGTGGAGCTCCCGGGCGAGCCCCTCGACAAGGGCTTGGCCCGTCTGGCCCGCACGGCCGAGTCCCACCTGGCCGGCCCGCGCTGCGTGGGCCCGCTCGTGCGGGCGCTCGTGGGGCCGTACGAGCGCCGCGACGACATCTGCGCCCTGCACATCGCCCGCTGACGCCGTACTCGGTGCCGCCGGGCACCTCCGCCCCGGTGAGCCTGCCGGGGTACGCGGGTGGTCGCCCGGCCGCGGCGCGGAGTGAGGTGCGCCGGCCGGGGTAGCCGAGGGTGCGTCCCGAACGTGTGCGAAACAGGAGGAACCCGGCGTGGACGCGATCGTGCTGCTCAAGGACGACCACAAGACGGTGGAGAAGCTGTTCAAGGAGTTCGAGAAGGCCGGCGAGGAGGCGTACGCGGAGAAGCGCCGGATCGCCGACCAGGTGATCGAGGAGCTGACCGTCCACGCCGTGATCGAGGAGCAGGTGTTCTACCCGGCCGCCCGCGAGGCCGCCCCCGACACGAAGGACCACGTGCTGGAGAGCGTCGAGGAGCACCACGTGGTGGTGTGGATGCTCGCCGAGCTGGCCGGCCTGGACCCGGAGGACGAGCGGTTCGACGCGAAGATGACGGTGCTGATCGAGAACGTGCGCCACCACGTCGAGGAGGAGGAGAAGGAGTGGTTCCCCGAGGTCCGCAAGGCCATGGGCCGCAACCGCCTGGTCGAGCTCGGCGAGCGGCTCCAGGAGGCGAAGAAGACCGCCACCCGCGACCCGCTCGAGGTCCCCAGCGCCACCGCCTGACGCCCGCCGAAGGGCAGGGGAGAAACCGGGCGGCTCGGTGCATCAGCGGCCGCGGGCGGGGCAGACGAACGGACGAAGTGTCCGATTCGTCCGGAAGGAATCTCGCGATGAGCACGGTGCAGGAGTCCATCGAGGTCGAGGTGCCGCTGAGCACCGCCTACAACCAGTGGACGCAGTTCGAGGACTTCCCCCGCTTCATGGAGGGCGTCGAGCAGGTCACCCAGGTCGACGAGCGCCACAACCACTGGCGCACCAAGGTCGCCGGGGTGACGCGCGAGTTCGACACCGAGATCGTCGACCAGCTGCCTGACCACAAGATCGCCTGGCGCACGCTGGGCGGCGAGGTCCGGCAGATGGGCGTGGTCACCTTCGAGCCGCTCGACGAGGCGCGCACCCAGGTGCGCCTGGCGATCGACTTCGAGCCCGACGGCGTCGCGGAGAAGGCGGCCGACGCGATGGGCCTGGTCGACCGCCGGGTGAAGGGCGACCTCAAGCGGTTCAAGTCCTTCGTCGAGGAGCGCGGCGTGGCGGAGGGCGGCTGGCGCGGGCGGATCACCCCCGGCAGCTGACCTGGGCACCCGCGGTGCGGGGGCGCCGACCGGACGGGTCGGCGCCCCCGTTTTCCGTTCCGCCGGCCGGGCACACGCCGGGGCATGGACCAACCCCAGGCACCGGTGCTCGAAGCCCTCGCCGCGTTCCACGCGAACCCGCCGACCACCTGCACGCCACCCGGTTACCAGCAGGGCCGCGGCACCGACGCGTGCGTCCACGTTCCCGGTATCCCCGCCGCCCTGCCGGGCGAGCGCCTCGACCAGGACGTCATCGACTACCCGCGGACCGGCCTCGACGCCGGCATGCCCATCCCCGATCGCGCCGACCCGCGCCCGGACAGCGTGCGCGTCGCCGTCGAAACCTGACCCGCCCGCCGGTCCTCATGCCGTACTCCGCCGTACCCCCGTCCTCCCGCCGCACAGCGCGGGCGGCGCCCGAGCGCCCGGGCCGCGGTCGGACCGGTGTCCTGGCCCGCCGGATCACCGCCGCCCTCGCGGCGGCCGGGCACACCGTCGCCGTCGCGGAATCCCTCACCGCCGGCCGCCTCGCCACCGCCCTCGCGGACGCCCCGGGCGCCGGACGGACCTTCCTCGGAGCCGTCGTCGCCTACGACACCCGCCTCAAGGCGACTCTCCTGCGCGTCGACCCCGTCCTCCTGGCCGAGCGGGGAGCCGTGGACCCCGACGTCGCCGCACAGATGGCGCACGGCGCCCGCGTCCTGACCGGCGCCACCTACGCCCTCGCCACCACCGGCGTCGCCGGCCCCGCCCCGCAGGACGGCCGGCCGGTCGGCACCGTCCACCTCGCCGCCGCCACCCCGGCCCGCACCGTCGTCACCGCACCGTCGTCACCGCACCCGAACCGCCGTCGGGCCGCCGCGAGGCCATCCAGGACGGCGCCGTCCTGGCCGCGCTCCAACTCCTCCACGACCTCCTGCGGCCCCCCGCCTCCGGGCCCCGGCCGGGGCGAGCCCCGTGAGGCGGCCCCAGCCAGGGGAAGCCGCGCGGGCGCGGGCGCCGTCGGCCGCCGCCGCTCCGGGCCGGTGGGCTCGTGCTCTGCTCATGTCGCCCACAGCGGCTCGCCGACGCTTCGCCCCATGCAAGGGCGCCCCACGTCCGGGGCGCCGCCGCCAGCCAGCCAGGAGGGCAGGATGTCTCCTTCACCCCGGGTGCGGCCCCTCGCCGTCTACCTCAACGACCACCTCACCGGAGCCACCGCGGGCGTCGCCCTGGCCCGCCGCACGGCCGGTTCCCACACCACCGGCAGCCGAGCCGGCGCACTGCGGGAACTGGCCGACGACATCGCCCGGGACCGCGACGCGCTCCTACGGATCATGCGGTGCCTCGGCGTACCCGTCCGCCGCTACCGCACCTGGCTGGGCCTCGCGGCGGAGAGGGCCGGCCGCCTCAAGCCCAACGGCACCCTCGTCCGCCGAGCCCCGCTGTCCGACCTGGTCGAACTGGAAACCCTGCGCACCGGCGTCGAAGGGAAAGCCGCCCTCTGGCGGGCCCTCCTGGCCATCGCGGAGCAGGAACCCCGGCTGCGCGCGCCCGAGTTGGAACGCCTGGCCGAGCGGGCCCGGGACCAGGCGCGGCTCCTGGACGGCTGGCACCACGCCGCCAGTACCCAGGTCCTCCCCCCGGACCCGCGGCGCACCGCCTCCGCCGGGTGACCCGCGCAGAGGCCACGCCGCTGCTCGGCGCGTTCGTCCGGGGCGCCCGCCGCCTCGACCGCCGCAAGCCCCCGAGCCCGCCGGGGCAGGCCGGCGGTGGCGAGGCATGGTGCCCCGCCTTCCCGGAAAGACGGGTTGACGTCCGTACCCGTCGGCACCCCACCCCGGAGGTCCGCCATGGTCAAGATCCTCTACAAGCCGCTCGGGCTGCTCCTCGGCGCGCTCGGCGGACTCACCGCCGGGGCGCTCTTCCGGCGCCTGTGGGCGCTGCTGGGCCACCAGGAGGACGCGCCGTCCCCCACCGACCCGGAGCGCACCTGGAAGGAGGTGCTGACCGCAGCCGCTCTGCAGGGTGCGGTCTTCGCCCTGGTCAAGGCAGCGGTCGACCGCGGCGGCGCCGCCGCCACCCACCGCCTCACCGGCACCTGGCCCGGCTGAGCACTCGTCACCGACCCGGACGCCGCGCCCCGGTGACAGCCCCCCGCAAGCGCCGATGGTCGACGTCGCGGGCACCGAGAAGCGGGCCGCCGCCGTACGACGCGTCGTCCGGAACGCCGACGTACCGCACTGAACCCGCACCCGCACCACCGGACAGGGGGACCAGGTGCCACAGGGCGCCTCATCGCGGCGGTCTCCACCCCGCGCTTCACCACGCTGCCCACCTTCGACCGCCACCTGTACGTCACCACCGTCATGCTCGGCGCGGCCGGCAGCCGCGGCCGCTGGTACCGCCGGTGGCCATCGGTGGCACGGGGCAGGGAAGGCGTCGGCACCACCGAGGAGGCGCCGGAACGATGACCGCGCACCATCCTGACAAGCCGAGGCCGGGGCTGCCTCGGCGCCATCCCCGGCACGAGCGCCGGGGCGAGGCCCGGCTGCCCGGGGTGATCGCCACCCTGGTCGCGGCCCTGCTCTACCTCGCGCTGCCGGAGAACCTGCTCGTCGGCCCGCGCTACGTCCTGCCCGCGCTGGAGGTCCTGCTGCTGATCCCGCTGATCGCGGTCAACCCGCGCCGGCTCACCCGGCAGAACCGGTTCTCCCGGACCGTGTCGCTGGCGCTGGTCGGTGTCATCGGCATCAGCAACCTCATCGTGCTCGGCCTGCTCGTCCGGGCGCTGGTCTCCACCGACGTGAAGGACGGCGGCTCGCTGCTGCTGGCGGCCCTCCAGGTCTGGGCGACCGACATCATCGTCTTCGGCCTGGCCTTCTGGGAGCTCGACCGGGGCGGGCCCGTCGTCCGGACCCAGGCGCCCCGCTCCGAGCTGCCGCTCGCCGACTTCCGCTTCTCGCAGGACGAGAACGACGACGCCGTCCAGGAGGTCGCCGACGGCGGCAGCCGCTCCAGCGACTGGACCCCCGCGCTGGTCGACTACCTGTACGTGTCGGTGACCAACTCCACCGCGTTCAGCCCGACCGACACCATGCCGCTCACCACCCGGGCGAAGCTCCTGATGAGCATCGAGAGCATCGCCGCGCTGATCACGTCACTGCTGGTGATCGCCCGCGCCGTCGGCGCCCTGCAGTGAATCCGCCACCCACCTCGATGGGGCGGTGCCGGGTACCGCTTCGTCGGCGCCGGTCGCGCTGACGATCCGCTTCACGGCCCGGTGAGCAGGTCGAGGACGGCACGCTCGACGTCCGCGGTCCGGTGCCGGGCAGACCGCCCGGCTCGGCCGGATCGGGAGCGAGGTCGGGCAGCGCGTCCGCGATGGTGCGGCCTCGGTCGTAGAGCTCGAAGAGGCAGGGGTTGATGGAGGAGGCGCGGCAGACGGCCGGGGTGTTGCCCAGGTATCCGGCGGTCCCCCGGACCACCCGGGCGGCGGCCCGGGACCCGGCCGCGGCGAACCGGCCGGCCGGGCGCCAGGACACGGCGAGTCCGACGGCGGCCGGCACCTCGGTGTTCGACGGCTCGGGGACGGCTTGAGAGCGCAGTCGATGACGAGAGCCCGCATACGCGTCGGCTACCCGGGGCCACCGCACTGATGGCCTGCATCCGGCCCCGGCCACCCCGACGGCCCAGCGTTTCCGCCGGCCAGAGCGCTCCCGACCTGCGGAAACGCTAAGGGGCCGGATCACGTTTCCGCAGGTCAGAGGGGGCCCTACAGGTCGTAGTTCTGATCAAACATGCCTCTGACCTACGAAAACGCAGCCCTCAAACAAGATCATTTCACAACCAGTGCACACGCAGCGCTGATGACGATGGGCGGCCGTGAGAACTGCCGAGCGGTGATGAGCGCATCATGACGGTTGCCCATGCTGGCTGCTACGCGGGGTTGCCGGGGGAGAGGTGTTGTCGTCGCGCAGGCGGGGCTCAGTGCCTACGAACTCGTAACACGATCATGAGGGTGGGTTGTTGAGGCGTCGCCAGCAGATGAGTGCGCAGGCAAGTGAGACGAACGCGTTGTGGAGGTCGAGGCGCCTCTCCCAGCGGACGGCGAGGCGCTTGAACTGGTGGAGCTGGGCGAAGGTCTGCTCGACGACGTAGCGGAGCTTGCCGAGGCCGATGATGTCGGGTTCGCCGCGGCGGGAGATGACGGGCGGGATCCGGCGTTTGCGCAGTTCCTGGCGGTTGGGGTTGCTGTCGTGGCCCTTGTCGCCGAGCAGGGCGTCGGGGCGCTTTCGGGGGTGTCCGACCCGGCCGGCCACGGGAGGGACGCCGTCGACCAGTGCGAGGGCCAGGGTGACGTCGTTGACGTTGGCGGCGGCGGTGATGACATGGAACGGGATGCCGCCGCCGTCGCTGATCAGGTGGTGTTTGCTGCCGGTCTTGCGGCGGTCGACCGGCGAGGGCCCGGTTGCCTCGCCCCCTTTTTCGCGCGTACGTGGGAGGCGTCCACGCAGGCGCGCGTCCAGTCGATCGGGCCGGCCGCGTTCAACTCGGCCAGGAGTATGCGGTGCAGGGCCTCGAAGGCCCCGGCCTTCTGCCAGCGGCCGAGCCGCCGCCGGCGGGTCTGCCCGGAGCCGAAGCCCAGCTCGAGCGGCAGTTGCTGCCAGGTGATGCCGGTGTACGGCACGAACAGGATGCCCTGCAGCCACAGCCGGTCGTCCACCGGACGCGGGCCCGGCGACCGCTCCGGCCACGCCGGAAGCAGCGGCTCGATCCGCGCCCACAACTCGTCGTCCACCATCCACGGCTTCTTGCTCACGCCATCACGAACGGACGAATCGTCACATCGGTAACGCCCCACCAGCGACGATCAGCAAGATCGTGTTACGAGTTCTACGGTGAGGAGGGCGCTGGCGCCGTACGGATGCCAGGGGGACTGGCGTCGTGGGCGCTGTTGCCGGATCCACCCACGGCATTGGCTGGGTGTTCCCGGCCCACCCTCCGAGCTGCAACTGTCTCTGGCAGGAGCCGCAGTGGCCGATGCGGTGGAGGGTCATCAGGGTCGCGTAGTGCAGGGAGAGGCGCCAGATTTCGGCCGCGATTCCTTCGTATGCATATAGATTTTCGGCGAGGATCTTGGGATGGACCAGCCGGTTGCGGATGCGGGTGACGGCTGTGGGGCCGTCGATTCGGCGGTCTGTCGCGTACTTGGCCAGGGCGGGGAGGGCGACCGGGTCGATCGAGGTCGGTTCGCCGGCGGAGGTCAGCAGATACCGCAGTTTGTCCTCGGCGGGGCAGCTCTTGAAATCCTCCCGTGTCATCAGATTCCCCAGGATCAGTTTCGTCCAGGTCAGGTTCTCCAGATACGGGCGCGGCGGAGAGGATCCGTTGTTCGACGAAGCCCGTGGCCACCGCTTCGGTGGCCATCTGCATCTGAAAGCGTGTGGTGCCTTTGAGGGTGAGGTCGGTGAACGCCTGCACGGCGCGGGTGACGAGTTCGGCGCAGTCGTCGGGGCTTGTTGCGGTTGGGCCATCCCGATCCGGTGGTCTGGGCCCGGTCGAGGAGGGGGAGAACCACTGTTCCCAGACGATCTCCCCGCTCGTGTCGTAGCCGATGGAAAGTGCAAGGACGACCTTGCGACCGAACCCGAACGGCAGGCTGACACGGAGGCATTCCAGGACTTCTCGGCCCTCAGTGGGGGAAAAGTCCTCGCCATTGGCGCGCTTGAGTTCCATGACGTGCGTCAGGACGGAGGTGAACTGATCGGTGGCGGTTCGCAAGGCGTCCGAGCGGTCGGGGCGTTGGTCGGTGGTCACCGTCCATCCGTCGACGTCGAAGGACCACCGGCCCCTCCAGTAGCGGGTGCGCTCGCCGTTTCTCTCCCCGAGGCCCTGGTGGGACTGGACGAGTGCGACTTCGTGATCGTCGACGGGCCCCTGATCCCAACCGGCCGGATCAAGGCGGACGAGCCCTACCACTCGCACAAGCACCGCAAGCACGGGATGAACGTGCAGGTCGTCGCCGCACCCGACGGCACGCCCTTGTGGTTCTCCCGCGCCCTGCCGGGTCGCACACACGACCTGACTGCCGCCCGCGCCCACGGAATCGTCCAGGCCTGCCTGACCCGGGAGGTACTCGTCTTGGCGGACCGGGCCTACCGAGGCGCCGGCGCCACCTTCCGCACCCCGTACTACAACCACCACGAACTCCCGGATCACTACCAGCAGTACAACCGCGACCACGCCCGACTCCGAGCACCAGGCGAACGCGCCTTCGCCCAGCTGAAGGCCTGGAAGGTCTTCAGCAGAGCCCGCTGCTCGACCAACCGCATCAGCCGCCTGATCGCCGTCGTCCGCACGCTCATGATCCACACCCTCCTCACCTGCAAAAACTCAGGATGAAAGAGGCTCACTCACGTGCGCGCTCCTTGGCTGGCGAAGGCTCAACAAACAGACCTCATGATCGTGTTACGAACTCCACGAACTCTTACACAGGGAGGCCGAAGTTGTACTTGATGATCCTTTGGAGCCTCGGTTCGTAGGCATCCGCCGCATGCATGGCCTGGTGATTGTCCTGGCAGATCCTGCGGCCCAGTTTGACGACATCAAGGATCCGCCCGGCGATGTGGATTCGCTCGTTCGCCGGCAGCACGTTCTGGCAGGCCGTCAACCATTCCGTTCCACTCCGCGCGATAACGGCGAAGCTATGCGGCGATGAGTTCCCTCGTGTCCTGACGACATGCTCAAGGGTGCTGATGGCTTCCAAGGCGTTCTGCAGCAGGCTGCTGTCCCGAGGACTGTCGGCAGAGCGACGCAACGTTACGGCGCTCCACGCGGTCTGCACCAGGTAGTCCCCGGTTCCCCCGCTGCCGCGAGCCGACTCGAGGTAGTTCGCTGCGAGGTCGATGTTCCCCGTCTCAAACTCAAACTCACCGCGCTGCAGCCAATAGTGGAAGTCGTCTTGCAGGAGGTCGTGGACGGACGAATAGATGTCGCGCACTATATTATTTGGCAACCGGAGGCTTACCATAAGGGAGTGGTTGAGTAGACGGATCATAATCCTGCGGTACGGGTCATCATTGTCCACGAGGTGTCCGGCATATCCAGCGTAGAACTTGAGTAGGAATTCAATTACAGACCCAAGCTGTTTGGGATCCTCTTTAAGGACGGTTTCGACCATGGTGTCGGCAATCGTCCGCTGACGGCATCGCAGCATGCCGTCCTGGGCGCGATCGATGAGCCGCATGCCTAGCAGGCGGTCGATGGCTATTTTCATCTTGGGTGTCGGGCCGTGAGGCGAGACGATTTGCAGCAGGTCTGCCTCCTCGATCCCGCGCTTCTTGAAGACTATCGCTGATTCGAACACGCAGACCGTTGCGTAGAGCGCGCGCTGCTCCGGTGTCAGCTGGATGAACTCGCCTCGCACCTTTTCCTCGAACGGTTTCCCAGTGACTACCTGGATCATCGCGGCGAGGAGGCTCCGCTGGCAGATCTCTCGGAGCTTGTTGAGCCGACCATCGGGCGAGAATCGGTACTGCTTCAAGATGCCGAGCAGTCCGTTTTTCTTCAGCACCTTGATGAGCGATTTGAGGTCGCCATCCGTCATCGGATGGTCCGCATCGACCTTTCTCGGGCGGAACGTGGCATCGATTACCTCTGAGCGAGTGGTTCGGATTGCGGCGACCACGAGCGTACTTCCGCCGTTCCGTAGTTCTTTTAGTAGCCTTGCGGCCTGCCCGCCGAATATGTCGACGTCATCGACGAACACCGCGTGGAGGTCCATCTCTTTCGCCTGGCTGCGGATCTCCGGCAATGGGATCGTGGCCTCGCGGTCAATCCACCCGACAGCACTTCCATGTTTGTGGAGATCGTACGCATAAGCCATGAGTGCCGCCGTCTTCCCGGATCCTGCGCGCCCCTCCACCAGAATGATCGGAAGTTGACCATCGCTGTCGGGAGCCGATTTTGCGCGGATCGCCTCCACGATCGAAAGGTTGGCGGCATAACCGTCAACGATGTCGCCCCATTTGGGGTCACTTCCTTTCAGGAAGTCAGAAGAACCCCCAGGGGCCCTGTCGAGGAGAGACCTCAAAACGCTGATACCAGTTCCGCGTCGCACGTTTTGAAGAACCTCGGCCTGGCGCTTCTTCCCCTCCGCCAGGGGCTGCTGACCTGCCATCAAGCGGCGTATCGAAAATTCGGCCGGGCTGCGGCGGATGTGTGTGAGGCCGTTTTGATTCATGCGAACGCGGTCGGCTGAGGTTCCTGCAGGCGTCACGATGAACCGTGGAAAAGCATTCGCACCTCCCGGCGGGCCGAACAGGCTAACTGTCTGCCAGAGAGCCGCACTGCTCGGCGATGAGGCCATGAAGACCACGGGATGGCAGAGCATTTCGGCCTTGAGGCGTTTGAGCCACAATGAGCGGGCGTCGGTGTCGTCACTGTCCGGGTGGTGGAAATCCACTGATGTAAGCGTGCCGCTAGCGATGCCGTTCATGGCCACCAATTCGACCAGGCTGTTTTTCTTTCCCGGTTTATCATGGCATGCGTTGATCACTGTCACCGAGTCCGCCGGCCGGGGAGTGAGTGCCGCTACCGATGAAAGCGCATCCGAAGCGGTGAAGTCGTAAATGCGCGACCAAGGGGTGCCAAGGATTCGATGGGCAGTCGGCGAGGTTGTCTTCTGGTCATTGTATAGGGCTGAAATTTCCCTTTCGATCACCTGTGGCTCCATTTGTGCCAATGCGGCCGACCATGTTTCCGACATCGCGGGCGGCGGAACTGGTACTTCTCCGAAGACTGCTTTGGCAAGACGTTGGCCGAGTTCGTCCACGGTGATGAGGCCTCTCTCTTCCTCAACTCCGGAGACGAGGACCAACACCATCTGGCCTGTGGCCACCTGTTTGTAGAAGCTGGCGAGGAGACTTTCCTCGTCGTAGGTTTCGGCTGCCGTCTGCACGCGGGATGCAGTAGGCCGCGGGCGTGTGATTGTGATCCGCTGCTCCGATCGAGCGGCGGCGAGATCTGTCAGTGCCGGGCTTTCGGAACCGCCCCCGCTGATCCTGAGAAGTCGGTGGCGCCGTCCCGGTGTACGGGAAACCGTTAGCCAAGGGTGGGCGGTGCTGACCGTCGACTGGCCCTCGTTTGCGGCGACCAAGAGATCTGACGCGCCCAGATCGATGGCATCAGGCCAGGGAGCGGCCTGGCCAGCGAGCACCATACTCAAGTGGTTGCGATGCCTCCAACGATTCCAGTCACCGCCGGCAGCCGCTGAGAGTTGCTCGGCTGTGCACGTTGCAAGATCGGGGGACGGATCGGGTAGCACCATTCGGAAGACAGAATTGACGACGACCAGACCGAAAGTCATGCCGGACTTCTCCAACAGCACCGATCCCTCGCCCGGGAGGATCCCGGGATGCCAGCCGATCAGGCCGCTGCGGGCTGCGGCCGCCCATGTCTCGAAGTCCGCGAACACATCCTTCCGCAGACCATCAATAATGTCGTCCTGGTCCTGCAGACCGCTGGATCCCCACCATTGAGTGAGGGCGTTCGCCAACATCCGGTTCGGGGAGAGCGATGTGATATCTCCGCTCCCTGGCACGGGCACGACGGGAGGCGGTTCTTCGTCCGGGCCGTACTCCATAGATTCGAGCAGTACTGATTCGATGATGTCGTTCACGCCGGAGTAGCCTGTGCGATTTGCTACGGAATTCGTACCGAGAACAACGACAGCGTCGAGTCCCTGGCCGACCTCGTGCAATGCGCGAAGGCTGGTGGTAACCTCGTTTTCGTAAAGCGAGCGATCTTCTCCCTCCTCAGTTAGCGGCCCCATGCAGAGGAGGTTTAGCGTCGTGTGCGAGCTAGTCATCGTTATCCATACTGATTGCTGTTACTTCGGACTTGGGGATGCGCAGAGTAGTGCTGCCATCGGCGCAGTGTCCAATTGATACCTCAACCTTGATGAACTGGCTGTTCAGGCTCGATATGTCGATCCGTCCGCTGACTTTGTTGCCCGAGAGGCCACAGAGTTCCTGGAGTACATTGTTATAGGACTGGCTCACAGCGACTGTGCCGTTGGCTGAATTCTCTGCGGGGCCCACTAGGACGCCCAGTGCGACAGTGATCGCGCTTGCGATCAAGGCGAGAACCGCGATGGCGTTGGCGCCTCGTTGGCGCCTATCAACGTGGGCGGCTTCTTGGTCCGCCTTCTCGAGGACCATTTCGATGAGGTTTAGTCGAGAGGTCACGCCTCCTCCCCATGCGAGCGCGGGTACGGGCAGCGCCACTGCCCGCAGGTACATCACCGCTGCGACCATCCAGAGAGAGACTGCGACGATGCCCGAGACCTGGGTGATCACGGGCCGGTCGGCCAAGGCGGTGAACGTCAACGTGGCAACGAGCCCGCCCGCGAATAGCGTGATCGTGGACTGGGCGGCTTGGGCCCGGACCCGTGCGGCGCTGCCCGAGCGGACGCGGTCCGAGTAGTAGGCCTCGCCGGCCGGCCCGACCACGGCATCGATCACGCGCTCGAGTTCGTCTTCGGCGGAGAGCTGGCTCACGTTGACTCCCGGAAACGCATAAGTGCCTCGTCCAACGAGTCAGAGGATAGAAGAAAACTGGCTGCTTCGCCGAACTGGCCCGAGGGAATCGGCCAATGGATACCAGTTTCGGTGTTTTGCGGGTTTTGCCCAGATGATCAATACTGACTTTGGCCCGTCAAGGTGGACCTGCGCGAAGTGCCTGATGAGCCTGAAGCGGTGGCTGTACCGGCGGTGTGTGAGATATGCGGATGGGGGCGGGCTGACCGCCGCGGGAAGGCTGCGCCGGGAGTCAGGGCTTCGGCGTAGTCGAGTGATGTCCGGTTTGTGATCACGCAAGTCTGAGGAGTCCGAGTGGTCTCTACGGGTCGCGTGCGTTGCGGCGGAGGGCGGCGGTGATGTTCGTGACGCCGGTCCGCTTCAGGGCTCCGATGGCCGGGTTGCGCAAGGTCGCCATCGCGCGTGGCGCACTACCGGTCCGCAGTTGGGAGGCGTCCTCGGCGAGCGTGGTGTCCCGGACGTGGTGCAGGACCTCGACAGTCCAGTGGTCGCGGATCAGCCTCGCGAGCTGGGCCGGGGTGGCCTGGTCGGCGGTGAGGCTGGTGACGGCGTAGACGCTCTTGATGGTGATCCCGCCCGTCTTGCGGTCGGTGCGGCGGCGCTTGATCTGGATGGCCTGCCGGGCGGCGGGGAACAGCAGGCTGTTCACAGTGGCAACCTTGATTCGACAGATCTCGGACCGTCCGTGGCCGGTGTTCTTGGTTCGGCCCTGGAGCGGGATCTCCTTCCAGGGAAGGGACTTGAGCTGCTTGCGGAGGTTCTTCTGGTTGCCCTTGACGATCACGATGTAGTGGGCGCGTCGATCGAGGAGGTACTCGGCATGCTCGCGCTGGGTGTGTATCGCGTCGCTGGTGACGATGAGGCCGGCAATGTCGGCGACGGTGTCCAGCAGCGGCTGGAAGCAGGTGATCTCGTTCGTCTTCTCGCCGACGCCCAACTGGGCCAGGACCAGGCCGGTGGTGTGCGCCATCGCGGCGAGGAGGTGGATCTTGCGGCCATGGGCCTTGGCGGCTCCGCGCAGGCTCTTGCCGTCCACCGCCAGCCCGCGTAAGCCGGCGGTCGCGGGTCGGCGGTCTGCGAGCCAGCGGCCTACGGCCCGGTCCAGCGCGTCGGCGTCGGTGCGAGCCGGCAGCCGGCGGACCGTCGATTCGGCAGGAAGAAGCCGTTCGGGCATCAGAGGATCGGGGCGGACACCGAGGCGCTCCAGCACCTGGGCTGGGGCGTCGGCGATCCATTCGCCCACCGCCAGAAGCGAGGTCGCCCCGGCCAACACCGCGCACGCGGTCAGCGCGAGCACGACGGCAGGCACGTGGCGCACCCCGCGTGGATCACGAGGGTCCGGCACCGCGGCCAATCGCTCCAGCAGCCCCGGAACCTCGGCAGGAGCGACATCGGGTTGCTCGCGGAGCTGGTCAAGGGCAGGCGAGATCAGAGATGATGCGTCGACAGGCACAGTCTTCCACTTGGATCGCGGGGCCGAGAGAACTCCATGATCTTGGAAGCCGTGCCTGCCTGACCTGGGCAAGCATCAGCGACGGGGTCCGACGGCGCGTAGCATCAGCCTGTGACGAGGACACCGAGGCCAGGAGCCCGTTGCCCTGTGTGCGGGCTCGATCAGGGATTCGACCCTTGGGGTTCCGACGGACTGACGCCGTCGTTCGCAATCTGCAGCTGCTGCTTCATCGAGTTCGGCTACGAGGACGCCTCGAATGCGGGGGTCATGACCGCGCGAGCTGCATGGATCGAGGCTGGCTGCCCTTGGCGCGGATCGGTGAGCGAACGCCCGGCGGCGTGGGATCCCCAGGTGCAGCTGATCGACAGCTTGAAGCTGCCGTAAGGCTGGGTCTCGGGCTGGATATCCGTATCCGTGAATGCCTCTCACCCGCTTGAGGCCACATGCTCACGAATCGGACATCCCGCGACTTCGCCGAAGCCCTGCCCTCGCGGCGTAGACGGAGAGGGTCCAATCGCAGGGTGGAACTTCAAGTTCGATCTACCTCTGCTCATTTCACACTCATTTCACATCGCGAGCCTCAGAGGTGTTGCAACCGACCCCTCTTCATGCGCTTCCGCAGCTCAGAGGGAGTTTTACAGGTCGTAGTTCTGATCGAAAATGCCTCTCACCTGCGAAATTACAGCTCTCAGAGGGCGTTAAGAACTCGTAACACGATCTTGCTGATCGTCGCTGGTGGGGCGTTACCGATGTGACGATTCGTCCGTTCGTGATGGCGTGAGCAGCAAGCCGTGGATGGTGGACGACGAGTTGTGGGCGCGGATCGAGCCGCTGCTTCCGGCGTGGCCGGAGCGGTCGCCGGGCCCGCGTCCGGTGGACGACCGGCTGTGGCTGCAGGGCATCCTGTTCGTGCCGTACACCGGCATCACCTGGCAGCAACTGCCGCTCGAGCTGGGCTTCGGCTCCGGGCAGACCCGCCGGCGGCGGCTCGGCCGCTGGCAGAAGGCCGGGGCCTTCGAGGCCCTGCACCGCATACTCCTGGCCGAGTTGAACGCGGCCGGCCCGATCGACTGGACGCGCGCCTGCGTGGACGCCTCCCACGTACGCGCGAAAAAGGGGGCGAGGCAACCGGGCCCTCGCCGGTCGACCGCCGCAAGACCGGCAGCAAACACCACCTGATCAGCGACGGCGGCGGCATCCCGTTCCATGTCATCACCGCCGCCGCCAACGTCAACGACGTCACCCTGGCCCTCGCACTGGTCGACGGCGTCCCTCCCGTGGCCGGCCGGGTCGGACACCCCCGAAAGCGCCCCGACGCCCTGCTCGGCGACAAGGGCCACGACAGCAACCCCAACCGCCAGGAACTGCGCAAACGCCGGATCCCGCCCGTCATCTCCCGCCGCGGCGAACCCGACATCATCGGCCTCGGCAAGCTCCGCTACGTCGTCGAGCAGACCTTCGCCCAGCTCCACCAGTTCAAGCGCCTCGCCGTCCGCTGGGAGAGGCGCCTCGACCTCCACAACGCGTTCGTCTCACTTGCCTGCGCACTCATCTGCTGGCGACGCCTCAACAACCCACCCTCATGATCGTGTTACGAGTTCTAAGTCCGTTTCTGGATGATCTGGTGTCGCCCGTTCGTGGGTAGGGAGCCGTTCGGGCTGACCGCGGTGTCGTGTGCATGGTGGAGTCGGAGCATGGAACGGATGCCGTACTCAACGGACTTGTCCGACGGGCAGTGGGCCCTGATCGAGCCGCTGGTCACCGCCTGGAAGCAGGAGCGGGTTTCGCGGTCGGCGACCGGGGACCCGGGCTCCTGCGACCTGCGCGAGGTCGTGAACGCGCTGCTGTACCAGAACCGGACGGGGTGTCAGTGGCGACTCCTGCCACATGACTTACCGGCCTGGTCGGCGGTGTTCTACTACTTCACACTGTGGCGCCAGGACGGCCTTGACCAGCGGATCCAGGAGATCCTGCGCTGCCGGGTGCGGGAGCGGGCCCGGCGATGAGAGGACCCGTCCCCGGTGATCATCGACACCCAGTCCGTCCGTGCGGCGGCCGGGGTGCCGAAGGCGACCACGGGGCTGGACGCGAACAAGAAGACGCCCGGCGGGAAGCGGGGACTGGCCGTCGACGTGCTGGGCCTGGTCATCGGCGTGGTGGTCCTGGCCGCCAGCGCGCACGACAACGAGGCCGGCATCGCCCTGCTGGACCAGGCGGCGGTGCGGTGCGGGATGCGTCTGGAGAAGGCCCTGGTCGACCAGGGCTTCAAGGACGCGGTGATCATCCACGGGGCGGTGAAGGACATCACCGTCGAGGTGGTCCGGCGCAACCCCGACGACGCGGGCAAAGGCTTCGTTCCCCAGCCGAAGCGGTGGGTGGTCGAGCAGACGAACGGCACCCTCATGCTCCACCGCCGCCTCGCCCGCGACTACGACCACCGGCTGGACAACGCCGCCTCCCGCGTCTACTGGGCCTCCACCGCCGGCATGCTCCGCCGCCTCACCACCCCCAGCCCCGCCTGGCGCGACGACATCGAGCTGGCCGCGTGAACGTCACCGAACTCCTACGGCTGCTGCAGGCCGAACACGACGAGACCGCCGCACGCGCCCACAGCCTGCACGAACAGATCGACCGACTGACCGCCGCGCTCGCAGACACCGAAGCCCGCCTGGCCGAGCTCACCGCGACCCGCAAGGTCATCGACGACCTCACGCCGCCCGACCACGAACCGACCCCCTCGGACACGGACATCGTCTACCAGCGCATCGTGACCGCCTTCAACGAGCGTCCCGAGCGGGTCTTCCGGGTTCGCGAGCTACACGAACTCCTCGGCCTGCCCACCGACGAGCCCTCGATCAACGTCACCCGCTCCCGCCTGGGACGACTCGTTCGTCAGGGACTCCTCGAACAACCCGGACGAGGTCACTGCCAGAAACGGACTTAACGCCCTCTCAAAGGAGATCATTTCACAACCAGTGCACACGCAGCGCTGATATTGACCCGAAATGGTAAGGTCCGGCGCTCGTTGGTCCGGGCGTGACGGATCTGGTCGGGGATGCGCGGCGGCCGTCGCCGGAGGCCCAGGAAGCCCTGCGGATGCGGGCGGTTGCCGCGCTTCGGGCGGGCCGGGACCGGCGTGAGGTGGCCGAACTACTTGGCGTGACCGTGGAGTCGGTGACCGACTGGTGGGCCGCGTGGCAGGTTGGCGGCCTGGAAGCGCTGGTGTCCAGGACCCGTGGCCGGCCGGTGGGCGAGCACCAGGTGCTCGATCCGGACCGGCAGCAGTGCGTCCGGCAGTCCCTGGTCGATCACCGCCCCGAAGACCTCGGCCTGGGCGGGCAGTTGTGGACCCGCGCGATCGTCAGCGACCTGATCGCCCTGCTGTACCGGGTGCGGCTGACCGAGCAGGGCGTGGGCAAGTGCCTCAAGCGCTGGGGCCTGTCGTTCCAGCGCCCGGACAAGCGCGCGGTCGAGCAGAACCCGGAGGCGGTCCGCGCCGGGCGTGAGGTGAGGTGGCCGGCGATCCGCGAGACGGCCCGAGCCGAAGGCGCCGAGGTGCTGTTCGCCGACCAGACCGGTATCCGCTCCGACCAGGTCTCCGGCCGGACCTGGGCCCCGCGCGGCCGGATGTGGTTCACGGTCTACCGGGGATTGTTCACCGCCGAGGTGTTCTGCGACTTCCTCGACCGCCTGAACCGCCAGTTCGACCGCCCGGTCCACCTGCTCGTCGACCGGCACTCCGTCCACCGCAGCAGGAAGGTTCGCGCCTGGCTCGCCGACCACCCCGGCCGGATCACCATGCACCTGCTGCCCGCGTACGCGCCCGAGACCAACCCGGACGAGCTGGTCAACGCGGACCTGAAGCGGACCCTGCTGCCGACCTCCCGGGCCCACAGCGTCGACCAGCTCGTCGACGAGGTCCGACGCTTCTTCCACCGCCGCCAGAAGCAGCCCCACATCGTCTGCGGCTACTGAACTTGATTGGGTGATGTCGGAGCTGTTCGCCCGACAGGGCCGAACTGGTTCCGGTAGCCCTGGGACATGAGGTATGCGCAGGGCGGTGGGTTGACCGACGCCGGGAGGGCCGCGCGGGAGCGGTTGCGGCTGCAGGCTGTGGAACGCTTCGAGGGCGGGCAGAAGAACGGGGAGATCGCTGCCGGGCTGCGGGTGAGTGAGCGGTCGGTGGAGCGGTGGCGCCGGGCCTGGCGCGAGCGTGGGGAGGCCGGGGTCCTGTCCAAGGGATCGCCCGGGCGCCCGAGGCTCAGTGACAAGCAGATCGCCAGGCTGGAGCGGGAGTTGGAGCGCGGCCCGCTGGTCCACGGCTGGGCCGATCAGCGGTGGACGCTGGCGCGGGTGAAGACGCTGATCGGCCGGCTGTTCCACGTGTCGTACACGGTGGAGGGCACCTGGCGGCTGTTGAAGCGGCACGGCTGGTCGTGGCAGCAGCCGGCCCGCCGGGCGATCGAGCGCGACGACGCGGCGGTGGAGTTGTGGAAGAAGGAGACCTGGCCGTTGGTAAGAGCACCGCGGCGGCCCTCGGCGCCTGGGTCGTCTTCGAGGACGAGGCCGGGCAGTCGATGACTCCGCCGCGCGCCAGAACCTGGGGCCGCATCGGGCGCACGCCGGTGGTCCGCGTGCGCGGACGGGGATCCGGCCGCGTCTCGATGGCGGGCATGGCCTGCTACAAGCCGGGCGAACGGTCCCGGCTGATCTACGCGATCCGCGAGTACCGGGGACGCAAGGGCGAGCCGAAGGGCTTCGGCTGGCGCGACTTCCGCGACCTGGTCGTCCGCGCCCGCGTCCAGCTCGGCGGCCCGCTCGTCCTCGTGTGGGACAACGCCCGCATCCACCTCGTGCCACCGCTCAGGGCGTTCTTCGAGGCCAACGCGCACTGGCTGACCGTCTTTCAGCTGCCCACCTACGCGCCCGACCTCAACCCGCAGGAGGGTATCTGGTCGCTGGTCAAACGCGACATCGGAAACCTCGCGGCCGCCGACCTCGGCCAGCTGACCCGGGCCGTCAAGCGCAAGCTCAAGATGATCCAGTACCGTCCCCACCTCGTCGACGGCTGCCTCGTCGGGACCGGCTTGATCATGGATGGCTGACCGACATCACGAGTTCAAGTTCAGTACTTCCAGGGCCCACACGTCCGCTACATCACCGAGACGCTGGAAATTTAGTGTTTCGGGTCAATAAAAGTGCACCATCTCCGACGCCGGGTGCGTTGATGGATCGACCCGTGTTGCAGTGCCTGCCGGGCCCTCAGGTGCTCCCGCGACTGGTCCGAGCGACCTATGATGCTGGGCGCACGAGAGCGAGGGTCGTCACACTCGGTTACGGGTGCAACGACCCCGCTCGACTCACTGAACGTCAGCTTTCGGCGTCGCCATTTCACGCTCATTTCACATGAGGGCGAGGAGGGGCAAGCAGCGACGAGCGCTCATGAGAGAAGTTTTCGCAGGTCAGAGGCCATAAAATGGCTTCCAGGGCAAGTGGCCCATGGGGGCCGATTCAGAGGTCGTAGTACAGCTCGAACTCGTGCGGGTGCGGCCGCAGCGCGATCGGGGCGATCTCGTGGGTGCGCTTGTAGTCGATCCAGGTCTCGATCAGGTCGGTGGTGAAGACGCCGCCCGCGAGGAGGTACTCGTGGTCGGCTTCCAGGGCGTCGAGGACGGCGCCGAGGGAGGCGGGGACCTGGGGGACGGCGGCGTGCTCGTCGGGGGCGAGTTCGTAGAGGTCCTTGTCGACCGGCTCCAGCGGTTCGATCTTGTTCTTGATGCCGTCGAGGCCGGCCATCAGCATGGCGGAGAAGGCCAGGTAGGGGTTGGAGGCCGGGTCGGGGGCGCGGAACTCGATGCGCTTGGCCTTGGCGTTGGAGCCGGTGATCGGGATGCGGATCGCGGCGGAGCGGTTGCGCTGCGAGTAGACCAGGTTGACGGGGGCCTCGAAGCCGGGCACCAGGCGGTGGTAGGAGTTCACCGAGGGGTTGGTGAAGGCCAGCAGCGAGGGGGCGTGCTTGAGGATGCCGCCGATGTAGTAGCGGGCGGTGTCGGAGAGGCCCGCGTAGCCCTGCTCGTCGTAGAAGAGCGGGTTGCCGCCGGTCCACAGCGACTGGTGGACGTGCATGCCGGAGCCGTTGTCCCCGAAGATCGGCTTGGGCATGAAGGTGGCGGTCTTGCCGGCCCGCCAGGCGACGTTCTTGATGATGTACTTGAACAGCATCAGGTCGTCGGCGGCGTGCAGCAGGGTGTTGAACCGGTAGTTGATCTCGGCCTGTCCGGCGGTGCCGACCTCGTGGTGCTGGCGCTCGACCTCCAGCCCGGCCTTGGCGAGTTCCAGGGACATCTCGGCGCGCAGGTCGGCGAAGTGGTCGACCGGCGGGACGGGGAAGTAGCCGCCCTTGTACTTGACCTTGTAGCCGCGGACGTCGCCCTCGGCGGAGCCGCTGTTCCAGGCGCCGGCCACCGAGTCGATGTGGTAGTAGGAGGCGTTGGCGGAGGTCTCGAAGCGCACCGAGTCGAAGACGTAGAACTCGGCCTCGGGGCCGAAGTAGGCGGTCTCGGCGATGCCGGAGGAGGTCAGGTACGCCTCGGCCTTGCGGGCGACGTTGCGCGGGTCGCGGCTGTACGCCTCGCCGGTGATCGGGTCCTGGATGAAGAAGTTGATGTTGAGGTGCTTCTCGGTCCGGAACGGGTCCAGCCGGGCGGTGGCGAGGTCGGGCACCAGGGCCATGTCGGACTCGTGGATGGCCTGGAAGCCGCGGATCGAGGAGCCGTCGAACATCAGGGTCTCGGACGGGTCGAAGGTCGCCGCCGGGATCGAGAAGTGCTGCAGCACGCCCGGCAGGTCGCAGAACCGGACGTCGACGAACTTGATGTCGTTGTCCGCGATGTACTGCTTCACCTCGTCGGCGTTGGTGAACATCCGTACTCCTCCTCGGCGTGCACGGTCTGAGTCTCCGTCAGGGGCGACGGGAGCCCCGGTGCTGGGGGCTCACGATAGGAACGGCCCGTTTCCGGTTCGTGACTCGCTTGTTTCCCACATGTTAACCAGGCCATTCGGGCGACTGGCAAAGCGGGACGGTTCCGGGCAAAATCCCTGCCCCGCCGACCCCCTGGTCAATCACAGGTCTAGACCACTTGCGGCAGTCGGCCGAACGGGGTTCACCCCGACGGGAGCCGCCCCGGACGCGCCACCGGCCGCCACCGCCACCCGCCCCGCCCCGGCCCCGCCGACGGCCCCGCCGCCGCACCCGCCGACGGGCCCGCCACCGGCCCCCGCCGTAAGCCCGGTTAGGGTGGATTCGTGGACACCAGAGAAGCACTCGGATCGTGGATCGACGGCCCGAAGGCGGCCGCCGAGAAGATGGGCGCCGATTTCGGCTACCGCGGCGAGCGCCTCGGCCTCCCGCAGACCGGTCCCGGCTCGATGGCCGGCCCCGGCCGCCGCCTCGGCGCGCTGTTCGTCGACGGCTGGCTGGTCAGCCTGGTCGCGTACGGCTTCCTCGCGGGCGGCGAGCAGGGCTCCGCCAACCTGTGGACCACCCCGCTGTTCTACGCGGTGACGGTGCTGTTCCTGGCCACCACCGGCACCACCATCGGCAAGCGCCTGTTCGGCCTGCGGGTGGTCCGGCTGGACGGCCGCCGCGCCACCATCCCGCAGGTGCTGCTGCGCACCCTGCTGCTCTGCCTGGTCGTCCCGGCCGCCGTCTGGGACCGCGACAGCCGCGGCCTGCACGACAAGGCGGTCGGCACCGTCGAGGTCCGCTTCTAGATGATTGATGCGAAGGGCTTGCTGGCGCGCATGAGATGAAGCGAGGGAGTCCAAAGGTCGGTTGTGACGCCTGACCTGGACTCCCTCGCGACCGCACTCTACGTGAAGACCGACGACCTGCTGAAGCAATCGCCGCATCTGGCACCCTGGCGGCCCGCGGTCGGCCTCAAGCCCCGGCTCACGGACGCCGAACTGGTCACCCTCGCGGTGATGCAGGCCCTGCTCGGCTTCACCTCCGAACGCCGCTGGCTCCGCCATGCCTCGTCCCACCTGCGGCACCTGTTCCCCTACCTGCCCGGGCAGTCCGGCTACAACCGGCGGCTGCGCAAGGCCGCCGACCTCATCGCCCACGTCAACCGCCTGCTCGCGAGGGACACCTCGCTGTGGAGCGACAGCGTGTGGGTCGTGGACTCCACACCGGTGGAGTGCGGCCGCTCCCGGGAGACCGCCAAGCGCTCCGACCTGGCCGGATGGACCGAGTACGGCTACTGCGCCAGCCACTCCCGATACTTCTGGGGCCTTCGCCCGCACCTGGTGTGCACCCTGCACGGCCTGCCCGTCGCCTTCGCCCTCACCGGAGCCAAGGCCGACGAACGCCAGACCCTGCTCGGCATGCTCCACGCCGAATCCGACCTCGTCCGCACCCTCCCGGGCCAGACCCTCATCGCCGACCGGCACTACTACGGCGCCGCATTCGAGCGCGAACTGGCCGAATGGGGACTCCACCTGCTGCGGCCGGCCCGCAAGGGCGAGCCCCCACGGGCCGGATCCAGCCTGTTCAAGCCCCTGCGACAGGTCATCGAGTCCGTCAACCAGACCTTCAAGGCCCAACTCGACCTCGAACGCCACCAGGGCCGCACCCCGACCGGGGTGACAGTCCGCGTCCTGCAACGCATCCTCGCCCTGACCACCGCGATCTGGCACAACGACCGCACCGGCCAACCCGTCATGCGCTCGCTGACCGCCTACGACCACTAACCCTTCGCATCAATCATCTAGACCGTCCCGGACCCCGGACCCCCCGGACCCCCCGGACGCCCGGGCCCGGGAACGTCGAACGGCCCCGCTCGCGGAGGGGAACCTCGCGGGCGGGGCCGTGGTGTGGAACGGGGGAGGGGCGCCTCAGCGGGCGCCGCCCTTGGGCATCCGGGCGCCCTTCGGCATCGGGCCCTTGGGGATCGGCGCCTTGGAGAGCAGGTCGCCGAGCGCGCGCAGCCGGTCGTTGGTCTCGGTGACCTGGCCGGCGCTGATCGCCCGGGGCAGGCGCATCAGGTGGATCTGCAGCTTCTTGAGCGGGATCTCGCCCTCGCCGTTGCCGACCATGATGTCGTGCACCGGGATGTCGCCGACCACCCGGGACATCTTCTTCTTCTCGGCCGCCAGCAGCGGCCGCACCCGGTTCGGGTTGCCCTCGCCGATCAGCGCGATGCCGGCCCGGCCGACCGCCCGGTAGACCGCGTCCTGGTTGCGGGTGACCGCGACCGGGGTCTGGTTCGCGCTCCAGCCGCGCCGGATGTTGCCCAGCACCGCCGCGACCGCGCCCGGCTGGCCCTCCATCTGCCCGAACGCGGCCCGCTCGGCGCGCCGGCCGAACACGATCGCGACCGCCAGCACGGCCACCACGAAACCGAGGATGCCCAGGTAGACCGGGTGGTCCAGTGCGAAGCCGATGGCGAGGAACACGCCGAAGGTCAGCAGGCCGACGCCGGCGATGATCAGGCCGATCTTGGTGTCGACCTGCTTGGTCATGACATATGCCTGGCGGATCTGTGCGAGCCGCCCAGGGGTATCGGATTTTTGCCTCGCCATACCGCTCATGGTACGTGGCGGCACACGTGATCTTCCAAGGCGGTGCCGGTTCGTGACCCTGGTCTTCCCCCGACGGCCCCTACCCGGTCCCCTACCCCGCCCCCGACCCGCGACCGGGCCCGTGACCCGACCCGCGACCGGCCCCCGCTCCCGCCGCCGAGCAGCGGCTCAGACGCCGGGCCCGAACGCCCGGACGGCCTGCTCGCGCTCGCCCGCCAGCCGCCGGTTCTCGCACACCGCCGCCCACGCGTTGCGGCGCGCGCCGCGGATCAACAGCATCTGCTCGGCCCGCCGCAGCGCGGTCCGGATTCCCGTACGCATCAACACCAGCTCCTCGACCCGGGTACCGCTCCAGCGTCCCGGACGCCCGTTACCGTACGGTGACCCGGCCGTCAATGCCACGTGAAACGTCGGTACTGCGCCGGACGGCCCAACCCCGTCCGGACGCGCGGCGGGGCGGGCCCGTCCGGGCCCGCCCCGCCGCGTCAGGGAGCCGCTCAGAGCGCGGCGGCCCGCTCGCGGTGCTCCAGCGCCTGCCGGTACAGCCGGCCGGCCCGGTAGGAGGAGCGCACCAGCGGACCGGACATCACCCCGGCGAAGCCCAGCTCCTCGGCCTCCTGCTGGAGCTCGACGAACTCCTGCGGCTTCACCCAGCGCTCCACCGGGTGGTGGCGCAGCGAGGGCCGCAGGTACTGGGTGATGGTGATCAGCTCGCAGCCGGCGTCCACCAGGTCGGCCAGTGCCTCGCTGACCTCCTCGCGGGTCTCGCCCATGCCCAGGATCAGGTTGGACTTGGTGACCAGCCCGGCCGCCCGGGCCTGGGTGATCACGTCCAGCGAGCGCTCGTAGCGGAACGCGGGGCGGATCCGCTTGAAGATCCGCGGCACCGTCTCGACGTTGTGCGCCAGCACCTCGGGACGGGACGAGAAGACCTCGGCGAGCTGCTCCGGGACGGCGTTGAAGTCCGGGATCAGCAGCTCGACGCCGGTCCGGCCGGTCGCCCGCGAGGCCGTCATCGCGTGCACCTGGCGGACGGTCTCGGCGTACAGCCAGGAGCCGCCGTCGGGCAGGTCGTCACGGGCGACGCCGGTGATGGTGGCGTAGTTGAGGTCCATCGTGACGATGGACTCGGCGACCCGGCGCGGCTCGTCCCGGTCGAACTCGGCGGGCTTGCCGGTGTCGATCTGGCAGAAGTCGCAGCGGCGGGTGCACTGGTCGCCGCCGATCAGGAAGGTCGCCTCGCGGTCCTCCCAGCACTCGAAGATGTTGGGACACCCGGCCTCCTGGCAGACCGTGTGCAGCCCTTCCTTCTTCACCAGGGACTGCAGGGCGTTGTACTCCGGCCCCATCTTCGCCCTGGTCTTGATCCACTCGGGCTTCCGCTCGATGGGGGTCTCGCTGTTGCGGACCTCCAGCCGGAGGAGCTTCCTGCCGTCGGGTGCGACAGCGGACACGTGCGACTCCTAGAACTAGACGGGGTACCCCTCAGGGTACGCCTGCACTTCAACGGCCTGCGCCCGGCCCCGGGCTTGCCTTCGAAAGGCAACGCTCGGCGCGCCGCGCGGATTCCGCTACCGGGCGGCGGCCACCGGCTCGGGCAGCTCGGCGAACACCTCGGCCAGCTTCCGCTCGACCGCGTCCACCGCCGCCCCGACCGGGAACGGGCGGGCCAGCTCGCCGCTCAGCGAGGCCACCCCGGCGTCCCGGATCCCGCACGGGACGATCCGGTCGAACCAGGTCATGTCCGGGTCGCAGTTCAGCGCGAAGCCGTGCATGGTCACCCCGCGCGCCACCCGCACCCCGATCGCCGCCAGCTTGCGGTCGTCGCCGCGCTGGCCCGCGTTGGACGGCGCGTACTCGGGGCCGGCCAGCCGCGGGTCGATGCCCAGCGGCAGGCCCATCCGCAGGGTCAGCTTGCCGATCTCCAGCACCTGGGACGGGTCGACCACCGCGCCGGGGATCTCCGCGCCGAGCTTCCACACCCCGCTGCGGCCCTCCACCCGGGTGGTCTCCACGCCGAACTCGGCGCAGGCCCGGATCAGCGCCTCCTCCAGCCGCCGCACGTACGCCACCACGTCCATCGGGTCCGGCAGCTTCACGATCGGGTAGCCGACCAGCTGGCCGGGGCCGTGCCAGGTGATCTCGCCGCCGCGGTTGACCTCGACCACCGGGGTGCCGTCCAGCGGCAGGTCCGCCGGGTTGGTGCGCTTGCCCATCGTGTAGACCGGGTCGTGCTCCAGCAGCAGCACGGTGTCCGGGATCTCGTCCGCGACCCGCAGCGCGTGCAGCCGCTGCTGCTCGGCCCACGCCTCCTGGTAGGGGACGGTCCGCTCGCCTATCCCCATCCGCACGAACCGCACGTTCTCGCTCACCACACCACGCTCCCTGCCGGCCGGACAGCCCAACCTCGCCACTGTACGCCGCCCGGCCGCGACACCCGGAGGCCCGGCCCAGCCGCCCGGCCGCGACACCCGGAGGCCCGGCCCGGCCGCCCGGCCGCGGCACCCACCGGCCCGCCCGGCCGCCCGGCCGCGGCCCCGGAGCCCCGGCTCAGCCGCCCGCCAACAGCTGGAGCCGCAGCGCGAGTTGCAGCTCCAGCGCCCGTTCCGGCTGGTTCCAGTCGCGGCCCAGCAGCACCTCCACCCGGTCGAGCCGCTGCACCACCGTGTTCACGTGCACGTGCAGCAGGTCCTTGGCCCGGGTCAGGCCGCCGCCGCAGTCGAAGTAGGCCCGCAGCGTCCGCACCAGCTCGGTGCCGCGCTTGGCGTCGTAGTCCAGCAGCGGGCCCAGCGAGGCCCGGACGAAGCCGTCCACGTCGTGGCCGTCGCCGAGCAGCACGCCCAGGAAGCCCAGGTCGGCCGCGCCCGCCCCGTCGCCCTCCCGCCCGAGCACCCGCAGCGCCCGGGCGCAGCGCACCCCCTCGGCGTAGCCGGCGGCCAGCGCGACCGGGCCGGCGGCCGGCCGGCCGGCGCCGACCGTGACCGGCCCGCCCGCCAGCCGGGCCAGCCGCTGTGCCGCGAGCGCGGCCACCGCGCCGTCGCCGCCGCCCTCGTGCGGGACGAGCAGCACCACGCCCTCGCCGAACTCGGCGCTGATCCCGCGCGAGCCGAACAGGTAGCGGGCCGCCGCGCCCGCCAGCCGCTCCCGGGCGGCGGGCTCCTCGGCGACCGCGACCAGCGCCAGGTGCGGCCGGTTCAGGTCGACGCCGAGCCGGCGGCCGCGCGCGGCCAGGCCCGCCGGGTCGCGGTCGGGCGCGGTCAGCAGGTCGGCCAGCAGCTCGCCGCGGACCCGGTTCTCGGTCTCGGCGACCGAGCGGCGCAGCAGGAGCAGCAGCGCCGTGACGACGCCGGCCCGTTCGAACACCCGCCGGTCCGCGTCGTCCAGGTCGGGCCGCCCGTGCAGCACGAGCGCGCCCAGCAGCTCCTGCCCGGCCAGCACCGCGCACACCCACTCGGTGCCGTGCCGCACCGCGTGGCCCGCGGCCCGGGAGGCGGCGACGGCCTCGGCCAGGCCCTCGGCGGCGCCGCCGGGGCCGGTCAGCGGGCCGCCCTCGGCGTCGTGCACGGAGGCCCCGCCGTCCAGCAGCGCGGTCACCTCGGCGGCCACGTCGGCGACCTCCGCGCCGCGCAGCACCAGGTCGGTGAGCCGGTCGTGGGCCTGCTCGGCGCGCTGCACGGCGGCGGCGTGCGCGCCGATCACCGCGTTGGCGCCGGCCAGCTCGGCCAGCGCGGCCCGGGTGTCGGCCAGCGCCTTGGCGGTGTCCAGCGCGATCGCGGCGTGCGCGGCCAGCGTGCACAGCAGCGCCACCTCGTCGGGGGAGAACGCCCGCGCCGAGCGGTCGGCCGCGAACAGCACCCCGATCACGCTGCCGCCCAGCAGCAGCGGCACCCCGATGATCGCCACCAGGCCCTCGTCCAGCACGCCCGCGTCGATCCGCCCGGTGTGCCGGAACCGCTCGTCCACCCGGTAGTCGTGGGTGGCGTACGGGCGGGCGGTCTGCGCGACCAGGCCGCCCAGGCCGTCGCCGAGGCCGAGCCGCAGGCTCTGGAAGAGCGGCGAGACCGAGCCGTCGGTGACCCGCATGTACGTGTCCCCGGCCCGCTCGTCCGGCAGCGTCAGGTACGCGGTGTCGGTGCCCAGCAGCATCCGGGCCCGCCGGACGATGGCCTGCAGCACCGCGTCCAGGTCGCGGGAGGCGGCCAGGTCGCCCGCGGTGTCGAACAGCGCGGTCAGTTCGGCCTCCCGCCGGCGGTGCTGGCGCATCGTCCGGTGCACCCGCAGCGCCTGCCAGGTGGCGTCGTCGATCTCGGTCAGCACCTCGGCGGGCGCGCCCCGCCGGCGGGCCTCGGCGAGCACCTCGCCGAAGTCCTCGGTGGCGGCGCCGGTCGCCAGCAGGTCGAGGAGCCTGCGCAGCGCCGGAGCGGCGGTGGTGTGGCGGTCCATCACGGTCTTCCCTCTGTGTCGCTCGTGCCCCCGTGCCCCCGGTGCCCCGCCCGCCCGCCGGGGCGGACCGGGGCCGCGCCCTCCCCGGGCGGCGGCCGCCGCCCTGCTGCGCGGCCCCGATCCTGCCGGAAGCGCCCGCCCGCCGACAGCCCTCCCGCACGGCGCCCGCCCGCACGGCGCCCGCCCGTCGGCGGTCTGCCACGGCCCCGGCTCAGTGCGCGGTCCAGCCGCCGTCCACCGGCAGGCTCGCGCCGGTCACGTACGAGGCGCCCGGCGAGCACAGCCACAGCGCCAGCCGGGCCACCTCGTCCGGCTCGATCAGCCGCTTCACGGCGGTCCGGTCCAGCAGGATCCGCTCCACCACCTCGTCCTCGCGGATGCCGTGCGCCAGCGCCTGCGCGGCGATCTGCCGCTCCACCAGCGGGGTGCGCACGTACGCCGGGTTCACGCAGTTGCTGGTCACGCCGTACGGGGCGCCCTCCAGGGCGACGGTCTTGCTCAGGCCCTCCAGGGCGTGCTTGGCCGTCACGTACGCCGACTTGAAGGCGCTGGCGCGCAGGCCGTGCACCGAGGAGATGTTGACCACCCGGCCCCACCCGCGCCCGTACATGTGCGGCAGGGTGCGGCGCAGGATCCGGAACGGGGCCTCCACCATCACCCGCTGGATCAGCGTGAACCGCTCCACCGGGAACTCGTGCACCGGGGCGACGTGCTGCAGGCCGGCGTTGTTGACCACGATGTCCGCGTCGGCCGGCAGCGCCTCCACCGCCTCCGGGTCCGACAGGTCCGCGACGTGCGCGGTGCCGCCGATCGCGGCCGCCAGCTCCTCGGCCGCGGCGCCGGCCAGGTCGACGACGTACACGTGCGCGCCCGCCGCGGCGAACGCCTCCGCGCAGGCCCGGCCGATGCCGGAGGCGGCTCCGGTGACCAGCGCGGTGCGGCCCGACAGCGGGGGGCCGGAGGGCGGGGCAGAAGTGGTGTCCATGGCCGAGAACGGTAGGAATCCGCGGGCCCGGCAACGATGTGGGCGGACACCACAGCATCCGGCACCCCTGTGGTGGTCGGCGCCATGCGGCCGGAAGGCGGGCAGCGGCCCCCGAACTCAAACACGCGGCGGCCGTGCTTCCTCACAACGGGCGGGGATGGTTCACCCGTTCGGAGGACGGGTGGCCCGAATCCACCCATAGCGCCCCAATGCTCGCTACATTCGCGCCGATTCCCGATAGGGGGCGCCGTCCGGGCAGGAGGGGCCGGAACGGCGCCTGAGAGGTGTGGACTGCTATGCCCCAACGGCCAGTGATCGACAGCCCGGCCTACCGACCGCTCGACCCGCTCGATCCGCGCCCGACCGGAGCGGCCGAGACCCCTCCGCGCGCCCCCGGGCCGACCGGGCCGACCGAGCCGCCGGCCCCCGCGGCCGGGCGCGCCCAGAACCCGCAACTCGCCGCGCTCATCGAGGAGTCCGGCTTCTCGCACGCCGGCCTCGCCCGCCGGGTCGACCAACTCGGCCTGGAACACGGACTCGACCTGCGCTACGACAAGACCTCGGTGACCCGCTGGCTGCGCGGCCAGCAACCCCGGGGCGCGACCCCCGCACTGATCGCCGAGGTCTTCACCCGCCGCCTCGGCCGCCGGCTGACCGCCCAGGACGTCGGCCTCGACGCCTGCGCCCCGGTCTACGCGGGCCTGGAGTTCGCCGAGACCCCGCAGGAGGCCGTCGACATCGTCGCCTCCATGTGGCGCAAGGACAACGGCCCCTACGCCGAACTCCGCAAGATCGCCTTCACCCCGGCCGGACTCGTCGTCCCCAGCCGCGACTGGCTGATCGGCCGCACCGACGAACGGGTCGCCCGCGACGGCACCACCCTCACCCCCGAGGAGCTCCGCACGCCCCCGCAGGGCGCCCGGGTCCCCCAGCAGGGCCCGCGCCGCCCCGGGAACGCCGCCGGCGCCGAACCCGCCGCCGAACAGCGCGAGGCCAGGCCGCCGGTCCGGGTCGGCCGCGGCGACATCGCCGCGATCCGCGCCGTCGGCGACCTGTTCCGCGCGCTCGACCACGCCTACGGCGGCGGCCACGCCCGGCAGGCCCTGGTCCGCTACCTGGAGAGCGAGGCCGAACCGATGCTCCGCGGCCGCTACGGCGAACAGATCGGACGCGCCCTGTTCGGCGCCGTCTCCGACCTGACCCGGCTGGCCGGCTGGACCTCCTTCGACATCGCCGCGCACGGCCTCGCCCAGCGCTACTTCGTCCAGGCCCTGCGGCTCTCCCAGGCCGCCGGCGACCGCGTCCTCGGCGGCTTCGTCCTCACCACCATGAGTCAGCAGGCCGTCCACCTCGGCCACGCCCGCGAGGCCATCCAGCTCGCCCGGGTCGCCCAGCAGGGCGTCGGCACCACCGCCGCCCCCGTCGTGCAGGCCCTCATGCACGCCGCCGAGGCCCGCGGCCACGCCCTGGCCGGCGACGTCCGGGCCTGCACCACCGCCCTGGTCCGCTGCGAACGGGCCCTCGCCACCGCCCGCAGCGCCGACGAAGTCCCGTCCTGGGCACGCTACTTCGACGACGCCCAGCTCGCCGACGAGTTCGCCCACTGCTACCGCGACCTCCAGCAGTGGCGCCCTGCCGCCCAGCACGCCGAGAAGTCCCTCCGGCTGCGCGCCCCGGCCTACTCCCGCAGCCGCATCCTCTGCCGCCTCGTCCTCGCCTCCGCGCGGCTCGGCATGGGCGACGTGGACGAAGCCTGCTCGATGGCCACCGACTCGCTCCGCGCGGCCGGCGAGATGCGCTCCGCCCGCACCGTCGAGTACCTCCGCGACTTCCACCGCCGCCTCACGCCCTACCGCACCACCCCCGCCGCCCGCGCCTTCGAAGAGGCGTCCCGCCAGGCGGGGGTGATCTAGGGCCCGTCCTGCCCGGGCGGGGCCCCTGCCGGAGGGTCCCGCCCGGTCCGCTACGCCGCCGCCTCCTCCGCGAGCTCCGGCTCGACCCGGACGCCGAGGTCGCGCAGCACCGCCGTCGCGGCCCGCCGGCCGGAGACCAGCGCGCCCTGCACCGTCCCGGTGTCCCGGTGGTCGCCGCACACGTACAGCCCGGCGAGCAGCCGGACCGAGCGGCGGAAGTGGTGCGGCGGCGGCATCGAGACCACCGCGTCGGCGACGTGCCGGACGGTCAGGAACTCCCACGCCCCGGTGGCGGTGCCGTACAGCTCGGCCAGCCGCCGCCGCACCACCGGCTCGTCGCCGGCCGGGCCGCCGGAGTCGAAGGCGCGGCGGCCGAGCACCGTGGTGGCGATCAGCGCGCGGCCGTCCGCCGCGTACGAGGGGTCGGCGTCGCTGAGCACCAGCGAGTGCGAGACGCCGGAGCGCTCGGCGTCCAGCAGCAGGACGGCCTCGCCCAGCGGGGAGCGCTCCGCCGCGTGGTAGTAGGTGGTGACGGGGTGGAAGCCGGGCTGCCGCAGGCCGGGCAGCAGGCCGGCCGCGGTGGCCGCGTCGGTGGCGACGACCACCGCGCGGGCCCGGATCCGGCCGTGCGCGGCGGTCTCCACGCCGTCCGCGCCGACCGAGACGGCCTCGACGCCGAGCCGCAGCGCGCCCTCCGGGAGCCGCCCGGCGAGCTGCTCGGGCACCGCCCCGATGCCCGCCGCCGGCACGCACAGCCGGCCGCGGGCGTACGCGCGCAGCACCAGGTCGGCGACCCGGCTGGAGGTGCCGAGCGCCGGGTCGGACAGCAGCGCGCCGAGCAGCGGGCGCAGGAACCCGTCGATGGTGCGGGCCGGCAGCCCGCGGTCGGCGAGCGCCCGGGCGGCGGTGGTCTCCGGGCGGGCCAGCACCCGTCCGGGCGGCGTCGCGGCGAGCCGGGAGAGCGTCGCGGCCAGCCGGGCCTTGTCGAGCGGGGTGCCGAGCGGCCCGCGCGCGGCGGCCTGCCGGGCGGGGGCGAGCTGCGGGTCGCCGACCCGGTAGCCGCGGCCGCCGCTGTGCACCAGGACGCCGGGGGAGAGCGGACGCAGCTCCAGCCGGTCGAGGTCGAGCCGGCGGCCGAGCTCGGGGTAGTCGGTGTTCAGCAGGTGGCCGCCGTGGTCGAGCCGGAAGCCGTCGAGTTCGCGGGTGGCCATCCGGCCGCCGACGCGCTCGGTGGCCTCCAGCACCTGGACGTCCAGGCCCTGGGCGGCCAGCGCGGTGGCGGCGGTCAGTCCGGCGACGCCGGCGCCGACGACGATCGCGTCGGGGTCGCCGGACGGGCCGCGGCGGGCGCGGCCGATGAAGTCCTGTGCGGGCACGAGTTGGGTGCTCCCTCCCTGGCGGAGCCCCCCGCGGCCGCCGCGCGCGGCAGCGCCCGCGGGCGCGGGAACGCGCGAGCGGGTGGGTGCCGGGGCGGGCGGCGGGGGGCCGGGACGTGGTCCGCACTGGTGATGCCCCGTCACCCGCCGGTCCAGACAGCCGGGCGGCCCCCAATCGGCCCCGCACCTCGCAACGATCACGCAGCGATTCGGAACGGTCACCCACCGTGAGTCGAATCGGGCGCGCGGCGCGGGAACGGGCGCGCACCGTCACCGCCCGCACCCCGCGCGCCGCCCCCCTGCACCCGTGCGCCCCTCACTGGCGCCCCGCGCCCTGCGCGACCTGTCCCGCCTCCGCCGCTCGCCGCTGCCGCCCGGCCCCCGCCGCTACCGCTCGCCGAGCGCCGCCGCGACGATCGCCGCCACGTCCGGGTCGCGGAACGCGAACCCCGCGTCGGTCAGCGCCTTCGGCACCACCCGGTGGCTGCCCACCACCTCGACGGCCATCTCCCCGAGCGCCGTCCGCAGCGCCCACTCCGGCACCGCGAACACCGCCGGGCGCCCCAGCTGCCGGGCCAGCTCGGCGGTCAGCTCGCGGTTGGTGACGGGCGCGGGCCCGGTCAGGTTGACCGGGCCGGAGAGTTCCTCGCGGTCGATCAGGAAGCGCAGCGCGGCGACCTCGTCGGCCAGCGAGATCAGCGACCAGTACTGCTCGCCGCGCCCCAGCCGCCCGCCCAGGCCGAGCCGGAACAGCGGCAGCAGCCGCGCCCCGGCGCCGCCCGCCGGGTCGAGCACCAGTCCGGTGCGCGGGTGCACCACCCGGATCCCGGCGGCCGCGGCCGGCCGGGCGGCCTGCTCCCACTCCCGGCAGACCTCGGCCAGGAAGTCGCCGCCGGCCGGCGCCCCCTCGTCGATCACCTGGTCGCCGGTCTGCCCGTAGTAGCCGACCGCGGAGGCGCTCACCAGCACCCGCGGCGGCCGCTTCAGCCCGGCCAGCGCGGCGGCCAGCGTCTCGGTGCCGAGCACCCGGCTGTCCCGGATCTCGCGCCGGTAGGCGTCCGTCCAGCGCCGGTCGCCGACCCCGGCCCCGGCCAGGTGCACCGCGGCGTCGACGCCCTCCAGCGCGGCCGCGTCGATCTGCATCAGCAGCGGGTTCCAGCCGACCCCGACCGTCCCGTCCGGCTGCGGCCCGGTGCGCGAGTGCTGCCGCACCAGCCGCAGTACCTCGTGCCCGTCCGCCAGCAGGGAGTCCACCAGCGCGGACCCGATCAACCCCGTGGAGCCTGTCACCGCGATTCGCATGGTGGCCATCCTCCCAGTCCGTCGCCGCCCCCCTGCCCCGAAACCCCGGAGACCCGCCCGGGAACGGCGTCTAGCATGACCGCCATGCCCTCCAACGATGTGATCATCCGCCCGGCGCTGGACGAGGACGAGCGCGCGATCCGCGCCGTCGACCACGCGATCTGGTCCCCGGTCAGCGAGGTGGCCCCGCGCAGCCGGGAGGACGCCCCGGTGTTCGACCGGTCGCACACCCCCGACCAGTACCTGCTGGCCGAACTCGACGGCCGGGTGGTCGGCTACGTCCGCCAGGTGCGGGAGATCCCGCTGCCCTCCAACGCGCACGTCCGCCAGATCCAGGGCCTCGGCGTGCTCCCCGAGGCCCGCGGCCGCGGCGTCGGCGACGCCCTGCTGACCGCCGCCTGCGCGGCCGCCCGCACCGCCGGCGCCCGCCGGATCACGCTCCGGGTGCTCGGCCCCAACGCCCCGGCCCGCCGCCTGTACGAGCGCAACGGCTTCGAGGTGCTCGGCGTGCTGCCCGAGCACTTCCTGCTGGAGGGCGGCTACGCGGACGACGTCTGGATGGGCCGGGCCCTGGACTGACCGCCGCCCCCGCGCCGCCCGGCTGCCGACGGTTCGTCAACAGAGCGCCCGTGCCGCCCGGTTCGGGACCGTCCGGCACCTCCCGGGGGTACCGGGCGGACGGTACGGTAGCCGCCGTGAGCACCCCGCCGCCCCCGCCCCGCCGCCGGGGCCCGCCGCCGGCCGCCGCGTTCGCCGTGCTGCTGGCCTGCGCGGTCGGCGCCGGGGTCTGGGCGCTGGGCCCGGACCGCTCGAACCGGCCCGGCCCGACCCTCGTCGTCGCGCTCTCCACCCCGCCCGCCGGCTCCCCGCCGCCGCACCCGGCCCCGGACGACACCGCCGGAACGGGCACCGCCCCCGCCCCCGCCCCGACCCTGGCCGACCGGACGCACGGCTGGGGCGTCCCGCTCCCGGCCGGCTGGACCGCCGAACCCGCCACCGAGCGGGCCGCGGTGGTCGAGGTCGCCGGCCGGTACGCCTGCGGGCAGTCCGCGGCACCGTGCCCGCGCGGCCGGTTCGCGATCGCGGCGGACAGCGTCGGCGCCGCCGACGCCCAGCGGGCCGCCGAGCGGGAGATGGCCGCCTTCGCCCCCGAGGTCTTCGGCGAACTGCGCGCCCACCGCGAGGAGTCGGCCGGCACCCTCACGGTGGCCGGCCGCGAGGGCTGGGCGATCCGCTGGTACGCCGAGCCGTGGCGGGGCGCCGCCGGCCACGTGGTGGTCGCCGCCGTCGCCGACCCGCACGGCACCGGCTACGTCGTCCTGCGCGGCGGCGTGGACGACGACCCCGGGGCCCCGGCCGCCTCCGTCCTGGACGGCATCATCCGGGGCATCACCGCCGTCTGACCTCCCCCCGGGGCCGGTCCCACCCGGACGGCCGCCACCCGGTCAGTCCCCGTACAGCTCCCACAGCCGCGGGTAGCGGGCGGCCATCGCCGCCCCGTCCGCGAAGTCGAAGGACGGGCCCGCGGCGACCGGCGGCTGCCGCACCCCCAGGTCGGGCAGCGGCAGCCCGGTCAGCCGCTCGTACGCCTCGTCGGCGGCGTAGCCCAGCTCCTCGCCGTCGCCGTCCTCGTCCTCGTCGAAGTCCGGCACCAGCTCGGCCAGCTCGTCCGGCTGGTGCACGGCGCCCTCGAAGACGTCCCGCCCCTGGCCGATCAGCCAGCAGCGGAAGTAGTCGAAGCCGTCCTCCGAGGCCCCGCCGAGCAGCAGGTACGCGGCGCCCCACAGCTCGACCGTGTACGCCCGCTGGAAGCGCGCCTCGAACTGCCGGGCGAAGTCCACCACCTCGTCCGGGGTGAGTCGCAGCAGCCGCTCGACCAGCGCCTCGGCCTGCTCCTCGGGGTCGCCCGCGGCCGCGTCCCGGGCGTCGTCGACCAGCTGCCAGAATCCCGTCTCGTCCATCACCGCTCCAGCCTCCACGATCGCCGCCCCGCCCGCACCCGGTCGGACGGCGGTCGGCACAGGCTGACACGCCGACGCGCCCGCCGCTACCCGCCCTGTCCGGTCCCGTCCCGTCCCGTCCCGGGAACGCCGCGGCCCCCGCCCGCCCGTCCGGGGACGGGGAGCGGGGGCCGCGGAAAGGCCGCCTTACAGGCCGAGCTCGACCTCGAACTCGCCGGCCTCCAGGATCTCCTTGACCGCGACCAGGTAGCGGGCGGCGTCGGCGCCGTCCACCAGGCGGTGGTCGTAGGAGAGCGACAGGTAGGTCATGTCGCGGATGCCGATGGCGGTGCCGCCGTCCGCCTCGATGACCACCGGGCGCTTCACGGTCGCGCCGATGCCCAGGATGGCGACCTGGTTCGGCGGGACGATGACGGTGTCGAACAGCGCACCGCGCGAACCGGTGTTGGAGATGGTGAAGGTCGCGCCGGACAGCTCGTCCGGGGTGATCTTGTTGCCGCGGACCTTCGAGGCCAGCTCCGCGGTCTTCTTCGAGATGCCGGCGATGTTGAGGTCGCCCGCGCCCTTGATGACCGGGGTCATCAGGCCCTTCTCGGAGTCCACCGCGATGCCGATGTTCTCGGTGTCGAAGTAGGTGATGGTGCCCTCGGCCTCGTTGATCCGGGCGTTGATGACCGCGTGGGCCTTCAGCGCCTGGGCGGCGGCCTTCACGAAGAACGGCATCGGGGACAGCTTCACGCCCTCGCGGGCCAGGAAGGAGTCCTTCGCCTTCGCGCGCAGCGCGATGATCCGGGTGACGTCCACCTCGACCACGCTGGTCAGCTGGGCCTGCTCGTGCAGGGCCTTCAGCATGTTGTCGCCGATGACCTTGCGCATGCGGGTCATCTTGACGGTCTGGCCGCGCAGCGCGGACGGCGCGGCGGCCGCCTTCGCCGGGGCGGCCGGAGCGGCGGCGGGGGCGGCGGCCGGAGCCGGCGCGGCCTTGGCGGCCTCGGCGGCGGCGATCACGTCCTGCTTGCGGATACGGCCGCCGACGCCGGTGCCGGCGACGGAGCCGAGCGCGACGCCGTGCTCGGCGGCGAGCTTGCGCACCAGCGGGGTGACGTAGGCGTCACCGGAGTCCGCGACCGGCGCGGCCGGAGCGGCGGCGACCGGGGCAGCGGCGACCGGAGCCGGGGCGGCGGCCGGAGCGGCCGGGGCCGGGGCAACCGGGGCCGGGGCAGCCGGAGCGGCAACCGGGGCCGGGGCGGCGGCCGGAGCGGCGGCAACCGGAGCCGGAGCAGCCGGGGCGGCCGGGGCGGCAACCGGAGCCGGAGCAGCCGGGGCGGCGGCGACCGCGCCCGCGGCGCCGATCAGCGCGAGCTGGGCGCCGACCTCGGCGGTCTCGTCCTCGCCGACCAGGATCTTCACCAGGGTGCCCGCCACGGGGGAGGGGATCTCGGTGTCGACCTTGTCGGTGGAGACCTCGAGCAGCGGCTCGTCGACCTCGACGGTGTCGCCCTCGGCCTTCAGCCAGCGGGTGACGGTGCCCTCGGTGACCGACTCGCCCAGCGCGGGCAGCAGCACCGGGGTGGCGTCGCCCGCGGGGGCGGCGGCGGCCGGAGCGGCGGCCGGCGCGGGGGCCGCGGGGGCCTCCTCGACCGGGGCGGCCGGGGCGGCGGCCGGGGCCGGAGCGGCCTCGGCGGCGGGGGCCGGGGCGGCGGCGGGGGCGCCGGAGCCGTCGTCGATGATCGCCAGCTCGGCGCCGACCTCGACGGTCTCGTCCTCGCCGACCTTGATCGAGGCCAGGATGCCGGAGGCCGGCGCCGGGATCTCGGTGTCGACCTTGTCGGTGGAGACCTCGAGCAGCGGCTCGTCGATCTCCACGCGCTCACCCTCGGCCTTCAGCCAGCGGGTGACGGTGCCTTCGGTCACGCTCTCGCCCAGCGCGGGCAGTGTTACTGAGACCGCCATGGTTCCAGCGACTCCTATCAAGTCTTGCGTACAGGAATGAACGGGGACGGGGGCGCGATCAGTCGTGCGCGTGCAGCGGCTTGCCGGCCAGCGCGAGGTGGGCCTCGCCGAGGGCCTCGGACTGGCTCGGGTGCGCGTGGATGAGCTGCGCGACCTCGGCGGGCAGGGCCTCCCAGTTGTAGATCAGCTGGGCCTCGCCGACCTGCTCGCCCATGCGGGCGCCGACCATGTGGACACCCACGACGGCGCCGTCCTTGACCTGGACCAGCTTGATCTCGCCGGCGGTCTTGAGGATCTTGCTCTTGCCGTTGCCGGCCAGGTTGTACTTGAGGGTGACGACCTTCTCCTTGCCGTACTGCTCGACGGCCTTGGCCTCGGTCAGGCCGACGGAGGCGACCTCCGGGTTGGAGTAGGTCACCCGCGGGATGCCGTCGTAGTCGATCGGGACGACCTTGAGGCCGGCGATCCGCTCGGCCACCAGGATGCCCTCGGCGAAGCCGACGTGGGCCAGCTGCAGGGTCGGGACCAGGTCGCCGACGGCGGAGATGGTCGGCACGTTGGTGCGCAGGTACTCGTCGACCAGGACGTAGCCGCGGTCCATCGCGACGCCCTGCTCCTCGTAGCCCAGGCCGGCCGAGACCGGGCCGCGGCCGATCGCGACGAGCAGCAGGTCGGCCTCGATCGACTTGCCGTTCTCGGTGGAGACCCGGACGCCGTTCTCGGTGTACTCGACGCCGGAGAAGCGGGACTTCAGCTCGAACTTGATGCCGCGCTTGCGGAAGGCGCGCTCCAGCAGCTTGGAGGAGTTCTCGTCCTCCAGCGGCACCAGGTGCGGCAGGCCCTCGACGATGGTGACCTCGACGCCGAAGGACTTCCAGACCGAGGCGAACTCGCAGCCGATCACGCCGCCGCCGAGGATGATCGCCGACTTCGGGATGTAGTCCAGCTTGAGGGCGTGGTCCGAGGAGATGATCCGGTTGCCGTCGATGTCCAGGCCCGGGATCGAGCGCGGGACCGAGCCGGTCGCCAGGATGATGTGGCGGCCCTCGATGCGCTGGCCGTTCACGTCCACCGAGGTCTGCGAGGAGAGCGTGCCCTCGCCCTGGATGAAGGTGACCTTGCGCGAGGCGACCAGGCCCTGCAGGCCCTTGTACAGGCCGGCGACGACGTCGTCCTTGTACTTGTGGACGCCGTTGATGTCGATGCCCTGGAAGGTGGCGAGCACGCCGAACTCGGCGGCCTCCCGGGTCTCGTCGGCGACCTCGGCGGCGTGCAGCAGCGCCTTGGTCGGGATGCAGCCGCGGTGCAGGCAGGTGCCGCCGAGCTCACCCTTCTCGATCAGCGCGACGCTCAGGCCGAGCTGAGCGCCGCGGAGGGCCGCGGCGTAACCGCCGCTTCCGCCTCCGAGAATGACTACGTCGAAAACGGTGCTGGCGTCGTTCGCCACGTCACGTCCTCCAAGCAAAAGGTGCGGATCGCCGGGCCGGTCGCGGTCCGGTGGGTGAGTGCCCTTGTAAGAGCGCCCAGTCGTGCCGGAAATACATCTTTGCACTTGTTGGCGGCGGGTGGCGTCGGAGGGTGGCCCGAGGCGCCCCCCACCCGGTTCGCGCGGCGGCGGTATGACCCGTTCTCGGAGGTATCGTCGCAGCTCACAGCCGGGAAAACGGCAAGCGGAGGTACTCCGTCCGGGGGGCTTCGCCCGCCTGGTTCCGCCCTGCGGAATCAATTTTCGCCGGAGGCGAACACGGCATCGAATTGGCCCGGCGGGCTACCGGCTGGTAATGCGCGTGGGGCCCGGCACCCACCGGTGCCGGGCCCCACGCGTGGACGGGTCACTTGCCCGCGGCGGTCTCCTCCGCGAAGCGGACCAGGGTGCGCACCGCGCTCGCGGTGCCGCCCTTCGGGGTGTAGCCGTACGGGCCGCCCTCGTTGAACGCCGGGCCGGCGATGTCCAGGTGCGCCCAGGCGGTGCCCTCGGCGACGAACTCCTGCAGGAACAGGCCGGCCACCAGGCCGCCGCCCATCCGCTCGCCCATGTTCGACAGGTCCGCGACGGTCGACTCGACCATGCCCTTGCGCAGCTCGGCCGGCAGCGGCATCGGCCAGGACGCCTCGCCCGCCGCGCCCGCGGTCTCGTGCAGCCGGGTGCGCAGCGCCTCGTCGTTGGCCATCACGCCGAAGGTGCGGGTGCCCAGCGCCAGCACCATCGCGCCGGTCAGGGTCGCCACGTCGACGATCACGTCCGGCTGCTCCTCGCCGGCCCGGACGATCGCGTCGGCCAGCACCAGCCGGCCCTCGGCGTCGGTGTTCAGCACCTCGACGGTCTTGCCGCCGTACATCCGCAGCACGTCGCCGGGGCGGGTGGCCGAGCCGGACGGCATGTTCTCCGCCAGCGCCAGCCACGCCGTCACGTTGACCTGGAGGCCGAGCCGCTTGGCGGCGACCACGGTGGCGAACACCGCGGCGGCGCCCGCCATGTCGCACTTCATGGTCTCGTTGTGGCCGGCCGGCTTCAGCGAGATGCCGCCCGAGTCGTAGGTGATGCCCTTGCCGACGAACGCCAGCGTGGCCTTCGCCTTCGGGTGGGTGTACGCCACCTTCACCAGCCGCGGCGGGTTGGCCGAGCCGGCGCCGACGCCCAGGATGCCGCCGAAGCCGCCCTTGAGCAGCGCCTTCTCGTCCAGCACCTCGACCTTGAGGCCGTGCTCCTTGCCGACCGCCTGGGCGAGGGTGGCGAAGGACTTCGGGTTCAGGTCGTTCGGGGCGGTGTTGACCAGGTCGCGGGCCCGGTTCATCTCCTCGCCGACCGCGGCGGCGCGCTCCACGGCGGCCTTCGCGTCCTTGGAGCCCTTGCGCTCCACCAGCAGCACCAGCTCGGCCACCGGGGCCTTGGCCACCTCGGCCTTGTAGGTGCCGAAGGAGTACGCGCCGAGCAGGCCGCCGAGCGCGACCGCCTCGACCTCGTCGGCGGAGACCGCGGGCAGCGCCAGCGCGACCTTCTTCGAGCCGGCCAGCGTGCGGGCGGCGACACCGGCCGCCTTGCGCAGGTCCTCGGCGCCGAACGCGCCCTCGGGAGCGGTGCCCAGGCCGACGGCCAGCACCAGCGGGGCCTTCGCCCCGGCCGGCGCGGGAAGCTTGACGGCCTCGCCCTCGGCGCCGGTGGCGCCCAGGGCGGTGAGGACCTCGGCCAGCTTGCCCTCGAAGGCCTCGACGACGGCATCGGCGCCCGGAGCGACGACCAGGCCCTTGGGGCCCTTCGCCACACCGACCACCAGGGCGTCCGCCCGCAGGCTCACGGCGGAGGAGGTGCTCACAGACAGTGCAGTCACGACAAATGCGTCCTGTTCTTTTCGCGGTCCACAGCCGGTGACGGCTCCGTTGCCGACCGGCGAAACCCAGGCAGACTCCGCGGCGAGACGGGGCGCGAGGCCAGGGTGCTCACCGCATGGTAGTCCGCATACTGGGATCGCGCCGCCCCGCCTGTCCCCGTGCACGAACAGCCGCAGTCCGTGACGGTGCGTGAGTTCGTGTACGGGGGCGGGGCGGACGGGTCCTCAGAGCAGCGCGGCCGCCACCAGGGCCGCCGTCGCCGACGTCTCCACCAACGCCCCCAGCACGTCCCCGGTCACGCCCCCGAACCGGCGGACGCACCGCCGCAGCAGCACCCCGGCCGCCAGCACCCCCGCCACCGCCGCGACCCCCGACTGCCAGCGCACCGCCGCCGCGGCCGCCGCCACCAGCACCGTCACCGCGACCGCCGCCCGCGGCCGCACGGTCGCCGCCACCATCGCCCCCAGCCCGCCCGGCCGGGCCGCCGGCACCGACCGCAGGCAGCCCCAGGCCAGCGCCGCCCGCCCCGCCACCGCCGCGACCACCGCCGCCACCGCCCCGCGCCCCGGCGACACCGCGAACTCCCCGGCCAGCGCGGCGACCTGAGCCAACATCAGCAGCAGCAGCGTCAGCACGCCGAACGGCCCGATGTCCGACTGCTTCATGATCCGCAGCGCGTCCCCGGCCGGCTTCCCGCTGCCCAGCCCGTCCGCGACGTCCGCCACCCCGTCCAGGTGCAGCCCCCGGGTCAGCAGCGCCCCGACCGCCACCACCGCCACCCCGCCCAGCAGCCCGCCGCCGCGCCAGGCCGCCAGCGCCCCGGCCAGCCCGGCCGCCCCGCCGACCACCAGGCCCACCGCGGGCGCCCACAGCATCGCGGCCCCGCCCGCCGCCCGGTCCCACCGGTGCACCCGCACCCGCAGCACCGTCAGCGTCCCGAACGCGAACCGCACCCCGTCCCCGACCCGCGCGGGCCCCCCGGCGGCCCCCGCAGCGGCGGAGCCCCCCTCCGGGGACCCCGCCGTCCGCTCCGCGTCCTCGCCGCTCATCCCGTACCCGTACCCGTGTGCCCCTGCCCCGACGGAGTCAGTAGCGGTCGAGCAGGTCCGCCGCCGTCGGCAGCTTGGCCGGCACCCGCGGCGGGAGCGGCTTCGCGTGCGGGACGGCGGCCGGTTCGGCGAGGGTGTCGCCGGCGGCCTGCAGCAGGGGGAGGGCCAGCACGGCGCTGACGCCCTCGCCCATGGTGACGCCGGTCTCGTGCAGCGGCGTCAGGGTCAGCCGGTCGTAGGCCTTGGCCTGGGCCGGTTCGCCGGTGAGCGCGGCGGCCCGCCACCACTCGGGGGAGCGGAAGGCGATCCGCTGGGCGACCAGCGCGCAGGCCGCGGAGACCACGCCGTCCAGGACGACGGGCAGCTTGCGGACGGCGGCCTGCAGCAGGAAGCCGGTGATCGCGGCGAAGTCGGCGCCGCCGGTCGCGCCGAGCAGCGCGAGCTGGTCGCCGAGGACCGGGCGGGCCCGGCGCAGCGCGTCCCGGACGGTGGCGCACTTGACCATCCAGGTCCGGTCGTCGACGCCCGAGCCGCGGCCGGTGACGGCGGCGGCGTCGGTGCCGCAGAGCGCGCCGATCAGCACGGCGGCGACGGTGGTGGCGCCCACCCCGAGGTCGCCGAGCAGGACGAGGTCGGTGCCGGCGTCGGCCTCCTCGTCGGCGATCGCCATGCCGGTCCGGAAGGCCCGGGCGGTCTCGTCGGCGGTGAGCGCGTCCTCGACGTCGATCCGGCCGGAGCCGCGGCGGACCCGGTGCCGGACGACGTCCTCGGGGAACTCGTTCGGATCGGCGTCCACGGCGATGTCGACCACCCGGACGTCCGCGCCGTAGCGGCGGGCCAGCACGGCGACCGGCGCGGTGCCGTCCAGCACGGCCCGGACCCGGTCGGCGGTGCCGCCGCGCGGCTCCAGGGTGGAGACGCCGAGCGCGGCGACGCCGTGGTCGGCGGCGAACAGCAGCACCCGGGTGCTGGTCAGCGGGCGGAGCTCCCGCTCGCCGCGGGCGGACGCCAGCCAGGCACCCAGCTCCTGCAGCCGGCCCAGGCCGTCGCGCGGCATGGCGAGCTGCTGCCAGCGTTCCTCGGCGCCGCGCCGCGCCCCCTCGTCGGGGCGTTCGACGAGCGAGGAGAAAGTGTCGAGATCCACGGTGGTGTCCATCGCTCGGCAATCTACACGGACACCGCTTTGATGGTCAGCACCTGTCCGGCGACCACCAGCAGCACCCGCTCGGAGGCGTCGGCCACCGCCATGTTGAGCCGTCCGAGGGTGTCCCGGAAGCGGCGTCCGGCGGGGGTCGCGGGCACCACGCCCATCCCGACCTCGTTGGAGACGGCGACCGCCTCCCGGCGGGTTCCGGCCCAGGCCGCGGCCAGCGCCGCGCAGCGGGCCTCGACGGCCTCCTGCCCGCCGCCGAGCCAGGTCGCGTCGTCCCAGGCCCCGCACTCGTCCATCACGGCGGTCAGCCAGAGCGCCAGGCAGTCGATCAGCACCGGCGCCGGGTCGGCGGCGTCCGCGAGCACCGCCTCCAGCTCGCAGGTCTCGGCGGTCCGCCAGGACTCCGGCCGCCGGGCCCGGTGCAGGTCGACCCTGCGGGCCCAGTCGGCGTCGCCGTCCCGCCGCCCCGAGGTGGCCACGTACAGCACGTCGGGACGGTCGGCGAGCAGCCGCTCGGCATGGGTGGACTTGCCGGAGCGCGCGCCGCCGAGCAGCAGGGTGCGGGGGAGAGCCATGCGATCATCCTGCCGGACGGAGCTTCGCCCCCTCGCCGGGTGGGCACGCTACCGTCACGAACCCAGTAACCGGCGGCACGATTCGCGGAGGAGCCCGGCATGGTGTGGACCTGGCGGTACGAGAAGAACGACGGCACCGTGGTGGAGCCGGCCGACGGCGTCGAGGAGTTCTCCAGCCAGGGCGACGCCGAGTCCTGGATCGGCGAGGAGTGGAAGACCCTGCTGGACGGCGGGGTCGACCGGGTCGTCCTGGTCGAGGACGGCCGGGACGTCTACCCGATGAGCCTGCACGAGGCGTAGCGGACCCGGTCCCGACCCCGGCCGGCGGCGGTCACTCCCCGCCGGTCACTCCCCGCCGGTCACTTCCCGGCGACCACGTGCAGCAGCGCGGCGACCTGCCGGTACGGGTCCTGCTTGCCGGCCCGCTCCTCGGCGTCCAGCAGCTGGGCGAGCTGCCGGCCGTCGACCGGGGCCGCCTCGTCCGGCATGGTGTCGGTGAAGACCCGCACGCCGTACCAGTGGCGGACGGGGACGGCGAAGCCGGCCAGCGTGCCGCCCAGCTCGGCGAGCCGGTCGGCGCGGGCGGGCAGGCCGAGCCGGTTGGTGTACCGGGTGGAGTCGAAGGCGTCCTGGCAGGCCCGCCAGTCGCCCATCAGCCCGGCCCGCATGGCCAGCGCGTCGCCGTTGCGGACCAGCAGCGAGAGCAGCCCGCCCGGGGCCAGGATGCGCGCCACCGAGGCGAGCATCGGCTCCGGGTCCGGCAGGTACATCAGGGTGCCGTGGCAGAGCACCAGGTCGAAGCTGCGCGGCCCGAACCAGCGGCCCACCTGGTGGCCGTCGCCGGTCAGCAGCTGGACCCGCTCGCGGACCTCCGCCGGCTCGGCGGCCAGCGCCTGGTGCGCGACGCCGAGGGTGGTCGGGTCCGGGTCGATGCCGGTGACGAAGTGGCCGGCCCGGGCCAGCCGGAGCGCCTGGACGCCCTCGGCGCAGCCCACGTCCAGCACCCGCAGCGCGACGCCGCGGGTCAGCTGCTCGGCCAGCTGCCGGGTGACCAGCTCCTGGCGGACCAGGTTGTGCAGCCCGCCGTGCCGCTCCAGCCACTCACCGGCCCCGCTGTGGTACGGCCCGCCGCGCGCGGGCAGCCGCCCGTGCCGCCCCCGCGGGGCGAAGTTCTGCTGCGGGAGGCCCTGCTGCGGGGGGATGCCGGCGCCGAAGGCCCCGACCGGCTGCTGCGCCGGCGGGGCCCAGTACGGCGGAACGGCTTCCGCGGTCAGGGCCGCTCGCCCCGCTTGACCATCGGCTTGGGCAGCCGCAGCCGGCGCATCTGCAGGGTGCGCATCAGGCCGTACATGACCGCGCCGCGGGTGTCCTGGTTGGGGAAGCGCTCGGCCAGGTTCTTGCGCAGCGTGAAGCCGATCCGGACGAAGTCCAGGATGACGACCACGAAGAAGACCATGAACAGCAGCGTGGAGAGCAGCTGCAGGTAGTTGATCTTCGTGATGCTGAGCACCAGCACGACGACCGCGTACGGCAGGAAGAACTCGGCCGTGACCCAGCGGGAGTCGATGAAGTCGCGGACGTAGCGCCGCACCGGCCCCTTGTCGCGCGCGGGCAGGGCGCGCTCGTCGCCCTCCAGCAGCGCGGTGCGCTGCTTCTCGCGCTCGGCGCGCATCCGCTCGCGGGCCTGCTTGGCGGCCTCCTTGCGGTCCTTGGGGACGGTGACCCGGGTCTTCCGGTTGGCCTCGGCCTCACTGCGTTTGGGCGTGGGCCGGCCCTTGGGAGCCTGCGGGTCGCGGGCCTGCTTCTCGTCCTCCTTCGTCAGGGTGACGGTGGAGGAGGAGGCGGCGGATTCATCAGAGCGGCGTCGGAACACACTCCCAGCGTACGGGTTGACCGGCGGCTTTCCGGCGCGCCCCCGGACGCGAACCGATATCGATCGTGAGGACGATGCCGAACGGCCGTCCGCTGTAGCAGCATTGTTGCAGGCCGGTGCACTGCGCCGGTGCCCGCACCGCGCATACACTCGACCTGTCACGAGACGCAAACCCAGGCCCGAAGAAGGGGGCTATCGAGGCCCATGAGCGACGGAATCATGAAGCGTATGGGGCTGATCTTCCGCTCCAAGGCGAACAAGGCCTTGGACCGGGCGGAGGACCCGCGCGAAACGCTCGACTACTCCTACCAGAAGCAGCTGGAACTGCTGCAGAAGGTGCGCAGGGGCGTCGCCGACGTGGCCACCTCCCGCAAGCGCCTGGAGCTCCAGCTGACCCAGCTGCAGCAGCAGTCCGCCAAGTACGAGGACCAGGGCCGCAAGGCGCTCTCCCTCGGCCGGGAGGACCTCGCCCGCGAGGCGCTCACCCGCAAGGCCAACCTGCAGTCCCAGATCACCGACCTGGAGACGCAGTACCAGGCCCTGCAGGCCGAGGAGGAGAAGCTCACGCTCGCCTCCCAGCGCCTCCAGGCCAAGGTGGACGCCTTCCGCACCAAGAAGGAGACCATCAAGGCCACCTACACCGCCGCGCAGGCGCAGACCCGGATCGCGGAGTCCTTCTCCGGCATCTCCGAGGAGATGGGCGACGTCGGCCTGGCGATCCAGCGCGCGGAGGACAAGACCGCGCAGATGCAGGCCCGCGCGGGCGCGATCGACGAGCTGCTGGCCTCCGGCGCGCTCGACGACGCCAGCGGCCTCGGCCGCAAGGACGACATCGAGGCCGAGCTGGAGCGGGTGGCCGGCGGCAGCGACGTCGAGCTGGAGCTGGCCCGGATGAAGGCCGAGCTGACCGGCGGCAGCCCCGCCTCCCAGCCGCAGGCGATCGAGCAGGGGAAGAACGACACCCCGCCGCCCACCATCAACTACCAGAAGTAAGCGCCGGGAGCAGGGGAGAAGCACCAGCATGATCATGCGGGTCTTGGGTGAGGGGCAGTTCGAGGTCGCCGAGGCCGACCTGAACCGGCTGAACCAGCTGGACGACGACCTGCTCCAGGCCGTCGAGGCGGGGGACGAGGCGGCCTTCAGGTCGGCGCTCGGCACCCTGCTGGCGGCGGTCCGCGAGGTGGGCACGCCGCTGCCGCCGGAGTCGCTGGAGCCGTCCGACCTGATCCTGCCGGACGCCGAGGCGTCCCTGGAGCAGGTCCGCGAACTCCTGCGGGACGAGGGCGACGGCCTGATCCCCGGCCTCCCGGAGTAGTTCGGGCGCCACACGTGACAGCAGGGCGGGCCCCCACCGGGGGCCCGCCCTTTCACACCGTCCGCCGAATCGTTACGGCAGGGCCAGCATCCGGTCCAGCGCGGCCTTGGCGTACCTCTCGGTCTCGGCGTCCACCGTGATCACGTTGGGGACCCGGCCCTCGGCCAGCGACTCCAGCGTCCACACCAGGTGCGGCAGGTCGATCCGGTTCATGGTCGAGCAGAAGCACACCGTGCGGTCGAGGAAGACGACCTCCTTGTCCGGGTGCGCCTTGGCCAGCCGGCGGACCAGGTTCAGCTCGGTGCCGATCGCCCACTTCGAGCCGGGCTCGGCGGCGTCCAGCGCCTTGATGATGTACTCGGTCGAGCCCACCATGTCGGCGGCGGTGACCACCTCGTGCTTGCACTCCGGGTGCACCAGCACGGTCACGCCCGGGATCCGCTCGCGGACCTCGTCCACCGACTGCACGCTGAACCGGCCGTGCACCGAGCAGTGCCCGCGCCACAGGATCATCTTCGCGTCCCGCAGCTGCTCGGCGGTCAGCCCGCCGTTCGGCTTGTGCGGGTTGTAGAGCACGCACTCGTCCAGCGGGACGCCCATCTCCAGCACCGCGGTGTTCCGGCCCAGGTGCTGGTCCGGCAGGAACAGCACCTTCTCGCCCTGTTCGAAGGCCCACTCCAGGGCCCGCTTGGCGTTGGACGAGGTGCAGATGGTGCCGCCGTGCCGGCCGGTGAACGCCTTGATGTCGGCCGAGGAGTTCATGTACGACACCGGCACGGTGGCGTCCGCCACGCCCGCCTCGGTCAGCACGTCCCAGCACTCGGCGACCTGCTCGGCGGTGGCCATGTCGGCCATCGAGCAGCCGGCCGCCAGGTCGGGCAGCACGACCCGCTGGCGCTCGGAGGTGAGGATGTCCGCGGACTCGGCCATGAAGTGCACGCCGCAGAACACGATGTACTCGGCCTCGGGCCGGGCCGCGGCGTCCCGCGCGAGCTTGAACGAGTCGCCGGTGACGTCGGCGAACTCGATCACCTCGTCGCGCTGGTAGTGGTGGCCCAGGATGAAGACCCGGTCGCCGAGCTTCTCCTTCGCGGCGCGGGCGCGCGCCACCAGGTCGGGGTCGGAGGCGGCGGGCAGGTCGCCGGGGCACTCGACGCCGCGCTCGCTGTTCGGGTCGGCCTCCCGGCCGAGCAGCAGCAGGGCGAGCGGCGAGGGCGCGGGGTCGGTGCCGTAGGTCTCGGTGGTGGTGCTCACGGGCGGCTGCCCTCCAGGTGCGGCCGGATCTTCACCAGCCTTCTCGTCTATCTGACGCTATCTATGATAACCGCTTCCCGTCACCCGGACGATGGACGTCCTGTCGATGTGACGAGAACCGCTCACCGGGATGGCTGCCTCCGACGCGAGGACCCGCCGCACCGTCGGGTTGGCTGGAGCCATGAAGGCAATCGCGATCCACCGCTACGGCGGCCCCGACGTGGCCGAGTACACCGAGCTCCCCGACCCGAAGGTCGGCCCCGACACCGTACTCGTCCGCACCCGGGCCGTCGGCGTCAACCCCGTCGACTGGAAGATCCGCGAGGGCTACCTCGACGGCGTCCTCGACTCGCACTTCCCGCTGGTCATGGGCTTCGACCTGGCCGGCGTCGTGCAGGCCGTCGGCGGCGCCGTCACCGAGTACGCCCCCGGCGACGAGGTCATCGGCTACGTCCGCAAGGACGTCATCGAGCGCGGCACCTACGCCGAACTCGTCGCCGCCCCCGTCCGCACCCTGGCCCGCAAGCCCGCCTCCCTCGACTGGGCCCAGGCCGGCGGCCTGCCCACCGCCGGGCTCACCGCCCGGCAGGCCCTGGTCCACGCGCTCGGGCTGCGCCGCGGCGAGACCGTGCTGATCCACGCCGCGGCCGGCGGCGTCGGCTCGATCGCCTGCCAGGTCGCCGTCGCGCTCGGCGCCCGGGTGATCGGCACCGCCGGCGAGCACAACCACACCTTCCTGCGCGGCCTGGGCGTCGAACCCGTCCAGTACGGCCCCGGCCTCGCCGACCGGGTCCGCGCGCTGGCCCCCGAAGGCGTCGACGCCGCGCTCGACCTGATCGGCGGCGACGCCGTCGAGACCTCGATCGGCCTGCTCAAGGACCCCGCCCGGATCGCCTCGGTGGTCGACTACACCGTCACCGCCCGCGGCGGCCGCTACGTCTTCACCCGCCCCGACCCCGAGGACCTCGCCGCCGTCGCCCGGCTCGCCGAGGACGGCCTGCTCACCGTCCCGGTCGCCTGCACCTTCCCGCTCAGCCAGGCCGCCTCCGCCCAGGCCCTCAACGCCGAGGGCCGCACCCGCGGCAAGATCGTCCTGCTGGTGGACTGACCCCGGCCGGGCCGTCCGCGAGAATGGGGCCCGCGGAACCGTTTCGGCCGCCCACCCTCACCCTCACTCCCGTGGAGCCCCGCCATGAGCAGCCACCGGCCGCCCGATCCCGACCCCGGGCCCGTCCGGCCGGACCTCGACGACACCGACCGGCTGCTGATCGAACACCTCAGCCGCGACGGCCGGGCCTCCTACGCCGAGATCGGCCTGCTCGCCAACCTCTCCGCCACCGCCGTCCGCCGCCGGATCGACCGGCTGCGGGCGCGCGGCGCGGTCCGCGGCTTCACCGTCGTCCTCGACCCCGCGCTGCTCGGCTGGCGCACCGAGGCGTTCGTCGAGGTCTACTGCCGCGCCCGCACCTCGCCCGAGGAACTGCTCGCCACCCTGCGCCAGTTCCCCGAGGTCGCCGCCGCCTGGACGGTCACCGGCGACCCCGACGCGCTCGTCCACCTGCGCGCCGCCGACACCCGCCACCTCGAAGCCGTCATCGAACGCATCCGCAAGGAGCCCGGCGTCCAGCGCAGCCGCTCCTCCGTGGTCCTCTCCCAGCTGCTCTGACCCACCCCGCGCAGCTTTCCTGCGCGCCCCCGCCCGAACACGCAGGAAACCCGCCCCGGACGGCCGCGTTCCGACGCGCGCCCGCCCACCCCCGCTGCCTACGCTGATCAAGCCCCCAGCACCGCCCGCAGCGAAGAGGACACCCGTGTACGCAGCCCCCGACCGCATGCACAAGCCGGACAACGAACTGGTCGACCTGGTCTTCGGCTACATGCGCGAACGCCTGCAGTACGACCCCGTCCCGCTCGACCACCCCGGCGACGGCGCCCACCTGCGGGAGGCCCTCGCCGGGCTGCTGAACGACCACGGCAACAACCCCGCCGACGTGCTCAAGCTCTACGACCACGAGCTCTCCCGCGCCGTCATCTCCGCCGACAGCCCGCGCTACCTCTCCTTCATCCCCTGCGCCCCGACCAAGGCCGCGCTGCTCTTCGACATGGTGGTCTCCTGCGCCTCCCTGCAGGGCATCTCCTGGCTGGAGGCGGCCGGCGCGATCGCCGCCGAGAACCAGGTGCTCCGGCTGATAGCGGACCGGGCCGGCCTGCCCGCGAGCGCCGGCGGCACCTTCGTCTCCGGCGGCTCGGCCGGCAACCTCTCCGCCCTCGTCGTCGCCCGCGACACCGCGAGGCGCCGGCTCGGCGTCGGGCCGGAGGCCCGGCTGCGGATCGCCGTCGCCGACCAGGTGCACTCCTCGGTCAAGAACACCTTCAACATCATCGGCGTCGAGCCCCTCCTCGTCCCCGCCGTCGACCGCCGCCTCACCGGCCCCGCGCTGCGCGCCGCCCTCGCCGCCGACCCCCACCCCGAGACCGTCATCGCCGTCGTCGGCACCGCCGGCACCACCAACGAGGGCATCATCGACGACCTGGCCGGCATCGCCGAGGTCGCCCGCGACCACGACCTCTGGTTCCACGTCGACGGCGCGTACGGCGGCGCCGGCCTCTTCGCCCCCTCCATCCGCGACCGCTACGCCGGCATCGAGCACGCCGACAGCTTCGTCGTCGACCCGCACAAGTGGCTGTTCGCCCCCTTTGACTGCGCCGCGCTGCTCTACCGCGAACCGCGCCTGGCCCGCGCCGTCCACACCCAGGACGCCTCCTACCTGGACGTCCTGCACACCGAGGGCGACGAGTGGAACCCCACCGACTACGCCTACCACCTCACCCGCCGCGCCCGCGGCCTGCCGCTCTGGTTCTCGCTCGCCGTCCACGGCGTCCAGGCGTACACCGACGCGATCGAGGCCGGCCTCCGCCTCGCCCGCGACACCGCCCGGCTGATCCGCGACACCGAGCACCTCGAACTGCTGCACGACCCGCAGCTCTCCGCCGTCTGCTTCCGCCGCAAGGGCTGGACCCACGACGACTACTACCGCTGGTCCCGCCGGCTGCTCGCCGACCAGATCGGCTTCGTCACCCCCACCGGCTGGGACGGCGAGACCGTCGCCCGCTTCGCCTTCCTGCACCCGGGCACCACGATGGAGACGGTCGAGGAGATCCTCGCCACCATGGCGTGAGACCGGCCCGGCCGGCCTACAGGTAGCCCCCGTTCGGGACGTACGGCGCGGGCGGCCGCATTCCGCGCAGGCCCAGGTAGCCCCGGGTGGACAGCGACAGGCCCAGGTCGAGGCCGACGTCGACCGCCCACTCCTGCTCGGCGGTGAGGAAGGAGACGCTCGCCTCCGTCCCGACCGGGACGCGGGCCAGCGCCTCGCGCAGCAGCCGGACGGCGATCCGCTTGGAGGTGGCGGCGACCAGCTCGACCTCGCCGCCGTCCCGGTAGCAGTAGCCCGTCCCGGCCAGGGTGTCCGCGACCAGCAGCTCCTCGTAGTGCGCCAGCATGAACCGGTGGTCCGGCCCGTGCGCGGCGCCGCGCACCCGCCGGTCGACCGAGTCGAGCAGGTGCAGGTGCGTCGCGTTGCCCGCGTGCACCGGGATCTCGCCCGGGTCGAGCAGCCGCTCCCGGTCGACCCGCCCGGTCAGCCGCATCGCCGGGTGCAGGGTGAACCCGGCCCGCCGGTAGCGCCGGGCCGCCGCCGGGGACGGCGAGGCGCACAGCATGCCGCGCAGGCAGCCCCGCCCGTACGCGGTGGCCCGCTCCAGCAGCAGCCGGCCCACGCCCTGCCCCTGCGCGCTGGGCAGCACCACGAACAGCGGCAGCACCCACACCCCCTCGCGGCGCAGCGACAGCGCCGCCCCGACGGCCTCGCCGTCCTGCTCGGCGATCCAGCACCCCTCCGGGTCGGTGACCGCCAGGTGGCGGGTGCGGGCCCGGCTGCGGATCCCGCGGCGGACGTCCGCCGGGCCCTGCGCGTCGTCCTGCGGCCGGCCGTCGAGGTCGCGGAAGGCCGTCCGGGCGACCCGGTCCACGGCCTCGGCGTCCTCCGGGGTGTCCCTGAGCTGACGAATGATCACCCGGCCCATCCTGCTGCGCCCGGTGCCCGGACGGTAGCGGTTTGCCGAAGTGGGCGGTGACCCGCCACGTCCGGTGTGCGAGCATGGAGTCCGTGGGGGAGTGGGCGACGAAAAAAGTCCCCCGAACGCACCACCTCCCGGAAATGAATCCGGGGGGCCGCTGGTTGGCACTGGCGGATCACCGTCGTCACAGACCGGGAGTAAGCATGACCGTCCAGGACGAGACCACTGTCGAGAGTGGCATCCTCCTCACCGACGCCGCCGCGGCCAAGATCAAGGGCCTGCTGGAGCAGGAGGGTCGCGACGACCTCTCGCTGCGCGTCGCCGTGCAGCCGGGCGGCTGCTCGGGCCTGCGCTACCAGCTGTTCTTCGACGAGCGCTCGCTCGACGGCGACGTCGTCAAGGACTTCGACGGCGTCCAGGTCGTCACCGACCGGATGAGCGCCCCCTACCTGGGCGGCGCCACCGTCGACTTCGTCGACACCATCGAGAAGCAGGGCTTCACGATCGACAACCCCAACGCCACCGGCTCCTGCGCCTGCGGCGACTCGTTCAGCTAAGCCTGAGCGCGAGAACGCCGAGGGCGGCCCCCCGATCCGGGGGGCCGCCCTCGCGGCGTTCCCGGCGCGTGCGGCGCCGGAGGTCAGCGCGGGTCGCCGCCCGCGACGCCGCTGACCACCGGCAGCTGCTCGCCCGTCGCGGTGTCCACCACGCCGCCGCCGGTCATCGGCTGCGACAGCCTGACCACCGCCTGCTGCTCCTTGACCGCCTGCGGGCACGCCTTGCCGGGCTCCGCGGTCTGCGTGACCACCACCCGCAGCTTCACCACCGGCGGGGCGTCCTCCTCGACCCGGACCCCGTACTTGTCGCAGATCCCGGCGGTGAAGAACACCGTCAACTGGGTCGGCCCGTCCTGCCGGTAGCCGGTCGCCGGGATCTTCACCGCCGTCGGCGGGCGCTCGCCGACGGCTATCCCGGGCGTGGTGGGCTGCGCCGAGGGCTGCGGGCTGGCCTCCGGCGCCGGGCTCGACGCGGCGGCCGAGGCCGGGGCGGACGGCGTGGCGGCCGAGGCGGACGGTGCGGGGGCGGACGGCGAGGCCGGGGCGCTCGTACCGGAGCTCGCCGTGCCGACGGCGACGGTGGGCGTGCCCGAGCTGCCGCACGCGGTCAGCAGGCCGGCCGCGAGGGCCGCGCCGGCCAGCGCGGCGGCCGCCCGGCGGGCGTACGGGGTCCTGGCGGAGACGGCTGCGGTGCTGTCGTCCATGATCTGCGTTCCTCCCGAGGGTCGCGCGGAGCCGCCCGGAGCGGTACCGCGCCGATCTGACGTGTCCCGGAGGAGAACGGTTCCGCCCGCGGCGTCAGCCGCCGTACTCCGGCATGCCCGCCACCACCCGGCGCGCCGCCACCGGCACCCGGAGCGTCGGCGCGGCCGGCGCGGCGACCGCCGGGAGCGGCCCGGCGACCGGCCAGAACCGGCCGAGGCGGCGCGAGGAGTCCAGCAACTCGGCCAGCGTCTCGGTCTCGGCGTCCTCGCCGCGGCGCCCCGCGAGCCACCCGGAGGAGTGATCGATCACCATGCGGTACCCAGCTCCGATCGCCGTGCCGCGGCCACGGCGCCGCGGACTGGACGGGGCCGCGCCGGCCCCCGTTACTCGCGACCCTAGGCCGGGGGGTGTCCGGAAGACAGCCCTACCATCCGGTAGTACCCGGTCGGACGGGTACCGTAAGCCGGGTTGTTGCCCCCATCTCAGGCCACCGCCAGGCCGCCAGAGGAGACCCCGTGCGCATCGCCGTCGCCGGCTCGATCGCCACCGACCACCTGACGACCTTCCCCGGGCGGTTCGCCGACCAACTGGTGCCCGAGCAGCTGCACACCGTCTCGCTCTCCTTCCTGGTCGACACCCTGGACATCCGCCGCGGCGGCGTCGGCCCGAACATCGCCTTCGGCATGGGCGTGCTCGGCCTGAACCCCGTCCTGGTCGGCGCGGCCGGCGCCGACTTCGCCGAGTACCGCAGCTGGCTCGACCGGCACGGCGTCGACACCGAGTCCGTGCACATCTCGGAGAGCCGGCACACCGCCCGCTTCATGTGCACCACCGACCAGGACCACAACCAGATCGCGTCCTTCTACACCGGCGCGATGGCCGAGGCCCGCAACATCGAGCTCAAGCCGATCGCCGACCGGATCGGCGGCCTCGACCTGGTCCTGATCGGCGCCGACGACCCCGCCGCGATGGTCCGCCACACCCAGGAGTGCCGCACCCGCGGCTACGCCTTCGCCGCCGACCCCTCCCAGCAGCTCGCCCGGCTGGAGGGCGACGACATCCGGGAGATCGTCGACGGCGCCGCGTACCTCTTCACCAACGAGTACGAGGCCGCGCTGATCGAGTCCAAGACCGGCTGGTCCCCGGACGAGATCCTCGACCGGGTCGGCACCCGGGTCACCACCCTCGGCCCCAAGGGCGTCCGGATCCAGCGCAAGGGCGAGCCCGACGTCGTCGTCGGCTGCGCCGCCGAGGAGCGCAAGGCCGACCCCACCGGCGTCGGCGACGCCTTCCGCGCGGGCTTCCTGGCCGGCCTCTCCTGGGGCCTCGGCCTCGAACGCGCCGCCCAGACCGGCTGCATGCTCGCCACCCTGGTCATCGAGACCGTCGGCACCCAGGAGTACGACCTGCGCGGCGGCCGCTTCCTGGAGCGCTTCGAGGACGCCTACGGCCCGGAGGCCGCCGCCGAACTGCGGGACCGGATCAGCCTCTGACCGGCCGACGGGGCTACCCCCGCACCGTGACCAGGTACGCCGTGCCGTGGCCCCCGCCGTACTCCGCGGCGGGGGCCTCGCCGGTGTAGCTGTGCCCGCACATCCCGCACCAGGCCGGGATGTCGTGCCGGGCCGCCTCGTCGTCGGAGAGGACGGCGACCAGGCCGCCGGGGGCGACCTCGCCGACCCGCTTGGCGAGTTCGATGATCGGGACCGGGCAGCGCTTGCCCAGGGTGTCGATCACCAGGGCCGCGGCGGAGCCGCCCGCCGGGCCGTCCGCCGAGCCGTCCGCCGGGCCGCTGCCCGGCAGCGCGAGGTCGAGGCCGAGCGGGGCGCGGACCTCGGCGACGACCCGGGGGAGCACCTCCAGGAACGCGTCGACCTCGGCGCGGGTGGTGCCGGCGGGCAGCGAGACCCGCAGGTTGCCCTCGGTGAGGACGCCCATCGCGGCCAGCACGTGGCTGGGCGTCAGGGTGCTGGAGGTGCAGGAGGAGCCGGAGCTGGCGGCGAAGCCGGCCCGGTCCAGCCCGGTGAGCAGCACCTCGCCGTCGACGTACAGGCAGGAGAACGTCACCAGGTGCGGCAGCCGCAGCTCGGGGTGGCCGACCACCTCGACGGCCGGGACCAGCTCGGGCACGCGGTGCCGGACCAGGTCGACCAGCTCGCGCAGCCGCGCGTTCTCCGCCTCCGCCTCGGCCCGGACGGCCCGCAGCGAGGCCGCCGCAGCGACGATCGCGGGCACGTTCGGGAACCCGGGCGCCCGGCCGCCCTCCCGCTCGTCGGCGGGCAGCGCGGAGGAGAACCGCACCCCCTTGCGGACGGCGAGCACGCCGACGCCGGCCGGGCCGCCCCACTTGTGGGCGCTCGCGGTGAGCAGCGACCAGCCGGCCGGGACGGGCAGCCGCCCGGCGCTCTGCGCGGCGTCGACCAGCAGCGGGACGCCGCCGAGCAGTTCGGCGGTCTCGGCGACCGGCTGCAGGGTGCCGACCTCGTGGTTCGCGGACTGCAGCACGGCGAGCGCGGTGTCCGGCCGCAGTGCGGCGGCGAACTCCGCGGCGGAGACCCGGCCGTGCCGGTCGACCGGGACGGCGGTGGCGCTGCCGCCGTCGGCCGCCCAGCGTTCGGCGGTGTGCAGCACGGCGGAGTGCTCGACGGCGGAGTGCAGCAGGTGGGAGCCGCGGCGGCGGTGGCCGCGCAGCGCGCCGAGCAGGCCGGAGTGCAGGGCCTGGGTCCCGGAGGAGGTGAAGGAGACCTCGTCGGCCCGGGCCCCGAGCGCCTCGGCGACGGTCTCCCGGGCGGCGTCCAGCAGCATCCGGGCCTGCCGCCCGGAGCGGTGCAGCCGGGCGGGGTCGGCCCAGCCCTCGTCGAGGGCGGCGAGCAGGGCCTGCCGGGCCACGGGGTGGAGCGGGGCGGTGGAGGCGGCGTCGAAGTAGGGCACCCGGCCACCGTAGACGACCGCGTCCGCCGCCCCTTACGGGGTGATTCCTCCCGGCCCGTCAGCCGTCCGACGGTCCGTCACCCGTGTGTCGCAGTACGGTCGCCCGTTCGGTCGTGAGAGGCTCGGAAGTCCGCCATGACCTGCGACTCCATCCGTGCCGCGGAGGCACTTCACCCCCCGGGGGCTGATCGGGTAGCCGGGCGGCGCGTTACCGGGGGCTGCCCGTGAGTGCCGCATAAGGATGGAGTAGCGTTTGGCCCGCATAAGCATTCAAACCGTGCCCGTGGCCGGACCGCCCAGGGGACCTGGCAACAGGCTCATCCCGGCGGTGCGTTCGCGGGCGAGACTTCGGGAAGGCGCTACGTGAGTCCCAACGGCTCCGACCGCTCGCCGCGGCGCACGATGCGGCGGAAGCTGCCTCAGGCGCTGGCACTGGGCCTCGTCATCGCGACCGCCACCGGCTGCTCGGCCAACGACCTGCCCAGGCTTGGCCTCCCCAGTCCCGTCACCAAGGAAGGGCCGCTGGTCCTTCACATGTGGCAGGGCTCGTGGATCGCGGCTCTGATTGTCGGCGCACTGATGTGGGGTCTGATCATCTGGAGCGTGATCTTCCACCGGCGTAGCCGCACCAAGGTGGAGATCCCCGCTCAGACCCGGTACAACGTGCCCATCGAGGCGCTCTACACCGCGGTTCCGATCGTCATCGTCTCGGTGCTGTTCTACTTCGTCGCCCGTGACGAGTCGGCCCTGACGAAGGTCGACGAGAAGCCCCAGCACACCATCAACGTGGTGGGCTTCCAGTGGAGTTGGGCGTTCAACTACGAGAACTCCGAGATCCCGGACCCGGCGAGCACCACCGCCGCGTACGACGTCGGCAGCACCAAGGAGCCCCCGACGCTCTACCTGCCGATCAACGAGACCGTGAAGTTCCGGCTGACCTCCAACGACGTCATCCACGACTTCTGGCCCGTCAACTTCATGATGAAGATGGACGTCGTCCCCGGTGTGGTCAACGAGTTCCAGGTCACCCCGACCGCGCTCGGCACCTACCGCGGCAAGTGCGCCGAGCTCTGCGGTGTCGACCACTCGCGGATGCTCTTCAACGTGAAGGTCGTCACGGCCGCCGAGTACCAGCAGCACCTCAAGGACCTCCGCGACAACGGCAAGGCCGGTGCGGTTCCCGCAGGCATCCTCCCCACGGGAAGTAGTGAAGAGAAGTGACCATCCTCAACGAGCCCGCCGCGGCCGGCGGGGGAGCCGGGGCCGTCACCTCGGGGACTCCGCGGGTGCGCAAGCCGGGCAACGCGATCATCAAGTGGCTCACCACCACCGACCACAAGACGATCGGCACGATGTACCTGGCGACCTCGTTCGCCTTCTTCCTGATCGGCGGCGTGCTCGCCCTGGTCATGCGTGCCGAGCTGGCCCGTCCGGGCACCCAGATCCTGTCGAACGAGCAGTTCAACCAGGCGTTCACCATGCATGGCACGATCATGCTGCTGATGTTCGCCACCCCGCTGTTCGCCGGCTTCGCCAACTGGATCATGCCGCTCCAGATCGGCGCCCCCGACGTGGCCTTCCCGCGTCTGAACATGTTCGCCTACTGGCTGTACCTGTTCGGCTCGGTCATCGCGGTGGCCGGCTTCGTGACCCCGCAGGGCGCCGCCGACTTCGGCTGGTTCGCCTACTCGCCGCTGAGCGACGCGGTCCGTTCGCCCGGCATCGGCGCCGACATGTGGATCATGGGTCTGGCCTTCTCCGGCTTCGGCACCATCCTCGGCGCGGTCAACTTCATCACCACGATCATCTGCATGCGCGCGCCCGGCATGACGATGTTCCGGATGTCGATCTTCGTCTGGAACGTCCTGCTGACCGCCGTGCTGGTCCTGCTGGCCTTCCCGGTCCTCGCGGCCGCGCTGTTCGCCCTGGAGGCGGACCGGAAGTTCGGGGCGCACGTCTTCGACCCGACGAACGGCGGCGCGCTGCTCTGGCAGCACCTGTTCTGGTTCTTCGGCCACCCCGAGGTGTACATCATCGCGCTGCCGTTCTTCGGCATCGTGTCCGAGATCATCCCGGTCTTCAGCCGCAAGCCGATGTTCGGCTACTCCGGCCTGATCGCCGCGACCATCGCCATCGCCGGCCTCTCGGTGACGGTGTGGGCGCACCACATGTACGTGACAGGACAGGTACTCCTCCCGTTCTTCTCGTTCATGACCTTCCTGATCGCGGTCCCGACCGGTGTGAAGTTCTTCAACTGGGTCGGCACCATGTGGAAGGGCTCGCTGAGCTTCGAGACCCCGATGCTCTGGACGATCGGCTTCCTGGTCACCTTCCTGTTCGGCGGTCTGACGGGCGTCCTGCTCGCCTCCCCGCCGATCGACTTCCACGTCTCGGACTCGTACTTCGTCGTCGCGCACTTCCACTACGTGGTGTTCGGCACCGTCGTGTTCGCGATGTTCGCCGGCTTCCACTTCTGGTGGCCGAAGATGACCGGCAAGATGCTGGACGAGCGCCTCGGCAAGATCACCTTCTGGACGCTGTTCATCGGCTTCCACTCCACCTTCCTGGTCCAGCACTGGCTGGGCGCGGAGGGCATGCCGCGCCGCTACGCCGACTACCTGGCCTCGGACGGCTTCACCACGCTGAACACCGTCTCGACCATCGGCTCGTTCCTGCTCGGCCTGTCGATCCTGCCGTTCCTCTACAACGTCTGGAAGACGGCGAAGTACGGCGAGAAGATCGAGGTCGACGACCCGTGGGGCTACGGCCGTTCGCTGGAGTGGGCGACCTCCTGCCCGCCGCCGCGGCACAACTTCACCACCCTGCCGCGGATCCGCTCCGAATCCCCGGCGTTCGACCTGCACCACCCGGAGATCGCCGCGCTGGACTACCTGGAGAACCACGGTGAGCCGGCCAAGCACTTCGAGGGCGTGACCCCCGCGCAGTACGACCGTCCGTCGCTGGGCAAGGGCAAGAAGGATGGTGACGCCCGATGAAGGAACAGGGCAAGATCTTCGCGGGTCTCTCGGTGTTCGTGCTGGCGATCGCCATCACCTACATGGTGTGGACCATGAAGTCGGACCACGGCCTGGAGGCCGCCGGCACCACCGCGCTGTTCCTGGCCTTCGGCCTGTGCGCCTTCATCGGCTTCTACCTGGCGTTCACCGCCAAGCGGGTGGACACCGGCGCGGGTGACAACCCCGAGGCCCAGGTCTCGGACGACGCCGGCGAGGTGGGCTTCTTCGCCCCGCACAGCTGGCAGCCGCTCTCGCTGGCCATCGGTGGCGCGCTCGCCTTCATGGGCGTCATCTTCGGCTGGTGGCTGCTGTTCTGGTCGATCCCGATCATCCTGATCGGCCTGTTCGGCTGGGTCTTCGAGTTCTACCGCGGCGAGAACCAGAACCAGTAGGTTCCGGACCGCAGCACCGCACGGCGGGCCGGGCACTCCCTTCGGGGGGTGCCTGGCCTCCGTCGTTCCCGGGGCGGGGGCGGGGCCGGGGCGGGCGAAAACATCCATCCGGGTTACCCGGAGTGCCGCCCGGGTGACGCCTTCCTACGCTCTGAGGCAGGTTCATACCCCTGGGAGGTTCCGTTGAAGGGCTCTCGGATAGCCGGCAGCAGCCGGACCGCACTGGCCGCCATGCTGCTCCTGGCCCCCGCCGCGGCCTGCTCCGGAGGCGGTGGCGGATCGGAGAAGGACGCGTCCCGCCAGATCGACGTGGCACCGCTGGTGCACACCTCTGCCGCCGGGGAGAAGGCCGACCCGGCGAAGGCGTTCACCGTCAGCACGGACGGCGGCAACAAGCTGGCCGCCGTCACCGTCACCGGCCCCGACGGCGTACCGTTGGCCGGCGAGCTGGCCGCCGACGGGCAGCACTGGCAGACCACCGACCCGCTCCGGGCCGGCGCCGCCTACCGCGTCAAGGTCGCGGCCGAGGACGGCAAGGGCGGCCACGGCGAGACCGACTCGGCGTTCACCACCGCCGACCCGCAGCACGTCGTCACCGCCGAACTCGGCCCGGACAGCTCGGGCAGCGGGGTCTACGGCGTCGGCCAGCCGCTCACCGTCAAGCTCTCCGAGGCGGTCACCGACCCGGCGGCCCGGCAGCAGGTCGAACGCGGACTGACCGTCACCTCGCAGCCCGCCGTGACCGGCGCCTGGTACTGGGTCGACGACGAGAACCTGCACTTCCGGCCGCAGGAGTACTGGCCCGCCAACACCACCGTCAAGCTCGCCTACGACCTGCCGGGCGTCCGGATCTCCGACGGTGTCTACGGCGGCGAGCAGCGCAGCCTGGCGCTGCGGACCGGCGACCGGATCGAGGCGCTGGTCGACGCGGGTAGCGACCAGCTGACGTACAAGCGCAACGGCGAGGTGGTGAAGACCATCCCGATCACCACCGGCAAGCCCGGCTTCGACACCCGCAACGGCGTCAAGGTGGTGCTCGGCCAGGAGTCCGACGTCCGGATGAGCAGCGAGACGATCGGCATCGCGGCCGGCAGCAGCGAGTCCTACGACCTCGACGTGAAGTGGGCGACCCGGGTCACCTGGAGCGGCGAGTACGTGCACGCGGCGCCCTGGTCGGTGTGGGCGCAGGGCAAGGAGAACGTCAGCCACGGCTGCACCGGGATGAGCACCGACCAGGCGAAGTGGTTCTTCGAGAACACCCGGGTCGGCGACATCGTGCAGGTGGTCAACAGCAAGGGCCACGAGATGGAGCCGTTCGGCAACGGCTTCGGCGACTGGAACGTGGGCTTCGACGAGTACGTGAAGCACAGCGCGCTGGGCAAGCCGGTCAGCACCGCGCCGACTGGGCAGGCGGCGGCCGACGCGACCCCGAGCCCGTCGGTGAACACCGGCCCGAGCCCGTCCGCCGGCGCGGGCCGGTGACGCGCGGGAGCCCCGCGCCCCGGACGGGGGCGCGGGGCTCGCTGCTCCCCGGGCCCTACCCGGCCGTCCGGCGGGGCGTCAGCAGCCAGTAGGCCGCGGCGGCGGTGAGCATCCCGGCCGGGAGGGAGAGGTCGGTGCCGGCCAGCGCGCCGGCGATCCAGCCGGTGAAGACCGGGGTGGACAGGCAGAGCGTGGCGGCGGCGGTGCCGAGCAGCAGGGCGACGGCGCCGGCCGGGTTGACGCCGCGGGCGTACCAGTGCGGCGAGGCGGGGGTCTCGTCGGTCAGGTCGGGGCCGTGGTACCGGTTGCGGCGCAGCACGATGTCGGTGGCGTAGACGGCCATCACCGGGCCGGTGAGCGCGACCATCAGCTCCAGCACGCTGTTGACGGTGTCGAGGAAGTCGGAGACCAGCAGCGCGTACAGGGTCAGCGCGACGCCCAGCGCGCCGTCCAGGGCGACGCTGCGGGAGCGACGGATCCGCAGGCCGACTGCCTGCAGGGCGAGGCCGGAGGAGTACGCGGTCATCGCGTTGTTGGCGACGGCGCTGAGCACGATGGCGAGCAGGAACAGCGGCCGGGCCCAGCCGGGCAGCACGGCGGTGAGGGCGGACTGCGGGTCCGTCATGTCCAGGGTGGTGGCGGCGAGGGTGCCCAGCGCGGTGAACAGCACGCTGGGCACGAACGCGCCCAGCGCCGTCCAGCCGGCCACCGCGCGCGGGGAGGCGGTGCGCGGCAGGTAGCGGGAGAAGTCGGCGCTGGTGGAGTACGAGAGCGGGGCGGAGGCGATCAGCGCGGTGCCGCCGGCCAGCGCGGCGAGCAGCGCGGTGCCGTGCAGCGGCTCGGCGGGCCGGTAGTGCCAGTCGGTGTGGCCGCCGGTCAGCAGGTAGCCGGTGAGCAGCAGGAAGACCGCCGTCAGCACCAGGGTGAACGGCCCGTACAGCCGGACGATGGTGGCGTGGCCGTACACCGAGATGGCCAGCGTGGCGGCCGCGACCAGCACGATGACCAGGACCTTCAGCGGGGTGCCCGGGGTGAGGCCGGCCCGTTCGGCGAGGCCGAACGCGGCGAGCGAGGCGGCGGCCCAGTTGAGGGCGAGGTAGCAGACCGAGACCAGCCAGCCGGTGACGGCGGTGTTCACCCGGTTGCCGCGGACGCCGAACATGGCCCGCATGATGACCTCGCTGGGGGCGCCCGCGGCCGGGCCGCTCACGGCGAGCAGGCCGACGCCGGCCCAGAGCAGGTTGCCGGCCGCGATGACGGCCAGCGACTGCCACAGGTCGAGGCCGATCAGCACCAGGGTGCCGCCGACCACCAGGTTGAGGTAGCTGACGTTGGGGGCGGCCCAGACGGCGAACAGGTCGCGGGGGCGGCCGTGGCGCTCCTCGTCGGGGATGTGGTCGATGCCGTGGGCCTCGACCCGGGGGGCCCGGCCGGCCCGGTCGGCGGCGGTTCGGTCGGCGGGGGCGGGCGGGTGCGTGGGGAGCTCCGTGTGGGGGTCTGGAATCGTGGATTCCATGGAGTCCTCCGAGGTTTCGAGTACGGGTGCCGGTGCGGTCGGCGGTGCGGGAGCGGCCGATGCGGAAGGCGGCTTGTCTATTGGTCGCACATCCAATAGCGTGCGGGGCATGTCGTCAAGCGTCCAGCCGAAACGGGTGCGCAAGAACCCCGAGGCCAGGCGGGCGGAGATCGTGGCCACCGCGGCCCGGATCGCCCTCGCCGAGGGCCTGGAGTGCATCACGATGCGGCGGGTCGCCGAGGAGCTGGACGTCCGCCCCGGACTGATCAGCCACTACTTCCCGGTCGCCGAGGAGCTCGTCGCCGAGGCGTTCGGCACCGCCGCGTCCGGGGAGCTCGCCGAGCTGCTGCCCGCCGCCGACGCCGCCCTCCCGGCGGTCCGGCGGCTGGCCCGCTTCCTCGGCCGCACCGCCGGGCCGCGCTACGACGAGCTGAGCCGGCTGTGGCTGAACGCCCGCCACCTCAGCCGGTTCCGGCCCGCCCTGCGGGAGCGGGTCGGCCAGCAGGAGGCGCTCTGGCGGGACGGGCTGACGGCACTGCTGGAGGCCGGCACCGCCGCCGGGGAGTTCCGCACCCCGGACCCGCGGGTCACCGCGATCCGGCTCCTGGTCGTCCTGGACGGCCTCGGGGCGCACGCCAACACCGACCGCACCGGCCGACCCGGGGCGGTCACCGGGATGGCGCACGCCCTCGCCGAAAGCGAACTCGGCCTCCCGGCCGGGGCGCTCGGCACCCCGCACTGACCGCACCACCGCTGAGGAGCCACCCGTGCACCCCGACCTCGTCCTGACCAACGCCCGGCTGCTCGACCCCGGCAGCGGGTCCTTCCTGCCGCACGACACGCTCGCGCTGAGCGGCGGCCGGATCGCCGGGTTCGGGGCGGCGGCCGTCCCGGGCGCCGAGGTGGTCGACCTGGACGGCGCGGTGGTCGTCCCCGGCCTGGTGGACGGCCACCTGCACCCGGTCTCGGGCGCCGAGCGCACCGCCGGGGCGGACCTCTCCGGCTGCCTCGACCTGCCCGCCCTGCGGGCCGAACTGGCGGCGGCCCGCAGCGAGTTGAAGGACGGGCAGTGGCTGCGCGGCTGGGGCCTGGACCCGAACGCGTTCGGCGGCCTGCCGCTCTCCGCCGACACCGTCGGCCCGGTGCTGGACGGGATCCCCGCCGCGATCGACCTGTTCGACGCGCACTCCATGCTGGTCAGCCGCCGGGCGCTGGAACTCGCCGGGATCGACGGCCCACGCCGCTTCGAGCAGGGCTCGGCCGAGGTGGTCTGCGACGCCGACGGCCGCCCGACCGGCCTGCTGCTGGAGGACGCCGCCTGCGAACTCGTCGAGGCGGTCGCCCCCCGGCCGAGCTTCGAGGAGCTCTGCCGGGCCAGCGCCGACGTGCTGCGGCGGATGGCCGCGGCCGGCCTCACCGGCGGCCACGCGATGGACGCCAACGGCGGGAGCCTGGCCGTGTACGCCGCGCTGGAGGAGCGCGGCGAACTCCCGCTGCGGCTGCGGATCGCCCCCTGGGTGCAGCCCGGCGCGGGCCCCGCCGAACTGGCCGAGCTGGTCCGCCGGCAGGGCGAGGGCGGACGGCGCTGGCGGGTCGCCGGGGCCAAGCTGTTCATGGACGGCACCATCGACAACGGCACCGCCTGGCTGGAGCACCCCGACTGCCACGGCGAGTCCACCGGCGCGTTCTGGCCCGACCCCGCCGCCTACACCCGGGTGATCGCCGAACTGCACCGGGCCGGGGTGCCCACCGCCACCCACGCGATCGGCGACGCCGCCGTCCGGCACGTCCTGGACGCGGTCGCCGCGGCCGTCGCCGCGCACGGGCCCGGCGCCCGGCACCGGGTCGAGCACGTCGAGACGGTGCCCGACGACACCGTCGCCCGGTTCGCCGCGCTGGGCGTCACCGCCTCCATGCAGCCCACCCACTGCACCGAGTACACCCGGGCCGACCACACCGACAACTGGTCCCGGCGGCTCGGCGAGGAGCGCGCCAACCGGGCCTTCCGCTGCCGCGACCTGGCCGCGGCCGGCGCCCGGGTGGTGCTCGGCTCGGACTGGCCGATCGCCCCGTTCGAACCGCTCGGCGTGATGGCCGGGGCCCGCCACCGCCGCCCCAGCCGCGACCTCGCCCAGCCCCCGCACCTGCCGGGCCAGGCCCTCACCCCGCTGCAGGCGCTGGCCGGCTACACCCTGGCCCCGGCCTGGGCGGCGGGCGAGGAGGCCACCGCCGGGCGGCTCGCGCCCGGCCACCGGGCTGACCTGACCGTGCTGGCCGGCGACCCGCTGACCACCCCCGACACCGAACTGGCCGCGCTGCCCGTCCTGTTGACCGTCCTCGACGGCGGAATCACCCACCGGGCGCGCTGAGCCCCGGACGCACCCGCGACGACCGGTCCCGCTCGGCGGGGCCGGTCGTCGCGCCGTCTCAGGCCGGGTACGCGGCCCGCAGCGCGGTCACCGCGGCGGCCAGCGCCTCGTCGTGCGCCAGGCCCAGCCGGACGGCCCGCTCCGCGTACTCGGCGGCGGCGCCGGCCGCGAGCCGGTGCGAGGCGTCCCCGGTCGGGGCGACGGTGGTGCCGGCCCGGCCGCGGGTCTCCACCACGCCGTCCGCCTCCAGCTCGCGGTAGGCGCGGGCCACCGTGTTCGCGGCCAGGCCGAGCCGCTCGGCGAGGGCCCGCACGGTGGGGAGCTTCAGGCCGACCGGCAGTTCGCCGCTGCGGGCCAGGGCCGCGATCTGCGAGCGGACCTGCTCGTACGGCGGGGTGGGGGACTGGTGGTCGATCTCCAGGTGCACCCGGCCAACATAACAGGGCGTCAGGGCCGGTCCGGGGCCGGGAAAGCCGGAACCCCCCTCCGGCCGGGGCCGGAGGGGGGTTCTGACGTGGCGTGACAGCTACACGGGATCAGTGGTGGCCGTGGCCGCTGGTGATCTCGTGGTACTCCTCGGTGGTCGGCTTGGCGATCTGGTTGCCCTCGCCGTAGAAGCCCTCGGAGAGCTTCACCCGGGTCTTGGTGATGACGCCGGCCTTGCGGGCCACCCCGTTCTCGTCCGTCTCGGCGGGCAGCTCCAGCGGCTGGGGCTGCTCGTGGGCGGTGAGGGTGTGCAGGTCCTTCTGCGCCAGCGGGGTGTGGACCTCGATGAACTCGCCGTGCGGCAGGCGCTTGATGATGCCGGACTCGCGCCCGTGCAGCACCTTGTCCTTGTCGCGGCGCTGGAGGCCGAGGCACCAGCGCTTGGTGACGATGAAGGTGAGGACCGGCACCACGAAGAAGCCGACGCGGACCGCGTAGGTGATCGTGTTGATCGACAGGTGCAGGTGGGTGGCGAACAGGTCGTTGCCACCACCGACCAGCAGGATCAGGTACAGCGAGATCCAGGCCGCGCCGAACGCGGTGCGGACCGGGGCGTTGCGCGGGCGGTCCAGGATGTGGTGCTCGCGCTTGTCGCCGGTGACCCAGGACTCGATGAACGGCCAGATCGCGATCGCGACCAGGACCAGCGGGAAGACCGCCAGCGGGACCATCACGCCGAGGTTCAGCGTGTGGCCGCCCCAGACCGAGATCTCCCAGCCCGGCATGATGCGGATCAGGCCCTCGGAGAAGCCCATGTACCAGTCGGGCTGGGCGTCGGTCGACACCTGGTCCGGACGGTACGGGCCGACCGACCAGATCGGGTTGATCGTCGCGATCGCGGAGATCGCCGCGATGATGCCGAAGACCAGGAAGAAGAAGCCGCCCGCCTTGGCCATGTAGACCGGCATCAGCGGCATGCCGACGACGTTCTTCTCGGTCTTGCCCGGGCCCGCCCACTGGGTGTGCTTGTGGTAGAAGACCAGGATCAGGTGCGCGACCAGCAGGCCCAGCATGATGCCCGGGATGAGCAGCACGTGGATGGTGAAGAAGCGCGGGATGATGTCGTGCCCGGGGAACTCGCCGCCGAACAGGAACATCTGGATGTAGGTGCCGACCAGCGGCACCGCCAGGATCGCGCCCTCCATGAACCGGATGCCGGTGCCCGACAGCAGGTCGTCCGGCAGCGAGTAGCCGAAGAAGCCGTCGAACATGCCCAGCACCAGCAGCAGGAAGCCGAAGACCCAGTTGATCTCGCGGGGCTTGCGGAACGCGCCGGTGAAGAACACGCGCATCATGTGCACGAGCATCGCGGCGACGAAGACCAGCGCGGCCCAGTGGTGGATCTGGCGGATCAGCAGGCCGCCGCGGATCTCGAAGCTGATGTTCAGCGTCGAGGCGTAGGCCTCCGACATCCGGATGCCGTTCAGCGGCAGGTACGAGCCGTGGTAGACGGTCTCGCCCATGCTCGGGGTGAAGAACAGCGTCAGGTACACACCCGTGAGGATGATGATGATGAAGCTGTAGAGGCAGATCTCGCCGAGCATGAAGGACCAGTGGTCCGGGAAGATCTTGCGCAGGTTGGCCTTGGCCAGCGAGTAGATCCCGACCCGCCCGTCGACCCAGTCGACCGCGGCCTCGGCCTTGTTGGCCGGCTTCGCGCGGGTGCTCGCCGGCTTGGAGGCACTGTTGGTGCCGCTTGCGGAACTCATCGCGGACGCTCCCAGTAGCTCGGGCCGACGGGCTCGTCGAAGTCGCCGGTGGCGACCAGGAAGCCCTGCTCATCGGTGGTGATCTTCAGCTGCGGCAGCGGGTGGCCGGCCGGGCCGAAGATGACGCGAGCGCCGTCCGCCAGGTCGAAGGTCGACTGGTGGCAGGGGCAGAGCGCGTGGTGGGTCTGCTGCTCGTACAGCGAGATCGGGCAGCCGACGTGGGTGCAGATCTTCGAGTAGGCGAGGATGCCCTCGAAGCCCTTGTCGCGGGACTTGGCGTCCTTGATGTCCTCCGGTGCGATCCGGACCAGCATCAGGGCGTCCTTGGCGATCTGCTGCTGGAAGTCCTCGTCGGACTCCTCGAGGCCCTCGGGCTTCGCGAAGGTCAGCGAGCCCTGGACGATGTCCTCGGCCTTCATCGGCTGGTCGGTGTTCATGTTGACCAGGCGCAGCGGCTTGCTGGGCTCGGCCTCGACCCAGCCGGTGTGCAGCAGCTTCTTCTCCGGCAGCGGGCCGAGGTCGCGCAGCAGCACCACGCCGGACAGCGGCACCAGGGCCAGCGAGCCGAACAGGGTGTTGCGGATCAGCTTGCGGCGGCCGAAGCCGGACTCCGCGGCACCGGTCTTGAACTGCTCGATGACGTCGTTGCGGACGTCGTCGTCGGCCTCGATCGGGTGGCGCTCGGCCGGCAGCTCGTGGTCCGACATCAGGGTGCGGGCCCAGTGGACCGCGCCCGCGCCGATGCAGAACAGCGCCACGCCGAGGGTCATGCCCAGGGCGAAGTTGAGGGCGCTGACGTGGCCCAGCGGGAAGATGTAGACGATCTTGTCGGCATCGATCGACGCGTAGGACGCGATGAAGCCGACGGTCGCCAGCATCGACACCACGAACATCAGCGACACCTGGCGCTCGGCCCGCTGGGCGGCCCGCTCGTCGATGTCGGTCCGACGCGGTTCGTGGGCCGGCAGGCCCGGGTCGGCGAACGGGTCGCCGTGGGTGGCGACGTCCGTGCCGTGGGAGGCGTCGTGCGCCTCCGGCAGGTTCTCTGACATGTCGTGGCTCATGACTTCTTGGCCTTGGTGGTGTGGGCGGCGACCCAGATCGCGACCAGGATCAGCGTGCCGAGACCGAAGATCCAGCCGAACAGGCCCTCGGTCACCGGACCGAGGCTGCCCAGGGTGAGACCACCGGGGTTGGGCTCGTCGTTCGTGCTGCGGACGAACGCGACGATCTCGCGCTTCTGCTCCTCCGGCATGGTGGTGTCGGGGAAGGACGGCATGTTCTGCGGGCCGGTCTGCATGGCCTCGTAGATGTGCTTCGAGTCCACGCCCTCAAGCGACGGGGCGTACTTGCCGTTGGTCAGCGCGCCGCCCTTGCCGTTGAAGTTGTGGCACTGGGCGCAGTTGGTGCGGAACAGCTCGCCGCCCTTGGCCACCTGCTCGGCGTTGGTCACCGGGTCGCTGGAGGGCTCGTACTGCTTGCTGTCCGGAGTGACCGGGCCCGGGCCGAGCGAGGCCACGAAGGCGGCCAGCTGGTCGGTCTCGGCCTGGGTGTAGATGACCTTCTTGCGCGGGACCTGGGCGCCCGGCTGCTGGGCCGGCATGCGACCGGTGCCGACCTGGAAGTCGACCGCGGCCGAGCCGACGCCGACCAGCGACGGGCCGTCGGAGGTGCCCTGGCCGTTCAGGCCGTGGCAGGAGGAGCAGCCGACGGCGAAGAGCTTCCTGCCCTCGTCGATGGCGAGCGACTGCGCCGAACTGTCGGCCTGCGCCTTCTCGGCGGGCGCGAAAGCGGCGTACAGCCCCCCGGTGGCCGCCAGGGCGAGAAGTAGAACGACGACCGCCGCCAGTGGGTGGCGCCGTCGTGCGGAGAGCTTTTTCACGGAATAACCCCGGTGTCAGGATCTGGTCGGCAGCAGCCTGCCCCCGACTCCCACGCGTCCAGGTGACGCCGGGTCAGGGGCGGGGCGGCTGTTACTTGATCAGGTAGATGGTCGCGAACAGGCCGATCCACACGACGTCGACGAAGTGCCAGTAGTACGACACCACGATCGCGGCGGTGGCCTGCTCGTGGGTGAAGCGCCGCGCCGCGTAGGTCCGTCCGAGGACCAGCAGGAAGGCGATCAGACCACCCGTCACGTGGAGTCCGTGGAAGCCGGTGGTCAGGTAGAACACCGTGCCGTACGGGTCGGAGGACAGCGACAGGCCGTCCTTCTTGACCAGCTCGGTGTACTCGTAGATCTGGCCGCCGATGAAGATGGCGCCCATCACGAAGGTGATCGAGAACCACGAGCGCAGCTTCTTCACGTCACCGCGCTCGGCGGCGAACACGCCGAGCTGGCAGGTGAGCGAGGAGAGCACCAGGATCGTGGTGTTGACCGAGGAGAACGGCACGTTGAGGGCGTGGGCCTTCTCGTGCCAGAACTCGGTGCCCTTGACCGAGCGGAGGGTGAAGTACATCGCGAACAGGGCCGCGAAGAACATCAGCTCCGAGCTCAGCCAGACAATGGTTCCGACGCTGACCAGGTTCGGCCTGTTGACCGCTCCGTGCGCGTGTCCGGTTTCTGTTGCTGTTGCTGTCGCCACGACGGACATTATGTCGGTCCCTTATTCCGTCTTCACGCCGGGGGGTCTCCCTCGGAGTGTCCGGTGCGTGAGGTATGCCCGCCTCGCGGGCCGCCCGTTTTCTGACGGTTGTTCGGACCGGGTGACCCCGCTGGGCCGCCGGGGTGAGTCCAGGGCGCGGCGGCTTGAGCGAGATCGCGTCGGGGCCTCCGCAGGACGGGTGCGCGGGGGTAGCATCCGTCCAAGGACGTGGCCCGGGTCACACTGGGCCGTTCGGTCGGGGCCGCCCCGCGTGGGCACACATATAAGAGGACGAGCACCAGGAAGCAGGGGCCATGGCGCAGCACTCCGACGAGACGCTCACCGTTCTCGTCTACAGCGACGACCGCAACACCCGCGAGCAGGTGACCCTGGCCCTCGGCCGGCGCCCCGCCGCGGACGTCCCCGCCGTCGAGTACCTGGAGTGCGCCACCGCGCCCGCGGTGCTGCGCGCCCTGGAGAAGGGCGGCGTCGACCTCTGCGTGCTGGACGGCGAGGCGGCCCCGGTCGGCGGGCTCGGCCTGACCCGGCAGCTCAAGGACGAGATCTACGGCTGCCCGCCGGTGCTGGTCGTGATCGGCCGCCCGCAGGACTCCTGGCTCGCCGCCTGGAGCCGGGCCGACGCCGCGATCTCGCACCCCGTCGACCCGGTCGCGCTGGCCCAGGCGGCGACCACGCTGCTGCGGGCCCGACTGGCCGGGCGGGCCCCCGCGGGGCGCTGAGTCCCGGCCGGCGTCTCACCGGCGCGTCTCACCTGGAGAGAAGGGGACGGCAACTCCCGGCGGCCGTCCCCGCGCGCTCGATAGGCTGACGCCCGAACCCCGGCGATACGCCTGGGGCGGGACGAGAGTGGGAGTCAGCCATGGTGAACGCGCAGCCTGCGAACGGCGGTAGCGGCCCCGCGCAGGTGGTCCGCACCTGGCCCGACCTGTTGAGCTCGCTGCTGCGGGGGGAGGACCTGGACCAGGCCGACACCGCCTGGGCGATGGACCGGATCATGAGCGGCGAGGCCAGCCCCGTGCAGGTGGCCGGCTTCCTGATCGCGATGCGCGGCAAGGGCGAGACGGTCGAGGAGATCGCCGGCCTGGTCGAGTCGATGTACGCGCACGCCCTGCCGCTGGAGATCCCCGGCCCGGCGGTGGACATCGTCGGCACCGGCGGCGACCGCGCCAAGACCGTCAACATCTCCACCATGTCCGCGGTGGTCGCGGCCGCGGCCGGCGCCAAGGTCGTCAAGCACGGCAACCGGGCCTCCTCCTCCGCCTCCGGCTCCTCGGACGTGCTCGGGCGGCTCGGCATCAACCTGGAGCTCTCCGCCGAGCGGGTCGCCGCGGTGGCCGAGGAGGTCGGCCTGACCTTCTGCTTCGCCGCCAAGTTCCACCCGTCGATGCGGCACACCGCCCAGGCGCGCGCCGAGTTGGCCGTCCCGACGGTCTTCAACATCCTCGGCCCGCTGACCAACCCGGCGAAGGTCACCTCGCACGCGGTCGGCTGCTTCGACACCCGGCTGGCCGGGCTGATCGCCGGCGTGCTGGCCCGGCGCGGTGCGCAGGGCCTGGTCTTCCGGGGTGACGACGGCCTCGACGAGCTGACCATCACCACCACCTCGCACGTCTGGGTGATCCGCGGCGGCGAGGTGACGGAGGCCGTGTTCGACCCGCGCGAGGTCGGGATCGAGCTGGTCGGCATCGAGGCGCTCCGGGGCGCCGACCCCGAGTACAACGCGGAGGTCGCGCGCCGGGTGCTGAACGGCGAGCGCGGGCCGGTGCGGGACGCCGTCCTGCTCAACAGCGCGGCCGCGGTGGTCGCCCTGGAGCTGGGCGACGCGCCGCTCACCGAGCAGATCGCGGCGGCGATGGCGCGGACCGCGGCGGCGATCGACTCGGGCGCGGCGGGGGAGCTGCTGAAGCGCTGGGCCGAGGCCACCCAGGCGTCGGCCTGACGGTCGGGGGCGGCGGGCCCGGCCCGCCGCCCCGGGCCCCGGCCGGTATTCCGGAAGTCTCGGGATGCGGACGGGTGTTGAGATCCGGGGGATCTCGTGTACTGTCTTCCACAGGTCATGAGCGACAGCGACAAGCCCCAGCTTGCTGTCCGGCAACCCTCCGTCCGTGGCGGGGTGCCCTGGGTGAGGACCAGGCCGTGCGGCGACCAGTCCGCGCGGCAAGCGCGGACTTCCGGTGGGTGCACTTCCGGGGTCCTGACCCCTGGAGGAGTGCACCCATGTCTGTTGCCACCGAGATCTGTGAGCCGCTGGCGGTCCTGGGCGGGGACGTCGAGGTTCCGCTGGCCTCCGGCGAGAAGGTCGGGTACGCGGCGCTGGACTACGCGGCGAGCGCCCCGGCGCTGAAGCGGGTCTGGGACGACGTCGCGGCGTACGCGCCGTACTACGGCTCGGTGCACCGCGGGGCCGGCTACCTCTCGCAGCTGTCGACCGACCTGTTCGAGCAGAGCCGGCGGACCGTCGCCGACTTCCTCGACCTGCGCGAGGGCGACCAGGTGGTGTTCACCCGGGCGACCACCGACTCGCTGAACCTGCTGGCGGGCGCCGTCCCGGCCGGGACCGAGGTGTTCGCCTTCGAGACCGAGCACCACGCCTCGCTGCTGCCGTGGCGCCGCGAGGGCCTGACCGTCAGCTACCTGCGGGCGCCGCGCTCGCACGACGAGGCGGTGGCGGCGCTGGAGGAGGCGCTGCTGGGCGCGTCCGAGGGCCCGAAGCTGTTCTGCGTGACCGGGGCGTCGAACGTCACCGGCGAGCTGTGGCCGGTCAAGCGGCTGACCGAGGTCGCCCACCGGCACGGCGCCCGGGTGGTGCTGGACGCGGCCCAGCTGGCGCCGCACCACCGGGTCTCGGTGCGGGAGCTGGACGTCGACTGGGTGGCGTTCTCCGGCCACAAGCTGTACGCCCCGTTCGGCGCCGGCGTGCTGGCGGGCCGCTCCGACTGGCTGGACGCGGCCGAGCCGTACCTGGCCGGCGGCGGCGCGAGCCGGACGGTCGCCCGGGAGCTGGACGGCTCGGTGGCCGTCGAGTGGCACACCGGCCCGGCGCGGCACGAGGCCGGCTCGCCGAACGTGATCGGCGCGTACGCGATCGCCTCGGCCTGCCGGGCGCTGGACGAGGCCGGCTTCGAGGAGCTGGAGGCCCGGGAGCGGGCGCTGGTGGCGAAGCTGACCGAGGGCCTGGCCGCCGTCCCCGAGGTGCGGGTGCTCAACCTGTTCGGCGAGGGCTCGGACCGGGTCGGCGTGGTGTCGTTCGTGGTGCGCGGCTGGAACAGCTCGCACTTCTCGGCCGCGCTGTCCGCCGAGTACGGCATCGGCGTCCGGGACGGGCTGTTCTGCGCGCACCCGCTGGTGCGCACCCTGCTGGGCGGCGAGGAGGCCGCACCGAGCGAGTGCGGGGCGCCGGAGTCCTCGCTGCCCGGCGAGCGCAGCCTGAACGCGATCCGGGTCAGCTTCGGCGCCGGTACCCCCGTCGAGCACGTGGACCGGTTCCTGACCGCCGTCCGCGAGCTGGTCAGCGACGGCGCGAAGTGGAGCTACCGCAACGAGGGCGGCCGCTGCGTCGTCGACACCCAGGGCCAGCAGCGCTGAGCGGTGCTCAGCCGTCCAGGCCGAGCGAGAACGCGGCCTCCAGGTCGTGCTGGGAGTAGGTGCGGAAGGCGATGTGGGTCTCGGTGTTCGTGACGCCCGGGACCTTGTTGAGCCGGCCGGGGATGACCTCGGCGAGCTCCTCGTGGCCCCGGACCCGGACCATCGCGACCAGGTCGTAGGTGCCGGTGACCGAGTAGACCTCGCTGACGCCCTCGATGGCGGCGATCGCCTCGGCGATCTCGGGGATCCGGTCGACGTCGGTGCTGATGAGGACGATCGCGGTGATCACTGGGCAACTCCCGTTCGAGAAGGTCCGCCCAGGGTAGCGCCCGCCGGACGGGCGGCCCAGGCGAGCAGCCAGCCCGCCGCGAAGCCGATCACGTGCACCAGGTAGGCCACCCCGTCACCGCCGGAGGTCACCGACCAGAACTGCAGGGCGAACCACAGGCCGAGCACCAGCCAGGCCGGGAAGCGCAGCGGGAGGAACAGCAGCAGCGGCACCAGGGTGGTCACCCGGGCCCGCGGGTACAGCCGGAGGAACGCGCCCAGCACGCCGGAGATCGCGCCGGACGCGCCGACCAGCGCCCGCACCGCGTCGGGGGTGCCGGTCTCGGCCAGCGCGTAGCCGTAGGTGGCCAGGCAGCCGACCGCCAGGTACCCGGCCAGGAAGCGGAACCGGCCCAGCCGGGCCTCCACCGCCGGGCCGAAGACGAACAGGAACAGCAGGTTGCCGATCAGGTGCAGCCAGCCCGCGTGGACGAACAGCGCGGTCAGCACCGAGAGTTCGGGGATCTTGCCGGGAGTGGCCGGAAGCACGCAGCCGGGCGCCGCCGGGGGGAGCACCGACAGCTGGGCGGCCGTCAGGGGGCGGCCGCCCAGCAACTCGGCCGGCACGGCGCCCCAGCGGTGCTCGTAGCGCTGCTCGGCACAGGCCCGGGCGTCACCGCTGCCGTACGCCGGATTCAGGCCGGCCGGACCGAGCAGCATGACCAGCGCGGCCAGCGCGACCAGCAGGTACGTGGCGACCGGGGCACCGGCGGCCCGCTCGGCCGCCGGCGAGCCGGCCCGGGCGGGGGCGGAGAGCACCATGCCGGTCAGCATTCCTCGGGGGCGCGCCCGCGACACCGGGCGCTGCTCCGGCCGGGTGAGCGTCCGGGCTGTGGACCGGTGATCCGCCCGCCCGCCGGCAGGCAATAGGCTGGAGGCCCGGAACCGGGACCAGCCGAGAGGGACCACTGATGAGCATTGCCGTGCCGACCGCCGAGACCCGTTGGCGCTGCACCCTGTGTGGCAACCTGACCCGCTTCGACGTCACCCGTTCGTCCCGGGTCACCGACTTCCTGCACGTCGACCTCTCCGGCGAGTCCAAGGTCGAGGAGACCCAGGTGCTCTCCGAGACCGTCGAGTCGGTGCGCTGCCGCTGGTGCAACGCCGTCGACCAGGTCGAGCTGGTGGCCCGCCCGGGCGCCGACGAGCCCGCGGAGGGCGACGCCCAGAAGGGCTGACCCGGCACCGACCGCCCCGCGCCCCCGTCCGCCCGGACGGGGGCGCGGGGCGGACTCGTGGGTGGGGTGCTGTCGGAGCGGCACGGTAGACGGGACAATTGGCAGCAGCGGCGGACAGCAACGCCCCGCCCGGCACCCGCCGGGCGGGCACCGCCCGGGAACAGGATCGGAGCCGAGGACAGTGGCGGAGGCAGCGAACGCGCCCGCGGGCACGGACGGGACCGCGCCCGCCCCGGCCCCGGACCTGGCGGTCGGCGAGGCCCGGGCGGGCGCGGACAGCGCCGTGGCCGGCGGCGCGGACGGCGGCGTCGACGAGACCGGGCAGCCGGGCGGCGGCGAGCAGTCGGCCGACACCGGGCAGCCGGCCGGCGGCGCGGAGCCGGCCGGGCGTCCGCTGCCCGAGGGCGTGCGCCGGCGGGTGGTCGGCATCGCCTCGGACGCGCTCGGCGGCATCGCGCCCGGCGAACTGCCCGCCTCGCTCCGCCCGTACGCCAAGTTCACCCCCGCCCGGCGGGCCAAGTACGCGGCGACCGCGCTGGCCGCCGCGCTGGAGTCGGACCCGGCGTTCCGGGTCCGGATAGCCGAGCGCCTGCGGCTCGGCCAGCCCGACCTGGTGCAGGCGCTGGAGTCGGGCACCGTCCCGGCCGCCGCCGACCCGATGGACGTGGCGGCCGCCGCCTACCTGGTCCGGCCGTCCGGCTGGGCCCGGCTGGTCGAGGAGGCCGGCGAGGAGGCCGAGCGGGCCGACGCCGAGGGCGCCGCCGCCGAGGCCGCCCGGCTGGCCGAGCGGCTCCAGGAGGAGCTGGCCGAGGCCAGGACGGCCGCCCGGGCCGAGCTGGACCGGCAGCGGGCCGAGGCCGAGGGCGTCCGCAAGGAGGCGGAGTCGCTGCGCAAGAAGGTCCGCTCGCTGGAGGCCGACACCCGCCGGGCGCAGGCCGAGAGCCGCCGGCTGGCCGCCGAGCTGGAGGCCGCCCGGGCCGCGGCCGGGGCCGAGCGCAGCGCCGCCGAGGGCGAGGCCCGGCGGCTGCGGCACCGGGTCGCCGAGCTGGAGGCCGCGGTGGAGAGCGGGCGGCGCACCGTCCGGGAGGGCCGCAGCGTCGAGGACATGCGGCTGCGCCTGCTGCTGGACACCGTGCTGCAGTCCGCCCAGGGCCTGCAGCGCGAGCTGGCGCTGCCGGTCACCGCGCTGCGCCCGGCCGACCTGGTGGAGGCGGTCGAGCCCGGCTCGGCCTCGCCGCACGACGTGGCCCGGCGCGGTCTGGCCGAGGACGACCCGGCGCTGCTGGACCAGCTGCTGGCGATCCCGCAGGTCCACCTGGTGGTGGACGGCTACAACGTGACCAAGACCGGCTATCCCCAACTGCCGCTGGAGCAGCAGCGGATGCGGCTGCTGGGCGGCCTGGCGATGCTGGCCCAGCGCACCCAGGCCGAGGTGACCTGCGTCTTCGACGGCCAGGACCTGGACGTGCCGGTGATCATGGCGCCGCCGCGCGGGGTCCGGGTGCGGTTCAGCCGCACCGGGGAGACCGCGGACGAGCTGATCCGCCGACTGGTGCGGGCCGAGCCGCAGGGCCGTCCGGTGGTGGTGGTCTCCGCGGACAAGGAGGTCGCGGACGGGGTGCGCAAGGCCGGGGCGCGGCCGGTGGCCTCGGTGCTGCTGCTGAACCGGCTCTCCCGCAGCTGAGGGGCGGTCAGGGGGCCCGGAGGCGGCCGGAGTGTGACGGCCTTGTGAAAGGGGGCGGGGCGGTGGGACCGGAAGCCCCCCGGGAGTGGACGCGGAGGCAGGGACTTCACTAGGGTCTGGCGTCAAACCTATATTCCGGACCATCACTCGTTGGGGTGAGTCCAGCAGGAAGAAGGAGCTCCCCCTTGGCCTCCCACCGGCGTCCCAAGCAGCCGAGCCGTGCGCGGATCTCCGTGTTCACCGCCGCCGCCGCGACCGCGGTCGCCCTGACGGCCCAGGCCGGCGCGCACGCCGCCCCGGCCCAGCCGAACAAGGACGAGGTCAAGGCGCAGGTCGACAAGCTGCTGGAGGAGCAGGAGCAGGCCGCCGAGAAGTTCAACGGCGCCAAGGAGCGGTCCGACCAGCTGCGCAAGCAGGCCGACGACCTCCAGGACCAGGTGGCCCGCGGCCAGGAGCAGCTGACCGAGCTCTCCTCCGGCCTCGCGGCGGTCGCCGGGGACCAGTACCGGCAGGGCGGCGTCGACCCGTCGATGCAGCTGATGCTCTCGTCCAACCCGGACAAGTACCTCGCCCAGGCGGCCTCGTTCGACCAGGCCGCCAGCACCCAGGCCGAGACGCTGAAGTCGCTCAAGGAGCAGCAGCGCCGCCTGGACCAGCAGAAGCAGGAGGCCGCCCAGGTCCTGCACGAGCTGGACACCCAGACCCAGGCGCTCAACGACGCCAAGAGCGAGGTCAACGGCAAGCTCGCCGAGGCGCAGAAGCTGCTCGCCAAGCTGAGCGCCGCGGACCGCGCCGCGATCCTGCGGGACACCGGCGGCACCGCCTCGCGCAGCTCCAACCGGGTCGACCCGGCCTCCCTGCCGCAGGCCAGCGGCTACGCCGCGACCGCGGTGGCGGCGGCGCTCGGCAAGCAGGGCTCCGCGTACGTGTGGGGCGCCACCGGCCCGAACACCTTCGACTGCTCCGGCCTGATGGTGTGGGCGTACGCGAAGGCCGGCGTCTCGCTGCCGCGCACCTCGCAGTCGCAGGGCAGCTACGGCGTGAACGTCGGCACCGACTGGCACAACGCGCAGCCGGGCGACCTGGTCGTCTACTACGGCGACCGGCACCACGTCGGCATGTACATCGGCGACGGCATGGTGGTCCACGCGCCGCGCACCGGCGACGTGGTGAAGGTGATGAAGGTCGACACCCTGCCGATCTCGACCATCCGCCGGGTCTGACCCGCGCCGGTCCGACGGCTTCCGGTCTGACGGGCCGACGAATCGGACAAACGCCCCACCGGGCGACAACTGACGCATAGTGACACGCCCGGGCGGGCCGAGATCCCCTTGTGATCTGCGACACGTCCGGGTCTGTCGCTTCTGGACCACATCATGAGAATTGCTACGCCCTGCGTCATGAAGTGCTCACTATCGGTCACATTTTGCCGGGTGTTTGATTCAGAATCAGATTTTTTTCCGACAAAGATTTGAGCGGATCACGGATCGGTTACTAGGGTCATGTCTCGACCACCGCAGAGTCGATCGCCCAAGGGGGGCGGCGGCGGGGGTCGCCGCCGAGTCCGTGACGCAGCGGGCAGACCGTCAACACCGGGTCTGCTGACGGGGATACCCCTGCGGGGGTGCTGTCGAACGGAGCCGGGGAACCACGTTCCCCCGGGGTGAATCGGCGCCAGGTCGGCCGCCGCGCGCGGCCGGTGAGGCGTCGTAGGGCAATCTCTTCCAGCCCGAACCCGTCAGCTCACCCGGTAGGCGGTCGAGGAAGAAGGAGTCCGCCTTCGTGGCGTCCCATCGTCGTCCCAAGCCCGCGAGCCGTGCCCGGGTCTCGATTCTCACTGCGACCGCCGCCGCCGCCGTGGCGCTCTCCGCCCAGGGCGGGGCGCACGCCGATCCCGCGCCGACCAAGGACCAGGTCAAGCAGCAGGTCGACCAGCTCAACGAAGAGGCCGAGATCAAGACCGAGGCGCTGAACGCCTCGGTCGAGAAGCAGCAGGACCTGCAGAAGCAGGTCGGCCAGCTGCAGGACCAGCTCGCCCGGCAGCAGGGGCAGGTGACCACCGTCCAGGAGAGCCTGGCCGGGATCGCCGCCGAGCAGTACCGGACCGGCAGCATGCCGCAGACCATGCAGCTGATGCTCTCCAGCACCCCGGACGCCTTCCTCGGCCAGGCCGGCGCGCTGAACGTGGTCGGCTCCACCCAGGCCGACCTGCTCAAGAGCTTCAAGGACGAGCAGTCCAAGCTCGACGCGCAGCGCAAGGAGGCCGAGAGCAAGCTCGCCGAGCTGGACACCACCACCAAGGCCCTGCAGGCCGACAAGGCGGACGTCCAGGCGAAGCTCGCCAAGGCCCAGGAGCTGCTCAACACGCTGACCCAGCAGGAGCGCGAGCAGATCGCCGCCGCCGAGGCCAAGGCCGCCGCGGACGCCAAGGCGAAGGCCGACGCCGCGGCCTCCGCGGCCTCCGCCGCCTCGCAGGACCGCGCCTCGCGGAGCACCGACCGGCCCGCGCTGGACGCGCCCGCGCCCTCGAACTTCTCCGGCAACGCGGTCGGCGCGGCCGTCTCCAAGCTGGGCAGCTGGTACGCGTACGGCGCCGCCGGGCCGAGCAGCTTCGACTGCTCCGGCCTGATGCAGTGGGCCTACAAGCAGGCCGGCGTGTCGATCCCGCGCACCTCCCAGGCGCAGGCGGGGGCCGGCACCAGCCTGGGCACCGACATCGCCAACGCCCGCCCGGGCGACCTGATCATCTACTACGGCGACCAGCACCACGTCGGGATGTACGTCGGCAACGGGCAGATGATCCACGCCCCGCACACCGGCGCGCAGGTCCGCTACGAGTCGGCGACCGCGATGCCGATCAACCGGATCGTCCGGATCTGACCCGGCCCGGGGCCCGTTCGGGGCCCCGGCGGGACGTGCGGCCCGGTGCCCCCAAGGGGTGCCGGGCCGTTCCCGTGCGGATGTCCGATTGGGGGTCAAATATTCGGGGCTGTCGGGGTTTGGACTGGATCGATCCGACTCGCTAACCTCTGCCCCCGGGCCCCCGCGAGGACGGCCGTCCGACCGCGGACGGCGGCGGAGGCCGGCCGCAGAACGGAGCCGTCGCGCGTGTCCGTGCCCCGCCGCACCCCACTGCCCGGTGTCCAGCGCATCGCCCGGGCCCTGGCGCTCACCGCCGCCGCGACCAGCGCGCTCGGACTGACCGTCGGCGGGGCCGCCGCCGCCCCGCTGAGCCCCGCCGACCCGCCGAACCGGGCCGAGGTCAAGCAGCAGGTCGACCAGCTCTACGAGGAGGCCGAGCGGGCCTCGGAGACGTACAACGCGGCGCAGGAGCGGCTCAGGACCCTGCAGGCCGAGACCGGCACCCTCCAGGACCAGGTCGCCGCCGGGCAGGACGAGCTCAACCGGATGCGCGGCGACCTGGCCGCCGTCGCCGCCGCCCAGTACCGCTCCCAGGGCGTCGACCCGACCGTCCGGCTGATGCTCGACCAGGACCCGGCCGGCTACCTGACCGGCGCCCGCTCGCTCGAACAGGCCACCGCCCGGCAGAGCGACAGCCTGCGCGACCTGGCCGAGCGGCAGCGCCGGCTGGACGAGCGGCGGCGGGAGGCCGGCGGCAAGCTGGCCGAGCTGGAGCAGGCCAGGCAGCGGCTGGCCGCCGCCAAGGAGGACGTCCACGAGCGGCTGCTCCGGGCGCAGCGGCTGCTGAACTCGCTGGCCCCCGCCGAACGGGTCCGGATGGCCGCCGACGACGCCCGGGAGGCCCGGCAGCGCGCCACCCGCGGCACCGACCGGATCGACCTCGGCGACCAGCCGCCGTCCTCCGACCGGGCCGGGGCCGCGCTGGCCGCCGCGATCTCCAAGATCGGGTCGCCCTACGTCTACGGATCGACCGGCCCCGGCACCTTCGACTGCTCCGGTCTGATGTACTGGTCGTGGCGGCAGGCCGGAGTGACCCTGCCGCGGACCTCGCAGGAGCAGGCCTCGGCCGGCCGGCGGGTGAGCCTCGCCGACGCCCGGCCCGGAGACCTGGTGATCTTCTACAACGACAGGCACCACGTCGGCATGTACGCCGGGGGGGGCGTCGTCGTGCACGCGCCCTACCCGGGCGCCCGGGTCCGCTACGAGAGCGTCGGCGCGATGCCGGTGAACACGGTGGTACGGGTCTGAGCCTCGTCGACGAACCCCTGGTCACCGACCTGCCGACGGCCACCGGGCCGCGGCGGGCCGGTGCTCCGCTGTCCCGGCGCGCGGCCCTGCTGCTGGCCGCGGGCGGGGCGCTCCAGCTGTCGCCGCTCCGGGTCGCGCCGGCCGGACCGGCCCCCGCCGCGGCGAGCGGCCCGGCGGGCGCCGTCGCGGGCGCGGCCGGGGCCGCACCGGCCGGGGTGCGCGAGGAGGTGGTCCGGCTGCTCGGGCAGCGGGCCCGGGCGGTGGCCGGACGGGACACCGCGGCGCTGCTGGCGGTCTCCGCGACCGGCGCCGAGGAGGCCGACCGGGACCTGCTCACCCGGACCGCCGCGCTGGCCTTCGCCGGCTACGAGCTGAAGCTCACGGTGTTCGCCGAGCCGCCCGCCGACGCGGACCGGCTCAGCGTCGGCGCCGAGCTGGCCTACCGGCTGACCGGGGTGGACGACTACCCGGCGCTGCTGGAGCGGCGGATCGAGCTGGTCCGGGAGCCGGCCGGCTGGCGGGTGGCCGCCGAGACGCCGACCGGCGCGGCCGCGCCCTGGGACCTGGGCACCGTCCGGGTCGCGGAGGGGAAGCGCTGCCTGGTGCTCGGCCTCGGCGAGCCCGCCGAGCTGGCCGCGCTGGTCGCGCTGGCCGACCGCGCGGTGCCCGCCGCGGCCGGCGTCTGGGGTCCGTCCGACACCCGGCTGCTGCTCGAACTGCCGCTCACCGTGCAGCAGTTCGCCCGCCGGATGGACGTCTCCGCGGACGCCTACCAGGGCATAGCCGCGGTCACCCTGGCGGTCGGCGGCGCCCCCGTGCACACCCCCGCCGACCGGATCGTGGTCAACCCCGACGCGTACCGGCAGCTCAGCGAGCTCGGCCGCCGGGTGGTGGTCACCCACGAGGCCACCCACGTCGCCACCCGGGCCGACACCAGGGCCTGGACGCCGCTCTGGCTCTCCGAGGGCGTCGCCGACTACACCGGCTACCTCGGCACCGGGCGCACCGCCCGGCAGATCGCCCCCGAGCTGGCCAAGGACGTCCGGGCCGGCCGGATGCCGACCGCGCTGCCCGCCGACACGGCCTTCGCGGCCGGGTCGGACGGCATCGCCCAGGCGTACGAGCTGTCCTGGCTGGCCTGCGACCTGATCGCCCGGACGCACGGGCAGGACCGGCTGGTGGCGCTCTACCGGACCGTCGGGGCGTTCGGCGAGGGCGGCCTCGACCGGGCGATGAAGGCGCAGCTCGGGGTCGGGGTGACGGAGTTCACCAAGAGCTGGACGGCCGAGGTGGCCAAGCTCGGGTAGCGGGGGCCGGGGGAGGGGCGGCCGGTCAGCCGGCCAGCGCCCGCTCCAGGCCCGGCGCGTCCAGGAACGCGGTGTGGGTGCCCGCGACGGTGCAGGTGTACGCCCCGGCGGCCGCGCCCGCCCGCATGCACTCCTCGACCGGGCGGCCGGCCAGCCGCCGGTGCAGGAAGCCGGCGACGAAGGCGTCGCCCGCGCCGTTGCTGTCGACGACCGGCGCGCCCGGGTCGACGGTCGGGAAGTGCCGGGGCGCGGCGTCCGCCCGGGTCAGCAGGAAGGCGCCGTCCGCGCCCGCCGTGGCCACCACCAGCTCGGCCCGGCCGCGCTCCAGCACGGCGCGCATCGCCGCCTCCGGGCGGTCGGCCAGCCGCGCGGCGGAGAGGAAGACGAGGTCCGAGCGGAGCGCGTAGTGCAGGTGGTGCTCCTCGACGCCGTCCCAGGCGTGCAGGTCGGTGGAGCTGGTGCGGCCCAGCCGCTCGACGTCCGGGTACATGTCCCGGTTGACGCCGGTGATCGACAGGTGGACGTGCGCCGAGCGCTCCAGCAGCGGCAGCCAGAACGCGCGCGGCAGCCGGGCGTCCGCCGGGTGCCGGCCGTCGTAGAAGGAGAACCGGCGGCCCTCCCGGTCGACCAGGTTGACGCTGCGCGGGGTGCCGTTCGGGGCGGGCAGGTGGCTGAAGTCCAGGCCGCGGCGGGCGTACTCGGCCAGCACCAGGGCGCCCTGCGGGTCGTCGCCGAGGAAGTCGGCGAACTTGGTGCGCAGGCCCAGCGCCAGGCAGGCCAGTGCCACGCCGTTGCCGGTGTGCGCCGGGTAGTCCAGCACCGGGGGGACGGCGAGCGAGTCGCCGCCCGACGGGACCTCCAGCCGGTCCACCCGGACGATGGTGTCCACGCCGAGGCCGCCGACGATCAGGATGTCGTAGTCGATCATCCCGCGATGGTGGCAGCGCCGGACCCCGTCTGCAAGAAGTTTCGCAAACTTGCAGCAACGGGATCCGGCGGCCGGCGGGTCAGCCCCGGTCGGCCGGGGTCAGGTCGTCCAGCAGGTCCTGCTCGTAGGCGATCCCCGGCCGCACCGGGTACTGCGGGGTGACCTGGTCGGCCGGCAGCACCACCGTGGTCAGCGCCTCCCGGCGCCGGGTGGAGCGCCACAGCCGGTACGCCGAGAGCACCGTGGTCACCAGCAGCAGCAGGTTGCGGGCGGTCAGCACCAGCACGCCGCCCAGCTCGCTGCGGTTCACCGCGCCGAACATGACCGGGAACTCCAGCGTGGTCAGCACCGCCGTGACCAGCACCAGCACCGCCACCGGCCGCTGGCTGCTGCCGCGCACCGTCAGGCAGACGGCGGTCAGGCCGACCACCCAGATCATGTACTGCGGGGAGATCACCCGGCTGGTCGTGGTGAAGATCAGCAGCGCGCACAGCGCCGCGTCGAAGGTGGTCGCCGAGGTCCAGCGGGCCGCCCGCAGCCGCCACACCAGCAGCCAGCCGAAGCCCGCCACCGACAGGCCCACCATCACCTTGGAGATCACCGGCACCCACGGGCCGAGGAACTCCACCGAGCCGTAGTTCATCGTCACGGTGCCGTTCCACGACCCCGCGAGCTTCGCGTAGTGCAGCGGCAGCGCGCCCAGCGACTCGATCTCGATGCCGCGCTCCGACTGGAACTTCAGGAACTCGAAGGCGCCGTTCATGCCCGCCATCAGCAGGAAGCCCAGCGCGGCCGCGCACGCCACCGCCGAGGTCCAGGCCCGCCGGGTCCGCCGTCCGCGCGGCGAGCCGATCAGCGCCAGCAGCGGCCACACCTTCACCAGCCCGCCCAGGCCCAGCAGCACCCCGCTGAGCGCCGGGCGGCGCAGCATCACCAGCAGGCCCGCGATCGCCAGCGCCGTCACGATGATGTCGTACCGGCAGTACACCGTCGGCCCGAGCAGCGGCACGCCCGCCACCCAGAACCAGCCGCCCAGGTAGCTGCGGCCCCGGCGGACGCCCGCCCGCATCAGCAGCGCCATCGCGAAGGCGTCCACCACGCCGCAGATCACGAAGAACGACACCAGGTACGACCAGGGCAGCAGCCCCGGCAGCAGGATCACCAGCGCCGCGCCCGGCGGGTACTGCCAGGTCACGTCGTCCAGCGGGAAGGTGCCGGTCCGCAGCACCTCGTACCAGCTGTGGTAGATCACCGAGATGTCGGTGGTCACGTCGGTGTCGGCGATCCGCAGCACGCCCGCGACCATCAGCACGATCAGCGTCCGGGTCGCCAACCAGCCGCCCGCCAGCGCCCACAGCGGGCGGCGGCTCGGTTCGGCGGCCCGGGGCGACGGCGCCGACGGCTCCGCACCACCGGCCTTCTCGGCCTGGGCTGACTCCACTGCGCTCCTTCGGGTCGTCGCGTGCACGCCGGAACACCGGACGGACCGGGGCCTCCCCGGTGATAGACCGGCGCTCCGCCCCCACGGTTGCGGCGGCACCCGGACCTTCACCGAACCGTGTCCCACCCGCCCCCGCGGACGGGCGGACCCGTCCCGGCGCCGCCCCGGTCGGCGGTGCGGGCCGCGTTCCCGGAGAACGGGCACGGTGACCTATCGTACGGACCACTCACAGGTAGTCCGAGCACCCCCCGACCGAGCGAGCCGCGGCATGCACAAGACCCTCATCGTCACCAACGACTTCCCGCCCAGGCCCGGCGGCATCCAGGCGTTCGTCCACAACATGGCCGTCCGGCAGCCCGCCGGCTCCGTCGTGGTGTACGCCTCCACCTGGAAGGACGGCCGCGAGGTCGCCGAGTTCGACGCCGCGCAGCCCTTCCGGGTGATCCGCGACCGGACCCGGATGATGGTCCCCACCCCCCGGGTGACCCGGCGGGCCGCCGAGATCCTGCGCGCCGAGGGCTGCACCTCGGTCTGGTTCGGCGCCGCCGCCCCGCTCGGCCTGATGGCCCCCGCGCTGCGCCGGGCCGGCGCCGAGCGGCTGCTCGGCATGACCCACGGGCACGAGGCCGCCTGGGCCCAACTGCCGGTCTCCGCGCAACTGCTGCGCCGGATCGGGGCCGGCACCGACGTCCTCACCTACCTGGGCGAGTACACCCGCTCCCGGATCGCCCGCGCGGTCGGGCCGGACGCCGCCCGGCGGATGACCCAACTGCCGCCCGGGGTCGACGAGTCGACCTTCCGGCCGGACTCCGGCGGCGACGCCGTCCGGGCCCGGCTCGGGCTCAGCGAGCGGCCCGTCGTGGTCTGCGTCTCCCGGCTGGTGCCGCGCAAGGGGCAGGACACCCTGATCCGGGCCCTGCCGCGGGTGCTGGCCGCCCAGCCCGACGCGGTGCTGCTGATCGTCGGCGGCGGCCCCTACCGGGCCGAACTGGAGAAGCTCGTCGACACCGTCGGCGTCCGCTCCTCGGTCGTCTTCACCGGCGCCGTCCCCTGGGCCGAACTCCCCGCCCACTACGGCGCCGGCGACGTCTTCGCGATGCCCTGCCGGACCCGGCGCGGCGGCCTCGACGTCGAGGGCCTCGGCATCGTCTACCTGGAAGCCTCCGCGACCGGCCTCCCGGTCGTCGCCGGCGACTCCGGCGGCGCGCCGGACGCCGTCCGCGAGGGCGAGACCGGCTACGTGGTGCCCGGCACCGGCGGCGAACAGCTCCTCGCCGAGCGGCTGGTGCGGCTGCTCGGCGACGAGGGGCTGCGCCGCGAGATGGGCGAGGCCGGGCGGAAGTGGGTGCACGCGGCCTGGCGCTGGGACATGCTCGCGGAGCGGCTCACCGGGCTGCTGCGGGAGCGCTGAACGCGCGGGGGCGATGAGACGGCGGCGGTGGGGTACGGCGGCGGTGGGACGGAACCCCCGTCCCGCCGCCGCTACTTGGTGTAGAGGCCCTCGATCTCGGCGGCGAAGTCCTTCAGGACGACGTTGCGCTTGAGCTTGAGGGAGGGCGTGAGGTGGCCGCCGGCCTCGGTGAAGGTGGTGGTCAGCAGGTGGAACTTCTTGACCGCCTCGGCGTGCGAGACGGCCTGGTTGCCGTCGTCGATCGCGGCCTGGACGGCGGCGAGCAGGTCCGGGTCGTCGCGGAGCTGTTCGAGGGTGGCGTCGGCGGGCTTGCCGTTGAGGGCCTTCCAGCGGGGCAGGAACTCGTCGTCGACGGTGACCAGGCAGGCGATGAAGGGCTTGCGGTCGCCGACCACCATGACCTCGCCGATGATCGCGTGGGACCGGATCCGGTCCTCGATCACGGCGGGGGCGACGTTCTTGCCGCCGGCGGTGACGATGATCTCCTTCTTCCGGCCGGTGATGGTCAGGTAGCCGTCGCCGTCCAGGGTGCCGAGGTCGCCGGTGGCGAACCAGCCGTCCCGGAGGGCCTCGGCGGTGGCGGCGGGGTTGTTCCAGTAGCCGGTGAAGATCTGCGGGCCCTTGAGCAGCACCTCGCCGTCCTCGGCGATCCGGACCGCCGAGCCGGGCAGCGGCTGGCCGACGGTGCCGATCTTCGGCCGGTCGTGCGGGTTGAAGGCGGTGGCGGCGCAGGACTCGGTGAGGCCGTAGCCCTCCAGGACGACGAAGCCGATGCCGCGGTAGAAGTGGCCGAGCCGCTCGCCGAGCGGGGCGCCGCCGGAGATGGCGTACCGGCAGCGGCCGCCGAGGGCGCCCCGGAGCTTGCCGTAGACCAGCTTGTCGAAGACCGCGTGCCGGATCCGCAGGCCGAGCGAGGGGCCGCCGGCGTCCAGCGCGCGGCTGTAGGCGACGGCGGTGTCGGCGGCGCGGTCGAAGATCTTCCCCTTGCCGTCGGCCTGGGCCTTGGCGCGGGCGGTGTTGTAGACCTTCTCGAAGACCCGGGGGACGCCGAGGATCAGGGTCGGCTTGAAGGAGCCGAGCTCCTCGGTGACGTTCTTGATGTCGGAGACGTGGCCGAGCCGGACCGGGGCGATGGCGGTGGCGATCTCGGCGATCCGGCCGAGCACGTGGGCCAGCGGCAGGAAGAGCAGGACGGAGGACTCGCCGGTGCGGAACAGCTCGGGCATCCGGGCGGTGACGTTGCCCAGCTCGGCCAGGAAGTTGCCGTGGGTCAGCTGGCAGCCCTTGGGGCGGCCGGTGGTGCCGGAGGTGTAGACGATGGTGGCGATCGCGTCGGGCCCGGCCAGCCGCCGGCGTTCGGCGATCACCGCGTCGTCGACGCCGGCGCCGGCCAGCGTGAGGGCGGCGACGCCGCCCCGCTCGATCTGCCAGGCGTGCTCCAGCCCCGGCAGCCCGGCGCGGACCTCCTCGACCACGGCGGCGTGGGCGTCGGTCTCGGTGACCACGGCGAGCGCGCCGGAGTCGCCGAGGATCCAGCGGACCTGCTCGGCGGAGGAGGTCTCGTACACCGGGACGGTGATCGCGCCGGCCGTCCAGATCGCGAAGTCGAGCAGCGTCCACTCGTAGCGGGTGCGGGACATCACGGCGACCCGGTCGCCCGGGCCGACGCCGGAGGCGACCAGGCCCTTGGCGACGGCGTGCACCTCGGCGAGGAACTGGGCGGCGGTGAGGTCCTGCCACTGCCCGGCGGACTTGCGGCTGAGCACAGCGACGCCCGGGTGGCGCTCCGCGTTCTGGTGGACCAGGTCGGCGAGGTTGCCGTCGCTCGGTACCTGGTAGCGGGCCGGAAGGCTGAACTCGTCGAGCAAGACTGCTCCTCGTCTGCGACGCTGCGGGACGACTGGACGTTACTGCCGGGTAGGCGCGTTCGACCAGAGGGGTCGGCCCGGGTGTTCCGATCGTCACACCGCAGGTCGGACGCGCGGGCGACCCGAATCGAACCCTACGGCAGTGCGCAGGTGACCCGCCGGTAGGTGCCCGCGCGGGAAACGGGCGGCCCGGCCCGCGATAGCCTCTGCTGGGCGCACAGCAGCACAGGGAGATCGCGGAGGCCGCAATGGCGGAGCACACCAGGTCGAGCATTGTCATCGACGCCACCCCGGCCGAGGTCATGGCGGTGATCGCCGACTTCGCCGCCTACCCGCAGTGGACCGGGGAGGTCAAGGAGGTCGACGTCCTGGAGACCGGCCCCGACGGCCGCGCCACCCGGGTCCGCCTGCTGCTGGACGCCGGCGCGATCCGCGACGAGCACACCCTCGCCTACACCTGGGACGGCGACCGCGAGGTCGGCTGGACCCTGGTCAGCAGCCAGATGCTGCGCGCCCTGGACGGCTCCTACGCGCTCGCGCCGGCCGGCGCGGGCACCGAGGTCACCTACCAGCTGGCCGTCGACGTCAAGATCCCGATGCTCGGCATGATCAAGCGCAAGGCCGAGAAGGTCATCATCGACCGGGCGCTGGCCGGCCTGAAGAAGCGCGTCGAGGGCTGACCCGGCTCGTGGCCACCCGCACCGTACTGGTCAGCGGCCCGGAATCCGGCCGGATCGCCGCCGCCACCGCCCTGCACCACGCCCGGCGGGGCAGCGACACCCTGCTGCTCGCCGCCGACGACCCGCACCGCGCCGTCGACGACCTGCTCGGCGTCCGGCTCGGCCCCGACGCCGTCGCGCTCGAACCCGGGCTGACCGCCGCCCGGATCGACGAACAGGCCGCCCTCCGGGCCGCCCTCGACGGCTACCGCGACCGGCTCGCGCCCGCGCTCGACCTGATCGGCGCCCAGCCGCTCGACCCCGACGAACTCGCCCCGCTGCCCGGCACCCGCGCCCTCGCCCTGCTGCGCGCACTGCCCCGGGCCAAGGCCGAGGTGCTGGTGGTCGCCGCCCCGCCGCCCGCCGAACTGGTCGCCACCCTCGCGCTGCCCGCCCAACTGGAGCGCTACCTCGCCCGGTTGCTGCCCGAACAGCGGCAGGCCGCCCGCGCGCTGCGCCCGCTGCTGGCGGGCCTGGCCGGCCTCCCGCTGCCCACCGACCGGCTGTTCGAGGCCCGGGCCGCCGCCTCCGCCGCGCTCGCCGAGGCCGCCGCCGCGATCACCGCCCCCGGCACCACCGTCCGCCTCGTGCTGGACGCCGCCCGCCCCGCGCCGCGCGCGCTGGCCCGGATCCGGGCCGGACTCGCCCTGCACGGCCTGCCGCTGGACGCCGTCGTCGCGCACGGCGCGCTGCCCGCCGCCGCGGCCGCCTCGCCGGACCCCTGGCTGGCCGCCACCGCCGCCCGGCAGGACGAGCAACTCGCCGCCATCGGCGAACAGTTGGGCGAGGTCCCGGTACTGCTCGCCCGGCAGCCGGACGGCGGCCTGGAGGAACTCGCCGACCGGCTCTACGCCCAGGGGGCCCCGCACCCGCCCGCGCCCGCCGACCCCCGGGTCGAGGACCGGCTGGCCGCCGAGAACCTGCTGGTCTGGCACCTCCCGCTGCCCGGCGCCGACCGCGGCGAACTCGAACTGCTGCGCCGCGGCGACGAACTGGTGGTGGGCGCCGGAGGTTACCGGCGGGTCCTGGCACTCCCGTCCGCGCTGCGCCGTTGCACGGTCAGCGGGGCCGGACTGGCGGACGGCGTGCTGTCGGTGCGGTTCACGCCCGACCCCGCGCTGTGGCCGCGGGGCTGACCGGGGCCGGAGCCGGACCGGACCGGACCGAGTGATGAGGAGTGGCGCGGTGAGCACCGAACAGCAGCAGGCAGAGCAGGCAGAGCAGGCGCAGCGGGAGCGGCGGGCCCAGGAACCGGGCGGGGCGGGGGAGTTCGCGCCGCTGGTGGAGGAAGTCCGCAAGTTCGCGGCCGCGTTGGGCGGCAAGGCGGTGGAGATCGGGGGCCGGCTGCGCGAGTCCAACCCCGAGGTGTACGGCCACCTCGCCGCCGCCGGCGGGGAGTTGCTGGCCGCCTACCGGGCCGCCGTCACCGGGCACGAGCGGCGCTGGTCCGCGCCCCAACACGCCGAGGCCGAACGGGTGGACCTGGACGGGGCCCCCGGGGCCTCCGACAAGTAGTTAATCCGGTCGCGCGTGCATGTCACGCTGCGCCCACAATCCATCACCGAACGGCACCGTCAATATGACTTCTGAAGGCACCATGACCAACTGCTCCGGGAATGCCTTCGAATAATGTACGCCGGACTGTATACGTGGGTACCCCTCAGCGGGTACGGTTCCGCTGAGCGGGAACGAGTGAATAGCTGAGGGACACATGGCTCTGACCATCGGCGTGGACGTCGGCGGTACCAAGATCGCAGCAGGCGTCGTCGACGAGTCCGGCGAGATCCTCGCCAAGACCCGGGTGCCCACCCCGGCCGACCCCCAGTGGGCGGTCGACGCGATCGCCCAGGGCGTACGGGAGTTGAAGGAGCAGTACCCGGACGTCAGCGCCGTCGGCGTCGGTGCCCCGGGCTTCGTCGACCGGGACCGCTCCACCGTCCTGATGGCGCCCAACATCGCCTGGGAGAACGAGCCCCTCAAGCAGCGGATCGAGGAGCTCACCGGCCTGCCGACCGTCGTCGAGAACGACGCCAACTGCGCGGCCTGGGCCGAGTTCCGGTTCGGCGCGGCGGCCGCGTTCGACGACATGGTCCTGATCACCGTCGGCACCGGCATCGGCGGCGGCATCGTCCTCGACGGCCGGCTGCACCGCGGCCGGTTCGGCGTGGCCGGCGAGATCGGCCACCTCAACATGGTCCCGGACGGCCTGGACTGCGGCTGCGGCGGCCACGGCTGCTGGGAGCAGTACGGCTCCGGGCGGGCGCTGCGCCGCTACGGCCGCGAGCGGGCCGCCGCCGACCCGATCGCCGGCAAGCGGATGCTCGAACTCAACGACGGCGTCGCCGAGACGATCCGCGGCATCCACATCACCGAGGCCGCCGAGGAGGGCGACCCGCTGGCGCTGTCCTGCTACCGGACGCTCGCCGACTGGCTCGGCCGCGGCATGGCCGACCTGGCCGCGCTGTTCGACCCGGAGGTGTTCGTCCTCGGCGGCGGCGTCTCCGACTCCGGCCACCTGCTGCTCGACCCGGTCGCGGCGAGCTTCGGCGCGTACCTGACCGGCGGCCCGGCCCGGCCGCGCGCCAACGTGGTGCTGGCGTCGATGGGTTCGGCCGCCGGCATCGCCGGCGCGGCCGACCTGGCCCGGATCTGAACCACCCGTAGGGCGCCACCGGCGGGACGCACGGGCAGGGCGCTGCCCGCAGGACGCCGCGCGAGGCCGCGGCGGGAACGGCAACTCGCCGTCCCCGCCGCGGCCTTGCCGCGTTCCCGCCCGCCGCGCGCGGGCGGGCCTGTTACTGTCGGTCAGGTGACGGACACTGAGGTCGGACTGGCGTCGTCCGGGGCCGAGCCCGGCGGGGCCCGGCGGGTACGGGTGCTGAGCTACAACGTGCGGTCGCTGCGCGACGACCGGGCCGCGGTGGCCCGGGTGATCCGGGCCTGCGCGCCGGACGTCGTCTGCGTGCAGGAGTCGCCGCGGTACTGGAAGACCGAGAAGGCGGCCGCCTGGCTCGCCCACAAGACCGGGATGGTGATCCTGGCCGGCGGCGGCCGCGTCGCGGCCGGGCCGCTGCTGCTCGGCAACCTCCGGGTGGACGTGCTGGAACTGCGCGACGCACTGCTGCCGAAGACCCGCGGACTGCACGCCCGCGGCTTCGCGAGCGCGCTGCTGCGGATCGGCGGCAGCCGCCCGTTCTCGGTGACCAGCTGCCACCTGAGCCTCGAACCCGCCGAACGGCTACGGCAGTTCGACCTGCTGCGCGGCCAACTTCGGCCCGGTGAACCGGGCGTGATCGCCGGAGACTTCAACGAGGGCCCGGACGGCCCGGGTTGGCGCTCGCTCGCCGCCGAACTGACCGACGCGCACGCCAAGGCGCCCTGGGGCGGCACGTACACCTCGGTGCCCGAGGAGCCCTACCAGCGGATCGACGGGGTGTTCGCCACCCCGGACGTCGAGGTGCTGGGCTGCGGGGTGCCGTACCCGCTGCCGGGCGTCGCGGAGGCGGACCTGCGGGCCGCCACCGACCACCTGCCGGTGCTGGCCGCGCTGCGGATCCCGGCGCCGTAGCCGCACGGGCGGTTCCGGCCCGGGGCCCGGACGGTCGGGCGATCCCCGGGCGCGGTGCGGCCGCTCAGACGACGGCGCCGCCGTTCGGGTCCTCCGGCTCGTCCTCGTCGCGGTCCTTCATCCGGGCGACCAGGGTGCCGAAGCCGCCGAGGAAGGACAGCAGGCCGACCCAGGCGGGCCAGCCGGAGACCTCGTGCCAGACCACGGCGTCGAACAGCAGCAGCGCCGGGCCGCCGAGCACGGCCAGCCAGGCGAACTTGGCGGTGACGTCGGCGGCGGGCAGCGGCGGGGGCTCCGGCGGGACGAAGTGGCCCTCGTCCGGGTCCTCGGCTGGCGTGTAGTCGCGCGGTCCGTCACCCGGGCGCGGGACCGGGCGCGGCGTGAAGTCGCCCAGGCCGCCGTTGGTGGTGGTGGGCGCGGTCGGGCCGCGCCTGCCGCTGGTCCCGCTGCTGCCGCGCCCCTCGCGCTCGTTCTGCGCGCGCACGTTCTCGACCTCGGGCCAGGCCGGGTCGGTCAGGTCGACCGGGTCGTCGAACTGGGCGACCAGCGCGGCGAAGATCGCGTCCTGTTCGGCCTGGCTGCCCGCGGCCGGGCGGCGCGGGGCGGGCCCGGGCGCGGCCTCGGCGGGGGCCTCGGCGGCGGCCGCCTCGGCCGGCTGCGCGGCCCGGACGTCGTCCTCGCGGGGCAGGTCCTCGTCGTCGTTCGCCTTGCTGGTCTCGTTCACGTTCGGCCTTTCAGCCCGAGTGGTGGGTCCCGGCATCGACCGCCGCTGCCGGGGCCAGTCGCCGGACGAAGTCGAGGCTCGCCCCGAAGATCAGACCGGCGTCGTGGTCCAGCGTGGCCACGTGGAAGCTGCGGTCGAGCAGCAGCTCCGTCACATCGGTCGAGGATATCCGGGCGAGCACCATGGCCGAGTTGCGCGGCGAGACGACGTGGTCCTGCGGACTGTGCATCAGCAGAACCGGCTGGGTCACCGACGGCATTCCCGCCCGGGCCTCCTTCCACAGCCGGGCCAGCGACCAGGCGGCGTGCAGCGGCACCCGGTCGTAGCCGACCTCGGCCGCGCCCGGCAGGGCGATGTCGCCGGCCACGCCGGGCAGCGAGGGCAGCAGGTGGCGCAGCGCCGGAAGAAGCACCGTCGCGGGGTTGTCGGAACGCACCGAGGGGTTGACGAGCACCAGTCCGGAGACCCGTCCGCCGTGCTTCGCGGCCAGCCGCAGGGCCAGCGACCCGCCCATCGACAGCGCGCAGACGAAGACCTGCGCGCACTCGGCGGCCAGCTCCTCGAACGCGGCCTCCGCGGTCGCGTACCAGTCCTCCCAGCGGGTCGGCTGGAGGTCCTGCCAGCGGGTGCCGTGGCCCGGCAGCAGCGGGGCGGAGACCGTCAGGCCGGCGTCGGCGAGGTGTTCGGCCCAGGGGCGCATGGACTGCGGCGAACCGGTGAAACCGTGGACCAGCAGCACGCCGACCGGACCGCCCGAGCGGCGGAACGGCTCGGCACCCGGCAGCAGCGGCATGCGTGGACTCCTGGGAGGTGCGGGCGGGGTGAGGGTGATTCCGATGGTCCCACGGGCGCGATGCCCCGTACAGGGGCCCGTGCGCGGGCGGACGGTTCGCCGGTACGGGGTTCGCCGGTGCACCGGGCGGGAGGCCGGGGCATTAGGATCGTCCGGTCCGCACCACAGGAGGCCCCGGTTGTTCTACCGACTGATGAAGATGATCGTCGCGCCGCTGCTGCGGATCTTCTTCCGGCCGTGGATGGAGGGCGAGGAGAACATTCCGGACGAGGGTCCGGCCATCCTCGCCAGCAACCACCTTTCGTTCTCCGACTCGTTCTTCCTGCCGGCGCTGCTCAAGCGCCGGGTCACCTTCATCGCGAAGGCCGAGTACTTCACCACCCCCGGCATCAAGGGCCGGCTGACCGCCGCGTTCTTCAAGGGCGTGGGCCAGCTGCCGGTGGACCGCTCGGGCGCCCGCGGCGCCGGCGAGGCGGCGATCCGCAGCGGCATCGCGGTGGTCGAGCGCGGCGAGGTCTTCGGCGTCTACCCGGAGGGCACCCGCTCGCCCGACGGCAAGCTGTACCGCGGCAAGGTCGGCGGCCTGGCCCGGGTCGCGCTGGCCACCGGCGCCCCGGTCATCCCGGTCGCCATGATCGACACCGAGAAGGTGCAGCCGCCCGGCCAGGTGATCCCCAACTTCGGCGTCCGGCCCGGCATCCGGATCGGCCGCCCGCTCGACTTCTCCCGCTACCAGGGCATGGAGAACGACCGGTTCATCCTGCGCTCGGTCACCGACGAGGTGATGTACGAGATCATGCGGCTGTCCGGCCAGGAGTACGTGGACATCTACGCGACCGCCGCCAAGCGGCAGCTCGCCGAGGAGAAGAAGGCCGCCGACGCCGACCGCAAGGCCCAGCAGAAGGCCGACGCGGAGCAGGCCACCGAGGAGAAGGACGCCGGGGCCTGACCCGGCACCCGGCCGGCACAGGGGGGATCGGGCTGGTGGAGGAGAACAGACCCGCGGTCGCGGAGCGCCGCCCGCCGGCGCCCGCGGCGCCGGCCGGGGTGGCGGCGGCCGTGGCGGCCGGCGGGATGTCGGTCGAGCTGCCGCTGTGGCGCGCCATCGGGTACTTCCGGGTGCTCGCGCTGGCGTACGCGGTGCTGCGCTTCCTCACCTCGTTCCACCACTTCCTGCACCCGGTGTCCGGCTGGATCTTCCTGGGCGCGCTCAGCCTCTGGACGCTGGCCTCCACCCGGGCGTTCGCCGGGCCCGAGCGCTGCACCTGGCCGGTGCTCGGCAGTGACCTGGCGTTCGCGGTCACCGGCATCGTGATGAGCGGCGTGATCGACACCCCGGCCCGGATACACGCGGGCGCGCCGACCCTGCCCACCATCTGGGCGGCCGGCACCGTGCTGGGCTTCGCCGGCAAGGGCGGCTGGCGGGCCGCCGCGTTCGCCGGCGCGGTGATCGGCGCCGCCAACATCCTCGGCCACGGCGGGATCAGCCCCGACAACCTGCACAACATCGTGCTGCTGCTGCTCGCCGGCTGCGCCATCGGCTACGTGATCGAACTGGCCCGGGCCAGCGAGGCGGTGCTCACCCGGGCGCTCCAGGTGGAGGCCGCCACCCGGGAGCGCGAACGCCTCTCCCGGGACATCCACGACGGGGTGCTGCAGGTGCTCGCCCTGGTCCACCGGCAGCAGGGGGACGCCGCCGAGCTCGGCCGGCTGGCCGGCGAGCAGGAGCGCGCGCTGCGGGCCCTGATGGCCGGCGGCCGGCCCGCCGAACCGGCCGGGCCGGACGGCGAGCTGGACCTGCGTCCGCTGCTCTCCCGGCACGCCGACGAGCGGATCACCGTCTCCGCGCCCGCCACGCCCGTCCCGCTGCCCGCCGCCGCCGCGTCCGAACTGGCCGCCGCGGTCGCCGCCGCGCTCGACAACGTCCGGCGGCACGCGGGCGACGGCGCCCGGGCCTGGATCCTGATCGAGGACGAGCCCGACGCGGTCACCGTCTCGGTCCGCGACGACGGCCCCGGCTTCCCGCCCGGACGGCTCGCCGAGGCCCAGCGGGACGGCCGGCTCGGGGTCGCGCAGTCGATCCGCGGCCGGATGCTCGACCTCGGCGGCAGCGCCGAGCTGTACTCGGTGCCCGGCGAGGGCGTCGAGGTGGAACTGCGGTGGCCCAGGAGGGGACGTGACGACTGATCAGCCGGTGCGCGTGATGGTGGTGGACGACCACCCCATGTGGCGCGACGGGGTGGCCCGCGACCTGGCCGAGGCCGGGTTCGCGGTGGTCGCCACCGCCGGGGACGGCGAGGAGGCGGTGCGCCGGGCCCGGGCCAGCACCCCGCAGGTGGTGGTGCTCGACCTCAACCTGCCCTCGCTCTCCGGCGCCGAGGTGTGCCGCCAGGTGGTGGCCGCCGACCCGGCGGTCCGGGTGCTGGTGCTGTCCGCCAGCGGCGAGCACGCCGACGTGCTGGAGGCGGTGAAGTCCGGCGCCACCGGCTACCTGGTGAAGTCGGCCGGCCGCGAGGAACTCCTCGACGCGGTGCGCCGCACCGCCGTCGGCGACCCGGTCTTCACCCCCGGCCTGGCCGGCCTGGTCCTCGGCGAGTTCCGCCGCCTCGCCACCGAGCCCGGCACCTCCGCCGAGCCCGCCGCCCCGCAGCTCACCCCGCGCGAGACCGAGGTGCTGCGGCTGGTCGCCAAGGGCCTGTCCTACCGCCAGATCGCCGACCGCCTGGTGCTCTCGCACCGCACCGTGCAGAACCACGTCCAGAACACCCTGGGCAAGCTCCAACTGCACAACCGGGTCGAACTCGTCCGGTACGCGATCGAGCAGGGCCTGGACGAGGAACTGGGCCGCGGCGAGTAGCCGGCCGCGCTCACCCCTCCGGCACCAGGCCCAGCAGGGCGCCGAGCTCGTCCGGCGCCCGGCGGGGGTCGCGGTGCTCCGGGCAGGCGCCGGCGATGTCGCGCAGGTGCAGGTGCGCCAGCGGCTGGGACGCCACCCGGAGTTCCTGGCCCGGGCCGAGCCGGTCGTTCACCAGCCGCACCAGGCACTCCCGGACCGGCCCGGGAGACCGGCACCGCCTGCCGGGCGATCCGCCCCAACCCCGGCTCGAACCGGTCGAGTTCGGCCAACAGCGGCCCGGGGCCGCCGAACAGCCCGGAGTGGCCCACCGGATCGGCCAACCGCAGCGGACTCAGCCGGCCCGGCGCGACCGGGGGGAAGCGCAGCACACCCGCGATCACGACCAGGTCGGCCCGCTGCCCGCCGGTCGCCCCGGCCAGGTTCTGCATCCGGGCCGGCAACGCCACCCAGCGCCGGCCCGGCCCGCCCCCGGCGCCGTCGGTGAGCCGGACGGCGGCGGCGTGCGCGCCCGGGGCGTTCACGCCGTCGGGCGGCCGGTCCGCCGGGCCCCGCCCGTCCGGTGGGCGGGCGGGGCGCCGGGCGCGGGCGCGTTCGTCATGGGTCCCCCGACTGGTGTCCGCCGTGCAGCCCATGCCTACCAGTCAGGTCGGGAGGGGGTCCGGACTTCGCCGAAACGGCGCCCGGCCCGCCCACCGGCCCGGCACCCGGTGCTCAGCTCCGGACGGCCGTCGCGCTGCGCAGCAGTTCGGCGACGACGGCCACGCCGTCCCGGGTGAGCACCGACTCGGGGTGGAACTGCAGCCCGGCGAAGCCGGGTCCGCGCAGCGCGTGCACGTCGCCGGTGCGGGCGTCCCGGGAGAGTTCGACGCCCTGGGCGGCGAGCCGGGCGGCCCCGGCGTCGTCGCAGCGGGCGGTGAAGGTGTTGTAGAAGCCGACGGTCCTGGGGGTGCCGAACAGGTCGATCCGCTCCTGGGCGCCCTGGTAGGGCACCGCCTTGCGGGCCAGCGGGAGCCCCAGCTGGGCGGAGAGCAGCTGGTGGCCGAGGCAGACGGCGAGCAGCGGCGCGGTGCGCTCCCCGGCGCGGACCGCGGCCAGCGCGTCGGCGGCGACCGGCCGCAGCAGCGCCATCTTCGGGTCGTCCGGGTCGGCCGGGTCGCCGGGGCCGGGGCCGAGCAGCAGCGGTCCGCGGTGGGCGGCGGCCCGCTCGCGCAGGCCGGGGGCGTCGTAGCGGAGCACCGTGACGGTGTGGCCGAGCGAGCGCAGCAGGTGGGCGAGCATCGCGGTGAAGGTGTCCTCGCCGTCGACGACCAGGGTGTCGGCGCCGGGCAGCGGTTCGGCGGGCCGCTGCATCCGCAGCCAGAACGGGGCGAGTCCGGCCCGGCGGGCGTCGAGCGCGGCCTGCACCCGGTGGTCCTCGCCGAGCAGGGGCCGGGCGGCGTTCTGCTCGGCGGAGCGGGCCGGGCGGGCGCCGATCGCGGCCAGCACCCCGGCGGCCTTGGCGTGCGTCTCGGCGACCTCGGAGTGCGGGTCGGAGTGCCGGACCAGGGTGGCGCCGACCCGGACGACCAGCGAGCCGTCGGCGGGGTCGAGGTCGGCGGCGCGGATGCAGATCGGCGAGTCCAGCTGCCGGCCGCCGCTGGCCGAGCGGCCGATCAGCGCCAGCGCGCCGGAGTAGTAGCCGCGCCCGCCGCGCTCGTACCGGTCGATCACCCGGGTGGCGTTCTGCACCGGGCTGCCGGTGACGGTGGCGGCGAACATGGTCTCCCGCAGCACCTCGCGGACGTCCAGCGAGGTGCGGCCGCGCAGCTCGTACTCGGTGTGCGCGAGGTGCGACATCTCCTTCAGCCGGGGGCCGAGTACCTGCCCGCCGAGGTCGCCGACCGCGCACATCATCTTCAGCTCCTCGTCGACCACCATGGTGAGCTCCTCCAGCTCCTTGGGGTCGCGCAGGAACTCCAGCAGCGACTCGGCGGTGGGGCCGCCCGCCGGGTAGCGGTAGGTGCCGGAGATCGGGTTCATCACCACCGTGCCGCCGGACTGCCGGACGTGGACCTCGGGGGAGGCGCCGACCAGCACCCGGTCGCCGGTGTGCACCAGGAACGTCCAGTACGCGCCGCGCTCGTGCTCCAGCAGCCGGCGGAACAGGGTCAGCGCGGTGGCCGTCGAGTACCCGGCCAGCTCGGCCCGGAAGTCGCGCCGGATCACGAAGTTGGCGCCCTCGCCGCGCCCGATCTCGTCCCGGATCACCCGGCGGACGATCTCCGCGTACTCCTCGTCGTCGATGTCGAACGCGCCGCCGCGCAGCTCCACCGGCGCGTCCGGCAGCGCGGCCAGCACCTCGGCCAGCGGCAGCGCGTGCTGCTCGGTGACGGACAGCGCCCGCAGCGGGGTGCCGTCCTGCCGGGCCGCGAAGCCGCGCTCGCGGATCTGCGCGTACGGGACGAGGGCCAGCAGGTCGTGCCGCGGGCCGCCGTCCGGGACGCCCTCCGGCAGCGGGAGGTCGGCCAGCAGCTCGTGGTCGGAGACCGTGCCGGTCAGCAGCTCGACGGTGTCCGGGGCGAGCCGGGGCGCGCGGCGGTGCAGCAGGGCGAAGGCGGGGGCGCCGGGGGCGGTGAGCCGGGCGATCAGTTCGGCGGTGGTGGTGGTCACGACTGCGGTGGTCCTTCCGGGAGGTGGCTCTGCGGGGGTTCCGCCGCCTCCGGGAAGCCGTGACGCTGCGCACACACGCCGACGGCCGCCCCGGAGGGCGGCCGTCGTTCGTCGCTAGGGACGCGCGATCCGTGGGCCGCCCAACGGGCTGGCCCACCACCAGGAGAAGGTGTGCGTCGCGGTCACGCAGCAGACCATAGCCCACCGGCGGGCGGCCCGGTGCGGGAACGGCCGGGATGTCCACGCGCTGTCTCACCCACCGGGCGGCACCCCCGAAACGGTTGTCGCACCCCGTAGCCTTGCCCTGTGACCGTGACTAACCACTCCTGGCAGTCCCTGCCCGCGGCGCAGCAGCCTGAATGGCCGGACCAAGAGGCTCTGCGCAAGACCCTTGCGGAGCTCGCCTCCTATCCGCCCCTCGTCTTCGCCGGCGAGTGCGACCAGCTGCGCGCCCGGCTCGCGGCCGTCGCGCGTGGCGAGGCGTTCCTGCTCCAGGGCGGCGACTGCGCCGAGGCGTTCGACGCCGTGTCGGCCGACCACATCCGCAACAAGCTGAAGACCCTGCTCCAGATGGCCGCCGTGCTCACGTACGCCGCGTCCGTCCCGGTGGTGAAGGTCGGCCGGATCGCCGGCCAGTACTCCAAGCCGCGCTCGAAGGGCACCGAGACCCGCGACGGCGTGACCCTGCCGACCTACCGCGGCGACTCGGTCAACGGCTTCGAGTTCACCGCCGAGGCCCGGATCCCGGACCCGGAGCGCCTGAAGCGGATGTACAACGCCTCCGCGGCGACGCTCAACCTGGTGCGCGCCTTCACCACCGGCGGCTACGCCGACCTGCGCCAGGTGCACGCCTGGAACCAGGACTTCGTGCGCAACTCCCCGGCGGGGCAGCGCTACGAGCAGCTGGCCCGGGAGATCGACCAGGCGCTGGCCTTCATGAACGCCTGCGGGGTGGCCCCGGAGGAGTTCAAGACGGTCGAGTTCTTCTCCTCGCACGAGGCGCTGATCCTGGACTACGAGACGGCGCTGACCCGCACCGACTCGCGCACCGGCGAGCTGTACGACGTCTCCGGCCACATGGTCTGGATCGGCGAGCGCACCCGGCAGCTGGACCACGCGCACATCGAGTTCGCGTCCAAGATCCGCAACCCGATCGGCGTCAAGCTCGGCCCCACCACCACGGTGGACGAGGCGCTGACCCTGATCGACCGCCTCGACCCGGAGCGCGAGCCCGGCCGGCTCACCTTCATCACCCGGATGGGCGCGGGCAAGATCCGCGACCACCTGCCCACCCTGGTGGAGAAGGTCACCGCCTCCGGCGCCCAGGTCGTGTGGATCACCGACCCGATGCACGGCAACACCTACGAGGCGTCCAGCGGCCACAAGACCCGCAAGTTCGACGACGTGCTGGACGAGGTCCGGGGCTTCTTCGAGGTGCACCGCGCGCTCGGCACCCACCCGGGCGGCATCCACGTCGAGCTGACCGGTGACGACGTCACCGAGTGCGTCGGCGGCGGCGACGAGGTGCTGGTCGACGACCTGCACCAGCGCTACGAGACGGCCTGCGACCCGCGGCTCAACCGCAGCCAGTCGCTGGACCTGGCGTTCCTGGTCGCCGAGATGTACCGGGGCCAGTGAGGCCCGCGCGGTAGGTGTGACGAAGGCCCCTCCGGTTTCGGACGTTCCGAGACGGAGGGGCCTTCTTCGTGCCCGGAGCACCAGGTAAGGTAAGGCTCAGTAAACCGCAGCAATCGTGGAAGGGGCAGCACATGTACGTGTGCATGTGCCACGCGGTCACCGAGGCCCAGGTCAAGCAGAAGATCGACGAGGGGGCCAACACCCCCCGCCAGATAGCCCAGGGCTGCAAGGCCGGCACCGACTGCGGCTCCTGCGTGCGCCGGATCCAGGCGCTGCTCGGCGAGCACGGCGCCCGCCCCTGCCCCACCGCCCGGCTGGCCGAGCGCCTCGGCCTGGCCGACCCGGCCGCCGCCACCGCGGCCGTCACCGCCCCGCAGGCCGCCTGAGCCCCCGGCGTCCTGAGCCTTCCGGCGTCCTCAGCTCTCCGGCTGCTCGATCAGCTGCGCGATGTAGAGCGCCTCGCCGAGCTTGTCCAGCAGCTCCAGCTGGGTGTCCAGGTAGTCGATGTGGTGCTCCTCGTCCGCCAGGATCGACTCGAAGATGTTCGCCGAGGTGATGTCGTTCTTGGCGCGCATCACCACGATGCCGCGCTTGAGCCGGTCGATCGCCTCGACCTCGACCTGCCGGTCGGCCTCGAACATCTCCTTGACCGTCTGCCCGATCCGGACGTGGAACAGCCGCTGGTAGTTCGGCAGGCCGTCCAGGAAGAGGATCCGGTCGGTCAGCACCTCGGCGTGCTTCATCTCGTCGAAGGACTCGTGCCGGGTGTACTTGGCGAGCTTGGTCCAGCCGAAGTTCTCCTGCATCTTCGCGTGCAGGAAGTACTGGTTGATGGCGGTGAGTTCGGCGGTCAGCTGCTCGTTGAGGAACTCGATGACCTCGGGGTCGCCCTGCATGGCCTGCCTTCCTGGTGCGCATTCCGGTCGGTCTCCGGATGCCCCGCATCGTGGCAGCTGAACGGGTGCACTTCCAGTAAGTTCACGCTTACAGACGCGCCCCCCGGTGGTTTTCACGCCCCGTTCGCACCGCTCTGACCTGCGGCGATGTCCGATCGATTGGGCCATTCGGCGGTATCTGCATCGAACGCGCGCGCGTATTCGCCGGGTGTTGCCCCCCTCCGCCGGCCGGTATTTCCCCGGGGGCGTGCGGCGGGGGCGCGCGCGATTCGGCGTCCGCCGTCTGTCACCATGGGGGCATGGGTCAGCAGGAACCGGAACAGCAGCCGTCGACTGACCCGAGGCTCCCCCCGGGACAGCGGCCGCAGCGCGGCTGGCCCGTCCTGCACTACGGGCCGGTGCCCCGGTTCAAGCCGCAGAGCTGGGACTTCCAGGTGTTCGGGGCCACCGCCGACGCGGAGAAGGCCAGTTGGGACTTCGCGGCCTTCCACGCGCTGCCCAAGACCACCGTCCGCGGCGACTTCCACTGCGTCACCAAGTTCTCGATGCTCGGCAACGAGTGGGCCGGCGTCGCCGCCGCGACCGTCCTCGACCTCGTCCCGCCCGACCCGGGCGTCACCCACGTGATGGTGTGGGCCGAGTACGGCTACAGCGCCAACCTGCGGCTCGCCGACTTCGCCGACCCGGCCACCGTCTTCGCCACCCACCACGACGGCCGGCCGCTCACCCTGGAGCACGGCTTCCCGGTCCGGCTGGTGGTGCCCCACCTGTACGCCTGGAAGGGCCCCAAGTGGGTGCGCGCCGTCGAGTACATGCGGGCCGACCGGCGCGGCTTCTGGGAGGAGCGCGGCTACCACAACCTCGCCGACCCCTGGCGGGAGCAGCGCTACTCGTACCAGGAGCTGCCCGGCGACGGGCCGCTGCGCTGAACCCGCGGGCGCGGCACCGGAGCGGCTAGAACAGGCTGACCGCGATCGTCACCGTGCTGCCCTGCCGGGCCGGGGTGCCGGCCGCGGGGGACTGGCCGGTGACCTTGCCGAGCGGCAGCAGGCCGGTGACCTGCGGGACGAAGCCGGCCGCGGTCAGGGCGGCCGAGGCGTCCTCCTTGCTCAGGCCGCCGACGTCCGGGACGAGGTGCATCCCCTTGGAGACGGTCAGCGCCACCGGCGCGTTCGGGGCCAGGCTGCTGCCCGCCGCCGGGGCGGTGGAGATCACCGAGCCCTTCGGCACGGTGTCGCTGAACTCCTCGCCGCTGGTGCCCGCGGTCAGCCGGGCGTCGCCGAGCGCCTTCCGGGCGTCCGCCAGCGGGCGGCCGGTGACGTCCGGCACCTGGAGCCGCTCCGGGCCGCGCGAGAGCAGCACCTTCACCGAGTCGCTCTTGCGGACCTTCGCGCCGACCCCCGGGTCGGTCGAGATGACCTGCCCGGCCTGCACCGACTCGCTGTACTGCTCGGTGAACGCGCCGTGCAGGCCCTGCTTGTCGAGCGTCGCGGCGGCCTGCTCCCGGCTCTGCCCGAGCACGCTCGGCACCGTCGCGTACACCGCGCTGGACAGCGCGTACGTGATGCCGCCGACCACCAGCAGCAGCGCGACCAGCGCCGCCGACCAGATCAGCGGGCGGCGGCCGTAGCCCGAGCGGCGGGCCCGGCCGGGCAGGCCGCGCGGCGGGTCGTCGTTCACCGCCGGGCGCACCGGCGGCAGCAGTTCCGGCGGGACCTCCAGCACGCTGGTGCGGTCCATCGGGTGCGCGGTCTCGATCACGGCGGTGGCCTCGCCCGGGTTGTGCACCGGGGTGGGCCGGGTCGAGGCGGGCGGCTCCGCGTCCAGCCGGGCCGGGGGCAGCGAGCGGCGGGCCCGCTGCACGGCGGCCAGCAGCTCCACCGCGTCCCACGGCCGGGCCTCCGGGTCGCGGGCGGTCGCCGCCGCGACTATCGCGTCCAGCTCCGGGCCGACCGCGGGCGCGGTCCGGGACGGCGCCGGGACGTCCTCGTGCAGGTGCCGGTACATCACCTGGGCGGCGTGCTCCCCGGTGTGCGGCCTGGTGCCGGTCAGCATCTCGTACAGCAGGATGCCCGCCGCGTAGACGTCGACCCGCTGGTCGGTGTCCTCCTGGCGGATCTGCTCCGGGGCCAGGTACGAGACGGTGCCCAGCAGTTGGCCGGTCCCGGTGGCCGAGGTGGCCGCCGAGTCGGTGCCCGCCAGCACCCGGACCAGGCCGAAGTCGGCGACCTTCACCAGGCCGGTGTCGGTGATCAGCACGTTCTCCGGCTTGACGTCCCGGTGCACCAGCCCGGCCCGGTGCGCGGTGCCGAGCGCCGCCAGCACCGGCTCCAGCACGTCCAGCGCGGCCCGCACCGAGAGCGCGCCGCGGTCGCGCAGCAGGTCGCGCAGGGTGCGGCCGGGCACGTACTCCATGGCCATGAACACGCCGCGCGGATCGGCGCCCTGGTCCAGCACGTTGACCACGTTCGGGTGGGCGAGCCGGGCCACCGCCTTCGCCTCCCGGATGAAGCGCGCCGTGAACTCCCCGTCCGCCGCCAGCGCCGGGTGCATCACCTTCAGCGCCACGGCCCGGTCCAGCCGGGTGTCGGTGCCCCGGTAGACGGTCGACATGCCGCCGACCGCGATCCGCTGCTCGACGCGGTAGCGGCCGTCCAGCAGCGCGCCGTACAGGGGATCGTCGAGGGTCATGTCCACCCGAGGGAGTCTAGGGGTTCGGTGTCGGAGCGGGCCCGTCGGCGGGCCGGTCGACAGGTCGGTCGGCAGGGGGGCGCTACGGCTCGGAGCGCCAGAGCAGGAACAGCAGCACGAGCACCAGGAGGAGGTTCGTGACCAGGGCGCCCACCCCCGCCCGGTACAGCCGGACCGAGGCCGACGCGTTCGGGCGCCCGGTGGCCGCGCCGAACAGCGCCCCGAGCAGCACCAGGAACATCGGCACCGCCACGAGGGGCACGCCCACGGTCAGCAGCCAGCCGTCGAACAGCACCACCGGCCCGCAGGTCAGCACCGCGCCCGGCACGTTCGTCCGGCGCGCCCCCGCCCCGGGCCCGTCCGCCCCGTGCCCGTCGTGCCCGTCCGCCCCCGTCATCAGCCCCCCCTGGTTCCCCGTACGGCGTTGCCATGGTGGCAGCCGCCCCCGGCCCGGGCGCGGTCGCGGGCCGAACCGTTCCAGAACCGGGACACGGGGGCGGGTGGGGCGGGCGGGTCAGAACGCCGGGCGTTCGCGGGTGTCGGCCAGGCCGGCGGTGGGGGAGGACGCCTCGGCGTAGTAGCGGCGGGGGATCCGGCCGGCCCGGTGGGCGAGGCGGCCGGCCTCGACCGCCCGGCGCATCGCGCCGGCCATCAGCACCGGGTCCTGGGCGCGGGTCACGGCGGACGCCAGCATGACGGCCGAGCAGCCCAGCTCCATCGCCAGCGCGACGTCGCTCGCGGTGCCCGCGCCCGCGTCCAGCACCACCGGGACGTTCGCGGCCTCCACGATCAGCTGGAAGTTGTGCGGGTTGCGGATGCCCAGGCCGGAGCCGATCGGCGAGCCCAGCGGCATGATCGCCGCGCAGCCGACGTCCTCCAGCTTGCGGGCCAGCACCGGGTCGTCGTTGGTGTACGGCAGCACGGTGAAGCCGTCGTCGACCAGCGTCTCGGCGGCGTCCAGCAGTTCGATCGGGTCGGGCAGCAGGGTCCGCTCGTCGGCGATCACCTCCAGCTTCACCCAGTCGGTGCCGAGCGCCTCGCGGGCCAGCCGGGCGGTCAGCACCGCCTCGCCCGCCGTGTAGCAGCCGGCCGTGTTCGGCAGCACCCGGATGCCGTTGCGGGACAGCACCTCCAGGACCGAACCCTGGGTGGCGGTGTTCACCCGGCGCATCGCGACCGTGGTCAGCTCGGTGCCGGACTCCCGCAGCGCCTGCTCCAGCACCTCCAGGCTGGGGGCGCCGCCGGTGCCCATGATCAGCCGGGAGCCGAAGGACGTGCCGGCGATCACCAGTTCGTCGTCAGCCATGGTTCAGCCTCCTTGGACGGCGGTCAGGATCTCGACCCGGTCGCCCTCGCCGAGCGCGGTGGCGGGCCACGAACTGCGCGGCACCACCGCCTCGTTGACGGCGGCTGCGACGCCGGTGTTGGCGGCCGACACCTCGGCGACCACCACGTCCAGCGTGGTGGCGGCGGGCAGGGTGCGCGGCTCGCCGTTGACGGTCAGGGCGATGGTGTTCATGCGGGGACCTTGGGGGCGAAGCGGTCAGGGGTGAAGTCGCTTGCCAGCGGCGGGAGTTCGCCGGTGGCCAGGTAGTCGGCGAGCAGGTCGGCGGTGACCGGGGTGAGCAGCACGCCGTTGCGGTAGTGCCCGGTCGCGGCGGCCAGGTCGGCCAGCGCGGTCGGGCCGAGCAGCGGCGCGTTGTCGGGCGAGCCGGGGCGCAGCCCCGCGCCGGTCTCCACCAGCGGCAACTCGGTGATGCCGGGCACCAGTTCGTGCGCGTCCCGGAGCAGCTCGTAGACGCCGCCCGCGGTGACCGTGGTGTCGTGCCCCAACTCCTCGGTGGTCGCGCCGACCACCAGCTCGCCGTCCGCCCGCGGCACCAGGTACAGGTGCTGCCCGCGCACCACCGCCCGCACGTTCCGGGACAGGAACGGCCCGTGCGCGGTCGGCATCCGCAGCCGCAGCACCTGGCCCTTCACCGGGCGGACGGCCGGCAGCACCCCGTCCGGCAGGCCCGGCAGCAGGTGGCTGCGCGAACCGGCGGCCAGCACCGTGCGCCCCGCCGCCACCCGCTCGCCGGTCGACAGCCGGACGCCCGCCGCCCGGCCGTCCTCGACCAGCAGCTCGACGGCCTCCGCCCGGTGGAACACCACGCCCGCCAGCGCGCAGGCCGCGACCAGCGCGGCGGCCAGCCGGCGGCCGTCCACCTGGTGGTCGTCGGCGACGTGCAGGCCGCCCCGGACGCCCGGCGCCAGCATCGGCTCCAGCCGGCGGCACTCCCGGCCGGTCAGCCACGTGGACGCCAGGCCCAGCCGGCCGTGGAAGGCGTGCAGCTCGCGCAGCTCCTCGCGGTCGTCGGAGTCCAGCGCGACCGCCAGCGTGCCGGTCGCCCGGTAGCCGGTGTCCAGGCCGGTCAGCTCGGTCAGTTCGGCGGCGAACGCCGCGTACCGCTCGTTCGAGGCCATCCCCAGCCGCAGCAACGGCTCCTCGCCGTACTGCAGTTCGGTGACCGGGGCGAGCATGCCCGCCGCGACCCGGGCCGCGCCGCCGCCCGGATCCGGGTCGGCCACCGCGACCGCCAGGCCGCGCTGCGCCGCCCGCCAGGCGACGCCCAGCCCGATGATGCCCCCGCCGACCACCAGCACGTCAGGCGCGTGCCCTGCCCCGGGCGCGTGGAAAGCTGCCACAGCCGCTGATGCTCCCTTCGCCGGCATGACCCGGATCAGGTTCGGACGGTCGCGGGCCGCCACAGCCCGCCTCTCAGCCCGGTGCGCCGGGCTCCCGTGATGACGTACGTAGGTTGTTGAACCACCCCCACCATAACGCCGCCCCGACCCCGCCCAGAAGGCGCGTACGCGGGGTGGACGCCGACCGCGCCCCGATAGGGTGGACGCCGTGGCTGAACTGAGCGGAACGGACCGGGTCGTCGTGGTCGGCGCGGGCATGGCGGGCGCCCAGACCGCCCTCAACCTGCGGCAGGGCGGCTGGCACGGCCCGCTCGCCCTGGTCGGCGCCGAACTCCACCTCCCCTACGACCGGCCCCCGCTCTCCAAGGACGTGCTGCTCGGCAAGGCCGACGCCACCGCCTTCGAGATCGACTGGCACCACCTCGGCGTCGACCTGCTCACCGGCCGCCGCGCCACCGGCCTCGCCGACGGCGTCCTGCACACCGACCGCGGCGAACTCCCGTACGACGCCCTGGTGATCGCCACCGGCGCCGAGGCCCGCACCCTCCCCGGCCTGCCCGGCGCCCGCACCCTGCGCACCGTCGACGACGCCCACGCGCTGCGCGCCGCGCTCACCCCCGGCCGCCGGATCGTGCTGGTCGGCGCGGGCTGGATCGGCGCCGAGACCGCCACCGTCGCCCGCGAACTCGGCTGCCACGTCACCGTGGTGGAAGCCGCCGCCGCCCCGCTGGCCGGCGCCCTGCCCGCCGAACTCGGCGCCCTGATGGCCGACTGGTACGCCGCCGCCGGCGTCGACCTGCGCTGCGGCACCGCCGTCGCGGGCGCCGCCGACGGCGGCGTGCTGCTCACCGACGGCACCCACCTGCCCGCCGACGAGGTCGTCGTCGGCATCGGCGGCCGCCCCGCCACCGACTGGCTGCGCGGCGGCCCGCTCGCCCTCGACCCCGACGGCACGGTCCCGGTCGACGACCGGCTGCGCACCGCGCTGCCCGGCGTCCTCGCCGCCGGCGACTGCGCCTCCTACCCGTCCGCCCGGGCCGGCGCCCGGCTCGCCGTCCAGCACTGGGACCACGCCCTGCACTCCGGCGCCGCCGCCGCGGCCGCGCTGCTCGGCACCCTCGACGGCCCGTACGACCCCGTCCCGTACTTCTGGTCCGAGCAGTTCGGCCGGATGGTCCAGTACGCCGGCCGGCACGCGGGCGCCGACCACCTGCTGTGGCGCGGCTCCCCGTCCGGACCCGGCTGGACGGTGCTCTGGCTGCGCGACGGCGCCCTCACCGCGCTGCTCGCCGTCGACCGGCCGCGCGACCTCGCCCAGGGCCGCCGGCTGATCGAACGCGGCACCCCGGTCGACCCCGCCCGGGCCGCCGACCCGGCCGTCCAGTTGAAGGCCGCGGCCCGGTAGCGCCTAGGCTGGGGACCGTGAGCGAGATTGATCCCAAGATTGACGCCCTGGTCCCCGCCTGGCTGTACCTGCCCGACATCTCGGAGCGGTGGGGCGTGGTGATCACCGAGGTCCGCGACATGGTGCGCAACCGCAGCCTGCTGGCCGTCCGCCGGGGACCCAACAAGTCCCTCCAGGTCCCCGCCGACTTCATCGAGGACGACGGCCCGGTCAAGCACCTGGTCAGCACCCTCACGGTGCTGCGCGACTCCGGCTTCTCCGACCAGGAGATCCTGGAGTGGATGTTCACCGAGGACGACTCGCTGCCCGGCAGCCCGATCCAGGCCCTGCGCGAGAACCGCGGCACCGAGGTCAAGCGCCGCGCCCAGGCCCTGGCCCTGTGACGGCCGCGCCCACCGCCCGGCAGCGCCTGGCCGACGCCCGGCTCTACCTCTGCACCGACGCCCGCCGCGAACAGGGCGACCTGCCCGAGTTCCTGGACGCGGTGCTCGGCGCCGGCGTCGACGTCGTCCAGCTCCGCGACAAGGGCCTGGAAGCCCGGCAGGAGCTGGAACACCTGGAGGTCTTCGCCGACGCCGCCCGCCGCCACGGCAAGCTGCTCGCCGTCAACGACCGCGCCGACGTCGCGTACGGGGCCCGCCCCGACGTGCTGCACCTCGGCCAGGACGACCTCCCGGTCGCCGTCGCCCGCCGCATCCTCGGCGACGACGTGCTGATCGGCCGCTCCTGCCACGCCGAGAGCGAGGTCGACACCGCGCTCACCGAACCCGGCGTCGACTACTTCTGCACCGGCCCGGTCTGGCCCACCCCGACCAAGCCCGGCCGGCCCGCCCCCGGCCTCGACCTGGTCCGGTACGCCGCGGCGCGGCGGCCCGAACGCCCCTGGTTCGCCATCGGCGGCATCGACCAGGACAACCTCCAGCAGGTCCTCGACGCCGGCGCCACCCGCATCGTCGTCGTCCGCGCCCTCACCGCCGCCGAGGACCCCGCCGCCGCGGCCGCCGCCCTCGCGGCCCGCCTCCGCTAGGCCCTCCGGCCCCGCGGCGCCCCGGCCCGCGCGAGGACACGCCGGAACACCCGCGCTCCGCGCCCCGTGCGCGGCGCGGGGAAGCGCGCGAGGGCGGAAGGGCAGTCGGGCGGGTCCTGGTGCGGGGAGGTCGGTGCCCCGGCCGGGGGCCTGGCGGTGCGCGCGGTCGGCCTCCGTGCTTCGCGCCCTCGGCCGGGCAGGCCCGGCTCGGGAGCGGCTCCGCCCCCCGGCCGGGAACCGCGGGGGCGCGGTGCGTACTCCGTGCAGGCATGGATTCCCTCGTGCCCGCCCGCCGGACCCGGCGGTTCGTGCTGTTCGTCCCGGTGCTGCTCGGCGCGGCCGTTCTCGCTTTCGTCGCGCAGCGCCCGCTGGGCCGGCGCGCCGGGTGGGACGGCTGGGTGGGGACGGTCAACGGCGTCGTGTTCCTGGCCGCCGTCGCGCTGCCGGTGGCGGCCGCGGCGGTGTGGTGGCTGGCGCGCCGCCGCCGGGTGGCCGGTGCGGGGCCGGGGTGGGCGCGGCGTTCGGCGCTGGCCGACGTCGGGATGGTGTACGGGACGCTGCCGTGGGTCTGGATGATCCTGCTGCCGGGCGTCGACCCGGGCGGCCCGCGCCGCCGGGTGAACCTGGTGCCGCTGCACGACCTCGCCGAGGTGGTCGCGGCCGGGCCGCCGGCCACCGCGGTGGCGCAGATCGGCGGCAACCTGCTGGTGTTCGCCGCGTTCGGCTTCCTCGCCCCGCTGCGGTTCGCCGCGCTGGCCTCGGGGTGGCGGGTGCTGGCGCTGGGCTCGGCGGGTTCGGTGCTGGTGGAGACCGCCCAGTACGTGCTGCGGCTGGACCGGGTCTCCTCGGTCGACGACGTCCTGTTGAACGCCGGCGGCGCCGCCCTCGCGGCGCTGGCCTCCCGCCGCTGGTGGCGGCGGACGGCCTGACGCGGCCTTCTTCCGGTCAGTCTTCCGGTCAGTACTTGCGGACCGTCGCGGCGTCCGCGAGCGCCCGCAGCACCTCGCGGGTGGGTCCGTCGGCGACCGGGGCCGCGGCGAGGGCGGCGAGGGCCTCGGCGAGCAGGGCCTCGATCCGGTCCTCGACGGTGGAGGGGGCGCCGCTGAGGGTGATCAGGTCGCGGAGTTCGGCGATCTGCCCGGCGTCCAGGTCGGGGGCGCCGAGCCGGGTGTCGAGGTGGGCGGCGTCGGCGGGGGAGAGGCCGCGCATGGCGTGGGCGACGAGCAGGGTGCGCTTGCCCTCACGGAGGTCGTCGCCGGCCGGCTTGCCGGTGACCGCCGGGTCGCCGAAGACGCCGAGCAGGTCGTCGCGGAGCTGGAACGCCTCGCCGAGCGGCAGGCCGAAGCCGCCGAGGGCGTCGACCAGGTCGGGTCCGGCGCCCGCGAGCAGCGCGCCGACCTGCAGCGGCCGCTCGATGGTGTACTTCGCGGACTTGTAGTGCAGCACCGTCCGGGCCCGGTCGAGCGCGTCCGCGTCGGTGGAGTCGCCCGCGACGGGCTCCAGCACGTCCAGGTACTGGCCGAGCATCACCTCGGTGCGCATCAGGTCGAACACCGGCTTCGCGGAGGACACCGCGCCGGTCGGCAGCCCGGAGCACTGGAACAGCTCGTCGCACCAGATCAGCAGCAGGTCGCCGAGCAGTACCGCGGCGGACGCCCCGTACTGCTCGCGGTCGCCGCGCCAGCCGCCCGCCCGGTGCAGGTTCTCGAAGCGGCGGTGGACGGCGGGCAGGCCGCGGCGGGTGTCGCTGCGGTCCATCAGGTCGTCGTGCACCAGGGCGCTGGCCTGCAGCAGCTCCAGCGCGGCCGCCGCCCGTTCGATGCCGGGCTCGTCCGGGCCGCCGCCGGCCGCCCGCCAGCCCCAGTAGCAGAACGCCGGGCGCAGCCGCTTGCCGCCGTCCAGCAGGAAGTCGCGCAGCGCGTCGGAGACCGGTCCGAGCTGGTCGGAGATCCCGGAGAGCAGGGCCGTCCGCTCGGCCATGAACTCGCCGAGCGTGCGGTTCACGCGCTCGCGCACGTCCTCCGCGTCGACGGGGTTGCGGGGAAGGCGGATGGAGGAGGGCACCTGAGACTCCGGATCGAGGGGGCTGACAGTCAGATTAACGCGCCCGGTCGGGTCCCCCGTTCCACCCGCCCGCCGGGCCGCCCGGGCGGGAACGGCCGAAAATCTCAAGCGGCGTCTCAATGGTTGGACCAGGTTTGTCCGGCTCGCGCCGCCGACGGCTAACCTGCCTGCATGGCACTCGGCATTCCCTCCACCAGAAGCGACCGCGCGCAGACCGTGCGCGACCTGCTGGCGGCAGGCGACCGCTCCTTCTCCTTCGAGTTCATGCCGCCGCGCGGCGAAGTCGGCGAGCGCAAGCTCTGGGACGCGATCCGCCGGGTCGAGTCGCTGGAGCCGAACTTCGTCTGCATGACGTACGGCGCGGGCGGCTCCTCGCGCGGCCGCACCGTCGACCTGGTCGGCCGGATCGCCACCGAGACCACCCTGACCCCGGTCGCCCACCTCACCGCGGTCGACCACTCGACCGCCGAACTGCGCAACATCATCGGCCAGTACGCCGACCAGAACGTGCGCAACGTGCTGGCCGTGCGCGGCGACCCGCCCGGCGACCCGATGGGCGAGTGGGTCCGGCACCCCGAGGGCGTCACGTACGCCGCCGAGCTGGTCGAACTGATCAAGGGCATCGGCGACTTCTGCGTCGGCGTCGCCGCGTTCCCGCAGATGCACCCCCGCTCGGTCAGCTGGGACGAGGACATCCGGCACTTCGTCGCCAAGTGCCGGGCCGGCGCGGACTACGCGATCACCCAGATGTTCTTCGAGGTCGAGGACTACCTCCGGCTGCGCGACCGGGTCGCCGCGGCCGGCTGCGAGACGCCGATCATCCCGGAGATCATGCCGGTCACCAACATCCGCCAGCTGGTGCGCTTCCCGCAGCTCTCCGGCTCCGACTTCCCGCCCGAGTTCCGCCGCCGCCTCGAAGCCGCCGCCGACGACCCGGCCGCGGTCCGCGCGGTCGGCCTGGAGCACGCCACCACGATGGCCGAGCGGCTCCTCGCGGAGGGCGCCCCCGGCCTGCACTTCATCACGCTCAACCACTCGACCTCGACGCTGGAGATCTACCAGAACCTGGGCCTCCACACCCGCTGACCCGCTCCGGCCGAGCCGCGCGCCCGGCCCCCGGCTGCCCGTCCGGGCAGGCTTGTGCGGGGGTCTCGGGGAGGTCCGGTCCGGGATGCGGTGGTGTTCGCCCGGAGGCTGTACAGTCGCCCGCAACCGCGCGGTGATGGTGGCGTCTGGAGGTTGCGGGGATGAGCGTCGGATACCTGCTCCTCTATGGCGCGCTGGCCCTGGTCGGGCTCTGGCTGACCGCCGAACTGCTGCTCCAGCACCGGGCCGCGCTGCACTGGCGGGCGCTCGCGCTGGCGGGTTTCCTGGGCGTCGTGGCCGGGATGCGGATGTCCTCGCTGCCGGTGATAGCGGCGGGCGCCGCCGGGTTCGGGCTCGGCCAGCTGATGGTGACGGGCTCGGTGCGGCGCGGCCGCCCGGTGGGCTGGTCGCTGCGCCGGGCGGACGGCCGGCTGCCCGGCCCGCTGGCGAAGGTCCCGCTGCTGGCGGCGGCCACCGGCGGGGCGGCCGCCGCCGCCGTGGAGCCGGAGCCGGTGGAGCCGGTCGGCGAGGTCGGGCCGGTCGAGGACGAGTCGGCGCCGCCGTTCGCGGAGCAGCCCTTCGCCTACGAGGAGTTCCAGCAGCTCGACGCGGGCGTCTACGCCGAGGAGCAGCCCGCCTACCAGGTCCCGCAGCAGCCGCAGTACGGCTACGCCCAGCAGGACCACGGCTACCAGCAGCAGCAACAGCACTACGCCCAGCCGCAGTTGCAGCTGATCGGCTACGACCAGTACGGGCAGCCGGTCTACCAGGACCCGTACACCCAGCAGCAGTACCAGCAGCCGTACGTCCCGCAGCAGCAGCAACCCCAGCCGCAGCCCCAGCAGGACCAGAACTGGTACTACCAGCAGCAGTACTGACGCACCGTCAGGCCGGGCCGAGCAGCCCGGCGGTGATCGAGGCGGACATCCCGACCCGGGCCAGCCCGCCGCCCGGGTGGGCGTGCGCGCCGATCAGGTAGAGGCCCTCGGGGCCGGGCCGGTTGGCCTGGGCGAGGTGGCCGCCGGCCAGCGAAGGCGGCGGGACGGAGGCGGTCAGTCGGGTCTCCCGCCAGCGCAGCCGGGGGCGCAGGTCGAGGCCGGCGGCGGCCAGGTGGGCGAGCAACTCCCCGGCGTACGCGTCCTGTTCGGCGGCGCTGAGGGCGAGCCGGGCGGGCACGGTGACGGTCAGCACGGCGGCCTCCGCGTCCGGTCCGGGGACGAGCGACGGGTCGTCCGGACGCAGCACCTGCACGGTGGGGCGGTCCGGCAGCACGCCGTCGGCGAAGACCGCGCGGGCCTCGGCCGCGCCGTCCGCCGCGTGCACGACGGTGCGGTGCGCGGTGCCCGCCGGACGGGCGCCGTCCAGCGCGAGCAGCACGGTGAACCGGCCCGGCGCGGGCGCGGCGGGCTCGGCCGCGCCCAGCCCGGGGACGGCGGACAGCACCGCGTCCGCCGCCAGCACGCCCTCGTCGGTGCGGACGCCCACCACCCGCTCGCCGTCCCGCTCCAGGGCCCGCACCGGGGTGTCGAAGCGGAACTCCACGCCGCGCTCGCCGCAGCGCGCGAACACCGCGTCGGCGAGCGCCCGCAGGCCGCCGTCCACGTACCAGACGCCGAACGACTGCTCCATGTACGGCAGCACCGTCGCCGAGGCGGGCGCGCCCAGCGGGTCCAGGCCGTAGCGCAGCGCGTACTCGCCCAGCAGCGCCGCCGGACCGGGCCCGCCGCCCAGCTCGCGGGCCACGTCGCCCAGGGTGTGCCGCCCGCGCGGCAGCAGCCGGGACAGGCCGCGGCGCGGCGGCACCGGGTACGGGTCGGCCGGGTCGACGGCCGGCCGCGGCTCCTCCAGCAGCGGCCGCCGGGTCGCCTCCCACACCGCGCGGCCCCGGTTCAGCAGCTCGCCCCAGCGCGCGCCGGCGCCCGCCCCGAACGCGGCGTCCAGCGCCTGCCCGACCCCGCCCCGCGAGGCGTTCGGCAGCAGCAGCTCCGTCCCGTCCGGGAACAGGTGCCGGCTCTCCGGATCGACCGGCCGCAGCCCGATCAGCCGCTCCAACGGCTCCCGCCCGGTCTTCAGCGCCAGGTCCCGGTACACGGCGGGCAGCGCCAGCAGCCCCGGCCCGGTGTCGAACCCGAACCCCTCCCGCCGGTACGCCCCCAGCTGCCCCCCGTACGTGCCGGCCGCCTCCAGCACCGTCACCCGGTGCCCGAGCGTGCCCAACCGGGAGGCGGCCGCCAGACCGCCCATGCCTGCGCCGACGACGATGATCCGAGCCATGGCAGAAGATCCTATGCGCCCCCGCACCCCGGCCCCACGCCGCGCCCCGCCCCTCCCGCCCCGCCCCCGGCGGAGCCGGGCCGTCGCGGTCGGCGCCCCCGGCGGGCGCCGTCGTGCCTCTGCCGCGCTGGGCGCGCGCTTGAGCCTGCCTGGCGGCGCGGCGCCCCGCGTCGGGCGGTCGGTGGCGGCCTGGCGTCCGGGTCCGGTCCGGTGCCGCCCCCGGCGGAGCCGGGCCGTCGCGGTCGGCACTTCCGGGCCCGGCCGCTGCGCCGCGTCCCCGCGCGGCGTGCTCAGGCCGGGGCGGCCGCCCCCGTGCGGCGCCGGGCGCGGCGCTCCTTGCGGCGGAGCCAGAAGCGGCGGATCCGGGAGACCGCGAACCAGGCGAGCAGCAGGCCGAGGGCCAGCAGGACGGCGGCGGCGGAGGCGGCCAGCCAGGGGTGGAAGAGCGCCAGGGTGACCAGGCCCGCGACGGAGAGGTCCTCGGCGAGGCTGACCAGGATGTTGGAGGCCGGTTCGGGCGAGGTGTTCACCGCCATCCGCAGGCCCGCCTTGACGCCGTGGCTGAGCAGGGCGGTCGTGCCGCCGACCGCCCCGGCCGCGACCTCGCCGAGCGAGCCGGGGTCGTGCGCGGCGAGCAGGGCGCCGACGGTCGCCCCGGCGACCGGGCGGACGAAGGTGTGCACCGCGTCCCAGGCGCTGTCCACGTACGGGATCTTGTCGAGGACCGCCTCGCACAGGAACAGCACCCCGGCGGCGACCAGCACGTCCGTGCGCCCCAGCACCGGCGGCACGGTCTCCGCCCCGCCGAAGCGGCCGAACAGGCCCAGCAGCAGGACCACGGCGTACGCGTTGACGCCGCTCGCCCAGCCGCTGGTGAAGATCAGTGGAACGGCCCCCACGGCGGCCCCCTCCCGTACGCCCCCAGCCCGGACCTCGGACGGGACGCGGCCACCGTACCCGGCCCGGCCGACCTCCGGCGGGCCTGAGTACGCGTACTCAGACCACCGGTTGAGTACCCGGGCGGATACCCGGCGCCCCCGCCCGGCGGGCAGAGTAGTGCGCACCGGGAAGGCCGCCGCCGGGCGGAGCCACCCGGAGCGTTCCGGGGCGGTCGTCGAACCCGGGGGGATTCGGCGGACCATGCCGCGTCCGGAACGCGAACCAACGGCCGGAGCGAGGGGGCCGGGCACCGCCGACACGGGGCGGCGGAGCCCGACCCCCTCCCCCTGGGGGGGAACCCGGGACGGCCGTGGGGGACGACGGAACGGGGTCGGGGGGCCCCGCGGGGTGGGGGACCCCGAGTTGTCAGACCCCCCGTTCACGATGGATGCATGCGCGGACCGACCGGTCCGGGCAAGGTCCGGAGTGAACGGGGGAGACCCATGACCATCAGTCGTCCTGAGCCTGTCGCCCGCCCTGCCGTCGATCAACCCACCCTGCCGGCCACCCGCGGCGCCGACGTCCACCCGGTGCTGCGCCGGGGCTCGGCCCCGCCCGCGGCGCTCGAACTGCTCCGCCACGCGCACCGCACCCTGGTGTACGCCCGCGGCCGACAGGACCCGCTGGAGCGGTACGCCACCGCCCACCTCGCCGCGCTGCGCGCCACCGCCGCCGTGCTGGCCGTTCGCGGCCGCCCGGTGCGCGGCCCGCGCCGCCGCCAGGCGATCCGCCCGGCCTGGGAGCTGCTGCCCGAGGTCGCTCCCGAACTCGCCGAGTGGGCCGCCTACTTCGCGGCCGGCGCGCGCCGCCGGGCCGCCGCCGAGGCCGGCATCACCGGCGCCGCCGGCGAGCGCGACGCGGACGACCTGATCCGCAACACCGCCCTGTACCTGCGGATCGTGGAGCGGATCCTGGCCCTGCACCCCTGAGCCCCGCCGCCGAGCCGCCCGGTGCTGCGCCGCACCTCAGCCGCACCTCAGCCGCACCTCGGCCGCGCCTCGGCCGCACCCCGGCCGCCCCGCCCCGGCGGATAAGGTGGAGGTGTCCCGCCGTGGAAGACCTGCCAAGAGGGGTGCCGCCTTGTATCCGACTCGTCCCCGCAGTGCGTTGCGTACCGCCGTGGTGTGGGAGGTGGTGCGGGCGGCGCTGGAGCGGCGCTCGGCCGAGCTCGGACGGCCGGTGCTGGAGGTCGTCGACACCGGCGGCGGCACCGGCAACTTCGCCGTGCCGGTGGCCCGGCTGGGCCACCGGGTCACCGTGGTCGACCCCAGCCCGGACGCGCTGTTCGCGCTGGAGCGCCGGGCCGCCGAGGCCGGTGTCACCGAGCTGGTCCGGGCCGTCCAGGGCGACGCCCAGACGCTGCCCGAGCTGGTCCCGGCCGGATCGGTCGACGCGGTGCTCTGCCACGGCGTCCTGGAGGTCGTCGACGACCCGGCCGAGGCGCTCGGCAACCTGGTCGGCACCCTCGGCAAGGGCGGGCTGGTCAGCCTGCTCGCCGCCAACCGCAACGGCGCCGTGCTGGCCCGCGCGGTGGCCGGCCAGTTCACCGAGGCCCGCACCGCGCTGGACGCCGCCGACGGCCGCTGGGGCCCCGGCGACCCGATGCCCCGCCGCTTCACCGGCGAGCAGCTGGACGCGCTGACCGCCGACGCCGGGCTGAAGGTCACCTCCGTGCACGGCATCCGGGTCTTCGCCGACCTCGTCCCCGGCGTCCTGGTCGACACCGAGCCGGGCGCCCTCGACGCCCTGCTCAAGCTGGAGCTCGCCGCCGCCGAGCAGCCCGCCTTCCACGCCGTCGCCACCCAGCTCCACCTGCTGGCCGAGGCCCACTGAATCCTCCCGGCGGGGGCACCAAGCGGGCCCCCCGCTCGTTGCAGGGGTGCGGGCCGCCGACGCGGCGGCCCGAGCCACGCCTGATTGACCACGCCGAACCGCGGCCGTGGACCGTATGATCTGGGTAAAGCCGGTAAGCATGACGGCCAGACCGGTGGGGCATATGGACCACACAGGCCCGAGCCAGGGGTGGCGGACCGGTCGCCCCGCGACCGACGAGTAGGAGGACTCCGTGCCGCTCTCGGAGCACGAGCAGCGACTGCTCGAGCAGATGGAGCGAGCGCTGTACGCCGAAGATCCCAAGTTCGCGTCAGCGCTCGAGGGAACCGGCCTGCACACCTACACGCGTCGGCGGGTCTACCTGGCCGTGGCGGGTTTCGTGGCGGGCATCGCGCTGCTCATGGGGGGCCTGGTCGCCCAGGTCATCTGGGTCAGCGTGGTCGGGTTCCTGGTGATGCTCGGCTGCGCCGTCCTCGCGGTCACCGCGTGGCGTCGCGGCCCGGCCGGACACGGCCCACGGCAGGCGGCAGCGCCACGCCGGAAGACCGGTGTCGTCGATCGAATGGAACAGCGCTGGCAGCGCCGCCGCGACGAGCAGAGCGGCCTGTAGCACCGACCGGGACGGCACCCTGCGGGGCGAGCGGCCCACCAGACGCGATCCGCCCGGCGAGGGAGACCCTCGCCGGGCGGATCTTTTGTCGCGGCCGCCGCCGCGCCCGTGGCTGCCGCCGCTGCCGCTAGCCGTCCCGCCGGTCCGGTCCGCCCGGCCGGTCCCGCTCGTCCCGCTCGGGCTTGCGCCGCAACGGCCGGGTGACCGCCGCGCGGAGCGCCGCCACCCGTACGGCGGTGCGCTCCCGGCGGGCCGCGGCCCGGTCCTGGGCGCGCCACCACAGCCGGACCGCGGAGGCCGGCAGCAGCAGGGCGCGCAGCCGGCGCCGGCGGGTGGCCCGGACCAGCAGCGCCTCGCGGGTGGTGCGGACGTCGCCGCCCAGCTGCTGCGGCGCCTGCGACTCGCGGGCGTACATCACCCGCTCGGTGGCGAGCGCGACCCGGCCGGCGGCGGCCGTCGCGTCGGCGTCGAGCCGCGCGTCCTCGGCGAGCCGGCGGGCGGCGTGCCGCGGGGTGCGGGCCTCGTCGGGCGGGATGCCGAGGTCCCACGCGGAGTCGACGAGTTCGGCCCAGGCGGCCAGCACCTGCTCGTCGGTGAGCGGCGGGGCGCCCGCGCCGGGCAGGTGGCGGCCGGTGCCGAGGCGGCGGCGGCGCAGCCTGGTGCGCCACAGCATCGGGAAGGCCAGCAGGCCCGCCACCAGCAGTCCGCCCAGGACGCCGGCCAGCACCGTCCAGGACCGCCACCAGGCGGTGGTGGTCGTCTTCCGCTCGGCCAGCGCGGTCTCGTCGGCGCAGTCGCCCAGCTTGTGCTGCTGCGGCGGGCAGCTGCTGGAGGAGGACGGCTGGGCCGAGGGCTGCTCGCTCGGCGCGGCGCTGCTCGGCGCGGTGCTGGGGGCGGTGCTGGGCGCGGCCTGCTGGACGGAGTACAGCGGGGTGCTGCCCCGGTTCGGGGTCGGTTCGAAGCGCATCCAGCCGTAGCCGTTGAAGTACAGCTCGGGCCAGGCGTGGTAGTTGGAGCTGCGCACCACCCGGCTGCTGCCGCCGCCGCTGCCCGGGGTGAAGCCGATCGCGACCCGGGCCGGGATGCCCAGCGAGCGGGACATCGCCGCCATGGTGGCGGCGAAGTGCACGCAGAAGCCCTCCTTGTCCTGGAGGAACTTGGCGATGGCGTCCGGCCCGGTGCGGGCGTCGATCTTGGTGTTGTAGGTGAAGCCCCCGCCGGTGAAGTACTGCTGCAGGGCGACGGCCTGGTCGTACGGGGTGGTCTTGCCCTTGGTGACGGTCCTGGCGGTCTCGCCGACCACGGCCGGCAGGTTCGCGGGCAGGCCCAGGTAGCGCTTGCCGACGGTCTCGGGGGTCGGGCCGGCGGCGCGCAGCTGGGCGGCGGTGGCGCCCACCGCGACCGAGCCGACGGAGTACGTCAGGCCCTTGCTCTTCTGGCCGTTGACGCCGCTGACGGTGCGCCCGGTCGGGTCGAAGCGCCAGTCCGAGGTGCTCGGCAGCTGCACCCAGGACATCGGGTACGGCATCGGCAGCCAGGCGGTGCTGAGCTGGTCCGCGACGGTGATGTTGGTGCGGACCGAGGAGGTCGGCAGGTTCGGCGAGAGGCCCTCGGGCGCGGGCACCGTGGTGGGCATCGGCTGCGGGTCCTGCGGGCCGGGCAGCCACTCCTGGCCGTTGAACTCGCTGAGCGCGGCGATCCGCAGGTAGAGCTGGTCGGGGTCGGGGGAGTCGGTGGAGAAGGACAGCAGCTGGGTGTCGTCGTTGGAGCGCAGGTTGGCGGTGAGCGCGACGACCAGGTTGAGCGAGCGCTGGTCCATGGTGCCGTTCCCGCCGCCCGTCCCGGTGCCGTCGCCCGAGCCGTGCCCGCCGAACAGGCCGGGGCCGACCGCGGGCACGAACACCGGCAGCAGGACGGCGGCGGCCAGCGCGATCACGCCGATCCGGCGGCCGCCGTTGGAGAGCGTCACGGCGGAGCGGCCGGTGCCGTGGAAGACCCGGCCCCAGCGGGTCAGCCGGTCCTGGCCCTCGACGTACAGCAGGGCCAGGTAGCCGGCCGAGCCGAACAGGAACCACAGCCACATGCCGCCCGGCGAGTCGACCAGGCCGCCGGCCACCGAGTACAGGGCCAGCAGCGGCAGGCCCGCGGCGGCGGCCCGGCGGTAGGTGACCGCCAGGGCGTCGACCAGCACGGCGATCAGGGCGACCGAGCCGACCACGATCAGCCGCAGGCCGTCGGTGGCCGGGGCCGGGATCGCGTACTCCTGGACGTCGCTGCCGCCCTGGGAGAGCAGCGTGGAGACCGCGTCCAGCGCGCCCGGGCCGGGCAGCAGGCCGGCGGCCATCGCGGACCGCACGGTGGTCAGCAGCAGCACGTACAGCACCACGAGGAGCTGCAGCGGCGGCACCAGGGCCCGCGGCAGCGGCAGCGCGCGCAGGCCGGCGCCGGCGCCGGCCGCGACGGCAACCATCAGCAGGCCGTGCGGGGCCAGCGCGAAGGAGTCCTGGAACAGCGGGGACAGGCACAGCGCCGCCAGGGCGGTGGCCAGGGCCGCGCAGAGCGTCAACTTGGCCCGGGTGGTCACGCGCCGACCTCGTCTCGGTAGGGAACGGTGGTGTTCTGGGTGCGGTCCGCGGTCCGCCACAGCGCGGGCAGCGAGTCGCCGGCCCGCACCGGCAGCACGGTCCAGCCGGACTCGCGCAGCCGGGTGACCCGGGCCGCGGCCCGCTCGCCGGCGCCGTCCGGCAGCCCGTGCCGCAGGCCGGCCCAGGTGCCGGTGTCCAGCAGCAGGACGACGGCGCCGCCGGTGCGGCGGCGCAGCCGGGCCAGCCGCTCGGCCTGCTCCTCGTCCAGCTCGCCGACCACCGCGACCAGCAGGCCCTCGCCGCCGAGCCGGAGCACCTCCTCGGCCCGGGCCAGCGTGCCGCCGTCGGAGTGCTCGACCACGGCCAGCGCGTCCAGCAGCAGGCCGACCGACTCGGCGGCGGTGGTGCCGCCACCGCCGGCGCCCGTCGCGGGCACCGCGAAGCCGGTGTCGGTGAGCAGCCGGGTGCGGTAGCCGCGCTGCACCAGGTCGACCGCGACCGAGGCGGCGCAGGACACCGCCCACTCGAACGAGGAGGCCGGCCCGGAGCCGCGGTGCGCGGTCTCCCGGGTGTCCAGCAGCACGGTCGCGCGGGCCTGCAGCGGCTGCTCCTCGCGCCGGACCATCAGCTCGCCGTACCGGGCGGTGGACCGCCAGTGCACCCGGCGCAGGTCGTCGCCCTGCCGGTACTCGCGCGGGATGACGTCGTCGTCGCCGGCCAGCGCCAGCGTGTGGGTGTTGGAGTCGCCCTGCCCGCCGGACTCGCCGGGCAGCCGCACCGCCGGCAGGTCCTGCACCTGCGGGACGACGGTCAGCACGTCGGCGGCGCTGAACGCGCGGGTCAGCTCGCACATCCCGAACGGGTCGGAGAGCCGCAGCTGCAGCGGGCCCAGCGGGTAGCGGCCGCGCAGGTCCGAGCGGACCCGGTAGGACACCTCGCGGAAGCCGCGCGGCTCGACCCGGTCCAGCACGAAGCGCGGGCGCGGGCCCAGCACGTACGGGACCTTGTCCTCCAGCAGCAGCAGGCCGGTGGGCACCCGGGAGACGTTGTCCAGCCGCAGGTGCACCCGGGCCTCCTGGCCGGCCGCCGCCCGGTGCGGGCTGAGCCGGCGGCCCGAGGCCACCCGGTAGCGGGTGCGCACCAGCATCCCGGCGGCCGCCAGCGGCAGCGCCGCCAGCAGCACGCCGACCTGGAACAGCGCGGCCTGGCCGAACGCGAACGCGCAGAGCGCCGCGGTCACGCCGGCCGCCAGGAAGGAGCGCCCCCGGGTGGTCAGCCCGCGCAGCGCGGTGCGCACCCCGGAGGCCCGGGCGGGGCGCGCCACCTCAGCGGCCCTGCGGGCGCGGGATCGGCAGCCGGGCCACCAGGTCGAGCACGACCTGCTCGACCGAGCGGCGGCTCAGCTGGGTCTCCGAGGTCGGCAGCAGGCGGTGCGCCAGCACCGGCACGGCCAGCGCCTGGATGTCGTCCGGCAGCACGTAGTCGCGGCCGTCCAGGGCGGCGTGCGCGCGGGCCGCCCGGACCAGGTGCAGGGTCGCCCGGGGGGAGGCGCCCAGCCGCAGCTCGGAGGTGGTGCGGGTGGCGGCGACCAGGTCGACGGCGTAGCGGCGGACCGGGTCGGCGACGTAGACGGTCTTCACCAGCTCGATCAGCTTGAGCAGGTCGGCGGCGTGCGCGACCGGCTGCAGGTCGTCCAGCGGGTTGGCCGCCGAGTGCAGGTCGAGCATCGCGAACTCGGCGTCCGCGCTGGGGTAGCCGATCGAGATCCGGGCCATGAAGCGGTCGCGCTGGGCCTCCGGCAGGGCGTAGGTGCCCTCCATCTCGACCGGGTTCTGGGTGGCGATCACCATGAACGGCGAGGGCAGTTCGTGGGTGGTGCCGTCGATGGTGACCTGGCGCTCCTCCATCGACTCCAGCAGCGCGGACTGGGTCTTCGGCGAGGCCCGGTTGATCTCGTCGCCGACCACGATCTGCGCGAAGATCGCGCCGGGCCGGAACTCGAAGTCCCGCTGGTGCTGGTCGAAGACGTTGGTGCCGGTGACGTCGGAGGGCAGCAGGTCCGGGGTGAACTGGATCCGGCGCACCGTGCAGTCGACCGAGCGGGCCAGCGTCTTGGCGAGCATGGTCTTGCCGACGCCGGGCACGTCCTCCAGCAGCAGGTGGCCCTCGGCGAGCAGCACCGTCAGGGCGATCCGGACCGCCTCCGGCTTGCCCTCGATCACGCTTTCCACGGACTCCCGGACCCGGTCGACCACCGCCGCCAGCTCCGCCAGACCGACCGGCTCCCGCCGGTCGTAGCGGCCCGGCTCCGGCTGCTCCGCGCCCTGTCCGTTGATCGTCGTCACCCGTCAGCTCCCATGTTGCACAGTCGCCGGGCGGCTGGTTCGAGCCCGGCCCACCCCGAATACCTGGCGCATTCTTCCCTGTCCCACGGCCAGAAGTCACCCGCCCGGGCGACACGCGAAGGCTGTCCCGGTTTGGGACGAGAAGCGGGGCCCGGCGGTTTCGCCCGGAGCCTGCGGAGAACCGCCGGACGTCTCAGTGGACCTCGCGGAGCAGGCCGGTGTGCACGTCGAACACGAAGCCCCGGACGTCGTCCGTGTGCGGCAGGAACGGCGAGGTGCGCACCCGCTGGACGGACTGCCGGACGTCCGCGTCCAGGTCGGTGAAGGACTCCACCGCCCACTGCGGGCGCTGGCCGACCTCGCGCTCCAGCTCGTGCCGGAACTCCTCGGTCAGGCCGAGCAGCCCGCAGCCGGTGTGGTGGATCAGCACCACGGTGCGGGTGCCCAGGGCGCGTTGGCTGATCGTCAGCGAGCGGATCGCGTCGTCGGTGACCACGCCGCCCGCGTTGCGGATGATGTGCGCGTCGCCCAGCTCCAGGCCGAGCGCGGCGAACAGGTCGAGCCGGGCGTCCATGCACGCCACCACCGCGACCCGGCGCACCGGGCGGGCGTCCATCCCGCCGTCCCGGAAGGTCTCGGCGTAGGAGCGGTTGGACAGCACGAAGCGGTCGGTCTCGGACGGCCGCTCGGGGCCGGGGGCGGGAGCCATGGCGTCGACCGTAGCCCGCCCGGGCGCGGTGCGGGGCCGAATGCCGCAAGCCCCGGCCGGCCGGCCCGCTCGGACGGCTTCGCCCCGGTTCGTCCGGCGCGCCCCGCCGGGCCCGCGCCCCGCCCCCGGGCGCCCCCGGGAACCGGTCCGACCTGCGCCGATCCGTACCGCCGCCCGGGTGGTGCGCCGGAGCGGGGCGTTGACTGGCGGGGCGCGGGCGATAGGCTGCAGGCGCAGTGGAGCACGGCGGACGGCGCCCGGCAACCGGGCGGTCGCGGCCGCTCTCCGCACCGGGCCGACCGGCCCGTACGCAGCCCGCGGCCTCCTCCCGCTCCGTGCCCACCTGGCGCACCTTCCCCGGTGCCGGGCGGTCGCACCTTCCCCGAGCGAGCGGGCGGGGACCACGGGCGGCGTGCGCCCCGGCCGGCCGGGTGCGCGAGAATGGCCGGGCCACACCGCACCTGAGGAAGGCCCCGCCCCCGTATGAGTACCGACAGCCCCGCCCCCCGGCACATCCCGGTGATGCTGGAGCGCTGCCTGGACGCCCTCGCCCCGGCGATCTCCACGCCCGGCGCCGTCGTGGTGGACGCGACCCTGGGCCTGGGCGGCCACAGCGAGGCCCTGCTGACCCGCTTCCCGGACGTCCGCCTGATCGCCGTCGACCGCGACCCGCGCGCCCTGGAGCTCTCCGCCGAGCGGCTCGCCCGGTTCGGCGACCGGGCCACCCTGGTGCACGCCGTGTACGACGAGATCCCGCGCGTGCTGGACGAGTTGGACGTCCCCGAGGTGCACGGCGTGCTGTTCGACCTCGGCGTCTCCTCGATGCAGCTGGACGAGGCCGACCGCGGCTTCGCCTACTCCCAGGACGCCCCGCTGGACATGCGGATGGACCAGACCCGGGGGATCTCCGCGGCCGAGGTGCTCAACACCTACGGCCACGGCGACCTGGCCCGGATCCTCAAGGTCTACGGCGAGGAGCGGTTCGCCGGGAAGATCGCCTCCGCGGTGCTCCGCGAGCGCGAGCGGGAACCGTTCACCAACAGCGCTCGTCTTGTCGAGTTGGTCCGCAACGCCATCCCGGCGGCCACCCGGCGCACCGGCGGCAACCCGGCCAAGCGGACCTTCCAGGCGCTGCGGATCGAGGTCAACGGCGAGCTGGAGGTGCTCGACCGGGCCATCCCGGGCGCGCTGGACGCCCTCGCGGTGGGCGGTCGGATCGTCGTGATGTCCTACCAGTCGTTGGAGGACCGCCTGGTCAAGCAGTACTTTCAGGCCGGTGCCACCTCCACCGCCCCGCCGGGCCTGCCGGTGATCCCCGAGGAGCTCCAGCCCTGGCTGAAACTGCTCACCCGCGGTGCCGAACTGGCCACCGAGGAGGAGATCGAGGAGAACCGGCGCGCCGCGCCCGTACGGCTGCGCGTGGCGGAGAGGATCAGACGGACCCGGCGGTAGCCAGCCCCCGGGAGCAGCGGAGCGAAGGGGAGTGGAGCGGTGCCGGTGGCCGGCGAGCGGACCCGGGGGAGCGTCCCCGGGCAGGGGGGCAGGGCGCGGATCACCGTCCGCCCCGGAGCGCGCTCGATGCGGGGGCGCACCCCCTTCGCGGTGCTGGTGGTCGCCCTGCTGTCGGCCGGGCTGCTCGGCCTGCTGATGCTCAACACCGCCCTGAACGAGGGCTCGTTCACCCTCTCCAAGCTGCGCAAGCAGACCACCGAGGCGACCGACCAGCAGCAGACCCTGCAGCAGCAGATCGCCGAGCAGTCCGCGCCCGACGCGCTGGAGCGGCGGGCCCGCGAGCTCGGCATGGTCCCCGGCGGCGATCCGGCCTTCCTCAACCCGGACGGCACGGTCACCGGCAAGGCCAAGCCCGCCGAGGACAAGCCGCCGGTGCCGCGCCCCAGCACCGCCGACCCGTCCGCGTCGGCCGGCGCCACCGGCTCGCCCCAGCCCTCGCCCGGGGCGAGCGGCAGTCCGGCCGACCCCGGCATCGACCTCGCCCCGGCCCCGCCGGCCGGCCCCTCCGGCAGCCCGTCCGCCGGGGCGCAGCGGTGAGCCGCCCGCCCGGAGACGCCCCGCGCCCGCGCCGCACCCCGCCGGCCGGCGGGCGCCCCTCCGCTTCCGGCGGCGGCCGGTCCGCCGAGCCGCCGCGCCGCCGGGTCGGCGAACCGCGCCGCGCCGACGGCGCCGCCGCCCGCCCGGCCCGGCCGCGGGCCGCCTCCGCCGGGCACCGCGAGGTCGCCCCGCCGCGCCCCAGCGCCCGCCCGGCCCGCCGCCCGGCGCCGCCGCGCCGCCCCGCCCCGTCCGGCCCGCGGACCATCAGGCTGGCCGACCCGCGCCGCCGGCTGCGGCTGGTGACGGTCTGCCTGCTGCTGGTGTTCGCGGTCTTCGCGGGCCGGCTGGTGCAGCTGCAGCTGCTGGACTCCGACGCGCTGGCCGCCGCCGCGGGCGCCAACAAGTACGTCCGGGTGTCGCTGCCCGCCGAGCGCGGCTCGATCACCGCCGCCGACGGCACCGTGCTGGCCACCTCGGTCGACGCGTACGACATCACCGCCGACCCGACCATGTTCACCCCGGAGGCCACCCACCTCCCGGACGCCCCGGAGCAGGCGGCGGCGCTGCTGGCGCCGATCCTCGGGCAGCCGAAGGAGAAGCTGGCCGAGAAGCTGCACCTGAACAGCAAGAACCCGAAGAGCCAGTACGCGCTGCTGATGGCCCGGCAGACCCCGGAGGCGAAGAACCAGATCGCCGACCTGCGGTCCTCGCTGACCAAGCAGGCCGACACCGCCGCCTGCCGGGCCCAGCTCCTGCTGCTGAAGAAGCCCGCCGACAAGGGCGGCCGGCAGTTCGTCGACCCCGGCTGCGCCAACCCGCTGTCCGGGATCTTCTGGGACCAGTCGACCCGGCGCAGCTACCCGGCGGGCGGCCTGGGCGCCAACCTGGTCGGCTTCGTCAACGCCGAGGGCACCGGCACCGGCGGCCTGGAGCTGCAGTACCAGCAGCAGCTGGCCGGGCAGGACGGCCACTCCACGTACGCCGCCTCGGGCGGCCGCCGGGTGGCCACCGCGGGCGGCGCCCGGCAGGACCCGGTGCCCGGCACCGACCTGCGGCTGACCGTCGACCCGGACGTCCAGTGGGCCGCCCAGCGGGCCATCACCGACCAGGTCGCCAACGCCGGGGCGGAGAAGGGCTACGTGATCGTCCAGGACGTGCGGACCGGCCAGGTGCTGGCGATGGCCACCTCGCCCGGCTTCGACCCGAACGACCTGGCCTCGGCCCGCGCCGACCAGCTCGGCAACGCGGCCCTGCAGGACGCGTACGAGCCCGGGTCGACCGCGAAGCTGATGACCATGGCGGCGGTGCTGGACACCGGCAAGGCCAACTGGGACACCCACGTGGAGGTGCCCAACACGCTGCAGCGGGCCGACCGGGTGTTCCACGACGACATCGACCACGAGACCTGGTACCTGACGCTGGCGGGCGTGCTCGCCAAGTCGTCCAACATCGGCACCATCGAGGCCGCCGAGCACCTGGGCGCCACCCAGGCGGAGTCCAACAAGGTGCTCGCCGACTACCTGGACCGGTTCGGCATCGGCAAGCCCAGCGGCCTGGGCTTCCCCGGCGAGACCCGCGGCATCCTGGCCAAGCCCGAGGACTGGAACGGCTCGCAGCAGTACACCATCCCGTTCGGCCAGGGCCTGTCGGTGAACGCGCTGCAGGCCACCTCGGTGTTCTCCACCATCGCCAACGGCGGGGTGCGGGTCGCCCCGAGCCTGCTGGCCGGGACCACCGGGCCGGACGGGAAGTTCACGCCCGCGGCGGCCGGGGCGCGCAACCGGGTGGTGTCCGAGCAGACCGCCAAGACCCTGACCGAGATGCTGGAGTCCGTCGTCACCGACGAGCAGGGCACCGGCAACACCGCGAAGATCCCCGGCTACCGGGTGGCCGGCAAGACCGGCACCGCCAACCGGGTGGACCCGAAGACCGGCAAGTACTCCGGGTACACCGCCTCCTTCATCGGCTTCGCGCCCGCCGACCAGCCCCGGGTGACGGTCTCCTGCGTCATCCAGGACCCGGTCAACGGGCACTTCGGCGGGCAGCTGTGCGGCCCCGTCTTCAAGCAGGTGATGGAGTTCACCCTCAAGACCCTCCAGGTCCCGCCGAGCGGCAGCGAGGCGCCGAACCTGCCCGTCGACTGGAAACCCTGAGATGAGCGAAACCCCCCGGCGCGCGGAGCGCCCTGTGAGCAAGGTCACGGCCCGGCAGGCCCGGTTTGGCCCCGGGGGGCGCGGGGCCGATAGCCTTCCGGCCGTGCCGAAATCCGATCAAATCTCCGCGAGCCCGCCCCGACCCGACCGCACCGCGGCGCTGCCGCTCGCCGAGGCGGCCCGGCTGCTCGGGCTGGCCGGCGTCGAGGGCCCCGAGGTCACCGGCGTCACCCACGACTCCCGGGCGGTGCGGCCCGGCGACGTGTACGTGGCCTTCCCCGGCGCCAACCACCACGGCGCGGCGTTCGCCGCCGGGGCCGCCGCCGCGGGCGCGGTCGCGGTGCTCACCGACGCCGCCGGGGCCGAACTGGCCGCCGCCGCGGGCGTCCCGCTGCTGGTCGTCGACAGCCCGCGGGAGGCGATGGGCCCGCTGGCCGCCGCCGTCTACGGAGCGCCCAGCGAGCGGATGCTGATGATCGGTCTGACCGGCACCAACGGCAAGACCACCACCTCCTACCTGGTGGAGGGCGGCCTGCGCGGGGCCGGCCGGCTGCCCGGCGTGATCGGCACCGTCGAGATGCGGGTCGGCGAGGAGCGGATCAAGTCCGAGCGGACCACCCCCGAGGCCACCGAACTGCACGCGGTGCTCGCCGTGATGCGCGAGGCCGGCGCGGACGCGGTGGTGATGGAGGTCTCCAGCCACGCGCTGGTCTACGGCCGCACCGACGGCGTGGTCTACGACGTCGCGCTGTTCAACAACCTGACGCCCGAGCACCTCGACTTCCACCCCGACATGGAGGACTACTACCGGGCCAAGGCCCGGCTCTTCCAGCAGGGCAAGTCCCGCCGCGGCGTCGCCAACCGGGACGACTCCTACGGCCGCCGGCTGGCCGGCGAGGCCCGGATCCCGATGACCACCTTCTCGGCGGCCGGCGACCCGGCCGCCGACTGGCGCGCCGTCGACGTCCGGCCCGGCCCGTCCGGCTCGACCTTCCGGGTGCTCGGCCCGAACGGCGAACAGGCCGACGCCGCGGTGCCGCTGCCCGGCCTGTTCAACGTCTCCAACGCGCTCGGCGCGATCACCGCGCTGGTGGTCGCCGGCGTCGAACTGGCCGACGCGGTGGCCGGGGTGGCCGCCGTCCCCGGCGTCCCCGGCCGGCTGGAGGAGGTCGACGCGGGGCAGGACTACGTCGCCGTGGTCGACTACGCGCACAAGCCGGACGCGCTCAGCTCGGTGCTCGCCTCGCTCCGCGAGGTCACCAAGGGCCGGCTGCACGTGGTCGTCGGCTGCGGCGGCGACCGCGACCCGTACAAGCGCGGGCCGATGGGCGCGATCGCCGCCCGGCTCGCCGACACCGCCGTCCTCACCAGCGACAACCCGCGCTCCGAGGACGCGCTGGCGATCCTCGCCACCATGCTCTCCGGCGCCGCCGAGGTGCCCGAGCAGGAGCGCGGCGAGGTCCTCGCCGTCCCCGACCGCGGCGAGGCGATCGCCCTCGCGGTCTCCCGCGCGCACAGCGGCGACACCGTGCTGGTCGCGGGCAAGGGCCACGAGCTGGGCCAGTACGTGAAGGGCGAGGTCCGCCCGTTCGACGACCGCCAGGTCCTGCGGACCGCGATCGAGCAGATCATGGAGGTAGACCGGTGATTGCCCTGACCCTGGCCGAGGCCGCGCAGGCGGTCGGCGGGACGCTGGACGGCGCCGACCCGCAGGCGCTGATCACCGGCGCGGTGGTCACCGACAACCGGCGGATCGAGCCCGGCGGGCTGTTCGTCTGCGTGCGCGGCGAGCGCGTCGACGGCCACGACTACGCCGCGAAGGCGGTCGCCGACGGCGCCGTCGCGGTGCTCGCCACCCGGCCGGTCGGCGTGCCCGCGATCCTGGTGGACGACGTGGTGGTGGCCCTCGGCCGGCTCGCCCGCGCCGTGGTCGCCCGCGCCGCCGACGTGCGGATCGTCGGCCTGACCGGCTCCTCCGGCAAGACCTCCACCAAGGACCTGATCGCCCAGGTGCTGGCCGGGCACGGCGAGACGGTCTTCCCCGCCGGTTCGAACAACAACGAGATCGGCCACCCGCTGACCGCGCTGCGGATCGCCCCGAGCACCCGGCACCTGGTGATGGAGATGGGCGCCCGGCACAAGGGCGACATCGAGTACCTCACCGGCATCACCCCGCCGACCGTCGGACTCGTCCTCAACATCGGCACCGCCCACCTCGGCGAGTTCGGCTCCCGCGAGGGCATCGCCGAGGCCAAGGGCGAGATGGTGGAGGCCCTTTCGCCCGAGGGCGTCGCGGTGCTGAACGCCGACGACCCGCTGGTGCGCGCGATGAGCAGCCGCACCAGGGCCCGGGTCGTGCTGTTCGGCGAGTCCCCGGACGCCCACGTCCGGGCCACCGACGTTCGCCTGGACGCCACCGGCAGGCCCCAGTTCACGCTCAGCACCCCGGCCGGTTCCGCGCCCGTGCGGCTGCGCCTGTACGGTGAGCACCACGTCTCGAACGCCCTCGCCGCCGCCGCGGTGGCGGTGGAGCTCGGGATGCCCGTCGACCGCGTCGCCGAAGCACTCAGCGAGGCGGGTGCGCTGTCCCGCTGGCGCATGGAGGTGGTCGACCGGGCCGATGGCCTCACCGTCGTCAACGACGCCTACAACGCGAACCCGGAATCGATGCGGGCCGCGCTGCGGGCCCTCGCGACGATGGCGGGCACCGGCCCGGAGCGCCGCCGCACCTGGGCGGTGCTCGGCGAGATGCGGGAGCTCGGCGAGGACAGCCTCGACGAGCACGACACCATCGGAAGACTCGCGGTGCGGCTGGACATCACCAAGCTGGTGGCGGTCGGCGGACGCGAGGCGGCCCGGATGGAACTGGGCGCGAGGAACGAAGGTTCGTGGGGTGAGGAGTCGGTGCTGGTGTCCGACGCGGACGCGGCGATCGAGCTGCTGCGCAGTCAGGTCCGGCCGGGGGACGTGGTCCTGGTGAAGGCCTCCCGTTCGGTGGGGCTGGAGAGGGTCGCCGAGGCGCTGCTCGCGGACGGTGCCGCGAAGTGAAGCAGATCCTCTTCTCCGGCATGATCGGCCTGGTGCTGACCCTGCTCGGCACCCCCGCCCTGATCAAGCTGCTCGCCAAGCACGGCTACGGCCAGTACATCCGCGACGACGGCCCCAAGGCGCACCACAGCAAGCGCGGCACGCCCACGATGGGCGGCATCGCCTTCATCCTGGCCACCCTGATCGCCTACTTCGCGACCAAGGCGATAACGGGTGAGCTGCCCACCGCCTCCGGCCTGCTGGTGCTGTTCCTGACCACCGGCCTCGGCCTGGTCGGCTTCCTGGACGACTACATCAAGGTGGTCAAGCGCCGCTCGCTGGGCCTGCGGGCCAAGGCGAAGCTGCTCGGCCAGTCCTTCGTCGCCCTCGCCTTCGCCATCCTGGCCATGCAGTTCAGCGACAGCCGCGGCCTGACCCCGGCCTCCGACCACCTGTCGTTCGTGCAGGACTTCAAGTGGGCGATCGGCCCGGTGCTGTTCGTCATCTGGGCGTACTTCATGATCGCCGCGATGTCGAACGGCGTGAACCTGACGGACGGTCTGGACGGCCTGGCCACCGGCGCCTCGGTGATGGTGTTCGGCGCGTACACCTTCATCGGCCTCTGGGAGCACGGCCAGAACTGCGCCTACGCGATCAAGGCCACCGCGTCCTGCTACGACGTCCGCGACCCGCTGGACCTCGCCGTGGTCGCCGCCGCGCTGATGGGCTCCTGCTTCGGCTTCCTGTGGTGGAACACCTCGCCCGCCAAGATCTTCATGGGCGACACCGGCTCGCTGGCCCTCGGCGGCGCGCTGGCCGGCCTGGCCATCGTCTCCCGCACCGAGCTGCTGCTCGCCATCCTCGGCGGCCTGTTCGTGATCATCACCCTTTCGGTGATCATCCAGGTCGGCTCGTTCCGGATGACCGGCAAGCGCGTTTTCAAGATGGCACCGCTCCAGCACCACTTCGAACTGAAGGGCTGGAGCGAGGTCCTGATCGTGGTCCGGTTCTGGATCATCCAGGGCCTGTGCGTGGCCGTCGGCCTCGGACTCTTCTACGCGGGATGGGTGACCGGATGAACAACCCGGAGTGGGCCGGACTGCCGGTCGTCGTCACGGGACTCGGCCTCTCCGGGATCAGCGCCGCCCGCGTCCTGCACCGGCTCGGCGCGCACGTCACCGTCGTCGACGGCGGGGACGGGCCGGGCCTCGCGGCCAAGGCCGCCCCGCTGGTCGAGCAGGGCCTCGCCGTCCGCCTCGGCGACGGCGCCACCCTGCCGGACGGCACCGCGCTGGTCGTCACCTCGCCCGGCTGGGCCCCCGACGGCCCGCTGTTCGCCGCGGCCGCCGCGGCCGGCGTCCCGGTCTGGGGCGACGTCGAACTCGCCTGGCGGCTGCGCGCCCCGCACCCCGCCACCGGCGAGCCGGCCCCCTGGCTGGCCGTCACCGGCACCAACGGCAAGACCACCACCGTCCAGATGCTGGCGTCCATCCTGACCGCCGCCGGCAAGCGCACCGCCGCCGTCGGCAACGTCGGCGTCCCGGTGCTGGACGCGGTGCTCGCCGAGGAGCCGTACGACGTGCTCGCCGTCGAGCTCTCCAGCTACCAGCTGCACTGGGCGCCCTCGCTGCGGGTGCACTCCGGCGCGGTGCTCAACCTGGCGCCCGACCACCTCGACTGGCACGGCTCGATGGAGGCGTACGCCGCCGCCAAGGGCCGGATCTACGAAGGCAACCAGGTCGCCTGCGTCTACAACCTGGCCGACCCCGCCACCGAGGCGCTGGTCCGCGAGGCCGACGTCGAGGAGGGCTGCCGGGCCGTCGGCTTCGGCCTGGACGCGCCGAGCGTCTCCAACCTCGGCGTGGTCGACGGGCTGCTGGTCGACCGGGCGTTCGTCGCCGACCGGGCCAACTCCGCCGCCGAACTCGGCGCCGTCGCCGACGTCAACCCGCCGGCCCCGCACAACATCGCCAACGCGCTGGCCGCCGCCGCGCTGGCCCGCGCCTACGGCGTCGACGCCAAGGCGGTCCGGGACGGGCTGCGCGCCTTCACCCCGGACGCGCACCGGATCGCGCACGTCGCCGAGATCGACGGCGTGGCCTACGTGAACGACTCCAAGGCCACCAACACGCACGCCGCCGCCGCCTCGCTGGCCGCGTACCGGCCGGTGGTCTGGATCGCCGGCGGCCTCGCCAAGGGCGCCACCTTCGACGAGCTGGTCGCGGCCGCCGCGCCCCGGCTGCGGGCCGCCGTGCTGATCGGCCAGGACCGCGGGCTGATCCGGGAGGCGCTGGAGCGACACGCCCCAGAAGTCCCGGTCCTCGAGCCCGCCCCGGGCCAGACTGGCGCCGAGGCGATGACCGCGATCGTCGCCGCCGCGGCCGCCGCCGCCGAGAAGGGCGACACCGTCCTGCTGGCACCCGCCTGCGCGTCGATGGACATGTTCACCCACTACGGTGAGCGCGGCGACGCGTTCGCCGCCGCCGTCCGGGCCCTGCGGGCCTGAAGCACGCACCACGAGGTCGCGCCCGCCGGCGGCACACCGCCGGGCGCGGCCTCGCCGTCGGACGACCCCGGCGCGCCCGTAGCCCGTGAGCCGAACCGAGAGGAGCCGTGGTGCCGACCAGGGAGAAGGAGCCGCCGCGCGGCCTCCAGCTGATCTCGGCCACCACCACCACCTTCAAGTCGGCCGGCCCGGTCGCCCGCTTCCGGGCCGCCCGCGAGCGCTTCGGCTACCTGATGGCCCGCCCGCTCACCCCGTACTACCTGATCCTCGGCGCGGCCCTGCTGCTGGTGGTGCTCGGCCTGGTGATGGTGTTCTCCGCCTCGCAGAGCGTGGTGGTGGAGTACGGCCTGCCGATGACGTTCTTCTTCCGCAAGCAGCTGGTCGCCCTGCTGCTCGGCGGCGCGATCGCCGTGCTGCTGACCCGGGCCCCGGTGCGGGTGCTGCGCACCGCCGTCTACCCGCTGCTGTTCGGCGTGGTCGGCGCGCTGGTGCTGGTGGCGATCCCCGGCGTCGGCGTGCGGATCAACGGCAACCGGAACTGGATCAGCCTGGGCTTCTTCCAGATCCAGCCGTCCGAGTTCGCCAAGCTCGCCCTGCTGCTGTGGGCCGCCGACCTGCTGGCCCGCAAGCAGCGCACCCACATGCTCGACCAGTGGAAGCACCTGCTGGTCCCGCTGGTGCCCGGCACCGTCGTGCTGATGATGCTGATCATGGTCGGCGGCGACATGGGCACCACCATGGTGCTGATCGCGATGCTGTTCGGCCTGCTCTGGATGGTCGGCGCCCCGCTGCGGCTGTTCGCCGCCACCCTCGGCATCGCGGTGGTCGCCTGCACCGCGCTGATCATCACGGTGCCGCACCGGCTCGGCCGGCTCGCCTGCGTCGGCGTCACCAAGCCCGACCCCAACCTGGACTGCTTCCAGGCCCTGCACGGCCTCTACGCGCTGGCCGCGGGCGGACCGTTCGGGTCCGGACTGGGCGCCGGGGTGGAGAAGTGGGGGCAACTGCCGGAGGCCCACACCGACTTCATCTTCGCCGCGACCGGCGAGGAACTCGGACTGGTGGGGACGCTGTCGGTGCTCGCGCTCTTCGCGGCACTAGGCTACGCGGGTATCCGAGTGGCCCTCGGCACCACGGACCCCTTCGTGCGGTACGCGGCGGGCGCCGCCACCACGTGGATCATGGCTCAGGCCGTGGTCAACCTGGGGTCGGCGCTGGGACTCCTGCCCATCGCGGGCGTCCCGCTGCCGCTGTTCTCGTACGGCGGCTCCGCGATGCTGTCGGCCATGTGCGCCATCGGGCTGTTGCTCTGCTTCGCACGCAGCACCCCGGCGGCGAAGGCAGCGCTGGCTGCCCGGCCCCGCAAGTGGCGGAAGGGGGCCAACTCCCGGTTCGGGCCCGTCCTGGGCCGGGTGCTGCCAGGTAGGAAAACCACAGCGCGCGAGGCCGCCCGGCCGCCGCGCAGGGAGCGGTGAATTTCGGTGCATGTCGTACTCGCCGGCGGCGGGACCGCCGGTCACATCGAGCCGGCCATGGCGCTCGCGGACGCGCTGCGCAGGCACGACCCGTCGATCGGGATCACCGCCCTCGGCACCGAGCGCGGCCTGGAGACCCGGCTGGTCCCGGAGCGCGGCTACGAGCTGGCGCTGATCCCGGCCGTCCCGCTGCCCCGCAAGCCCACCCCGGAGCTGATCACCGTCCCGGGCCGGCTGCGCGGCACCGTGCGCGCCGCCCAGGAGGTCATCGAGCGGGTCAAGGCGGACGCCGTGGTCGGCTTCGGCGGCTACGTCGCGATGCCCGCCTACCTCGCGGCCAAGCGGGCCGGCGTGCCGATCGTGGTGCACGAGGCCAACGCCCGCCCCGGCCTGGCCAACAAGATCGGCGCCCGCTACAGCGACTTCGTCGCGGTCTCCACCCCCGACTCCAAGCTGCGCGACTCCCGGTACATCGGCATCCCGCTGCGCCGCACCATCGCCACCCTGGACCGCGGCACCGTCCGCCCGGAGGCCCGGCACTACTTCGGCCTCGACCAGCGGCTGCCCACCCTGCTGGTCTCCGGCGGCTCGCAGGGCGCCCGCCGGCTGAACGAGACGGTGCAGGCGATCGCGCCCCGGCTCCAGCAGTACGGCGTGCAGATCCTGCACGCGGTCGGCCCGAAGAACGAGCTGCCGACCATCGACGACATCCCCGGCATGCCGCCGTACCGGGCGCTGCCCTACCTGGACCGGATGGACCTGGCCTACGCGGCGGCCGACATGATGCTCTGCCGGGCCGGCGCGATGACGGTCGCCGAGCTGGCCGCGGTGGGCCTGCCGGCCGCGTTCGTGCCGCTGCCGATCGGCAACGGCGAGCAGCGCCTGAACGCCCAGCCGATGGTGAAGGCGGGCGGCGGCCTGCTGGTCGACGACGCCGAGCTGACCCCGGACTGGGTGCTGAAGAACGTCCTGCCGGTGCTCACCGATCCGGCCAAGCTGTGGGAGATGTCGCGCTCCGCCGCCGAGTTCGGCCGCCGGGACGCCGACGACCTGCTGGTGCAGATGGTCTACGAGGCGATCGAGGCCGCCCGCGGCGGCCGCCGCCGTGGCTGACGAGGAGTACGAGGAGGAGCTCGGGGAGGACGGCGAACCCGCCCGCCCGCCCCGGCTCCGACTCTCCCGCCGGGGCGTCGGGGCGCTGGTCGCCCTGGGCGTGCTGGTGGTCGGCGCCCTCGGCTGGACGGTGTTCTTCTCCGCCGCGCTGGACGTCCGCGGGGTCGCCGTCCAGGGACTGGACTCCGGCAGGCTGAGCCGGGAGGACGTCGAGCGGGCGCTCGGCGGCACGGCCCGCGGCCCGCTGGCCCGGGTCGACCTGGACGAGGCCCGGAGCGAGGTGGCCGGGCTGTCCCGGGTCGCCTCGGTCGAGGTCTGGCGCGGCTGGCCGCACACCCTGCGGGTGAAGGTCACCGAGCGCCGCCCGGTGGCGGCGATCCGGCGCGACGGCGGCGACGGCTTCGTCCAGGTCGACGCCGACGGTGTGGAATTCGCCACTGAGCCGCAGCCCCCGCCGGGCGTCCCGGTGGTGGGCCTCGAACTGAGCCGGCCGGCCCAGGACGCGGTGGCGGTGATCGACCGCCCGGCGCTGGTCCGCGCGGCGGTCACGGTGGCCGCCGGACTGCCGCCGGAGGTGGCGAAACAGGCCGGTTCGCTCACGGTCTACTCCTACGACGACATCCGGCTGGGGCTCTCCTCGGGCGCGACCGTCCGGTGGGGGAGCGCGGAGCAGACCGATCGGAAGGCGAAGGTGCTGACCGCGCTGCTCGGCCGGAAGGCGTCGAATTACGACGTGAGTGCGCCGGATGCCCCGGCGGTGTCGGGTTGATCCGGTAAGTTCTGTGTCCGGGGGCGGTATTGACGGAGCCACGGCTCCGGTCCGACCCTTGGTGGTCACCCCGGTTTCACCGAGGGGTCGATGATCACATAGGCTCAAAAGAAAAAGGGAAGCTCGGCGTGTTCGTTGAAACGCGCGCCGGTTGCGACCTACTGTCCTGTGTCAACGAGCTGTGCTCGACACCGCGGTGACACCGGCACAGCCATAACCCTCAACCTCAAGTTTAGGGTTCGGGTTGGAACCACGTGCTTCCCACCCATCGACATCCGTCGGCCTTCACAATCCAGGGGAGCCGACCCGGAAATTCGAGGCGAGAGGCCCCGACGTGGCAGCACCCCAGAATTACCTCGCGGTCATCAAGGTCGTCGGCATCGGCGGCGGCGGAGTCAACGCCATCAACCGGATGATCGAGGTCGGGCTCAAGGGCGTCGAATTCATCGCGATCAACACCGACGCCCAGGCGCTGCTGATGAGCGACGCCGACGTGAAGCTCGACGTCGGCCGCGAACTCACCCGCGGCCTCGGCGCCGGCGCCAACCCCGAGGTCGGCCGGAAGGCCGCCGAGGACCACCGCGAGGAGATCGAGGAGGTCCTCAAGGGGGCCGACATGGTCTTCGTGACGGCCGGCGAGGGCGGCGGCACCGGCACCGGCGGCGCGCCCGTGGTGGCCAACATCGCCCGCTCGCTCGGCGCCCTGACCATCGGCGTGGTCACCCGCCCGTTCACCTTCGAGGGCCGCCGCCGCGCCAACCAGGCCGAGGACGGCATCGCCAGCCTGCGCGAGCAGGTCGACACCCTGATCGTCATCCCGAACGACCGGCTGCTGTCGATCTCCGACCGCCAGGTCTCGGTGCTGGACGCGTTCCGCTCCGCCGACCAGGTGCTGCTCTCCGGTGTCCAGGGCATCACCGACCTGATCACCACCCCCGGCCTGATCAACCTGGACTTCGCCGACGTCAAGTCGGTCATGTCGGACGCCGGTTCGGCGCTGATGGGGATCGGCTCGGCCCGCGGCGAGGACCGCGCCAAGGCCGCCGCCGTGATGGCGATCTCCTCGCCGCTGCTGGAGGCGTCCATCGACGGCGCCCGCGGCGTGCTGCTCTCCATCTCCGGCGGCTCGGACCTCGGCCTGTTCGAGATCAACGAGGCCGCCCAGCTGGTCAGCGAGGCCGCCCACCCGGAGGCCAACATCATCTTCGGCGCGGTCATCGACGACGCGCTCGGCGACGAGGTCCGGGTCACCGTGATCGCCGCCGGGTTCGACGGCGGGCAGCCGCCGGCCATCGTCCGCGAGCCGGTGGTGAAGTCCACCTCCTCGGCGGCCTCGGCCTCGGCCCCGGCCGCCGCCGAGCGCCCGGCCGGCCGGCCGTCCTACGGCTCGATCGGCTCGGTGACCCGGCCCGAGGAGCCGGCGGCCCGCCCGGCCGAGGCACCGGCCCCGGTGACGGCCACCGCCCCGCCGGTGCCGCCGCAGGTGCAGCCGGTGCACCGGCCGTACGTCGAGAGCCCCGCGGAGGAGCTCGACGTGCCGGACTTCCTCAAGTGATCCAAGCGGTCTTCCGCGACGGTGCTCACTTCGCCTCCACCACCCGGTGGGGCGGGGTGAGCACCTCGCCGTACGGGGAGCTCAACCTCGGCGGCGCGGTGGGCGATTCGCCCGAAGCCGTCAAGCAGAACCGTTTCCGCGCGGCCCGGGAACTCGGGCTGGACCCGGCCGACGTGGTCTGGATGAACCAGGTGCACGGCGCCGAGGTCGCGGTGGTCACCGGGCGGCAGCCCGACGGCACCGCCCCGACCGTGGACGCGGTGGTCACCGACCGCCCGCTCGCCCTCGCCGTGCTCACCGCCGACTGCGCGCCCGTCCTGCTGGCCGACCCGGTCGCCGGAGTGGTCGGCGCGGCGCACGCCGGACGGCCGGGCCTGGCGGCCGGGGTCGTCCCCGCCGCGGTCGCCGCGATGCGCGAACTGGGCGCCCGGCCCGAGCGGATCCTCGCCGCGATCGGCCCCGCGGTGTGCGGCCGCTGCTACGAGGTGCCGGCCGCGATGCGCGCCGAGGTCGCCGCGCTCGTCCCGGCCGCGCACGCCGAGACCTCCTGGGGCACCCCGGCGCTGGACGTCCCCGCCGGGGTCGCCGCACAGCTCGCCGGAGCGGGGGTGCAGGATGTGGTGCGATCATCCGTCTGCACCCTCGAATCGCCGGACCACTACTCCTACCGTCGGGAGCAGCGGACCGGGCGACTGGCGAGCTACGTCTGGTTGGGGCCCTCACACTCATGACGAACGACATCTACGGTCCGTTCCCGGGTCGCGCGGAGTTCACCGGCGCGCTCACCGAGGGGCAGCGGGCCCGCTACGAGCAGCTCGGCGCCAACCTCGACGTGGTCGAGCGCCGGATCGCCGACGCCTGCGCCGCGGCCGGCCGCCCGCGCGGGGAGGTCACCCTGATCGTGGTGACCAAGACCTACCCGGCCGAGGACAGCGCGCTGCTCGCCGGGCTCGGCGTCACCGACGTCGCCGAGAACCGCGACCAGGACGCCGCCCCGAAGGCCGAGCGCTGCGTCGAACTCCCGCTGACCTGGCACTTCGTCGGCCAGTTGCAGACCAACAAGGCCCGCTCGGTGGTCCGCTACTCCGACGTCGTGCACTCGGTGGACCGGGCCCGGCTGGTCGACTCGCTGGCCGCCGCCGTCCGCGCCGCCGAACGCCCGCCGCTGGGCTGCCTGGTGCAGGTCGCCCTGGAGAAGGAGGCGGGGGAGGGCGAGCACCGCGCGGGCGTCGCCCCGGCCGAGGTGCTCGCGCTGGCCGAGCGGATCGCCGACACGCCCGGGCTGCGACTGGACGGTGTGATGACCGTCGCACCGCTCGCCGGACCGCTGGCGGGCGACCCGGCGCGGGCCTTCGCGCGGCTGGCGGAAATCGCAAGCGACGTACGCGCGGCCCATCCGGCTGCCACCATGGTCTCCGCAGGCATGAGTGGGGACTTGGAGCAGGCCATCGCCGCCGGAGCGACACATGTACGCGTCGGTACGGCGGTACTCGGAGTGCGGTCACCGCTCGGGTAACGTCACCGAGTAAGTAGATCAGACTGCAGGACAAAATAGGACAGAACCTAGCAGATGATCAGTCTGCAGGTAAACCGTGGATCGCATCCGAGCGCACACTCCGCGGTCTGACGGACCGTCGGCCTGACAGGTCGTAAGAGGACCACGGCATCCGCAGGGCGACACGGTGAGCGCATGAGCGGAGGAGACAGCAGCATGGCCGGCGCGATGCGCAAGATGGCGGTCTATCTCGGTCTGGTCGAGGACGAGACCTACGACAGCCAGGGGTACGACCCCGACGACGACTACGACGCGGACCCGGAGCCGATCCGCACCGGCCGGACCGAGGACCTCCGGTCCGCGGCCGCGGCTCCCGCCCCCGCCGCACCCGCCCCGCAGCCGGCGCCCGTGGCCCACATCGCGCCCCAGCCGGTGCCCGCCGCGGTGCCGATCCGGCAGGAGCAGCCGCGGATGGCTCCCGTGTCGTCCATCACATCCGAGCGCCACCGCAACCTGGAGAAGAGCACCCCGGTGATCATGCCCAAGGTCGTCAACGAACGAGAGCCCTACCGCATCACCACGCTGCACCCCCGCACCTACAACGAGGCCCGTACGATCGGCGAACAGTTCCGCGGCGGCACTCCCGTGATCATGAATTTGACCGAGATGGACGACACGGACGCCAAGCGGCTCGTAGACTTCGCCGCTGGACTGGTCTTCGGTCTGCACGGCAGTATCGAGCGCGTGACGCAGAAGGTGTTCCTGCTGTCGCCTGCTAACGTCGATGTAACGGCGGAGGACAAGGCTCGGATCGCCGAGGGTGGGTTCTTCAACCAGAGCTGACCCGAACCCACGACCACACGTGTGGGTCTGTTGACAGAGCGTCACTGACGGAACGTCGGCCAGGGAGAGGGAGACGCGATGGGGATCTTCGGTTCGGTGCTCTACTGGGTGCTGACCGTGTTCCTGCTGATCCTGCTCTTCCGACTCGTCATGGACTGGGTGTTCCAATTCGCCCGCTCATGGCGTCCGGGGAAGACCATGGTCGTGGTGCTGGAGGCCACGTACACTGTCACAGATCCGCCACTCAAGCTTCTTCGGCGTTTCATCCCGCCGTTGCGTCTCGGGGGCGTGGCGCTCGACCTGTCCTTCTTCGTACTGATGATCATTGTGTATGTCCTGATCTCGCTCGTGCAGCGCCTGTCGTTCTGAACGATGCGACAGGATGCCGGTCCGACGATCACGTTGAGGTGAAGAGATGCCATTGACCCCCGAGGACGTTCGGAACAAGCAGTTCACGACCGTCCGGCTGCGCGAAGGCTATGACGAGGACGAGGTCGATGCCTTCCTCGACGAGGTCGAAGCCGAGCTGACCCGCCTGCTGCGCGAGAACGAGGACCTGCGGGCCAAGCTGGCCGCCGCCACGCGTGCCGCCGCGCAGAACCAGGCCAACATGCGCAAGGAGCAGGCCCCGCAGGACGGCGGCCGCCCCGGCGCCCCCGTCCCCGCCGCCATATCCGGCCCGCCGGTGCCCGGCCAGCAGGGCCCCGGCCCGCAGCAGCTGGGCGGCCCGCAGCAGGGCATGGGCCAGCAGCAGGGCATGGGCCAGGGCATGGGCCAGCAGGGCATGGGCAACCAGCCGCTGGGCCTGCCGTCCGGCGCCCCGCAGCTGCCCGCCGGCCAGCAGCAGGGCATGGGCCAGCAGCAGGGCATGGGCGGCCCGATGGGCAACCCGATGCAGCAGCAGCAGATGGGCCAGACCATGGGCGGCCAGCAGCAGCTGGTCCAGCCGATGGGCGGCCAGATGCTGCAGCCGATGGGCAACCCGATGCAGCAGCAGATGGGCCAGACCATGGGCGGCCAGCAGCTGCAGCCGATGGGCCAGCAGCTCCAGCCGATGGGCGGCCCGATGGGCAACCCGATGCAGCAGCAGCAGGGCCCCGGCGGCGACAGCGCCGCCCGCGTCCTGGCGCTCGCCCAGCAGACCGCCGACCAGGCCATCTCCGAGGCCCGCTCCGAGGCCAACAAGATCGTCGGCGAGGCCCGCAGCCGCGCCGAGGGCCTGGAGCGGGACGCCCGTGCCAAGGCCGACGCGCTGGAGCGGGACGCCCAGGAGAAGCACCGCGTCGCGATGGGCTCGCTGGAGTCCGCCCGCGCCACCCTGGAGCGCAAGGTCGAGGACCTGCGCGCCTTCGAGCGCGAGTACCGCACGCGGCTGAAGTCCTACCTGGAGACCCAGCTGCGCCAGCTGGAGTCGCAGGCGGACGACTCGCTCGCCCCGCCGCGGATCCCCGCCACCGCCTCGCTGCCGCCGGCCGCGTCGTCGATGGCCCCCGCCGGCGCCAGCGCGATGTCCGCGCCGGCACCGTCCTTCGGCTCCACCCCGTCCTTCGGCGGGAACCAGTCCTTCGGCGGCTCGTCCTTCGGCGGTTCGACCGGCGCCCCGTCCTTCGGCGGCGGCTCGGCGGGCGGCAACGGGACGATGGCCCCGGCGGGCATGACCCAGCCGATGGCGGCCGTGCGGCCGCAGCCCCCGCAGCCGATGCAGCAGGCTCCCGCGCCGATGCGGGGCTTCCTGATCGACGAGGACGGCGACAACTAGCAGTTCCACCGAGCGTGACCGAAAGGGCGCCCTTGGCCATCGCGGCCGGGGGCGCCCTTCGCGTCGTGGGGCGTGGTGGGGCGGTGGTTCGCCGCGCCCCCGGTGCGCCCGCGCGCCCCCGGCGGTCGCTTTCCGCCGGGGGCGCGCGGGGCGCGCGCGGTGGCTACGCCTTGCGGAGGACGAACTCCAGGGCGAGGTTCTCGTCCGTGAAGCGCGGGGCGTCCGGGTCGGTGAGGGTCAGGCCGAGGGACTCGGCGAGGACCTCGGCGGCGATCAGGGACTGGTGCTCGGCGAGGCCGGCCTGGGTCTCCGGGTCGGCGCTGGCGAGCTGGAGGTGGATCCGGTCGGTGATCTCCAGGCCGGAGTTCTTCCGGGCGTCCTGGATCTGCCGGATCGCGTCGCGGGCCACGCCGAGGCGCTTGAGCTCGGGGCTGATCGCCAGGTCGAGGGCGACGGTGGCGCCGGACTCGTTGGCGACGGCCCAGCCCTCGCGCGGGGTCTCGGTGATGATCACTTCCTCCGGCGAGAGCGGCACGCTCTCGCCGTCCAGCTCGACCGAGGTCTCGCCGGTGGCGCGCAGCTCGGCGGCGAGCCGGGCGGCGTCGGCGGCGGCGACGGCCTTGGCGACGTCCTGGACGCCCTTGCCGAAGCGCTTGCCGAGGGCGCGGAAGTTGGCCTTGGCGGAGGTGTCGACCAGCGAGCCGCCGACCTCGGCCAGCGACTCCAGGGCGAGGACGTTGAGCTCCTCGGCGACCTGGGCGCGCAGGTCGGCGGGGAGCTCCTCCCAGCCCTGGGCGGCGATCAGCGCGCGGGACAGCGGCTGGCGGGTCTTGACGCCGGACTCGGCGCGGGTGGCCCGGCCGAGCTCGACCAGCCGGCGGACCAGCGCCACGTGGCGGGACAGCTCGGCGTCCACCAGGGTCTCGTCGGCCACCGGCCAGCTGCTGAGGTGCACGGAGAGCGGGGCGTCCGGGGTGACCGGGACGACCAGGTCCTGCCAGATCCGCTCGGTGATGAACGGGGTGAGCGGGGCCATCAGCCGGGTGACGGTCTCCAGCGCCTCGTGCAGGGTGGCCAGCGCGGCGGCGTCGCCCTGCCAGAAGCGGCGGCGGCCGCGGCGGACGTACCAGTTGGACAGGTCGTCGACGAAGCCGGACAGCAGCTTGCCGGCCCGCTGGGTGTCGTACGCCTCGTAGGCGGCGTCGACCTCGCGGACCAGGGTGTTCAGCTCGGAGAGCACCCAGCGGTCGAGCACCGGGCGGTCGGCCGGCGCCGGGTCGTTCGCCGAGGGGGACCAGCCGGCCGCGCGGGCGTACAGGGCCTGGAAGGAGACGGTGCTCCAGTAGGTGAGGAGGGTCTTGCGGACGACCTCCTGGATGGTGCCGTGGCCGACCCGGCGGGCCGACCAGGGGGAGCCGCCGGCGGCCATGAACCAGCGGACGGCGTCGGCGCCGTGCTGGTCCATCAGCGGGATCGGCTGCAGGATGTTGCCCAGGTGCTTGGACATCTTGCGGCCGTCCTCGGCCAGGATGTGGCCCAGGCAGACGACGTTCTCGTACGAGTTCCGGTCGAACACCAGGGTGCCGACGGCCATCAGCGTGTAGAACCAGCCGCGGGTCTGGTCGATCGCCTCGGAGATGAACTGCGCCGGGTAGCGCTTCTCGAACAGCTCCTTGTTGCGGTACGGGTAGCCGTACTGCGCGAACGGCATCGAGCCCGAGTCGTACCAGGCGTCGATCACCTCGGGCACCCGGACCGCGGTGGCGGAGCACTGCGGGCAGGGGAAGGTGACCTCGTCGATGTACGGGCGGTGCGGGTCCAGGCCGGACTGGTCGGTGCCGGTCAGCTCGGAGAGCTGGGCGAGCGAGCCGACGCAGGTCAGGTGGTCGTCCGCGCAGCGCCAGATCGGCAGCGGGGTGCCCCAGTAGCGGTTGCGGGACAGCGCCCAGTCGATGTTGTTGTTCAGCCAGTCGCCGAAGCGGCCGTGCTTGACGGTCTCCGGGTACCAGTTGGTGGCCTCGTTCTCGCGGATCATCGCGTCCTTGACGGCGGTGGTCCGGATGTACCAGGACGGCTGCGCGTAGTACAGCAGCGCGGTGTGGCAGCGCCAGCAGTGCGGGTAGCTGTGCTCGTACGGGAGGTGGCGGAACAGCAGGCCGCGGTCCCGCAGGTCGGCGACCAGGGTCTCGTCGGCCTTCTTGAAGAACACCCCGCCGACCAGCGGCACCTCGGGCGCGAAGGTGCCGTCGGTCTCCACCGGGTTGACCACGGGCAGGCCGTAGCGGCGGCAGGTCGCGAGGTCGTCGGCGCCGAACGCGGGCGACTGGTGGACGATGCCGGTGCCGTCCTCGGTGGTGACGTAGTCGGCGGTCAGCACGTAGTGCGCGTCCGGGATCTCGACGAGGTCGAACGGCCGCTGGTAGGCCCAGCGCTCCATCTCGGCGCCGGTGAAGGACTCGCCGACGGCCTCCCAGCCCTCGCCGAGGGCCTTGGCCAGCAGCGGCTCGGCGACCACCAGGCGCTCGTCGCCGTCGGTGGCGACCACGTAGGTCACCTCGGGGTGGACGGCCGCGGCGGTGTTGGAGACCAGGGTCCACGGGGTGGTGGTCCACACCAGCAGGGCGGCGGTGCCGGCCAGCGGGCCGGAGGTGAGCGGGAAGCGGACGAACACCGAGGGGTCGACCACGGTCTCGTAGCCCTGGGCCAGCTCGTGGTCGGACAGGCCGGTGCCGCAGCGCGGGCACCACGGGGCGACCCGGTGGTCCTGGACCAGCAGGCCCTTGTCGAAGATCTGCTGCAGCGACCACCAGACCGACTCGACGTACGACGGGTCCATGGTGCGGTACGCCTGGTCGAGGTCGACCCAGTAGCCCATGCGCGTGGTCAGCTCGGCGAACGCGTCGGTGTGCCGGGTCACCGACTCGCGGCACTTGGCGTTGAACTCGGCGATGCCGTACTTCTCGATGTCCGGCTTGCCGGAGAAGCCCAGCTCCTTCTCCACCGCGAGCTCGACCGGCAGGCCGTGGCAGTCCCAGCCGGCCTTGCGGGCGACGTGGTAGCCCTTCATGGTGCGGAAGCGCGGGAAGACGTCCTTGAAGACGCGGGCCTCGATGTGGTGCGCGCCCGGCATGCCGTTCGCGGTGGGCGGGCCCTCGTAGAACACCCACTCGGGGCGGCCCTCGGACTGCTCCAGGCTGCGCTGGAAGACCTGGTTGTCCTGCCAGAAGGACAGGATCCCGTGCTCCAGCGCGGGCAGGTCGACGGCGTTCGGGACGGCGTTGTAGACGGGGGGCATGGCGGGCGTTCAACCTCCGGCGGATGCGTGGACTGGCTCCGACGGAGGGACGAGACGGCGAGCCGCCCCGCGGTACCACCCTCCTTGACCGCGCGCGCTGCGGCCCTCTCTTTGGGTTTTGCGGCCGGTTCTACTGGGCCCGCTCGCGCGGGCCGTTCTTCCGGCGGCTCCGGGGTGATCTTCCCGCCGCGCACACCCCCGGGCTCCCACCGCCCCCGGGTCGCTACAGGCTGCGTGCGTCGGTACTCGTCCCATCTGCGCCTTGCGAGGCCCAGTGTATCGGCCCCCGCAAGCCGTTTCGCGCACCCGCGAGCCGGGGGCCGGCGGGCGGGCGGGTGGCCGGCGGGTGGTTAGCCGGGGGCGTTCTGGGCACAACTTGTGCAGCGCCGGACCGACGGAGGCTGCGCGAGTGGGATCGGTGAGGTGCATCGGTATGTCCCGTTGTGGGCTGATTCGATGAGGTTTATCGTTCCGGGACCGGCAAGATCGTCGGGAACCGACGCTTCTGATCATTCGTGAATGAGGTCGAAAGCCATGGCTGAGAAGGCGACAGGAACCGTGACCAAGAGGTCGCGCGAGGCCGTGGCGGGCGACCCAGGGGAGGGGACCGTGAGTACTGCGCGGCGAAAGACCGGCACCACCGGACACACCGCGGCGAGCAGCCGCACCCACGTGCCGGCGGGCAGCGGCGCCCGCGGCGGCGAACAGGCCGACCCGGCCGAGCTGCCGGTCCGGCCCGGGGAGGACCCGTGGACGGCGGAGGAGGTCACCGAGCTGCGCGACGAACTGGCCGCCGACCTGCTCCGGCTGCGGGCCGAGATCGAAGCCTCCGAGGCCGCCATCGCCGGCCTGATGCGGGACTCCAACGACGGCGCGGGCGACGACCAGGTCGACGCCGGCACCAAGAACATCAACCGGGAGAGCGAGCTCTCGCTCGCCAACAACGCCCGCGACAGCCTCGCCCAGACCGAGCGCGCCCTGGCCCGCCTGGAGGGCACCGCCTTCGGCCGCTGCGAGTCCTGCGGCCAGCCCGTCGGCAAGGCCCGGCTGCAGGCCTTCCCGCGCGCCACCCTCTGCGTCAGCTGCAAGGCCAAGCAGGAACGCCGCTGACCCCGGGGGCCGGTCGACCGGTCCGAAGGCCGGACAATCCCGGCCGCGGCGGCCAACGGGGCGAACGGTGCCGTACCCTCGTCCCCAGTACGTCGACCGGCATTCCCCCGGCGCATTCCACACGGCAGCGGAGCGGATCATCAGCACGCCAGGTTCCCACCAGACCCAGGACGACGCCGTCCCCACCGCCCGGCCCAGCGGGGCGGGTGAGCCGGCGGACGACGCGTTCGAGCACGCGGCGCCCGAGCAGCCGGGGAGCGCCGGCGCGACGGCCGCCGAAGGCGCCCGCGCCGTGGTGCGCCGCCGCCGGATCAGCGTGCTGCTCGCCGTCGCGCTGCTCGCCTACCTGATCGACCTCGGCTCCAAGATGCTGGTCGTCGCCAGGCTGGAGGGCCGCTCCACGCCGATCAGCGTGATCGGCGACTGGATGACCTTCCAGGTGATCCGCAACCCCGGCGCCGCGTTCGGCATGGGCCAGGCGATGACGCTGCTGTTCACCGCGATCGCCGCCGGCGTCATCGTGGTGATCTGGCGGATCGCCCGCCGCCTCTACAGCCTGCCCTGGGCGATCGCCCTCGGCCTGCTGCTCGGCGGCGCCTTCGGCAACCTCACCGACCGGCTGTTCCGCGCCCCGTCGGTGTTCCGCGGGCACGTGGTCGACTTCATCTCGGTCCAGCACTTCGCGGTGTTCAACCTCGCCGACTCGGCGATCGTCTGCGGCGGCATCCTGGTCGTCCTGCTCTCCTTCCGCGGCTCCAACCCGGACGGCAGCACGCACGGCGCGCCGGTCGAGAAGGCCGCCGGGGCGGAGCCGGCCGGGGAGGGCGAGCGGAAGGCCGAGGAGGACGGGGAGGGCTGACCGGGCCACTGTCCAGCGTTCAGCGTTTGTCGTTCAGGTGCCCGTCGGACCACAGGTCCGACGGGCATCCGCGTGTCGGGCGGGTGCCCGCGGGCACAGTGTCGGGGAGGACGGCCGCCGGGGAGGGCGCGTGGGGTGGGAGTCGGTGCTGCTGCTGTGGAGCGCGGCGTGGGGCGCGGTGGCGCTGGTCGGGGCCGGGCGGTCGCTGGCCGGGGTGACGAAGGCGCAGCGGACGGTCCGGCTGGCCGGGCGGATCGAGCGGGTCGGGGAGGTCGAGCACGGCAGCTCGCGGATCGGCGGCATCCCGGTCACGGTCGCCTGGCGCGACCCGGCCACCGGGCGGGAGGTCCTCGCCGAGGGCGACGACGGGCGCGGCGAGACGCTCACCGCGGCCTGGGTGGGCCGGGAGATCGGGGTCAGCCACCCGGCGGGCCGGCCGGCCGAGCACCGGTTCGCCAACGCCCCCGAACCGCCCGCCCGGGGCCTGGCGGGCCCGGCCGGCGCGCTGTTCGCGGCGTACGCGGGCCTGGTGGCGCTGGCCGCCGTCCGCTGGGACTGGCCGTGGGCGCTGGTCGGCGGCGCCGGGGCGTGGGCGCTGCTCGGCCTGTGGCACCTGCCCTGGAACGTCCGCGACCGGCGGGGGAAGCGGGCCCGGCTGGCCGTGATGGACGCGGTGCCGGGGCGGATCGTCGCCGTGTTCCGGGACGTCCGGGTCGACGAGGACGACGGCTCGACCATCACCACCCTCACCCCCGTCGTCGCGTTCACCACCCGGGACGGCACCGCCGTCACCGCGCACTGCACCGCCCGGCTCGCCGACCCGGCCCGGTCGCGCGGGCGGGCGGTGACCGTGCACCACACGCCCGCGGACCCGGCCGAGTTCACGCTGGACCCGGCGGCCGACCGGCGCTCGTGGGCGTGGGACCTGGCGGTGTCCGTCATCGTGCTGGTGCTGCTCGCGGCGACGGCGGCGGTCGGCGGGTGGCTGCTGCTCTCCCGGTGAGGGACCGGCTGGGGCCCGGCGGGTGAGGGGTCAGGCGGTGAGCAGGCGGGTGATCTCCTCGGCGAGCTCCGGGCCGAGCCGGCCCCAGCCGTCCTTGTAGCCGTACACCGAGGCCAGCGTGCGGGCCTCGTAGTCGCCGTTCAGCACCTCGATGTCGTCGGGCGTGATCAGCGAGGGGTGGGCGACGCCGAGCGCCGAGGAGACCTTGGTCAGCTCCCGGCGCAGGGTGCGCAGGTAGACGGCGGCCCGGGTGGCCTTGGACGCCGGGTCGATGCCGCGGGCCAGCCACGGGTTCTGGGTGGCGATGCCGGTCGGGCAGCGGTCGGTGTGGCACTTCTGGGCCTGGATGCAGCCGATCGACAGCATCGCCTCGCGCGCCACGTTGACCATGTCGGCGCCCAGCGCGAAGGCCACCGCCGCGTTCTCCGGCAGGCCGAGCTTGCCGGAGCCGATGAACGTCAGCCGGTCGGTCAGGCCCAGCTCGGCGAAGGTGCCGTAGACCCGGGAGAAGCCCATCCGGAACGGCAGCGACACCGAGTCGGCGAAGATCCGCGGCGCCGCGCCGGTGCCGCCCTCGCCGCCGTCGACCGTCACGAAGTCCACGCCGCGGTCGCCGCGCGCCATCATCGACGCCAGCTCCTGCCAGAAGCCCAGCTCGCCCACCGCGCTCTTGACCCCGACCGGCAGGCCGGTCTCGCCGGCCAGCAGCTCGACGAAGTCCAGCATCGAGTCGGTGTCGCCGAACGCGCTGTGCCGGGACGGCGAGGCGCAGTCCTCCCCGACCGGGATGCCGCGGATCTCGGCGATCTCCGGCGTCACCTTCGCCCCCGGCAGCATGCCGCCCAGGCCCGGCTTGGCGCCCTGCGACAGCTTGATCTCGATCGCCCGGACCGGGGCCGACGCCACCACCTCCTTGAGCTTCGCCAGGTCGAAGCCCCCGTCCGCGTTCCGGCACCCGAAGTACGAGGTGCCGAGCTGCAGCACCAGGTCGCCGCCGCCCTTGCGGTGGTACGGGGACAGGCCGCCCTCGCCGGTGTTGTGCAGCGCCCCGGCCTGCGCCGCGCCCTCGTTCAGCGCGGTGATCGCGGCACCGGACAGCGAGCCGAAGCTCATCGCGGAGACGTTCACCACGCTGGCCGGGCGGAACGCCGCCGCCCGGCCGCGCGGACCGCCCAGCACCTTGGCGGACGGCAGCGGGGCGGCCGGGTCGTGCGCGTCGGGCAGCGGGCCGGCGAAGGTGCGCTGCTTCAGGTAGGCGTGGCCCTGGACGTGCGCGACGTCGACCTCGGTGCCGAAGCCGAAGTAGTTGTTCTCCTCCTTCGCGGAGGCGTAGATCCAGCTGCGCTGGTCCCGGCTGAACGGGCGCTCCTCCTCGTTGGAGGTGACGATGTACTGCCGCAGCTCCGGGCCGATCCGCTCCAGCAGGTAGCGGGCGTGGCCGGCCACCGGGAAGTTGCGCAGCAGCGCGTGCCGCTTCTGCAGCAGGTCACGGGCCGCGAGCGCGGCCACCGCGGCCGCGGCGGCCGTACCGATCGTGCGGGCCTTCATGGCGGGTCCCCCCTCGGATCCGGCCCCGTCCCCGTTGACCGGGCCGTCGTGATGGTGGTGCGGCTCCGATGCTAGGAGGCGCACCGGAACGGTCGGCGACCAGGGGGGCGGACGGGTGGTGCCGCCGGGCCCGGGGGTGGTGGGGAGGTCATCGGGGCGGCCTTCGGGGGCGGTGGGGCGGCCGTCGGGGGCGGTGGGGAGGTTGTCGGGCGGGCCCCGGTGGGGTGGGGGGCGGGTGCGGGTCGGGCATACTCGGGTGGGTGAGTATCGCAGCGCAGACCCGTAGCCTCCCCGTACCCGACGGCCTGGAGGGCGAGCGGCTGGACGCCGCCCTGGCCCGGATGTTCGGGTTCTCCCGCACCAAGGCCGCCGAACTCGCCGCCGAGGGCAAGGTGACCCTGGACGGCGCGGTCGCCGGGAAGTCGGACCGGGTCACCGCTGGCTCCTGGCTGGAGGTCGAGATCCCCGCCCCCGCGGCGCCGGTGCAGATCGTCGCCGAGGCCGTCGAGGGCATGCGGATCATCCACGACGACGACCACGTCGTGGTGATCGACAAGCCGGTCGGCGTGGCCGCGCACCCCAGCCCCGGCTGGACCGGCCCCACCGTGATCGGCGGCCTGGCCGCGGCCGGCTACCGGATCTCCACCTCCGGCGCCGCCGAGCGCCAGGGCGTCGTGCACCGCCTCGACGTCGGCACCTCCGGGATCATGGTGGTCGCCAAGTCCGAGCGGGCCTACACCGACCTGAAGCGCCAGTTCCACGACCGGGTCACCGAGAAGAAGTACAACGCGCTGGTCCAGGGCCACCCCGACCCGCTGTCCGGCACCGTGGACGCGCCGATCGGCCGCCACCCCAGCAGCGACTGGAAGTGGGCCGTCACCCGCGACGGCAAGCCCTCCGTCACGCACTACGACCTGATCGAGGCGTACCGGGCCGCGTCGCTGCTCGACATCAAGCTGGAGACCGGCCGCACCCACCAGATCCGGGTGCACATGTCCGCGCTGCGCCACCCCTGCGTCGGCGACCTCACCTACGGCGCGGACCCGACGCTGGCCAAGCGGCTCGGCCTGACCCGGCAGTGGCTGCACGCCGTCTCGCTCGGCTTCGAGCACCCCGAGGACGGGCGCTGGGTCGAGTTCAGCTCCGACTACCCCGAGGACCTGCAGCACGCGCTGGACACCATCGCGGCGGAGAGCTGAGATGGCCGACCCGCTGAACGGCGTCACGATCCGGCTGGTCGACGGGGACGCCGACATGGCGCTGGCGCGCGGCGTGCGGCACGAGGTGTTCGTGGTCGAGCAGCACGTGCCGCCGGAGCTGGAGTACGACGCGTACGACGACACCTCCGCGCACCTGCTGGCCGTCGGCCCCGACGGCGCCGGGCTCGGCACCGCCCGGCTGATCCACGGCGCCGAGGCGCTGGCGATGACCGGCGGCACCGAGGGCCGGGTGCTGCTCGGCCGGCTCGCCGTGGTCGCCGCCGCCCGCGGCACCGGGCTGGGCGCCCGACTGGTGCGCGCCGTCGAGGAGTCGGGGCGCCAGCGCGGCGCCCGCGAGGTCGAACTGCACGCGCAGGTGCAGGCGCTCGGCTTCTACGAGCGGCTGGGGTACGTGGCGGAGGGGCCGGTGTACGACGACGCCGGGATCCCGCACCGGACGATGACCCGGGTGCTGTAGCGGGGGCAGTGGTGGGGGTAGTGGCGGGGGCTGCGGCGGGGGCGCGTGCCGGACGCGGCCCCGCCGCTCACTCGGTGCGGACCCGGGGCAGGGACTCCGGGTGGTGGTCGCGCAGGTGGGCCAACAGGTGTTCGCGGGCGGCGAGTTTGAGGGCCGCGGTGGTGTCCGGGTCGCGGGCGGTCATCATGGCGCGGACGACGATGGTCGACGGCGTGGTGTCGCTGACGGTGAGCGACCACTCGCGGCCGTCCCAGAGCGGGCTGGCCGCGAGGTAGCGCTCCAGTTCGGCGCGGAGCGCGCCGACCGGGGTGCGGTGGTCGAGGTACAGCAGCACCCAGGCGAACAGGCCCGGGTCGCGGCGGGTCCAGTTCTCGTACGGCTTGGAGACGAAGTACGAGACCGGGACGACCAGGCGGCGGTAGTCCCACAGCCGCAGCACCAGGTAGGAGAGGGTGATCTCCTCGACGGTGCCCTGCTGGCCGTCCACCACCACGGTGTCGCCGATCCGCACGGTGTCGCTGAACGCGATCTGCAGCCCCGCGAAGAAGTTGCCCAGGGTCGACTGGGCGGCGATGCCCGCGATGATGCCGATGATGCCCGCCGAGGCGAGCAGGCTGGCGCCGACCGTGCGCATCGCGTCGAAGGTCAGCAGCAGCGCGCCGCCCGTCACCACCCAGACGACCGCCGCGCCGACCCGGCGGACCAGACCGAGCTGGGTGCGGACCCGCTGCACCCGGGAGGCGTCCTCGGTGACCGTCTCGTAGCGGCTGAACGCGGCCTCGACCACCGCCGTCAGCACCCGGACGGTCAGCCAGCCGAGCGAGCCGATCAGCACCAGCAGGACGCCGTGCCGGACGCCGTCGTCCTCGGTGTGGAAGATCCGGCGGACCGGCTGGGCCGCCAGCAACAGGGCCGACAGCAGCACCAGTTGGAGCGGGACGCGGCAGCGGCGCAGCTGCGCCCAGACCGGGGCGTCCGGGTGGCGGGCGGCCAGCCGCTGGAGGAGCTGGTCGACCAGCCAGCCGGCCAGCAGGGTGGCGAGGATCGCGGCGAGCAGGCTGACGAGCGGCCAGAACACGGTCACCTCGGGCGGTCCGGGGGTGGGGGATTCGCACCCTATCGCGCGGGAACGTGGGTATTTGGGAGCCCGGGGTGGGTGAGTGTCGGGTGCGGGGCGGGTGTTGGAGGGGGGACGGGCGGACGGGTGGACGGGTGCGGGGCGGGTGTCGGGGTGGCGGGCGGCGGGGAGGGGGCGGGCATGGTGTTCGACGAGCGGGTGCCGACGGCGGTGGTGTACGAGGCGTTCCTGGCGGTGGCCGGGCGGCTGTTGGGGCGGTTGGCGCAGCGGCACGCCGCGGCCGGGAGCGCGGCGGAGCGGGCGGCGGTGCGGCGGCGGATGGCGGAGGTGCGGGACGCCCGGGCGGGGACGGCGGCGGACGACCGGGCGGCGCTGGTGGCGCGGATCGCCGAGTGGGAGGCGGAGGCGGCAGAGACAGAGGAGGGGGAGGAGACAGAGGAGGGGGTGGAGGGGGAGGTGCGCTGACGGATTCCCTACCAGGGGCCCGGTTAGGATCACCGGCATGGGCTTCGGTGGGGCGTGGCGCGGGTGGTGGACCAGGCGCAGGGCGGTGCTGGCCGGTGGAGCGGCGGCCGTGCTGCTGGTCGGCGGCGGGGCGGTCGCGCTGGCCGGCCAGCCGGAGCAAGTGCACCGGGAGGACCGCTTCCTGGAGCTGCCCGAGGTCGCCGGCGGCACCGGGACCGTCCGGATCGACACCTCGTTCTTCACCGCCGGCGGCTCCGGGCGGCGCCCGGCCGTGCTGCTGGCGCACGGCTTCGGCGGGTCGAAGGACGACCTGCGGGCGCGCGCCGAGGAACTGGCCCGGCACGGCTACGCGGTGCTGACCTGGTCGGCGCGCGGCTTCGGGAAGTCGGGCGGGCAGATCGGCCTCGACCAGCCCGAGCGCGAGGTCGCCGACGTCTCCCGGCTGGTGGACTGGCTCGCGCAGCGCCCCGAGGTGCGACTGGACGCCGCCGGTGACCCGAAGGTCGGCGTGACCGGCGCCTCGTACGGCGGGGCGGTGTCGCTGCTGGCCGCCGGGTACGACAGCCGGATCGACGCGATCGCCCCGCAGATCACCTGGTTCGACCTGGCGGACGCGCTCTTCCCGCAGGCCGCGCAGGGGAGTTCGGCCGCCGACGGGGTCTTCAAGAAGCTGTGGGCCGGGATCTTCTTCACCACCGGTTCGTCGTCGATGACGGCGGGATCGGGGTCGGGATCGGGGTCAGGGCCGGGGTCGGCGTCGGGATCGGGGTCAGGGCCGGGGTCGGCGTCGGGGTCGGGGTCGGGGTCGGAGGCTGGTTCCGGGGGCCCGGAGGGCGGCGGTGCGGTGGGCTGCGGGCGGTTCCGGGCCGAGCTGTGCGACATGTACAACCGGGTGGCGGCGGCCGGGCGGCCGGACGCGGACGCGGTGAAACTGCTGGAGGGCTCCAGCCCCGCCGCCGTGGCGGACCGGATCAAGGTGCCGACGCTGGTCATCCAGGGCCAGCAGGACTCGCTGTTTTCGCTCGACCAGGGAGACAGGATCGCCCGGGCGGTCGCCGCGAACGGCGCCCCCGTCTCGGTCGACTGGTTCGGTGCCGGCCACGACGGCGGCCAGGAGACCAGCACCCGCGCGGACGCCCGGGTGACCGCCTGGTTCGACCACTACCTGAAGGGCGACGGCACCGACACCGGCCCCGCGTTCCGGGTCACCCGGACCGGCGGCGTCGACTCCACCGGCTTCCAGGCGGTGCTGCGCGGCGCCGACGCCGACGCGTACCCCGGCCTCGGCGGGACGGCCCAGCAGGAGGTGCAACTGACCGGCCGCGAAAAGGAGTTCGCCAATCCGCCGGGCGGGGCGCCGCCGAACATCTCCACCCTGCCCGGCATCGGCGCGCTGTCCCAGCTCTCCTCGGTCGGCGCCGGACTGTCGCTCGACTTCCCCGGCCAGAACGCCTCCTTCGAGTCGCCGCCGCTGACCGGGGCCCTGCACCTGACCGGCGCCCCCCAGGTGTCGGTGCGGGTGAAGGCGGACGCCCCCGAGGCCGTGCTGTTCGCCAAGCTCTACGACGTCGCCCCCGACGGCAAGCAGAGCCTGCCGCAGCAACTGGTCGCCCCGCTGCGGGTGACCGGCGCCGACGCGGACGGCGGGCGGACCGTGCGGGTCACGCTGCCCGCCGTCGACCACGAGTTTCCCGCCGGGCACCGGCTGCGCCTCGTCCTGGCCGCCACCGACCTCGCGTACGCCTCGCCCGACCGGGCCGCCACGTACACCGTCTCGGAGGCCGGCCCGCTGACCGTCCCGACCGTGCCCGAACTGCGCACCGAGGCCGCGCCGCTGCCGGCCCGGACCTGGGTGCTGCCGCTGGTCGCGCTGGCCGCCGCCGCGCTGCTGGTGTTCGCCCGGCGGCGGCGGGACGGCGCGCCCGCGCCCGACCCGGAGCTGGCCGCGGTGCCGCTGGTGATCACCGGCCTGTCGAAGCGGTACAAGGGCTCCACCGACCGGTACGCGGTGCGCGAACTGTCGTTCCGGGTCGAGACCGGGCAGGTGCTCGGCCTGCTCGGCCCCAACGGCGCCGGCAAGACCACCACGCTGCGGATGCTGATGGGCCTGATCCGCCCAGACGAGGGCGAGATCCGGGTCTTCGGGCACGCCATCCGGCCCGGCGCGCCGGTGCTCTCCCGGGTCGGCGCGTTCGTCGAGGGCGCGGGCTTCCTGCCGCACCTCTCCGGCCGGGCCAACCTGGAGTCGTACTGGGCCGCCACCGGACGGCCCGTCGAGGACGCGCACTTCGCCGAAGCCCTGGAGATCGCCGGCCTCGGCGAGGCCCTGGAACGCGCCGTCCGCACCTACTCGCAGGGCATGCGGCAGCGGCTGGCCATCGCACAGGCCATGCTCGGCCTGCCCGACCTGCTGATCCTCGACGAACCGACCAACGGCCTCGACCCGCCGCAGATCCGCGAGATGCGGGAGGTGATGGTCCGGTACGCCGCCGCCGGGCGCACGGTCATCGTCTCCAGCCACCTGCTCGCCGAGGTCGAGCAGTCCTGCACCCACCTGGTGGTGATGGAACGCGGCCGACTGGTCGTCGCCGGGCCCACCGGGGAGATCACCGGCGCGGGCGAACAACTCCTGGTCACCGTCGACGACGGCTACGAGGGCGTCGGCGCCGTGGCCGAGAAGCTCGCCGAACTGGCCGGCATCGCCTCGGCGGAAGCCGTGGACGGCGGGCTGCTGGTCCGTCTCGACGGTCTGCCCGCGAGTCGGCTGACCGCCGAACTGGTGCGCCTCGACGTGCCGGTGAGCGGGATCGGGCCGCAGCGGCGGCTGGAGGACGCGTTCCTGTCGCTGATCCAGGGGGCGGCCTCGTGAGTGGCGGGAGTCGTGTGACTGGTGTGAACAGTGTGACTGACGTGAATGGTGCGACCTGTGTGACTGGTGCGGGTGGGAGCGGGGCTGTGTACGGAGGGGTGTGGGCACGATGAGCGGCACGGTGACAGGGGTCGAACAGGGCACCGCCGCGCCCGGCTACCGGGCCGGGCGGACGCTGCCGCTGCGGGTCGAGGCGATGCGGCAGTTGCGGCGGAGGCGCACGCTGGTGATCGGCGGGGTGCTGGCGGCGCTGCCGTTCGTGGTGCTCGGGGCGTTCCAGATCGGCGGCACGCCCGGCCGGGAGAACCGCACCACGTTCATCGAGCTGGCCACCGCGTCCGGCGCGAACTTCGCCACCACGCTGCTGTTCATGGGCACCGGCTTCCTGCTGATCATCCCGGTCGCGCTGTTCTCCGGCGACACGGTGGCCTCCGAGGCCAGCTGGTCCTCGCTGCGCTACCTGCTGGCCGCGCCGGTGCCCCGGGCCCGGCTGCTGGTGCGGAAGTTCACCGTCGCGATGGTGTTCTCGGCCGCCGCGGTGGTGCTGCTGCCCGCGGTCGGGCTGCTGGTCGGCACCGCGGCGTACGGCTGGGGCGACCTGAAGCTGCCCACCGGGGCGACGCTGTCCGCGACCGAGGCGCTGCCCCGGCTGGCGATCGCCGTGCTGTACGTCTTCCTCGCCGAGATCGTGATCGGCGCGCTGGCGTTCTGGCTCTCGACGGCGACGGACGCCCCGCTCGGGGCGGTCGGCGGCGCGGTCTTCCTCTCGATCATCACGGGGGTGCTGGACGCCGTCACCGCGCTCGGCTCGCTGCGGGAGTGGCTGCCGGCGCACTGGCAGTACGCCTGGGCGGACGCGTTGCAGCCGCAACTGGAGTGGGGCGGCATGGTGCAGGGCGTGGTGCTGTCGCTGTCGTACTCGGTGGTGCTGCTGGCGCTGGCGTTCCGCGGGTTCGCGGGCAAGGACGTGGTGTCCTGAGGGCGGGTGGGCGTGGTTGGTGACGTGACATCGGTGACGTGGCATTGGTGATGCCTCATCGATGTCGCGTCATCGGTGACGCGACATTGGTGTCGAGGCATCCATGTCGCGTCATTGGTGTCGCGTCATTCGTGCCGAGGCATCGATGCCTTGTTATCGATGACGCGACATCGGTGAAGGGTCATCGATGTCGCGTCATTCGTGTCGGAGCATCTGTGTAGCGTCATCGGTGACGCGTCATCGATGACGTGTCACCGGGCGCCGTCGCGCACCAGCAGGAGGTCGAGGCCGAGCGCGTGGGCGCGGGAGGTCCAGACGGGCAGGTGCTCGGTGAGGAACCAGGACGCCTCCTCCAGGTCGTCCTCGTCCAGGCTCGGGACGTCCTGCTCGGGGACCGACTCCGAGGCCAGGGCGGCGAGCTCGGTGAGCAGTTCGGCGGTGCCGGTGCGCGGGGCGAGGGTGGGGTACGGCCACGGCCAGTCGTCGGTGGCGTCCGCGGGGAAGGCCCAGGGGCGTGACCAGAGGGTGGTCAGGGCGGGCAGTTCGAGGGCCTCGAAGACGTCCGTCAGGTCGTCCCAGTGCCGGCCCGGGACGGAGACCGCGCCCAGGGGGGTGCCGAAGGCGCCGGCGAGGGCGGGGAGCAGGGCGGTGTAGCGGGAGTCCGAGTCGGGGCGGATCCGGCCGGAGAGCAGTTCGCCGAGCGCCTCGGAGGGGGCCACGCCCGGGAGGGGGCGGTCGCCCGAGCCGGGGAGGGCCAGCAGGACGGCGGCGTCCACCGCGAAGGCGGAGAAGTACTGTTCGGCCATGACCGCATTCTGCCCCGAATGTGCGACAACTGCGCTGCGGGGGAGGGGAATCGGTGGAGTTCTCAGGGTGGACGTCAGGAGAAGCGGAAGAGCTGGGACCTGTCCCCGGCGTTGCAGGTGTTGACGGTGAGGGTGCTGCCGCTGCCGTTGTCGGTCAGGCAGCCCTGCGGGCCGTACCCGAACTTGAGCTGGAAGTTCCCGGAGCCGGCGTCGGCGAGCGACCAGTTGGTCATGTCGCCGAAGGAGCTGGAGCCGGCCAGTTCGGCGATGTTGGGGCTGCCCGCGTACCGCGCGCCGAGCTCGATCCCGCTGCCGGCCCGGCAGGCGGTGAAGGTGGTCACGCCGCTGCCGTCGGTGGCCTTGATCCAGCCGTAGGAGGTGGACCCGCCGGAGACCACCGGGACGCCCGCGCTGACGGCGTCGGAGCCGAGACCGATGGTCCGGCCGCTCCCGGTGTTGCTCAGCCGCCCCCAGCCGGAGCCGCCGCAGCCGCTGGCCGGGCCGGCGGGGGTGGTGGCGGCCGGAGTGGTCGGCTTGGGCGGGGCCGGGGTGCTGCCGCCGCCGGTGCTGCTCCCGCCGCCGCCGGTGCTGGTGGAGCCGCCGGAGCCGGAGGAGTTGGTCGAGCCGGAGGAGTTGGTGGAACCACCGGAGTTGGTGGAACCGCCTGAGCTGCCGGAGCCGTTGGTGGTCGAGCCGGTGCCGGTGCCGGTGCCGCCCGCACCGTTCGGGGTGGTGCCGGTGCCGCCGCCCTGGTCGGTGTTCGGGGGAGCGGGGGTCTCGGCGGACGGGGAGGACGGCGGCGGGGTCGGGGCAGCCTGGGTGGTGCCGGAGTCGGTGGGGGACGGGCCGGTGCCGGTGGTGCCGGTGCCGGTGCCGCCGGTGGTCGGGCCGTCGCCGGGGTGCTGGGTGGAGCCGGCCGTGTTGTTCCCGCCCTGGCCCTGCTGCCAGGGCAGCAGGTCGAGCTGGTGGGCGGTCACGCCGCCGCCGGTGACCAGGACGATCGGCAGCAGCAGGGTGGCCAGGCGGCGGCGCCCGGCGCGCTGCTCCTTGGGCGCGGGGGAGGGGGCGGGGGAGGGGCTCGGTTCGGCGGTCGGTCCGGGGGCGGGGACGGTCGGCGGGGTCTCGACGGCCTCGGGCGGGCCGAGCACGGTGCCGAGGGCGGCCGGTGTGGACATCGCCTGCCGGGCGGCGACGGCCATCGCCGCCGCGTCCGGGTAGCGGTCCCCCGGCTGTTTGGCGAGCGCCTTGGCGACCACCGCCCGCACGGGCGCCGGCACGCTCTCCGGCAGTTCGGGTGCCGGTTCGCGGACGTGCTTGAGCACCACCTCCAGCGGGCTCTCGCCGGTGAACGGCACTGCGCCGGACAGCAGTTCGTGCAGCACCACGCCGACCGAGTACAGGTCGGAGGCGGCGGAGGCGTCCTTGCCCTCGGCGCGTTCCGGGGCCATGTAGAGGGCGGTGCCGATCACCGCGTGGGCGGTGGTGATCCGGGTGTCGGCGAGGGTGCGGGCGATGCCGAAGTCGGTGACGGTGACCCGTCCGTCCGCGTCGATCATCAGGTTGGACGGCTTGATGTCCCGGTGGACGATGCCCTGCCGGTGCGCGGCGTGCAGCGCGTCCAGCACCTGGGCGGCGACGTCCAGCGCGCGGTCGGGCGGGAAGGCGTCGCGGCCGCGGGCCTTGTCGAGCGGCTTGCCGGTGAGCAGCTCCATCACGATGTACGCGGTCTTCGCGTCCGGTTCGGTGCCGTCCTCGCCGTAGTCGTGGATGTGCACCACGCCGCGGTGGTTCATCGCCGCCAGCACCGTCGCCTCGCGGCGGAAGCGGGCGGCGAAGACCTCGTCCTCCATCAGCGCGGGCAGCACGATCTTGACCGCCACCTGGCGGCCGAGCACCTGGTCCTCGGCCCGCCAGACCTCGCCCATGGCGCCGCTGCCGAGCCGTTCGGAGAGGGCGTACCGGCCCCCGAGCACCGTGCCCCGACCCCACATGTCCCGCATCCCCCGAGCGTGTTGGACGACCTGTCAGCAGTGATTCTGACCGTTCGGACGCGGAGAGGGAAGCCGGTGCCCCCGCCCCGCCCGACCGCGGTGACTCTACACCCGTTGCGCGCACCAACTACCAGGTGGAGCGCGTGAGGTGAGTGGAGGTCAGGCGGGAAGAGGGTGGGGGCGGGGGCCGGGCGGGGGTGTCAGCGGCGCAGGCGGGCGTCGGCGGCGAGGGATTCGACCAGGGCCTCGACGCTCGCGGCCGGGAGGCCGCGGGAGACGAACCAGGCGCCGACGTTGCGCACGTCCCGCTCCAGGAAGGAGAGGCCGCGCGGGTTGGCCACCACGTCGACGATCTGCGGGACGTCGATCACCACCAGGCGGCCGCGGTGCACCAGGATGTTGTACGCCGAGAGGTCGCCGTGCGCGTAGCCGTCGTAGGCCAGCAGGGCCAGGCTGCGGCCCAACTGCGCCCACAGGTCGTCGACGTCGGCCTCCTCGGCGCGGAGCTGGGCCAGCCGGGGCGCGGCCGTGCCGTTCTCGTCGCCGACGAACTCCATCAGGATCTCGGTGCCGGTGATCTGCACCGGGTACGGCACGGCGACGCCCGCCGACCAGAGCCGGCAGAGCGCGCCGAACTCGGCGGCCGCCCACTGGCCGGCGATCGCCTCCTTGCCGAAGGCGGTGCGCTTGGCCATCGCCCGGCTGACCCGGGACTCCTTGTGTTGGCGGCCCTCCAGGTAGCCGGAGTCCCGGTGGAACATCCGGTGCTGGGCGTCCCGGTACCGCTTGGCGGCCATCAGGGTGCGGCGGCCGGTGCCGGGGACGGCGCGCTCCAGCAGGAAGACGTCGGCCTCCTTGCCGGTCTTCACGATGCCCAGCTCGGTGTCGACGGCCGCGAGTTCGGTGACGACCCAGTCGGGGCGCGGCTCGGGGCCCTTCTCGGTCGGGGTGGACTGGTCCCACGTCGACCAGCGGTCGCCGGTGGGGGGACCGTCGGTCACGGGGGCGGTGAACTCCGGCTCGCCGCCCGCGAGGCCGTCGGAGACGTCGGGGCCGTCGAAGCCGTTGGCCTCGGGGCTGCCGAAGTAGTCGTACTCCGGCTGGTCGTCGTCGAAGCGGTCGGTTCGGCGGCCGCGACGGGAAGCACCCTTGGGGCGGATGCGGGAGAAGGAATCGGTGTCGGCAAAGCGCTCGCGCACTGCGGTGGCTCCTGAGGAGTGGCCCACCGGGGCGCGTGAAAGGGGCGCTGTCAGCCGGTGGGGCGAAGACGGGGGGAGGCGTATGGCGCGCACACGAGGGCACGCCGCGTCACGGCGACAACCATCGGTCCACACCTCCTCTCGTCTGGCCCGCGAGCGCACGGCGGCGCGGCGGGACGTGGACCACCTTAGCCGCTGGCGGGCACGGCGCAAGGGGTTTTTCCCCGGGGGTGCGTGGGGGTGCGCGGGGGTGGTCGGTGGGTGCGCGGGGGGTGGTCGGCGCGGGGCGGGAGCGCGGCGGTTTTCTGGGGGAGAGGTCGGAGTGGCGTACGGGAAACTTCCCTATCAGGCCGTATCATGGGGCGTAATAGGGAAGGATAGGGAATGCAGGATTTCTACTCCGTCGAGGACGTGGCCGAGCTGCTGGGCCTGCACGTGAAGACCGTGCGGGGCTACGTGCGGGACGGGAAGCTCAAGGCGGTGCGGATCGGGAAGCAGTACCGGATCGCACGGGCCGAGGCGGAGGCGTTCACCGGGGGCGGGGTGCCGGCGAAGCCGATGCGGGCGGACGTCTCGGCCGTGGTCCAGGTCGACGGGGTGGGCCCGCGCGACGCCGACCGGCTGGTCACGGGCGTGCTGGCGGCGGCCTCGGCGTGGTCCGGGGGGCCGCGGCCGCTGTGGGTGCAGGCGGTGCGGGAGGAGGAGCGGAGCGCGCTGCGCTTCGTGGTGATGGGCCCGCCCCGGCGGGTGTCCGAGATGTTGGTGCTGATCGACGAGTTGACCGGAGGCATGCGGTGACGGCGGTGCGGGAACTGGGCGGGGTGCGGGTGATGGTGGCCGCGCCCGAGGGCGAGGCGGTGGCGGGGGAGCGCCAGGCGCTGGACCTGCTGGGTGACGCGTACTACCGGGAGGCGGCCTGGGTGGCGCTGCCGGTGGAGCGGCTTGGCGCGGAGTTCTTCCGGCTGCGCAGCGGCGTCGCGGGCGCGGTGGTGCAGAAGTTCGCGCAGTACCGGATGGGCCTCGCGGTGGTCGGCGACGTCGCCGCGCACGTGGCGGGGTCGGACGCGCTGCGCGACTTCGTCCGGGAGAGCAACCGCGGCCTGCAGCTGTGGTTCGTCGCGGACCTGCCGGAGCTGGCGGGCCGGTTGGCGGGATAGTCCCGTGCCCGCGCCCGGGTCCGAAGCGGACCCGGGCGCGGGCACGGGCGGTCACGTGCGCTGCGGGAGCAGCTCGGTGAGCCGGCGGTGGTCGACCTTGCCGTTGTGGTTCAGCGGTAGTTCCGGGAGCCAGCTGGTTCGGGCGGGGAGCATGTAGGGCGGGAGCCATTCGCGCAGTGCGGCGAGCAGTTCCTCCTGGGTGAGGCGGCTGCCGGTGTGGAAGGCGTGGAGGGTCGTGTCGGCGGTGCGGACCACCGCCGCACCGGACACGCCCGCTACGCGGCGCAGCCCGGTCTCGACATCCGCGAGTTCGACCCGGAAGCCGCGGACCTTGACCTGGCGGTCCAGGCGCCCGACGTGGACGAGCGTGCCGTGCTCCAGGCGCACCCGGTCACCGGTGCGGTACCAGTGGGCGGCGGTGAGCGGGGCGCCGCCGTCGTGGACGACCGGTGGCAGGTGCGGGGCAGCGGGGTCGTACGCGAAGAAGCGGCCGTCGTCCGCCGCGGGGTCGGTGTAGCCGGTGAAGCGCTGCGGGCCGCGGACGCAGAGTTCGCCGTCCTCGCCGGGGCGGCCGTCCGGGGTGAGCAGCAGCCAGTCGTGCCCGGGGTGCACCCGGCCGATCGGGACGGTGCCGTTGCTGGTGGCGGGCCAGTGCGCGGGATCGGGGGGCAGGTCGTAGCCGGTGCAGAAGACGGTGAGTTCGGTGGGCCCGTAGACGTTGGCGATCCGGGAGGCGGGCGCGGCCGCGGCCCACGCGCCGGCCTGTTCGGCGGTCAGGGGCTCGCCGCCGAATCCGCTCCAGCGCAGGCTGGGAAGGCTGTTGGGGCCGAGGAGGCGCAGCTGGCCGGCCCGGACGATGGCCGAGGGCACGGAGAAGAGGTGGGTGATGTCGCGGGCCCGGACGAAGTGCGTCGGCGTCAGGGCCTCCTGGGCCACCGGGAGGACCGCGGTGGCTCCGCTGCAGACCGAGCCGAACAGGCCGATCACCGAGGGGTCGAAGACGAGGTCGACGGCGAGAGCGACCCGCGCCCCGACGCCGAAGCCGTAGTGGGGAACGAGGTGGTCGAGGAACGCGACCGCGTTTCGGTGGCGCACCGGCACCCCCTTGGGCACTCCCGTGGAGCCGGAGGTGAAGAGGACGTACGCTTCGGCGTCCGGATCGGTCGGTGCGGCGGGCGGGGGCGGCGGCGGGGGTGCCGTCGGGTCGGGGTCGGGGACGCGGACGACGGTGAGGCCCGCGTCCCGGTAGTGCCGCAGGACGGAATCGGGCGCGCAGCCGTCGGTGAGGACGGTGTCGACCCCGGCGAGCCGGCAGACCGCCAGGTTGCGGTCGGCGGGGAACGCCGGGTTGAGCGGTACGGTGGCGGCTCCGGTGCGCAGGACCGCCAGGTAGCCGAGGCAGGCGGCCAGGCTGCGGGTGCCGAGCAGGCCGATCCGCCCGGCGCCGACGGGGAGGAGGCGCTGGACCGCTCCGACCCGGGCGGGGAGCTCGCGGTAGGTGACGGTGCGGCCGTCGTGTTCGAAGGCGACCGCCTCCGGGTGCCGGCGCGCGACTCGTTCGAAGCGGGTGACGAGGGTGTCCCGGGTGGCCATGGGTCAGTCGGTGCTGGTCGCGGTCGCGGTCATGGTCGCGGCCCGGCGCTTGGCGCACTCGGCGGCGATGGCGCCGAACCGGCCGTCGAGGAAGACCGTTTCCAGCGGGAACTCGATCCGCAGGTCGGCTTCGACGCGCTCCATCAGGTCGACGACGCCGAGGGAGTCGCCACCGGAGGTGAAGAAGTTGTCCTCGTCGGAAGTGGCTTCGACGTCGAGCACTGCGCTCCAGGCCGTGTGGAGGGCGGCCAGGGTCTCGGGGTCGTGCATGCGGTTCTCCAGCGTGGCGGTGGGTCGACGGGTGGGGTGGGTCAGTGGGCGAGCCGGTCGGCGGTCAGCGTGGTGGGACCGTCCGGGGTGGTGAAGGTGAAGCGGAGCCCGGCGAGGACGGCGGCCAGGGTGGCGAGCATCCCGTCGTGGTCCGGGGCGTCACCGCAGAGCAGGTCGAGGGTCTGCGTCATCACTCCGCCGGGGAGCGCGCTCCCCGGGCGGACGTGCGGGATCCAGCTGGTGACGCCCGGCTCGCCCAGTGCGGCGTCCACGCCGTCGATCCGTTCCAGGACCGACGGGAAGCGGGGTGCCGGGTTGGTGTACTGGTAGTACACCCGCGCGGGGCGGACGGGCTCCGGCCGCGGGTGCTCGCCGAGGGCGACGAGGCCGGCGAGTCGGATCAGGTCCAACCCGGCGGCGCGCAGCGAGAGTTCCTGGATCAGTCCGCCGAGCCGCCCGTTGACCTCGATGACGCGCGGCCCGGACGGGGTCAGCTTGATCTCGGTGTGGGTGAGGCCGGTCGTGACGCCGAGCGCGCGCACCGCCCGGTCGGCGAGTTCCACGACCTCCCGCGCCGCCGCCTCCGGCAGCTGGCTCGGCCAGAACTGCGCGGTCTCGCGGAACGGCGGGGCGAGCGGGAGCTTCCCGGTGACGGCGAGATGGTGGACGCGGCCGTCGACCGCCAGGCTCTCGACCGAGACGTAGTCGCCGAACGGGGCCGTGTCCGCACCTCGCAGGTAGCCCTCCAGGACGAACTCGCCCACCTCGCCGCGCTCCAGGACCTCACGGAACAGCGCCCTTCCGGTGGCGGCGTCGGAGATCCGGTGGGTCTCCCGGCTCCCGCTGCCGGTCCGGGGCTTGAGGACCGCGGGGAGGCCGACGGGACCCGCCAGCGCGGCGTCCAGCTCCTCGACCGTGCGCACCGTGCGGACCGGCACGGTGTCCACCCCCGTGCTGGCCAGCCGTTCGCGCTGACCCAACTTGTCGGTCAACAGCCCCGCGGTCTCCGGTGAGTGGAACGCGAGGCCGACGGCCGCGGCGAACTCGGCGGTGCGGGCCAGCTGTTGCTCGCTGAAGGTGACGATGCCGTCCAGGGCGGCGGCCCGGACCGCGGCGGCGTCCCCGGCCGCCTCGCCCGGAAGCACCACGGTCTCGCCGCCCCGGCGGATCAGCGGGAGCAGCCGGCGGTTGTGCTCGCTCGGCGGCAGCAGGAAGACCGGCGAGGAGACCTTGGCCAGGGCGGCCTGGATCTCCCCGAACGAGGCGGCCTCCTCGTCGTAGACGATTCCGAGTCGTTTCATCACAGGTCCCCGGGCTGGGTGGAGAGGCGGTGGAGGTGGTGGGCGAACCGTTCGGCCAGGGCCTGGGGCAGGGCGGGATCCACGGCGTCGGTGCGGTGGACCACGGATTGGCACCCGGGCGGGCGCGGGTGCCAATCCGTGGTCCGCCTCCCCTATCCGGGCGCCGACACGGACGCGCCGGCCCCCGCCGAGGCCGTCGTGGCGGTCCGGGCCGCCCTGGCCGCCCGGACGGTCGCCGCGGTCCTGGTCGAGCCCGTCCAGGGCAGCGGCGGCAACCGTCCCGCCGCGCCCGGCTTCCTGCCGGGCCTCGCCGCGGCCTGCGCCGACTCCGGGACCCTCCTGATCCTGGACGAGGTGGTGACCGGCTTCGGCCGGACCGGTGCGATGTTCGCCGCGACGGCGGCCGGCGTCACCCCGGACCTGATGGTGCTGGGCAAGGGCATGGGCAACGGGGTGCCGATCGGTGCGGTGCTCGCGCCCGCCGCCCTCGCCGCGCTCCCGCCGCACGGCCTCCCGGGCGGGCTCTCCAGCACCTTCGGCGGCAACCCGCTCGCCGTCGCCGCCGCCGCCACCACCCTGCGCCTGCTGTCGGAACGGGAGTCGGCGCAGCAAGCGGCCGTCGTCGGAACCCAGTGGCGGCTGTCGCTCGTCCAGGCCCTGGCCGACCACCCGAACGTCGAGTCCGTGCACGGCACCGGGCTCCAGATCGGCGTGCGACTGCGGCACCCGGTGACCGAGCGGGCGTTCCTGGACGGCGGCCTCGTGGTCGGAGTGAACGGCGACACCGTCCGCCTCAGCCCGCCGCTGGTGCTCACCCACGCCCAGGCCGACGAGGCCACCGACCGGATCGTCCGGGTCCTCGACCGGGCGGCCGCCCGCGAGGCCGCGAGGTGACGAGCCTGCAGATCATCGGCGCCAGCAGCGCCGTGCCCAATCCCGGCAGCGCCACCTCCTGCTACCTGGTGCGCAGCCCGACGGCCGACGTGCTGCTGGAGTGCGGCCACGGGGCGGTCGGCGCGTTGCGCCGGTACGCGGACCCGGCGGGCCTGGGCGCGGTGCTCATCACGCACATGCACCCGGACCACTGCTTCGACCTGGTGGCGCTGCGCAACCACCGGGTGGTGCACGCCCTGCCCCGGCTCCCGCTGTACCTGCCGGAGACCGGGCCCGCCGTGCTGCGCTCCCTCGGCGAGGCGCTCGGGCTGGGGGCCGGCTACTTCGACCCCGCGTTCGAGGTCCGGACGTACGCGGAGGGGCCGGCGTTCGAGGTCGGGGGCCTCACGGTGGAGGCGGTCCGCTCCCGGCACAACACGCTCGCCCACGCCGTCCGGTTCACCGACCCGGACGGGGCGCGGCTGGTCTTCAGCAGCGACACCGGCTGGTTCCCCGGCCTCGCCGAACTGGCCGCCGGGGCGGAGGTGCTGCTGATCGAGGTGACCGACCCGGCGACCCCGGCCGCCGGGCCGCGCTGGCACCTGTGCCCCGCCGACGCGGCCCGGGTGATCGACGCCGCCCGGCCGGGCCTGGCCCTGCTCACGCACTACGCGGCCGCCACCGCCGACCGCGTCCTGGCGGACACCGCGGCCCGCTGCCCGGGCGTGCCGGTCCGCCTCGCCCGCGAAGGAGAGGTCCACCGTGTCGCCGGCTGACCGGTTCGCCGTGCCCGCCCGGTTCGGGGCGGACGTCGGCGGCACCAGCGTGCGGGCCGCACTGGTCGGCGCCGACGGGGCCCTGCTGACCCCGCTGCTCGACCTGCCCCGCTCACCCGACCTGATCGGCCAACTCGCCGACCTGTACGCCGAGTCGGCCGAGCGGGCCGGCTCCTCCGTCACGGTGGTCGGGGCCGGGTTGGCGATCCCCGGGGCGGTCGATCCGGCCACCGGCCGGATCGGATCGGTCCCGACCGCGCCGGCCCTGCGCGGGCTCGACCCGGCGGAGGTACGGCTCGCCCCCGGGCTTCCGCTCGGCGTCTGCAACGACGCCAACGCGGCGGTCCTGGCCGAGCGGGCGTACGGCGCCGCCCGGGGCGCCCGGCACGTGGTGGGCCTGTTCGTCGGGACCGGAGTGGGCGGCGGCGTCGTCGTCGACGGAGCCCTGCTCACCGGCCGGGCCGGACTGGCCGCCGAGATCGGCCACCTGGTGGTCGACCCGGACGGTCCGCCCTGCCCGTGCGGCGGACGGGGCTGCCTGGAGCAGTACGCGTCGGGCACCGCGATCGCCGCCGCGTACACCGCGGCCACCGGCCGGTCCGTGACCGGGGCCGCCGAGGTCGCCCTGGCCGCCCGGGCCGGCGACCCGCAGGCCCGGGCCGCGTACGCCGGGGCGGGCCGCCTGCTCGGGGTCGCCGCGGCGGGCCTGGCCAACCTCTTCAACCCCGAGGCCGTGGTGCTGGGGGGCGGCGTGGCCGCGGTCTGGGACCTCTTCGGGGACGACCTCGTCCGGGCCGTCGAGCGCCACACCATGCCGCTCACCAGGCGCGGCCTGCGCGTCGCCCCCGGGCGGCTCGGGCGCGCGGCCGGCGTCCTGGGGGCCGCCCTGGCCGCCACCGGCTGACCACACGAATCCTCACACCGACACACCACTTGGGATGCCCATGCACGTTCCACCGGACCGCACCGACCGGGCCCGCGCGCTCGACGCCGTGATCCACGACGTCGTCGCTCCGGCCGCCGGCGAGGTCGACCAGACCGGAGCCTTCCCGTCCGCAGGCATCAAGGCGCTCGGCGAGGCCGGCTTCCTCGGCCTCTCCGTGCCCGTCGAGGACGGCGGGGCGGGCGCGAGCGCGCGGGAGTTCGGCGAGACGGTGACGCGGCTGGCGGAGGCCTGCGCCTCCACCGCCATGGTCTACGTCATGCACGTCACCGCGCTCAGCTCCTTCCTGGCGATTCCGGAGGCGGGGCGCCGACGCGACCACCTCCGCGCCATCCTCGACAACCGGTGGCTGGTCACCGAGGCCATCAGCGAGCCCGGTTCCGGCTCGCAGTGGTGGTCCGTCTCCAGCACCGCCGAGCCGACCGCCGACGGCTACCGGATCACTGCCGACAAGAGCTTCGCGACCTCGGCGGGCCACGCCGACCTCTACGTGGTCTCCACCCGGGCCCCCGGCGCGACCGGGGACCGGGACCACGCCGTCTTCGCGGTCCGGGCCGACCAGGGGGAGATCACCTCCGGCACCTGGCAGGGCCTCGGCCTGGCCGGCAACAGCAGCACCTGGATCCGGTTCCGCTCCGAGGTCGGGCCGGAGGCCCGGCTCTACGCGGGCACGGACGGGGACGGCCTGCGCCGGTACAACGAGGCGAACCAGCCGGTGTACCACCTCGGGGTCAGCTCCGCCTACCTCGGGATCGCCACCGCGGCGCACCGGGCCGCCCTCGGCCGGATCCGCTCCCGCCGCTACACCGGCGACCCCGCCGGGTTCGGCGCCAGGCTCGGGGACTACCCGGTCGCCCGCCGACACGTCGGCGAGAACGCCATCAAGATCGCCGGGATCCGGGCGATGACCGCGGACCTCGCGCGGCGCGTCGACCGGGGGCAGCAGCTCGAAGAGCTCGCGGTCCCGATGACCGCGTGCAAGGTCGCCGCGGCCGAGGCGGCCTCCGCCGTCGCCAGGGAAGCCATGATGGCCAGCGGCGGCATCGCCTACTCCCGGGGGCCGCTGACGATCGAGCGCCACCTGCGCGACGCGCTCGCGGCCTCGCTGATGGGGCCCAACGACGACTTCTGCAAGGAGCTGATCGGGCGCCTGGAGATCGACGGGACCTCCTACCATGACCTCTGACCGACTGCGGATCGCCCGGGCCGTCGCCCGCGCGGCGGCCGACACGGCGCTGGAGTTCCACCGCGACCGGTCCCTGCGGAGCTGGGCCAAGGACGACGGGTCCGTGGTCACCGAGGCCGACCTCGCCACCGAGGAGCGGATCCGCCGGGTCCTCGCCGAACTCGCCCCCGGCGAGGCCGTGCTGGGCGAGGAGTACGGCCTGGACGGCGCGCCGGCGGAGGGCTGCTGGGTGGTGGACCCGATCGACGGCACCGAGAACTTCCGCCGGGCCGGGCTGGTCTGGGGCACGCTGGTGGCCTGGTGCAGCGGATCGCGGCCGGTCGCGGCAGTGGTCAGCGCGCCCTCCCTCGGCCGCACCTGGTGGGCGGAGCGCGGTCGCGGCGCGCACACCGACGGGCGCCGCCGGCTGTCCGTCTCCAGGGTCGCCGAACTCTCCGAGGCGTCCTTCGCGTTCGGCGGTGCCCACGAGTACCCGCCGCGGGAGCTGGCCCGGCTCACCGCCTACGCGGCCACCTGCCGCACCGCCTGGGGGATCGGGAACTTCCTCGGCCACGTGCAGGTGGCCGAGGGCGCGGTCGACGGCGCGCTCTCCCACGGCGCCCGGATCTGGGACCTCGCGGCCCCGGCCCTGGTGGTCGAGGAAGCCCGCGGCGAGTGGAGCGACCTCGACGGGCGGCCCGATCTCGGCACCGGAACGCTGCTCACCACCAACGGCACCCTGCACCGCACCCTGCTCGCCGGAGTCGGTGCCGCCCTCGGACCGTCACCGGCCGACCGCACCAGCGAGGAGAACCACCCGTGACCGCAGCCGCAGCATCGCCGCAGACCGGCTCCGACCCGCTCGCCGAGGTCTACCGGGAGCTGTGGCGCGACGGGGAGCGGGCGCTGCGCGAAGCCTCCCACCAGGCCGACGGGATCCCGGTCCACGGGAGCCCCCGCTGGGGCCTGAGCCTGGTGGTCCGGGTCGACGGCGCGCCGGGTGAGGCGCTCGCCGCCGAACTGGCCGCCCTCGCCGGGCTCCGCTCCGCGCCGCACCTGGTGTACCGGCCCGAGCACCTGCACCTGACCGTCCGCAGCGTCGAGGGCTTCGCGGACGAGGTCGGCGAGCGGTCCGTCACCCACTACGCCGACCAGGCGCGGGCAGCCGTCCAGGGGCTGAGCGGGCTGGCGGTCACCCTGCGCGGCCTGGGCGGATCGCCGGGCGGCCTGTTCGCCTGCGGCTACCCGACCCCGGCCCTGCGGGAACTGCGCACCAGGCTGCACGCCGCGGCCCGGTCCGCGGGGCGGCCGGGCGTCCCGGGCGGTGACGCGGACCGGATCCGCAACACCGCGCACGCTTCGCTGGTGGTCTACCGGCCGCCGATCGTCCCCGAACCGGCGCTGGCCGACCACGTGGCGGCCCGGGCCGGGACGGAGTTCGGCACGCTCGCCGTCACCGCGCTCTCCCTCGTCCGCTACCGCCCGACCGCCACCGACGTGGCACTCGAAGAACTCGCCCGAATCGGAGTACCCCGCTGATGCGCCACCAAGCACCGGACGCCGCCGCCCGGCCCGTCAAGGGCCTCGTCCTCGGCGCGGGCCTCGGCACCCGCCTCGCGCCGCTCACCGACCAACTGGCGAAGCCGCTCTTCCCCGTCCTGAACCGCCCGGTCGTCGTGCACGTCATCGAACGCCTGCGGGCCGCCGGGATCACCGAGATCGCCGTCAACACCTTCCACCTCGCGGAGGAGCTGGAGGCCGTGCTCGGTGACGGCAGCGCACTCGGCGTCCGGATCACCTGGTTCCGCGAGCCGGTCCTGCTCGGCACCGGCGGGATCCTCCCGTTCTGCGCCGAGTTCTGGCGGGACGCCACCCTGCTGGTCACCACGAACGACATGCTCTCCACCCTGGACCTCGACGAGATGCTCGCCTTCCACCGGGCGTCCGGGGCGCGGGCGACGGTCGCCACCTTCGAGCACTCGTGGCCGCTGGAGGAGTGGGGCGGCGACGTCGCCGTGCTCGCCGCGGGCACCAGCAGGGTCGCCGAGTACCAGTCCAAGCCGGGGGTGGAAGCCCGGGGGCGCCACGGTGCGACCGGCACCTGGATCTTCGAGCCGGAGGTGCTGGAGCACGTCCCCGCGCGCGAGTCCTTCGACCTCAACGAGGACTTCCTGCCGCCGCTGGCCGCCACCGGCACCCTGCACGCGTACGCCGGGACCTACGAGTTCGAGGACTTCGGCCAGGCCGAGGGCTACGTCCGGGGCACCGGTGAGGCGCTGGCCGGCCGGCTCGGCATCCGCGCCGACGAGCCGGAGGTCGCCCCCGGCGTCCACGTGCACCCCACCGCCGTGATCGCGCCGGGCGTCCGGCTGGAAGGGCCGCTGGCGGTGGGCGCCCACGCCGTCCTGGAAACCGACTGCCGGATCATCGGGCCCACCGTCGTCGGCCCCGGTGCCACGGTCGGCCGGGGGGCGACGCTGCGCGAGTCCGTCCTGCTCCCGGGCGTCGCCGTTCCCGCCGGGATGACCGTGGCGGGGGCCCTGCTGGGCAACGCCCTCACCACCCCGGACGCGATCCGGCGGTACTGTCTGGCCGAATTGGGGCGAGAAGGTGCCGGAAGGGTGTCGACGGCCCCCTGAGCAGGGTTGGGTGCGGCTGGGTGTCCAACCGGGGAGTTATGACCGGCAGTTGACTTCTGCCCGAACTCTTTCGATGACAGGTGACATGTGTAATTGTACATGTCACCGGCCGTCGAGGGGCATCTCGGCGGCCACCGACCCTCTGCCGTGCCCCAAATCACGGCGTCATATCGGCCCGGAGGCCCCCACGTGCGAACCTTCCGGATGGCGTTCGCGTCCGCAGGACGGACGCTGAGTCTGCTGTTGTCCCTCTGTATGGCCCTCGGGTTCCTCGGCGCGCTGGCGCCGGGGGCCCGAGCCGCCGACCCGGCCGGGCAGAAGCCGGCCAAGTCCGAGAACTCCGACCAGGCCCTCAAGGCCGACCGGGCGGCCAAGGCGGGCAAGGAGGCGCCGCTGAGCTCGGCGGCGTCCGAGCTCCGCAAGGACTCCGCCAGCAACGTCCGCTCCGACGCGAGCAAGCGCCCGCCGCTGGCGGCCAAGGGTGAGCCCGGCGGCCTGCCGGGCGACGTGCCGACCGCCACCACGGCGTGCAACGCGTCCGACTTCACCGGCCGCACCGGCGCGGCCCTGGTGGCGCAGATCAAGGCGTCCACCGTCGACTGCGTCAACTCGCTGTTCCTGCTGAAGGGGAACGACGCGAAGGCGGCCTTCAACGAGTCGCAGATGGTCACCGTCGCCAACGCGCTGCGCGACGTGTCCGCCAACTACGCGGGCGACAACTCCGCCTCGGCCCACCAGATCGTGCTCTACCTGCGGGCCGGCTACTACGTCCAGTGGTACAACGCGGACGTGGTGGGCACCTACGGCAGCAACCTGAAGGGCGCGATCGAGGGCGGCCTGGACGCCTTCTTCAACAGCGCGCACGCGCAGGACGTCACCGACGCCAACGGCGAGACCCTCGGCGAGGCGGTCACCCTGATCGACAGCTCGCTGGAGAACGCCCGCTACCTGAACGTCGTCAAGCGCCTGCTGAACGGCTACAACAGCAGCTACGACGCGTCCTGGTACATGGTCAACGCCGTCAACAACACCTTCACGGTGTTCTGGCGCGGCCACCAGAACAGCGACTTCCTGCCCGCCGTCAAGGCGGACCCGAGCGTGCTGAGCACCCTGCAGTCCTTCGCCAACCGGAACATCGGCCGGCTCGGCACCGACAAGGACTTCCTGGTCGCCAACTCCGGCCGCGAGCTGGGCCGCTTCCTGCAGTACGCGGACCTCAAGCCGACCGTCAGCCCGATGGTCAAGGGCCTGCTCGACCAGAGCTCGATCACCGGCAACACCGCCTCGCTCTGGGTCGGCCTCGCCGAGATGACCGACAGCTACGACAAGGCCAACTGCGCCTACTACGGCACCTGCGACCTGGTGAACCGGGTCAAGGCCGCGGTGCTGACCGTCAACTACACCTGCAGCGACAGCATCGACATCATCGCCCAGTCGCTGACCGCCGACCAGCTCGCCACCGCCTGCACCAGCCTCAAGGGCCAGGACGCGTACTTCCACAACGTGGCCAAGGACAACGGCCCGGTCGCGGACGACAAGAACACCACCATCGACGTGGTGGTCTTCCACTCCAGCAGCGACTACCAGAAGTACGCCGGCATCATCTTCGGCATCTCCACCAACAACGGCGGCATGTACCTGGAGGGCGACCCGACCGCGGCCGGCAACCAGCCCCGGTTCATCGCCTACGAGGCCGAGTGGGTCCGTCCGGACTTCCAGATCTGGAACCTGAACCACGAGTACACCCACTTCCTCGACGGCCGGTTCGACATGTACGGCGACTTCGACGCCGGTCTGACCACGCCGACCGTCTGGTGGGTCGAGGGCTTCGCCGAGTACGTCAACTACGGCTACCGCGGCGCCGACAACACCGGCGCGATCGACCAGGCCGGCCAGCACACCTACCCGCTGTCCACCCTGTTCGACACCACCTACCAGAACGCCGACCAGACCCGGATCTACAGCTGGGGCTACCTGGCCGTCCGCTACATGCTGGAGCAGCACCGCTCCGACATGGACGCCGTGCTCGCCAAGTACCGCACCGGTGACTGGGCCGGCGCCCGCACCATCCTGAAGACCACCATCGGCACCCGCTACGACGCCGACTTCAACACCTGGCTGACCGCCTGCAACGCCGGCGCCTGCGGCAAGGGCTCCGGCACCACCCCGCCCACCACCCCCGGCGGCGACTGCACCGCGGCCAGCCCCCAGCAGATCGACCTCGGCTGCACCCGCAAGGACGCCTCCGCCGCGGCGGGCGACTACTCGTACTTCTACGTGTGGGTCCCGGCCGGCACCGCCAACCTGACCGTCAGCTCCAGCGGCGGCACCGGCAACGCCGACCTGTACTACAACGCCGCCACCTGGGCGACCACCGGCGCCAACACCGCCAAGTCCACCAACAGCGGCAACACCGAGACCCTGACCATCGCCAACCCGACCGAGGGCTGGAACTACGTCAGCCTCTACGCGGCCGGCGACCAGCCGATCTCCGGCGTCTCCATCACCGCCACCAACGGCACCGCCACCACCCCGCCCGGCAACACCGGCGGCGGCGAGTGCACCGCCGCGGACACCCGCCAGCTCGACAAGGGCTGCGTCCGCAGCAACGTCGCCGCCACCAACGGCAACTACGCGTACTTCTTCGTCTGGGTGCCGAACGGCACCGCCAGCCTGAAGATCAACGCCTCCGGCGGCACCGGCAACGCCGACCTGTACTACAACGCCGCCACCTGGGCGACCACCGGCGCCAACACCGCCAAGTCCACCAACAGCGGCAACACCGAGACCCTGACCATCGCCAACCCCACCGCGGGCTGGAACTTCGTCAGCCTCTACGCCGCCGGACAGGACTTCGCCGGCACCACCGTCAGCGCCTCGTTCTGAACGCGATGACCGACCCCCAGTAGGACCAGGTGCCGGAGGCCCGGCCCACCACCCGGTGGGCCGGGCCTCCGCGCGTCCGGGGATGGGCGATCATGGAGGGTCGGTGCCGGCCGTCCCGCGCCGGCACGGCCGTCCGTCCGCACCGCCCGTCCGCAGCACCCACCCGCAGCACCGAGGAGCCAGACCCGTGGCCGAGATCGTCCTGTTCCACTCCGCGTACGGCCCGCGCCCCGCCGTCGCCGCGGCCGCCGACCGGCTGCGCGCCGCCGGACACACCGTGCACACCCCCGACCTGTACGAGGGCCGGACCTTCGACGACCTGGAGGAGGGCATGGCGTACCGCGACGAGATCGGCAACGACGAACTGCTGCGCCGGGCCGTCGGGGCCGTCGCGCCGCTGCTGCCGGTCGAGGGCGGGCTGGTGTACGCCGGGTTCTCGCTCGGCGGCGCGCTCGCCCAGAACCTGGCGCTCGCCGACGAGCAGGCCCGCGGGCTGCTGCTCCTGCACGGCACCTCCGACCTGCGGGAGGACGCCGCCACCGAGATCCCGGTGCAGCTGCACGTCGCCGAGCCGGACGCGTTCGAGTCCGAGGACTGGCTGAACACCTGGTACCTGTGGATGACCCGGGCCGGCGCCGACGTCGAGGTCCACCGCTACCGGGGCGCCGGGCACCTCTACACCGACGCCGACCTGCCCGACCACGACGCCGAGGCCGCCGAACGGACCTGGGCGGCCGCGCTGGCGTTCCTGGCGGAGCTGGACGGGCAGGGCTGAGCGGGGCCGGACCGCTCGGGATCGGGGTCGGGGTCGGGCTCAAGGGCAGGGGCGGGGTCGGGGTCGCTCAGGAGGCGAAGCGCACCGTTCGGCGGTCCGCGTCGGGCTCCAGGAAGGCCAGCAGCCGCTCGCCCTCCCGCTCCAGTTCGGGGCGGCGGGCGTGCGGCAGCAGCGGGGTGAGGGTGAGGGCGGCGGCACCGCGGGTGCGGGTGTGCTCCCAGACGCCCGCGACCAGCCCGTCCACCAGGTAGGAGGCCAGCAGGGTGCCGTTGACCGCCCGGTAGACCTGCTGGTGGATCTCGGCGGGCAGCATCCGGGTGCGGTCGGCGTGCGAGAGCAGCGCGGCGTCCCACTTCGGCAGGAAGCGCACCGGCAGCTCGCGGCCCGGGTCGGACGGCGGCGGGGCGTCCGCCAGGTCGAGCAGCTCGCGGCCGTCCTCGGCGAGGTAGCGCACCAGCTCGCCGCGCCCGTCCAACTCGGCCAGCGCCGGATCGACCTGGCGCAGCCGCAGGCCGCCGAAGTGCGCGACGTCGGCGCGCGAGGCCGGGCCGTAGCCCGCCAGGTAGCGGCGCACCAGGCGGACGGTGGCGGCCGGCTCGGCCGGCAGCTCGCCGTCCCACAGCACCAGTTGCGGCTTGCCGTGCGCCCGCCAGTGCCCGGACGGGGCGACGTGCACCAGCGGGAGCAGCGCCCGCGGGTAGTGCAGCAGGTCGGCCTCGCGGACCCGGCCGCCGGACGCCTCGGCGGTGTGCGCGCGCAGCTCGTCGGTGCCGCGCGGGACGGCGGTGAAGGCGCGCAGCGAGGCTTCGAGGGCGTCCTCGTCCAGGCCGGCCGTCTTGTGCCGCCCGCGCAGGTCGGTCAGCCACTGGCGGCGCCAGGCCGCCGCGAGGTGCCCGTAGTCCGCCCCGGACACCAGGTGCAGGGTGCCGCGCATCAGCGTCGACTTCACCACCGTGCCGTCCAGCAGCGCCGCCTCCAGCTCCGGGTACCCGAACCCCGGCAGCCGGGCCCACAGCGCCAGGTGCGGCGAGGGCGAGTACTGCGCCTGCAGCGCGGCCAGCCGGGCCACCGCCTCGGCCGGGCCCGAACCCTCGGGCCGGTGCAGGAGTTGGCGCTCGAAGAAGGAGACCGTCAGCTCGCGGTCGGACAGCGTGCGGGCGGCGGGCATGGCCGGGCCTCCTGGTGGTGGACGGGGTGGGGCCAACCTAACAGTCAGTCAGGACAGGTGTGTGACGCGTCAATGATCGGCGTGACGACAGATGACGCGTCATGGATGACGTGGCAATTGGTGACGTGGCAGTAGGTGTCGTGACATCCATGACGTGACATGCGTGATGCGTCATGGATGTCACGACATGCGTGACGTGGCATGGGTGGCATGACATGCGTGATGCGACATCGATGTCGCGGCAATAGATGACGTGACACGGAAGCCCGGGCCCCACGGGGGACCCGGGCCGATGGCCGCGTTCAGCCGGTCGCGTTCAGCCCGCCGGCGGGGTGGCCGGCGGGGGCGGGGGATAGGCGTACGCGGCGCCGTGGCCGTCGACGGGGGCCGCCGGTGCCGGTGCCGGTGCCGGTGCCGGGGCGGCAGGGGCGGGTGCCGAGTAGGCCGACGGGGCGGGGGGTGCGGTGGGGCCCGGGGTGTGGCCCGGGGCGGGGACGAAGGGGGGTTGGGGGAGGTAGGCGGGCGGGGGTGCGGGGGTGCTGGTGCGGGTGGAGGCGACCGTGATGGCGATGACGACGAACACCAGCACGTGCAGCACCAGGGCCAGGGTCAGCAGCAGGTTCGCGTTGGTTTTGGTGGCGTAGCCGGACTTGCCGAGCGGTCCGGTGAACAGCAGCCACAGCTCGCCGACCATGGGGTAGGCGTTGGCCCCGGTGAGCACCACGGCGGCGGCCCTGGTCCAGGCGGCCCCGGCGAAGGCGCGGAAGGCCGTGATCAGGATGATCACCAGGTAGGGGGCGCTGCCGCCGATGAAGCTGGTCGGGCCGGGCACCACGTGGGTGTAGGAGAAGCCGAGCGCGGTGGGCAGGTAGGCGCTGCCGGCCTCGGACAGGTCGTACACCAGGACCGCGATCAGCACGGCGGCCTGCAGCAGCAGCGTCGAGCCGACGGCGCCCAGTCCGCGGGCGGTCCGGGCGGGTGTGGCGGGCGGGCCGTACGGCGGCGGGCCGTACGGGGGCGGTGCGTAGGTCATGTGGTGATTCCCCCCTGGGACGTGACGAGTGTCGGAGGGAGGTTAGCGGAGAGGAGGGCGAGAGGGAGAGGGGAGGGAGAGCGGAGGAGGATTAGACTCGGGAGCGCGAACCCGGAAGCCGTGGTCCGAGCCCTGGTGGTGGCTCGGGCCGCACGTGTTTCAGCCCTCTCCCAGGACGACCCCGGAGGCCCCGCCTTGAGCGACCAGCCGTACGCGCACCTGCACGTCCACACCGAGTACTCGATGCTGGACGGTGCCGCCCGGCTGAAGCAGCTCTTCGCGGAGGTCGGGCGGCTGGGGCAGACCCACGTCGCGATGACCGACCACGGCAACATGTACGGCGCCGCCGAGTTCCACAAGCAGGCGGTGGCGGCCGGGATCACTCCGGTGATCGGCATCGAGGCGTACGTCGCGCCGGAGTCGCGGTCGAACACCAAGCGGATCCTGTGGGGGCAGCCGCACCAGAAGCGGGACGACGTCTCGGCGTCCGGCGCCTACACGCACAAGACCATCTGGGCCCGGAACAAGGAGGGCCTGCACAACCTCTTCAAGCTGACCTCGCGCTCCTACGCGGAGGGCTGGCTGGTGAAGTGGCCGCGGATGGACAAGGAGATCATCGCCGAGCACGCGGCCGGCCTGATGGCGACCACCGGCTGCCCGTCCGGCGAGGTGCAGACCCGGCTGCGGCTGGGCCAGTTCGACGAGGCGCTCCGTTCGGCCGGCGAGTACCAGGAGATCTTCGGCAGGGAGAACTACTTCCTGGAGCTGATGGACCACGGCCTGGAGATCGAGGGCCGGGTCCGCGACGGCCTGGTCGAGATCGGCCGCCGGCTGAACATCCCGCCGGTGGTCACCAACGACTCGCACTACACCACCGAGGCGGACGCGGGCGCGCACGACCTGCTGCTGTGCGTGCAGACCGGCAAGAACCTCTCCGACCCGGACCGGTTCCGGTTCGACGGCACCGGCTACTACGTCAAGTCGGCCGCCGAGATGTACGGCCTGGACTCCTCGGACATCTGGCAGGAGGGCTGCCGCAACAGCCAGTTGCTGGTCGCCGAGCGGGTCGACACCACCGGCATGTTCGAGTTCAAGAACCTGATGCCGCGCTTCCCGATCCCGGAGGGCTTCGGCTCGGAGGCGGAGTTCTTCCGGGCCAAGGTCTGGGAGGGCATGGACCGGCGCTTCCCGGGCGGCTACGACGAGGAGCACCGCGAGCTCGCCGAGTACGAGATGGACACCATCGTCCAGATGGGCTTCCCGGCGTACTTCCTGGTGGTCGCCGACTTCATCATGTGGGCGAAGAGCCAGGGCATCGCGGTCGGCCCGGGCCGCGGTTCGGCGGCCGGCTCGCTGGTCGCCTACGCGATGGGCATCACCGACCTCGACCCGATCCCGCACGGCCTGATCTTCGAGCGCTTCCTCAACCCCGAGCGCGTCTCGATGCCCGACGTCGACATCGACTTCGACGAACGCCGGCGCGCCGACGTGATCCGCTACGTGACGGAGAAGTGGGGCTCCGACAAGGTCGCCATGATCGTCACGTACGGCACCATCAAGGCGAAGGCCGCGATCAAGGACTCCTCCCGGGTCCTCGGCTACCCGTACGCGATGGGCGACCGGATCACCAAGGCGATGCCACCGGACGTGATGGGCAAGGGCATCCCGCTGTCCGGCATCACCGACTCCGCGCACCCACGCTACGGCGAGGCGGGCGAGATCCGCGCCCTGTACGAGAACGACCCGGACGTCAAGAAGGTGATCGACACCGCGCGCGGCATCGAGGGCCTGATCCGGCAGCCCGGCGTGCACGCGGCCGGCGTGATCATGTCCGCCGAGCCGCTGACCGACCACATCCCGGTCTGGACCCGGCACACCGACGGCGTCACCATCACGCAGTTCGACTACCCCACCTGCGAGGGCCTCGGGCTCCTCAAGATGGACTTCCTCGGCCTGCGCAACCTGACGATCATGGACGACGCGGTCAAGGCGATCGAGCGGAACAAGGGCGTCAGGATCGAGCTGCTCCAGCTCCCGCTGGACGACAAGCCCGCCTACGAACTCCTCGCCCGCGGCGACACGCTGGGCGTCTTCCAGCTCGACGGCGGCCCGATGCGCTCGCTGCTGCGCCTGATGAAGCCCGACAACTTCGAGGACATCTCCGCCGTCCTGGCGCTCTACCGGCCGGGCCCGATGGGCGTCAACTCGCACACCAACTACGCGCTGCGCAAGAACGGCCAGCAGGAGATCACCCCGATCCACCCGGAGCTGGCCGAGCCGCTCAGGGAGGTCCTGGAGCCCACCTACGGCCTGATCGTCTACCAGGAGCAGGTGCAGAAGGCCGCGCAGATCCTGGCCGGCTACTCGCTCGGCCAGGCCGACCTGCTGCGCCGCGCGATGGGCAAGAAGAAGAAGGAGATCCTGGAGGCCGAGTTCGTCCCGTTCCAGCGCGGCTGCCGGGAGCGCGGCTACTCGGACGCGGCGATCCAGGCGGTCTGGGACGTGCTGGTCCCGTTCTCCGGCTACGCCTTCAACAAGGCGCACACCGCCGGCTACGGGCTGGTCTCGTACTGGACGGCGTACCTGAAGGCCAACTACCCGGCCGAGTACATGTCGGCGCTGCTCACCTCGGTCAAGGACGACAAGGACAAGTCCGCGGTCTACCTCAACGAGTGCCGCAAGATGGGCATCCAGGTCCTCCCGCCGGACGTCAACGAGTCGGACGCCGACTTCACCCCGCACGGCAGCGAGACCGTCCGGTTCGGCCTGACCGCGATCCGCAACGTCGGCGGGCCGGTGGTGGAGTCGATGATCCGCACCCGGAAGGCCAAGGGGAAGTACACCTCGTTCCCGGACTTCCTGGAGAAGGTCGAGTCGGTGGTGTGCAACAAGCGCACCGTCGAATCGCTGATCAAGGCCGGCGCGTTCGACTCGCTCGGGCACACCCGCAAGGGCCTGAGCGCCCAGTTCGAGCCGATGATCGACAACGTGGTCGGGATCAAGCGCAAGGAGGCCGAGGGGCAGTTCGACCTGTTCGAGACCGTTTCGGACGAGCCGTCCTTCGGGCTGGACGTGGTGTTCGCCGAGGACGAGTGGGAGAAGCCCGTGCTGCTCACCCACGAGCGCGAGATGCTCGGCCTGTACGTCTCCTCGCACCCGCTGCACGGCATCGAGCACGTCCTCGCCGACAAGGCGGACTGCGCGGTCGCCGACCTGGCCGAGCGGCCGGACGGCGTGACGGTCACCATCGGCGGCATCATCTCGGGCCTGCAGCGCAAGATGACCAAGCAGGGCAACGCCTGGGCGATCGCCACCGTCGAGGACCTGGCGGGCTCGATCGACTGCATGTTCTTCCCCGCCAGCTACCAGCAGTACGCCGCGCAACTCGCCGAGGACGCCGTGGTGTTCGTCCGCGGCAGGCTGGACAAGCGGGAGGACGTGCCGCGGCTGATGGCGATGGACCTGTCGGTGCCCGACCTGAACAACCTCGCGGCGCAGCTGCCGATCGTGATCACCGTGCCGGAGGACAAGCTGACCCCGCCGATCATCGCCCGGCTCGGCGAGGTGCTGCGCCACCACCGGGGCAGCACCGAGGTGCACGTGCACCTGCGCAAGGAGAGGTCGACGGTGGTGCTGCGCCTCGACCGGCACCGGGTGAAGACCGACCCGGCGCTGTTCGGCGACCTCAAGCAGCTGCTCGGGCCGAGCTGCCTGGCGAGCTGAGCGAGCTGAGCGGGCGGGGGCGGGCCGGAACACGCCGAGGGCCCCGGCGGAGAGCGGTCTCCGCCGGGGCCCGGGTGCGCACCGCCGGGGCGTCAGTTCTCCTTGACGACCACGGTCTTGGCGCCCTTGTCGTGGAAGCACTGCTGGAGCGGCTTGTCCCAGAGCAGGGACAGCGTGTTGACCAGCGAGAACAGGCCGCCGACGTACGGGACCAGGACCGGGACGCCGTAGATGCCGGCCCGGGTCCACAGCTCGTTGTCGGTCGGCCGGCCGCCGGTGGCCGCGCTCACCACGCGCAGCTTCATCACCTTCTTGCCGACGGTCTGGCCGTGCTGGGTCAGCAGCATGCCGCCCTCGTACGCGACCAGGACCACCGCGGCGAGCACGTAGTAGAGGAGGCTGCCCAGCGAGATGACGGCCACCACGATGAACGGGACGATCAGCACCGCGGCGTCGATCAGCCGGGCCAGCAGGCGGTCCCCCGGGGAGGCCAGCACGCGGGAGCCCGGGGCCGGCGGGTAGCCGGGGGCCGGGGCCGGGCTGAGCCACCCCGGGAATCCCGCGCCCTGCTGGTACTGGGCGTAGGGGTCCTGCGGCGGTTCGTATCCGGGGGGAGTGTTGCTGCTCATGCGGGCGACTCCAGCTCGACTGTGGCGAATCCTGGAGCCGTTGTACCGGTACGAGGGTGAACGTGGAAAGGATGATCCGATAATCGTTACTCAGTGCCAGTGGTAACGGGCCCTCAACGCGTCGACCACGAGCCGGAAACGGGCCCGGTCCAGGGCGCACGCCTCCCGCCGCATCCCGCCGTCCCGGACCCGGAACACCCGGTCCAGCGCCACCCAGGAGTCCCGCCCGCTGCGGTCCCACGGCCCGGCGCCCAGCGGCACCCAGTCCCGGTCGTCGTCGTGCCCCTTGCTGGACAGCATCACCGTCAGCAGCGAGCCGCCCGCCTCCCGCGCCACCACCAGCACCGGGCGGTCCTTGCCCCGGCCGTCGTTCTCCTCGTACGGCACCCAGGTCCAGACGATCTCGCCCGGGTCCGGGTCGCCGTCGTGGTCCGGCGCGTACTCGGTGCGCACCGGCCCGACCCGCTCGGCCCGGACCTCCACCGTGGCGTCCGGCCCGGAACGGCCCGGCTGCTCCTGCTCCTCGTTCAACTGATGCATGGCGGAAGGCTAGCGATCACGCGTGAACGGCGGGAGGGTCAGGCCGAGCGGAGTTCGGCCGGGACGGCCGTGTGCAGGGCCGCCGCGAAGGCCGCCACCGCCGGGTGGGCCGCGCCGCCGGCCCGGAACGCGGTGCGGGTGCGCCGGTACAGCGGCAGCCGGGTCAGCGCGACGCCCGGCGGGCAGCGGTCGACGCCCAGGTGCGGCACCAGTGCCACCCCCTGGCCCACCGCGACCAGGGCCAGCTGGGCGGCGAAGTCGTCCACCCGGTGCCGCACCCGGGGGCTGAACCCGGCCGACTGGCACACCCGTTGGACCATCGCGTGGCAGAGCGTGCCGGCCGGCGAGGTGATCCACGGGCTGTCCCGGTGCCCGGCCAGCGGACCGGCCGAGCGGGCCGCCAGGTACAGCGGCTCGGCGAACACCGGCCCGGTCAGCGCGATCCCGTCCTCCGGCTCGCCCGGCACCAGGTCGTACTCGTGCACCAGCGCCACGTCCAACTCGCCCGCGCGCAGCGCCCCGGCCACCGCCGCCGGGTCGACCTCGGTCACCATCGCCTCCAACTCCGGGTGCCGGGAGGCCAGTTCGGCCAGTGCCGCGGGCAGCAGGGCGCGCACCGCCGACGGGTAGGCGCCGATCCGCAGCGGCCCGGCCGGCCCCGTCCGGGCGTGCGCCAGCTCGGCGCCGGCCCGCTCCAGCAGCTCCAGCACCGCCTCGGTGTGCCGCACCAGGTTCCGCCCCGCCGGGGTCAGCGCCACCCGCCGCCCGGTCCGCTCCAGCAGCGGCACCCCGGCCTCCCGCTCCAGCACCGACAGCTGCTGGGACACCGCCGAAGGACTGAACGCCAACGCCTCCGCGACCGCCGCGATCGTCCCCAGGTGGGCCAGTTCGCGCAGCAACCGCAGCCTTCGCACATCGAGCATCGGCCCAGCTTACGAGAAGCATCGGAAATGTGAACTGGACCCGCACGGTCGCCGCCCGGCAGGCTGCCGACATGGAACTCCACGGCATCCACGTCCCGCTGGTCACGCCCTTCACCGCCGACGGCGCCCTCGCCCTCGACGCCCTGGAGGGGCTCGCCCGCGACAGCCTGGAAGCCGGCGCGGCCGGCCTCGTCGCACTCGGCACCACCGGCGAGCCCGGCTCGCTCACCACCGCCGAACAGGACGCCGTGGTCGAGGTCTGCCGCCGGGCCGCCGACGCGTACGGCGCCGTCCTCACCGTCGGCGCCGGGCACGGCGGCACCGCCCGCACCGCCGAGGCGCTCGCCGCGCTGGACGGCCGGGCCGACGCCGCGCTGGTCGCCGTCCCCGCGTTCGTCCGCCCCGGCGCGGCCGGCGTCCTCGCGCACTTCCGGGCCCTGGCCGCGACCAGCCCGCTGCCGCTGGTGATCTACCACATCCCGTACCGCACCGGGCAGCCGCTCGGCGCCGCCGCCCTGCTCGACCTGCTCGCGCTGCCCGGCGTCGCCGGGATCAAGTACGCGCCCGGCGGCGTCGACGAGGAGACGATCGCCCTGCTCGCCGCCGAACCGCGCGGCGTGCTGGCCGGCGACGACCTGTTCCTCTCCCCGCTGCTCGCGCTCGGCGCGGCCGGCGGCATCCTGGCCTCCGCCCACCTGGAGACCGCCCGCTTCGTCGCCCTGCACGCGGCCTGGCGGGACGGCGACGCCGTGCTCGCCCGCAAGCTCGGCGCCGAACTCGCCGACGTCTCCCGGGCCGCCTTCGCCGGCCCGAACCCGACCGCGCTCAAGGCGCTGCTGCACCGCGCCGGACGCATCCCGACGCCCGCCGTGCGGCTGCCGCTGCTCGCCCACGACTTCGGGGACGCCTGACCGACGGCTGCAGGATTTCCGGTCGGAAAGCGCCCGCGCAGGAGGGATTTCCGCCCCGGACGGCAAGCGTTCACGCTTTGGGACACCCCCACCGAAACCCGCCCTGACAAGGCATGATGGGCCGGGACAACCGGCACAACCGGTAGCAGGAGGAGAGACGGATGAGGATCGGCATCGTAGGTGCCACCGGTCAGGTCGGCGGCGTGGTCCGCGAGATCCTGGCGGAGCGTAACTTCCCGGTGGAGCAGCTGCGGCTGTTCGCCTCGGCCCGCTCGGCCGGGCGCGCCCTGCCCTGGAAGGACACCGAGGTCACCGTCGAGGACGCCGCCACGGCCGACTACAGCGGCCTGGACATCGTGGTCTTCTCGGCGGGCGGCGCCACCTCCAAGGCGCTGGCCCCCAAGGTCGCCGCCGCCGGAGCCGTCGTCATCGACAACTCCTCGGCCTGGCGCCGCGACCCCGAGGTCCCGCTGGTCGTCGCCGAGGTCAACCCCGACGCGATCGCCGACCGCCCCAAGGGCATCATCGCGAACCCGAACTGCACCACCATGGCCGCGATGCCCGTGCTGCGCCCGCTGCACGAGGAGTCCGAGCTGGTCGCCCTGGTGGTCTCCACCTACCAGGCGGTCTCCGGCTCCGGCCTGGCCGGCGTCTCCGAGCTGCACGAGCAGGCCCGCAAGGTCGTCGACGGCGCGGCCGCGCTCGTCCACGACGGCGCCGCCGTCGAGTACCCGGCGCCCGGCGTCTACCAGCGGCCGATCGCGTTCAACGTCGTCCCGCTCGCCGGGTCGATCGTCGACGACGGCAGCAACGAGACCGACGAGGAGCAGAAGCTCCGCCACGAGAGCCGCAAGATCCTCGGCATCCCCGAGCTGAAGGTCTCCGGCACCTGCGTGCGCGTCCCGGTCTTCACCGGCCACTCGCTCCAGGTCAACGCCCGCTTCGCCCGCCCGCTCGCCCCCGAGCGCGCCGTCGAGCTGCTGGCCGGCGCCCCCGGCGTCGCCCTGACCGACATCCCCACCCCGCTGCAGGCCGCCGGCCAGGACCCGAGCTACGTCGGCCGGATCCGCGCCGACGAGACCGTCGAGCACGGCCTGTCGCTGTTCCTGTCCAACGACAACCTGCGCAAGGGCGCGGCGCTCAACGCCGTGCAGATCGCCGAGCTGGTCGCGGCCGAGCTGCGCGGCTGAGCTGAGCTGCGCGGCTGAGCTGCGCGGCCGAGCGCGCATCGCCTCGCGCCGAGGAGGGGCCCCGGGCAGCCGCCCGGGGCCCCTCCTCACTGCCCCGGGTGCGCGGCCGGACCGTCCACCGCGAGCGGCAGCTCGGCGGAGAGCGCGCCCGCCGTCCACTTGTCGCCCGGCGCGTACCACTGGAACGCCCCCGGCCCGCGCACCGGCACGGTCACCGACAGCAGGCCCCCGGAGTCCGCGCCCGTCGACGCCACCGTCGTCCAGGTGTCGCCGCCCGCCGGACGGAACTGCAGGTACGCGCCGGCGCCGTACTGCGGGACGTCCGCCTTCCGGTCCCAGTCCGCGCGCAGCAGCCGGCCCCGGACCGTCACCGCCCGGCCCGCCGCCGCACCCGCCGCGCCCTCCGCCGCGTCGTCGACCCGCGCGTCGTCGATCCGGGCCGCGCGCTTGAGCGAGAAGCCGGCGGCGTTCTTCGAGAGGTAGCGGTCGCCGTCGTTCGCCCGGATCCGCAGGTCGACGAACCAGGTGCCCGCCTGGTCGTCGAAGAGCGTCCGGGAGGACGACGCCACCGTCGCCTCCCCGCCGCACCGGGCCGTCGTCCCGGCCGGGTCGAGCGGCACGCAGGACATCGGACCGACCTTCAGCGCCGCGTAGTTCGGCCCCCACAGTCCGATCGGCTCCACCGCCCGGATCCCCGACCGGTCACGCGCGGTCACCTCCACCGTGACGGTACGGCTCTCGGCCGCGCCCAGCTCGACCGTCCGGCCGCCGTTGACGACCACCGACAGCAGCGCCGCGTCCCCGCTGGAGGTCTCCGGCGCGGTCGCCGGGACCAGCACCACGGCCACCGTCCCGACCGCCGCCACCGCGCACAACGCCACCGCACTCTTCCGCACGGTGTCCCAGTATCCAGGGTCGGGACGGGGCCCGGCCGGACGGCGGGCGGGCGGGGGCGGCGGGAGGAGCGGGGAGCGAGGGGACGGGGGTGGTTCGGTCGGCGAACGGAGGGTAAAGGTGTGCCCAACGGTCGCCGGGCCGCCGGGCGGGATGCCGCCGTCGGGGGCCGGACCGAGGAGGAGGTACCGGAGATGGACCGCTGCGTCGTCCTGGTCGACGCGGGCTACCTGCTGGGCGCGGCCGCCAGCCTGCTCGCGGGGGAGCCCGGCCGGTCCCGGATCGCCGTCGACCACCCGGTGCTGATCGCCGCGCTGCGCGAGCGCGCCCAGGCCGAGACCGGGCTGCCGCTGCTGCGGATCTACTGGTTCGACGCGGCCGTCGACCGCCGCCCCGCGCCCGAGCACCGCAGGCTGCGGGTGCTGCCCCGGGTCACCGTCCGGCTGGGCGCGCTGACCAGGGCGGAGGGCCGCTGGGTGCAGAAGGGCGTGGACGCCGCGATGCACGCCGAACTGAGCGAGCTGGCCCGCAACCACGCCTGCGCCGACGTGGTGCTGGTCACCGGCGACGGCGACCTGCTGCCCGGGGTCGCCTCGGCGAAGGAGCACGGCGTCGCGGTGCACCTGTGGGCGCTGGAGGCCGCCGACGGGGACTTCAACCAGTCCGAGGAGCTGGTCGGCGAGGCCGACGAGCGCCGGGTGCTGGACCGGGCCTGGATCCAGCGCTGGGCCCGCCCGCGGGAGTCCGCCGGGGCGTCCGTCGCGGTGCCGCCCGCCGCGCCCCGGCCCCGCCCGCTGTCCGTCCCCGCGGCCGCGCCCGGGGCGCCGGCGCCCGCCGTCCCCGCGCCCGCCGCCACCGCCCGGGCCACCCCGCTGCGGGTCATCCCCACCCCCAAGGACCTGGCCGGCCGGGCCGTCCCGCCGCCCGCGCCCGCCGCCGTCGCGTCCGGGCCCGCCGCCGGGCCGGTGCTGCGCTGGTCCTCCGACCGCGGCTGGGTCGAGCGCGCCGACTCCACCGCCGCCGACGCGCTCCCCACCCTGGACCGGCTGACCACCTCCGCCCAGCGCTGGGCGGACCGCGAGGAGGACCTCACCAGTGTCGGCGGCGACCCGCAGGAGGTCGGCCAGGTCTTCGCCCGCCGCTGGCTGGACCGCCTCCCCGACGCCGAGCACCCCGGCCCGCTGTGGACCGACCACCCGCGCATCCCGCACCGGCTGGACGGCGAACTGCTGCGCTACGCCGCCCGGTTCGGCCTGCTCGCGCACAAGGAGGACCAGATCGACGAGCAGGACAGGTACGCCATCCGGGAGGGCTTCTGGAAGGAACTCGCCGCCCGCGTCCCCGACCCCCGCCAGCACCCGGAGGCGCTGGAGGACCACTGACGCCCCGGGCCCGCGCCACCCCGGGTGTCCGGAACGTCCCTTACGGCGCGTAGAGTCTTCCGTCGTGAGCAAGGCACCTCAGGGCTGCTGCACGGTCAGCGGCCTGGTCAAGACCTACCGGACGGGCGGCACCGAGGTCAGGGCCAACGACGGCATCGACCTCGCCGTCGGACGCGGCGAGGTGTTCGGCCTGCTCGGGCCCAACGGCGCCGGCAAGTCCACCCTGGTCCGCCAGCTCACCGGGCTGCTCCGCCCCGACGCCGGGCGGATCGACCTGCTCGGCCACGACATCGTCCGGCACCCCGAACGGGCCGCCCGGCTGCTCGGCTACCTCGGCCAGGAGTCCACCGCCCTCGACGAGCTCACCGTCGCCCTCGCCGCCGAGACCACCGGCCGGCTGCGCGGCCTCGGCCGGGCCGCCGCCCGCGCCGAGACCGCCGACGTGATCACCGAACTCGGCCTCGAAGCGCTCGCCCACCGCCCGCTCGCCAAGCTCTCCGGCGGCCAGCGCCGCCTCGCCTGCCTGGCCGCCGTGCTGATCGGCGACCGCCCGCTGCTGGTCCTGGACGAACCCACCACCGGCATGGACCCGGTCGCCCGCCGCGCCGTCTGGACCGCCGTCGACCGCCGCCGGGCCGAACGCGGCACCACCGTGCTGCTGGTCACCCACAACGTCATCGAGGCCGAGACCGTCCTCGACCGGGTCGCCGTGATCGACGCCGGCAAGGTCATCGCCTGCGACACCCCCGGCGGCCTCAAGGCCCTGGTCGACGGCCACGTCCGGCTCGACCTGGTCTGGCGCACCGACGCCCCGCTGACCGTCCCCGCCGTCGCCGACCTCGCCGAGCGCGCCGAGCGCACCGGCCGCCGCTGGACCCTGCGCACCACCCCCGAGGAGGCCCGCGAACTGGTCGCCGCCGTCACCACCGGCCCCGCCTTCGCCGCCCTCGACGACTTCACCCTCGCCACCCCCACCCTGGAGGACGCCTACCTCCGACTCGGCGGACGGCCCGGAGGACTCGCCCGATGACCCTGCTCGACGCCCCCGCGGTCAGCACCGCGCCCGCGCCGCTCGCCCCCGCCGCCCGGCCGCTGCCCGCGCTGGCCGCCGTCTACCGGGCCCAGCTGGCCCGCGCCAAGGTCGCCCGGATCCCGCTGCTGTTCGTCGCCACCTTCCAGTCCGTCGGCATCCTGGTGATGATGCGCGGCGTCGTCGACCCCGGCGACAACCCCTCCGCGCACGCCGTGGTGGCCGGCTCCGCCGTCCTGGTCGTCGCCTTCGTCGCGCTCAACCTGCTCGCCCAGTACTTCGGCAAACTGCGCGCCACCGGCGGCCTCGACCACTACGCGACCCTGCCGGTGCCGCCCGCCTCCGTCGTCCTCGGCACCGCCGCCGCGTACGCCTCCTTCACCGTCCCCGGCGTGTTCGCCACCGCCGGACTCGGCAGCTGGATGTTCGACCTGCCGCTCGGCCGGCTCTGGATCCTGCTCGCCGTCATCCCGCTCACCGGCGCCGCCCTGGCCGGCCTCGGCGCCGCGCTCGGCCTGCTCGCCCCCCGCCAGGAACTCGCCACCCTCGCCGGACAGCTCGGCATGTCCGCCGCCCTGCTGCTCGGCGTCCTGCCCGCCTCCCGGCTCCCCGAGCCCGTGCAGTGGCTGCGCGACCTGCTCCCCTCCAGCTACGGCGTCGACGCCTTCGCCCTCACCTTCGCCCCCGACCCCGACTGGGCCCGCGTCCTGCTCGACCTCGGCGTCTGCGGCGCGGTCGGCCTGGCCTCGCTCACCCTCGCCACCTGGGCCTACCGGCGCGCCGCGAGGTAGCTCCCGCGAGGGGATCTGGGCAGTACGCCGGGCTGCTTGTCGGACGAGATCGACACCCGTCCGGGCGGACGTGAAACGATGGGGGCGTGACCGTACCGAACACACCTGCGGGCAGCACGCCCGGGCCGGACCCCTTCGCCCCGCCCCTCCCGCCGCCGCCCGTCCGCGCGGAGCGGGCGCCGCTCGGGCCCGAGTTGCGGATCGGGGCGATCATCGTCCTGGCCGGGGCGGTGCTCGGCGTGGTCTTCGGGTTCCTCTGGCTCTGGCTGGCGCCCCGGGTCGGCTACGCCGTCCAGGACAACCACATCCTGTACCGCGCCCCGGAGGGCGAGGAGCTGATCGGCGCGGTCGGGGTGTTCTCGCTGCTGGGGCTCGGGCTCGGACTGCTGACCTCGCTGGGGGCCTTCCTGTGGACCCGGTCCCGGGGCGGCGGCATCGCCGTCGCGGTCGGGCTGGCGGTGGGCGGCCTGCTCGGCTCGGTCATCGCCTGGCAGCTCGGCACCCACCTCGGCGCCACCACCGACCTGCGGGCCCACGCCCGGTCCGTCGGCAACGGCGGGACGTTCGACGGGCCGCTGGAGCTGACCGCGAAGGGCGCGCTGATGGTCTGGCCGATGACGGCGATGATCCTGCTGCTGGCGCTCTCCGCGACCTTCGGCAAGCGCGAGCCCGACCGCCCGCCGTACTGGGCGACGCCGGGCTCGGAGGGGGCGTGGCCGGCCGCGCCGGGGGCCGACAACCCGTTCGCGCCGGCCCCGCAGGCCGCGCAGGCCCCGCAGGCCGCGCAGCCGTCGCTGACGAAGGAGCCTCAGCCGGACGAGCCGGAGCAGGGCCAGGACCAGGGCCAGGGCCGGGAGCAGCGGCCCCCGGCCGAGTAGCCGCCGCCGTTCAGGGCCTGGCGATCGGCGCGGTGCGGGCGCCGGTCAGCCGGACCAGGTCGGCCGGGGCGAGTTCGACCTCGGTGCCGCGCTTGCCGGCCGAGACGAAGACGGTCGGGTGGGCCAGCGCGCCGGAGTCCACCACGGTGCGGAGCCGCTTGCGCTGGCCGAGCGGCGAGATGCCGCCGAGCACGTAGCCGGTGGAGCGCTCGGCCGCCGCCGGGTCGGCCATCGCGGCGCGCTTGGCGCCGAGCGCGGCGGCCAGCGCCTTCAGGTCGAGCTGCCCGGAGACCGGGACGACGGCGACCGCGAGGGTGCCGTCGGTCTCGGCCAGCAGGGTCTTGAAGACCCGTTCCGGGGGCACGCCCATCGCCTCGGCGGCCTCGGCCCCGTACGAGGCGGCGGCCGGGTCGTGGGCGTACTCGTGGACGGTGAACGGGACGCCGGCGGTGTCGAGGGCGACGGTGGCGGGGGTGCCGCCGGCGGTCTTCTTCTTGGCCAAGGGGGTTCCTCGGGTCCTCAGTTCGGGCTGAACGCCTGGCGGGTGAGGTCGACGGCGGGCAGCGAGGGCAGTTTCGCCAGCACCGCGCTCTCCTGCCGGAGCAGGGCGAGTTCGCGGGTCAGGCGCTGGGCGGTGTCGGGGCAGGCGAGCAGCTCCTGCTTGACCTTGGTAGGCAGCGAGGTGGCGGCGGCGACCAGGTAGGAGAGCACCTGCGGGTCGTCGGGGAGCTCGGGTTCGCCGCTGAGGGTGGCCTCGCGGGCCCCGGCCAGCCGCTTCTGGTACGTCCGGAAGGCGCGTTCGACGCCGGCCGCGAGCGCGCCGGAGCCCTCGCCCGGCTCCTCGGGCAGCACCGAGACGTCGCCGACCAGGTAGGGCCCGGTGGCGTCCAGGGCGCGCAGCCGGAACCGGGTGGTGCCGGTGACGAGCAGCTCGTAGCGGCCCTCCGGCTGCTCCCGGACGGAGGCGATGTCGGCGACGCAGCCGACCGGGTAGAGGGCGTCCAGCGGGTCGCCGTCCGGGGTGCCGATGCCGTCCAACGGGCCCGCCGGCTCGTCGAGTTCGCGCACCGGCGCGGTCTCCCGGCCGTCCTTGACGGCGACCACGCCGAAGCGGCGCGGCGCGTCCTCGGGCAGTTTCTCCAGGTCGGCGACCAAGCGGCGGTAGCGCTCCTCGAAGACGTGCAGGGGCATCACCAGGCCCGGGTACAGGACCGTGTTGAGCGGGAAGAGCGGGAGCCGATCAGTCACGGCGGACAGCGTAGTTGCCGGGGGGCCGCCGCCGCTCCGCGGTTTCCCGGGCGCGGCGGGAGTCAGCCGCGCTGGAGCAGTCTGGTGACGCCCGCGACGGCGGTGGTGGCGAGCGTCCAGCCGGTCAGCACCAGGGCGGTGGCGACCCACTGGCCGGTGCGGTCCGGGTTCCAGCCGTTCTGGCCGAGGTCGATCAGCGGCAGGACCTTGCCGGCCGCGTACAGCGCCGGGTTCCACACCACGGACTCGTCCGGCTTGACCGGCGCGGGCCGGTGCCCGGCGAAGTACGCGGTGCCCAGCACCCAGGCGAGGACCAGCCAGGCGGCGGCCCGGCCGGGCCGGTAGCCGTAGCCGACGGCGGCGTCCTGCAGGTGGCCCCAGAGCCGGCCGGGCAGCGGCAGGGTGCGCCGGCGGCGGCGCTGCTTGGCGTACAGGACGGCGCGGGCGTCCTCGTCGGCGCCGTCCCGGCGCAGCGCGGCGGCCAGCTGCTCGTACGCCTCGGGGCGGAACTCGCGGCCGGAGTCGACCCAGGCGATCCGGCGCTCCAGCGGGAAGGGCTCGGCGGGGCGGAGCGACTCGTAGGTGAAGCCGGTCAGCGAGACGTGGTGCGCGGTGGGCCAGGCGCCGGGGGAGTCGACCAGGTTGCCGATCCGGGCCCGGTTGAGGCTGACCGCGCCGGTCGGCGGCGTGTCGCAGGTGAAGCGGAGCTCGGGGGTCTGGATCCGGCTGAGCGCCAGCTCCTCGCCCTCGCCGAGGTGGAACTCGGCGTTGGTGATCAGGACGGCGTTGTCGAAGCGGCCGTCGGAGAGCCGGATCCGCCCCCAGGCGCGGAACGGGGTGTGGGTGGTGTCCCGGTAGGGGGCGGCGACCGTCGACCCGCCGTAGCCGGAGCCGTAGACGGTGCGCGAGCCGGTCCAGTTGGCGTCCTCGGAACCGGACAGGTACAGGGTGTGGCCGACCGTGATCCGGGCCGCGTTGACCGCGGTCGGGTTGTCCGGCCCGGCGGCCCGCAGCGAGCCGCCGCGGAGCGAGAGCCGGCCGCCGATCCGGGCCGAGCGCAGGCTCAACTCGCCGATCAGGTCGAGGCGTTCGGCCTCACAGTCCTGGTTGATGGAGATCCCGTCGGCGGAGACCGCCCGCCCGTACGCGTCGGGGCCGACGGCGGACTGGTTCAGCAGCAGGTCGGTGCCGATCCGGGCGTCGGTCAGCCGGACGCCGCCGGGTATCCCGCAGCGGGCCAGGTGCACGTCGCCCTCGCTGACCAGCCGGGACGCCTCCAGCCGGGGGAGCGCGCAGGAGACGATCCGCAGCGTGCCGGCGGTCGCCTCGGAGAGCAGCAGCTTGCGCTCGAAGCGGCAGAGCTGGAACTCGACGTAGCAGTCGATCCGGCCGCCGGCCAGCGTGAACTCGCCGGTGACCAGGGCGCCGGTGAGCTTCAGCGCGGTGACCCGGCCGGGCGCGGCGGCCGGGCCGTGCAGCAGCAGCCGGGCGATCACCTCGGCCCGGACGGTGCGCTCCGGGCCCCAGCCGCCGGCCGCGAACGGGTCGTCCGGGCCGTGCCCCTCCCCGCCGTCCGGGCGGACGGCCCGCCCGGCCGGGGCGGGCAGCACGAACTCGGCCGGGCCGGTGCCGGACCGCAGGTCGTACACCTCGCCGTGCCGGAACGCCTCCCACAAGCCGCGCTCGGTCGCGCTCCAGTCATCCGGCGCCCGGTCCGCCACGGGCCCGCCCGCCGAGGGCGGGCCCGCCGCAGGCCCAGCCACCGCCGCTGCGGGCTCGGCTGCCGCTGTCGGCCCGGCCGCTGCCGCCACGGGCTCGGCTGCGGTGCGCCCTGCTGCCGTTGGGGGCCCCGCCGCTACCTCGGTCACCGTCGGCTCGGCCGCCGCCACGAGTTCCGCCGCCGCTCGCCCCCCTGCCGCCTCGGCCGCCGCAGGCCCGGCCACCATCGCCGGCACCGCCGCCTCGGCCGCAGGCCCGGCTGCCGCAGGCTCGGCGTCCGCCGCCTCGGCCGCAGGCTCGGCGTCCGCCGGCCTGGCCGTCGCCGGCTCGGCCGCCACGGGCTCCGCCGCAGGCGGCTGCTCGACCGCTTGCCCCGCTGCTGCCGCTGCTGCTGTCGGCTCGGCTGCCGCTACGAGTTCTGCCGCCGCTCGCCCCCCTGCTGCCGCAGGCCCGGCCACCATTGCCGGCACCGCCGCCTCGGCCGGGGGCTCCGCCGCCTCTGCCGCAGGCGGCTGCTCGACTGCTTGCCCCGCTGCTGCTGTCGGCTCGGCCGCCGCCACGAGTTCCGCCGCCGCTCGCCCCCCTGCCGCCTCGGCCGCCGCAGGCCCGGCCACCGCCGCAGGCCCGGCCACCGCCGCAGGCCCGGCCACCGCCGCAGGCCCGGCCACCGTCGCCGGCACCGCCGTCTCGGCCGCAGGCTCCGCCGCCGCAGGCCCGACGTCCGCGGGCTCGGCCGCCACGGGCGCTGCCGCAGGCGGCTGCTCGACCGCTTGCCCCGCCGCCGCTGCCTGGTCCACCGAGCCCCCCGATGATCTTGGTTTCGTCTCACCTTTCGTATCACGGACTGAAATGCCGGGCGGCCGGTTTTCGCCACTCCTTACACTTGGGCCTGTGATCTCTCGAATCGACCTCCGCGGCTCCTCGACGGACCCGCGCGACGTGCTGCCCCGTGCCGAGTTCGACGTCGAAGCGGCCCTGGAGAGGGTCCGGCCGATCGCGGAGGACGTACGCCATCGCGGGGTCGCGGCGCTGATCGAGATCACCGAGCGCTTCGACGGCGTCCGGCTGGAGTCGACCCGCGTCCCGGCCGGGCAGATCGCCGAGGCGCTGGAGCAGCTGGACCCGAAGGTCCGCGCCGCGCTGGAGGAGACGATCCGCCGCGCCCGCGCCGTCCACTCCGACCAGCGCCGGGTCGGCCACACCACCCGGGTGGTGCCCGGCGGCACCGTCACCCAGCGCTGGGTGCCGGTCGACCGGGTCGGCCTGTACGTGCCCGGCGGCCTCGCCGTCTACCCGTCCTCCGTGGTGATGAACGTGGTGCCCGCGCAGGAGGCCGGGGTGGCCGGCATCGCCGTCACCTCCCCGCCGCAGAAGGCGTTCGGCGGCCGTGTCCACCCGGCCATCCTGGCCGCCTGCGCGCTGCTCGGCGTGGACGAGGTGTACGCGGTCGGCGGCGCCCAGGCCGTGGCGATGTTCGCGCTCGGCACCGAGGAGTGCGAGCCGGTCAACCTGGTCACCGGCCCCGGCAACATCTACGTGGCGGCCGCCAAGCGCCTGTTCGCGGGCCGGATCGGCATCGACTCGGAGGCCGGCCCGACCGAGATCATGGTCCTCGCGGACGACACGGCGGACGCCGCCGAGGTCGCCGCCGACCTGATCAGCCAGGCCGAGCACGGCCCGACCTCCGGCTCCGTGCTGGTCACCGCCTCGCCGCTGCTGGCCGACGCGGTCGAGGCCGAGCTGAAGGCGCAGGTCGCCCGGACCAAGCACGCCGAGCGGGTGGCCGAGGCGCTGGGCGGCCCGCAGTCCGGCATCATCCTGGTCGACGACCTGGAGCAGGGCCTCGCGGTGGTCAACGCCTACGCCGCCGAGCACCTGGAGATCCAGACCGCCGAGCCGCACGCGGTCTCCGAGCGGGTCCGCAACGCGGGCGCGATCTTCCTCGGCCGCTACACCCCGGTCTCGCTGGGCGACTACGCGGCCGGCTCCAACCACGTGCTGCCCACCGGCGGCTGCGCCTGCCACTCCTCCGGCCTGTCCGTGCAGACCTTCCTGCGCGGCGTCCAGGTCGTCGAGTACGACCGGGAGGCGCTGGCCGGCGTCGCCGCGCACGTGGTCAACCTGGCCGAGGCCGAGGACCTGCCCGGCCACGGCGACGCCATCAAGGCCCGATTCGAGTGGAGTGTCCCCAGCTCGTGACGAAGATCGACGACCTCCCCATCCGGGACGAGCTGCGCGGCCAGTCCCCGTACGGCGCACCGCAGTTGGACGTGCCCGTCCAGCTCAACACCAACGAGAACCCGTACCCGCTGCCCGAGCCGCTGGTGGCCCGGATCGCCGAGCGGGTCGCCGAGGCCGCCCGGAACCTCAACCGCTACCCGGACCGGGACGCGGTCGAGCTGCGGGCCGGCCTGGCGAAGTACCTCAGCGACACCACCGGCTTCGCCGTCACCGGGCAGCAGGTCTGGGCCGCCAACGGCTCCAACGAGGTGCTCCAGCAGCTGCTGCAGACCTTCGGCGGCCCCGGCCGGACCGCGATCGGCTTCGAGCCCTCGTACTCGATGCACGCCCTGATCGCCCGCGGCACCGGCACCGGCTGGGTCTCCGGCCCGCGCAACGCCGACTTCACCATCGACCTGGACGCGGCCCGCGCCGCCATCGCCGAGCTGCGCCCGAACGTGGTGTTCGTCTGCTCGCCGAACAACCCGACCGGCACCGCCGTCGCCGCCGAGACCGTGCTGGCCCTGTACGAGGCCGCGCAGGCCGCCGGGCCCAGCCTGGTGGTCGTCGACGAGGCGTACGTCGAGTTCTCGCACCGCGCCTCGCTGCTGCCGCTGCTGGAGGGCCGCCCCAACCTGGTGGTCAGCCGGACGATGTCCAAGGCGTTCGGCGCGGCCGGCCTGCGGCTCGGCTACCTCGCCGCCGATCCCGCCGTGGTGGACGCGGTGCAGCTGGTCCGGCTGCCCTACCACCTGTCGGCCGTCACCCAGGCCACCGCGCTGGCCTGCCTGGAGCACACCGGCACCCTGCTCGGCTACGTCGACCGGCTGAAGTCCGAGCGCGACCGGGTCGTCCTCGGGCTGCGCGCGCTCGGCCTCGACGTCACCGAGTCCGACGCCAACTTCATCCAGTTCGGCCGCTTCGCCGACACCCACGCGGTGTGGCGGGCCGTCCTCGACCAAGGCGTGCTGATCCGCGACAACGGCGTCCCCGGATGGCTGCGCGTCTCCACCGGCACCCCCGCCGAGAACGACGCCTTCCTGACCGCCATCGCCACCGCCACCAAGGAGCTGTAAACCCGCATGTCCCGCATCGGCCGCGTCGAACGCACCACCAAGGAGACCTCCGTCCTGGTCGAGATCGACCTCGACGGAACCGGCAAGACGGACGTCTCCACGGGCGTCGGGTTCTACGACCACATGCTCGACCAGCTCGGCCGCCACGGCCTCTTCGACCTCACCGTCAAGACCGAGGGCGACCTGCACATCGACACCCACCACACCATCGAGGACACCGCCCTCGCGCTCGGCGCCGCCTTCCGGCAGGCGCTCGGCGACAAGGTCGGCATCTACCGGTTCGGCAACTGCACCGTGCCGCTGGACGAGTCGCTCGCCCAGGTCACCGTCGACCTCTCCGGCCGCCCCTACCTGGTGCACACCGAGCCCGAGAACATCGCCCCGATGATCGGCGCGTACGACACCACGATGACCCGGCACATCCTGGAGTCCTTCGTGGCCCAGGCGCAGATCGCCCTGCACGTGCACGTGCCGTACGGCCGCAACGCCCACCACATCGTCGAGTGCCAGTTCAAGGCCCTCGCCCGGGCGCTGCGCTACGCCTCCGAGCGCGACCTGCGCGCCGAGGGCATCCTGCCGTCGACCAAGGGCGCGCTGTAATGGCCACGCTGTTCATCGTCCTCGGGCTCTTCTTCGCGGGCGGCGTCTGGTCGTTCTGGAAGCAGAAGCTGCCCAAGGGCGTCGTCCTCGTCCTCGGTATCGCCTCGGCCATGTGCCTGGCCACCGGCGTCATGCGCCTCTAGGAGACCCACAGATGTCCAAGAACGTCGTGGTGCTGGACTACGGCTCCGGCAACCTGCGCTCCGCCCAGCGCGCCGTCGAACGCACCGGTGCCACCGTCACCGTCACCTCGGACTTCCAGCGGGCGCTGGACGCCGACGGGCTGCTGGTGCCCGGCGTCGGCGCGTTCGAAGCCTGCATGCGCGGCCTGAAGGCGGTCCGCGGCGAGCAGATCATCGGCCGCCGACTGGCCGGCGGCCGGCCGGTGCTCGGCATCTGCGTCGGCATGCAGATCCTGTTCGAGAAGGGCGTCGAGCACGGCGTCGAGACCGCCGGCTGCGACGAGTGGCCCGGCACGGTCGAGCCGCTGGACGCCCCGATCGTCCCGCACATGGGCTGGAACACCGTCGACGCCCCCGAGGGCACCCGGATGTTCGCCGGGATGGACGCCGACACCCGGTTCTACTTCGTCCACTCCTACGGGGTCCGGCACTGGGTGCTGGAGAGCCACTCCGAGAAGATCCGCGCCCCCAAGGTGGTCTGGGCCACCCACGGACAGCCGTTCGTCGCCGCCGTGGAGAACGGCCCGCTCTGGGCCACCCAGTTCCACCCCGAGAAGTCCGGCGACGCCGGCGCCGCCCTGCTGACCAACTGGGTCGACACCCTCTGAGCACGGAAGAGTCCTCCACACCATGACCAACCGCCTCGAACTGCTGCCCGCCGTCGACGTCCGCGACGGCCAGGCGGTCCGCCTGGTCAAGGGCGCCTCCGGCACCGAGACCTCCTTCGGCGAGCCGCTCGCCGCCGCCCTCGCCTGGCAGAACGCCGGCGCCGAGTGGCTGCACCTGGTCGACCTCGACGCCGCCTTCGGCACCGGCAGCAACCGCGACCTGCTCCGCGAGGTCACCGGCCGCCTCGACATCAAGGTCGAGCTGTCCGGCGGCATCCGCGACGACGAGTCGCTCGCCGCCGCCCTCGCCACCGGCTGCACCCGGGTCAACCTCGGCACCGCCGCCCTGGAGACCCCCGAGTGGGTCGCCAAGGTCATCGCCGAGCACGGCGACAAGATCGCCGTCGGCCTCGACGTGGTCGGCACCACCCTGCGCGGCCGCGGCTGGACCCGCGACGGCGGCCAGCTCTACGACGTGCTGGCCCGCCTCGACTCCGAGGGCTGCGCCCGCTACGTGGTCACCGACGTCAACCGCGACGGCACCCTGACCGGCCCCAACCTCCAGCTGCTGCGCGACGTCTGCGCCGCCACCGACAAGCCCGTCGTCGCCTCCGGCGGCGTGTCGTCCCTCGACGACCTGCGCGCCATCGCCACCCTGGTGCCGGAGGGCGTCGAGGGCTCGATCGTCGGCAAGGCCCTCTACGAGCAGAAGTTCACCCTCGAAGAGGCCCTGGAGGCTGTGTCCCGATGACCGACGAGACCCCGACCACCGCCGCCCGCCCGTCCGACCGGTCCCCCTACGAGGACCAGTACGGATTCTCCCGGGCGGTGGTGGCCGGGGACTTCGTCCTGGTCGCGGGCTGCACCGCCTACGACGACGTCGACGCCGTCGTCGAGGGCGACCCGTACGAGCAGACGCTGGCCGCCTTCGCGACGGCCCTCCGCGCGCTCGACCGCCACGGACTCACCGCCGCCGACGTGGTCCGCACCCGGATGTACCTCACCCACGTCCGGGACTGCGACGAGGTCGGCCGCGCCCACAAGGAACTCTTCGACGCCGTCCGCCCGGTCACCACCATGGTGGTCGTCCAGGGCCTGACCGACTCCCGGATGATGGTCGAGGTCGAGGTCGAGGCCCACCGGCCCGGCCTGGCCCGCACCCTGGAGGGCGCGTCGGACGGTACCTCGGCCCGCACTTCGGAAGGCACCCAGCCGTGACACTCGCAGTACGCGTCATCCCCTGCCTGGACGTGGACGCCGGACGCGTCGTCAAGGGCGTCAACTTCCAGAACCTGCGCGACGCCGGCGACCCGGTCGAGCTCGCCAAGCTCTACGACGCCCAGGGCGCCGACGAGTTGACCTTCCTCGACATCACCGCGTCCTCCGGCTCCCGGGAGACCACCTACGACGTGGTCCGCCGCACCGCCGAGCAGGTCTTCATCCCGCTCACCGTCGGCGGCGGCGTCCGCGCCGTCGAGGACGTCGACAAGCTGCTGCGGGCCGGCGCCGACAAGGTCGGCGTCAACACCGCCGCGATCGCCCGGCCCGAGCTGATCGCCGAGATCGCCAAGCGCTTCGGCCGCCAGGTGCTCGTCCTCTCGGTCGACGCCCGGCGCTGCCCCGAGGGCACCGAGACCGCCTCCGGCTTCGAGGTCACCACCCACGGCGGCCGCCGCGGCACCGGCCTGGACGCCATCGAGTGGGCGGTGCGCGCCGCCGAACTCGGCGCCGGCGAGATCCTGCTCAACTCGATGGACGCCGACGGCACCAAGGACGGCTACGACCTGGAGATGATCCGGGCCGCCCGGAAGGCCGTCAGCATCCCGGTGATCGCCTCCGGCGGCGCCGGCAAGCTCGCCGACTTCGCCCCCGCGGTCGACGCCGGCGCCGACGCCGTGCTGGCCGCCAGCGTCTTCCACTTCGGCGACCTGACCATCGGCCAGGTCAAGGACGAGCTCCGGACCACCGGGCACCCCGTCCGCTGACGGCCGCCCCGGAACCCCGCGGGTGCGCTACCGGCGGGGTTCCGGCTCCAGCAGCGCGAACTGGGCGCCGAACGGGTCCGCCAGCACCGCGATCCGGCCCACCGACGGCACCGGCTCCGGCGGCACCAGCACGCTCCCGCCCAGCCGCCGCACCTCGTCGGTGGCCAGCAGCGCGTCCGCCACCGCGAAGTGCACCAGCCAGCCCACGTCCACCCGCGGGTGCACGCCCGCGACGCCGCCGAACTCCTCCTCGCCGCCGGCCGGGCGCAGCACCGTGTACTCCACCCCCGGGACGTCCGACTCCCTGGTCCGCCAGCCGAACAGCCCCCGGTAGAACCGCAGCGACCCCGGCACGTCCGAGGAGCGCAGCTCCACCCAGCACAGCGCGCCCCGCCCGCCCACCGCCTCCAGCCCGGCCGTCCCGCCGCCCTGCCAGACCGCGAACCGGCCGCCCACCGGATCGGTCAGCTGCGCGAACCGGCCCTGCCCCGGCACCTCGGTCGGCGCGACCCGGACGGTGCCGCCGGCCCGTTCCGCCTCCGCCGCGACGTCCGCCGCGTCCGCCGCGGCGAAGTACACCGTCCAGGCGGGCAGCGCCTCCGCCTCGGTCAGCGGGCCGACGCCCGCCACCGTCCGGCCGCCGCTGCGGAAGAAGCGGTAGCCGGACGGGCCGGCCGGATCCAGCGTCCAGCCGAACACCGAGCCGTAGAACAGCTCGGACTCGGCGAGGTCCGGGCTGCCGAGGCCGATCCAGTTCGGCGAACCCGGCCGGAAGTCGCTGCTCACCATGGTGTGCGCTCCTGAAGGGAGGGGGAGAGGTGCCTGACCGGGCCAGGCTGGCACACCGGCGGGACGAAACGGACCGACGCGCCCGTCAGGCCGCCGTCCCCGCCCCGGGCAGCGGCAGCACGTGCGCCAGCGTCTCCACCGCCTCCGGCGCGCCCTCCGCGACCACCTCGGCCCGGGCGCCCCGCCCGTACAGGAACAGCACCAGCTCGCCCGGCTCCCCGCGCACCGTCACCAGCGGCGCGCCCTTCCGTCGCACCGTCGCCTCCCGGCCGTCCGGGTGCACCAGGCGCAGCTCGACCGGCGACCGCGCGTCACCGAACCTGGCCACCGCCGGCAGCCGCTTCCACAGCGCCTCCGCCAGCTCCGGCGCGAGCGGCTCCGGCTCGAACGGGACCGCGCGGCGGACGTCCTCGGCGTGCACGAAGAACTCCACCAGGTTCGCCGCCCCGTCCACCCCCGGCAGGTTGAACGGCGAGAAGGCCGGCGGCCCCGACCGGAACGACTTCACCAGCGCCTCGAACCCGCGCGCCGCGACCCGCCCCTGCACCCGCTCCGTCCACCCGGCCAGCGCCCCGACCCGGATCCCCGCCGCCGCGTCCGGCCGCCCCTCCCGCACCACCAGGTGCGCCGCCAGATCCCGCGCGGCCCACCCCTCGCACAACGTCGGCCCCTCCGGGCCCGCCGCCGCCAACAACCGACTCAACCGGGCGCGTTCGCCCTGCGCAAGACTCACCATGGAGCCAGCCTACGGGGCGTCAGCGCGGGATCGGGGCGGCGGGTGACGGTGCGTCAGCGGAGCGGGGCGGTCAGCTTGCGGTTGTCGTGCTGGTTGCTGACGGTCACCGCGCAGCTGATGTCCCGGAAGCCCTGCTGGTAGTACTGCGCGCCGAGGGCGAGCGGGCTGTTGTAGTACGGCGTCGTCCCGCCCTGCCGCTGTTCGACCGCGGTGTACTGGTCCTTGCAGAGCGCCAGGGCGGCCTGGATGATCTTGCCGTCGGTGGTCAGCCCGTCCGGCAGCACCCCGACGGAGATCGTCTCCGAGTCGTGCGGCTGGTCACAGGGCACCACCGCGGTCGTCCTGACGTCGCTGAGCCACGGCACCACCAGGCACGTCCCCGGCGGGTAGAACGGGTACGGGTACGTCTTCGACGGGCTGGGGTTCGGGGTCGGGCTGGGGGAGGGGCTGGGCGGCGGGGGTGCGGCGGCCGGGTGCTTCGGGGCGGGCCAGAGCAGGACCGCCGCCGCGACGGCGAGTGCGGCCAGCACGCCCGCGAGGAAAGCCTTCTGTCGTCCGCTCATCCCAACCCCCTTGGATCCCAGGCCATTCTGGGGGCAGGGCGGCGGCCGCGTCAGTGCTTTCGGGTTCCCGCCGGCTCCGGCCGGTCCGGCGCTCCTGGTCCGGGCTCCTGGTCCGGCCGTCGGTTTGCCTGTCCTTTGCATGCTGATCAGTAGGATGACCCGCCTGTCAGAGGGATGCCAGAGAAAGGCAACTGTCATGGGGGACAGCGGATTTCAGGTCGAGCCGGGCGCGCTCGAACGGTACTCGTCGCTGCTGGCCGAGCAGGCCGAGCAGTTGGAGCGGATCGCCGCCGCGACCGCCGCGATCACCATCTCGTCGGACGCCTTCGGGCACCTGCCGAACGCCCAGCACCTGGCCGCGGCGTACCAGGAGCACGCCGGGGCCAGCCGCGAGAACGTCGGGGTGATCGGCAGCGCGGTGAACGGCAGCGCGCACGGGCTGTCCGGGGTCTCACGGAACTACACGGACCACGAGGACTACCTGGCGGGCACCATGGGCGGTGGACGATGAGCGGGGGCAAGAGCTCCTCCAAGGGCTCGTCGAAGGGCTCGGGCGGCTCGGGCGGCTCGACCTCCCACCGGCGGGACGACCCGCCGCCCCGGGTGGGGGACCCGCGGGCGGTCGGCACCAACCCGTCGCGCGGCGTCACCACCGCGCCGCCGCCGCGGCCCACCGCGCAGCCGGGCCCGCAGCCGGCGGCCGGGCACGACGGCCGGACGCCCTCGGTGGGCGACCCGACCCGGATCCGCCCCGGCGGGCAGGGCACGGGCGAGACCCGGCCGGCCGCCACTGGCGGCGCGGGCGACGGCGCGGACGGGGCGGCGGCCGACCCGCGGCAGTCCTGGTTCGGCGGGATGCTCAGGGACGCGGCGGGCAACGCCGCGAGCAGCGCGGCCGGCAGCCTCGGCAGCCGGGCCGGGGAGTGGGCCGGCGAGCAGGTCTTCGGCCCCTCGGGGGGCTCGGAGGAGCCGGGCGGCGGCGAGGGCGGCGAGGGCGGCGAGGGCTCCGCCGAGGGCGGCGACTTCTTCGGCGGGCTGCTGCGGCCCGGTGGCGCGGGGGTGGGCGACGGCTTCTTCGGGGGCCTGGTGCCGTCCGGCGGCGGTCCGGCGGGCTCGGCCGAGGGGAACGGCATGTTCACCGGCATCGGCGCGGCCGTCGGCGAGGTCGCGGGCCGGGTCGGGCAGGAGGGGCTGTCCCGCGAGGACGTCAGCACGATGCCCGCGATGGTGCCGGGCCGCGGCCCGGGCGGGGCGAGCACGATGCCCGCGTACGGGTCGATGCCGGGGGCCGGCGCGCCGGGCGGGCGGAGCGACGCGTACGCCTGGGCCAGGGCGCGGATCCAGCAGTCGATGGAGGCGCTGCCGGAGGCGCGGCACGCCTCGCGGGGCGGGTTGAGCGGGGCGCTGGACGAGGCGGTCGAGTGGGCGCTGGAGGAGTCCGGCCTGCTGGGGATGCTGGAGAAGGTCACCGGCAACCTGGCGGAGCTGAACGCCGCCACCGCCGCCTGGCAGGCCCAGGCGGCCGCGGTCCGCTCGGTCGCGGCGGAGGTGCGCGCGGGCGCGCTGCCGCTGGCGGGCGAGTGGGCGGGGTCGGCCAGCGACGCGTTCGGCGGGCACATGGGCGAGGTCGCGGAGGCGCTCGACCAGACCGCCGAGGAGATGGCGCAGACCGCGCAGATCATCAACTCGGCGGCGCAGGAGTGCGCGATGGCCGAGGGCATGGTGATCGAGATCATCACCGAGGCGATCGAGGCGCTGATCGTCTCGCTGGCCGCCGAGGCGGTGCTCGCGGTGGTCACCTTCGGCGCCGCCGCGCTGGTCGGCGCGCTGATCGACGAGGCCGAGATCACCGTCTTCGTGGGCCGGGTGGCGCAGGTGTCCACCAAGCTGGCGAAGGCGCTGGAGGAGCTGTTGAAGGCGCTCCAGGAGATGGGCCGGGCGGTCAAGGCGACCCGGAAGCTCAAGGACCTCGGCGAGGTGATGTCCAAGATGCGGAAGGTCGAGACCGCGTTCAAGGACCTCCGCGCGCTGGAGGAGGGCGAGAGCAAGGCCGCCAGGATCGCGCAGAAGATCGACGAGAAGGTCACCGAGAAGGTCGGCGACTGGGGCGAGGACCAGCTCAAGGGCGCGCTCGGCATCGACGAGGAGGACCGCGAGGGCGTGCAGCGCGGCGACGGCACCCTGAAGGGCAACCTGAAGGCGGCGGGGAAGTCCTCGCTGGGCGTCGCGCAGGAGGCGTGGAAGAGCGACACCAACCAGGACGCGGTCGAGCAGGAGCTGCTGAACGACCTCGGGCTGCGGCAGCAGCCGGACCCCTACCGGGTGGACCGCTCGCGGATCCAGACCGCGTTCGGCTGACCGGCGGGCTGACCGGCGGGCCGACCGGCGGGCCGACCGGCGGGCCGACCGGCAGCGGGCCCCACCGCGACGGCGGGGCCCGCCCGGCGGCTCAGCGGCCGCCGGCCACCGCGCGGAAGGCGTGCAGGTCGGCCTCGTTCTCGAAGGCCAGCGCCAGCCAGGAGCCGTCCGCGAACAGCAGGTCCTGCCGGTGCGCCCAGACGTCGTTCGGGGTGTCCGGGCGCAGCCACCAGCTGCCGACCGGCAGTTCGATCAGCGGGGTGGCCCGGTAGTGGTCGTCGGACTGGCCCGCCGTCCAGCGGCTGAGCACCAGCAGTCGGCGGTCGCTGACCAGCAGGGTGAACAGGTCGTGGTCGGCCTTCAGCTTCTCGCCGGCGGTGGTCCGGACGGCCCGCCAGAACAGCCAGGCGGTGGAGCCCGCCGGGCCGTGCCAGGAGCCGCCGTGCAGCGGGCGGCGCAGCGCCCGGTAGGCCCGCCGGGTCAGCGACAGGCCGTACGGGCGGCGCCCGTACCGGCTCGGTCCGAAGAGGTCGACGGCCCAGCGCGGCAGGAAGTACAGCCAGAGTCCGCGCCAGAGCGACTTGAAGAAGTTCATCGCCCAGACGAGAGGAGCGAAACCGGCCGCGCGAACGGTGTCGCGGTCCCACCAGAGCGGCAGGAGGCGGTCCAATTCGACCGCCCAGGTGCCGAACATCGGCTCGCCCGGATACAGGTGCTCACCTGCGGTTCGCTGGAGCCGGTAATCCCCGTACGCGACCGCCGGAAAAGGCTGCTGCTGGTATCCGCTCATTCGACAAATCCCCCCTGTGGCAAAGCAGTTCGGTATTCCGCGGAGAGCAGGTTACCGGGTGGGGGAAGTGATTTCGGCCGGCGGTGCGGGCCGCGTCCGGCGGCCTGGCCGGGGGCCGGTCCGGGCCTGCGAGAATGGGGCCATGTCGACCACTCCCGCCGCCCCCGGCAGCACCGCACTGGACCCGGCGATCGCCGCCCGTCTCAAGCGCACCCCGGACGGCCTGCTGCCCGCCGTCGCCCAGCAGTACGACACCGGCGAGGTGCTGATGCTCGGCTGGATGGACGACGAGGCGCTGCACCGCACCCTGACCACCGGCCGGTGCACCTACTGGAGCCGCAGCCGCGCCGAGTACTGGGTGAAGGGCGACACCTCCGGCCACGTCCAGCACGTCAGGCAGGTCGCCCTGGACTGCGACGGCGACACCCTGCTGGTCAAGGTCGACCAGGTCGGCGCGGCCTGCCACACCGGCGACCGGACCTGCTTCGACGCCGACGTGCTGCCGCTCGCCCAGTAGCCTGTCACCCGACCGGCCCCGTCCCTCCCATTCGAACGGTGTTCCATGGAACTTGAGGCTTTCCGCTCGCTCGCCGCTGACACCCGGGTCATCCCCGTCACCCGCCGGCTCCTGGCGGACGGCCTCACCCCGATCGGCGTGTACCGCAGCCTCGCCGCCGAGCGGCCCGGCACCTTCCTGCTGGAGTCCGCCGAGCAGGGCCGCAGCTGGGCCCGGTACTCCTTCGTCGGCGTGCGCTCCGGCGCGGTCCTGACCGTCGGCCCGGACGGCGGCGCCCGCTGGCTCGGCGAACCCCCCGTCGGCATCCCCACCGCCGGCGACCCGCTGGAGGTGCTGCGCGCCACCCTGGCCGCCCTGCACACCCCCCGGCACCCGGACGACGGCCTCCCGCCGCTCACCGGCGGCCTGGTCGGCTACCTCGGCTACGACGTGGTCCGCCGGCTGGAGAAGCTCCCGAACCTCACCCCGGACGACCTGAAGCTGCCCGAGCTGACCCTGCTGCTCGCCACCGACCTGGCCGTCCTCGACCACGCCGACGGCACCGTGCTGCTGATCGCCAACGCGGTCAACCACAACGACCTGGCCACCGGCGTCGACGAGGCGCACGCCGACGCCGTCGCCCGGCTCGACGCGATGGAGGCCGACCTGCGCCGCCCGGTCGACCCCGGCCTCGCCACGTACACCCCGACCGCGGTCGACGCGCACTCGCCGTTCGGCGGCGAGCCGTACCGCAAGGCCGTCGAGGTGGTGAAGGAGCGGATCCGGGCCGGCGAGGCGTTCCAGGTGGTGCCCTCGCAGCGCTTCGAGGCGCCCTGCCCGGCCTCCGCGCTCGACGTCTACCGCGTCCTGCGCACCACCAACCCCAGCCCGTACATGTACCTGTTCCGCTTCCCCGGCCCGGACGGCGGCGCCGAGGGCGGCTTCGACGTGGTCGGCTCCAGCCCCGAGGCGCTGGTCAAGGTGGCCGGCGGCGAGGCCATGCTGCACCCGATCGCCGGCACCCGGCACCGCGGCGCCACCCCGCACGAGGACGCCGAGCTCGCCGCCGAGCTGCTCGCCGACCCCAAGGAGCGGGCCGAGCACCTGATGCTCGTCGACCTCGGCCGCAACGACCTCGGCCGGGTCTGCGAACCCGGCTCGGTCGAGGTGGTCGAGTTCATGACCATCGAGCGCTACAGCCACGTCATGCACATCGTCTCCACCGTCACCGGCAGGGTCGCCCCCGAGCGCAGCGCGCTCGACGTCCTCACCGCCTGCTTCCCGGCCGGCACCCTCTCCGGCGCGCCCAAGCCGCGCGCCATGCAGATCATCGAGGAGCTCGAACCCACCCGCCGCGGCCTGTACGGCGGCTGCGTCGGCTACCTGGACTTCGCCGGCGACTCCGACACGGCGATCGCCATCCGGACGGCGGTGATCCGCGACGAGACGGCGTACGTCCAGGCGGGCGCCGGCGTGGTCGCCGACTCCGACCCGCACGCGGAGGACACCGAGTGCCGCAACAAGGCGGCGGCGGTGCTCCGCGCGGTCGCCGCGGCGAACACGCTCCGCTGAGGCGCCCGCCCGCCCGTACGCCCGCCCGCCCGCACGCCCCGCCGGATCGCCTCCGGCGGGGCGCGCGGCGTCGGCGGGGGCCGGCCGGGCGGACCGGGGCGGCGGGGTGGTGGTCGGGCCCGGGGTGAGGTCGGGGACACTGGGGGGGTGACTGAGACGTCTGCTTCCCCCGTCCCCGGCGCGGCCGCCCCCCGCGCGTCGGCCTCGCGCGGCACCCTGGGCCTGATGCTGCTGTCGACCGCGCTGGGCGCCGCCCTGGTGCTGACCGCGGTGGGGCGGACCTGGGCGGAGGGCGTGGTGTCCGGCATCGGGGGGAGCCGGATCGCGGTGACGGCGAGCGGGGCGAAGCTGACCGCGCTGCCGACCGCGACGGCGCTGGTGGCGATGGCCGCGGCGGTGGCGGTGTTCGCGGTGCGCGGACGGTGGCGGGTGCTGGTGGGGGCGCTGACGGTGCTGGCGGGGGCGGGGGCGGTCGCGGGGGCGCTGATCGGCTCCACCGACACCGCCGGGCTGCACGCGCTCGCGGCGGGGCAGCTCGGGCTGAGCAGCGGCCGGGCCGAGGAGATCACCCGTACGGTCTGGCCGTGGGTGGCGCTGGCGGGCGGGGTGCTGCTGGTGGCGGCGGGCGCGCTGACGGCGCGGTTCGGCGCGGGCTGGCCGTCGATGGGGGCCCGGTACGAGGCGCCGTCGCGGACCGGGCCGGCCCGGGCGGAGAGCCCGGCCGACCTGTGGAAGGCGCTGGACCGCGGCGAGGACCCGACCGGCTGAGTGTGGGCGGGACCACGGGCGCCCCGGCTTGGGGCTGCCGCGTTCGGCCCGGCACAATGGAGGGGTCAACCCGTCGAGCGCCGCCCAGGACCGCCCGACCGGGGCCCCGGTAGAAACAAGGAGCACCAACAAGATGGCTGCAGCAGCGCACGGCCACACCCCCGCCGCGTGGACCGGCGTGGTCATTGCTTTCGTCGGCTTCTGCGTGTCCGGCGTCGCGATGATCATCCCGAACGTCGTGCTGGTCATCGCGGGCCTCGCCGTGGTCCTGATCGGCGGCGTGGTCGGCAAGGCCATGTCGATGGCGGGCATGGGCAAGCAGCCCAGCAAGAACTTCGCCCCGGCCGCCGCCGAGGAGCGCAGCGCGGTCGCCGCGGGCTGACCCCGCCACGGGCAGGGCGACGGACGGCGGGCCAGGCGGCCCGCCGTCCGGCGTTTCGGGGCGCGGTGCACCCGCCCGGCGGCGGGCCGGGAGCAGAATCGGCCGGGTGAACGCTCCCGCCGCCGCCCCCGACCCCCGCCCCCGCTCCCGTCCCCGCTCCCGCTCCCGCCCGGTGGCGGCTCCGGCGGCGCGCCGGCTGCTGCGTCCGCTGGCGGCGCTGGGGGCGGTGGCGCTGCCGACCGCGTTCGTGGCGCTGGTGGATCCGAACCGGCCCGGTCACTACCCGGTCTGCCCGCTGCTGCGGGCCACCGGCTGGTGGTGCCCGGGGTGCGGCGGGTTGCGCGGCGTGCACGCGCTGACCCGGGGGGACGTGGCGGCGGCGGCGCACGACAACCTGCTGGTGACGGTGCTGGCGGCGGTGCTGCTGGTGCTGTGGGCGCGCTGGGCGGTGCTGGCGGTGCGCGGCCGGCCGGTGCGGGGGCCGCGCTGGACGGCCCGGCGGGTGGGGGCGCTGGTGCTGCTGGTGCTGCTGTTCGGGGTGCTGCGCAACCTCCCGGTCGGGGCGGGACTGGCCCCGCCGGCGGTGTGAGCGGGGCTCCTGCCGGCGGCTCCTCCCGGCACCTCCTCCGCGCGCCCCCTCCGTGTCTTCCGCGCCCTCCGGCGCCCGCCGGGGCGCGCGCGGCGTCCAGCGGGGGGTCCGCCGTTCGAGACGCGTGCCGGGGTGATGCCCGACGCGCCCCCCGGGCCCGATACCATCGAACTGCCGGGGGCTCGTTCGACGTTCCCGGCCTCACCGCCGAAACACGATGGGGGCGCACGCGTGACTGTGCTCGACGAGATCATCGACGGGGTCCGGGAGGACCTCGCCGAGCGGCAGGCCCGGGTCTCCCTGGACGAGCTCAAGGAGCTCGCCGCGAAGGCGCCCGAGGCGAAGGACGGCGTGGCCGCGCTGCGCGGTGACGGCGTCCGGGTGATCTGCGAGGTCAAGCGCTCCAGCCCGTCCAAGGGCGCGTTGGCGGCGATCGCCGACCCGGCCGCGCTGGCGGCCGACTACGCGGCCGGCGGTGCCGCCGCGATCAGCGTGCTCACCGAGCAGCGCCGCTTCGGCGGTTCGCTGGCCGACCTGGACGCGGTGCGCGCCGCGGTGCCCACCCCGGTCCTGCGCAAGGACTTCATCGTCACCGCCTACCAGCTGTGGGAGGCCCGCGCGCACGGCGCGGACCTGGCGCTGCTGATCGTCGCCGCGCTGGACCAGCCGGCCCTGGTCTCGCTGATCGAGCGGGCCGAGTCGATCGGACTGACCCCGCTGGTCGAGGTGCACGACGAGGAGGAGATCGCCCGCGCGGTGGACGCCGGCGCCCGGATCATCGGCGTCAACGCCCGCGACCTGAAGACCCTCCAGGTCGACCGGAACACCTTCGGCAACGTGGTGGACGCCATCCCGGCGCACATCGTCAAGGTCGCCGAGTCGGGCGTGCGCGGGCCGCACGACCTGATCACCTACGCCAACCAGGGCGCCGACGCGGTGCTGGTCGGCGAGTCCCTGGTCACCGGCCGGGACCCGAAGGCCGCGGTCGCCGACCTGGTCGCGGCCGGCGCCCACCCGGCGCTGCGCAACAACGGGCGGGGCTGACACCTCCGCCATGTCGATCGCCACCCGCCTCGCCCCCGGTTGCCGCCCGCGCGGCTGCCGCGCGCCCGCGCGCCGGGCGCTGGGGCGGCGGGTGCGGTACGTGATCGGCTGCGAGCCCGGACAGGTTCCCGGACGCCGATGGCGCGGTGCCCGCGGCTGACTTCCCGCCGCGCGTCACCCTTCCACGCCGTCAATCCTTCATCCGAGGACGGAACATGTCCGAGCACTACCTCCCGGGCGCCCAGGTGCCCGACGCCCGCGGCTACTTCGGCGCCTACGGCGGCCGCTTCATCCCGGAGGCGCTGGTCGCCGCCGTCGAGCAGGTCGCCGAGGAGTACGAGAAGGCCAAGAACGACCCGGCGTTCGCCGCCGAACTGGACGTCCTGCTCAAGGACTACACCGGTCGGCCGAGCCCGCTGACCGACGTCCACCGGTTCTCCGCGGAGGCCGGCGGGGCGCGGGTCCTGCTCAAGCGCGAGGACCTCAACCACACCGGCTCGCACAAGATCAACAACGTGCTGGGCCAGGCGCTGCTGACCCGCCGGATGGGCAAGACCCGGATCATCGCCGAGACCGGCGCCGGCCAGCACGGCGTGGCCACCGCCACCGCCTGCGCGCTGTTCGGCTTCGACTGCACCATCTACATGGGCGAGGTCGACACCAAGCGCCAGGCGCTGAACGTCGCCCGGATGCGGATGCTGGGCGCCGAGGTGATCCCGGTGACCTCCGGCAGCCGCACCCTGAAGGACGCCATCAACGAGGCGTTCCGCGACTGGGTCGCCAACGTCGACTCCACCCACTACCTGTTCGGCACGGTGGCCGGCCCGCACCCGTTCCCGATGATGGTGCGCGACCTGCACCGGGTGATCGGCGTCGAGGCCCGCCAGCAGGTGCTGGACCGCACCGGGAAGCTCCCGGACGCGGTGGTCGCCTGCGTCGGCGGCGGCTCCAACGCGATGGGCATCTTCCACGAGTTCATCCCGGACGCGGGCGTCCGGCTGATCGGCTGCGAGGCGGCCGGCGACGGCGCCGAGACCCCCAAGCACGCCGCCACCCTGACCAAGGGCGACCCGGGCGTGCTGCACGGCTCGCGCACCTACGTCCTGCAGGACGAGGACGGCCAGACCATCGAGTCGCACTCGATCTCGGCCGGCCTGGACTACCCGGGCGTCGGCCCGGAGCACGCCTGGCTGAAGGACACCGGACGGGCCGAGTACCGCCCGGTGACCGACGCGCAGGCGATGGAGGCGCTGCGGCTGCTGTCCCGCACCGAGGGCATCATCCCGGCCATCGAGTCCGCGCACGCGCTGGCCGGCGCGCTCGAACTCGGCCGCGAGCTCGGCCCGGAGGCGACCATCCTGGTCTCGCTCTCCGGCCGCGGGGACAAGGACATGCACACCGCCGCCGAGTACTTCGGCCTCTACGACGACGCCGAGGGGACCAACTGACATGGCCGACACCAAGCTCACCACCACCCTGGCCGCCACCAAGGCGGCGGGCCGGGCGGCCCTGATCGGCTACCTGCCGGCCGGCTTCCCGACCGTGGACGGCGGCACCGCCGCGATCAAGGCCCTGATCGAGGGCGGCTGCGACGTGGTCGAGGTCGGCCTGCCGCACTCCGACCCGGTGCTGGACGGCGCGGTCATCCAGACCGCGGACGACATCGCGCTGCGCGGCGGCGTGAAGATCAAGGACGTGCTGGCCACCGTCGCCGAGGTGGCGGCGGCCCACCCGGCCGTCCCGGTCCTGGTGATGACGTACTGGAACCCGGTCGACCGCTACGGGGTGGCCCGGTTCGCCGCCGACCTGGCGGCGGCCGGCGGCGCGGGCTGCATCCTGCCCGACCTGCCGTACGAGGAGTCGGTGGAGTGGCGCAAGGCCGCCGAGGAGCACGGTCTGGACACCGTGTTCGTGGTCGCCCCGTCCTCGACCGACCACCGGCTGGCCGAGGTCACCGCGGCGGGCTCCGGCTTCGTCTACGCGGCGGCCGTGATGGGCGTCACCGGCACCCGCGCCGCGGTCGGCAACCTGGCCGAGGACCTGGTGGCCCGCACCCGCGCCACCACCTCGCTGCCGGTCTGCGTCGGCCTGGGCGTCTCCGACGCCGACCAGGCCGCCGAGGTGGCCGGCTTCGCGGACGGCGTGATCGTCGGCTCGGCGTTCGTCAAGCGCCTGCTGGAGGCCGACGAGCCGGCGGCCGGCCTGGCCGCCGTCCGGGCGCTCGCGGCCGAGCTGGCGGAGGGCGTCCGCCGCAAGTAGCGGCCGGCGGTACGGACCGAGGGCCGTCCGGGGAGCGGGTTCCGCTCCCCGGACGGCCCTCCGGCGTTTCCGGCGGGGCGCCTACTCCGGCAGGGTGAAAAACCGGCGGAGGCGGGTACTCCGCTCCCGGTCGGGTCCGTTGAACCCTCCGTCGGTTCGTCGGCGAGAGGGTTTCCGGATGGCGCGGGTGCACAGGGCGGTGCTGCTGCGGGCGCTGGCGGCGGGGGTGGCGCTGGCCGCCGCGCTGGCCGGAAGCGGCGGGGTGGAACGGGAGTTGGCGCGCCGGGGGGCGGAGCGGGCGGTGTTCTGCCAGCAGCCGGCGGCGGGCTGCGACGCTCCGGGCCGATGATCCGGTAAATCGGACGTATGACCGTTTAATGTCGCTCATACGGCTTAATTCGCCAATGTGGAGGAACCACCCACCATCCCCTACGGTTCATCAGGCAGGAAACGGTGGAGCGTGCCCGAGGGGGACTTGATGGCCGGTCAACAGGCCGACGGCGGACGGCCGTCCGGCTGGCGCCGGGCGGTGGACGGCGCGGCGGCCGAGTGGTTCGGCCTCGCGGTGCGGCTCGGCCTGGCGCTGGTGTGGGGCTGGGCGGGCCTGGCGAAGGTCTCCGACCCGGCGGAGGCGGCGCAGGCGGTGCGGGCCTACGAGATCCTGCCCGAATCGCTGGTGAAGCCGGTCGGCTGGGGCCTGCCGTTCCTGGAGCTGGCGCTGGCGCTGCTGCTGGTGCTCGGCCTCGGGACCAGGATCGTGGCGATCGTCTCCGGCGTGCTGCTGCTGGTCTTCATCGCCGGCATCTCCTCCGCGTGGGCGCGCGGCATCTCGATCGACTGCGGCTGCTTCGGCGGCGGCGGCGCGGTGGACGAGTCGCAGACCGAGTACCTCCAGGAGATCCTGCGCGACTCCGGGTTCCTGCTGCTGTCGGCCTGGCTGGTCTACCGGCCCCGGACGAAGCTCTCGGTGGACGCCTGGCTGGCCGCCTGAAGCCCGTACCCGCGCCGGGAGCCGCCGCCGCACCCGTACCCGATCCGACGATCCGACGATCCGACCCCTGGACTGGCAAGAGCACCCCATGAGCGAGAAGAACCGAGAAGGCAAGCGCAACGCCCGGGACAAGATGCAGGAGGCCCGGGCCGCCGAGGAGGCCAAGGCGCGGCGGAACAAGAAGCTGGCGGTCGGCGGCGTGGTGGTCGCGGTGATCGCGGCCGCCGTGGTGGTGGGCGTGGTGGTGCAGAACCAGCGCTCCAAGCCGGAGACCCCGACCGCCGCCCCGGCCGGCACCATCGGCGACAAGAACCTGGTCATCCCGGTCGGCGCCGCCGACGCCCCGTCCACCCTGACCGTCTACGAGGACCCGCGCTGCCCGGCCTGCGGCAGCTTCGAGCGCAGCTTCTCGCCGACCATCGACCAGCTGGAGGACGCCGGCAAGGTCTACGTCAACTACCACATCGTCTCGTTCATCGACCGCTCGCTGGGCGGCAACGGCTCCAAGTACGGCGCCAACGCGCTGGGCTGCGCGCAGGACGCCGGGCACTTCCGCGACTACCACGACGTGATGTACCGCAACCAGCCGGAGGAGACCGAGGACTCCTTCGGCAGCAAGCAGACCCTGATCGACCTGGCCAAGCAGGTCCCCGGGCTGGACACCCCGCAGTTCCAGGGCTGCGTCAACGGCGGCACGTTCTCCGGCTGGGTCTCCGCGGTGCAGCAGGACTTCGACAAGTCCAGCTACAAGTCGACCCCGACGGTGCTGCTGAACGGCGAGCCGATCTACCCGAAGAAGGGCGACGAGCAGATCAGCCCGGAGAACCTGGTCAAGTGGGTGGACGCGGCCAACCAGGGCAAGCAGCTCGGCACCCCCGGCTCCCACGGGCAGAGCCCGGCGCCCAGCTCCACCGCCGGCGAGTCGAACAACCCGCCCTCGCCCTGACCCGGCGGGCCCGCGTGACGCTACCGTGACCCGCTCCGGTGCCGGTGCGGCCGGTGGGACACGGTAGCGTCGACAGTGCCATGGATCTCGCATACATTCCGAGCCCGTCGCGGGGCGTCCTCAACCTGGGACCCATCCCGCTGCGCGCCTACGCCTTTTGCATCATCATCGGTGTCGTCGTGGCCGTGTGGCTCGGCAGCAAGCGCTGGGTCGCCCGCGGCGGCGGTCGGCACACGGTCGGCGACATCGCGGTCTGGGCGGTGCCGTTCGGCCTGGTCGGCGGCCGGCTGTACCACGTCATCACCGACAACCAGCTGTACTTCGGCGAGGGCAAGCACCCGATCGACGCGCTGAAGATCTGGCAGGGCGGCCTCGGCATCTGGGGCGCCATCGCCTTCGGCGCGGTCGGCGCCTGGATCGGCGCCCGCCGCCGCGGCGTCCCGCTGCCCGCCTACGCCGACGCGATCGCCCCCGGCATCGCGCTGGCCCAGGCCTGCGGCCGCTGGGGCAACTGGTTCAACCAGGAGCTGTACGGCCGCCCGACCACCCTGCCCTGGGGCCTGGAGATCGACAAGGCCCTCCCGGACGGCACCGTCGTCCAGGGCGTCTACCACCCGACCTTCCTGTACGAGTCGCTCTGGTGCGTGCTGGTCGCCGTCCTGGTGATCTGGGCCGACCGGCGCTTCCGCCTCGGCCACGGCCGCGCCTTCTGGCTGTACGTGGCGGCCTACACGCTCGGCCGGTTCTGGACCGAGTGGCTGCGGATCGACGAGGCGCACCGCTTCTTCGGCCTGCGCCTGAACGACTGGACCGCGATCCTGGTGTTCGTCGGCGCGATCACCGCCTTCGTGCTCTCCGCCAAGCTCCGCCCCGGCCGCGAGGACCCGGACGCGATCGACCCGCAGGCGACCAAGGAGCGGGCCGAGGCCGCCGACGCCGCCGACGCCGCCACCACCGAGGCCGCCGACGCCGACGCCCCCGATGCCGCCACCACCCCGTCCGACCCGCCCGCGAAGCTCGGCAAGGAGACCGAAAAGCCTTCCTGAGCAAGCGAGTTGACCCCGCCGGGGCCGCCACCGCCGAGACCGGCGGAGGCGGCCCCAACTGCCTTTGGGCAGGCTTACTTTGCTGGAAACTCGCAGGTCAAACGGCTACGTTCGAGGGGCACCGGGAGCCCGGCCGACGCCCGGCCCGGGGGGATCCGCCGTGCCCGGAAGGGGAGCCGCCGCATGAGCACCGTCACCGCAGAGCCGCAGACCGACAGCCCGCAGCCGCGGATACCCGACGCCGACCACCACCGGGACGTCAACGGCGGCTGGCTGCGCCCGGCCGTGTTCGGCGCGATGGACGGCCTGGTGTCGAACTTCGCGCTGATGACCGGTGTGGTCGGCGGCGCCGCCGGGCCGAGCACCGTGGTGCTGACCGGCCTGGCCGGCCTGGCCGCGGGCGCCTTCTCGATGGCGGCCGGCGAGTACACCTCGGTGGCCTCCCAGCGCGAGCTGGTCGAGGCCGAGCTGGAGGCCGAGCGGATCGAGCTGCGCCGCAACCCGCAGGGCGAGCTGGCCGAGCTGGCCCAGCTGTACGTGGCCAAGGGCGTCGACCCGGAGCTGGCGTACGAGGTGGCCCGGCAGCTGTCGGCCGACCCGGAGACCACGCTGGCCGTGCACGCCCGCGAGGAGCTCGGCGTCGACCCGGACGACCTGCCCTCGCCGCTGGTCGCCGCGGTCTCCTCGTTCGGCTGCTTCGCGCTCGGCGCGCTGCTGCCGGTGCTGCCCTACCTGCTGGGCGCGACCGCGCTCTGGCCGGCCGCGCTGCTGGCGGTGCTCGGCCTGTTCGGCTGCGGCGCGGTGGTGGCCCGGGTGACCGCGCGCAGCTGGTGGTACTCCGGCCTGCGGCAGCTGCTGCTGGGCGGCGCGGCGGCGGGCGTCACCTACCTGCTGGGACGCCTGATCGGCGGGGCGATCGGCTGACCGCCACCCGGACGGCCTTGTACGAAAATCCAGACCTCTGTATAGTTATGCCATGGAGCGCGTGATGTTCCGCACATGGGCCCGAGCCTGCGCCTTGCCCTAGTCTCGACATCCGGCTGTCGACCCCCAGAATCCCAACCGGGGGCGGCGTCGACTTCGAAGAATCCCAGGTGGGACTCCTCCCGCGGGTGTGCCGGGGGCGTTTCGCCCCTGTTTCACGCCCTTCGGCAGGGGGCACACTGGAGGGGACGCGCGACGCTGCGCCTTCCCCCCATCCGCCCCCTGACCTGGGGATCAGTCCGGGATGTGGACGCAGTAATCCACTTCCCGGGCCAGGCGGCATCATGTAACCTGCACCGACAAATCGCATCAGGGCCAACGTCGTCCCTTTGCATGAAGCAACTGTTTACGACGACGGGAGAGCCGATGCTGTCTGCATCCATGCACTCCGGCCACGAGGACGCCAAGGCCACCGGCCCCTACGCCCTCGTTCCGGACGCGCGTCCCCAGGCCCAGGGTCTCTACGACCCGCGCAACGAGCACGACGCGTGCGGCGTCGGCTTCGTGGCCACGCTGACCGGCATCGCCGACCACAAGATCGTCGAGCAGGCGCTGACCGTCCTGCGCAACCTGGAGCACCGCGGCGCCACCGGCGCCGAGCCGGACTCCGGTGACGGCGCGGGCATCCTGACCCAGGTCCCGGACGCGTTCCTGCGCGCCAACACCGACTTCGAGCTGCCGGCCGCCGGCGCCTACGCGGTCGGCATCGCCTTCCTGCCGGCCGCCGACGAGGAGGCCGCCGCCGCGGCCGCCCGGATCGAGGTCATCGCGGCCGAGGAGGGCCTGACCGTCCTCGGTTGGCGCGACGTCCCGGTCACCCCGGACCTGCTGGGCGCCACCGCCCGCTCCGTCATGCCGCGCTTCCGGCAGATCTTCGTGAGCCACGCCGACCGCACCGGCATCGCGCTGGACCGGGTCTCCTTCGTGCTGCGCAAGCGCGCCGAGCGCGAGGCCGGGGTGTACTTCCCCTCGCTCTCCGCCCGCACCCTGGTCTACAAGGGCATGCTGACCACCGGCCAGCTGGAGCCCTTCTTCCCCGACCTGTCGGACCGGCTCTACGCCTCCGCGATCGGCCTGGTGCACTCGCGCTTCTCCACCAACACCTTCCCGTCCTGGCCGCTCGCCCACCCGTACCGCTTCGTCGCGCACAACGGCGAGATCAACACGGTCAAGGGCAACCGGAACTGGATGACCGCCCGGGAGTCCCAGCTCGCCACCGGCCTGATCCCCGGCGACCTGGGCCGGATCTTCCCGATCTGCACCCCGGACCACTCCGACTCGGCGTCCTTCGACGAGGTCCTGGAGCTGCTCCACCTCGGCGGCCGCTCGCTGCCGCACTCGGTGCTGATGATGATCCCGGAGGCGTGGGAGAACCACGCCACCATGGACCCGGCCCGCCGCGCGTTCTACCAGTACCACTCCAACCTGATGGAGCCCTGGGACGGCCCGGCCTGCGTCACCTTCACCGACGGCACCCAGATCGGCGCGGTCCTCGACCGCAACGGCCTGCGCCCGGCCCGGTACTGGATCACCGAGGACGGCCTGGTCGTGCTCTCCTCCGAGGTCGGCGTGCTCGACATCGACCAGGAGAAGGTCGTCAAGAAGGGCCGCCTGCAGCCCGGCCGGATGTTCCTGATCGACACCGCCGAGCACCGCATCGTCGAGGACGAGGAGATCAAGTCCGCCCTCGCCGCCGAGCACCCCTACGAGGAGTGGGTCGCCGCCGGGCAGATCCAGCTCGCCAAGCTCCCCGAGCGCGAGCACATCGCCCACACCCACGCCTCCGTCACCCGCCGCCAGCAGACCTTCGGCTACACCGAGGAGGAGCTGCGGGTCATCCTCGCGCCGATGGCCAAGACCGGCGGCGAGGCGCTCGGCTCGATGGGCACCGACTCGCCGATCGCCGCGCTCAGCGAGAAGCCGCGCCTGCTGTTCGACTACTTCACCCAGCTGTTCGCCCAGGTCACCAACCCGCCGCTGGACGCGATCCGCGAAGAGCTGGTCACCTCGCTGCACAGCAACCTCGGCCCCGAGGGCAACCTGCTGGACGCCTCCCCGTCGCACTGCCGCTCGGTCGGCATCACCTTCCCGGTGATCGACAACGACGAGCTGGCCAAGCTCGTCCACGTCAACGCGGACGGCGACCTGCCCGGCCTGAAGGCCGTCACGCTCTCCGGCCTGTACAAGGTCGCGGCCGGCGGCCAGGGCCTCGCGGCCCGGCTCGCCGAGATCGCCGCCGAGGCCGACGCCGCGATCGCCGACGGCGCCCGCATCGTCGTGCTCTCCGACCGGCACTCGGACGCCGAGCACGCGCCGATCCCGTCGCTGCTGCTCACCTCGGCGATCCACCACCACCTGATCCGCACCAAGCAGCGCACCCAGGTGTCGCTGCTGGTCGAGGCCGGCGACGTCCGCGAGGTGCACCACGTCGCGCTGCTGGTCGGCTACGGCGCCGGCGCGGTCAACCCGTACCTGGCCATGGAGTCGGTCGAGGACCTCGTCCAGCAGGGCGTGTTCGTCCAGAACATCGAGGCCGAGAAGGCGATCAAGAACCTGATCAAGGCGCTCGGCAAGGGCGTCCTGAAGGTGATGTCCAAGATGGGCATCTCCACCGTCGCCTCCTACCGCGGCGCGCAGGTCTTCGAGGCCATCGGCCTCTCCCAGGACCTGGTCGACGCGTACTTCGCCGGCACCACCACCAAGCTCGGCGGCATCGGCCTGGACGAGATCGCCAAGGAGACCGCCGCCCGCCACGCCAAGGCGTACCCGGCCTCCGGCATCACCGCCGCGCACCGCGCGCTGGAGATCGGCGGCGAGTACCAGTGGCGCCGCGAGGGCGAGCCGCACCTGTTCGACCCGGAGACGGTCTTCCGCCTCCAGCACTCGACCCGCACCAAGCGCTACGACATCTTCAAGCAGTACACGGACCGGGTGAACGCCCAGTCCGAGCGCCTGATGACGCTGCGCGGCCTGTTCCAGCTGGACGGCCTCGGCCGGGCCCCGATCTCCGTCGACGAGGTCGAGCCGGTCTCCGCGATCGTCAAGCGGTTCTCCACCGGCGCGATGTCCTACGGCTCCATCTCGATGGAGGCGCACGAGACCCTCGCGATCGCGATGAACCGGCTCGGCGCCAAGTCGAACACCGGCGAGGGCGGCGAGGACCCGGAGCGCCTGTACGACCCGGAGCGCCGCTCGGCGATCAAGCAGGTCGCCTCCGGCCGGTTCGGCGTCACCTCCGAGTACCTGGTCAACGCCGACGACATCCAGATCAAGATGGCCCAGGGCGCCAAGCCCGGCGAGGGCGGCCAGCTGCCCGGCCACAAGGTCTACCCGTGGGTGGCCAGGACCCGGCACTCGACCCCGGGCGTCGGCCTGATCTCCCCGCCGCCGCACCACGACATCTACTCCATCGAGGACCTGGCTCAGCTGATCCACGACCTCAAGAACGCCAACCCGGACGCCCGCGTCCACGTGAAGCTGGTCTCCGAGGTCGGCGTCGGCACCGTCGCGGCCGGCGTCTCCAAGGCGCACGCCGACGTGGTGCTGATCTCCGGCCACGACGGCGGCACCGGCGCCTCCCCGCTGACCTCGCTCAAGCACGCGGGCGGCCCCTGGGAGCTCGGCCTCGCCGAGACCCAGCAGACCCTGCTGCTCAACGGCCTGCGCGACCGCATCGTCGTGCAGACCGACGGCCAGCTGAAGACCGGCCGCGACGTCGTCATCGCCGCCCTGCTGGGCGCCGAGGAGTTCGGCTTCGCGACCGCCCCGCTGGTGGTCTCCGGCTGCATCATGATGCGGGTCTGCCACCTCGACACCTGCCCGGTCGGCGTCGCCACCCAGAACCCGGTGCTGCGCGACCGGTTCACCGGCAAGCCCGAGTTCGTGGTCAACTTCTTCGAGTTCATCGCCGAGGAGGTCCGCGAGATCCTCGCCGAGCTCGGCTTCCGCTCGATCGAGGAGGCCGTCGGCCACGCCGAGCACATCAACGCCCAGGCCGCGATCGACCACTGGAAGGCCGCCGGGCTCGACCTGGCCCCGCTGTTCCACGTCCCCGCGCTGCCCGAGGGCGCGGCCCTGCACCACACCACCGGCCAGGACCACGCGCTCGACAAGGCCCTCGACAACCAGCTCATCGAGCTCGCCGAGGACGCCCTGGAGCGCGGCGAGGCGGTCCGGATCCAGCTGCCGATCCGCAACGTCAACCGCACCGTCGGCACCATGCTCGGCCACCGGGTGACCAAGAAGTACCGCGGCGCGGGCCTGCCCGAGGGCACCATCGACGTGACCTTCACCGGCTCGGCCGGCCAGTCCTTCGGCGCCTTCGTCCCGCACGGCGTCACGCTGCGCCTGGAGGGCGACGCCAACGACTACGTCGGCAAGGGCCTCTCCGGCGGCGTGATCGTGGTCCGTCCGGCCCGGGACGCCGCCGCGATCGGCGCCGACGCGCAGAGCCACGTCATCGCCGGCAACACCATCGGCTACGGCGCCACCTCCGGCCGCGTGCACCTGCGCGGCAAGGCCGGCGAGCGCTTCGCGGTCCGCAACTCCGGCGCCACCCTGGTGGTCGAGGGCGTGGGCGACCACGGCCTGGAGTACATGACCGGCGGCCGGGTGGTCATCCTCGGCGAGACCGGCCGCAACCTGGCGGCGGGCATGTCCGGCGGCATCGCCTACGTGCTCGACCTCCGCCCCGCGAACGTCAACAGCGGCATGGTGGGCATCGAGGCCCCCGGCGCCGCCGACCGCGAGTGGCTGCGCGAGACCGTCCAGCAGCACTACGAGGAGACCGGCTCCACCGTGGCCGCCGAGCTCCTGGCCGACTGGGGCAGCGGGGTCTCCCGCTTCTCCAAGATCATGCCCACCGACTACAAGGCTGTGCTCGCCGCCAAGGACGCCGCTGAGCGCGATGGCCTCTCCGAGGTGGAGACCACTCGCAAGATGATGGAGGCGGCAAATGGCTGACCCCAAGGGCTTCCTGACCACGCCCAAGCAGCTGGCGGAGCGCCGTCCGGTGGACGTCCGGCTCCGTGACTGGAACGAGGTCTACGTCGAGCGCAGCCTCCTTCCGATCATCACCAAGCAGGCCGGCCGCTGCATGGACTGCGGCATCCCGTTCTGCCACAACGGCTGCCCGCTCGGGAACCTCATCCCCGAGTGGAACGACCTCGCCTTCCGGGACGACTGGGCCGGCGCGATCGAGCGGCTGCACGCCACCAACAACTTCCCGGAGTTCACCGGCCGTCTGTGCCCGGCTCCGTGCGAGTCGGCGTGCGTCCTGGGCATCAACCAGGACGCGGTGACCATCAAGAACGTCGAGGTCACCATCATCGACAAGGCCTGGGACCGCGGCGGGGTCACCCCGCAGGTCCCGGAGCGGCTGTCCGGCAAGACCGTCGCCGTGGTGGGCTCCGGCCCGGCCGGCCTGGCCGCCGCCCAGCAGCTCACCCGGGCCGGCCACACCGTGGTGGTGTACGAGCGCGCCGACCGGATCGGCGGCCTGCTGCGCTACGGCATCCCCGAGTTCAAGATGGAGAAGCGCCACATCAACCGCCGCATCGAGCAGATGCGCGCGGAGGGCACCCGCTTCCGCACCGGCGTCGAGGCCGGCGTCGACATCAGCGGCCAGGACCTGCGCTCGCGCTTCGACGCGGTCGTGATCGCGGCCGGCGCCACCACCGCCCGCGACCTGCCGGTCCCCGGCCGCGAGCTGAACGGCGTCCACCAGGCGATGGAGTACCTGCCGCTGGCCAACAAGGTCCAGGAGGGCGACTACGTCGACTCCCCGATCTCGGCCAAGGGCAAGCACGTCGTCGTCATCGGCGGCGGCGACACCGGCGCGGACTGCGTCGGCACCGCGCACCGCCAGGGCGCCCTCTCGGTCACCCAGCTGGAGATCATGCCGCGGCCGTCCGAGGACCGCCCGGCCAACCAGCCCTGGCCGACCATGCCGATGACCTACAAGGTCACCTCGGCCCACGAGGAGGGCGGCGAGCGGATCTACTCCGTCTCCACCACCCACTTCGCCGGCGACGAGCACGGCAACGTCCAGGAACTGCACCTGGTCGAGGTCGAGTTCAAGGACGGCAAGTTCGAGCCCGTCCCCGGCAGCGAGAAGGCCATCCCGGCCCAGCTCGTCACCCTCGCCATGGGCTTCACCGGCACCGACGTCAAGAACGGCCTCGTCGAGCAGCTCGGCGTCGACCTCGACGCCCGCGGCAACGTCGCCCGCGACGGCAAGTTCGGCACCAACGTCGACGGGGTGTACGTTTGCGGTGACGCCGGTCGCGGCCAGTCGCTGATCGTCTGGGCGATCGCGGAGGGCCGTTCGGCCGCCTCCGCGGTCGACAGGTACCTGGGCGGCAAGACCCCGCTCCCCGCCCCGATCAAGCCGAACGACCGCTCGCTGGTGGTCTGACCGACCACCGCCCCAGAACGCCCAAGCCCCCCGTGAGGGGGGTACGGCCGACAAACACCGCCCCGCCAGAGCCGTCGGGAACCGGTCATCGCGACGCCTGCCCACTCCCCGACCAGGTAAGGGCAGGCGTCGTTGTCGTTCCCGGGGGCGTGCGCGGGAGACGGCCCGCAGCGGGCGGCCCGGCGGACGGGCGTCCGGGCGGCGGTCCGGCCGGGAGCGTCCGGCCGGGACTGTCCTGAACGGCGGCGAAACCCCGGCCAGTACAACGGATTGGCCAAATACCGGAAGGATCTCGCGGAGTGTCGTCGCCCAGTGGCAGACTGCATCCCACGGGGTCCACTTGGCGTTCGTACCTGGGGCGGAGGTTTGCATGACGGGCCTGCAGACGGGCAGCGGCGCGACCGCGCGTCGCATCCAGTTGGGCGCCCAGTTGCGGCGCCTGCGCGAGGCCCGCGGCGTGACCCGGGAGGACGCCGGGTACTCGATCCGGGCGTCCGAGTCGAAGATCAGCCGGATGGAGCTCGGCCGGGTCGGCTTCAAGCAGCGTGACGTGGCCGACCTGCTGACCCTCTACGGGGTGGACGACGAGCAGTCCAGGTCGGCCCTGCTCGGCCTGGTCGGCGGCACCAACGCCCCGTCCTGGTGGCACGGTTACGGTGACGTGGTGCCCGGCTGGTTCCAGACGTACCTCAACCTGGAGGACGCGGCCGACCTGGTCCGCAGCTACGAGGTGCAGTTCGTGCCCGGCCTGCTGCAGACCCCCGAGTACGTGCACGCGGTGATGCGGGCCGGCAGCCCGGCCGCGCCCGCCGAGGAGATCGAGCGCCGGGCCGCGGTGCGGCTGCGCCGGCAGCGGCGCTTCCTGGCCGAGGACGCGGACGCCCGGCTGGAGCTGATCGTCGACGAGACGGCGCTGCGCCGCCCGTGCGGCGGGCCCGAGGTGATGCGCGGCCAGCTGCTCCGGCTGACCGAGCTGTCGCTGCGCGAGACGATCAGCCTGCGGGTGCTGCCGCTCGGGATGGGCGCGCTGGCCGCCGACAGCGGGGCGTTCACCGTGCTGTGCTTCCCCGAGCCGGACCTGGCGGACGTGGTCTACGTCGAGCAGTTCACCACCGCGCTGTACCTGGACAAGCCGGTCGAGGTGGCCGAGTACGCGGCGGCGCTGGAGCGGGTGTCGGCGGCGGCGCTCTCCGAGGAGGAGACCCGGGGCCTTCTGGCGGAGATCCTCCACGAATCCTAGCGCGCAACTAAGATGATGATCCGTCAGTAGGTGATCGTCAGCGCCGAAAGGGATCCGATGTCCTTGATCGCGGAACTCGCCCAGCAGTACATCGACGGCCAGTGGCGGCCGGGCACCGGCTCCTGGGACATCGTCGACCTCGATCCCTACAGCGGGGAGAAGCTCGCCTCCTACACGGTCGCCACCGTCGAGGAGGTCGACCTGGCCTACCGCGCCGCCGAACGCGCCCAGCCCGCCTGGGCCGCCGCCAGCCCGTACGAGCGGCGGCTGGTCTTCGAGCGCGCGCTGCGGGTGGTCGAGGAGCGCGAGGCGGAGATCCTCCAGGTGATGACCGTCGAGCTCGGCGGCACCCTGATGAAGTCCGGCTTCGAACTCTCCCTGGTCAAGGACATGCTGCGGGAGGCCGGTTCGCTCGCGCTGCGCGCCGAGGGCCGGATCCTGCCCTCGCCGGTGCCCGGCAAGGAGAACCGGCTCTACCGCCTCCCGGTCGGCGTGGTCGGCGTGATCAGCCCGTTCAACGCCCCGGTCTTCCTCTCGCTGAAGGCCGTCGCCCCCGCGCTCGCCCTCGGCAACGCCGTCGTCCTCAAGCCGCACCAGGACGCCCCGGTGGCCGGCGGCACCCTGATCGCCCGGATCTTCGAGGAGGCCGGGCTGCCCGCCGGCCTGCTGAACGTCGTCCTCACCGACATCGCCGAGATCGGCGACGCGTTCATCGAGCACCCGGTGCCCAAGGTGATCGCCTTCACCGGCTCCGACACCGTCGGCCGGCACGTCGCCGCCGTCGCCGCCGCGCACCTCAAGCGCACCGTCCTCGAACTCGGCGGCAACAGCGCGCTGGTCGTCCTCGACGACGCCGACGTCGACTACGCGGTGGACGCCGCCGTCGCCAGCCGCTTCGTCCACCAGGGCCAGATCTGCATGGCCGCCAACCGGATCCTGGTCGACCGGGCGCTGTTCGCCGAGTTCGGCGAGAAGTTCACCGCCAAGGTCGCCTCGCTCTCCGTCGGCGACCCCGGCGACCCCGCCACCCAGCTCGGCCCGCTGATCAACTCCGCCCAGGCCGAGCACATCACCGCCGAGGTCGACCGCGTGCTGGCGGCCGGCGCCCGGGCCCTGCTGCACGGCGCCACCGTCGGCACCCTGGTCCGCCCGACCGTCCTCACCGACATCCCGGCCGAGGACCCGATCCTGCGCCGCGAGGTCTTCGGGCCGGTCGCGCTGCTGATCCCCTTCGACGGCGAGGAGGAGGCCGTCCGGATCGCCAACGACACCCCGTTCGGCCTCTCCGGCGCGGTCCACACCGCGGACGTCGAGCGCGGCGTGCGGTTCGCGCAGCGGATCGACACCGGCATGATCCACGTCAACGACGGGACGATCGCGGACGAGCCGCTGGTGCCGTTCGGCGGCGAGAAGGGCTCCGGCGGCGGGCGGCTCAACGGCGACGCCAGCCTGGACGCGTTCACCACCGTCAAGTGGATCTCGATCCAGCACGGGCGGTCGCGCTTCCCGTTCTAGGGCGCACCCCGGGGTGCCGCGCCGCGCGGGGCCGGGGGACGGGCCGGTGCGGGTTCCGGCCCGGCCCCCGGCCGGTGGTCAGCGGGTGAGCCGGAAGACCTCCAGCTCGGTGCCGTACCAGCGGTCGGTGCGGCCCAGGGGAGTCATGCCGAGGCGGCGGCAGACCGCCTGCGACGGGGTGTTGTCGGGGCGGGTGAGCGCGTGGACCTCGGGGAGGGCCGCGTGGTCGAGGACGGCGCGGGCGGCCTCGGTGGCGTAGCCGCGGCCCCAGCTGTCCGGGTGGAAGTGCCAGCCGACCTCGACCTCGCCGTCGCCGTCCGGGATCGGGATCAGGATGACCGTCCCGGCGATGACGCCGGTGTCGCGGAGCTCGGCGGCCCAGACGCCGCGGCGGCCGTCCGGGGAGCTGCGCCCCCGGAAGCGGGCGATCAGGTCGTCGGCCTCGGCCGGGTCGGCGAGGGCGCGCGGGGTGCTGCCGAGCCAGCGGGCGACCTCCCAGCGGGAGTAGATGTCGTAGGCGCGGTCGCGGTCGGCCGGCTCCCAGGGGCGCAGCACGAGGCGGTCGGTGGTGAGCAAGAGCACTCCCGGTGATCGGGTGGAACGAGGGTAGCCGCAGGCTACTTGGCGAACCCGCCGGTCGGCACCGGGATTTGCGGGCGGCCGTCGGCGAGGCCCAGGACGACGCGGGTGCCGAGCGGCCGGGCCAGCCGGAACTCGACCGGGGCCATCGTGAGCGAGGCGTCGCAGACCTGGTTCGGGCCGAGGGTGCGCGGGGTGGCGCGGCCGATCAGGACGACCGCCTGGTCGGTCTCGTAGACGGTGCCCGGGTCGACGGTGGCGCAGCCGAAGGCGACGCCCGCGGTGAGCACCAGCCCGTCGGCGGAGACCTGCCGCAGCACGGCCGGCAGGCCGTCGCCCGACCAGGTCGGGGACGGGTCGGGCGCGGCCGGCGGCTGCTGCGGGAGGACGGCGGGGTAGCGGAACGGCTCGTCGTAGCCGGTGACGGTGAACTCCCAGGTGGGGATGGTGGCCCGGCCGCGGCTGGTGGTGACGGTGGCGCTGCCGGGCCGGACGGCGGTGACGGTCAGCCGGGCGTCGCAGTCCGCGTGGCAGGTGCCGGCGGCGCGGGTCAGCCAGTCGTACGCGTCCTTGGCGGAGCGCTGCGGCAGGACGAGGCTGCCGCCGTCGGCGAACCGGACCTCGGCGGTGTCGGCGACGGACACCGGCAGGGCGGCCCGCAGGTCGAACCGGCCCTCCAGGTAGGCGGCCTTGTCGGCGCCGCTGTGGAAGGCCCCGGCGGGCAGCCACTCCTCGGGCGCGTCGAGCGGGTAGTAGCCGCGCTCCCACGCCTGCCGGGCGGCCGAGCCGGGCCAGGCGGCGGCGACCCGCGCGGCCTGCTCGGCGGCGGCCCCGGTGGCGGGCCGGACCTCGGGCCCGGCGGTGACCAGCGCGGGGCCGGCCGGGGCGCCCGGCACCGGGGTGCTGTGCGGGCCCGTCCCGCAGGCGGCGAGCAGCAGCGCCGCGCCGAGCGCGGCGAGTGCCGTCCGCGCGGTGGTGCCTGCCGTCCGTGCCGTGCTCGGTGCCGTGTTCCGTGCGCGCATGTCCCGTCGTCCCCCTGGTTCGTGGCCCGTCGCTCGGGCGGGGGTTGGACGGGCCGGGGCCGGGAGCGGTTCCCGGGCGCGCGGAAGGGCCGTCCGGGAGCGGACTCCCGGACGGCCCTGGGGCGTCGCGGTGGCGTCGCGGTGGGTCGCGTTGGTGCGCGGCCTAGAAGACCGGGACGCCGGCCCGGACCAGGCGCCAGGTGCTCTTGCCGTAGAAGTCGGCCGGGTCGATGACGCCCTTGGCCTTCACCCAAGCGATCATGGTGTTGCGGATCTCGTCGGAGTTCGCCCACACCTGCCGGGCGGCCGCCACGTGCGGGAAGTTGCCGCCGCCGCTGGCGCGGTAGTTGTTGACCGCGAGGACGAACTCGGCGGCCGGGTCGAGCGGCGCGCCCTGGTACGACAGCTTGGTGATCCGGCTGCCGACCGGCTGCGCGATGTCGATGTCGTACGACAGGCCGTAGATCGAGTCGTAGTTGTAGTCGGGGGTGTTGTTGGCCTGGTTGGTCAGGGTGTCCGGGTTGACCACGTCGCCGGGGGCGAGCCGGGCGTAGTACTTGGCGGAGTACTCCAGGTAGTCCTTGAGCTGGGCGCCGGTCAGGATCCGGGCCTCCAGGGTGTTCTCGTAGATGTAGAGGCCGGCCGCGTCGCGCAGCTTGACCTCGCCGGCCGGGATGACCGCGGTGCGGTTGAACGGCGCGGCCTGGGCCAGCACCGGCAGGCCCGCGTACGGGCCGCCGGCCAGCGCGTCCCGGACGGCGTCGGCCTGGACCTTGCCGATCAGGTCGATGATCGGGGTGTCCTTGAACCGGGCGTCGGCGATGGAGAGGCTCTCCTTGCAGCTGCCGATGACCTGGTTGACGTAGGCGACGACCTTCTTGTGCTGGTCGGCGACCAGCTTGACGATCTTCGGGTCCTCGGCGACGGTGTTGGAGTTCAGCAGCCGCGCGCTGACGCCGGTGACGGTCCACTGGCCGCGGGCGTACTCGACCTCGAAGTCGAAGCAGGTCAGCCGCTCGCCCCAGAGCGCGGGTTCGGAGAGCACGACGTTCCGGCCGGTCTGCTGGTTGACCACGATCCGCTGCGGGATCTCCTTGTGGGCGTGGCCGACCAGGATCGCGTCGACGCCGGGGACGGTCGCGGCGATCTCGGCGCCCGCGTTCTCCGCGTACGGGAGCTGGTCGCCCCAGGAGGAGCCGCCGTCCACGCCGGTGTGCGCGGTGATCACGACCACGTCGGCGCCGGCCGCGCGGACCTTCGGGACCCACTTCGCGGCGATCTCCGGGATGCCGGGGAAGGCCAGCTGGCCCTGCACGTTGGCCTTGTCCCAGATCGCGATGCCGGGGTTGGTCAGGCCGAGGACGCCGACCCGGATCGGGCGGCCGTGGCCGAGCCGCAGCTCGCGGATGACGTACGGCGGGAAGGCCGGCTTCTCGCTCTTGACGTGCACCGCGTTGGCGCCCAGCAGCGGGAAGTCCAGCTGGTCCTGGTAGGCGCGCAGCAGCGGGATGCCGTAGTTGAACTCGTGGTTGCCGAGCGCGGCGGCGTCGTAGCCGATGGCGTTCATCGCGGCGGCCATCGGGTGGCGCGGCGCCTTCTTGCCGGTGATCGGCTCGACCCGGGCGAAGTAGTACGAGAGCTGGGTGCCCTGGATGGTGTCGCCGGCGTCGATCAGCAGGGTCCGGCCGCGGCCCTTCTCCTGCCGGACCTGCTCGACCAGGGTGGAGATCTTGGCCAGGCCGACGTCGTTGTGCGCCTTGTCGTCGTACTCGGAGTCGGTGAAGTACTCCCAGTTGAGGACGTGGCCGTGCAGGTCGGTGGTGCCCATCACGGTGAAGGTGGCCTTGAACGGGACGGGGCCCCGGCCGCGGGCGTCGTCCCGGTCGAGGTCCGCGGCGGCGGCGGGGGTGGCCGCGGCGGCGGTCAGGCCGCCGGCCAGGGCGGCCCCGGCCGCGGTGGCGGCGGAGCGGGTGACGAAGTCACGGCGGTTCAGGGACATCGGGGACTCCAAGTCGGGCCGGGCGGTCAGCGGGCCTCCGGGGCAGGGCGGATGACGCCCCGCCACCCGGGGTGACGCGCGTAGAGAAGCGAGTGGCAGTCTGCCGGTTCCGGGCCGCCGGGGCCAGCCCCAAACGCCGTCCAACAGGTGAGGAGCCGGTGACCCGCGCGTGACGCCGCCGCTCCCGGCCCGCACGCGCGTGCGTCAACGCGAGGGCCGGTCGCTCACCCCGTCCGCCACCCGCCGTGCGCGCGGGGGTCGTTCACCGAATCTTTCGCCAACTGCCATGGTGGGACTGGCCGGAACCGCGCTGTTACGACCCGGTAATGCCTAGGCTCTGCTGTATGCGCCGAGCAAAAATCGTTTGTACTCTCGGGCCCGCCGCGGATTCGTACGACCAGATCAAGGCCCTGGTCGACGCCGGCATGGACATCGCCCGCCTGAACCTCAGCCACGGCTCCCACGCGGAGCACGAGGACCGCTACCACCGCGTCCGCAAGGCCGCGGACGAGACCGGCCGCAGCGTCGGTGTGCTGGCCGACCTCCAGGGCCCCAAGATCCGCCTCGCCACCTTCGCCGACGGGCCCGTCCTGCTGGAGCGCGGGGACGAGTTCACCATCACCGTCGACGACGTCCCGGGCGACCGGGAGATCTGCGGCACCACGTACAAGGGCCTGGCCGCGGACGTCTCGCGCGGCGAGCGGATCCTGGTCGACGACGGCCGGGTCTGCCTGGAGGTCACCCACGTCGAGGGCCCCCGGGTGCACTGCATCGTGATCGAGGGCGGCCTCGTCTCCGACCACAAGGGCCTCAACCTCCCCGGCGTCGCCGTCTCGGTGCCCGCGCTCTCCGACAAGGACGTCGAAGACCTGCGCTGGGCCCTGCGGACCGGTGCCGACATCATCGCGCTGTCGTTCGTGCGCAGCGGGAAGGACGTCGAGGAGGTGCACCGGATCATGGCCGAGGAGGGCCGGCGGATCCCGGTCATCGCCAAGATCGAGAAGCCGCAGGCGGTGGAGAACCTGGAGTCCATCGTGGACGCCTTCGACGGCATCATGGTCGCCCGCGGCGACCTGGGCGTCGAACTCCCGCTGGAGCAGGTGCCGATCGTCCAGAAGCGGGCGGTCAAGCTGGCCAAGCGCAACGCCAAGCCGGTGATCGTCGCGACCCAGATGCTGGACTCGATGATCAACGCCTCCCGGCCCACCCGGGCCGAGGCGTCCGACGTCGCCAACGCGGTGCTGGACGGCACCGACGCGGTGATGCTCTCCGGCGAGACCTCGGTCGGCAAGTACCCGGTCGAGACCGTCAAGACCATGGCCCGGATCGTCGAGGCCGCCGAGGAGGAGATCCTCGCCGGCGGCCTGCCCGAACTCACCGCCAACAGCAAGCCCCGCACCCAGGGCGGCGCGGTGGCCCGGGCCGCCGCCGAGATCGGCGACTTCCTGGACGCCAAGTACCTGATCGCGTTCACCCAGAGCGGCGACACCGCCCGCCGGCTGACCCGCTACCGCTCCCCGATCCCGGTCCTCGCCTTCACCTACGAGCCCGCCGTCCGCAGCCAGTTGGCCCTCACCTGGGGCGTGGAGACCTTCCTCGGCCCGTTCGTCACCACCACCGACGAACTCGTCGCCCAGGTCGACTCCGCCCTGCTCAGCCTCGGCCGCTGCAAGCGCGGCGACATCGTGATCATCACCGCCGGCTCCCCGCCCGGCCTGGCCGGCTCCACCAACCTGGTGCGGGTCCACCACATCGGCGAACTCGACAACTGAGCTCCGCGCCACCGGCGGGGTCCGCACCCGGACGGGGGCGGACCCCGCCGCCGTTTGACGACCTGTCAGGGCGGCGGCCCGAGCCCCGGCAACCTGTCGGGCGGATGCCCCGGCCCCCGGGAGGTTGTCGGTAGCATGACCCGGGCGGGTGCCCGGGGTCGCGCCCGCGCCGTGATCGGGGGGAAGAAGCAGCTTGATACGCCGCCGCACTGCCGTGGTGTCCTGCGTCGCGGCGCTGCTCGCCGCCGGCTGCACCCCCTACGGGGCGGACACCCTGCGGACGGCCGCCTCACCCAGCCCGATGACCCCCGCCGTGCGCGCCGTGGCCCTGGACCGGACCGCCTGGTGGGGCGGCAGCTCCTACCGGCTCACCCGGGTCACCACCACCGTCGGGACGGACGGCCGGACCGAGGCCCAACTCGTCCTGGACGTCGGCGTCGAGTCGCCGGTACCGGTCGCCGCCGCACTGCCCAAGGTCGCCCTGGAAGCGGACGGCGTCGCCGTCAGCGGCCCGCTGGAGGTCAACCCGCCACCGTTCGGCCGGGCCTCACTGACCGCCACCGTGCAGGACGTCGGCACCCCCGGCCAGCCGCTCGACCCCGACCGGCTCGCGCTGGTGCTCACCGCGCCCGGCGCCGCCCGCGCCGTCATCCCGATCGGCGAGCACAGCGGCCAGAACGCCGTCGACCTGCGCCCCACCCCGCTCCGCCCGTCCGCCGACCACCTCGCCACCGGACGGTTCCGGCTGGCCCTGGCCGACGCCCGACTGCGCGACGACTGCACCGGCAGCCCCACCGCCGCCCCCGTCGTCCTGCTCGGCACCACCCCGTTCAGCCCCCGCCCGCTGCGCGCCCCCAAACCCGGCCAGCACACCGTCGAACTCCTCTTCGACGCCCCCGCCGACACCACCGCCGACCACCTGCTGCTGCGCCTCACCCTCCCCGACGGCCGCCGCCTCGCCCCCACCGTCCCGATCAGCACCGCCGCCTACCCCGACCGCCCGGACGCCGTCAGCCTGGCCGCCTGGTTCGACTTCTACGGCGACACCGCCGGCACCTACACCCTGGAAGCGGCGGACGCCCAGCAGCCGGACGACCCGGCGGTGCTCACGCTGCTGGCGGGGTGAGCGAGGGCGCCGGGCAGCGCGACGGCCCCGGTCGGCGCCCGCACCGTCAGTCCTTCGGGCCGACGTGCGCGTCCAGGAGTTCCACGGCGGCCCGGCGGGCGATCGAGACGTTCACCGCTCCGGACGCCCGCCGGTTCGATTTCCACGGCACGCCGACGGCATCAAGGGTGCCGGTGAACAGCCGCACGATGTCGGGCGAGGTGCTGGTGAAGAGGTACCGCGGGTATGCGTGGCGCCGGACCTCGCCGCGCACCGTCCGGGTCGCCCGGTTGGTGATCCGGCAGCCGTCGGAGTGGATCAGCCCGCGCAGCAGCTCCCAGGGGTGGCGGTCGGTCAGTTCCCGCTGCCAGGGTTCGAGGACGATGGGGCGCTCGTGCTTCTTCCCGGGACCGTGCTGGGGGAAGTGGCAGACCAGGTGGGTCGAGTAGACCTTGACGTCGTGGCAGCCGGTACGGCGGACCCGGCACGGCCGGTTGTGGGGCAGCACCACGCGCATGGCCCGCTCGACGGAGGCGCATGGCCCGCTCGACGGAGTCCGCCACCCCGGGCCACTTGTCGTCGCAGGTGATCGAGAGGGCCGGGCTGCGGTGCCGCGCGGGGTGCGTGATGTGGCCGTCCCCGAGGTAGAGGCCGAGGAGGTAGCAGTAGGCGGGGCCGTCGAGGGGATCGCCGAAGCAGCGGGGGCAGGTCGACCGTTTCCGGCCGGGGAGCATGCCCCGTCCGGCGAGGTCGCGGTGTTTCCACCACGCGACCGTGCCGCTCGGCACGCCCAGCCTCCGGGCGACGTCGGCGTTCGAGACGCCCTGGCGCAGCAGGTGGGTCGCCTGGTCTCGGATCGATCGCTCCACCATGGGGGCAGCTTGCCCGGTGGGAGGCCCGCGAGGGGCGGGGCCGCCGGGCTTCACTCCAAGAGGTGAGCCGTGGGCGGTCGTGCGGTTCGACCGAAAGGCGATCGTGGGTGCCGGGTGCGGGATTCGAACCCGCAAGCCCTCTCGGGCAGATGTGTTTGAGACATCCGTGTATGCCGTTCCACCAACCCGGCGAGGCTGGGTGGGAGAAGGATACCCTGTGCGCGCTCCCGGTCGCAGCTGAGTAGGCTCATGCATGCAGCACCCCGCCGGACCGAGGAGCCCCGTGAGCACCCCCGACGAGCAGCCCCAGCCGCTTGACACCGACTCGCCCCAGATCACCCGAATCGTCATCGCCGAGGACGAGGCGCTGATCCGCCTCGACCTGAAGGAGATGCTGGAGGAGGAGGGCTACACCGTCGTCGGTGAGGCCGGTGACGGCGAGACGGCGGTCAGGCTGGTCGAGGAGCTCAAGCCCGACCTGGCCATCCTGGACGTCAAGATGCCCGTGCTGGACGGCCTCTCGGCCGCCGAGCGGATCCACGAGCAGCACCTCGCCCCGGTGCTGATGCTGACCGCGTTCTCGCAGCGCGAGCTGGTCGACCGGGCCCGTGACGCCGGCGCGATGGCGTACATCGTCAAGCCGTTCAGCAAGAGCGACCTGGTGCCGGCGATCGAGATGGCGGTCTCCCGCTACACCGAGATGCGCACCCTGGAGCAGGAGATCGCGGACCTCTCGCAGCGGCTGGAGACCCGCAAGCTGGTCGACCGGGCGAAGAGCGTCCTGCAGACCAAGTTCGGTCTGAACGAGCCCGCCGCGTTCCGCTGGATCCAGAAGACCTCGATGGACCGCCGGATGACGATGGCCGCCGTCGCCGAGGCCGTGATCGAGGAGGGCGCCGCCCAGGACCGCAAGAAGGCCGAGACGGCCGAGGGCTGAGCCCCCGCCGCCCGCGCTCGCGCACGCGCCGGTGCCCCCGTCCTCCCCACCGGGGACGGGGGCACCGGCGCGGGCCGGCCCGGGTCAGTCCTCGCCGAGGTACTGCCGGCGGACCGACTCGTCGTGCAGCAGCTCGGCGCCGGTGCCGGAGAGCGTGATCCGGCCGGTGGTCATCACGTACGCCCGGTCCGAGAGCGAGAGCGCCGCCTGGGCGTTCTGCTCCACCAGCAGGATGGTGGTGCCGGCGGCCTTCAGTTCGACGATGGTCGCCATGATCTTCTGCATCATCAGCGGCGACAGGCCCATCGACGGCTCGTCCAGCATCAGCAGTTTGGGCCGGGACATCAGGGCCCGCCCCATCGCCAGCATCTGCTGCTCGCCGCCGGAGAGGGTGCCCGCGGCCTGCCTGCGCCGCTCCGCGAGGATCGGGAACAGCGTGCAGGCCCGTTCGACGTCCTCGGCGATGCCCGCCGAGTCGCGTCGCAGGAACGCGCCCAGCAGCAGGTTCTCCTCGATGGTCATCCGGGGGAAGATGTGCCGGCCCTCGGGCGAGTGGGCCAGGCCGAGCGCGACGATCCGGTGCGCGGGCACCGTGTCGATCGCCTGCCCGTCGAACAGCACCTTGCCGGAGGTCGGCCGGAGCAGCCCGGACAGGGTGCGCAGGGTGGTGGTCTTGCCGGCGCCGTTGGTGCCGATCAGGGTGGTGACCTCGCCCTGGTCGACGGTGAACGAGATGCCCTTGACGGCCTCGATCTTGCCGTAGGCGACACGGAGGTCCTCGACCTCCAGCAGAGCGGTCACTGGCCGTCCTCCTGAGCTGCGGTGGTTCCTTCGAGCGGGGCGCCCAGGTAGGCGGTGACCACCCGTTCGTCGTTCTGGACGGTCTCCCGGTCGCCCTCGACGATCTTCCGGCCCTGCACCAGCACCGCGGTGCGGTCGCACAGGTTGAAGATGAACTTCATGTCGTGCTCGATCACCAGCACCGCGATCCCCAGGTCCCGGATCGCGAAGACCAGCTCCTCGGCGGCCCGGGTCTCCTGCGGGTTCATGCCCGCGGTCGGCTCGTCCAGCAGCAGCAGGCCGGGTTCGGACGCCAGTGCCCGGGCGATCTCCAGCTTGCGCTGCTCGCCGTACGGCAGGTTCCGGGCCAGGTGGTCGGCCTTGGCGCCGAGGCCGCAGAACTCCAGCAGTTCGCGGGCCCGCTCCCGGCTCTCCGCCTCGGCCCGCCGGTAGCCCGGGCCGCGCAGGATCGCCGAGAACAGTCCCTCCCTGGTGCGGGTGTGCCGGCCGACCAGGACGTTCTCCAGCGCCGTCATGTTGGCGAACAGCCGGATGTTCTGGAAGGTCCGGGCGATGCCGGCCTGGGTCACCAGGTGCGGCTTCGGCGGCAGCACCCGGCCCTTGTAGGCCACGGTGCCCTCGGTCGGCACGTACAGCCCGGTCAGGCAGTTGAAGAAGGTCGTCTTGCCGGCCCCGTTCGGGCCGATCAGGCCGACGATCTCGCCCTGCCGGACCGTCAGGTCGACGCCGCCGACGGCGGTCAGGCCGCCGAAGCGCATCACCACGCCGGAGGCTTCCAGCACGGGCGGGGCGGCCGGCGCGGGGGCCGGGCCGGGGGCGGGAGCGGTGTCGGTGGTCACGGTGCTCACGCCCCAGCCTTGGTCGGTACGTCGTCGATCGGGGCGGCCTGCGCGGGCAGGTGCGCCTCGTGGTACTCCAACTGCTGCCGCCGGTTGGGGATCAGGCCCTCCGGGCGGAAGCGCATCAGCAGGATCAGCGCCACGCCGAACGCCAGCAGCTGGTAGGACTGCAGGAACTCCAGCTTCGCCGGGATCAGGAACAGCAGCGCCGCGCCCACCAGCGGGCCGCTGATGGTGCCCATGCCGCCGAGGATCACCGCGGCCAGCAGGAACGCCGAGTTGGGCGGCGTCGGGCTGCTGAACAGGTACTGGTCGGGCGAGACCGCGCCCGACACGTGCGCCTGCACCGCGCCCGCCAGGCCGGCCAGCGTCGCGCCCAGCGCGAAGGCGATCAGCTTCACCCGGAAGCCGTTGATGCCCATCGCCTCGGCCGCCGTCTCGTCCTCCCTGATCGCCACCCAGGCCCGGCCGATCCGGGAGTTGGCGACCCGGCCGAACACCGTCACCACGACCGCGGTGGCGACCAGCATCAGCAGCAGGTAGTTGCCGTTCTTGCCGAGGTGCAGCGCCCCGAAGTCGTGCGCCTGGCCGAAGTCGAAGCCGAACAGGTTGACGTCCGGGATCGCCGCGATGCCGTTCGGGCCGTTGGTCAGGCTCGGGCCGGAGCGGCCGTCCAGGTTGTTCATCGCGATCCGGAAGATCTCGCCGAAGCCCAGCGTCACGATCGCCAGGTAGTCGCCGCGCAGCCGCAGCGTCGGCGCGCCGATCACCACGCCGAACACCAGCGCCGCCAGCGCGCCGATCAGCACCGCGACCGGGAACGGCAGGTGCACGCCGCTGAACACCGAGAACTGCGAGCCCGACACCAGCGCCGCCGCGTACGCGCCGACCCCGAGGAAGGCCACGTAGCCGAGGTCCAGCAGGCCGGCCAGGCCGACCACCACGTTCAGGCCGAGCGCCACCGTCGCGAAGATCAGGATGTTCGTGCCGATCAGCACGTACGTCTCGCTGTTCTGGGTGAACGGGAACGCGCCCGCCGCCGCGAAGGCCGCGCCGGTGGTCACCGCCCGGTGCCGCGCGGTCAGTTCGCGCAGCCGGCCGACCGCGCCGGAGGCCAGCAGCGCCGCGGTGGCGAACGCGGCCAGCAGCAGGAAGCCGACGAACAGCTCGCCGTACTCGGTGGAGACGCCGAACTCGACCACGCCCAGGCCGACCGCGAACACCGCGGTCACCACCAGGATCTCCGCCCAGCCGGGCAGCCTCCGGGCGGCCGGCAGCGGGCGCTCGATCCGGCCCAGCCGCAGCCGGCCGTCCAGCAGCCGCCAGAGCCGGAAGGCCGCGATCGCGGCGGGCAGCGCGACGAAGAACCACAGGTTCTCGGAGAACAGCGGGCGGACGCCCGGCGGCACCGCGTCCAGCGCCCAGCCCTGGCCGAAGCCGACCCGGAGCAGCGCCGAGACGCCCAGTACCACGTACAGGCCCCAGTGCAGCTCGCGGTGGCGGACGGTGCGGCGGCGGTCCAGCGGCAGGCCGAGCGCACCGACCACGGCGAGCAGCGAGCCGACGGCGGCCAGCCAGCCGCCCGGGTCGAGGTTGACCAGGCCGTTCAGCTCGACGGCGATCGCCACCACCGCGTACCAGCACACCGCGAAGGTGCCGAGCGCGGCGAACAGCACGCCGTTGTGGCCGCCGGACGGGCTCAGCCAGCGCAGGCCCTTCAGCCCGCGGGCCGCCAGTGCCAGCAGCGCGGTCAGCAGGCCGCCGGCCAGCGCCAGCCACTGCAGGCCGGCCGGGGAGCCGTAGAAGGTCAGGTCGCCGGGGAAGTCCGCCGTCCAGGTCCAGGACATCGCCGCGGACGCGGCGGCCAGCACGCCGCCGGCCACCGTCGCGCCGAGCGCGAGGTGCGCGGGCAGCGGCAGCACCCGGGAGGTCTCGTGGGTGCCCTCGTGGAGGGTCTCTGGGGTCGAGAGGTCGGTCATCGCGCTCACACCCGATCCGCTACGCGCTGGCCCAGCAGGCCCTGGGGACGCACCAGCAGCACCACGATCAGCAGCACGAACGCCCAGACGTTGGCCCAGGCGCCGCCGCCGAGCTGGTGCATGCCCGGCACGTCCTGGATGTACGCGGTCGCCAGCGACTCGGCGATGCCGAGCACCAGACCGCCCAGCATCGCGCCGTAGATGTTGCCGATGCCGCCCAGCACGGCCGCCGTGAACGCCTTCAGGCCGGCCAGGAAGCCCATCGTGAAGTCGACCTGGCCGTAGCGCAGGCCGTGCGCGACCGCCGCGACGGCGGCGAAGGCCGCGCCCAGCGCGAACGCGATCACGATGATCCGGTCGGTGTCGACGCCCATCAGCTTGGCGGTGTCCGGGTCCTGCGCGGTGGCCTGCATGGCCCGGCCGGTCCGGGTCAGCCGGACGAAGGTGGCCAGCACCAGCATGCACAGCGGCGCCGCCGCCAGCAGGAACAGGTCGTTGCGCTGGAGGTGGAAGGCGCCCAGCCCGATCGGGTCGCCGGCGAACTGCGGGAAGGACAGCGCCTTCTTGCCGTCCGGGTAGAACGCCCACACCACCTGCTGGAGCGCGATCGACAGGCCGATCGCGGTGATCAGCGGCGCCAGCCGCGGCGCCCCGCGCAGCGGCCGGTAGGCGAAGCGCTCGGCGGCGGTGGCGGTGAGCACGGAGGCGAGCACACCGCCGAGGATCATGACCGGCAGCGCCAGCCAGAGTGAGGTGCCCTGCGGCAGCGCCGCGTAGGCGGTCAGCGCGCCGAAACCGCCGATCATGAAGATCTCGCCGTGGGCGAAGTTGATGAGCTGGACGATGCCGTAGACCATCGTGTAGCCGATGGCGATCAGGCCGTACATCAGGCCGAGCATCAGTCCGTTGGCCAGGTTTTGCGGCAGTTCGTGCACCGCGGGCCTCCGTGGATAGGGGGGTACGAGAAGGCGGAGGGCCGCCCCTGCCTGGCCGGTCCCGCCGGGCAGGGGCGGTCCTCCGCCGACACGGCTGTCTGTCTTGCGCGTGGGGGAAGGGGCGGATCAGCCGCTGTAGGTACCGCTCTTGACCTTCTTCCAGGCGCCGCCCTGGACGCTGTACACGGTCAGCTGCTTGTTGGTGGTGTCGCCGTACTGGTCGAACGAGACCGGGCCGGTGACGCCGGTGAACTTCACCTTGCCGAGCTCGTCCAGCACCTTGGTGCGCAGGTCGGCGGGCACCTTGCCGCCGTTGTGGTCGACCGCGGCCTTGACCGCCTCGATGATCGACCAGGCGGCGTCGTACGAGTAGCCGCCGTAGGCCGCGTACGCGTCCTTGTAGCCGGCCTTGGCGTAGTTGGCGACGAACTCCTTGGCGGTGTCCAGCTCCTCGACCGGCACGCCGACCGAGGTGGCCAGGTCGCCCTCGCCGTTGCCGTTGGCGAGCTTGACGAACTCCGGGTCGTAGATGCCGTCGCCGCCGAACAGCGGGACCTTGGCGCCGCCCTTCTTCAGCTGGTCGCTGAGCGGGCCGGCGTCCGGGTACTCGCCGCCGTAGTAGACCGAGTCGGCGCCGGAGGAGGCGACCTTGGTGGCGACCGCGGAGAAGTCCTTGTCGCCCGGGTTGATGTGGTCGCTGCCGACCACGGTGCCGCCGAGCTTCTTGAACTCGTCGGCGAAGATCGCGGCCAGGCCCGCGCCGTAGGTCTTCTTGTCGTCGATGACGTAGACCTTGGTCTTCTTCGCGTCGTTGTACAGGTACTGGGCGGCGAACTTGCCCTGCACCACGTCGGTGGTGGCGGTGCGGAAGTACGACTTGTACTGGCGGACGAACTGGTTGTCGCCCCACTTCGCGCCGAGCGACAGCTCCGGGTTGGTGTTGGACGGCGAGACCTGGGCCAGCTTGCCGTCGTCGAAGACCTTCTGCATGGTCTGCGAGACGCTGGAGTTCAGCGGGCCGACCACGCCGACCACGTCCTTGCTGTCGACCAGCGCGGTGGCGTTCTGCTTGCCGGTGGTCGGGTTGGCCTGGTCGTCCTTGGCCTCGATCGAGAAGGTCACGCCGGGGACGTAGTTCTTCTCGTTGGCGATCTTCGTGGCCAGCTCGACCGAGTTGCGGATGCCCAGGCCCAGGGCCGACAGGCCGCCGCTGGTCGGGGAGTCGACGCCGACGACGACCTTGGTGGTGCCCCCGGTCTTGCTGCCCGCGTTGTCCGAGCCGGAGCCCGAGCCGCCGCGCGAACCGCAGGCGGAGAGGGTGAGCGCCCCCGTTACTGCAACGGCCACGACAAGAAGTGAGCTCTTTCGCACGACGAGGGTCTCCTTCTGGATCTGGAGGACACGCGCACAGGGCTGGCGGTGCCGGGTCGCGACGGGCCGGTCCGGAAACCGGACGGCGCGGTGACTGGGCGTGACTCTAGACCGCCGTCGGCTGCTGGGGCACTGGGGCGGGGGAGGCTGTGATTCTCTTGTTATGACCACGCTGGAAGTTGATCTCACATCATGGTCGAAAACCCCAGGTGGAGCCCGGAATTCCGGGCTCCGTCCCGAGTAGCGGATGCCCGCCCTCCTCAACTCGCTGGTCACAAGCGGAATCTCCGACTATCGGACAGGTTTGTCCGGCGCGGAGGAAGTGGTCGCCGGCGTCCGGTTATCGGTGCCGTCGCAGACCGAGTGCAGCGCCGCCGAAAGGTCGCGGGCGTAGGAATCGCCGAGGATCTGGCTCAGGGTCTCCATGGCACGCGTGTTACGCAGCGTTACATCGAGGTAAGGAAGACTCGCGTCCGCGGGGGCTCCCGAGCAGTCGGTCACCCGCAGACCCACCCGCAGCGAGATCGTCCCGCCGGGCGGCACCGTCTGCGGCAGCCAACCCGACACCGACACCCCCAGGCCGCGGTAGCCCTGGCTCACCCCCAGCACGTCCACCGGTCCCGGACCGGCGTTGCGCACCGTCAGCCGCAGGCCGAAGCCGTCCTGCGGCCCGGGCGCCGGCCCCCCGTACTCGACCCGGACGGACTGCGAGGGAAAGGGCTGGACCCGTTGCGGCGGGGGTGAGTTCGCCGCCTGCTCAGGGTAGGTCGCCGCCCGCCGGATCGTCAGCGCCAGGACCAGGAGCAGCAAGAAACTTGCCAGCAGCCAGATCTGACGTTTGGTCAGCAGCCGGGGCGGCGGCTCGGGCGGGGGTTCGGGGCGCAGCACGAGGGCCGTCCAGGTGCCCTCGCCCGGCTCCACCGGGCCGAGGAACCCCCCTGGGCCGCTCGGCAGTTCGCGCTCTCCGGACATGGCGGCGCCCCCTCGTCCAGCCCAGGCTGCCCCTGACGGGACCCGGCCAAACCCCGAGGGGGCGCGTGCGGCGCGGCCGCGCTCCTAGAGGTCGCGCAGCATGCAGGTCAGCCGGCAGGAGGTGATCCGGCGGCCGGTGTCGTCGGTCACCGCGATCTCGTACGTCGCCGCGGTGCGGCCCTTGAACACCGCCGTCGCCACGCCGGTCACCAGGCCGGAGGTGGCCGAGCGGTGGTGCGTCGCGTTCAGGTCCACGCCGACCGCGTAGCGGCCCGGGCCGGCGTGCAGCATCGCGCCGATCGAGCCCAGCGTCTCGGCCAGCGCCGCCGACGCCCCGCCGTGCAGCAGCCCGTACGGCTGCTGGTTGCCCTCCACCGGCATCGTGCCGACCACCCGGTCCGGGGAGGCCTCGACGATGGTGATGCCCAGCTTCTCGCCCAGGTGCCCGCCGGAGAAGGTCTCCGGGCTCACCCCCAGCTTGGCGAAGTGGTCCAGCACGTCCTGGGGCACTTTCAGTACGGGCGCCGCGTCGGTCATGGTGCTCCTGTTCCGGGGTTCACTTCGTTGTGCGCGTCGATCGTACGACTGTCTACCCGCCGGTAGGGAGGCCCCGCGCCGCGCCCGGGATGTCGGCGCCGGGCCATAGGATCGGGGCGGCAGTGCAACCGGCAGGAACGGGACGTGACGTGGCGACACAGGGTGCGAGCAAGAGTGCGGCCGGACGGCCCAGGCTGATGCTGCTGGACGGGCATTCGATGGCCTACCGGGCCTTCTTCGCCCTGCCGGTGGAGAACTTCTCCACCGCGACCGGCCAGCACACCAACGCGGTCTACGGCTTCGCCTCGATGCTGGCCAACACCGTGCGGGACGAGCGCCCCACCCACCTCGCGGTCGCCTTCGACCTCTCCCGGCAGACCTTCCGGTCCGCCGAGTACCCCGAGTACAAGGCCAACCGCTCCGCCACGCCGGACGAGTTCCGCAGCCAGATCCCGCTGATCGGCGAACTCCTCGACGCCATGCGGGTGCCCCGGATCACCGCCGAGAACTTCGAGGCCGACGACGTCATCGCCACCCTGGCCACCGCCGCCGCGGCCGAGGGCTTCGAGGTGCTGGTCGTCACCGGCGACCGGGACTCCCTCCAGCTGGTCACCGACGACGTCACCGTGCTCTACCCCACCAAGGGCGTCTCCGAGCTGACCCGCTACACCCCGGAGAAGGTCGCCGAGAAGTACGGCGTCCGCCCCGACCAGTACCCGGACCTCGCGGCCCTGCGCGGCGACCCGTCCGACAACCTGCCCGGCATCCCCGGCGTCGGCGAGAAGACCGCCGCGAAGTGGGTCAACCAGTACGGCTCGTTCGCCGCGCTGGTCGAGCACGCCGACGAGGTCAAGGGCAAGATCGGCGAGAAGCTCCGCGAGCACCTCGACTCGGTCAAGCGCAACCGCTTCCTCACCGAGCTGGTCCGGGACGTCGAACTCCCGCTCGGCGTCGCCCAGTTGGAGCGCGCCCCGTTCGACAAGGACGAGGTCGCCCGGCTGATGGAGGCGCTGGAGTTCCGCAACCCCAACTTCCGCGACCGGGTGGCCGGCATCGACCCGGCCGGCGCCGAGGCCGCCGCCGCCCCCGAGGTCCCGACCGGCCCCGCCGTCGACGGCGACCTGCTCACCGAACCCGGCGCGCTCGCCGACTGGCTGGAGCGGCACACCGGCGAGGACGCCCGCACCGCGCTCGCCGCCGACTACAGCTGGGCGCTCGGCAGCGGCGAGGTCGAGCAGATCGCCCTCGCCACCGGCACCGCCGCCGCCTGGTTCGACCCCGCCGCGCTCGCCGAGGCCGACGACCGCGCCTTCACCGCCTGGCTCGCCGACCCCAAGCGCCCCAAGGCCCTGCACATCGCCAAGCAGGTCATGCGGGCTTTCGCCGAGCGCGGCTGGAGCTTCGCCGGCGTCACCGCCGACACCGCGCTCGCCGCCTACCTGGAGAAGCCCGGCCGCCGCGCCTTCACCCTCGACGTCCTCGCCGAGGAGTACCTCGGCCGCTCGCTCGCCCCCGCCACCGCCCAGGCCGAGACCGGCCAGCTCAGCTTCGACGCCGACGAGCCCGACCCGACGGCCGGCGCCCAGGCCCTGATGACCCGGGCCCGCGCCGTCCACGACCTGGCCGGCCTGTTCGACACCCGGCTCGCCGAGGTCGGCGCGGTCGAGCTGTTCCACGACATGGAACTGCCGATCGCCGAACTCCTCGCCCGGATGGAGCGCCACGGCATCGCCGCCGACCGCGAGTGGCTGCGCGGCCTGGAGGCGCAGTTCGCCGCCGAGATCCAGCGCTGTGTCGAGGAGGCGCACGCCGCCGCCGGCCGCGAGTTCAACCTCGGCTCGCCCAAGCAGCTCCAGGAGATCCTGTTCGGCGACCTCGGCCTCCCCAAGACCAAGAAGATCAAGACCGGCTACACCACCGACGCCGACGCCCTCACCTGGCTCGCCACCCAGACCACCAACGAACTCCCGGTCATCCTGCTCCGCCACCGCGACCAGGCCAAGCTCCGCACCACCGTCGAGGGCCTGCTCAAGACCGTCTCCCCGCAGGGCCGGATCCACACCACCTTCAACCAGATGGTCGCCGCCACCGGCCGGCTCTCCTCCCAGGACCCGAACCTGCAGAACATCCCGGTCCGCACCGAGGAGGGCCGCGCCATCCGCCGCGCCTTCGTCGTCGGCGAGGGCTACGAGACGCTGCTCACCGCCGACTACTCGCAGATCGAACTGCGCATCATGGCCCACCTCTCCGAGGACGAGGCCCTGATCGAGGCCTTCACCAGCGGCGAGGACCTGCACACCACCGTCGCCTCCCAGGTCTTCGCGGTCGCCCCGGCCGACGTCGACGCCGAGATGCGCCGGAAGATCAAGGCGATGTCGTACGGCCTCGCCTACGGCCTCTCCGCGTACGGCCTCTCCCAGCAGCTCGGCATCAAGCCCGCCGAGGCCCAGGGCCTGATGGACACCTACTTCGAGCGCTTCGGCGGCGTCCGCGACTACCTGCACAACGTGGTCGAGGAGGCCCGCGCCGTCGGCTACACCGAGACGCTGCTCGGCCGCCGCCGCTACCTGCCCGACCTCACCAGCGACAACCGGCAGCGCCGCGAGATGGCCGAGCGGATGGCCCTCAACGCCCCGATCCAGGGCTCCGCCGCCGACATCGTCAAGATCGCCATGCTCCGGGTCGACGAGGCCCTGCGCACCGCCGGGCTCACCAGCCGGATGCTGCTCCAGGTGCACGACGAAATCGTCCTGGAGGTCGCCCCCGGCGAGCGCGAGCGGGTCGAGGCGCTGGTCCGCGAGCAGATGGCCGGCGCGTACCCGCTGCGCGCCCCGCTGGACGTCTCGGTCGGCGCCGGCGCCGACTGGGAGGCCGCCGCGCACTGACCGCGGGCGTAATCGCGTTGCGGGCGTCCGGCCGGTCCGCCGAGACTGGCCGGATGCCCGCCACCACCACCTTCGCCGACAAGCCCACCCTGCTCGGTGCGAAGGTCCTGCTGCGGCCCGTCCGGCCGGAGGAGGACCTCCCGATGCTCCGGGTCATGCTCAACGACCCGGACGTGCTCCGCTACACCTCCGACGCCTACACGCCGGTCGCCCCCGCCTGGGACGAGGCGATGGAACGCCGGATCACCGACTGGTACACCACCCGCAACGACCAGCCCGACCGCCTCGACCTGATCGTCGTCGACCGGGCCACCGGCCGCGGCGTCGGCGAGGTCGTCCTCAACGAGTGGGACGAGCCCAACCGGGCCTGCAACCTGCGGATCGCCCTCGGCCCCGACGGCCGCGACCGCGGCCTCGGCACCGAAGCCGTCCGCCTCCTCACCGACCACGCCCTCCGCGCCCTCGGCCTCAACCGCGTCTCGCTCTCCGTCTACGCCTTCAACGAGCGCGGCCGCCGCGCCTACGAGAAGGCCGGCTTCCAGGTCGAGGGCGTCCGGCGCCAGGTGCTGCGCTGGGGCGACGAGTGGATCGACGACATCGACATGGCCGCCCTCGCCGACCACTGGACCTGACCGGGCCGGACCTGACCGGGCCGCCGTCGGCGCCCGGAGCCCCGCGCCCGGAGCCCCGCGCCCGGAGCCCCGCGCCCGGCGCCGGGACCGGGCGTCACCTGCGCGGGTTGGCCCGGCGGGTGGGTTCGGCGGTGGTCGGGTCCTCGGGCCAGGGGTGGCGCGGGTAGCGGCCGCGCAGGTCGGCGCGGACGGCCCGGTAGCCCTCGCGCCAGAAGCCGGCCAGGTCGCCGGTGACGGCGGCCGGGCGGCCGGCCGGGGAGAGCAGGTGGACGGTCAGCGGGACCCGGCCGCCCGCCAGGGCCGGGGCGGCGGACCAGCCGAACAGCTCCTGGAGCTTCACCGCGAGGACCGGCCGGTCCGGGTCGGTCGCGTAGTCGACCCGGACCCGGCTGCCGCTCGGGACGGTGATCCGCTCCGGGGCGAGTTCGTCCAGCCGTCCGGCCTGGCCGCTCGCCCAGGGCAGCAGGCGCCGCAGCGCGGTCGCGGTGTCGATCCGCTCCAGGTCGGCCCGGCGGCGGGCCCGGGACAGCTCCGGCTCCAGCCACTGCCCGGCGGCGGCCAGCAGCCCGCCGTCCGAGACGTCCGGCCACGGGTCGCCGACCGCCCGGTGCAGGAACGCGAGCCGCTCGCGCAGCCCGCCCGCGGCCGGCGGCCAAGACAGCAGCGCCGAGACGCCCTCCCGCTCCAGGCCCTCCAGCAGCGCGGCCCGCAGCAGCGCCGGGTCGGGCGAGGGGAGCGGCGCCGCCGCCAGCTCGACCGCGCCCAGCGCCTCCACCCGGCGGGCCACCGCCTCGCGCTGCCGCACCGACCAGTGCACCTCCTCGCGGGCCGTCAGCAGCGGCGCGGCGGCCCGCCGGGCCGTCGCCTCGTCGATCGCCACGGCCCGCAGCACCCGGGCCGACGGCGCCCCGGCGGGCCGGTCCGCGACCGCCACCGCCAGCCAGCCGCCGGCCGGCAGCCGCGAACCGGACCCCAGCCGGGCGGCCGTCCCGGACGCCATCAGGTACGCCCCCTCGCCGCGCTCGCCGCGCTCCGCACCCTCCCCGCCCTCCCGGGCCCGGGCCACCCGCTCCGGGTACGCCAGCCCGACCACCAGTCCGGCCGCGACGGCGTCCGACGGGCCGACCGGGCCGGAACCGGGGCCGGAGGCGGTGTCCTCCAGGGCGCGTTCGAGCCGGCGGGTCTCGTCCTTCCAGCGGCGGGCGTACGGGTCGGCGGGGGAGCGGCGGACGGTGCGGTGGATCTCCGCGAGGTCGTCGCCGAGGGCGCGCGGGGGTTCCTCGGAGAGCAGGGCGACGAGTTCGGCGGCGCGCCGGGCGCCGACCGCGGGGGCGCCGTCGAGCAGGGCACGGGCCAGCCGGGGGTGCAGGCCGGTGCGGGCGATGGCGCGGCCGCGCGGGGTGGGGCGGCCGTCCGGGCCGATCGCGGCGAGGGCGCGCAGCACGTCGCGGGCGGCGGCGAGCGCGCCGGGCGGCGGGGCGTCGGGGAGGGTCAGGCCGGTGGCGTCGGGGGCGCCCCAGCAGGCGGCCTGGAGGGCGAAGGAGGTGAGGTCGGCGAGCGCGATCTCGGGGGTGGGGAAGCGGGCGGCGCGGGCGTCCTCGGCCTCGGCCCAGCAGCGGTAGACGGTGCCGGGGGCCTCGCGTCCGGCGCGGCCGGCCCGCTGCCGGGCGGCGGCCAGCGAGGTGCGGACGGTGACCAGCGCGGACAGGCCGCGGGCGTGGTCGGTGCGCGGTTCCCGGGTCAGCCCGGAGTCGACGACGACCCGGACGCCCGGCACCGTCAGCGAGGACTCGGCGACCGAGGTGGCCAGCACCACCCGCCGCCGCTCCCCGGCGGCCAGCGCCGCGTCCTGCACGGCCTGCGGGGCCTGCCCGTGCAGCTGCAGCACCTCGACCCCGTCCGCGCCCAACTGCCCGGCGACCCGGGCGATCTCGCCGACGCCGGGCAGGAAGCACAGCACGTCGCCGTCGCGTTCGGCCAGCGCCCGGCGGACGGTCGCCGCGACGTGCGCGAGCAGCGCCGGGTCGACCCGGGTGCCGTGCGCGGGCCGGACGGCGGTCGGCGGCGGGGCCCAGACCGTCTCGACCGGGTGCGAGACGCCTTCGGCGGCCACCACCGGGGCGCCGTCCAGGAGTTCGGCCCAGGCGGCGGTGTCGGCGGTCGCGGAGGCGAGCAGCAGCCGCAGTTCGGGGCGGAGCGCGGCCCGGACGTCCAGCAGGAAGGCGAGCGCGGTGTCGGCGTCCAGGTGCCGTTCGTGGCACTCGTCGAGCACCACGGCGTCCACGCCGGGCAGTTCGGGGTCGCGTTGCAGGCGCTGCAGCAGGACGCCGGTGGTGACCACCTCGACCCGGGTGCCGGGGCCGGCCCGCCGTTCGCCGCGGACGGTGAACCCGACGGTGCGGCCGACCGGTTCGTCCAGCAGCCAGGCCATCCGGCGGGCCGCCGCCCGGACGGCGAGCCGGCGCGGCTCGGCGACCAGGACGGTGCGCGGGGCGGCCGGCGGGCCGTCGAGCAGCCCGGCCAGGGCGAGCGGCACCAGCGTGGTCTTGCCGGTGCCGGGCGGCGCGGAGAGCACCGCCGAGCCGCCCTCGTCCAGCGCGGCGGCGAGTGCGGGGAGCACGGCGCGGACGGGCAGCTCCAGCCCCCCGGGGCGCACCGCGGTCAGCCGTTCCGGCGGGCGACGAAGATCGCCGTGCCGGGGAAGTGCCGTCCGCGCAGCGGGCTCCAGCCGCCCCACTCCTGCTCCAGCTCCTCGGGCCACTCCGGTTCGACCAGGTCGAGCAGGGTGAACCCGGCGGCGACCAGCTCGCGGACCCGGTCGCCGATCGTGCGGTGGTGCTCGACGTAGGTGGCGACGCCCCGCTCGTCCTGTTCGACGTACGGGGTGCGGTCGAAGTACGAGGAGCTGGCGGTCAGGCCCTCGACGCCGGGCTCGTCCGGGAACGCCCAGCGGATCGGGTGGGTCACCGAGAACACCCAGCGCCCGCCGGGCCGCAGCACCCGGTGCACCTCGCGCGTCAGCCGCGCGGTGTCCGCGCTGAACGGCACCGCGCCGTACGCGGAGCAGGCGTGGTCGAAGGAGCCGTCGGCGAACGGCAGCACCGAGGCGTCGGCCTGCACCACGGCCACCGGCTCCAGGCCGCGGCCCAGGTCGATCCGGCGGGAGTGCTGGAGCTGCCGGTAGGAGATGTCCAGCGCGACCGGGCGGGCGCCCCGGGCGGCCAGCCAGCGCGAGCACTGGGCGGCGCCGGAGCCGACCTCCAGCACGTCGGCGCCCTTGAGCTCGGCCGGGTCGCCGAGCAGCCGGACGTCGGCCTCGTCGACGCCCTCGGGGCACCAGGTGAACCGGTCGTCGCCGAGGAACTCGCCGTGCTCGTCCTGGTAGTCGTCCGCGTTCCGGTCCCACCAGTGCCGGCTGGCCCGGCTCGACTCCTGCTCGCCGGCCTCCCGCCGCAGCGCCTCGTCGCCGTCCTCCTCGTCCTCCCCGTCGTACGCGGAGGGGACGTCGTAGCCGGACGGGTCGTAGCCGGACGGGTCGTGGTCGGCCGGCCGGTCGTCGGGCCGGTCGTCGGGCCGGTCACCGGCCCGGTCGTCGGGGTCGGGGCCGGGGGCGGGGCGGTTCATCGGGGCAGTCACCTGGATCGTCGGGCGGACCGGCGCGGGCCGGGAGCGGGCGGGCCCCCTGGCGGCGGCCGGGGGAGGACGTCAAGTAGGCTATGGGCTTGCGGAAGCGCTGCTGCTGCGGAGCCGGTCCCGTACGGGAACCGGGTCGGGCGGTGGCATCCGGGGAAGGGCCGTTGCTCGGGCCGCCGACAGGCGCGCCGTCGGAGGATATGGCCCGATCCGTCCCGGCCTCTACCGGTCTCGTCGGCTTCGACGTTGACCGTGCCTGGGTGTCCCCGTATGCTACAAGTTGCGCTGCGGGCCTGCGCGCCTCGGACGGAGCAGGTCGCGCTCGCATCTGTCGAAGACCCCACGGTCGTCAGACGGACACCCGGATCCTCCTTCTGTACGGGGAAATCCTCTGGTGGGCCGTTCTCTGGCCTGTACGGCTTTCGGTGGGAGCGATCAGGGCCCTCCGCGTGGCATTACCTACGACTTCATGTCCGTACCGGAGCCCTTTTCCTAATGACGAGCCCCACCGACACCTCTGTCAGCACCACCCCGCAGGTCGCGATCAACGACATCGGCGACGCCGAGGCATTCCTCGCCGCCATCGACGAGACCATCAAGTACTTCAACGATGGCGACATCGTCGAGGGCATCATCGTGAAGGTCGACCGTGACGAGGTGCTCCTCGACATCGGTTACAAGACCGAGGGTGTCATCCCGTCCCGCGAGCTCTCGATCAAGCACGACGTCGACCCGCACGAGGTCGTCAAGGTCGGCGACGAGATCGAGGCCCTGGTTCTCCAGAAGGAGGACAAGGAGGGTCGCCTGATCCTGTCCAAGAAGCGTGCGCAGTACGAGCGCGCCTGGGGCACGATCGAGAAGATCAAGGAAGAGGACGGCATCGTCACCGGTACCGTCATCGAGGTCGTCAAGGGTGGTCTCATCCTCGACATCGGCCTCCGCGGCTTCCTCCCGGCCTCGCTGGTCGAGATGCGCCGCGTCCGCGACCTCCAGCCCTACGTGGGCAAGGAGCTCGAGGCCAAGATCATCGAGCTGGACAAGAACCGCAACAACGTGGTCCTGTCCCGCCGTGCCTGGCTGGAGCAGACCCAGAGCGAGGTCCGCCAGACCTTCCTCACCACCCTGCAGAAGGGCCAGGTGCGCTCCGGCGTCGTCTCCTCGATCGTCAACTTCGGTGCGTTCGTCGACCTCGGCGGCGTCGACGGTCTGGTGCACGTCTCCGAGCTGTCCTGGAAGCACATCGACCACCCGAACGAGGTTGTCGAGGTCGGCCAGGAGGTCACCGTCGAGGTTCTCGACGTGGACATGGACCGCGAGCGCGTCTCCCTGTCGCTGAAGGCGACCCAGGAGGACCCGTGGCAGCAGTTCGCCCGGACCCACCAGATCTCGCAGGTCGTCCCGGGTAAGGTCACCAAGCTGGTTCCGTTCGGTGCGTTCGTCCGCGTGGACGAGGGCATCGAGGGCCTGGTCCACATCTCCGAGCTGGCCGAGCGCCACGTCGAGATCCCGGAGCAGGTCGTCCAGGTCGGCGACGAGATCTTCGTCAAGGTCATCGACATCGACCTCGAGCGCCGCCGCATCAGCCTCTCGCTGAAGCAGGCCAACGAGTCCCTCGGTGCCGACCCGGCGTCGGTCGAGTTCGACCCGACCCTGTACGGCATGGCCGCGTCCTACGACGACCAGGGCAACTACATCTACCCGGAGGGCTTCGACCCCGAGGCGAACGACTGGCTGCCCGGCTTCGAGAAGCAGCGCGAGGAGTGGGAGCGGCAGTACGCCGAGGCCCAGGCCCGCTTCGAGCAGCACCAGGCCCAGGTCATCAAGTCCCGCGAGGCCGACGCCGCTGCCGCGGCCGAGGCCGGCGAGGAGGCCCCGGTCTCCGGCGGCGGCTCGTACTCCTCCAGCAGCGACGAGGGCTCCGGCGCGCTCGCCTCGGACGAGGCCCTGGCCGCGCTCCGCGAGAAGCTGGCCGGCGGCCAGAGCTGAAGCTCCGCGCTTCGGCAGCTGCCTAGCTGACTGAACAGCGACCCCCGCTCAGGATTCCCTGGGCGGGGGTCGCTGTTTCTGCGTTGCCCCGGTCCGCCCCGGTCCGCCCCGGTCCGGTCATCCGGCTGTCCGGTCATCCGGTAGGGAGTGGATAAACAAAGGTGCTTAAGTGGCGTTTATGTGAAGGGAATTGTGAGATGAGGCTCATCGTCCGGCTATAGGACGAAAGCGTGGTGACGCATAGATTGAGGGGACTTGTCCGAAAGGCTCCCCGCATGCGCAGCTCCCGCTCCACCGCAGCAGAGGTCCAGGTCTCCCAGGTTCCCGGCCGGTTGGCCGCCCTGGGGCGAGTGTGTTTCCGGCGTCGTCGTTGGGTGCTGGCGTTCTGGGCGCTGGTGCTCGCGCTGGGGGTGGTGATCGGCGGGCGGGTGTTCGAGGGCTCGGTGGCCGCCACCGGCAGCGGCGGCTCGGAGTCCGCGAAGGGCACGTCGGTCGTGCAGGCCGCCGACCCGGTGCGCGGCACGGTGACCGCGGTGGTGGACGGCCCGGCCGTCGGCGACGCCGGGGTGAAGGCCACGGTCGAGCGGGCCAGTGCCGAGGTGGCGCAGCTGCCGGGCGTGGTCTCGGTGGCCGACACCTACGGGACCGGCGGGCAGCTGACCGCGGGCGACGGCAAGGCGTCGTTGGTGAACGTGCGGATGGCGGACGGGTCGACGGCCAAGCAGCTCGCGGCCGTCACCGACCGGCTGGAGAAGATCGACGCGGACGGCGCGCACACCGTGGTCGGCGGCGACCTGGTGCTCCAGCAGGAGGTCAAGGACCAGACCGCGAAGGACACCCGTTTCGGTGAGATCGTCACGCTGCCGTTGACGCTGATCGTGATGGTGCTGGTGTTCGGCGGGCTGGCCGCGGCGGGCCTGCCCGGCCTCGGGGCGATCGCCTCGGTGGGCGGCGCGCTGCTGGCGATGTTCGGGTTCAGCCGGCTGATGGACATCGACACCTCGGTGCTGCCGATCGCGACCGTGCTCGGCCTGGGCCTGTCGATCGACTACGCGCTGCTGATGGTGAACCGTTTCCGCGAGGAGCGCGGCCACGGCGCGGACATCGCGCAGGCGGTCGAGCGGACCGCGGCCACGGCCGGCCGGACGGTCGCCTTCTCCGGCCTGACCGTGGCGGTCGCGCTGAGCGGCCTGTTCGTGTTCACCAGCCCGGTCTTCCGGGCGGTCGCCGCGGCCGGCGTCAGCGTGGTGGTGATCGCGGTGGCGGCGGCGCTGACCCTGATACCGGCGCTGCTCGGCTTCATGGGCGGGAAGGTCAAGGCGCCGACCGCGCCCGTCCCGGACGAGGGCTTCTTCTCCCGGACGGTGCGCCGGGTCCAGCGCCGGGCGATCCCGGTGATGCTGGCCTGCGTGGCGCTGCTGCTGGCGGCCGGCGCGCCCTTCCTGGGCTCGGAGTTCCGCAACTCCGGCGCCGACGTGCTGCCGAAGAGCTTCGCGTCCCGGCAGGTCGCCGAGACCGTCCAGGCGCGCTTCCCCGACCAGGCCCCGGCCGCCGTGCAGGTGGTGGTCGAGGGCACGCCGCAGCAGGCGCGCGACTACGCGGACCGGGTGGTCGCCGAACTGCCGGGCGTCTCCGGCGTCCGCTCGGTGACGCCGGTCTCGGACGGCGTGCAGACCGTGGACGTCCTGGTCGACGGCGACCCGCAGGGCGCGGCGGCCAAGCAGGTGGTCGGCGAACTGCGGGCGGACCGCGGCGGCCTGGACACCTACGTGACCGGCGACGCCGCCTCGCTGGTGGACTTCCAGCACGAGATCGGCTCGCGCGGCCCGTGGGCGCTCGGCCTGGTCGCGGCCGGGACGCTGGTGCTGCTGTTCCTGATGACCGGCTCGGTGGTGCTGCCGGTGAAGGCGCTGCTGATGAACGTCCTCTCGCTCGGGGCGTCGCTGGGCGCGCTGACCCTGGTGTTCCAGCACGGCTACTTCAGCTCGCTGCTCGGCTTCACGCCGACCGGCGGCCTGGAGACGGTGATCCCGGTGCTGGTGTTCGCCTTCGCGTTCGGACTGTCGATGGACTACGAGGTGTTCCTGCTCGCCCGGATCAAGGAACTGCACGACCAGGGCCACGACTGCGCGAAGTCGGTGGAACTCGGCCTGCAGCGCAGCGGCCGGATCATCACCTCGGCCGGACTGCTGATGGTGATCGTGTTCGCCGGGTTCGCCGCCGGGCAGATGCTCATGGTCAAGCAGATGGGCATCGCGCTGGCCGTCGCCGTCGCCGTGGACGCCACCCTGGTCCGCACCCTGCTGGTGCCCGCCACCATGACGCTGTTCGGCCGGCTCAACTGGTGGGCGCCCGCCCCGCTGCGCCGCCTGCACCGGGTGATCGGCCTGGACGAGCACGTCGAACTCCCGCCGCTGCGCCCGGCCGTCCTGCCCGCGCCGCGCCCGGTGGAGCCGCTCGAACCGGCGCGGCCGCTCGACCCGGCGGAGCCGGGCGACCCGGCGAAGCGGCGGGACCAGGTGGAGCCGCTCGACCTGGTGGGCGCGCCGTAGGCTGGGAGGCATGCGACTGACGAAGTTCGGCCACGCCTGCGTCCGGATCGAGCACGCGGAGGGCGCGGTGCTGATCGACCCCGGCATGTTCAGCGGCCCCGAGGTGGTGGCGGGCGTGAACGCCCTGCTGATCACCCACGAGCACGCCGACCACTTCACCGAGCAGCAGGTCCGGGCCGCCGTCGAGGCCAACCCGGGCCTGCGGGTGTACACCAACTCCTCGGTGGCCCGGCAGCTCGACGGCATCGGCGCCAAGGTCACCGTGGTCGGCGACGGCGACGCGTTCGACCTGGACGGGCTGCCGGTGACGGTGCACGGCGAGTGGCACGCCGAGATCCACCCCGACATCCCGCGGATCCCTAACATCGGCTTCCTGCTCGGCGGCCGGGCCTTCCACCCCGGCGACGCGCTGACCGTCCCGCCGGACACCGTCGACACCCTGCTGCTGCCGCTCGGCGCGCCCTGGCTGCGGGCCGGCGAACTCGTCGACTACCTGCGCGACGCCCGGCCCCGGCAGGCGGTGGCGATCCACGAGGCGACGCTCAGCGACGCCGGCCAGGCCGTCCACGGCCGGCTGCTCGGCCCGCAGGGGCCCGGCACCGGCGGCGTGGAGTACCGGACGCTGGCGGCCGGGGAGTCCCTCGAACTGGTCTGACCCGCACCGCGCCGCACCGCGCCCGGGCCCCGGGCGCGGACCCGGTCAGGACGCGGGCACCGGCTCCGCCGCCGGTTCCGCCGGTTCCGCCGGGGCGACGGTCGGGAACGGCCGCCCGTCCAGCGTCCAGTGCGGGTCCGGGACGATCTCCAGCGCCGCGTACACGTGCGCCGCGACGTCGGTGTGGTGCAGCGGGCCGGGCGGCGGTGCGCCCGGGGTGATGCCGGGGCCGCTGGCGGCGATCCACGCGGTGCGCTCCAGGGTGCTGCGGCCTCCGTGGCCGCCCGCGTCGACGTGGCCGTGGTCGGTGACCACGATGACCGTCCACTGCTCGTCCCGGTGGGTCGGGCGGGCCCGCAGCGCGGCGAGCAGCCGGCCCAGCCGGGCGTCCGCGGTCTCCACGGCCCGCCGGTAGTCCGCCCCGCAGCCCCGGAAGTGCGCGGTCTCGTCGACCGCGCCCAGGTAGACGAAGGACGCCTGCGGGTCGTCGTCCGAGCGCCCCAGCACGTACTCGGCCTCGGCGGTGACCCGCTCGTCGCACACCTCCCAGGCTTCCGGGGTGTCCTCCAGCGGCGCGATGTACGCGAGCCGGCCGGGCGCGGCGAACAGCGGGCCGCCGTCGCGGGCCAGGAACAGCGGCTCCCAGCCGCCGGCCGCGAAGGTGCGGCGGCGGTGCGCCGCGGCCAGCCGGGTGGTGAAGTCCGGGAAGACGTCGAGCCGGTTCCCGCCCAGGTGGTTGCCGTACACGCCGTGCTTGGCCGGGCCGACACCGGTCACGATCGTCGCCCAGCACGGTCCGGACATGGTCGGGGTGACGTCGTCGACCTCCACCGGGGCGAGGAAGCCGGCCGCGGCGACCGCGTCCAGGTGCGGGGTGCGCAGGTCGGGCAGCAGGTCGAGGCGGACACCGTCGATGCCGACGACCAGGACCCGGCGCGGGCCGGCGGGCCAGAGGGTGGACACGGGAGAGCTCCGATGCGGTTCGGGATCCGGGGCTCGGGGGCTCGGGGCTCGGGGGCCCGGATCCGGGGTTCGGGGGAGGGACTCGGGCACCATAGACGGCCGCCCGGGGGCCGGAAAGCTGTCCGGACAACCCGGCCCAGGCGCCGCAAGGGGCCGCCGCCGGAGAGTTCCCGCGAAGTTCGCCCGCCGTTCGCCGCCGTCCTCCCGCCGACCCGGGCCCCCGCCGCCCCGCCGGGTACGGGCCGGTAACCTGGCGGCATGCTGAGGATCGGACTGACCGGTGGGATCGGCGCGGGCAAGAGCGAGGTCTCCCGCCAACTGGCCGCGCACGGCGCGGTGATCGTCGACTCGGACGTGATCGCCCGCGAGGTGGTCGCCCCCGGGACGCCCGGACTGGCCGCCGTCACCGCCGAGTTCGGGCCCGGCGTGCTGCTCCCCGACGGCGCCCTGGACCGCCCCGCGCTCGGCCGGATCGTCTTCGCCGACCCGGCCCGGCTGGCGGCGCTGAACGCCATCGTCCACCCGCTGGTCCGGGCCCGCTCCGCCGAACTGGAAGCCGCCGCCGGGCCGGACGCGGTCGTCGTGCACGACGTCCCGCTGCTCGCCGAGAACGGCCTCGCCCCGCTGTACGACCTGGTCGTCGTGATCGACGTCCCGGACGGTCAGCGGCTGCGCCGCCTGGTCGACCTGCGCGGCATGGCCGAGGACGAGGCCCGCGCCCGGATGGCCGCCCAGGCCACCCGGGAGGACCGCCTCGCGGTCGCCGACCTGGTCCTCGACAACAGCGGCGACCTGCCCGAACTCACCGCCCGCGTCGACGCGTTGTGGCAGGAGCTGGAGCGCCGCCGGGGCTAGCCGACAGCCGACAGCCGACCGGCGGTCAGCAGGTGCGGATCGACCGGGCCGGGCCGGGCCGCACTCGACGCCGTGCGCGCTTGGCGGGCAGGGCGCTTCTCTGCTCCGCGTGCGGTCGGAGGAAGGCTGACGACCGGAATGAAGCACTCACATAACGGCCCGTCAATTTCCTTTGCAGGCAAGAGAGTCGGCGAGGAGGGGCCGGGCTGGCCGGGGTTCTGCGCCGCCGCCGCCCGTCGCCCGCCGCCGGGTGGCGGCGGGGCAACCCGGTGTCCTGCCAGCGGAATTGGCAACGGGAAACCGCTCCGTAACGCTCCGGAAGCGATCAGTCGCATGCCAAGATTCCCTCTGGGCGCCGGGGAGCGCCCCGAATCGAACCTCCCGTGCACCCGTGTGTGCCTGGGACGTAGCCCAGGGGGTGCTTTGCCATGCTCGCGTCTCATCGCTTCGGGGTCGAACTGCGCCGGCTGCGCGAGCAACACGGCCTCTCGCTCGACGGCCTCGCCCGGCAACTCAGCTACAGCAAGGGCTACTTGAGCAAGGTCGAGAGCGGCCAGCGGAGGGCCTCGCAGGAGCTCGCCCGCCGCTGCGACGCCCTGCTCGGCGCCGAGGGCCGCCTCCAGCAGCTCGCCGCCCGCCCCGCGCCGGCCCCCCGCCCCGACCCCGCCCGCACCACCCCTCCCGCCCCCGGCCCCCACCCGCACGACGGCCACCCGTACGCGGCCGGGGCCGCCGGCTACACCGCCGAGCATCCCGGGCGGCGCGAGAGCCTGCCGTTCGCCGCGCTCCCGGCGCCGTCCGGGTACCCCGGGCTCCCCGCGCTTCCCGCCGCGGAGCTCCTCGGCGCCCTGCTGCCGCAGCGCCCCACCGCGCTCGACCCCGGCGTCCCCGCCCTGCTGCGCGAGCAGCTCGTCCAGTACCGGGCGCTCGGCCAGCAGCTCGACCCGGTGCTGCTGGTGCCCGCCCTGCAGATGCAGAGCGAGACCGCCGTCCGGATCGCGCTGCGCTGCGACGGCCGCACCCGCGCCGAACTGCTGCTGATCGCCGCCCACTTCATCGAGTTCGGCGGGTGGATGGCGCAGGAGGCCGGCGACCGGCACACCGCCCTCGCGTACACCGAGCGGGCCGTCGAACTCGCCCGGGCCGGCGGCAACCGGCAGCTGGCCGGCTACGCGCTGGTCCGCCGCGCGCTGGTCACCTTCTACGCCGGGGACGCCGCCGCCACCGTCGCGCTCGCCGCCGCCGCCCAGGACCGCCGCCTGCGCCCCCGGATCCGCGGCCTCGCCGCGCTCCGCGAAGCCCAGGGCCACGCCCTCGGCGGCGACCGCGGCCGCTGCCTGCGCGCCCTGGAGCGCGCCGAGGTGCTGCTCGCCACCGCCGCCGCCGACCACGACGGCGGCCCGACGATCGGCAGCAGCCACATCGCCGACCCGGCCGCGATGACCACCGGCTGGTGCCTGTTCGACCTCGGCCACGCCCGACGCGCCGCCGAGATCCTCGACCGCGAGCACGCCCGCATCCCGCTGCGCGCCACCCGGGCCCGGGTCCGCTACGGGCTGCGCCGCGCCCTGGCGCACGCCGCCGCGGGCGAGGCCGAGCACGCCTGCGCGGTGGCCGCCGAACAGCTCGGCGGTCTCGGCGACGTGCCCTCCGCGACGGTCACCGGCGACCTGCGCCGGCTCGACCGCGAACTGCGCCGTTTCCGGGCCAACCGGGCGGTCCGCGAGTTCCAGCCCGTCCTGCTCGCGGCGATCACCGGCTGCTGAGGGCCCGCGGCGCCGTCGCGCCGCGCACCACCGTTTCCCCTTTCCCGGCCGGGACCACCGGCGGGACACCCCCGCGCAGAGAGGTCGACGCACCATGCCCGCGATCTTCGTGAACTACCGTACCGGCGACCAGGAAGCGGTCGCCGCCCTGCTCGACCACGGACTGTCCTACCGGTTCGGCAGTGAGCGGGTGTTCCGGGCGAGCAAGTCCATCGCCCCCGGCAGCCGCTACCCGCAGGAGCTCATCGCCGGGGTCCGCAACTGCGCGGTGCTGCTCGCCGTGGTCGGCCCGCGCTGGTTCGACGTCCAGGGCCGCGACGGCCGCCCCGCGGTCGAGGATCCCGAGGACTGGCCGCGCCGCGAGATCGCCGAGGCGTTCGCGGTCGGCGCCCTGGTCATCCCGGTCCTGGTCGGCGACACCCCCAGACTCCGCCCCGAACGCCTCCCCGAACCGCTCGCCGCCCTCGCCGACTGTCAGCACCGCCGCCTCGACCTGCGCACCTCCCACACCGACCTCACCCGGATCGCCGACGAACTCGCCGCGCTCATACCGGAACTGGCCGCGCACGACACGGCGGTCCGCTAGCCGCCGGGCGGCCGGCCGGCCGGCCGCTCAGCCGAGGGCCACCGGGAGGCCGCTGTCCGGGTGGCCCCACTCGGCCCAGGAGCCGTCGTAGACCGCGGGGGAGGGGTGGCCGGCCAGGTGGGCGGCGAAGGCGAGGACGCAGGCGGTGACGCCGGAGCCGCAGGAGGCGACGAGCCGGTCGCGGTCGGCCGTCGCGGTGGCGAGCCGGTCGCGGAGGGCCGGGAGCGGCAGGTAGCGGCCGTCCGGGGCGAGCAGGTCGGTGAAGGGCAGGCTGGTGGAGCCGGGCAGGTGGCCGCGGCGCAGGTGGGGGCGGGGTTCGGGGGCGGCGCCGGTGTAGCGGTCGTGGGCGCGGGCGTCCAGGACGGCGGTGCCGGGGTCGGCGAGGGCCGCGGCGACCGCGTCCCGGTCGGCGAACAGGCCGGGGCGCGGCCGGGCGGTGAAGTCGCCGGCCGGGCCGGTGTACGCGGGCGCGGTGGGGTCGACGGGGTGTCCGGCGGCCCGCCAGGCGGGCAGGCCGCCGTCCAGGACGGCGGCCCGGTCGTGGCCGAGGGCGCGCAGCATCCACCAGGCGCGCGGCGCGGAGTAGACGCCCGCGCCGTCGTACACGACGACGGTGGAGCGGTCGTCGACGCCGAGGGCGCGCAGTTCGCGCTGCAGGTCGGCGGGGGCCGGCAGGGTGTGCGGCAGCGGGGAGGCCGGGTCGGAGAGCGGCCCGTCGAGGTCGAAGGGCCGGGCGCCGGGGATCCGGGCCGGGGCGTGCCGGTGCGGGCCGACGCCCGCGTCCAGGACGACCACTCCGGGCCGGCCGAGCCGGGCGGCCAGCCACCCGGCGTCGACCAGCGGCGGCACGGCGGACGGCGGCACGGCGGACGGCAGCGGTGCGGACGGCGGTGCGGTGCTCATGCGGCGGGCGCCCCTCTCGGTACACGGACCGCCCATGATCGCACCGCCGCGCCGCGCCGCGCCGCGCCGCGTACCGCCCCGGCCGCGCCCCCGCTCGCGTCCGCCCCGACCCGCCCCACCCCGTCCGTCAGGGCTTGCGGCCGACGCCCGCCCAGATCGCGACCTGGGCGTCGGTGTCCAGCGGTTCCTGGTCGGGCCGCCAGAGCGGGGCGGTGACCAGGCCGGGCTCCAGCAGTTCGAGGCCGTCGAAGAAGCGCAGCACCTGCTCGCGGCTGCGCAGGCTGAGCTGGGCGGTCGCGTTCCGGTAGGCGTCGGGGCCCTTGTCGACGTCCTGCGGCGGCATGAAGTCGGCGGTGCCGTGCGAGAGGGCGAGGTAGCTGCCGGAGGGCAGCGCGTCGACCAGGGTGCGGACGATGGCGTACGGGTCGTCGGCCTCGTCGATGAAGTGCAGGATCGCGAACAGCTGGAGGGCGACCGGCTGTTCGAGGTCGAGCAGCTCGCGGACGGCCGGGTCGGCCAGGATCGCCTTGGGTTCGCGCAGGTCGGCCTGGAGGACGCTGACGCTGCCGGGCCGGGCGCCGGCCAGCAGGGCGCGGCCGTGCACCAGCACGATCGGGTCGTTGTCGAGGTAGGCGACCCGCGCGGCCGGGTCGACGGCCTGGGCGATCTCGTGGGTGTTCCCGGCGGACGGGATGCCGGTGCCGATGTCGAGGAACTGGCGCACGCCCCGCTCGGCGAGCACGCGCACGGCGCGCTGCAGGAAGGCCCGGTTGGCCCGGGCGCTGATCCGCACCAGCGGGCTGAGCGAGATGACCTGTTCGGCGGCGGCCCGGTCGGCGGGGAAGTTGTCCTTGCCGCCGAGGTAGTAGTCGTACATCCGGGCCGGGTGCGGGATCTCGGGGCGCAGCTCGGCGGACGGCGGCGGGCTGTGGTCGCCGGACATCCAGTCGAGCCCGATGTCCTGATGGTCGGTCATGTCTGGCTCCCCCGTTGGTGGAACGCGCTTCCTGACCGGCAGCATAGACGGCCGCTCCGGGCCTGTGGCGGGGGGCCGGGAAAGAAGTGGATCAGTCCCCCGGTGCGGGCTCGGGCCCGGGCCCGGCTTCGGGCCCGGGGCCGACCTCGGGGCCGCTGTCCGGTTCGCGGGTGAGCAGGTAGCAGGGGCCGGGGCCCTGGGCGGCGGCCCGGTCGCCCGCGTTGTACAGGGCGCAGCGGGTCAGGGAGAGGCAGCCGCAGCCGATGCATTCGGTCAACTTGTCGCGCATCAGATGGAGTTCGTCGATCTGCTGGTCGATGCGCTGCTGCCAGGTGACGGCCACGTCGTCCCACTCGCGGCTGCTGGGGGCGCGGTCGTGCGGGAGCCGGTCCAGGGCGGCGCGGGCCTCCTCCAGGCTGAGGCCGACCTGCTGGGCGGCCCGGACGAAGGCGATCCGGCGCAGTTCGACGCGCGGGTAGCGGCGCTGGTTGCCGGCGGTGCGGGTGGAGTGGATCAGTCCGAGGCTCTCGTAGTAGCGCAGCGCGGAGGTGGCCAGGCCGCTGCGCTCGGCGAGTTGGCCGATGCTGAGGAGGTCGTGCCGGGAGGGGGCCATGGCCCGAGGGTACCCGGGCGGGCCCGCTTGACTTCAAGCGCGCTTGAAGTTGGACGCTGTTCCCCATGACGAGCGAAGCGATCCGCACGACGGGCGGGTACACCGACCTGCCGCACCTGATCTCGCTGATGGCGGGCGACGAGAAGCACTCCCCGGCCGCGCACTCCACCCTGGACGCGCTCTGGGTCCTCTACGACCGGGTGCTGAACGCCCACCCGGGCAACGCGGACGCGCAGGACCGCGACCGGTTCCTGCTCTCCAAGGGCCACGGCCCGATGGCGTACTACGCGGTGCTCGCCGCGAAGGGCTTCTTCCCGACCGAGCTGCTGCGCGGCTTCGGCGGGTACGACTCGCCACTGGGCCACCACCCGAACCGGCTGCTGGTGCCCGGCGCGGAGATCGGCTCCGGCTCGCTCGGGCACGGCCTGCCGCTCGCGGTGGGCACGGCGCTGGGCCTGCGGGCGCAGGGCCTGTCCGGTCCGGCGGTGTGGGTGCTGATCGGCGACGCCGAGTTCGACGAGGGCTCCAACCACGAGGCGGTGGCCTTCGCCGGCGCGGTCGGCCTGGACCGGCTGCACGTCGTGGTGATCGACAACTCCTCGGCCACGCACGGCTGGAGCGGCGGCATCGCGGCCCGCTTCGCCGGCGCGGGCTGGTCGACGGCCACCGTCGACGGCCGCGACCACGAGGAGCTGTACCGGGCGTACACCGCCCCGCACCAGGGCCGGCCGCACGTCGTGGTGGCCCGCACCGAATCCAAGAACAGCTGACCACCGGGGGAGTGGAGACCATGAACGCCCAGGAGACCACCATGCGCGAGCAGTTCGCCGCCACCGCCACCGAACTGCTGGACCGGGACCCGCGCACCGCGCTGGTGCTCGCCGACATCGGCGTGGCGCAGTTCCCCGACGCGCCCCGCGCCCACCCCGACCGGGTGGTCAACGTCGGCATCCGCGAGCAGCTGATGATCGGCGTGGCGGGCGGCCTGGCCCTCACCGGGATGCGCCCGATCGTGCACACCTTCGCCAGCTTCCTGATCGAACGACCCTTCGAGCAGCTGAAGTTGGACCTCGGACACCAGGGCGTCGGCGCCGTCCTGGTCAGCGCCGGCGGCTCCTACGACTGGCCGACGGCCGGCCTCACCCACATGTCCCCGGGCGACGTCGCCCTGCTCGACACCCTGCCCGGCTGGCACGTGCACGTCCCCGGCCACCCCGCCGAGGCCGACACCCTGCTGCGGCACGCCGTCGCCGCCGGCGACACCCTGCAGTACGTCCGGCTCTCCGCGCACCAGAACGCCGCCCCCCGGCCGATCGCCCCCGGAAAGTTCCTGACGATCCATCAGGGATCAAAGCTGGCGGGCACGGTACTGGCCGTCGGCCCGATGCTGGACGCCGTGCTCGCCGCCACCGAGGGGCTGGACGTGACGGTGCTGTACGCCGCCACCGTCCGCCCGTTCGACGGCGCGGGCCTGCGCGCGGCGATCGGCGAGCGGGCCGACGTGGTGCTGGTCGAGCCCTACCTGGCCGGCACCTCCGAGCGGGCCGCGCACCAGGCGCTGGCCGACCTGCCGCACCGCGTCCTGGGCCTGGGCGTGCCGCTGGCCGAGCACCGGCACTACGGCTCGATGTCCGAACACCTCGCCGCCTACGGCCTGGACGCCACCGGCCTGCGGGCCCGGATCTCCGAGTACCTCTGGTAGCCGGGCCGACCGGGGGAGCCCGCCCGGCCCACGCCGTCCCGCCCGGCCCGCCCGGTTCAGCCCGTGGTGCGGACCACCGCCACCGCGTCCGGCCCGAGCAGCAGGGTGCCGTCCGGCCCGGCCGCCACCTCGCCGAACGAGGCCGCGATCGCGACGAGTCCGCCCTCCAGCGGGACGGCCAGTGGCGCGTCGTCGCCACCGCCACCGCCACCGCCACCGAGCCTGACCAGCACCCGGTGGTCGCCCCGGTGCACCGCCAGCCAGCCCGCCGCCGCGTCGTACCGGACCAGGACGGCGCCCAGGTCGCCGTCCGCGAGCGCCGGGACGGCCCGCCGCAGCCGGATCAACTCCCGGTACCAGCACAGCAGTCCGGCGTGCGGCGGACGCAGCGGCTCGGCCCAGTCCAGGGTGGAGGCGGCCACCGTCTCCGGGCTCTGCGGGTCCGGCACCTGGTCGGCGCGCCAGCCGTGCTCGGCGAACTCCCGCCGCCGGCCCTGCCGGACGGCCTCGGCGAGCGCCGGGTCGGTGTGGTCGGTGAAGTACTGCCAGGGCGTGCCCGCGCCCCACTCCTCGCCCATGAACAGCATCGGCGTGAACGGCGAGGTCAGCACCAGTGCCGCCGCCGCCGCCAGCCGCCCGGGCGGCAGCGAGGCCGAGAGCCGGTCGCCGGTGGCCCGGTTGCCGATCTGGTCGTGGGTCTGCGCGTAGCCGAGCAGCCGGTGCCCGTGCCCGGCCGGGAACGGCCGGCCGTGCGAACGGCCCCGGAACGAGGACCAACTCCCGTCGTGGAAGAAGCCCTTGGTGAGTGTCTTGGCGAGGGCCGCGTACGGGTCGGCGGCGAAGTCCGCGTAGTAGCCCTGGGATTCGCCGGTCAGCAGGCAGTGCAGCGCGTGGTGGAAGTCGTCGCTCCACTGCGCGTCCAGGCCCTGCCCGCCCGCCTCCGGGGCAGCGGTGGTGCGCGGGTCGTTCAGGTCGGACTCGCCGACCAGGAACAGCGGCCGGCCGGTGGCCTCAGCCAACTTCCTTACCTCGGAGGAGAGTTCCTCCAGAAAGTGCCGGGCCCTGGTGTCCGCCAGGGCGTGCACCGCGTCCAGCCGCAGCCCGTCGATCCGGTAGTCGCGCAGCCAGGCCAGCGCGCTGCCGACCAGGAACGCCCGCACCTCGTCCGAGCCCGGCGCGTCCAGGTTGACCGCCGAGCCCCACGGTGTCTGGTGCCGGTCGGTGAAGTACGGGCCGTACCGGGGCAGGTAGTTGCCGGACGGGCCGAGGTGGTTGTGCACCACGTCCAGCACCACGCCCAGGCCGCGCCGGTGCGCCGCGTCCACGAACCGCTTCAGCCCGTCCGGCCCGCCGTACGGCTCGTGCACCGCCCAGAGGGCTACCCCGTCGTACCCCCAGCCGGAGCGGCCCGGGAACGCGCAGACCGGCATCAACTCGACGAAGTCCACGCCCAGTTCGACCAGGTGGTCGAGCTTCGCGGCGGCCGCGTCGAAGGTGCCCTCCAGGGTGAACGTCCCGACGTGCAGCTCGTACACCACCGCCCCGGGCAGCGGGCGGCCCCGCCAGGCCGTCTCGGACCAGGCGAACGCCGCGTGGTCGACCGGCCGGCTCAGCCCGTCCGGCCCGAACGGCTGCCGGGCCGAGCGCGGGTCCGGCAGCGCCGGCCCGCCGTTCAGCCGGAACCCGTAGTCGCCCTCCGGGCCCTCCCCGTGCCACCAGCCCGGCCGGTCCGGATCGCGCTCCAGCAGGTACGGGACGGCCCCGACCTCGACCTCGACCACCTTGGCGTCCGGCGCCCACACCCGATACCGCATCAAGACCCCTCCGCGAGCAACGCAACCGGCAACTGCCGGAACAGATAGGACAGTTCGACCGGGCCACCGGTGAAGTGCCGGTCCGACAGCAGGTCCGTCCAGCGCCCCGGCGGCAGCTCCAGCACCGTCTCCCGCCAGCCGCCCGCCCGGTGCAGCCCGTACGGCAGCCGGGTCGCCGCGCCGAGCACCCGCTCGCCCCGCCCGAACGCCACCAGGTGCTCCGCCGCCGGGCCGTCCGCCGCCAGCGGCCGGTACGAGCCCAGCCGCCCGGCCCGCCGCAGGTGCAGGGCCGTCGTGGTCAGGTGCAGCTTCTCCCGGGCCAGGTCGCCCGCGCGCGGCTCCGGCGAGTCGGTCAGCCGCACCGCCAGCGCGCCCAGGTCCACCGGCGCCCGGTTGTCCGGGTCGACCAGCGTGTACAGCGGCTCCTCGCCGCCCTGGAACACGTCCGGCACGCCCGGCGCCAGCAGGTGCAGCAGCGCCGCCGACAGCGAGTTCACCCGGGCGAACGGCGCGATCAGGCCCGCGAACCCGGCGATCCGCGAACACAGCCCCGGATCGGCCAGCGCCCCCCGCACGTACCCCGTCAGCCAGCGCTCGAAGACCTCGTCCGGCTCCTTCCACGAGGTGCGCCGCTTCGCCTCCCGCGCCGACTTCAGCACCACCCCCAGCAGCCGCTCCGCGGAGACCGGCCAGGCCGCCAGCAGCGTCTGCCACAGCAGCCACGCCGTCGAGCGGTCCGCGCACGGCCCCGCCGCCAGCGTCCACGCCGCACACTCCGCCGCCCACACCTCGGGCAGCTCCGCCAGCACCGCCAGCCGGGCCCGGGCGTCCGCGCTGCGCTTGGTGTCGTGCGTGGACAGCGCCGTCATCGAGGCCGGCCACAGCCGCTCCTGCTCCGCGCACCAGCGGTGGAAGCCGTCCACCGGCAGCCCCGGCCGCTCCGGCAGGCCGCCCACCTCGTTCAGCGACAGCAGCGCGTTGAACCGGTAGAACGCGGTGTCCTCCACGCCCTTCGCCGCCACCGCCGACGCCGTCTGCCCGAACCGGTGGCAGAACTCGTCCCGGGCCGCCGACCGCCCCAGCCGACCCAGCGCCAGCTCCCGCACCAGCCGCTCGGTCGCCGGGGCGTCCGGCGCGGGCGCCAGCGCCGCCACCGCCTCGGCCGGCGCCTCCTCGCCCGGCACCACGTACGGCCGGTACACCGGGTAGCCGGTCAGCAGCCCCTCCAGCGCCCGGCGCACCGCCAGCGGCGAGTGGTCCGCCAGCTCCGGGCCCTCCGCGCAGATCCGCCCCACCAGGCGCACCAGCCGATCGGTCTCCGCCGCCAGCGCCCCGCCCGGCGCCACCATCTCGGCCCGCCCGGCCCGGCTCGCCGCCGCCGCGTCCAGCGGCTCCCCGGCGTCCCGCCGGTAGGCCGCCACCAGCTTCTCCGCGCCCCGCGGATCGGTCAGCACCCCGTCGATCCGGCGCAGCGCGTCGTACCCCGTCGTCCCCGCGCACGGCCAGTCCGCGGGCAGCGCCTCGTCGCCGGTCAGGATCTTCTCCACCACCGTGTACGCCCCGCCGGTCGCCTCCGCCAGCCGGCGCAGGTAGCCGCGCGGATCCGCCAGCCCGTCCGGGTGGTCGATCCGGAACCCGGCCAGCACGCCCTCCCGGTGCAGCCGCAGCAGCACCGCGTGGGTCGCCTCGAACACCTCCGGGACCTCCACCCGGACGGCGATCAGGTCGTTCACCGTGAAGAACCGCCGGTAGTTGACCTGCTCGTCGGCCAGCCGCCACCAGCACAGCCGGTACCACTGCCGCTCCAGCAGCTCCGGCAGCGGCAGCCCGGCGGTGCCGGGCCGCAGCGGGAACTCGTGGTCGTGGTAGCGCAGCACCTCGCCGTCCACCACCAGCCGCTCCAGCACCGCGCCCAGCCGGTCGCCCAGCAGCGGCAGCAGCAGCCGCCCCCGCTCCGGCGCGTCCACCGGCCCCGGCTGGGCCTGCCAGTCGATGTCGAACCAGGCCGCGAACGGGTCGTCCGGGCCGTTCCGCAGCACCTGCCACAGCGGCCCGTTCAACCGCTCCGGCACCGGCAGCGCCATGTGGTTCGGCACCACGTCCGCGATCAGCGCCAGCCCGTGCGCCGCCGCCTCCGCCGCCAGCTCGCGCAGCGCCCCCTCGCCGCCGAGCTGCTCGCTGATCCGGCCGTGGTCGACCGTGTCGTAGCCGTGCGTCGACCCCGCGACCGCCTCCAGCAGCGGCGACAGGTGCAGGTGCGACACGCCGAGCGCCGCCAGGTACGGCACCGCCCGGCGGGCGTCGCGCAGGGTGAAGTCCGGCTGCAGCTGGAGCCGGTAGCTGGCCGTCGGCGGGACGGCAGTCTCGGGGCGTGCGGCGGCTGACGTCATACCCGCATGCCTACCCCGGCGGTCCGCTGCCCACCGCCCGTACTGCGCCGAACGGGCGCCCCACCGCCCGCCCCGCCGCTCAGACCGGATCCGGCACCGGCGCCTCGCCCGCCAGCTCCCGGGCCGCCGCGAACTCCGCCGCCTCCCCGGCCAGCGCCGCCGCCACCAGCGCGTACGCGTCCGGCCCGACCGGCACCCGCACCGGCCCCGACTCCGCCGCGACCGCGCGCAGCACCAGCTCGGCGAACGCCTCCGGCCGGTTCAGCTCCGCCGCCTCCGCCATCCCGCGCAGCGCCCCGCGCATCGGCGCCAGCGCCTCCCCGTACTCCGGCAGCCGGGCCGCCGTCTCCGCGACCGACGTCCCGTACGAGGTGGCGAACCCGCCCGGCTCCACCACCGTCACCCGGATCCCGAACGGCGCGGCCTCCGCCGCCAGCGCCTGGCTCATCCCCTCCAGCGCGAACTTGCCCGTCACGTACGCCCCCAGGCCGGGGAAGGCCATCCGGCCGCCCACCGAGGAGACGTTCACGACGTGCCCGCCGCCCTGCGCCCGCATCAGCGGCAGCACCAGCCGGGTCAGCCGCCACGGCGCCACCGCCAGCACCTCCAGCTGGTCGCGCAGCTCCTCGTCGGAGACCTCCTCGACCGCCCCGAACAGGCCCACCCCGGCGTTGTTCACCAGCACGTCCACCCCGCCGAACCGCTCCCGGGCCAGCTCCACCGCCGCCGCGCAGTCCGCGGCGCTGCGCAGCTCCAGCCGGGCCCGGACCACCCGCTCCGGGAGCTCCTCGGCCAGCGCGTCCAGCGGCGACGCCCCCCGGCTGGTCGCCACCAGCCGGTCCCCGCCCGCCACCACCGCTCGCGCGAGCGCCAGCCCCAACCCCGACGAACAGCCGGTCACCAACCACCGACGAGACACTTCGTACCCCCTCTGATCTGCGGTTTCGTACTGTGCGAGGGGGTACCCGGGGGCGGCCGGGGTTAGGCGTGCGGGTCGGGGGCGAACCGGCGCACTACGCCGGGCGCTGGAGCACCATCAGCGCGCGGTCCGGCAGGCGCAGGGTGTCGCCGGCCTTGACGCGCGGGCCGGTGCCGCGGGCGGGGAGGGCCGGGAGGGCGGTGTCGACGACGACCTGCCAGGCCTCGCCGTGGTCGGCGGGGACGGTGAAGACCAGCGGTTCGAAGTGGGCGTTGAAGAGCAGCAGGAAGGAGTCGTCGACGATCTTGCCGCCGCGCCGGTCCGGTTCGGAGATCGCGTTGCCGTTGAGGAAGACGGTCAGCGACTTCGCGTACGAGGTCGACCAGTCCTGTCCGGTCATCTCCTCGCCGGCCGGGGTGAACCAGGCGATGTCGGTGAGGTCGTCGCGGGTGCCGGAGACCGGCCGGCCGTGGAAGAAGCGGCGGCGGCGGAAGACCGGGTGGTCGCGGCGCAGCCAGATCATGCCCTGGGTGAACTCCAGCAGCGCGGCGTCCGCGCCCTCCCAGTCCACCCAGGTCAGTTCGGAGTCCTGGCAGTACGCGTTGTTGTTGCCGCGCTGGGTGCGCCCGGCCTCGTCGCCGTGGCCGAGCATCGGGACGCCCTGGGAGAGCATCAGGGTGGCGATGAAGTTGCGCTGCTGGCGGGCCCGCAGCTCCAGCACGGCGGGGTCGGTGGTGTCGCCCTCGGCGCCGCAGTTCCAGGAGCGGTTGTGCGACTCGCCGTCCCGGTTGTCCTCGTGGTTGGCCTCGTTGTGCTTGTCGTTGTAGGAGACCAGGTCGCGCAGGGTGAAGCCGTCGTGGCAGGTGACGAAGTTGATCGAGGCGATCGGGCGGCGGCCGTCGTCCTGGTAGAGGTCGGCGGAGCCGGTCAGCCGGGAGCCGAACTCGGCCAGCGTGGCGGGCTCGCCGCGCCAGAAGTCGCGGACGGTGTCCCGGTACTTGCCGTTCCACTCGGTCCACAGCGGTGGGAAGTTGCCGACCTGGTAGCCGCCCTCGCCGAGGTCCCAGGGCTCGGCGATCAGCTTGGCCTGCGAGACCACCGGGTCCTGCTGCACCAGGTCGAAGAACGAGGAGAGCCGGTCGACCTCGTGGAACTGCCGGGCCAGCGTCGCCGCCAGGTCGAACCGGAAGCCGTCGACGTGCATCTCGGTGACCCAGTAGCGCAGCGAGTCCATGATCATCTGGAGCACGTGCGGACTGCGCATCAGCAGCGAGTTGCCGGTGCCGGTGGTGTCCTCGTAGAACCGCTGGTCCTTGGCCAGCCGGTAGTACGAGGCGTTGTCCAGGCCGCGGAAGGACAGCGTCGGACCCAGGTGGTTGCCCTCCGCGGTGTGGTTGTAGACCACGTCGAGGATCACCTCGATGCCGGCCGCGTGCAGCGCCTTCACCATCGACTTGAACTCCTGCACCTGCTGGCCGCGGTCGCCGGTGGAGGAGAACGAGGAGTGCGGCGCGAAGAACCCGACCGTGTTGTAGCCCCAGTAGTTGGACAGCCCCAGGTCGCGCAGCCGGTGGTCGCGGACGAACTGGTGCACCGGCATCAGCTCGATCGCGGTCACCCCCAGCTTCGCCAGGTGCTCGATCACCGCCGGGTGCGCCAGCCCCGCGTACGTGCCGCGGATCTCCTCCGGGATGCCCGGGTGCCGCCGGGTCAGGCCCTTCACGTGCGCCTCGTACAGCACCGTGCGGTGGTAGTCGGTGCGCGGCGGCCGGTCGGTGCCCCAGTCGAAGTACGGGTTGATCACCACCGAGTGCATGGTGTGCGGCGCCGAGTCCAGGTCGTTGCGGCGCTCCGGCGCCCCGAAGTGGTAGCCGTACACCGACTCGTCCCAGTCGATGTGCCCGCTCATCGCCTTCGCGTACGGGTCGAGCAGCAGCTTCGCCGCGTTGTGCCGCTGCCCCAGGCCCGGCTGGTACGGGCCGTGCACCCGGAAGCCGTACCGCTGGCCGGGCTGCACGCCCGGGAGGTAGGCGTGCCGGACGAAGGCGTCGGTCTCGCGCAGCTCGACCACCGTCTCGGCGCCGTCCTCGGCGATCAGGCACAGCTCGATCCGGTGCGCGCTCTCGGAGAACACGGCGAAGTTGGTCCCGGCGCCGTCGTAGGTGGCACCGAGCGGGTACGGCTGCCCCGGCCAGACCTGCATGAGTCCTCGACTTCCCTGAGCCAGACGCGAATCGGCGCTCCGGCGGGGTGATTCCCGGCGGAGCGCCCGGCCATGTGCGGGGCGTCGGAGGGGTGACGCACGGCACACCCGCATACTCCCCAACGGCGGCCGGAACTCCGCGCCCATTCACGCGTTGTTCGCCCGAACGGGTGTCCCAGGGGCCCGGCCCGTCGGCGTGGCGTGCCCGCGCGGTGACGGACCGTCGGGAGCCGTCCCGGTTGCTGTCAAGAGGGCTGCGGCCCGGCCGCGCCGGGCGATACGCTTGATCGTCCGGATCGCGAGCCCCGGGCCCACGCGGCGTGCGAGCAGTGGCCGCCGGCGTGGACGGATTCGGCGGACGCGCCGTCACCGCAGGGCGGCGGACGAGAGGTGAGGTAGCGGATGGGGTTCCCCGCCGGCGGCGACGGCACGGACCCGCGGGCCGGCGGCAGCGAGGCCCCGACCCTGATCGTCCGCGGCGGCCGCGGCCCGCTGCCCCCGCAGGGCGGCCCGCTGGAGGGCATGCCGCCCGCCTGGGCCGCCGAGCAGTGGGACGACGCCTACCGCCGGGTCCGGCTGGCCGGCCGCGCCTACGTCTGGCTCAACCTGGTCGAACAGCGGATGCGCGCCCTGGTCGACGAGGTGCTGCGCCCGGTCTACGCGCCCGCGCACGGCGAGGAGTGGGTCACCGCCGCCGCCGGACCGGCCGGCGAGGAGTGGGTGCACCGGGCCGCCGCCGTCCGCGAGGTCTCTCGCCGCAAGGGCTACCTGCTCGACCCGGTCGACGACGAGCCGCTGGTCTTCCTCACCCTGCCGCAGCTGCGCGAACTGATGGTCCAGCACTGGCCCTGCTTCGAACCGCACCTGGTCGACCGCCGGGAGATCGAGCTCGCCCTCGACGAACTGGAGGTCGCCCGGCACGTGGTCTCCCGCAACCGGGCCCTCACCCGCACCGTCCTCGACCAGACCGAGCGGGCCGCCGCCCGGGTGCTCGCCCTGCTCGACGGCACCCACGGCGGCGTCCCCGCCGACGTGGTCGAGGAGTTGGTGGCCGGCCGCTACGCCGACGTGGTCGCCGTCCACCCCGACCGGGTCCGGCTGCAGCGCGACCTGCCGGTCGAGGACCTGCTCGACGGCGCCCGCCGGCTCGACGCCGTCGGCATCGGCCTCGGCATGCTCTGCCAGAACTACACCGGCAAGCGGCTGGTCCGGCTGGCCGGCGACGGCTGCCGGATCCGGCTGCTGTTCCTCAACCCGGCGAGCAGCGCGGTGCGCCGCCGCGAACGCGAACTCGGGATCGGGCGCGGCGAGTTGGGGCGCGCCGTGGAGATGAACATCATGCACGTGCGGCGGGTCCGCGCCCGGCTGCGCGACCAGGGCAGCTTCGAGATCCGGGTGTTCGACGACCTGCCCCGGTTCACCGCCTACCTGGTCGAGGGCCCCCGCACCACCGGCGCGGGCGGCCGCCGCCGCTCCACCGACCTCGGCGTCGTCCAGCCCTACCTGCGCAGGGCGCGCGGCATCGAGTCGCCCGCGCTGGTGCTGCGCGGCGGCGCCGGACAGGAGTCCGGCGGCACCGAACCCGGGCTGCTGGAGGTCTACCGCGAGGAGTTCGAGGACCTCTGGGGCGACTCCCGGCCGGTCTCCTGAGCGGTCTGCTCAGCGGCCCCCGGGCGGCTCCCGGGCGGCTCCCCGAACGGGTGGGCGCCGTGGGCGCTGTCACTGCGGCGCGCGATGATGGACCCGTCTTGGCAGTGCTGACGGAAGGACACACCCCATGACCTGGTGGAAGGGGCCGCTCACCGGTTTCGACCTGGAGACCACCGGCACCGACCCGGAGGAGTCCCGGATCGTCACCGCCGCCGTGGTCGACACCCTCGGCGGCGGCGTGCAGGGCGCCACCACCTGGCTGCTCGACCCGGGCGTCCCGATACCGGACGAGGCCGCCGCGATCCACGGCATCACCGACGCCGAGGCCCGCGCGAACGGCCGCCCCGCCGCCGAGGCGATCGAGGAGATCGCCCGCACGCTGGCCGAACGGCTCGCCGCCGGGCGCCCCGTGGTCGCCTTCAACGCCCCGTTCGACCTCTCGCTGCTCGACGCCGAACTGCGCCGCCACGGCCTGCCCACGCTCGCCGACCGCCTCGGCGGCCCGGTCGCCCCGGTGGTCGACGCGATGGTCGTCGACCGCGCGCTGGACAAGTACCGCAAGGGCTCGCGCACCCTGCAGCGGGTCTGCGAGGTCTACGGCGTCGAACTGCGCGACGCCCACGAGGCCGGCAGCGACGCGCTCGCCGCCGTCCGGGTCGCCGTCGCCCTCGGCCACCGGTACCCGGCCCAGGCCGGCGACCTCCCGCTGGACGAACTGCACCGCCGCCAGGTCGACTGGCACCGGGACTGGGCGGCCGGCCTGCAGAGCTGGCTGCGCCGCAAGGACCCGGCGGCCGTGGTCGACCCGCGCTGGCCGCTCAAGGCCGCGTCCTGAGCCCTCCCCGGACGGGCCTCCCCGGGCGGGCCCGCCGGGTCAGGACTGCGGGAAGTCGAAGGTGTAGCCCTGCGCGACCAGCCAGGGCAGCAGCTGCTTGAGCGCGGCCACGGTCTGGGTGCGGTCGCCGCCGCCGTCGTGCATCAGCACCACGCCGCCCGGCCGCAGGTTCTGCTGCACGTTGGAGACGATCGCCTGCACGCCCGGGCGGGCCCAGTCGCGCGGGTCGACCGTCCAGCCCAGCGACTTCATGCCCAGGTCGGCGCCGATCCGCTCGTTCTCGGCGGTGAAGTCGCCGCCCGGGGCGCGCCACCAGGTGACCGCCGGGTCGCCGCCGGCCGCCTTCTCGATCATCGCCTTGGCGTCGCCGATCTCGGCGACCTGCTGCTCGTGGGTCTGGGCGTGCATCGGCTGCGGGTGGTCCACGGTGTGGTCGCACAGCCGGTGGCCCTCGGCGAGGATCCGCTGCACCGCCGCCGGGCGGGCCTGCGCGTTGGTGCCGATCTCGCAGAACGTCGCCTTGGCGCCGTACTGCGCCAGTAGGTCCAGCACCTGGCCGGTGGCCGGGCCCGGCCCGTCGTCGAAGGTCAGCGCGACCGTCCTGCCGCCCGAGGCGGTGTGCCGCAGCACCCCGGTGGCCGGCGCGTGGGTGGACGGGGACGCGGCCGGCGCGCTGGCCGCCGGGGCGGACGGGGCGGTGGGGCTCGTGGTGGCCGAGGCGAACGGCGAGGCGGGCGCGCCGGTCGGCGTGCCCGCGGGGCTCGCGGACGGTGTACGGGTGCTGGTCGGCGTCGAGGTCGCGGTCGGGGTCGCCGTCGCCGCCGCGGAGGACTCGTCCGCGCCGGGCGTCGGCCGGGCCGCCCCGGTGGTGCTCCCGCCGCTCGCCCCGGTCGTGCCGCCGCTCGCGCTCGGCGACGCCGAGCGGTGCGCGGCGTCCCCCGCCGCGGTGGGGGAGCCCGGCGCGCCGCACGCCACCAGCAGGGCGGAGGTGCCGAGCAGCGCGGCGGCACCGAGCAGAAGGGGACGACGGGGGTTGGGTATGCGGGACTTCACCATGGGGCGACTCCTGACGTCGTACCCGCCGCCGGGGGGCGGGGCGTCCGGTACGACGCCAGGCACGAGCGGGGTGGTTCCGTCCGGATGTGCGCCGCGCCACAAGGCGGTTGGTGTGCGCTCCGCCACAGGGCGGGGACCGGACGGAAGCGGTCAGAACGCGAACCAGCGTACTGCCGTCGCCCCTTCGCGCAAGGAGTCCACCCGGCGCCTGAACTCGGCCGCAGCGGCCGGGTTCCCGGCCGCCTGCTGGGCGACCCACGCGGCGCTCGCGGTCTCCCTGGCGCCGCGCAGCACCGCGAAGCCCGGCCAGGCGCGGACGTCCCACCCGTAGGCGGCGTCGAACGCGGCGACCTCCTCGGCCGGGACGCCGTAGCGGTCCTGACTGAGCGCCAGCACCACCAGGTCGTGCTCGCGGAGGTCCGCCGCCATGTACTCCAGGTCGAGCAGCACCGGCCCGTCGGCGGTCACGTGCACGTTGCGCGGCAGCGCGTCGCCGTGGATCGGGCCGGGCGGCAGGGCCGGGGCCAGCTCGGCGATCGCGGTGACAAAGGTCTCTTTTCGGACACGGAGGAAGTCCGTGTCGGCCGGGTCGACGTGCCCCTCGGCCGCGGCCAGCCAGCCGTCCACCGGCGCGAGCAGCTCGCGCCGCCCCAGCGGGACGGGCGCGGCGGGCAGCGCGTGCAGCGCGGTCAGCAGCGGGGCCAGGTCGACCGGGCGGGCCGGGCGGACGGCCGGGGGCAGCCGGTGCCACCAGGTCACCGGGTGGCCGCCGACCACCGTGACGGCCGGCGCGGCCGGGCGCACCACCGGCACGCCCGCGCCGTCCAGCCAGCCGGCCAGCGCCAGCTCGCGCTCGGCCCGGGCGGCGTCCCCGGCGGTGCGGCCGACCTTGGCGACCAGCCGTTCGGCGGGCAGGTCGAAGACGGCGTTCTGCCCGAGCGCCAACAGCGCGGCCCCGGCCGGGTCGATCCCGGCCGGGGCGCACGCCTCCTGCAGGAGGGCCAGTGCCCTCGGTTCGTCGAAGATCACCCGTCCATTGTCGGGCAGCGGGTGCCGGGGCCCTAGCGGCGGGCCCCGGCCGCCTCCAGCGGCGCGGACGGCCGCCCGCCGCCGTCCGCCGGGGCGCCCTCGCCCCCGATCCGGGGCAGCCAGCCCAGCCAGCGCGGGAGGTACCAGTTCCGCTCGCCGAGCAGGCTCATCACGGCGGGGAGCAGTACGGCCCGGATGATCGTCGCGTCGATCAGGACGGCGACGGCCAGGCCGACGCCCATCTGCTTCATGGACTGCATGGAGAGCGTCCCGAAGACCGCGAAGACGCCGACCATGATGACCGCGGCGCCGGTGACGACGCCGGCGGTGGTGCGGATGCCGTGGGCGACGGCGGCGCGGGTCTCCAGGCCGCGGTCGCGGGCCTCCTTGATCCGGGAGACCACGAAGACGTGGTAGTCCATCGAGAGGCCGAAGAGGATCACGAACAGGAACAGCGGGACCCAGCTCTCCACCGCGCCGACGCCCGCGGTGCCGACCAGCGAGGCGCCCACGCCGTGCTGGAAGACCAGCGTGAGCACGCCGTAGGCCGCGCCGACCGAGAGCAGGTTGAGCAGCACCGCGGTGACGGCGACGGCCAGCGAGCGGAACGAGAGCAGCATCAGCAGGAAGGCGAAGGCGACCACGAAGCCGAAGACCGGCAGCATCGAGTCGGACATCTGCCGGTTGAAGTCGACCGAGCCGGCGGTGCGGCCGGTGACCGGGGCCTCGGTGCCGGGCACCCGGCCGACCGTGGCGGGCACGACCTCCTCGCGCAGGGCCTTCAGGGCGGCGGCGGAGGTCTCGTCGTTGCCGCTGCCGTAGAGCGGGATGTCGACCGTCGCGATGTTCTGCGCGGCGTGCACCCGGATCTCGGTCGGGCCGTGCATCCGCCCGGTGGCGAGGGCGCGGGACTGCAGCTCGGCGAGGGCCCGGGTCATCTCCGGGGAGGTGATGTCGCGGGCCTTGACCACGACGGTGGCGGGGGCCGGGCTGCCGGGGAAGGCGGCCTCGACCCGCTGCGAGGTGGCGACCAGGGCGTTGCCCGCGGGCAGTTGCTGCTGGAAGGTCAGGTTGGCGGTGCGCATGGTCAGCAGCGGGGCGGCGACCGCCAGCAGCACGGCGGTGGCCAGCACGGCGGCGGCCAGCGGGCGGCGCAGCACCGGAGTGAGCACCGCGTTCCAGAACCGGCCGCCCTCGCCGGCGTCCCGCCGCAGGCGGTGCAGGAGCGGGACGCGGCCCTTCTCGACCCGGTCGCCCAGCATCGACAGCAGGGCGGGCAGCACGGTCAGCGAGCCCAGCACGGCGGTGACCACGACCACGATGGTGGCGAAGGACATCGCCTGGAAGTCGGCGATGCCGGTGAGGAACATGCCGGCCATCGCGACCACCACGGTGACGCCGGAGACCAGCACGGCCCGGCCGCTGGTCGCGGCGGCGATCCGCAGCGCGGTGGCGTGGTCGCGCCCGGCGGCCCGCTCCTCGCGCTCGCGGCGCAGGTAGAACAGGCAGTAGTCGACGCCGACGGCCAGGCCGACCAGCAGCATCACCGAACTGGCGTCGTCGCTGGTGTGCAGCAGGCCGGAGGCCAGCGCGACCAGGCCGCCGGCCGCGATGAACGCGGTGACCGCCAGGACCACCGGCAGCACGGCGGCGACCACGGCCCCGAAGGCGACCAGCAGGATGCCCAGGGCCAGCGGCACGGCCGTCCACTCGGCGCGGGCGAAGTCGTTCGTGAACTGGTCGCTGAACCACTTGCCGGAGCTGGCCTCGCCGTACTCCTCGATCAGGAAGCCGGCGTGCTGCCGCTGCGCGCCGGCCACCGCGTCCATCACCGCGGGCACGTTGGCGACGGCGGCCTCGCGGTCCGCCCCGTTCACGGTGAACCGGAGCAGCGCGGAGTGCCGGTCGGCCGAGAACGCCCCGCTGTCGTACGGGCTGACCGGCTCGCCGACCTTCCCGGTGCCCCGGACGGCGGCGGCCACCTGCTCGACGGCGGCCCGGAAGGCCGGGTCGTCGGCCGTCAGCGAGGCGCTCTGCACCAGCACGGTCTCGCCGGCCGGGGAGGTGATGCCCGCGTCGTCCAGGATCCTCGCGGCCCGGGCGACCTGCCCGGGCATCGACTCGGACTCGGTGACCTTGTCGGAGCCGTGCACTCCGCCCAGGTACGACACCAGGACGACGAACAGGAGCCACCCGAAGACCGCGGTCTTCCGGTGGCGGGCGCTCCAGGCGCCCATGGTGGCGGCGATTCCCTGCTTCACTGCTGCTTCCCCCAGGGTGTCGGGCGGTGTGACCGCCCCGGTCGGTGGGCCGCGGACGACGGTCGCGGCGGCACAACCAACGCTAGGAAAGGGCGTCCTGACGGACCATCCGGCTAGTCACCGACTTCTCCCTGGCCCTGTCCTCAGCACCGGGCGGGGGGATAGCCCCACCCCCGGGGTCGGGATCTCCTCCTCAGGTGGGGTTCGGAGTCCACCCTGAGGGGGAGCGGACTCCACCCGGAGCACGAGGTGGAGCACCCTCCGGCCGGGTGACGATAGTGCGGGGCCGGCTCCGTGGCCGCCCCAGGGGGCAGACGCGAAACCCACTTGCCGGGCGGCAAGTAAGGTCCCGTAAGATGCTCGCTAGTCCTTACCTGCCGACCGGCTAGATCCCACCGGGGTCCGCGCGCCGGTCAGAGCCGTTGCCCGGTCCCCGTCCCCAGGCGGCGGTGAATCATGCCCAGGAGGCATTTCGAGCATGTTCCACCGACTTGGACACTTCGTCGTCAAGCGGGCCTGGTGGGTGATCATCGCCTGGGTGATCGCCTCGATCGGCTTGGCGGCCTTCGCTCCGAAGATGAGCGCTTCGACCGACGAGTCGGAGTTCCTGCCCAAGCACTACGAGTCGATCCGGGCCGCCGTGGTCCAGGAGGACAAGTTCCCGGCGGAGTTCTCCCCGGCGGCCATCCTCCTGTTCGAGCGGACCGACGGCGGCGCCCTGACCGACGCCGACAAGGCCGACATCACCAAGATCACCCAGGGGCTGACCGACCAGCACATCAAGCTGGTCGAGCAGGTCATCGCGCCCTCGGCGCAGACGCACACCATCTCGGCGGACGGCCGCTACGGGATGGGCATGGTCTCCATCGACAAGACCAAGATGCAGACCGACGAGTACACCGACGCGGCCAAGGCGCTGCGCACCGAGGGCAAGAAGCTCGCCGAGGGCACCTCGCTGAAGTACCAGGTCGGCGGCCAGGCCGCGATGTCCCTGGACCAGAAGGAGTCCTCCAGCGCCACCGACGCGATCACCATGTTCGCCACCGTGGTGCTGATCGTGGTCATCGTCGGCGTGATCTTCCGCGGCTTCCTGGTCGGCTGGCTGCCGGTCCTGCTGTCGCTGTTCCCGATGATCGCGGCCAGCGGCCTGATCGCCTTCGTCACCAAGATCCTCGACCTGAAGACCTCGCCGATCGCCTCGGCGATCCAGATCGTGGTCATCCTCGGCGTCGGCACCGACTACTTCCTCTTCCTGATGTTCCGCTTCCGCGAGCGGCTGCGCGCCGGTGACGACCGCAAGTCGGCCGTCGCCAACGGCGTCGGCCGGGTCGGCGAGGCGATCGCCTCGGCGGCCGGCGCGGTCACCGTCGCCTTCGCCGTGCTGCTCCTCTCCGAGCTGGGCATGTTCACCGCGCTCGGCCCGGCGCTGGCCATCTCGGTCATCGTCACCGCGATCGCCTCGCTCACCCTGACCCCGGCGCTGCTCGCGGTCATCCCGGCCAAGGCCACCTTCTGGCCCGGCAAGAAGTGGATGGAGGAGCCCAAGGGCGCCCGCTTCCACAAGCTGGGCAGGACCGTCGGCAACCGCCCCGGCCTGGTCGCGCTGGTCTCCGGCGGCCTGCTGGTCGTCCTCTCGCTGGCCGGCCTCGGCTACCAGGGCACCTTCGACATGGCCAAGAGCATGATGCCGAAGGACAAGGAGTCCATGGTCGTCATGGACACCATGATGAAGGGCGGCTCCCAGGGCGCGGCCGACCCGACGCACGTCTTCCTCACCACCGGCACCGGCGGCGGCAGGCTCGACGCCGGCGCGCTGGACGGCTTCGCCGCCAAGATCGGCCAGGTGCCCGGAGTGGCCAGCGTCGACGCCGAGCCGAAGACCAGCCAGGACCAGACCACCGCCGACTTCAAGGTCACCCTGAAGGACTCCGCGGCCAGCAACGCGGCGATCGACTCGATCACCAAGCTGCGCTCCGCCGCGCACGCGGCCGCCCCCGGCGGCACCGAGGCGCTGGTCGGCGGCACCTCGTCGGTCTACAAGGACATCAACCTGGCGATGACCCACGACTACAAGCTGGTCTTCCCGGTCGCGGGTCTGCTGATCCTGCTGATCCTGGGCCTCCAGCTGCGCAGCGTGGTCGCCCCCTGGTACCTGATGGCCTCGGTCGGCCTCGGCTTCGCGGCGACCCTGGGCGCCACCACGCTGGCCTTCCTCAAGATCGGCTCCGAGCCCGGTCTGATGTTCATGCTGCCGATCTTCATCTACCTGTTCGTGGTGGCGATCGGCACCGACTACAACATCCTGATCATCGCCCGCCTGCGGGAGGAGGCCCGCGAGGGCCGCAGCCCGCGCGAGGCGGCCAAGGAGGCGGTCCGGCACGCCGGTCCGACCGTCGCGGCGGCCGGCTTCATCCTGGCGGCGTCCTTCGCGACCTTCATGCTGGCGGGCAACGTGCTGTTCGCCGAGCTGGGCTTCGCGCTGGCCATCGGCATCGCGCTGGCGGCCTTCGTGATGGCGATGTTCTTCACCCCGGCGATCACCGCCCTGCTCGGCAAGGCGGCCTGGTGGCCCGGGCACGGCGCGATGCCCGACCACGGCGCCACCTCGCTCGACAAGCGCGAGCCGGAGCCGGCCGGCCGGGCCTGACCCGGCGGCGGTAGCGGGCGAGTGCGGGGGCATGCGGGCCGAACGGTCCGCATGCCCCCTTCGCGCGTCCGCGAAACGCGGTGTGACCAGCGCAACCATTGCCGCCGTTGACGAGGGCCGACGTGCTATTGTCGAAGCAGTTGCAGTATTGGTTCCCATGAACGTGTGTGTGCGCCTGCTGGTTCCAACCGACAGGCGCATTTGTTTTGTCCGGTGTTTAGTCTCCGGATGGGGATCGCGGCTACGTGGGGCGCACGAGGTGTGTGTCCCAATGCCCCAGTGAAAGTGGAGACGGTTATGGCTACCGGCACCGTGAAGTGGTTCAACAGCGAAAAGGGCTACGGCTTCATCGAGCAGGACGGCGGCGGCGCCGACGTGTTCGCTCACTACTCGAACATCCAGTCGACCGGCTTCCGTGAGCTGATCGAGGGCCAGAAGGTCGAGTTCGACGTCACCCAGGGCCAGAAGGGCCCGCAGGCGGAGAACATCCGTCCCATCTGAGTCCCGGCTCACGCCGACTCGTAGATGTTGCAGGCGAGGGCCCGTGCCTCCACAGGGTACGGGCCCTCGTCCATGCCGCCCGACGGCCGGGGCGGCCCTTCCAGCTTTCCGACGGCCGACACGTTTCCCAGCCCCGCGGCGGATCCCCGCGCGCGGTGGCCGGCGGCCCCAGGAAGTGGAACACGCATGCCCGAACAGTCCCGTCCCCGCACCGACCGTCCCCGTACCGAGCGCTCCCGCGCCGAGCGCCCCGCCGGCTCCGAGCAGCCGCGCGGGGAGAAGCCGCGCGGCCGCGGCGGGAAGCCGCGCGGCGGCGCCCCCCGGGCCGGTGGCGGCGGTGAGCAGCAGCCGCGCCGTCCGCGCCGCGGCGGCGGCAGCCCCGTGCCCGCGGTCGCCGAGGACTTCACGCCCGTGCAGGGCACCCCGTCCCGGCCGCCGGCGGCGAGCTTCGCCGAGCTGGAGCTGCCGGCCGGGCTGATGCGGGAGCTCGGCGCGCAGGGCGTCACCGAGCCGTTCCCGATCCAGGCCGCGACCCTCCCGGACGCGCTGGCCGGACGCGACGTGCTCGGCCGCGGCCGGACCGGCTCCGGCAAGACCCTCGCCTTCGGCCTGCCGCTGCTGGTGCGCACCGCCGGCAAGCGGGCCACCGCCCGCCGCCCGCTGGCCCTGGTGCTGGTGCCCACCCGCGAGCTCGCCCAGCAGGTCACCGAGGCGCTCGCCCCGTACGCCGGGGTGCTGAACCTGCGGATCACCACCGTGGTCGGCGGCATGTCGATCACCCGCCAGTCCAACCAGGTCCGGCGCGGCACCGAGGTGCTGGTCGCCACCCCCGGCCGGCTGGACGACCTGATCCAGCGCGGCGACGTCTTCCTTGAGGACGTGGCGATCACCGTCCTCGACGAGGCCGACCAGATGGCCGACATGGGCTTCCTGCCGCAGGTCGTCAAGCTGCTGGAACAGGTCGCCGACGGCGGGCAGCGGATGCTCTTCTCCGCCACCCTCGACCGCAACGTGGACCGCCTGGTCAACCGTTTCCTCACCGACCCGGTCACCCACTCGGTGGACCCGTCGGCCGGCGCGGTCACCACCATGGACCACCACCTGCTCCAGCTCGAACCCGCCGACAAGGCCGAGACCACCGCCCGGATCGCCGCCCGCGACGGCCGGGTCATCATGTTCGTCCACACCAAGCACGGCGCCGACCGCCTCGCCAAGCAGCTGCGCGCCCACGGCGTCGTCGCCGCCGCGCTGCACGGCGGCAAGTCGCAGCCGCAGCGCAACCGGGTCCTCGACCAGTTCCGCGAGGGCGAGGTCACCGCGCTGATCGCCACCAACGTGGCCGCCCGCGGCATCCACATCGACGGCCTCGACCTCGTCGTCAACGTCGACCCGCCGATCGACCACAAGGACTACCTGCACCGCGGCGGCCGCACCGCCCGGGCCGGCGAGTCCGGCACCGTCGTCACCCTGGTGCTGCCCGAGCAGCGCCGCGAGGTCAACCGGCTGATGAGCATCGCCGGGATCCGGCCGACCGTCACCAAGGTCCGCCCCGAGGACGGCGAGCTGGGGCGCATCACCGGCGCCCGCACCCCCAGCGGCGTCGCCGTCACCCTGCCCGTCCCCGCCACCGCCCAGCCCGCCGCCCCGGCCGCCACCCGCGAGCAGAACGCGGGCGGCACCGAGAACGGCTCCGGCGGCGGACGCGGCCGGGGACGCGGCCGCGGCGGCGCCAAGCCCGTCGACGGCGAAGCCCGCCGCCGCCCCGCGAAGCGCGCCGACGCCGGCCTCCCCAAGGACGTCGACATGAGCGGCAACCCGCGCCGACCCCGCCCCAAGCAGCGCCCCGGCGCCGGCAACACCCAGATGGCCGCCGGCTTCATCGGCAAGGCCTCCGGCCGGGCCAAGCCGGGCTCCGGCGCGAAGAGCGGCTCCAACTACGGGACGGGCCGCCAGCGCCGCAAGGCCGACTGACGGGCCGGCCCTCCGGTACGGGACGGCGGTCCCGGCCGGACCCCGGTCGCCGTGTGGCGTCGAGGGTCCGGCCGGGACCGCCGTCGGCGTTCGGGGGCGCGGGCCGATCCGGGGGATCCGGGGGAGAAGGGCGCGGGGCCCGGGTGGGCCGCCGGGGTCAGTCCGCGGGCTTCGAGAGGGCGCGGACGGCGGTGGCCAGCGGGGCGAGCTCGGGGCGCTGCTCGGCGGCGGCGAGGGCTTCGGCGAGGGCCTGGTCGTTGGTGGGGCGGGCTTCGGCGAGGAGGTCCAGGCCGGCCGGGGTGACGTTGGTGTAGATGCCGCGCCGGTCGGTGGGGCAGAGGTAGCGGGCGAGCAGGCCGCGGTCCTCCAGGCGGGTGACCAGGCGGGTGGTGGCGCTCTGGCTGAGCACGACCGCGTCGGCGAGCTGGTTCATCCGGAAGTGGCCGCCGTCGCCGTCGTGCTGGTCGGAGAGCACGTTCAGGACGGAGAACTCGCGGACGCTGAGTTCGTGCTCCGCCTGGAGGGCGCGTTCGACGTGCGCCTCGATCCGGCCGTGCAGGGCGGTGAGGGCGCACCAGCCGTGCGCCAGGCCGGGGTTCGGTCGGGTCATGGCCGTGCTCCCTTCGTCGGTGGGTCCTAGTGGTGACAAGCTTAGTCCGGATGTGCAAATTCCCGCGCCTGCAAGTATTGCCCGGGCGGGACGGGACGGGACAGGGCGGGGCGGGGCATGACGGCACAGGACGCGAGGAGACCGGTGAGGGAACGGGCGGCGCGGCTGGACGCGCAGGAGGCGGCGCTGGACGCGCTGCTGGCCGCGCTCGACGAGCGGGTCGGCGACGACGCGGCCGAGCCGGACGCGCGGGTCGCGGCGCTGGACGCGCGGGCCCCCGGCTACGCGCAGTACCACCGGATCGGGCACAAGCGGCAGGCCGCGTACCGGCGGCTGGCCGGGGACCGGGCGGCGGCCCGGGCGCACTACGCGCCGGTGCTGGCGGCGCTGCTGGCCGACGACGACCTCTCCTCGCCGTGCTGGCTGGCGCAGGTGCTGGTGGTCGCGGGCGGGCGCCGCCGGCTGCAGGAGGAGCTGGTCGCCGCGGTCGAGGGCGGCGAGCCGCTGCGGCAGGCGTGCGCGGTCGGCGCGTGGCGCTGGGCGGACGCCCCGTACCCGGACCTGGCGGAGCGTTTCCGGGCGGCCCGGGTGGCCGCGGCGGAGCGGGCCGCGGATCCGTGGGTGCACGAACGGCTGGGTGATTCCCGTTCTGGCTCGAACGGGTGACCGGGCGGCGGATTCTTTGCCATCCGATGACCGACCCGTGGTCTTCCCCCGGTCGGATTCCGGCGCCCCGGAAGGTTCGCGTCCGCGGTTGAACCAGCCCGCGCCCGAACGATTCTGACGAGCCGTCATGCCGTCCGGCACCCGCTGCCGGGCCGACTCAGAACAGCAGGCCGCCGGCCTCGTGGGCGAGCAGCCAGCGCTTGGCGTCGATGCCGGCCGCGAAGCCGGTGAGGGCGCCGTTCGCGCCCATGACGCGGTGGCAGGGGCGGATGATCAGCAGCGGGTTGGCGCCGACCGCGCCGCCGACGGCGCGCACCGCGCGCGGGGACTGGCCGGCGGCGTCGGCGAGTTGGCCGTAGGTGAGGGTGGTGCCGAAGGGGATGTCGTCCAGGGCGTCCCAGACCTGCTGCCGGAAGGGGGTGCCGACGGGGGCCAGCCGGAGGTCGAAGGCGGTGCGCTCGCCGGCGAAGTAGCCGGTGAGCTGCTCGACGGCCGGGGCCAGCGCGTCGGCGTCCGGCTCCCAGTCGGCGGCGGGCGCGGTGCGGGCGCCCTTCTGGCCGGGCGCGGTGACGGCGGCCAGCGCGAAGCCGTCGCCGTCGCGGACGCCGCTGAGCAGCAGCGGGCCGAGCGGGCTGGCCATGGTGGTGAAGAGGGTCGGGGCGGCGGTGCTCATGGCTGGTCCTCGCGGGGCTGGCGGGTGCGGGTCGGGGCGGCGGGCCGGGTGGCGGCGGGTCGGGCGGTGGCGGCTGCCGCGGTGGCGGCCGACCAGAGGTGGTGCAGGGCGTAGGAGCGCCAGGGCGACCACCGGGCGGAGCGTTCGGCGGCGGTGCGCGGGTCGCCGGGCTCGCCGAGGGCGCGCAGACCGTCCCGGACGCCGATGTCGGTGGGGAGGAAGACGTCCGGGTCGGCGAGCGCGCGCATCCGCAGGTAGCCGACCGTCCAGGGGCCGATGCCGGGCAGGGCGAGCAGGTCGGCGGCGGCCTGTTCGCGGTCGACCCCGGGGTCGAGCCGGACGGTGCCGTCGGCGAGCGCCGCGCACAGGCCGAGCAGGGCCCGGCGGCGGGCGTTCGGCATCGCCAGGTGCTCGGGGTCGGCGGCGGCGAGGGCGGCGGAGGTCGGGAAGAGCAGGCGCAGTCCGCCGTCGGCGGCGGGCAGCGCGGTGCCGTAGCGCTCGGCGAGCCGGCCGGCCAGGGTGCGGGCGGCGGCCACGGTGACCTGCTGGCCGAGCACGGCCCGGACGGCCAGCTCGTGCGGGTCGACGTGGCCGGGCGAGCGCAGCCCGGGGCGGGCGGCGGCGAGCGGGGCGAGCAGCGGGTCGGCGGCGAGCCGGGCGTCCACCGCGTCCGGGTCGGCGTCCAGGTCGAACAGGGCGCGCAGCCGGTGCACGGCGGTGGTCAGGTCGCGCAGGTCGGTGAGGGTCAGCCGGCAGTCCAGCCACCCCCGGTCGAGCGGCTCCCCGGGGGCGAGCCCGTCGACCTCGGCCAGCCCGTGCCCGTACGGGAGGGCCAGGGTGCGCCGGTAGGTGCGGGTGCCGGGGCGGGGGCCGGGGACGACCTCCTCGACGCCCGGGACGGCCCGCAGGCCGAGGAAGTCGAGCAGGTGGCCGGTGTCGATCGCGCCCCGGTAGGCCAGCCGCAGGGCCAGCGTGCCGCCGCCGGCCGGGCTGCGTTGGTGGCCGCCGTGCTCGCCGCGCAGTGCGGACGGCGTGCGGTCGTACACCTCGCGGATGGTGTCGTTGAACTGCCGCACCGAGGCGAAGCCGGCCGCGAACGCCACGTCGGTGACCGGCAGTTCGGTGGTCTGCAGGAGCAGCCGGGCGGTCTGCGCGCGCTGCGCGCGGGCCAGGGCGAGCGGGCCGGCGCCGAGCTCGGCGGTCAGCTGCCGCTGGAGTTGCCGGGAGCTGTAGCCGAGCCGGGAGGCCAGCCCCGCGACGCCCTCGCGGTCGACCACGCCGTCCCCGATCAGCCGCACCGCGCGGCCGACCAGGTCGGCGCGGTGGTTCCACTCCGGCGAGCCGGGCACCGAGTCCGGCCGGCAGCGCCGGCAGGCCCGGTAGCCGGCGCCCTGGGCGGCGGCCGCGGTCGGGTAGAAGGTGCAGTTGGCGCGCTTGGGGGTGGTGGCCGGGCAGCTCGGACGGCAGTAGATGCCGGTGGTCCGCACCGCCGTGAAGAACACCCCGTCGAAGCGGGCGTCCCGGCTGTCCACGGCCCGGTACCTGGTCTCGTCGTCGATCACGCCCTCCAGTCTGCGCGATCGCCCGGACCCCGACTGGCGGGATTCGGACATCGCCGTGGGCCCAGCTCGCATGAGTGGTGGTCCGGCCGTTTCGGCTCGCACGCGCCGGACAGGTCGGCCCTGTAGCAGGGCCCGCTTCCGGCCTTCCAAGCGCCATCGATCGATGTCAGACCAACCGCTAAACTGATCGTGCGTCAATGCCCTGCCCCGTTCGCTGGCGCCATCCGCCGAGGTGGCGGGATGTTCGAATCGACCGTGAATCGGCAGGTACGCGCAAGGTGCATGGCAGCGAGGAGCCTCCTTACTGTGGGCTCACGCCTTCCGCTGCCAAGGAGCAGGTCAGTCTGGGATGGCTGACGCTCGTAACGAGCGCGGCAGGATGTTCGCTGAGCGATCCACGCACCGACTACAACGGCTGGGACGTCACCGTGTTCTCCCACGCGGAGTACCGGCGGTTCACCGAACCGGGGTTCGACGTCCAGCTCAAGGCTACGAGCAGTGCGAGCGTGGCGCGCCGGCTCAGCAACGGCGACTTCTCGTTCTCGCTGGACACATCCACGTACCAGAAGCTCCGCAACCCGAAGCGGTACAACCGGGCACTTCTCGTCGTCCTGATCCTGCCGCCGGGAAGCGGTCCGGCTGACTGGGCAGTTCGGGACGAATCCGGGCTACGCTCACCGGGAATCATGCTGTGGTCCGACCCTCTCGACTGGACGGCCGAGCCGGCCGACGGGCAGGGGTCCGTGACCGTGACCCTGGGCCGAAACGACCACTTCGACCCAGAATTCATCCAGAAATTCATGAAGGAGCTCGGCGACGGAGGGAGCTGGCGATGAAAACCACGGACTTCGACAGCTTCCGGAAAATGGCCTCTGGATTTTCTCCGACAACAGTCACCCGCTTCCTCGCCACGCAGGGCTGGACGCTGGAGCACCGCATCGAAGGAATCAAGGAGATCTGGAGCAGTCCCACCGGTTCCGAAGGATCGGAACCAGAATGGGTGATGATCCCCTTTGCAACCGATTACGTGGACTTCGATCGCCGTTTCAGCGAGTCTCTGGCTGCCGTCTCACAGATCTTCGACTGCAGCGCCGAAGAGCTTTCCCGGAAAATCAGTTCCTTCGATACAGATGTCCTAAGTGTCCGCCTCTCCGGAAGGGCCATGGGCGATACAGTTTCGCTGGCCGAAGGGGAGCAGGTCATCCATGGAGTCAACCTACTGTTGAAGAATTTCACCTACGCGGCTGTCGCAGGCCATGTCCGTCATGGCCGTGGCCGGATGCCGAATCGGGTGTCTGAATTCATGCAGAGCAACGTCCGTCTAGGACAAACCCGCCGCGGCAGTTTCATTATTACCTTTACCGTTCTGCTGGACGAGCCGGACCGGCCATCGACCCCAAAGAGTCATGCCCCCGACCACTACGACGAGTTCGATGAGCAGCTTCCTCTCGCTCGCAGGATGATGATGATGCTTGCCCGAGCGGTCTGCTTGGCGAACGCCTCGGCATACGGGGGGACAGGGCATGGAACGGCTGGGACGCCGAACGGAGAGTTCCATGAGGAACTAGCCGGGATGGTCCTGGAAACCATTGGAAAATTCCAAAACCTGAATGATCTCAAGGAAATTGACTTCTCCTTCTCCTGGGCCTCCGCGCTGCCCGCCCCCACTGTGGAGCAGAGTTTTTTCTCGTTCCAACTGGAGGACCTGAAGGAATTTCATCCGCAGATGGAAGGCGTGAGGCCAAAAACCTTGCCCCTTCCTGGTCCTGAGCACATAGCTCTCGCAAGGGAAGAAAAGGTTCCGGAAGTAATTTCAACAGCCCACCGGGGAGAGGCACAGGAAACGATCATCTCCGGGCGTGTCACCACCTTGGAGCGATCATATGACGGTGGAGTGGTGACTATCGTCGTGGATGATTCACGCCCTCCTTTGAATGTTCGCTTCAGGCTGCCGGAATCCGGCTATAAATTGGCTGTCCAAGCGCACCTGATGAACACCTCCATTGTGGTGGGCGGACATCTGGGGAGTTCCGGCCGGGTCATCGAGTTGGAGAATGCCGTGCTGGACGTTAAGGAAACCGAGGGACGTCTTCGCGCCCTGTCATAACGGCGGCGGCAGGCGGCCCCGCCCGAACATCTCAGGACATGGAGAAGCGCCCACCACCGGCGAGGTGGTGGGCGCTTCTCCGCTCTGATGCCTCTGGAGCCCCTCGACTACTGCCGATCAGGGCTTGGGGCGGGAGCGGGTGCTCTTGGTGAGCTGCTTGCGGTGGCGGGCGCGTTCGGCGCGCAGGCGGGCGTCGGTGCGGGCGGCGATCCAGTCGTTCTCGCGCTGGAGCTTCAGGAAGCTCTCCCAGCGGCGCTCGGGGAGGGTGCCGTCGGCGAGGGCGGCGCGGACGGCGCAGCGGGGTTCGGTGCGGTGGGAGCAGTCGGCGTAGTGGCAGTCGGCGGCGATCGCGCTGATGTCGGCGAACGCCTGGCCGATGCCCTCGCCGCCGCCGAACAGGCCGACGCCGCGCAGGCCGGGGGTGTCGATGACGGCGCCGCCGGCCGGCAGCGGGACGAGCTCGCGGACGGTGGTGGTGTGGCGGCCCTTCTCGTCGACCGAGCGCACCTGCTGGACGGTCATCGCGGCCGTCCCGGTGAGCGCGTTGGTGAGGGTGGACTTGCCGGCGCCGGACTGGCCGATCAGCGCGCAGGAGCCGGTGGCCCGGGCGCGCAGTTCGGCCATCCCCTCGCCGGTCTCGGCGCTGACCGTCAGGACGGTGACACCGGGGGCGATCGCCTCGACGTCCGCCCGGACGAAGTCGCCGTCGTGGACCAGGTCGGACTTGGTCAGGACGATCAGCGGTTCGGCCCCGGACTCCCAGGCGAGGGCGAGCAGGCGCTCGACCCGGCCGGGATCGGGTTCCGCGGCGAGCGAGACGGCGATCAGTACGGTGTCGACGTTGGCGGCCAGGACCTGGCCTTCGGAGCGCTTGTGGGCGCCCTTGCGGATGATCGCGGTGGTGCGGGGCAGCACCGCCGCGAGGGCGGGGGCGGGCCGGGCGCCCGGGTCGTAGGCGACCCAGTCCCCGGTGCAGGGGTTGTGCGCGGTGTCGGCCGTCATCACCGGACGGGTGGCGGCGCGCCGGACGGCGGGCTCGCCCGTCCCGGGGTCGACGAGCAGCACCTCGCAGCTGCCGCGGTCCATCCGGACGATCCGTCCGGGCAGCAGCCCGGCGGCGGCGTGGCGGGTGAAGGCGGCGGCCCGGTCGTCCGTCCAGCCGAGCCCGGCGAGCGGGTGGGCGGCGGGCGGCGTCGGGGAGGCGGGGGTGGTACGGGTGGGGACCTGCGTGGCGGTCAACGGGGATCCTTCGCGGAGAGGGGCGGCCCCGGCCGCGGGCGGCGTCAGCGGGTGCGCGACACCGGGAGGCGGTGGACCGGGGGCCGGGTGGTGGTGGACTCGGCGGACTGCTGGACACGGGGGAAGACTCCTGCGTGAACAGGGCTCACGGTCCTCACCTCCTTCCTCTCCGGACGTGCCTCGCGCACCCCGCCACGGGGTGCGCTCGATCGGCGGACGCCACGCTAGCCGCCGTCCACGACCCGCGCCACCGAATTTCCCACCGGTCTCAGCGGCCGCTCCCGCGCCGGTCCCGCCGGTCTCAGCGGCCGGTGCGGCGGCGGCGTTCGGCGCTGCCGCCGAGGCGGCGGCGGACGTCGCGGTGCGGGAGGAACCCGGCCCAGCGCTCGGGGTACTCGCTGGGGGCGGGCTGGTCGTCGTCCTCGTCGAAGAGGTCGTCGTCGTGGCCCTCGGCGAGGCCGAACTGGCGGGCCCGTTCGGCGCGTTCGACGGCCCGGCGGGCGGCGGCCTCGCGGCCGCGCTGGACGGCGGCGTCCTCGGCGAGGCGCTCGTTCTCGGCGCGGGCGTCGGCGGTCTCGACGGTGGGCCAGCGGCGGTCGATCGCGGCGTTCATGGCGGCGCCGATCAGGACGGCCAGCGCCACCACGAAGATCCACAGCAGCACGGCGACGGGGGCGGCGAGCGAGCCGTAGACGGAGTGGCCCTCGACCGAGCTGACCAGGTAGAGCCGGAGCGCGACGCTGCAGACCACCAGGACCAGCAGGGCGACCAGCGCGCCGGGGATGTCCTCGCGCCAGGGCGTGGAGACCGGGACGGCCACGTGGTAGAGGCTGGTCAGGAAGACCACCAGCAGGACGATCGCGGCGGGCCAGTAGAGCGCGTTGATCACGCCGGCCCAGCTCTGGAAGGTGCCGATCAGCAGTCCGGGCCCGGCGACCAGCAGCGGCAGCACCAGCGAGCCGATCACCAGCGCGCCGAGGTAGAGGCCGAGCGACATCAGCCTGGTCTTGACCAGTCCGCGCTTGCCGTCGAGGCCGTACATCACGGTGATGGTGTCGATGAAGATGTAGAGCGCCCGCGATCCGGACCAGAGCGAGAGCAGGAAGCCGAGCGAGATGAGGTCCGGCCGGGCGCTGTCGAAGACGTCGCGCAGCAGGGGTTGGACGATCTCGTCGATGGAGCTTTGTGAGAGCACCGTCCCGGATGCCGAGACGATGTCCTGCTTGAGCTTGTCGATGGTGCCGGCCCCGAGGATGTCGTCGAGGTAGCCGAGGGTGCCGGCCAGGCAGAGCAGCAGCGGCGGGATGGAGAGGAGCGTGAAGAACGCGGCCTCTCCGGCGAGGCCGGTGACCCGGTACTCGACGCAGGTGTTGGTGGTGTCCTTCACCAGCGCCCACAGGGTGCCGTACCAGGTGCTGCGCTTCGCCGCCCGGCGCTTTCCGCCGCGGCGGCGGGCGGGTCGGTCGCCGCTCGGCCCGGGGCCCTGGGCCGGGTGGGGGGAACTGCCTGCTGCTTGCACGCCCCTACGGTATCGGCCCGGGCCGTTCGCCCGGTGCGGGGCGGCCCGGGCGGGACGGCCCTCGACCGGCCGGACCGCCCCGAACTGCCCCGGATCGGGCCTGGTCCCATTATGCGGAACAATCAGGTCCAGCATTCGGACGTTAGTGGACCGCGAGTCGCTCGCCGTGCGAATCTCTTGCCATGTCTAGCGCCGGAACCACCCTAGTTGGCCGACTTCACGTCGACCTCCTTCGCGTGTCCAGCGCCATCTGTCCGGTGACCTGAGCCCGCAAGCACGCCGCACCGCACCGGCGCCATCCCCGTCGTAGCGGATGCGCGCAAGACCTGCCCGGCCAGCGTCGCCCCTCCCGTCCGCCTGCGTGGGACCCGTCACGACAGACCGCAGGTGGGAGCGGAGCGCGTCCGGGGACCGCCAGCACCTCGCACCTGCCAAGCCGCTCAAAGGATTGACACCATGGCCCGCACTCCCGAAACGGTCGAGCCTCAGGCCGGAGCCGCCCCGGCGGCCCGCCCCGCCGCCCGCAAGGTGACCCGCCACCGCGGCGAGGGCCAGTGGGGCATGGGGCACTTCACCCCGCTCAACGGCAACGAGCAGTTCAAGAAGGACGACGACGGTCTCAACGTGCGGACGCGCATCGAGACGATCTACGCCCACACCGGCTTCGCCGGGATCGACCCGAACGACCTGCGCGGCCGGATGCGCTGGTGGGGCCTGTACACCCAGCGCAAGCAGGGCATCGACGGCGGCCGGACGGCCGTCCTGGAGCCGCACGAGCTCGAGGACGAGTTCTTCATGATGCGGGTGCGCATCGACGGCGGCCAGCTGACGGTGGCCCAGCTGAAGGCGATCGGCGAGGTCTCCGAGCAGTACGCCCGCGGCACCGCCGACCTGACGGACCGGCAGAACGTCCAGTACCACTGGGTGCGGATCGAGGACGTCCCGGCGATCTGGGAGAAGCTGGAGGCCGTCGGCCTGTCCACCACCGAGGCGTGCGGCGACTGCCCGCGCGTGGTGATCGGCTCCCCCGTCGCGGGGATCGCCGAGGACGAGATCATCGACGGCAGCTGGGCGATCGACGAGATCAACCGCCGCTACATCGGCAACAAGGAATTCTCCAACCTGCCGCGCAAGTTCAAGACCGCGATCTCCGGTTCGCCGCTGCTCGACGTGGTGCACGAGATCAACGACATCGCCTTCGTCGGCGTGGTCCACCCCGAGCACGGCCCGGGCTTCGACCTGTGGGTCGGCGGCGGCCTGTCCACCAACCCGAAGCTGGGCGTCCGGCTCGGCGCCTGGGTGCCGCTGGAGGAGGTCCCGGACGTCTGGGCCGGCGTGATCGGCATCTTCCGCGACTACGGCTACCGCCGCCTGCGCACCCGCGCCCGGCTGAAGTTCCTGGTCGCCGACTGGGGCCCGGAGAAGTTCCGCCAGGTGCTGCAGGACGAGTACCTCAAGCGCGAACTGCTCGACGGCCCCGGCCCGCAGGAGCCCAGCGACCGCTGGCGCGACCACGTCGGCGTGCACCGGCAGCGCGACGGCCGGTTCTACGTCGGCTTCGCGCCGCGGGTCGGCCGGGTCAACGGCAAGCTGCTCGGGCAGATCGCCGACCTGGCGGCCGCGCACGGCACCGACCGGCTGGCCACCACCGTCGAGCAGAAGATGCTCGTCCTGGACGTCGCCGAGGACCAGGTGGAGTCGCTGGTGGCCGGGCTGGAGGCGCTCGACCTGCGGGTCACCCCGTCGACCTTCCGGCGCGGCACGATGGCCTGCACCGGCATCGAGTACTGCAAGCTGGCGATCGTCGAGACCAAGGGCCGCGGCCAGTCGCTGATCGACGAACTGGAGCGCCGCCTGCCGGAGTTCGACGAGCCGCTGAGCATCAACATCAACGGCTGCCCGAACGCCTGCGCCCGGATCCAGACCGCCGACATCGGCCTCAAGGGCCAGCTGGTCACCGACGCCGACGGCAACCAGGTCGAGGGCTTCCAGGTGCACCTGGGCGGCGCGCTCGGCCTGGACGCCGGCTTCGGCCGCAAGATCCGCGGCCTGAAGGTCACCAGCGCCGAACTGCCCGACTACGTCGAGCGCGTGCTGACCCGCTACCAGGCGGACCGGCAGGACGGCGAGCGGTTCGCCCAGTGGACCGTGCGGGCCACCGAGGAGCAGCTGTCGTGAGCGAGCGTGCCGCGCCCTTCTACTGCCCGTACTGCGGGGACGAGGACCTGCGCCCGTCCGAGAGCGGCCACGGCGCGTGGGAATGCCGGTCGTGCCGCCGGGGCTTCCAGTTGAAGTTCCTCGGCCTGCTGTCAACGAACCACGGGGGTACCGGACATGACGACCGCGACTGACTACGAGGCGATAGCCGTCGCCGCGGGTCGCGACCTGGAGGAGGCCAGCGCGCAGGACGTCCTGCGCTGGGCCGCCGACACCTTCGGCAAGCGGTTCTGCGTCACCTCCTCGATGGAGGACGCGGTGGTCGCCCACCTGGCCTCCACCGCGCTGCCCGGCGTGGACGTGGTCTTCCTGGACACCGGCTACCACTTCCCGGAGACCATCGGCACCCGGGACGCGGTCGCCGCGACCATGCCGGTCAACGTGATCACGCTGACCCCGAAGCTCACCGTGGCCGAGCAGGACGCCCAGTACGGGCCGCACCTGCACGACCGCGACCCGGACCTGTGCTGCTCGCTGCGCAAGGTCGAGCCGCTGAACCGCGGCCTGGGCGGGTACGACGCCTGGGCGACCGGCCTGCGCCGCGACGAGTCGCCGTCCCGGGCCCACACCCCCGTGGTGGCCTGGGACCCGAAGCGCCGCAAGGTGAAGATCGCCCCGATCGCCCGCTGGACCCAGGACGACGTCGACGCGTACGTCCAGGCCAACGGGGTGCTGCTGAACCCGCTGCTGTGGGAGGGCTACACCTCGATCGGCTGCTCGCCGCTGTCCTGCACCGCCAAGCCCGGCGAGGGCGAGCAGGGCCGGGCCGGCCGCTGGGCGGGCTCCGGCAAGACCGAGTGCGGCATCCACCTCTGAGCCCCGCCGCCGGACCCACCGCACCACCTGAACCACCGTCACCAACCGTCAGGAGAGACCACCGTGACCACCGCCGAGAATGCGGCCGCCGGCCGCGAGCGCGGCGCCACCGTGTGGCTGACCGGCCTGCCCAGCGCGGGCAAGACCACCCTCGCGTTCGCGCTGGCCGAGCGGCTGCGCGCCGAGGGCCACCGGGTCGAGGTGCTGGACGGTGACGAGATCCGCGAGTTCCTCTCCAAGGGCCTGGGCTTCACCCGCGAGGACCGGCACACCAACGTCACCCGGATCGGCTTCGTCGCCGAGAAGCTGGCCGCCAACGGCGTCAAGGTGCTCGCCCCGGTGATCGCCCCGTTCGCCGACTCCCGCGCCGCCGTCCGCGAGCGGCACGCCGGCAACGGCACCGAGTTCCTGGAGATCCACGTCGCCACCCCGGTCGAGCTCTGTTCCGAGCGCGACGTCAAGGGCCTGTACGCGAAGCAGGCCGCCGGCGAGATCTCCGGCCTGACCGGGGTCGACGACCCGTACGAGGCGCCCGAGCGCCCGGAGCTGCGCCTGCAGACGCAGGGCCGCACGGTCGCCGAGTCCGCCGCCGAACTGCACGCCTTCCTGACCGAGAGGGGCTTGGCATGACCGTCACCACGCAGCGCCTGTTCCGGGCCGAGGACACGCCCTTCGCGCTGTCCCACCTGGACGCCCTCGAAGCGGAGTCGGTGCACATCTTCCGCGAGGTCGCGGGCGAGTTCGAGCGGCCGGTGATCCTGTTCTCCGGCGGCAAGGACTCCATCGTGATGCTGCACCTGGCGCTGAAGGCGTTCGCGCCCGCGCCGGTGCCCTTCGCCCTGCTGCACGTGGACACCGGGCACAACTTCCCCGAGGTGCTCGCCTACCGGGACCGCGCGGTCGCCAAGCACAACCTGCGGCTGCACGTCGCCGCGGTGCAGGACTACATCGACCGCGGCGTGCTGCGCGAGCGCCCGGACGGGCTGCGCAACCCGCTGCAGACCGTCCCGCTGCTGGACGGCATCGAGGCGGGCAAGTTCGACGCCGTGTTCGGCGGCGGCCGCCGCGACGAGGAGAAGGCCCGGGCCAAGGAGCGGGTCTTCTCGCTCCGCGACGAGTTCGGCGCCTGGGACCCGCGCCGCCAGCGCCCCGAGCTGTGGTCGCTGTACAACGGCCGGCACGCGGCCGGCGAGCACGTCCGGGTCTTCCCGCTCTCCAACTGGACCGAGCTGGACGTCTGGCAGTACATCGAGCGCGAGGGCATCGAGCTCCCGGAGATCTACTACGCCCACCGGCGCGAGGTGTTCAAGCGCGACGGCATGTGGCTGACCGCCGGCGAGTGGGGCGGCCCGAAGGCCACCGAGCCGGTCGAGACCCGGCAGGTCCGCTACCGCACCGTCGGCGACATGTCGTGCACCGGCGCGGTCGACTCCGACGCCGACACGATCGAGGCCGTGATCACCGAGATCGCCGCCTCCCGCCTCACCGAACGGGGGGCGACCCGCGCCGACGACAAGATGTCCGAGGCCGCGATGGAAGACCGCAAGCGCGAGGGGTACTTCTAAGCAATGAGCACCACCGAAGAAGCAACCGCCACCTCGCTGCTGCGCTTCGCCACCGCGGGCTCCGTCGACGACGGCAAGTCCACCCTGGTCGGCCGGCTGCTGCACGACTCCAAGTCGGTCCTCGCCGACCAGCTGGAGGCCGTCGAGCACGCCTCCCGCCGGCGCGGCCAGCAGGCCCCCGACCTGGCGCTGCTCACCGACGGCCTGCGGGCCGAGCGCGAGCAGGGCATCACCATCGACGTCGCGTACCGCTACTTCGCCACCGCCCGGCGCCGGTTCATCCTCGCCGACACCCCCGGCCACGTGCAGTACACCCGGAACATGGTCACCGGCGCGTCCACCGCCGAGCTCGCCGTCGTCCTGGTCGACGCCCGCAACGGCGTGGTCGAGCAGACCCGCCGGCACGCGGCGGTCGCCGCCCTGCTGCGCGTCCCGCACGTCGTGCTGGCCGTCAACAAGATGGACCTGGTCGACTACGCGGAGCCGGTCTTCGCGGCCATCGCCGCCGAGTTCACCGCCTACGCGGCCTCGCTCGGCGTCAAGGACGTCGTCGCGGTGCCGATCTCGGCGCTGGCCGGCGACAACGTGGTCGAGCCCTCGGCGCACATGGACTGGTACGGCGGCCCGACCCTGCTGGAGCACCTGGAGACGGTGCCGGTCGGCACCGACCCGAGCGCCGAGCCGGCCCGGTTCCCGGTCCAGTACGTGATCCGGCCGCAGAGCGAGGAGCACCACGACTACCGCGGCTACGCGGGCCAGCTGGCCTCCGGCGTGCTGCGGGTCGGCGACGCGGTGACGGTGCTGCCCTCCGGCCACACCAGCACCGTCGCGGCGATCGACGCGCTCGGCGTCCCGACCGAACTGGCCTGGGCCCCGCAGTCGGTGACCGTCCGGCTGGCCGACGACATCGACATCTCCCGCGGCGACCTGATCGCGGCCGCGCCGCTGCCCGTCCCCACCAAGGACATCGAGGCGACGGTCTGCCACCTGAGCGAGCGCCCGCTGCACGTCGGCGCGAAGGTGCTGCTCAAGCACACCACCCGCACCGTGCGCGCGCTCGTCAAGGAGATCAGCTACCGGATCGACATCGACTCGCTCGAACAGCGCTCCGGCGCCGAGGGGCTGAACGTCAACGACATCGGCCACGTGGTGCTGCGCACCGCCGAGCCGCTGGCCCTCGACGACTACACCGAAAACCGCCGCACGGGTTCGTTCATCCTGATCGACCCGTCCGACGGGACCACGCTCACCGCCGGCATGGCGGGCGAGGCGTTCGACACCGTCAGCACCACCGACGCTTCTCACGAGGAGGACTGGGTCTGATGCCCAGCGAGGCGTTCTCGGGCATGGACAAGGAAGGCGGCCGCATCGGCAGCGGCGTCCTCGGCAGCGGCCAGGGCGGCCTGACGCGATGTGGGGGCGGACAGGGGCGCTGAGCCCCTGTCACCGGGCCCGCTGCCGTCGCTCCTCCCCACAGCAGGAACGACGGAGGCGGTCCGGCCTCCGACAGCACCTCAGGCACGCGGTACTTCCTTCTCTCTCGAAACGGGACACCTCTCATGGCACCGAGCACCCAGCCCACCCATACCTCCGCACGCCCCGCCGCCGGCCGGACCAGACGCGCCGCCGTGGCGGCCGTCGCCGTGCTGACCACCGCCGGCCTGCTCTCGGCCTGCTCGTACGGCGCGAAGAGCGACGACAAGGCCTCCGCGGCCCCGGCCGCCTCCGCCTCCGGCGCGAAGCTCTCCGCGGACACCGTGAAGATCGGCTACTTCGCCAACCTGACCCACGGCACCGCGCTGGTCGGCCTCAAGCAGGGCATCATCCAGCAGGAGCTGGGCGGCACCAAGATCAAGACCCAGGTCTTCAACGCCGGCCCGGCCGAGATCGAGGCGCTGAACGCCGGCTCGATCGACATCGGCTGGATCGGCCCCTCCCCGTCGATCAACGGCTACACCCAGTCCGGCGGCAAGTCCCTGAAGATCATCAGCGGTTCCGCCTCCGGCGGCGTCAAGCTGGTCGTCAACCCGGACAAGATCAAGACCCTGGACGACCTCAAGGGCAAGAAGCTCGCCACCCCGCAGCTCGGCAACACCCAGGACGTCGCCCTGCTCAACTACCTGTCGGAGAAGGGCTACAAGGTCGACGCCCAGACCGGCGACGGCGACGTGAAGGTGCTCCGCACCGACAACAAGGTCACCCCCGACGCGTACAAGTCCGGCTCGATCGACGGCGCGTGGGTGCCCGAGCCGACCGCCTCCAAGCTGGTCAGCCTGGGCGCGAAGGTCCTGCTCAACGAGAAGGACGTCTGGCCGGACAAGAAGTTCGTCATCACCAACATCATCGTCTCGCAGAAGTTCCTCACCGAGCACCCGGACGTGGTGGAGGCGGTGCTGCGCGGCTCGGTGAAGACCAACGCCTGGATCAAGGCCAACTCCGACCAGGCCAAGACCGCCGCGAACGAGCAGATCAAGGCCGACGCCGGCAACGCGCTGGACGCCGCCATCCTCGACCCGGCCTGGCAGGACATCGACTTCATCGACGACCCGCTGGCCAACACCCTGCAGGCCGAGGCCGACCACGCCGTCACCGCCGGTCTGCTCAAGAAGCCCAACCTGGCCGGGATCTACGACCTGACCCTGCTCAACAAGGTGCTGAAGGCGAACAACCAGCCGGCCGTCGCCGACGCCGGCCTGGGCGCCAAGTAACTCCTTCCAGGCCCCGAGGTCCGCACCCCGCGCCCGCCCGACCGATGCCCACTCACCGGGCGGGCGCGGGGTCGGACCCCGGACACCGATCCCTGCCCTGCCCGGAACCACACCCGCAGGAGGTGCCCGTGACCACGGCACTGACCACCTCGCCCGACGTCCCCGGCGCGGGAAGTCCGGACGGCGACACCGCCGTCCGGATCTCGCACGTGCACAAGACCTTCGGCCGTCCCGGCACCGCCGCACCGGTGCTGGAGGACATCAACCTCACCGTCGCCCCCGGAGAGTTCGTCACCCTGCTCGGCGCCTCCGGCTGCGGCAAGTCCACCCTGCTCAACCTGGTGGCCGGCCTGGACAAGCCGACCTCCGGCACCATCGAGGTGCCCGGCGGCCGGCCCGCGCTGATGTTCCAGGACCACGCGCTGTTCCCCTGGCTCACCGCCGGCAAGAACATCGAACTGGCCCTCCGGCTGGCCGGCGTCCCCAAGGCCGAGCGGCAGCCCGAGGCCGAGCGGCTGCTCGAACTCGTCCGGCTGAAGGGCTCCTACAAGAAGCGCGTGCACGAGCTGTCCGGCGGCATGCGCCAGCGCGTCGCGCTGGCCCGCTCGCTCGCCCAGGGCTCGCAGGTCCTGCTGATGGACGAGCCGTTCGCCGCGCTCGACGCCATCACCCGGGACGTGCTGCACGACGAGATCACCCGGATCTGGGCGGAGAAGCGGCTCGCCGTCCTGTTCGTCACCCACAACGTCCGCGAGGCGGTCCGGCTCGCCCAGCGCGTCGTGCTGCTCTCCTCGCGCCCCGGCCGGGTCGCCAAGGAGTGGCGGATCGACCTGCCGCAGCCGCGCCGGATCGAGTCGGCCGGGGTCGCGGACCTGTCCATCGAGATCACCGAAGAACTGCGTGGGGAGATCCGCCGCCATGTCCAGCACTGACACCGCCGCTCCCCTCGCCAAGGCCGCCGCCGCCTCCGACGACGCCAGCGTCGAGGCCGGCCTCGACGCCCTGGAGACCGTCCAGGCGCAGCGCACCCCGATCGGCGCGGTGCTCCGGCAGAAGGTCCTGCCGCCGGTCCTCGGCGTCCTGCTGGTGCTGGCCGTCTGGCAGCTCGCCTACAGCCTGGAACTCACCACCCCCGACAAGCTCCCCAGCCCCGCCGACGTCTGGGACTCGCTCACCGAACTCTGGTACGCGGGCACGCTGTTCTCGATCATCTGGACCAGCGTCTGGCGCGGCCTGTCCGGCTTCGGCCTGTCCGTGCTGATCGGCACCCCGATCGGCCTGGTCGTCGCCCAGCTCAAGCCGGTCCGCGCCGCGCTCGGCCCGGTGCTCTCCGGCCTCCAGTCGCTGCCCTCGGTCGCCTGGGTCCCGGCCGCCATCATCTGGCTCGGCATCACCAACTCGGCGATGTACGCGGTGATCCTGCTCGGCGCCGTCCCGTCCATCGCCAACGGCCTGATCAGCGGCATCGACCAGGTCCCGCCGATCTACCTGCGGGCCGGCCAGACCCTCGGCGCGACCGGCCTGCGCGGCGCCCGGCACATCCTGCTGCCGGCCGCGCTGCCCGGCTACCTCTCCGGCCTCAAGCAGGGCTGGGCGTTCTCCTGGCGCTCGCTGATGGCCGCCGAACTCATCGCCTCCTCACCCGACCTGGGCCTCGGCCTCGGCCGGTTCCTGGAGAACCAGCGCGAGTTCTCCAACATGTCCGGCGTCTTCCTCGGCATCCTGCTGATCCTGATCGTCGGCGTCGCCATCGACCTGCTGTTCTTCTCCCCGCTGGAGCGCCGCGTCCTGCGCAGCCGCGGCCTCCTGGTCAACTCGCGCTGACACCCATGGCACCACGCACCACACCCGCGTCCCCCGCCTCCACGCCTGGAGGCGGGGGCACCGGGCTCCCCCCGCTGCTGCTGCTCGCCCACGGCTCCCGCGACCCCCGGCACGCCGCCACCGTCGAAGCGCTCGCCGACACCGTCCGCGCCCTGGCGCCCGGCCTCACCGTCAGCACCGCCTACCTCGACCACTGCGCGCCGCGGATCACCCAGGTCGCCCCCCGGCTCACCGACGCCGTCGCCGTCCCGCTGCTGCTCAACCGGGCCTTCCACGCCAAGCACGACATCCCCGCCGCGCTGCGCGCCGCCGGCTCGGCCATCCCCGTCGCCGACGTCCTCGGCCCCTCCCCGCTGCTGCTGGACGCCCTCGACCGCCGCCTCGCCGAGACCGGCTTGGACGTCGCCGACCCCGCCGTCCGCGCCCGCACCGGCATCGTGCTCGCCGCCGCCGGCTCCTCCGACCCGGCCGCCAACGCCACCACCCGCGCCGTCGCCGCCCACTGGCACCGCACCCGCGGCTGGGCCGCCGTCACCACCGCGCACGCCTCCGGCACCGGCCCCAGCACCGCCGACGCCCTCGCCGCCCTCCGCCGCGAGACGGCCGTCCGCACCACCGCCGTCGCCCCCTACCTGCTCGCCCCCGGCCTCCTCCCCGACCGCATCGCCACCGCCGCCACCACCCACGCCGCCGACCACCTCGCCCCCGTCCTCGGCGCCGCCCCGGAACTCGCCCACCTCGTCCTCACCCGCCACGCCGACGCCGCCCGCACGGCGGCCGCCGACTCCCCGGGCGCGCGCACGGCCTGACGGCGGGCCACGACGAGGGAAGCCGGGGGCACCTTCGTTCCTTTTCGCGGGCCGCAAGAGCTGGTCCGGGAGTCTTCCGGAAAGCACTGTGGGACCCGGGAAGCCCGGGTCCCACAGTGCTTTTCCAGGGGGCAGCTCTGCTGCCTTCGGAAGCCGGTGAGGGCTTCCGGGACGGTGGACACTCCTAGCGAAGGAGCATCCACCGGTATCCGCTGATCAATCCCGGGTCGCGCCGATGAAGCTCGGATCGATTCCCAGGGCGGCGACGTCTTTGCGCACGTCTTCCACGAACCCTTCGATGCCGCGTGCGAGGACAGCCCACGGGACGGGCGCCGGAGTCCTGTCGTCGGCGAACATCGACCCCGCCGTCCAGCCCGAACCGCTTCGGGTGATCGTGACGGATCCCGGTTCGGGGAACGAGAGCGACGAGAAGGAGAAGTCCGTTGCCACGTCTTCGCCCTGGGCGATCCATCGCGCCAGCTCCCGCGCGAGTTCCGCGATCGGGAAGGCGAATTCCGAGTAGATCACCCCGGCCTCGTCGCTCAGTTCGAAGTCCGCTTCGATGTTGACGAGGTAGTCGGCGATCGTTGATCCGCGCAGATCGGCCGCGTTGATGCCGTGGTAATCGATTCTCATTGGAGCGGCTCGCTTCCTCACGGGTTGACGGGGAGGGCGTTGATCACCCGGCCGTCGTTCGACACGATGATCCTGATGCCCGTCTGCCCCTGGGTGCCGATGACCCTTCCCGTGTCCACCTCCACCTTAAAGGTGTCGCGGAGCCCGTTCTGCATGAACACCGCCTTGTCGGACTTGAGTGCCTGAGCCACCCAGCCCTGGACCTCGGCGATGTCGGCGGAGTCGAACTTCGCCCAGGTTCCTCTGGAGAAGGAGAGGTGCTTGTTCTTGATGAAGAAGGCGGAGGGATTCTCCACCGCCTTCAGCACGGCCGAGTTCGCGGCCTGGAGGCAGAACCCGGTGTTGTGCACGAGGACCGGCGTATTGCCCGCCAGCACGTAGAACTCGTAACACGATCTTGCAGTTGTGCCGAGCGGCCCCGTTTTCGCACGCTTGGTCGACCGGGATACTTGGGCGATGGACAGCTATGAGGGGCCAGCGAGGTTGGAGTGGTGGGCCAATGGGTCGACGTGCCTGGGCGAGTTCGACGTGCAGGTATCGATCCGTCCCGCCGACGACAACTGGGTCTGTGACGCGCTACTCGGCCCTGAACTCCTGTCGGATGATCGTCGCGAGGTGTTCGACCGCTTGATGGATCTCGATCCGGTCTTCACCCTGCGCTTCCATGAGGGCAGCGAGATCCTGGTCGATGTCGTGAAAGCCAGAGACGGCGAACGTCTGGCGGTCACGGTCTGCGAGTCGGCTGAGCAGGCCGCCTGAGGCGCCGCCAACAGATGATCGCGCAGGCCAGCGAGACGAGGGCTTCGTGCAGATCGAGGCGCCTCTCCCAGCGGACGGCGAGGCGCTTGAACTGGTGGAGTTGGGCGAAGGTCTGCTCGACGACACAGCGGAGCTTGTCGAGGCCGATGATGTCGGGTTCGCCGCGGCGGGAGATGACGGGCAGGATCCGGCGTTTGCGCAGTTCCTGGCGGTTGGGGTTGCTGTCGTGGCCCTTGTCGCCGAGCAGGGCGTCGGGGCGCTTTCGGGGGTGTCCGACCCGGCCTGCAACCGGCGGGATGCCGTCGACCAGGTCGAGGGTCAAGGTGACGTCGTTGACGTTGGCGGCGGTGGTGATCACGTGGAACGGGATGCCGCCGCCGTCGCTGATCAGGTGGTGTTTGCTGCCGGTCTTGCGGCGGTCGACCGGCGACGGGCCGGTTGCCTCGCCCCCTTTTTCGCGCGCACGTGGGAGGCGTCCACGCGGGCGCGCGTCCAGTCGATCAGTCCGGCCGCGTTCAACTCGGCCAGGAGTATGCGGTGCAGGGCCTCGAACACCCCGGCCTTCTGCCGGCGGCCGAGTCTGCGCCAGCAGGTCTGCCCGGAGCCGAAGCCCAGCTCCGGCGGCAGTTGCTGCCAGGTGATGCCGGTGTAGAGCACGAACAGGATGCCCTGCAGACACAGCCGGTCGTCCACCGGACGCGGGCCCGGCGACCGCTCCGGCCATGCCGGCAGCAGCGGCTCGATCCGGGCCCACAGCTCGTCGTCCACCATCCACGGCTTGTTGCTCACGCCATCACGAACGGACGAATCGTCACATCGGTCACGCCCCACCAGTAATGATCACCAAGATCGTGTTACGAGCTCTATGTCGTCGAGCAGACCTTCGCCCAGCCCCACCAGTTCAAGCGCCTCGCCGTCCGCTGGGAGAGGCGCCTCGACCTCCACAACGCGTTCGTCTCACTTGCCTGCGCACTCATCTGCTGGCGACGCCTCAACAACCCACCCTCATGATCGTGTTACGAGTTCTTACGAGAAAGCAAGATCGCCCCGCCATCCCTGCGGTGCGGGAGCGGCGGGGCGCGGGCGGGGCGCCTCAGCGGAGCAGGTCGGTGCCGGCCAGGGAGTGGGCGAGGCGGTCGAGGCCCGGGAGGGCCAGCATGACGGCGGCGCGGTCGGTCGGGGTGAGGGTTTCGAGGGCGGTGGCGAGGCGGCGTTCGTGGGCGTTCTGCCAGTCCCGGAGCTGTTGGTGGCCGGCTTCGGTGAGGGCGATCCGGGCGGTGCGGCGGTCGCCGGGGTCGGGTTGGCGGTCGACCAGGCCGGCGTCCAGGAGCTTGGAGATCAGGCCGCTGACGGTGTTGGGGGCGAGGCGCTGGCGGGTGGCCAGTTCGCCGACCCGCAGGGGGGCGGGTGCGAGGGTCTGGAGCAGTTCGACCTGGGCCATCGGCAGTGCCTCCCAGGGGAATTCGGAGCGGATCGAGCTCCGCAGCGCCCGGCGCAGCCGGGTGATCACGTCGGTGAGCTGCTGGGCCCCGGCGAGTGCGTCGTCGGCCGTGTCCGCAGGGTCGGACGGGTGCGGGACGGGCTGGGGCTGCGAGGACATGCCGGACAGCGTAGCGCCCGGCGATCGGCGGGCTGCCGGGAGTCCGTCCGTCCACCGGCCGGAACGCCCCGCTGGTCCGAGGGCGGTGTGGGCGGGGGCGGGGAGGGGCTGCTCGGGGGCCGAAATGCTCCTTGAACGATTATGTCGTTAACAGATATGTTCTGCGCATGGCTGAATCCGCGGTCGCCGCCCGCCTGCTCGACTCCCTGCAACTCGCCGAACGCCCCCGCCCCCGCGCCGTCGCCCGCTGGCCGCACGCGCACTGGCTGGCCGTCGGCACCGTCTGCCTGGGCGCCTTCCTCGGCCAACTCACCGCCAGCGTCACCTCGTTGGTGTTCCCCGCGCTCGAAGGCCACTTCGCCGCCCCGTTCGCCGCCGTCGAGTGGGTCTCGCTGGCGTACCTGCTGGTGCTGGTCGCGCTGCTCGCCCCGGTCGGGCGGCTGTCCGACCTGGTCGGCCGCAAGACCGTGTACCTGGGCGGATTCGTGGTGTTCGCCGCCGCCTCGCTCGGCGCCGGACTGGCCGGGAACCTCGGCGTGCTGATCGGCTGCCGGGCCGTGCAGGCCGTCGGCGGCGCGATGATGCAGGCCAACAGCGTCGCCCTGGTCGCCCGCGGCGTGCCCGAGCGGGCGATGCGCACCGCGCTCGGCGTGCAGGCCGCCGCCCAGGCGCTCGGCCTGGCGCTCGGCCCGACCCTCGGCGGCCTGCTGGTCGCGCACGCCTCCTGGCGCTGGGCGTTCTGGGTCAACGTGCCGATCGGCGTGCTGGGCCTGCTGGCCGGCTGGTTCCTGCTGCCCCGGACCTTCCCCGACGGCCGCCGCCCCGCCCGCCCGGAGCGGCACCCGGAGCGGCGTACGGAGCAGCGCGAGGGCCGGTTCGACCTGGCCGGCCTGCTGCTGCTGGGCGGCTCCTCCACCGCGCTGCTGCTCGCGCTCTCCGCCGCCTCCGGCCTGCCGCTGCCCGGCTGGGCGGTCGCCGTCCTGTCGGCCGCGGCCGCCGCCGGGACGCTCGGCCTGGTCCGGCAGGAGCGCCGGGCGGACCGTCCGATCATCCCACCGGGCCTGGTCAACACCCCCGGCATCCGGGCCGGCCTGCTGGTCGCGCTGATCGGCTACCTGCTGCTGTTCTGCCCGCTGGTGCTGGAGCCCGTCGTCCTGGTCGGCGGGGGCGCCGGCGCCACCGCCGCGGGCGCCGCGATCACCGCGCTGCCCGCCGCGTTCGCCCTCGCCGCCACGGCCGGCGGCGCCCTGCTGCCGCGCCGCTGGAGCGACGCCGCCCGCTGCCGCTGCGGCGCCCTCACCGCCGCCGCCGGACTGCTCGCCCTGGCCCTGCTGCCCGCCCCCGGCCCGTGGACGACCGCCGCGCCGCTGCTGCTCACCGGCTACGGCCTGGGCCTGCTGCTGCCCGCCAACAACGCCCTGGTGATGCGGGCGATACCCGCGCAGAGCTCGGCCGTCGGCGGCGGACTGGTCAACATGGTGCGCAGCCTGGGCACCGCGTTCGGCACCGCCCTGCCGGTGCTCGCCGTCCACCAGGCCGGCCCGGCGGCGGGCGGCCGGGCCGTCCCGCTGCTGCTCGCGGCGGTCGCGCTGCTGGCCGCCCGGCTCTGCCGGGACTGAACCGGGACTGGACCGGGCCGGGAACGCCGGAGGGCGCCGCCCCGGGAGGAGACTCCCGGACGGCGCCCTCCGGCGCGACGTGCCGTGCTGCGATGCGACGGGCCGACGGCCCCGGCTCAGGGAGCCGGCCGCGCGCCGCGTTCGGCGAGCATGTCCGTCATCAGCTGGATCTCGGAGTGCTGCGCGTCGACCATGCCCTGGGCGAGCCGCTTCTCCGGGGCGTTGGTCCCCGCGTCCACGTACGCCTGGGCCATCTCGGCGCCCGCCTTGTGGTGCGTGATCATCAGCTGCAGGTAGTACACCTCGGCGTCCTGGCCGCTGAGCGAACGGAGCCTGTCCAGCTCGGTGTTGGTCGCCATGCCGGGCATCAGCGCGCCGTCGTGCGCCTCGTACGGGTGGTTCATCCAGGTCATCGGCTTGGCGGTGGTGTTCTGCGACAGGCCCCACTGGTCGAGGAAGCCCATCAGCATGCCGCGCTGGTTGGCCTGGGTGTTGATGATGTCGAACGCGAGGCCGCGCACCTCCTCGTTCTGGGTGCGGTCCCGGACGAGGAAGGACATGTCGATGGCCTGCTGGTGGTGGGTGGCCATGTCGCGGGCGAATCCGGCCTCCGCCGAGCCGGTGACCGGCGCGGCCGGGGCGGCGGCGGTCGGGCTGCCGGACGCCGGGGTGCTGCCGGAGACCAGCGCGGGCACGGCGAGCCCGAGCGCGACCACGGCGGCCAGCGCGGCGGGCCACCAGAACCGCCGCCGCCCGCGCGGGGCGGCCGGGGACGCCCCGTGCTCCGTGGACTCCTCGTGCGCGTCCTGCCCGCCGCCGTCGGCGGGGGCCGCGGTCACATCTGCCCCGAGCTGCAGCTCGCGCCCTGTTCGAGCGTCTGCGGGCCCTGGACGAACTTGGCGAGGAAGGTCTCCACCCGCGGGTCGCTGGCCGAGTCCACCACCAGCTGGTTGCTCCACGCGGTCAGCGTGATGGTGCCCTGCTCGTCCGGGTACGGGCTCATCAGGGTGTACGGGGTGGCCTTGACCTTGTCACCGAGGGTCTTGATGTCCTCGGGGGTGGCCTTGCCGTTGTAGGTGACCCAGACCGCGCCGTGCTCCAGCGAGTGGACGGCGTTCTCGTTCCGGACCGGCTTGTCGTAGACGTTGCTCATGCAGGTCTGCCAGACCGGGTCGTGGTCACCGCCGACCGGCGGGGTCTGCGGGTACTTCACGTCCGTCTTGACGTGGTTCTGGGTGAGCTTGCCGAAGGTCTGCAGGCCCGGGATGTCGGCCTTCGCGGCGTCGTCCTTGGCCTTCTGCGCGGCGTCGGCGGCGACCTTGGCGGCGGCGGCCTTCTTGTCGTTCTTGTCCTTGGCGTCCAGTGCCAGCCAGGTGCCGCCGCCGATCATGGCGAGCACCAGGGCGGACGAGATGCCGATGGTGAGGATCTTGTTGCGGCGCTCGCGGCGCTGCTCGACGGCGCGCAGCTCGGCGATCCGGGCCCGGCGGTCGGCCTGCTGGGCGGACTTGCTGCCCGGCTTCGGCTGCTTGCCGGTCGGGTTGGACTGCTTCGAGGCGGAACCCATGGGTGTCTTCCTTGTCCCCGCCGTGCTCGGCACGGCGGTCTGCGGTGGGGTGGGGGCAGCGGAGCCGCCGACCTCCCCGCGCGGCGGGGCGTCGGTCGGCGGTGGGTTCCGCTCAGGACCGGTGAACCTGCAGGACGTGCAGGTCGGGGGCGTGGTGCGACCCCGTCGGGGTGCCGCAGGCCGCGGCAGCGGCCGGCGCCGGCGGGGCGACCAGCAGCGGACGGACGGCCGTGCCGGGCTGCGGAGGCGCGTTCGGCAGGTGCGACTCCGGGCCGCAGAAGGGGTGGCTGGAGCAGCCGTGCCCGGGCACCTGGCCCGGACCCTCCGCGACGCACAGGATGAACCCCGCGCCGGGCGCGTCCGAGGCCGCGGCCGGGTGCTGGGCCGCCGGGTGCTGCGCCGCGTCCGCGCGCTCCCCGGCGGTGGCGGCCCGGGCGGACGGCCCCTCGGCCGGCTTCGCGACCGGACGCGCGGACACGCCGTGCGCCTCCGGGCCGGACGCCGGGGCACCGCTCAGCGTCCGCGCGCTCGCGGCGCACGGCAGCAGCGCGAGCAGCGCGGCCAGCAGCAGGGACCACAGCACCGCCACCGGGCGGAGCACCGCGTGAGCGGGCCCTCCGGGGCGAGTACGAGATCCTGGCGCGGTCATGCGCACATATTAATCAGCCGATCGGGTGAAGCGATGCCCCCATCGGACTCTCATTTTCCGGCCGAACGCCTCTCGACCCCGTCCCCGAAGGCCCTGTTGGCGCCCGCCCGCACCCGCTCCGCCCCGCCCGGGCGTCCCGGTGGCCGGAACACCTCCCCGGCCGTCCGCGCGATGTCCCGAATCCCGGACAGCGTCCTCGTCCTTCGGAAGAATGACCAGACGTCCGGCCCCCTCACGGATCAGGAGCGGTCAGTTGAACGAGCAGGGCGCAGCCAGGCAGCCCCGTCCCGACGACACCTGGTGGCACACCGTCTACGCGGGCCCCGCCGGCACCCTCCCCGACACCCCGGCCGCGCACACCGACACCGGCACCGTCGACGACTGGTTCACCACCGCCGCCGGACTCATCGCCCCGCAACGCCGGCCCACCACCGACGAGACCCCGCCCCCGGCGGAGGCGCCGGCGGCCCCGGACGAGCCGGCGGACGAGCCGGCGGACGAGCCGGTGCACGAGGCGGAGGCGTCGCTCGGCTCGTCGCCGCGCAGCTGGGCCGAGGCGGCCTGGCCGGACCTGCCGGACGAGACCGAGATCACGGCGGCGGCACCGGCGGCCGCGCCGGAGCCCGAGCCGGAGCCGGTGCCGGAGCCGACACCGACGCTGGCGGACGTACCGCTGGCGGCGCCCGAGCCCGAACCGGTGTCGATGCTGAAGCCCGTACCGGAGCCGGAGCCGGAGCCCGCTCCCGCACCGGAGCCCGCACCCGCTCCCGCACCGGAGCCCCCGCCCGCGCCCGCACCGGCGGCCCGGCAGCCGGAGCGGGCCGCGCCGTGGACGGGGCGTCCGCAGGTGCCCGCCGTGCCGCACGTGGGGGAGCGGCCGCCGACGTACGCGCCCGAGCCGACCAGCCTGGCCGCCGCCGATCCGGCCGGGTTGGGCGCGGTGGTGCCGGACACCGCGATCGACGGCGCCCAGTTCGCGGGCACCACGCTGCGGGCGGTGTCGATCCGCGGCGACTCCGCCCGCTACCGGGGTGAGCCGCGCACCGACAGCCTGCTCACCGTCCGGTTCGGCGAGGGCGAGGAGGCGCTGGTGCTGACGGTGCTGGCCGCGCCCGCCCGCCGGGCCAACGCCGGCTGGGGGTCGGCCGCGGCCGCCGAGGCGTCCCGGCAGCTCGCCGCCGCGATCGGCCGCAGCCGGGCCGAACTCGCCGCCGACCTGCGGGCCGGCGCCCGTGACCGGCTGCGCTACGGCCTCCAGCGGATCGCCCTGCAGGCCGCGGCGCACCTGCGCAGCGCCGCCGAGGAGGCCGCCGGGGGCGCCGACGGGACGCCGGCCGGGCTGCCGCCGGAGGAGACCGCGTCGCTGCACTGCCTGCTGATGTCCGCCGACCCGGCCGCGACCCACCGCGCCGCGTTCGGCACCGGCCCGGGCGGCCTGTACCTGCTGCGCTCGGGCCACTGGATCGACGCGTACGCCGCGCGCCTGCTGCACCACCCCGACGGGCAGCCCCCGCTGCCCCCGGCCGCGATGCCGGCGCCCCGGCCGTTCCGCTTCCGCCTCGTCCCGGCCACCTCCGGCGACATCCTGCTGCTGTGCACCCCGGGCCTGGCCGAGCCGATCGCCGAGGAGCCCGCCGTCGCGCACTTCCTCTCCAACCACTGGGCGCACCCGCACCCGCCGGGCACCGTCGACTTCCTGCGCCAGATCCACGTCCGCGCCAAGGGCTACGCGGACGACCGGACCGCGGCGGCGGTCTGGACGGAGTAGGGCGGCCCCGGCGCGGCCGTCAGATCCCCAGCAGGGCGTGCGCCGCCTCGCGGGCCTGGGCGAGGGCGGCGGGGCGGGTGGCGTGCGGGAGGCCGATGGCGAGCGGGATGGCGAGGCCGTCGAGCAGGGCGCGGAGCTGGGTGGCGCGGGCGGGGGTGGTGCCGGCGGCGGGGAGCAGGCCGGCGGTGCGGCCCTCGGTGAGGAGGGCGGTGAGGTCGTCCTGCCAGGGGGCTTCGATGTCGAGCTGGCCCTGGCGGAGTTCGGCGGTGCCGGGGGAGCGGCTCCAGACCTCGATCCAGAGGATCCAGCGCGGGTCGCCGGGCCCCTCCGGGAGGTACAGCTCCAGGTAGCGGTCGAGCCGTTCGAGGACGGGCGCCCCGGGCCGGGCGAGCTCGCGGCCGCGGCGCTCGCCGAGCTGGGCCTCGCTCCAGCGGAGGGTCTCCAGCAGGAGCTGGTCCTTGCTGCCGAAGTAGTAGAGGAGGTGTCCGGCGCTCATGCCGAGCTGTTCGCCGAGGCCGGCCATGGTGAGCCGGGCGAGGCCGTGTTCGGCGATCGCGGCGCGGGCGGCGGCGTAGACCTCTTCGCGGGGGCGCGCCGGGCGGCGGGGGCGGGGCTGCGCCATGGGTGGGTGCTCCTCGGGGGTGGTGCGGTTCGGAGCCCAGTCTCCCCCACGGCGTCGGCGCGGGCGGCGCGGGCGGCCCCGGTTCAGTCGCCGGGGCGGCGCCCGTACCGGGTGGCCCAGAGCTCGCCGGGCAGGACGAGGTCGGCGGTCTCGACGGGCCGGCCGGTGGCCCGGTCGTAGTGGGTGCGGCGGACGGCGAGGGCGGGCGCGCCGGGGAGCAGGCCGAGGGTCTGGGCCTCGGCGCGGGTGAGGGCGCGGGCGGTGACCTCCTCGACGGGGTCGCCGACCTCGATGCCGATCAGGGCCATCCGCGCGGGGATCCCGATCCCGGTGTACGGGCCGGCCTCGGGCAGCACCACCAGGTGGTGGCCGGTGACGGACATCGGCTCCCAGGACTCGGCGAGGTAGCCGGGGTCGCCGTCGACCAGGTAGAGGTACGAGGTGTGCATGACCGGGCTGCCGGGTTCGACGCCGAGGCGTTCGGCGAGTTCGCCGGTCGCGGCCTCGGTGGTGGAGTGGCTCTGCCAGGTCGCGGCGGCGCCCTGTTCGGCGAGGCCCTCGGTGTCCGGGCCGGTCTTGCCGTCGCCCCGGCGGACCAGCACGCGGCGCGGTTCCTCCACCCGGACGAAGTAGCCGCGGCCCTGCTTGGCGAGCACCACGCCCTCCTGCTCCAGCAGCCGGTACGCGGACTGGCCGACGCCGTGCGAGAAGCCGTACTGGGCCCGCAGCTCGGCCAGGGACGGGAGTTGACTGCCCGGCGGGTACTCGCCGGCGGCGATCCGCTCGCGGATCTGCTCGGCCACCTGAAGGTAAGCGGAGGGCCCGCTGGCGGTCATCGACGTCCTCCGAGGGGTGTGCGGTCCGGCCAATCGGTGACACAGTATCCCTCGTGGCACTACTCTACGTGTAGAGCATAGCCCTATGCGTACCCTGGGGGAGTGGTGCAGATCAGCACGCGCGCGTCCGACCTGCGGACGGCGATCGAACGGGCCACCGGCGTACGGGCCGACGTGCGGTCCGCCCCCGGCAGCACCAGGATCACCATCCCCTGCCCGCCCGACGACATCCCGACCTGGAGCGAACTGCTCCGGGCCCTGCGCACCGCCGACCGCTGGGGGTCCGTCACCGCGGACGGGCAGACCGTCATCTGGGCCCAGATCGAGGAGGAGTCGTGACCGCCGACCAGTCGCAGGCCGGGCCGCCGCCGGGCGGCCCCGCGCAGGCCGGGCCACCGCCGGGCAGCCCCGACTACCGCTACCGCCCCTGCCGGGAGTGCCCGCGCTGTACAGCCGGCACCGACCGGGCCGCCACCCTGGAACGGGACTGCTGGGACGCCTTCCTGACCGGCACCGTCGCCGCGATGGCCGAACGCCGCCGACGCGAGCGCCACCGCGAGGAGGAGGAGCGCTGGTACTGAGTCCGGGTGACCGGCCGTCAGCCGGACGGCCGGAAAACGCTGCGCCGGACGGGTGAAAAGTGCGCAGATCGGTTCGCGCCGCCCCCGGTTCGGTGCCTGCGGTCCGATGAACTGCGCGCTATGCGTACTCCCCAACGGGCCGGACGGATCGCCTCCGTCCTGACGGTACTGGCCGCCTCGCTGTTCGGCAGCGGCGTGGTGGCCCCCTCGGCCCAGGCCGCCGTGTCGTTCACCAAGACCGCCGACAAGAGCACCGTCGCGCCGGGGGAGAACGTCACCTACACCCTGCAGTACTCGTGCTCGGTCACCGAGTGCCTGAACGGCCGGATCACCGAACAGCTGCCCGCGAGCATGGAGTTCGTCTCCTGGGTGCCCGACCCGAGCACCGTCGACGTGGCCGGCTCGACCGTCCCCGCGGCCGGCGCGACGGGCGGCAGCCTGGACATCAAGCTGCAGAGCCTCAGCCCGGGCACCACCGCCGCCGTCCGGGTCACCCTGCGCTTCCCCAACTGGACCACCGGCAACGGCACTTCCGCCACCAACACGGCGCAGCTGACGGTCGACGGCGAGAGCCCGCAGACCGGCACCGCCACCGTCACCGCCCAGGTCGCCCCGACGTACCAGACCACCAAGGGCGTGCAGACCGCCAGCGCGGACGGCCGCACCGTCACCTACCAGTTCAGCGCCTGCTCCACCGACGGCGTCAACGTCGACCTGGACAGCAGCCGGCTGTTCGACACGCTGCCCGCCGGGGCGGTCGTCGACACCGGCCGCTCGCCCGGCTGGAGCCAGGTCGCGCCCGGGCCGAACACCTGGGGCTACGACATCGGGGAGTTCCGCTCCGGCAACGGCCAGGCCGGCTGCCGCACCCCCGGCGTGCTCGTCGTCTACTACCCGGAGGCGGACTTCCCCACCGGCACCACCTCCACCAACAACGTCGAACTGCTCGGCGACCCGCTCGGCACCGACCCCGAGCAGAGCCTGTCCAGCGCGCAGGCCACCACCAGCCAGTTCCAGCCGCCGATCACCGACGTCCAGGTCACCGCCAGCAAGAGCTGGGCCGCCTCCTCGGTCTCCGGCGACCTCAACGGCTTCAGCCTCTTCACCACCAACACCGCCGCGCCCGCCACCAGCCTCACCATGACCGACCCCGGCACCGGCACCACCGCCGACCTCTACGACTGGCTCTACCCGCAGTCCCTCCAGTTCCAGCCGTGGAACCCGGCCGGCATCACGATGGCCTTCCAGTACCGGCTCAACGGCGACCCGACCTGGCTGACCTTCACCCCCGGCACCCCCTTCGACGGCGCCACCGACCGCCGGGTCACCTTCGCCGAGGGCGCCGGCGACCCCGCCGCCGACGTCCTCGGCATCCCCGCCGGACGCTGGCTCGACGGCCTCCGGTTCACCTGGAACGGCGACCTGCCCACCGGCTGGTCCCCCGGCGGCAGCGTCCAGGTCGTCACCCAGGTCCTCGCCACCGGCCACGACGGCCGCCCCGCCCCCGCCCCGCTGACCAACTGCGTCACCAACACCACCACCGACGGCACCACCACCGCCGCCGCCACCGGCTGCGCCGACACCACCGTCACCCCCGCCACCAACCTCGGCGCCGCCAAGACCACCACCGCGGGCGCCGTCACCTCGGCCGGCGGCACCGCCACCTTCGAGGTGATCCCCTACAACCGCACCGGCCGCGCCCTGGACCGCCCGCTGGTGCTGTACGACGTCCTCCCGGCCGGCCTGGTCTACGTCGACGGCTCGCTGCGCACCACCCCCGGCTACCCGGACGCCAAGCTCCCGCAGTCCGTCGAGGTGGTCCCCGGCGCCGACGGCCGGCAGATCCTCAAACTGACCTGGCCGGCCGGCGCGCCCGACATGACCTACCTGCACGACCAACTCGCCTACCGGGTGCGGTTCGACGTCCAGGTCGCCGGCAGCGTCCGCTCCGGGACCCTCACCAACGAGGTCTTCGTCACCGCCGACCGGCCCACCCTGCCGGTCAGCTGCTTCTACAACGGCGCCGACAGCGGCGTCCCCGACCTGCTCGACCTGAACGGCGACGGCGACCGCACCGAGACCATGTGCCACGCCACCTCGCAGGTCGAGGTGCAGGTGCCGAGCGTGCTGCGCTCCTACAAGGAGGTCAAGGGCGACCTCGACGCCGACTACGGCAGCATGGGCACCACCACCCCCGGCGGCCGGCTCTCCTACCGGATGACCGTCCGCAACGACTCGCCCGACCCGGTCACCGCGTTCCTCTCCTACGACCGGCTGCCCACCCCCGGCGACGGCTACGTGCTGCACCCCGAAGCCCCCCGCGGCAGCGCCTGGGCGCCCGCTCTGCGGACGCCGCTGACCAGCAGCGACCCCAGTGTCGTGATCGAGTACACCACCACCAGGCAGCCCTGCGTGGACGCCCTGCTGCCGCCCGCCGAGGACCCCGGCTGCGACCCGAACGCGGTCTGGAGCACCACCTTCCCCGGCCCCGGCAACGCCGCCTGGTTCCGGATCAGCCGCCCCGGCACCCTCGACCCCGGCGCCTCCTTCACCCTGGAGTGGCCCATGACCGCCCCCTACGACGCGCCCGACGCCGCGTACGCCTGGAACTCCTTCGGCTACACCGCCACCGACAACACCGGCAGCCGGCTGCTCCCGGCCGAGCCCGCCAAGGTCGGCGTCGCCGTCCGGCAGACCGCGCCGTCGGACAACGCGCTCGGCGACCTGGTCTGGCGCGACGACAACCGCGACGGCCTCCAGCAGCCCGGCGAGCCCGGGGTGGCCGGGGTGGGCGTGGCGCTGCTCGACGCGGCCGGCGAACCGGTCCGCGACCTGAACGGCACCCCGGTCACCGCCACCACCGACGCGAGTGGCCACTACCTGTTCGACCGGCTGCCCGACGGCTCGTACGCCGTCCGCTTCGACCTGGCGACGCTGCCGAAGGACCACACGGTCACCGCCCGGCACGTCGGCGGCGACCCGGCGATCGACTCCGACGGCGACCCGGTCACCGGCCTGACCCAGACCGTCCCGCTGGCCGGCGGGCAGCGCTACCTCGACCTCGACCTGGGCCTGCTGCCCCCGGAGCCCGAGCCGAGCCCCAGCCCGTCGCCCAGCCCGTCGCCCAGCCCGTCCGGCTCGACCTCGCCGAGCCCGTCGCCCTCGCCGTCGCCCTCGTCCAGCCCGTCGGGTTCGATCTCGCCGGCGCCCTCGCCCAGCCCGAGCCCCAGCCCGAGCGCCGGCTCCTCGGGCGGCACGGCGTCCCCGCTCCCGCCCGTCCCCTCGCCGAGCGAGAGCGGCGGCAGCCTCCCGCACACCGGTTCCGACGTGCCCGGCAGTGCGCTGGGCCTGCTGGCCGGGGTGCTCACGGTCGGCGGTGTACTGCTGACCGTGCTGGCCAAGCGCCGCTCCGGACGCCGCCACTGACCGGTCACGCGTGACGGCCGCGGGCCGGAACTCCCCTCCACGACGGGGGAGTTCCGGCCCGCGGCCGTCACCGGGGCCGGCGCGCTCAGGGGCGCGGCTGCTGCTGGGTGATGCAGTGGACGCCTCCCCCGTTCGCGAAGATCTCGCGGGCGTCGACCAGTTCGACCACGCGGCCCGGGTAGACCCGCTCCAGGACCGCCTTGGCCTGCTCGTCGCGAGGGTCGTCGAACGCGCACAGCACGACCACGCCGTTGGCCACGTAGTGGTTGATGTACGAGTAGTCGACCGGCTCGCCGTCCTCGTCGAACAGGACGGTGGGGGCCGGGAGTTCGATGACCTCCAGGGTGCGGCCGCGGGCGTCGGTGGCGCCGCGCAGGATCTCGGCGAGCTCCTGGCAGACGGCGTGGTCGGGGTGGGCCGGGTCGGACTGGGAGTGCACCAGCACGGTGCCCGGGCGGACGAACGAGGCGACGATGTCGATGTGACCGCGGGTGCCGAACTCGTCGTAGTCGCGGGTGAGTCCGCGCGGCAGCCAGACCGCCTTGCTGGTGCCCAGGTGGGCGTGCAGCTCGGCCTCGACCTGCTCGCGGGTCCAGTCGGCGTTGCGGCCCTCGCCGAGCTGCACGGTGTCGGTGACCAGGACGGTGCCCTCGCCGTCGACGTGGATGCCGCCGCCCTCGTTGATCAGCCGGGAGGCGAAGCGCCGCACGCCGGTCAGCTCGGTGACGTGCTCGGCGATGTCCTGGTCCTTGTCCCAGCGGGCCCAGGACTGCGCGCCCCAGCCGTTGAACACCCAGTCGGCGGCGGCCACTTCGCCCTGGTCGTCGACCAGGAAGGACGGGCCGATGTCGCGCATCCAGGCGTCGTTCAGCGGCCGCTCGACGGTCTCCACCCCGGCGGCCAGGTAACGCCGGGCGTCCTCGGACTCACCGGTGTTGACCACCACGGTGACCGGCTCGTACCGGACCAGGGTGTTGGCGACCCCGGCCCAGGCGCGGCGGGCCGCGTCCAGCTGCTCGGCGCCGTCGAAGGTCGGGTTGGCGGTGGGGAAGGCCATCCAGGTGCGCTCGTGCGGGTGCCACTCGGCGGGCATCCGGAAGCCGAGCGCGGCGGGGGTGGGGGAGCTGCTCATGGGTTCGAGTCCTATGCGGGGGAGGGGAGTTCAGAGGAAGTAGAGGCGGCTGAGCGCGACCGAGTCGGCGGGCGCCGAGCGCAGCGGCTCGCCGTCCAGCGAGACCAGCCCGGTCGCGGAGACGTCGACCTTGCCGACCCGGCCGTTGCGCAGCATCGACCGCGGCCCGATGCCGCGCGTCCCGCGCACGCCCACCCGGCGCCTGCGGGTGGGCAGTTGGTCACCGGCGACGTCCAAGTAGGCGGAGTCGGCGGCCGCCTGGGCGACGAACGCCACCGACAGGTCCGCGGCAGTGGCCCCGTGCGCGCCGAACTGCGGCCCCAACACCAGGGGTTCGCACCGGTCGGTGGAGGCGTTCGGGTCGCCGACCACGCCGTACGCCGGGAAGCCGGCCTTCAGGACCAGCTGCGGCTTGGCGCCGAAGTGGTCCGGGCGCCAGAGCACCAGGTCGGCCAGCTTGCCGACCTCGATCGAGCCGACCTCGTGCGAAAGGCCGTGCGCGATGGCCGGGTTGATGGTCAGCTTGGCGATGTAGCGCAGCACCCGCTCGTTGTCGTCGCCGCCCTCGGCCGTCCCGTACGAGCCGGTGCCGTCCAGCGGGCCGAGTTCGGCCTTCATCTTGCCGGCCATCGCGAAGGTGCGGCGCACCGTCTCGCCGGCCCGGCCCATGCCCTGGGCGTCGGAGGAGGTGATGCCGATGACGCCCAGGTCGTGCAGCACGTCCTCGGCGCCCATCGTCCCGGCCCGGATCCGGTCGCGGGCCATCGCCGCGTCGCCCGGCAGGTCGGGCTTGAGGTCGTGGGCGGAGACGATCATGTCGTAGTGCTCGCCCAGCGCGTCCCGGCCGAACGGCAGGGTCGGGTTGGTGGAGGAGCCGATGACGTTCTCGACGCCCGCCATCTTCAGCACGTTCGGGACGTGGCCGCCGCCGCAGCCCTCGATGTGGAAGGCGTGGATGGTGCGGCCGTCGAGGACGGAGAGGGTGTCCTCGACTGACAGGCACTCGTTCAACCCGTCGGTGTGCAGGGCCACTTGGACGTCGTACTGCTCGGCGACCCGCAGCGCCGTGTCCAGCGCCCGGGTGTGCGCGCCCATGTCCTCGTGCACCTTGAAGCCGGACGCGCCGCCCTCGGCCAGCGCCTCCACCAGCGGCGCCGGGTCGGAGGACGAACCGCGGCCCAGGAAGCCGATGTTGACCGGCCAGGCGTCGAAGGCGTTGAACGCGTGCCGCAGCGCCCAGGGCGAGTTGACGCCGACGCCCCAGACCGGGCCGAACTCCTGGCCGATGATCGTGGTCACCCCGGAGGCCAGCGACGCCTCCATGATCCGCGGCGAGAGCAGGTGCACGTGGGTGTCGATCGCGCCCGCGGTGGCGATCAGGCCCTCGCCGGAGACGATGGTGGTGCCGGTGCCGACCACCACCTCCACCCCGTCCAGGGTGTCCGGGTTGCCGGCCCGGCCGATCGCCGCGATCCGGCCCGCCCGGATGCCGATCGAGGTCTTCCGGACGCCCAGCACCGCGTCGATCACCAGCACGTTGGAGACCACCACGTCGCAGGTCTCCCGGACGGCGGCGGGCTTCAGGTGCAGCCCGTCCCGCGCCGTCTTGCCGAACCCGGCCAGGAACTCGTCGCCCGGGGCCTGCGAGTCCGACTCGACCCGGACGATCAGGCCGGAGTCGCCGAGCCGGACCCGGTCGCCCGCGCGCGGGCCGTGCACCGAGATGTAGTCGTGCGGGGTGATGGCGCTCATGCGGGGTCCTTCCGGGGGGTCGAGGGGGCGGCGGCGGTCACGGGGTCGGCTCGGCGTCGTCGCCGGCGGGGTACTCGGTCAGGTAGCCGGTCGCCCGGGCCTTCGCCAGCGCCGCGTCCTTCGCGCCCGGCGCGTCCAGCGGGCCGTCCACCAGCCCCGCGAACCCGATCGCCACCCGGGCGCCGCCGATCGGCACCAGGCCGACCTCGACCGTCGCGCCCGGGTCGAACCGCACCGAGGAGCCGGCCGGCACCGCGAGGTGGGTGCCGTACGCGGCGGCCCGGTCGAAGGCCAGTCGCGGGTTCGCCTCGAAGAAGTGGAAGTGCGAGGTCACCGAGATCGGCACCGAGGCGGTGTTGCGCACCGGCAGCAGCACCGTCTCCTCCACCGGGTCGTACCCCGCGCCCGGGCCCGGCAGCGCCGCGCCCGGGGCGTCCTCGCCCAGCGAGCCCGCGCCGCGGAACGGGTCGGTGACCACGGCGAGCCGCGTCCCGTCCTCGAACACCGCCTCGACCTGCACCACGGTCACCACGTCCGCGACGCCCGGCAGCACGTCCGCCGCGCTCAGCACGGTGCGGCCGGCCTCGATCGCCTCGGCCAGCCGGCGGCCGTCGCGGGCCGCCTCGCAGACCGTGTCGGCGATCAGCGCGGTCGCCTCGGGCACGTTCAACCGCACGCCCCGCGCCCGGCGGGCGCGGGCCAGTTCGGCCGCGGTGAAGATCAGCAGCCGGTCCCGTTCGGTGGGGGTCAGTCGCACGGTGCCTCGCTTTGCGGGGGTCGCGGAGGGAAGGTCGGTACAGATGTTAGAACGCCGTTCAAACCTAGCACCGCCGACACCCCGGACGCAGGACCGGGAGGCGGGCCCGGGGAGGCGGAAGCGGAGCCGCGGGCGGACGGGCCGGCCGGCCGCCGCCCGCCGCCCCGGCAGGTCCGGAGGCGTTCCGGAAGGTTTCCGGAGGGTTTTGCGTGAGCTGAGTGGGCAAGAGGAGAGCGAGAAGCGGCAGCCGGCCCGGCGGGGGACGAGGGGCGGCCGCCTTGGGACTACCGCGGGGGCAGCAGAGGTTGATGGACGGTCAGGCGAGGTTTCCGCGGCAGCGGTCGGCCACGTGGCGGGAGGACGCCGAGTACCGGGGGCCGGCCCACCGGGCGCCGGGGCACCAGCCGGCGGAGCACCAACCCGGCTGCGCGCTGCACCGCCGGGTGCACGCCTCGCTGGACGCGGCGGACCTCCCGGCGGTCGGCGCCGTCCGCCGGCGGCTCCGGGCGGCGCTCGACCACTGGGGCGTCCCGGCCGAGCTCGCCGACACCGCCGAGCTGCTCGCGTCCGAGCTGGTCACCAACGCGCTGGTGCACACCGGCCGCGGCGCCGTCTTCGACGCCGTGCTGACCGAGCAGTCCCGGCTGCGGGTCGAGGTGCAGGACGGCGCCGCCCAGGCGCCCAGCCGCCGCCCCGCCTCGGACACCGCCACCTCGGGGCGCGGGCTGTTCCTGGTCGAGGCGCTCGCCGACGACTGGGGCGTCCAGCTGCGGGCCGACGGGAAGACCACCTGGTTCGAACTGGCCGCCGCCTGAACCGGCTCCGCCGCCCGAACCGGTCCCGCGCCCGAACCGGCTCCGCCGCCGTCCGAACCGGTAATTCCGGGTCCGGACGGGTGTGGCGCGCGGGATGAATATGCCGGACGTGATCGTGTGCGATCCGTACCGTTCGGCCCCCCGGCATTGCCGCCTTGCCGAACATACGAGAGGGTAGTGAGAATGTGTGCCAGTAGGCACACGCAACCATCGCGGTCCGGCCGGCCCAGCAGGGGACACGGAAACCCCAGCGGCCGCCCGGCAAGGCACCGGCAGGAGAAGCATGGCCACAGAGCCCGAGGCGCCTGGGCCCGCCCGCCGTACCCCGCCCGCCCAGGCCGCCAGGAACGAGACCACCGCGAACCCGCTGCGCGCCGCCGTCGGCACGCCCGCCGGCGGGTTGAACGGCGGGTCGAACGGCGGCCCGGCGGGCGGGACGACCGGCGGCACCGGCGGGCGGACCGTGCCCGCGCCGGCCGGCCGCGGCCTGTCCACCCGGAGCGGCGACTCCAGCCCCGAGTGGCTGGAACCCGCGATGGCCGCCAACGGCATCGGCTCGTTCGACTGGGACGTCCGCCGCGACATCCTGGTCGGCGACCAGCGCGCCTGCGCGATCCTCGGCCTCACCGGCCAGCCCTTCGACCGCACCTCCGCCGCATTCCTCGCCCTGCTGCACCCCGAGGACGCCCCCGTGGTGCGCCGCCGGGTCGAGCGCGCCGTCGCCGAGCTCGGCCAGTGCGGCGCCTACTACCGGACGGTCTTCCCGAACGGCGAACTGCACGCCGTGCGCTTCCGCGGCCGGGTGCTCGCCGACGCGTTCGGCCGCCCCTCCCGGATGGTCGGCTTCGTCTGGGACGCCACCGTCGAACTGCACAAGCGCGAGCGCGCCGACGAACAGGCCGTGCTCCGCGAGGAGCGTTCCCGGTTCATCAAGGAGGCCGCCCGCGCGCTCTCCGAGGCCGTCACCGTCCGGGACGTCGCCCGGGTCTTCACCGAACTCCCGCTGCCCGGCCTCGGCCCCGACGGCCTCGCGCTGGCCTCGCTGGAGGCCGGCCGGATCGCGCTGCTCGGCTCCAGCGGCTACCACAGCGCGCTCAGCGACCAGTTCGACCGGATCCCGCTCGCCCCCACCCACCCCGCCGCCGAGGCGATCCGGCAGCGCGCCCCGATCTTCGTCTCCAGCCGCGAGGAGTACCGCGACCGCTACCCCGAAGCCTGGGACTGGGCCGAGGACAGCGGCCGCTCCTCCTGGGCGTTCCTCCCGCTGGTCGCCAGCGGCCGCCCCACCGGCATCTGCGTGGTCTCCTTCGACGACGCCCGCGAACTCGACACCGACGAGCGCACCCTGCTCTCCACCCTCGGCGGCCTCGTCGCGCAGTCCCTCGCCCGGGCCCGCCTGCACGACGCCGAACACGAACTCGCGGCCGGCCTCCAGCGCGTCATGCTGCCCCGCACCGTCCCCGCCGTCCCCGGCGTCAGCACCGCCGTCCGCTACCTCGCGGCCGGCTCCGGCCTGCAGATCGGCGGCGACTGGTACGACGTCGTCCCGCTGCCCGGCGGCCACGTCGGCCTGGTCATCGGCGACGTCCAGGGCCACGACGTGCACGCCGCCGGCATCATGGGCCAGCTCCGGATCGCGCTGCGCGCCTACGCCGCCGAGGGCCACCCGCCCGCCGCCGTGATGGCCCGCGCCTCCCGCTTCCTCGCCGACCTCGACACCGACCACTTCGCCACCTGCACCTACGCCGAGGTCAACGTCGACTACGGCGTCGTCTACGCCGTCCGGGCCGGCCACCTCGACCCCGTGGTGCGCCGTGCCGACGGCACCGCGCACCCCGTCCCGGTCTCCGGCGGCCTGCCGCTGGGCGTCGACCCCGACGAGGAGTACCGGGTCACCCGGTTCAGCCTCGACCCCGGCGAGACCGTCGTCCTCTGCACCGACGGCCTGGTCGAAGCCCGCGGCATGGACCTCGACACCGGCTTCGCCCGGCTCTGCGCCACCGTCTCCGGCGAACTCCCCGGCATCGACGAGTCACCCCGCGAACCGCTGGAGGAACTCGCCGACCGGATCACCACCCAGGCCGCCGACAGCGGCGAACGCGAGGACGACATCGCCCTGCTGCTGCTCCGCTGGGACGGCCCCGCCGGCGGCCGCGCCGCCCAGCAGCTCCGGCGCCGGATCGGCCAGGCCGACCTCGCCCGGATCGCCGAACTCCGCGGCGAACTCCGGGACGCGCTGCGCCGCTGGGGCGTGCCCGAACTCATCGACACCGCCGAACTGCTCTCCTCCGAACTCGTCACCAACGCGATCCGGCACACCGACCGCGACGCGATGTTCACCGCCCGCCTCTACCAGGAGCACGGTCGGCAGCAGGAGCACGGCGAGCGGCCGGGCAACGGCGAGCGGCCGGGGAACGGCCGGGGCCCGGAGCAGGGGCGGGCCCGGCTCCGGGTCGAGGTCGAGGACGAGTCCGACCTCTGGCCGACCCGCCGCACCCCGGGCGAACAGGCGTCCTCCGGGCGCGGGCTGATGCTCGTCGAGGCGCTCGCCGACACCTGGGGCGTCGAACCGCGGGGGACCGGCAAGCGGATGTGGTTCGAGCTCAGCGGCTGACGGCTGACAGTGACCTCGGGGCTAGCCGAACTGCTGCTCCAGGTCCTTGAGCTTCTGCTCCAGGGAGTCGAGCCGGGGCAGCGTCACGGTGTCCTCGTCGGGGGTGAGGTCGATGCTGCGGTGGGCGGCGGGGGTCGCCGGGAGGCCGGTGGGGGCGGCTATGGCGGGCTCCGTCGGGGCGGCCGGGACGGCGGCGGGGGCGGGGGCGGGTTCGAGCTGGCGGGCGGCGCGGTGGCGCCAGCCGCTGCCGGGCTGGCGGCCGATCGCCCGGATCTCGGCGCGTTCCCGGCGGGAGGCCATCCGGCGGCGCTCGCGGTTCTCGGCGGCGGTCCGCTTGTCGTCGCGGACCTCCTCGACCGCCTCGTCCAGCGTGCGGACGCCCTCCAGCAGCATCAGCGACCACGCCGCGTACGTCTCGCGCGGCGCGCGCAGCCAGCGGACCACCCGGATCTGCGGCAGCGGGCGCGGGACGAGGCCCTGCTCGCGGAGGGCGGCGACCCGGGTCTGCTTCAGTGCGCGGTCGAACAGCACGGCCGCCGAGAGCGACATTCCGGCGAAGAACTGCGGCGCGCCGTCGTGCCCGAGCCCGCGCGGGGCGTGCACCCAGTTGAACCAGGCGGACGCGGCGGCGAACAGCCAGACCAGCAGGCGCGAGCCGAGCGCCGCGTCGCCGTGGCTGGCCTCGCGGACGGCGAGGACGGAGCAGAACATCGCCGCGCCGTCGAGACCGAACGGCACGAGGTACTCCCAGCCGCCGGAGAGGCCGAGGTTCTGCACCCCGAAACCGACCAGGCCGTGGAAGGAGAGCGCGGCGGCGACCGCGGCGCAGCAGAAGAGCAGCAGGTAGGAGGCGCCCCCGTAGAGCGACTCGGTGCGGCGGCGGCGCTCCTGGGCGCGCTCCCAGGCGGAGTCCGGACCGCCCTCGGCGGAGCCGGCCGTGCCGGTGCGGCTGCGGGCGAAGGCCAGCAGGGCGATGACGGCCAGCAGGACGGCCGTACCGGCGACGGCCCAGCCCAGCGGTATGTCCGAGAGTCTCATGACCTGCTCCAGCCTCGCTTTCCGCTGTCGTGATGGCGGGGACCATCATGGCGGAGAAATTCGGTGATCAAGGCGGGATCGGGGCCATTACCCCGTTAGGGGGGAATTTCGGGCGGCGTGGAAAATATTGTCAGACCGATTAGTGCGTCAGATCTATTTGGCACGGGGGCAGCTGACGCAGAGTTCGGCCGGGCGGACGGTGTAGTACAGGCAGCAGCTGACCCGGGTCCGGGTCCGGGCCGGGATCGCAGCCTGGGTCGGAGCCTCGGTCGGAGCCTGGGTCGGCGTCGGAGTCGGGGCTTCGCTGTCGGACGCGTCCGGCTCGCGGAAGCCCGGGGTACCGACGAACGGGGCCGCCGCCGCGTCGCCGGTCAGCAGGGCGGTCAGCTCGGCCACCGCGCGGGGCTCCTCGCCGAGCAGGCCCGCCGCGTACCAGAGGCCGTCCACCACGTCGTCCGTGACCAGCGCCCACAGCGTGCGCGGGCCGCGGCGCACCGCGGGGCGGAAGGCGGCCAGCAGGGGCGTGAAGTGCTCGGCGAGCGCGGTGCGCAGGGCGGCGTCGAGCGCCGGGCGGTCCGGGACGACCAGGGCGTCGGGGCGGCCGGCCGCCGGGTCGTCGGGCAGGCAGTGGAAGCCGGCCGGGCGGGCGGTCAGTTCGCCGGTGGTGCGGTTGATCGAGACCCGGTCGACCGGCAGCAGCGGGACGCGGCGCTCCAGCAGCCAGGGCAGCGTGAAGGCGAGCGCGACCGGCCAGGCGTAGCGGTGCAGGCTGAACCCGGCGGTGACGTCCGGCCGGGACGGGGTGCCGTACAGGTCGAGGCCGAGCCGCTCGTCGAAGGCGATCATCGCGTCCAGGGCGGCCCGGTCCCCGGCGAGCGCGGCGGCGGTGGTCCAGCCGGGGCCGGTGCGCGGGGCGGCGTGGTGGATCCGCAGGTCGGGGAAGGCCCGGCCGAGGCGCAGCCAGCTGCTCAGGCAGGGCGGCGCCCCGACGGACGAGGGGGACTGCTCGACCTGGTGGGTGGTCACGCGGGCTCCCGGGTGGTGCTCCCGGGGGCGGGCCCGGGCACGGCGAGGTGGACCCGCCCGGACAGCCGCTCGCGCCGGGCAGGTAAGGCTCACCTTAGCTGATGCCGCGCCGCAGGTCGCGCCGTGCACCGCCGTCCGGGGGGCTGGGCTGCGCCGGGATCTGCGCCAGCTGTCGCGCCAACCACACCGGCACCCCGCCGAGCGCCTGCACCAGCCGGGACGCCTCCGCGCGCAGCCGCTCCGCCTCGGCCGGCTCCGACACCTCCGCCAGCGAGGCCAGCGCCGGCGCCACCCCCACCGTGAAACCCAGCTCCTCGCGCAGCCGCAGCGAGACCGCGAACCCCTCCCGGGCCCGCTCCCGGTCGCCCGCCGCCCAGGCCAGGCCCGCCAGGTGGCGCCAGGTCGAGGAGCGCAGCAGCTCGTCCCCCCGCTCGCGGGCCCCCTCGTGCGCCCGGGCGTACGCGCTGTGCGCCGCCACCGGATCGTGCAGCAGGTTCTCGGCGACCAGCCCGCGCCGGAAGTCCAGCAGCGGCCGGCCCGGCGTCCCCGGCGCCAGCAGCGCGGACGTCCGCCCCAGCGCGGCCTGCGCCTCGTCCAGCCGGTCGCGCCGGCCCAGCACGCTCGCCACGTACGCCAGGAACCCCCGCGCACAGGACGCCGCCGCACGCGCCTCGATGCCCGCGACCGACGCCTCCGCCTGCCGCAGCGCGTCCTCCGCGCGCTCCCAGTGGTCGGCGGTGAACAGACACTGCTCGATCAGCAGCTCGGCGCGCTGGAGCGCCGCCGCCGGGTCCCGGCCGGCCTGCGGGCGGAGCAGGTCCGCCGCCTCCTGCCAGCAGCCGCGCGAACGCAGCCGCCAGACGACGTCCGCCATGCCCCCCGGGGCAGTCCCGTGCACCGACAACGCCACCTCCTTGTGCGCGCCATGCAACGACCCGCCGGCCCAAGGGCCCGCGCCGTGGCGGCAATTCAACACGCGCGGGAGCTTGTGCACCAGATCACGAGCGCGAGGAGATCCGGAACGGCTCGATCCGGATGGTGGGGTGCGCGGGCGTTCCGCGCGGGGTTGGCGGGCCGCTGTCGGGGGTGGTGGCGGGTAGTCGCCGGGGGTGCTGGCGGGTAGGTGTCGGGGGTGCTGGCGGGTAGGTGTCGGGGCGTTGCCGGGGGCGCGGGTCAGGACGTCCAGCCGGTCTCCATCAGCGCCTCGGCGGCGCCGTTCGACGGCTGCGGGATGCCCGCCGCGTCCAGGGTGAACAAGGCCACCAGCAGTTGCTCGCCGCGCACCACGGTCTGCCGGGAGTAGCCGGAGACGGTGAACATCGCGGCCGCGACGTCCTCACTGTGCAGGGTCTCCAGCCACAGGCACTCGACCGCCTTCACGTCGGCGGGCTCCGTCCAGGTGTCCACCCGGGCGATCATCCGGCCGCCGAGCAGGGTGGTCGAGTCCCGCTCCTGGCCCGGCAGCAGCTCCAGGTCGTAGAAGCCCAGCCACTGCAGGTAGCGGGCCGCCGTCAGCACCGCGTCCTGCGGCGTACGCACCGGCTGCGGGCGGAACGGCGGCCGCAGCGCGCGGGCCGCGCCCGAACCGGCCGCCAGCTGCCCGCCGTCCGCGGCGGCCGGGTCCGGGGCCGGGGCGGACGGGGGCACGGCGGTGGTGTACGGGCGGGCGGTCTGCGCCGGGCGCGCGGCGGAGCGCGGGCCGATGTGCGGCCCGGCGCTCTGCAGGCGCGGCGCCCGGTCCACCGGCAGCCGGACGATCACCCCGCAGTCGCAGGTGAACTCCGGCTGCGGCCACTGGTCGCTGCGCCCGCAGTGCGGACAGCGCATGCTCAGCCAGGAGTCCTCCCAGGAGCGGAACCGCACCTGCACCGGCACCCCGCCGCGCAGCAGCGGCACCCGCAGCTGCGCCCCGCACGGGCAGGGCAGGCTCGGCGGCTCGTACCGGTGCTCGGCCCGGCACGCCGGGCAGCGCAACTGGCTCGCGCCCGACGGCGAACCGGGGGAGAAACCGACCGGCCCCGCGGTGGTGGTCTCGGCGTCTGCGGCGTCCTCGGGCAGCGGCATGGCGGGTCACCGTCCGTTCGGGTCGGCTGGGAGGGGATAAGCCTCCATCCTGGCCGATCGCCGCCCCGACCGGTGCGGAATGAGGGATTCCTCCAGCGGAGTTGAGGTGGGGGAAAGGTGCGCGACCTGTCGCGCGCCGGGGGCGTGCGCGCCCGCCGTGACGGCAGGGGCGGACGGGGGGCGGGAGACGGTTGCGGCCGGGGCCGCCGCAAGCTGATGGTGGGTCAACTGTTGTGTGGCGTAAGGGCAGTAGGGCTGTTTCCGGCCACGGCGGGGCCGGGTGGGGGTGGGTGGTGGGGGCTCATCGGTTCGGTCCGTTGTCCGGTCCGGCGTCCGGTCCGGCCTCTGGTCGGGCCGCCGGCGAGGTCGGGTCGATGCCCCAGCGGATCAGGTCGGCCGGGGTGTCGAGGTCGTCCGGGACGGCTACGCCGGTGCAGTCGACCAGCGCCACCGGGCGGGACGCCAGCAGGGCGCGGGCGCCCGCGTCGCCGGCGGCGGTGGCCAGCAGGAAGGGGAAGTGCGCGGCGCCGATCAGCACCGGGTGGGCCCGGCGGCCGCCGTACGCGCAGGAGGCGAGGTCGGTCCGTCCGGTGTGGGTCGCGAGCAGGCGCCGGACCGCCTCCGCGGTGACGCCCGGGGTGTCCACCAGCAGGACCAGGACCGCCGTCGCGTCCGGCGGCAGCGCGGCCAGGCCCGCGCGCAGTGAGGAGGCCATGCCCGAGCGCCAGCCGGGATTGTCGACGAGTCGATACTGTCTGGTCGCCGTCGGGGCGCCCGTCCCGGTGGCGGTGGCGGTGGTGGGGTCGGCGGTGCTGGTGGCGGCGGCAGCGGCCGTGCTGCCCGCGGCCGCCGCCCCCAGCACGGCCCGCACCTCGGCGGACGCCGCGCCCAGCACCGCCACCGCCCCGTCGCAGCCGCCCGCCCGGGCCGTCGCCAGCGCGTGCTCCAGCAGGAGGCGACCCCGGTAGGGAAGGAGCGCCTTCGGCCGCCCGCCCAGCCGCGAGCCGCCACCGGCCGCCAGCACCAGGGCCGGCACCCGCAGTTCCGCCCCGGGGGCGGGGTCGGGGCCGGGGCCGGGTGCTGGCCCGGACTCTGCGTGGGGTTCCGTCCCGGGGTCCGATGCGGGTCCCGTCCCGGGGGCCGTCCCGCCTGCCGCGTGCGCCATGCCGGCCAGTCTGCCCCGGTCGCCTGACCGACCGCCTTGGACGATCCGACAGGCCCGGTCCGCCGCCGGTCCGCCGCTCCCGGCCGTTCCGTCCCTGGACCGGGCACCGGCCGTCCCCGTTCACTGGCCCCATGGCCCCGCGCACCACTGACGTCCCCGCCACCGCTCCCGCCACCGCCCCCGCACCGCTGGTCGACCGGTACGGCCGGGTCCACACCGACCTGCGGATCTCGCTCACCGACCGGTGCAACCTGCGCTGCACCTACTGCATGCCCGCCGAAGGACTCGACTGGCTGCCGCGCGGCCAGACCCTCGACGACGACGAACTGCTCCGGCTGGCCCGGATCGCCGTCCACCGCCTCGGCCTCCGCACCCTCCGCCTGACCGGCGGCGAACCGCTGCTGCGCCGCGGCCTGCCCGCCCTGCTGGCCCGGCTCGCCGAACTCGGTGCGGAGCTCTCGCTCACCACCAACGGCATCGGACTCGCCCGGCGCGCCGCCGAGTTGAAGCACGCCGGACTGCACCGGGTGAACGTCAGCCTGGACACCCTGCGTCCCGAGCGCTACGCGGCCCTCACCCGCCGCGACCGGCTGGTCGACGTACTGGCCGGACTGGCCGCGGCGAAGGCCGCCGGGCTGGAACCGGTCAAGGTCAACGCGGTGCCGGTGCGCGGCGTCAACGAGGACGAACTGGTCGACCTGGTCGAGTTCGCCGTGGCCGGCGGCTACCGGATGCGCTTCATCGAGTCGATGCCGCTGGACGCCCAGGGCGCCTGGGACCGCACCGCGATGGTGACCGCCGCCGAGGTCCTGGAGGTCCTCGGCTCCCGCTGGCGCCTCGTCCCGATCGGACGGCACGGCAACGCGCCCGCCGAGGAGTGGCGGCTGGCCGGCACCGACCACGTGGTCGGCGTGATCGCCTCCGTCACCCGCCCGTTCTGCGGCGGCTGCGACCGCGTCCGGCTGACCGCCGACGGCCAACTGCGCAACTGCCTGTTCGCCACCGAGGAGTCCGACCTCCGGGCCCTGCTGCGCTCCGGCGCCGACGACGCCCGGATCGAGCGCGCCTGGCGGGACTGCGTCGCCGGCAAGAGCCCCGGGCACCGGATCGGCGACGCCGACTTCGTCCGGCCGGACCGGCCGATGTCAGCGATCGGGGGCTGAGAGCGGGGCTGAGGGCGGGGCGGGGGAGGGGGTTTGGGCGGGACGGGTGGTGCTGCGGGGCCGGTGGCGCGACATCCGTGCCGTGGCATCGATGTCGTGTCATTCGTGACGTGCTGTCCATGTCGTGACATCGGTGCTGAGGCATTGATGTCGTGACATCGATGATGGGTCATCCATGCTTCGGCATCGATGACCCGTCACTGATGACGCCACACCGATGCTGCGACATCGATGCCGCGACACCGGTGATGGTGCATCGATGTCGCGACATGGATGAGGCGACATCGGTGCCGCGACATGCGTGCCGTGACATCGATGGCGTGACACCGATGACGCGACACCGATGACGCGACACCGGTAGTCAGTGGCCGGCGGACGGCGCCCGTGACCGCTCGGCGGCGGCTGTCGGCGACTCTTGGCGGCCGTTGGCGGAGGCAGGCCGGATCGGGGCGGTGCGGGGTCGACATTTGCCCGGTTTGTGAGGTGTGTCATGCCGGACCCCGGTTGGCTTGACCAGGCGGGGCGGGGCTGGTCTTCTGGTGGGCCGTCAGAGTCACCCAGTCGCAGAGGAATGCCGTGCGCTCCCGCCGTACCGCTGTCGTCGCCGTCCTGTTGCTCGGTCCGCTCGCGCTCGCCGGGTGCACCAGCGCGAAGAAGGGGAGCGGGGGTGGCAGTAGTTCGGGGGCGGCCTCGCAGGGGACGAATCCGCTGCAGAACCCGGACGGGACCAAGCCCGGGCTGGCGCCGGTCGGCTCCGACGCCGACAAGAAGGCCGGGCGGGACCTGATCGCCAAGGTCAAGACGGCCGATCCCGGTCCGAAGACCGGTTACGACCGCGACCAGTTCGGGCCGCCGTGGACCGACAACGTGGACGGGGTCCCGCTGGGGCACAACAACTGCGGGACGCGCGACGACGTGCTGGCCCGGGACGGGCAGAACGTCGAGCACAAGGACGGCTCGGCCTGCGTGGTCACCGGGATGACCATCTGGGACCCGTACACCGGCAAGACCGTGCAGTGGAACAAGCAGCAGGCGTCGAAGATCCAGATCGACCACGTGATGCCGCTGTCCTACGACTGGCAGCAGGGTGCCGCGCAGTGGGACAAGGCGAAGCGGGTGCAGATCGCCAACGACCCGCTGAACCTGATCCCCGCCGACGGGTCGCAGAACGCCTCGAAGGGCGACTCCGGTCCGGCGACCTGGCTTCCGGCCAACACCGCGGTGCAGTGCTCGTACGCGATCCGGTGGGCGCAGGTGTCGCTGAAGTACCAGCTGCCGGTGACGCCCGCCGACAAGAAGACGATGCTCTCGCTCTGCGGCGGGTGAGGGGTGTGAGGTAGGCCGCGCCGGGACGCGCGGAGGCCCGGGGCCGGTCGGGCTCCCCGGGGGACGGGGAGCCCGACCGGCCCCGGGCGTTCTCGGGGACGCCGACCGGTCGGCCGGGGTCAGCTGCCGGACTTGGGGGTCGCGGTGAGGTCGTACATGGTGGTGCTGCCGACCGTCTTGGCGGTGTAGGCGGACGACACCCAGGAGGCGATCTCCGAGGAGTAGCTGGAGCCGCCCATGCCGCCGCCGCCCATGCCGCCGCCACCGATGAACCAGTGCACCTTGCCCTCGGCGACCAGCTTCTTGAAGCCGTCCAGGGAGAGCGACGGGTCGCTGCCGTTGAAGCCGCCCAGCGCCATCACCGGTTCGCCGCTGGCGAGCTGGTAGCTGGCCTGGTTCTGCGAGCCGACCGCGGCCGCGACCCAGGTGTACTTGTCGGCGTCCTGCTTGAGCAGGTCGGCCACCTCGGCGGAGACCTGGGCGCCGTTCAGCAGGCCGCCCATGCCGCCGCCTCCCATCCGACCGCCGGCCATGCCGCCCGTGCCGCCGAAGCCGCCGCGGCCGTCCCGGCTCTCGCCGGTGCCGGTGCCGGTGCCGGTGCCGGTGCCGCCGCCCGGGAAGCCCGGGAAGGTGCCGTTCTGGCCGCCCGTCCGGCCGCCGCCCGGGAAGCCGCCGCCCGGGAAGGTGCCGCCGCCCCGGCCGCCGCCGGGGAAGCCGCCGCGGCCGCCGAAGCCGCCCCGGTCGCCCTGGACGGCGGGGCCGGCCGTGACGATGGAGCCGCTGTGGCCGGTGGAGACGGTGTCGAGGGCGTACGCGGTGGGGCCGGCCAGGCCGGCGGCGAGGGCGGTGAGGCCCGCGAGGGTGGCGATCCGGCGGCCGGTGGGGCCGGCGATCCGGGTGGAGAAGAGCAGGGCGAGGGCGGCGAGGATGCCGCCGATCAGCACCGCGTTGCGCAGCCACGGTACGAACTGGGAGCTGCGGCCGAGCAGTTGGTGCGCCCACCAGGCGGTGACCAGGACGGTGACGGCGAGCACCGCCGCGTACGGCAGTCGGTGCCGGGCCCGCCAGAGGCCGTCGGCGCCCATGCCGACCAGGGCGGCGACCGCCGGGACGAGGGCCACCGTGTAGTACTGGTGGAAGATGCCGGACATGAAGCTGAAGGTCAGGCCGGTGGAGAGCAGCCAGCCGCCCCAGACCAGGAAGGCGGTCCGGGCCGAGTCGGTGCGCGGGTGGCGGCGGGTCGCCCACAGGCCGAAGGCCAGCAGGATCAGCGCGGCGGGCATCAGCCAGGCGATCTGCCCGCCGATGTCGCCGTCGAACAGGCGGGTGAGGCCGGTGGAGCCCCACATGCCGCCACCGCCGCCGGGGGCGCCACCGCCGCCGGGGGTTCCGGTGCCGCCCGGGACTCCGGCGCCGCCCGGGCCCCCGAAGAGGACGCCGCCCTCGGCGCCGCCGCTGAGGAAGGTGCTGCGCCCCCCGCCGCCGACCGAGCCGGTCTCGTTGCCGGTGATCCGGCCGAAGCCGTTGTAGCCGAAGGTCAGCGAGAGGAAGGAGTTGTCCTGCGAGCCGCCGATGTACGGGCGGGCGGAGGCCGGCATCAGCTCGACGATCGCGACCCACCAGCCGCCGGCCACCACCATCGCGACGGTGCCGTACAGCAGTTGGAGGAGGCGGCGGCGCGGCGCGGTGGGCGCGCAGACCAGGTACACCAGGGCGAAGCCGGGCAGCACCAGGAACGCCTGGAGGGTCTTGGCGAGGAACGCCAGGCCGAGCATCACGCCGACGAAGACGATCCAGCGGGTGGACGCCGCCTCGGTGGCCCGGACGATGCCGTACGCGGCCAGCGTGAGCAGCAGCACCAGCAGCGCGTCCGGGTTGTTGAAGCGGAACATCAGCGCCGCGACCGGGGTCAGCGCCAGTGCGGCGCCCGCGACCAGGCCGCCGAGCGCGGAGAAGCGGCGGCGCACCGTCGCGTACACGGCGGCGACCGTGCCGACGCCCATCAGGACCTGCGGGGCTAGCACGCTGAACGAGTTCAGGCCGAGGATCCGGGCCGAGAGCGCCATCGGCCACAGCGACAGCGGCGGCTTGTCGACGGTGATGAAGTTCGCCGCGTCCGAGGACCCGAAGAACATCGCCTTCCAGCTGACCGAGCCGGCCTGGACGGCCGCCGAGTAGAAGGCGTTCGCCCAGCCGGAGGCGGTCAGGTTCCAGAAGTACAGGACGGCCGTCGCCAGCAGCAGGCCGAGGAACGCCGGGCGCACCCAGCGGGCGTCGTCCGCCCGTCCCCGCCAGGTGCGGGCGGGCAGCGTGCGCAGCCGGCCGGCCCAGGAGGCCCGGCCCTTGGGGCCGACGGGCGGCAGCGCGACGGGCGGGAACAGCGCCTCAGCGGGCCGCTCGCCCCCGGCCCCGGCGGGCGGGAGCGGCGTCGCGTCGGGCCACCGGGTGGGCCCGGCCGCCGGGTCGGCCGCGGCGCCTGCCGTGCTGCCGGCCGTGCTGCCGGTCGGGCTGTCGGCGGCGGCCGCGACCGTCGGCGGCGGGTACTTCGCGGCGTCGGGCCACGGCTCGCTGGTCGGAGGAACGGAACTGGACGTGGTCATGGGCACTACGCTCGGAGGCCCGGCTGAGAGGGTGATGAGAGGCGGCTGTGAGGCCGCTCTAATCTCCTCGCGAACGGGTGGCGTACGCCTCGGCGAGGGGCGCGGAAGGGGCGTGCGGGCCCCGGAAGGGGCGGGTGCGGCCCGGCTGACGGTCAGTCAGCTCGCGGCCGAGCCCGGGGCGGCCGAGCCCGGGGCGGCAGCGGTGGCCGGAGCCGAGCCCGGGGCGGCGAGGCGTTCGCCGAGCCAGGTGAGGGCCGGGGGGATCTCGCGGGTCCAGGTGTGGAAGTTGTGGCCGCCGCTGTCCAGGGTGATGGTGGACAGCTTGGTCGGGGCCTTGAACGCGGCCACCATCTCCTGGGTGGGCCCGTAGTTCTCCTCGTTGCGGCTGGTGGCGAGGAGCAGCGAGACCGGCGGGCCGGGGTGGTTGCGCAGCCGCCAGAGCAGGTCGTTGTCCCGCTTGACCTGGTCGCTGCCGCCGAACAGGTCGCCGGTGGTGGGGTCGTTGTGCACGTCGTAGTAGCCGGACAGCGCGATCGCCGACCGATACGCGTCGGGCTTGCGCAGCGCGAACTTGACGGCGCAGTAGCCGCCGGTGGAGTCGCCGATCACGGCCCGCGACTCGGGCCGGTCGTCGACCCGGTAGGAGGCGGACATCGCCTTCGGCAGGTCCTCGGTGAAGAAGGTCTCCACCTGCGGGCCGTTCGGGACGTCCATGCACTCGGTGTCGCGGTTGCCGACCAGGGTGGGCCGCATCATCACCAGCACGGTGGGCGGCAGTTCCTTGGCCTCGATGGCCTTCAGGGTGGACGCCGGGTACTGCAGCAGCGAGATCAGCTTCTCCGGCGTGCCCGGGTAGCCGGACAGCGCGAGCAGCATCGGGAAGCGGGTGTTCGCGTACGCCGGCTGGAAGTACTGCGGCGGCAGGTAGACGTACGCGGGGGTGCCGGTCAGGCCGGTGGCCGCGCCGTGGATCTCCACCTGCTGGATCACCCCGGAGCGGTCCTGCGCGGAGCCCTGCGCCGAGTACATCTTCTGCTCGCCGGTCACCGCGACGGCCTTGCCGCCGGGCTGGTGGTCGACCACGGTGCCCGGGCTGCCGTCCAGGCCGAGCAGGTCGCTCCAGGTCGAGTAGAAGCCGAAGTACGAGTTGGCGACCAGGCCCATCGCGACCAGCACCGCGACCTGCGTCCCGAAGAACGCCCCGAGCCGGCCGAGCCAGGACCGCCAGCTGCGGCCGCCGAGCCGGGGCCACAGCCACATGGTGGCGGCGAACGCGGCGACGGCCACCAGGGTGGCGATGATCTGCAGGGGGAGTCCGGTCAGGCTGGGCACCCGATGATCGTAAGGTACGCCTTCACCGGGCTCACAGCGGGATCCCAGCGGGCTCCCAGCAGGTTCACGGTTCGGCCAGGCGCTCCCCAATCGCTGCCCAAGCGCTCCCCAGGCGCTCCCCAAGCGGGCCCCTCGCCGGCGGCGCAGGGCCGTCACTCCTCCCGGCTAGGCTCCGGCGATCATGAGGACACCCGAGGAACTGCACCTGGTCGACTGGACGGCCCTGGAGCGCGGTTGCGGAGACGGCGACCCGCCCGAGCTGATCCGGGCGCTGTACGCCGCGGACCGGGACGTGGTCGATGCGGCGCTGGACGCGCTGTTCGACAGCGTGCTGCACCGTGACGCCGTGTACCCGGCGGCGGTCGCCGCCGTCCCGTACGTGGCGCACGCCGCCGCGCACGCCACCCACCGGCGGCACGTCATGCTGATGTTCCTGTCCATGGCGGGCGGGGTGCAGGAACAGGTCTGGACCGAGTGGGAGGCGGAGGGCGGCGCCCGGGTCGCCGAGGAACTGCCCGGCCTGCTGCACCTGCTGCGGGACGCGGAGCCGGAGGTGCGGCGGCAGGCCGTGCGGGCGGCCCGGCGGGCGGCGGGGGAGTCGCTGCCGCCCGCGGTGGCGGCGCTGGCGGCCCGCCTGCGGGAGGATCCGTCCGGACGGGTGCGGGCCGAGGCGCTGATGGTGCTGAACCGCCTGGAGGCCGACCCGGCCGGGCGGCTGCGGGCGGCGCTGGCCGACCGGTCGCCCGCCGTCCGGGCCACCGCCGCGCTCTGCCTGCTGGAGCGGGCCCGGGCGCCGTACCCGGCCGCACTGGTGGACGTGCTCGTGGTGGACGCCGGTGATCCGGAGTTCCGGGCCGACTGGGACGGCTGGTTCCCCGGTGTCGGTATCACCGAGGACCGGCTGGAGCGGCTGCTCGACGCCGACCCGGCGGCCGGGCTCGCGGTCGCGGCGGGCTGGATCGCGGCCGGTGACCACGAGTCCCGCGGGGTCCGCCGCGCGCTGCGGGTGGCCGACACCTGCCGCGGCCGGGACGCCGAGATCGCCGCGCTGCTGCTCGCCGCCCTGGCGCGGCGGGGCGGGGCGGGACGGATGGTGGACGTCCTGGGCGGCCTCGCCGACTGCGTGGGGCGCGGCGTCGACCCGGCGCCGGTCGTCGAGGCGGCGCTGCCCCTCCTCGGCTCCTCCGACGAGGCGACCTCCCGGTGCGCCCAGGGGATCCTGGCCGAGGCCGGCGACACCCGGCTGCTCGACCTCGTCCCCGACCCCGACCCGTCCGCGCTCGCCGTGCTGGCCGCCCGCACCGGCGACCCCGCCCTGTGCCGCCGGGTCCTGCGGCCGGAGCCGGTCGGTACCTGCTGCGACAGCTGGCACGGCAGCCCCCGCGACGTGCTCCTGAACGCCCTCACCCCGGCGCGCGCCGCCCCGCTGCTGCCCGACCTGGTCCGGCTGCTGCGCACCTCGCCGAGCCCGCAGCTCGCCCACGCGCTCGCCGGGCTCGACCTCGCCGACCCCGAACCGGTCAGCGAGCTGGTCGCGTTGACCGGCCACGCGAACCCGGTGCTGGCGCGTGCCGCCGCCGTCGCCGCCGCCCGGCTCGGCGCCGACCCGGAGCCCGCGCTGCGGCTGCTCGCCGAGGGCCTCGCCGAGGGCCTCGCCGGGAGCGAGCGGCACCTGGCCGACACCGCCCTGCTCGGGCCGGTCGGCGCACCGCTGCTGCCGCTGGTGGAGCGCTACCTGACGGCCGACCACCACGCGCGGGTCCGGGTGGACGCCGCCGAGGCGCTGTGGCGGATCACGGGGGACGGGGAGCGGGCCGCCCCGCTGCTGCTCGCCGAACTCGGCCCGAGCCGCCACGGGGTGAAGGCGTTGACGCTGCTGCGCCGGACGGGTCGGCCGCTGCCGCCCGAGCAGCGGGCGCTGGTCGCGCGGTGGCCGGACGCGAGCCCGGCCGAGTTGCGGGAGCGGAACCTGCTCTGGGGTCCGGAGGATGACGCGCGGATGTGCGAGGAGGTCCGGCTGCTGCGCGCCCGGCAGCCCTGACCCGGGGGCGGAACGGCGGCGGCCCGCCGCACCCTCCGGGGAGGGTGCGGCGGGCCGCCGGTCGGTGACGGGTGTCAGCCCAGGCTGTTGTAGATGGTGTTCAGCAGGGTCGAGCTGTCGTCGTCGTTCTCCAGGGCGAAGGCGAAGATGCCGCCCAGGCCCTTGTTCTTGGCGTACGCGGCGCGGGCCTGGATGGCCTTCGGGTCGTCGCCGGTCCAGAAGTTGGTGCCGTCGTAGACCCAGGTGCTCTCGGTCACCGGGTCCCAGTGGGTGTTCTGGGCGGTGAGGGTGAGTTCGCGCCAGCTGGCCAGGCCGGCCTCCTGGCTGCCGGGCTTGGCGGGGGTGGCGCCGGTGGCCTTCTGGTAGAGGCCGTAGTTGTCACCGGCCTGGACGCCGGTCCAGCCGCGGAAGTAGAACGGGATGCCGAGGATGATCTTGTTGGACGGGAAGCCGCCCTTGATCCCGTACTCCGGCAGGCCGGTGGTGTACGCGGCGAGCGTGGTGTCCACGTTGTACTTGGCGGTGCCGGGGGCGATCGGCGTGGTCGGGTCGGCCGGGCTGTCGTGCAGCGGGTCCTGGAGGTTGGTCGGGCCGGTCGCGTCCCACGAGCCGTGCATGTCGTAGGTCATGATGTCGGCGTAGTCCAGGTACGCGCCGATCTTGTCGGTCTCGATGTACTGGATCTTGTCCTGGCCGGACGGCAGGGCGGCGGTCAGCAGGAACTTCTTGCCGAGGGTCGCGCCGTACGAGTCGAGCTGGCTGCGGAACTCGGCGAGCAGCGCGGTGAAGTTCTGCTTGTCGGCCGCCGAGTAGTGGTTGCCGGTGTGGCCGCCGGCCGAGCCCGGGTACTCCCAGTCGATGTCGATGCCGTCGAAGATGCCGGTGGCGCTGGCCGCGCCGCCGGAGGCGTCACCCGCGACGCCGGTCGGCAGGTTGCCCTTGAGGAACATGTCGATGCAGGACGAGACCAGCTTCTTGCGCGAGGCGTCGGTGGCCGCCGCGTCGGAGAAGTACTTGGAGTAGGTCCAGCCGCCCAGCGAGAGGGTGACCCGCAGGTTCGGGTTCTTCGCCTTGAGCTGGCGCAGCTGGTTGAAGTTGCCCTTCAGCGGCTGCTGCCAGTCGTCCGCGGAGCCGTCGACCGAGATGGCGCCGGAGAAGTCCATCTGGTAGTCGGCGTACGCGTCGGCCGCGCCGTCGCCCGCGTTCGGGTTGTCCTCGTGGCTGGCGTCGGAGGCCTTGACGGCCTCGAAGCAGTTGAGGTTGGTCGGGTGGATGTTCTCGAACGCGTACGAGATGACGTCCAGCTTGGCGCCGGCGCCCGAGGTGTTCACGTTCTTCGGGTAGTAGGCGGCGTCGTACACCGACCACTGGTCGAAGTACGCCGACTTGAGCGGCTTGGCGGTGGCGGGCGCGGCGGCGGTGGTGGTGGTCACCGCGGCGGACTGCTGCGAGGCGTGCCCGGCCTTGTCGTACGCCTGGACGGTGAAGGTGTACGAGGTGCTCGGCAGCAGCGAGGAGACCGTGATGCTGGTGCCCATCGAGGTGCCGACCAGCTGGCCCTTCGACCAGACCTTGTAGCCGACGTAGTTGTCGGTCGAGTCGGTCGACGCGGTCCAGTTCAGCACCACCGCGTTGGCGGTGGTCCGGGTGACCGCGAACCCGCCCGGGACGGTGATCTTGCCGTCGCCGGCCGGGCCGTTGCCGGTGCCCGAGCTGGAGCTGGGGCTGCCGGACGGCGACGCGGAGGCCGAGCCGGACGGGCTGGACGAGGCCGAGTTCGACGGGCTCGGCGAGGCCGAGGTCGAGGCCGAGGCGGAGGTCGAGGCCGAGGCCGACGCGCTGGGCGAGGCGCTCTGCGAGGCGCTGGCCGAGGCGCTCGGGGTGGTGGTGGTCGTCCCGGGGCCGCTCAGCACCAGGTCGTCCGCCTGGTACGCGCCGGTGCCGTACCAGCCGTGGGTGAACACCGTCACCGAGGTGGTGGACGCGCCGGTGGTGAAGGTGGTGCTCAGCTGGGTGTAGTTGGCGGCGCCCGGCGTCCAGGTGGACGCGTTCACGCCGGTGCCGGTGGCGCCCAGGTACACGTAGCTGCCCTTGAGGAAGCCCGACAGCGTGTACTTGGTGTTCGGCTGGACGGTGACGACCTGCTGGCACTGGCCGGTGTCCGCGGCGGTGGCGTTGCCGTTCAGCGCGTAGGACCCGCCGTGCACGGGGGTGCTCACCACCGAGCCGTTGGTGCAGGTCCAGCCGCTCAGCGAGCCGGACTCGAAGTCGCCGTTGGCCAGCAGGTTGACGGTGGCCGCCGAGGCGGAGCCGAGCGAGAGCGCGAGCGCCGTGGAGCCGACGGTCATCGCGGCGGCCACCACGAGGGCGCCGGCCCGGCGGCGGGACGGAGCCCGGCGCGGGGTCGACTCGGTTGCGGGCGTGGCCCGTTCAAGCATGGGAGGAACCTCCGGAGGTGTGGGGTTGTCCGGTAGGTGCAGTCGTCCGTGGGGGACCAGGTGGGAGCCTGCGCGCTTGGGGTGAGCGCGTCACCTAGATTGGACTGGACCATTCGGCGCGGTCAAGGATTTCGGCCCACGAACCGTCAGGAAGCTTTCCGATCAGTCGTTTCGGGGGTTTTGCGGCCCCCCTCCCCGCCGGGGGCGGCCCCGGCCGGAGACCAGCAGCACCGCGGGCAGCGCGACGCCGGCCAGCACCCAGCCCGCGGCCGGCAGCGTCGCCAGGGCGCCGAGCACCGCCACCCCCAGCGCCGACCCCGCCTGCCGGACCCCGTTCAGGGCGCCCTGGCCGGTGGCCGCGTACTCCGGCGGGGCGGCGACGGCCATCGCGGCCGCCGCCCCCGGGATCGAGAGGGTGCCGGTCGCGGCCAGCGCCAGCTCCGCCGCCACCAGCAGCGGCACCGGCGGGTGCGGCCCGCCGCACAGCGTCAGCAGCAGCCCCGCCAGCACCCCCGCCGACATGCCGGCCAGCAGCACCGGGCGCGGACCGTACCGGGCCACCAGCCGACCGGTGAAGAACGGCATCACGCACACCGGGAAGGCGATCGGCAGCGAGGCCAGCCCCGCCTCCAGCGGACTCAGGCCGTAGCCGTGCTGGAGCCGCACCGCGAACAGGTACAGCCCGCCGAAGTACCCGAAGCAGGACACCGCCGCCGCGACCATCGCCACCCGCACCCTCGGCAGGGCCAGCAGCGCCGGCGGCAGCACCGGCGCGACCGCCCGGCGCTCCACCGCCGCCAGCGCGGCGAAGCACAGCAGCGCCGCCCCGACCGGCACCAGCGCCGCCGGCCCGCCCCAGCCCCCGGAACCCGCCGCGCCCGCCTCGACCAGGCCGAAGGTCAGCAGGCCGAGCCCGGCGGTGCACAGCGCCAGCCCCGGCCGGTCCAGCGCGCGGACCGCCCGGACCGGCGGCGCGGGCAGCCTGCGGGCCAGCAGCAGCGCCGCCAGCGCGATCGGCGGGTTCACCAGGAACGCCAGCCGCCAGCCGCCCAGTTCGACCAGCGCCCCGCCGAGCACCGGGCCGGCCGCCGCGCCCAGGCCGCTGAGCGCCGTCCAGGCGCCGATCGCCCTGGTCCGGCGGCCCGGATCCGGGTTCAGGTGGATCAGCAGCGCCAGCGAGGCGGGCACCAGCCCCGCCCCCGCCGCCCCCAGCAGCGCCCGCCCGCCGATCAGCCACCCGATCCCGGGCGCCGCCGCGCAGACCGCCGACAGCACGGCGAACAGCCCCAGCGCCCAGCCGTACACCCGCCGGGCGCCCCACCGGTCGGCGACCACCCCGCCCGCGAGCAGCAGCCCCGCGAAGACCACCGTGTACGCGTCCACCGCCCACGGCAGCGCGGCGGCGGCCGGGCGCAGCGAGGACTGCACGTCCGGGACGGCCACGTTCAGGACCGAGGTGTCGAGCAGGACGAGCAGGTTGCCGGCCGCGATCCCGGCGAAGGTCAGCCCGGCGCGGACCCGCGAGGCGGGGCTACCGGGGGCAGACGGGGAAGGGGAAGGGGAAGGGGAAGGGGAAGGGGAAGGGGAAGGGGAAGGGGACAGGAGGGGAGGTGCCGTGGTCATGGCCGCAGCCTGGCCCGGCGGGCGGGCGGTCCGCGACGCCGGGAATCCGATGGCCCCATCGGAGTGTCCGATAAGGGGTGATTAGGCTGGGGCGGTGGACTCCCGTCATCTGCGCGCCCTCGTCGCGGTCGTCGACCACGGCGGCATCTCCGCCGCCGCCCAGGCCCTCGGCTACGCCCAGTCCAGTGTCAGTGCCCAGCTCGGGCGGCTGGAGGCCGAGTTGGGCGTCAGCCTGCTGGTCCGGGCCGGCACCGGCGCGGTGCCCACCGAGGCCGGCGCCCGGGTGCTGCCGCACGCCCGGGCCGCCCTCGCGCTGGAGGACCAGCTGCGCCGGGCCGCCCTCGGCGACCGCCCCCGGCTCCGGGTCGGCGCCCAGGAGTCGCTCGCCCACGCCTGGGTGCCCGACCTGCTGGCCGCCGCCGCGTACGCGGGCACCGGCCCCGGGGCGGACGTCGAACTCACCGTGGCCGACCGGGCGACCCTCGAAAGGCGTTACGCCGCCGGGGAGTTGGACCTCGTCCTGCAGTACGACAACGGGGCCCGCGGCCTCGGCCCGCACACCGTCGTCGGCCATGACCGGACGGTCCTGGTGGCCGGCCCCGGGCACCCGCTGGCCGGGCGGGAGCGGGTCACGCCCGAGCAGCTCCTCCCGTACGAGTTCCTGGTCGCCGAGCGCGGCTGCACCGCCGAGATGCTCGTCGACCGGCTCGGCCGCGACCTGCTGGCCGGGGCCCGGCTGACCACGTTGCAGGGTTCGCTGTCCGCGCTGCTGCGGCTGGCCGGGCACGGTCACGGCCTCTCCCTGCTGCCCGAGCCGGCCGTCGCCCGGGAGTTGGAGGACGGCGAGCTCGTCGAGCTGCGGCTCACCGAGCCGCTCCGCCCGGTCGCGATCCTGGCCCGGCGGCGGCCGCGGCCCGGGCCCGGGGTGGAGGCCGCGGTGCGGTCCCTGCTGGCGGTGGTGGGCCGGGTGGGGCCGGCGGCCCGGCGGTGAGGGTTCCGAGCGGGCGGGCGCGCCCGTTGTGCGCCCCTGGCTCGTAGTTGCACATAACTTGCAATTGCATCCATATAAGCGGAAGGATGGCCCGGCTCACCACCTCGCACCACCGCCCCTGGAGGGAACGCCCATGGCAGCGCCCAGCCGTCTGCGCGACCGGCTCACCCGGGAGGAGTGGCTCCGGCTCGCCGGGATGGGCGGGTTCGTCCTGCTCCTGCACGTGGTGGGCTGGGTGACCCTGCTCGCGGTGATCGCGCCGCAGCACTACGACGTCGGCGGGCAGGTGTTCGGGGCCGGGATGGGCCTGACCGCCTACACGCTCGGCATGCGGCACGCCTTCGACGCGGACCACATCGCGGCGATCGACAACACCACCCGCAAGCTGATGGGGCAGGGCAAGCGCCCGCTCTCGGTGGGCTTCTGGTTCTCGCTCGGCCACTCGTCGATCGTCTTCGGCCTGTGCGCGCTGCTGGCGTTCGGCATCCGCTCGCTGGCCGGCCAGGTCGAGGCCGACGACTCGGCGCTGCACAACGCCACCGGCCTGATCGGGGTCAGCGTCTCCGGCACCTTCCTGGTGCTGATCGGCCTGATCAACCTGGGCGCGTTCAACGGCATCCTCAAGGTGTTCCGGCGGATGCGCCAGGGCGACTTCGACGAGGCCGAGCTGGAACGGCAGTTGGACAAGCGCGGCTTCCTGAACCGGATCCTCGGCCGGGTCACCCGGGCGGTCACCAAGCCGTGGCACATGTACCCGGTGGGCCTGCTGTTCGGCCTCGGCTTCGACACCGCGACGGAGGTCTCGCTGCTGGTGCTGGCGGGCGGCGCGGCCGCCTTCTCGCTGCCCTGGTACGCGCTGCTGGTGCTGCCGATCCTGTTCGCGGCCGGCATGAGCCTGCTGGACACCATCGACGGCTCGTTCATGAACTTCGCCTACGAGTGGGCGTTCTCCAAGCCGGTCCGGAAGATCTACTACAACCTGACGGTGACCGGCCTGTCGGTGATCGTGGCGCTGGTGATCGGCGTGATCGAGCTGGTCGGCCTGCTCGCCGAGAAGCTGGACATCACCAGCGGCCCGATCGGCTGGATCGGCTCGCTGGACCTCAACCTGGTGGGCTACGTGATCGTCGGCCTGTTCGTGGTGACCTGGGCCGGGGCGCTGGCGTTCTGGAAGTTCGGCCGGGTCGAGCAGAAGTGGGGCGCGAGCCTGCGCGAGCAGGCGTAGCGGCCGGGTCCGGGTTTCGAGGTCAGGGGGCGTCCCGTCGGGGCGCCCCCTCCGCATGTCGGGAACTGTTCACGTCGGCACCCTTGTCGCGTCAACTTCTACGCGCGTATCTTCTGGAACCGGATCTACGCGAGTAGCCCGCCAGGACCGCCCGGACGCCCGGACCGGCCCCGGCCGCCAGCCTTCTGACGAACCCTCGACACCACCCGGGGCGCCCGCGCGGCGCCCGGGCCCCGGTCCTGCCACGAAGGAGCCCCGCAACGGTGCCCAGCCCCACTCCCGCCCGCCGCTCCCGCCGCACCCTGCTGCGCGTCACCGCGACGGCCGCGGTCGCCGCGTCCCTGCTGGCCGTCCCGCTGCCGGGCGCGTCCGCCGCGCCGTCCGCCGGCGCGGTGATCGCCGAGGTGTACGGCGGTGGCGGCAACTCCGGCGCGACGCTGAAGAACGACTTCATCGAGCTGGGCAACCCGTCCGGCGCGGCCTTCGGCCTGTCCGGCTACAGCGTGCAGTACCTGCCGGGCAGCCCGAGCGCCTCCAGCCAGTGGGGCGTCACCGCGCTCAGCGGGTCGGTCGCCCCGGGCGGGCGCTACCTGGTCGCCGAGGCCCCGGGCGCGGGCGGCACCACCGACCTGCCGGCCGCCGACGCGAGCGGCACCCTGGCGCTGTCGGCGACCAGCGGCACCGTCGCGCTGGTCAACGGCACCACCGCGCTGACCTGCAAGACCGCCGCGGACTGCGCCGCCGACCCGCGGATCGTCGACCTGGTCGGCTTCGGCACCGCCGTGGTGCGCGAGGGCAGCCCGGTCACCGGCGCGTCCAACACCGCCTCGGTGGCCCGCGCCGCCGCGCTCGCCGACACCGACGACAACGCCAAGGACCTCGCGGCCGGCGACCCGACGCCGACCAACACCAGGGGCGAGAGCGCGGGCGGCGGCACCACCACCCCGCCGACCACCCCGCCGGTCCCCGGCGACCTGCGGATCCACGACATCCAGGGCACCACCCGGGTGTCGCCGAAGAACGGCCAGACCGTCACCAACGTGCCCGGCGTGGTCACCGGCGTCCGCGCGTACGGCACCAAGGGCTTCTGGATCCAGGACCCGAACCCGGACGCCGACCCGGCCACCAGCGAGGGCGTGTTCGTCTACACCTCCGCCGCCCCGACCGTGAAGGTCGGCGACTCGGTGCTGGTCACCGGCAAGGTCAGCGAGTACTACCCGAACAGCGCGGGCGGCTCGCAGTCGGTCACCGAGCTGACCGGCCCGAAGACCACCGTGCTGTCCTCCGGCAACCCGGTGCCCGCGCCGGTCGTGCTGGACGCCGCGAACATCCCGGCGGCGTACGCCCCGGACGCCGCCGGCGGCTCGATCGACGCGCTGCCGCTCGACCCGGCGACGTACGCCCTCGACCGCTACGAGTCGCTGGAGGGCATGAACGTCCAGGTCGCCGACGTGCCGGTGGTGCAGGCCACCGACAAGTACAACGAGCTGTGGGTGGACGCGGTCGCCACCGACCCGCGCACCGCCCGCGGCGGCGTGGTCTACCTCGGCTACGACCAGCCGAACAACGGCCGGATCATGGTCCAGTCGCTGCCGCCGCTCACCCAGGTGCCGTTCCCGGTCGCCAACGTCGGCGACCGGCTGACCGGCGCCACCGCCGGCCCGCTCGACTACAACCAGTTCGGCGGCTACACCATCGCCGCGAACACCCTCGGCGCGGTCCAGGACAACGGGCTCACGCCCGAGGTCGCCGAGCCGGGCAAGAAGAACGAACTGACCATCGGCACCTACAACGTCGAGAACCTCGACCCCGGCGACGGCCCGGAGAAGTTCGCCCGGCTCGCCCAGGGCGTCGTCACCAACCTCGCCTCGCCCGACATCGTCGCCCTGGAGGAGATCCAGGACGACAACGGCGCGGTCAACGACGGCACCGTGGGCGCCGCCACCACCGTCCGGACCTTCGTCGACGCGATCAAGGCGGCCGGCGGCCCCGCGTACGACTGGCGCTCCATCGACCCGGAGGACGGCAAGGACGGCGGCGAACCCGGCGGCAACATCCGCCAGGTGTTCCTGTTCGACCCGGCCCGGGTGTCCTTCACCGACATCCCCGGCGGCACCGCCACCACCGCCGTCGACGTCACCGGCAAGAACCACAAGACCAGCCTCACCGCCTCGCCCGGCCGGATCGACCCCGGCAACGAGGCCTGGACCTCCAGCCGCAAGCCGCTGGTCGGCCAGTTCGAGTTCAAGGGCAAGCCGGTCTTCGTGATCGCCAACCACTTCAACAGCAAGGGCGGCGACCAGGGCATCGACAGCCGCTTCCAGGCCCCCACCCGCTCCTCCGAGGTGCAGCGGGTCAAGCAGGCCACCGTCGAGCAGGCGTTCGTCGCCAAGCTGCTGGCGGCCGACCCGAAGGCCCGGATCGTCTCGCTCGGCGACTTCAACGACTACCAGTTCTCGCCCGCGCTGCAGACCCTGACCAAGGACGGCGTGCTCCGCGACCTGGTGAACGAACTCCCCGCCGAGGAGCGCTACTCGTACGTCTACCAGGGCAACTCGCAGGTCCTCGACCACATCCTGGTCAGCCCCGCGCTGAAGCCCGAGAAGACCCACTACGACGTGGTGCACATCAACAGCGAGTTCGCCGCCCAGGCCTCCGACCACGACCCGCAGGTGGTCCGGATCAAGCCCTGACGGCCCCCGGGTCCTCCCGGGCCCTCCCGCGCCCTCCCGTCTCCTCCCGCACCAGGCAGCCCCCGCCCGTCCCGGCGGGGGCTGCCGCGCGTCCGGGCGGGGCGGAAGTTACCGGTGGGTTGACCCGGGGGCGCGCAGGCCGGAGGATCGGGGCACCCCCCGAGCCAGGTCTGGAAGGACGCCCCCCGCATGGCCTACGACGCCGACGTCATCGTGATCGGAGCGGGCCTCGCCGGCCTCGCCGCCACCGCCGAACTCGCCGACGCCGGACGGAAGGTGCTGCTGCTCGACCAGGAGCCGGCCGGGTCGCTCGGCGGGCAGGCGCACTGGTCCTTCGGCGGCCTGTTCCTGGTCGACTCGCCCGAGCAGCGCCGGCTGCGGATCAAGGACTCCCGGGAGCTGGCCTGGCAGGACTGGCTCGGCACCGCCGGCTTCGACCGCGACGAGGACGCCTGGGCCCGCCGCTGGGCCGAGGCGTACGTCGACTTCGCGGCCGGCGAGAAGCGCGCCTGGCTGCACGGGCAGGGCGTCCGGCTGTTCCCGGTGGTCGGCTGGGCCGAACGCGGCGGACTGCTGGCCTCCGGGCCCGGCAACTCCGTGCCGCGGTTCCACATCACCTGGGGCACCGGCCCCGGCCTGGTCGAGCCCTTCGCCCGCCGGGTCCGCGAGGCGGTGAAGGCCGGCCGGGTCGAACTGCGCTTCCGGCACCGGGTCACCGGCCTGGCCGCGAGCGCCGGCAGCCTGGACACCGTCAGCGGCGAGCTGCTCGCCCCGTCCGCCGTACCGCGCGGCGAGGCCAGCTCGCGCGAGGCCGTCGGGCACTTCGAACTCCGCGCCCAGGCCGTGATCGTGGCCTCCGGCGGCATCGGCGGCAACCACGACAAGGTCCGCGCCGCCTGGCCCGAACGGCTCGGCACCCCGCCCGCCAAGCTGCTCTCCGGCGTCCCCGCGCACGTCGACGGCCTGCTGCTGGACGTCGCGGGCGCGGCCGGCGGCCACCTGGTCAACGGCGACCGGATGTGGCACTACACCGAGGGCATCGAGAACTGGAACCCGATCTGGGCCCGGCACGGCATCCGGATCCTGCCCGGCCCGTCCTCGCTCTGGCTCGACGCCACCGGCAGGCGGCTGCCCGTCCCGCTGTTCCCCGGCTTCGACACCCTCGGCACCCTCGAACACATCATGCGCACCGGCCACCAGCACACCTGGTTCGTGCTCACCCAGAAGATCATCGAGAAGGAGTTCGCGCTCTCCGGCTCCGAGCAGAACCCCGACCTCACCGGCCGCTCGATCCGCCAGGTGCTCGGCCGCGCCCTGCCCGGCGCCACCGGCCCGGTCGAGGCGTTCAAGCGGCACGGGCCCGACTTCGTGGTCGCCGACACGCTGGAGGAACTGGTCCGCGGCATGAACGAGCGGCAGGGCGACGCCCCCGCCATCGACGGCGCCGAACTGCGCCGCGAGATCGAGGCCCGGGACCGCGAGATCGCCAACCCGTTCAGCAAGGACCTCCAGGTCACCGCCGTCCACGGGGCCCGGCGCTACCTCGGCGACAAGCTGATCCGCACCGCCGCCCCGCACCGGCTGCTCGACCCCAAGGCCGGCCCGCTGATCGCCGTCCGGCTCAACATCCTCACCCGCAAGTCGCTCGGCGGCCTGCAGACCGACCTCGACTCCCGCGTCCTGCGCGCCGACGGCAGTGTCCTGGACGGCCTCTACGCGGCCGGCGAGGCGGCCGGCTTCGGCGGCGGCGGCGTCCACGGCTACCGCTCGCTGGAGGGCACCTTCCTCGGCGGCTGCCTGTTCTCCGGCCGGACGGCCGGGCGGGCGGCGGCGGCCGCCACCGCGTAGCCTCCGGCCTCCGGCGGGCGGTGGGCGGTGGGCGGTCGGTCGGTCGGCGGCGGGCGGTGGTCGGTCGGCGGGCAGCCGTCAGCGGGCGGTGGTCGGTCGGCGGGCAGCCGTCAGCGGCCGGTGGCGCCGTCGAGCTGCTCGCGCAGGATGTCGGCGTGGCCCGCGTGCCGCGCGGTCTCGCTCGTCATGTGGGCCAGCACCCAGCGCAGCGAACGCGGCTCCGGGCCCACCGGCGTGGCGGTCGGGGCGTCCGGCCCGGCGGCGGCGCGGACGATCGCGTCGCTGTCCGCGCAGGCCGCCCGGTAGTCGGCCAGCACCTGCCGGGCGGTCAGCTCCTCGGGCACCGCCATGCCGAAGTCGACCTCGCGGAACTCCTCCCGGCCCGCCACGTGGTGGCCGAACCAGTACCGCTCGGCCGCCGTCAGGTGCCGCACCAGGCCCAGCAGGTTCGTCCCGGTCGGCACCAGGACCCGGCGCAGCTCCCCCTCGCCCAGCCCCTCGGCCTTCTTCAGCACGGACTCCCGGGCGAAGCCCAGGAAGGCGAGCGCGGTGTCGAGCTCGCCCCCGTCGGCGAACGGGACGGGACGGCGCTGGCTCTCGATCTTCGTCATCCCGCGAACCTAACCGGACCGGCCGTCGGCGGCACCCGATTTCCGGACCGCCGCCCGGGGTGCGCGAAGATGGGGGCGTGAGCGGAGGAGACGCGGTGGCGGAGCTGGACGGGCGGCCGGTGTCGGCGGCGCAGTTGCAGGTGCTGGCGCTGACGAACTACGGGCACTTCACCACCATGCTGGTGGAGGACGGCCGGGTGCGCGGTCTCGACCTGCACCTGGAGCGCCTGGAGCGGGACTGCGCGGCACTGTTCGGCGTGCGGCCGGACCGGGAGCGGGTGCGGGGCTTCGCTCGGCGGGCGGTGCCCGCGGCGGGCACGGTGGCGGTGCGGGTGACGGTGTTCGACCCGGCGATCGACCTGGGCAGCATCGGCGGGCCGACCGAGCCGCGGCTGCTGGTGACGGCCCGTCCGGTGGGCCGCGGTGCGCCGGGGCCGATCCGGGTGCGGACGGCGCGCTTCGAACGGGAGCTGCCGGAGGTGAAGAGCGTCGCGCTGTTCGGGGCGCTGCGCCAGCGCCGGCTGGCCCAGCAGGCCGGGTTCGACGACGCGCTGTTCGTGGACCGGGACGGCGGGGTGACCGAGGGCGGGACGTGGAACGTCGGGTTCCTGCGCGGGGGCGAGGTGCTGTGGCCGCGCGGGGCGTACCTGGCGGGGACGGCGATGGCGCTGCTGCGCGGCGTGTGCGGCGGCACGGAGGAGCGGGTGGGGCCCGAACTGGCGGGTGTCGACGCGGTGTTCGCGACCAACGCGGCGGTCGGGGTGCGCCCGGTGGCGGCGGTCGACGGGCGCCCGTACGACGCGGCGGGGGTGGCGCGGCTGCGCGCGGCGTACCTGGAGGTTCCGGGCGAGCAGCTCTGAGCCAGGGCCCTCCCAGGGCCCCGTCGGGCCGTCGCCGACCGGCTTTGCCATCCCATGGTCGGAACATGTGCTCGGCCAGACCGGTGCGATGACGGTCGTTCACCGACCATCAGGGCGGCGGCCACCGGCCGCTGACAGTCTCCCGCGCATGGATATCCCCAACATGGGCGTGCCCGCCGCCCTCGCCGCCCGGATGAGCATGGCCGAGCAGCACGAGTACCTGCGCAGCAAGCTGTCCCGCCGCACCCTGCTGCGCTCCAGCGCGGTCACCGTCGGCGCGCTGGCCGTCGGCGGGGCGCTGGGCTCCGGCACCGCGTTCGCCGACCCGGCCGTGAAGACCGGCAGCCCGACCGACGGGGTGACCGGCTCGCTGGTCGCCCCGACCGGCCGCCACCTGCAGTTCGGCGCCGACGCCGCCACCCAGATGCGGGTGTCCTGGCAGGTGCCGGCCGCCGTGAAGAAGCCGTTCCTGCGCTTCGGCCGCCACCCCTGGGAGCTCAGCCACCGGATCGAGGCCGAGGTGCGCGCCCTGCACACCCCCGCCCTCACCCCGACCGGCACCCCGGTCGACCAGTACTACCTGCACGTCGAGCTCGACCACCTGCAGCCCGGCACCACCTACTACTACGGCGTCGGCCACGAGGGCTTCGACCCCGCCTCGCACCAGGCGATCTCCACCCTCAGGACCTTCACCACCGCGCCGTCCCGCAACGGCCGCCGGGGCCGCCCGTTCGAGCCGTTCACCTTCACCGCCTTCGGCGACCAGGGCGTCTCCGCGCACGCGGCCGGCAACGACAACGTCATCCTGGCCCAGCACCCGGTCTTCCACCTGCACGCCGGCGACATCTGCTACGCCGACCCGATGGGCCAGGGCCTGGACACCGACAAGTCCGCCTACAACGCGCTGACCTGGGACGCCTTCCTCGCCCAGACCGAGCCGGTCTCCGCCGGGATCCCGTGGATGGTCTCCTACGGCAACCACGACATGGAAGCCTGGTACTCGCACAACGGCTACGGCGGCGACGACGCCCGCTTCACCCTCCCGACCAACGGCCCGGACCCGCGCAAGGCCCCCGGCGTCTACGCCTTCAGCTACGGCAACGTCGGCGTCATCTCGCTGGACGCCAACGACGTCTCGTACGAGATCCCGGTCAACTTCGGCTACACCAACGGGCAGCAGACCCAGTGGCTGGAGCGCAAGCTGCGCGAGCTGCGGGCGGACGAGTCGATCGACTTCGTCGTCGTCTTCTTCCACCACTGCGCCTTCTCCACCACCCACCAGCACGCCTCCGAGGGCGGCGTCCGCGAGGCGTGGGTCCCGCTGTTCGAGAAGTACCGGGTCGACCTGGTCGTCAACGGCCACAACCACGTGTACGAGCGCACCGACGCGATCCTCGGCAACAAGGTCAACAAGGCCGTCCCCAGCGGCGCCACCGTCGACCCGGCCAAGGACGGCGTCGTCTACGTCACCGCCGGCGCGGCCGGCCGCAGCCTCTACTCCTTCGACGCCCCCGACACCTACGAGGGCCACGAGAACCACCAGGACCAGGTCGTCACCTACCACTTCGACAAGGGCGCCGTGAAGGTCCCCGAGACCGTCGCCTGGTCCCGGGTCCGCTACACCGGCTACTCCTTCATCAAGGTCGACGTCACCCCCGCCCACCGCGGCGCCACCGCCACCATGAAGGTCGCCGCCCTCGCCGAGAACGGCACCCAGATCGACCACTACACGATCACCCGCCGCGCCGGCCGCACCGAACACGGCCACTGACCGCCCCGCCCAGGCCCCCGGAACCCGCCGCGGCCGGGCTCCGGGGGCCGCGCCGTCTCCCGTTTCCCCGACCCGCCGATCAGGTCCCGAACCGGCCAACACCCGTCCGATCACGGCACGTTGACCCGGCAACAGCCCTAAGGTGGTAGCCCGGACGGATCGAGGAGGGGCAGCGGATGGACGCGGAGATCACCCTGTTGGCAGGCACGGCGGGCACGACCATCGCCACCCTGCTGGCCACCGAGACCTGGAACAGCGTGCGCGCCGGTGTGCTCGCCCTGTGGCGCCGCGTCCGACCCGACCACGAGGCCGGCCTCGCCGCCCAGCTGGACGCCTCCCGCCGGGACGTCCTGGAGGCCGGGGCGGCCGGCGACGAGCAGACCGCGGCCGAGGTCGCCGCGGAGTGGCGGGGACGGGTCCGCCGCCTGCTCGAAGCCCACCCCGAACTCGTCGCGGACCTGCGCGCCCTGCTCGCCGAACTCGCCCCCGACACCCCGGCCGCCGCCCCCGCGGTGGTCCAGCGCGCGGAGGCCGCGGGCAGCTCCCGGGTCTACCAGGCCGGCCGTGACCTGCACATCGGTCGGCCGTGACGGCCGCCAACGAGGGCCGGGCCACCGGGCACGGACGGGTCTACCAGGCCGCCGGCGACCAGCACGTCACCGAACACCACCACCACCACTCCGAGACCTGGGCCGGCCCGGACTCGGTCCGGCACCCGCCCGTCGGCCGCGCCCCGGCCATCCTGCGCGACCGGGGCGAACTGCTCGAACGCCTGCGGGCGGCCGTCGCCGCCGACACCGGCAACGAGGTGCTCGTCCTGCACGGCCTGGGCGGCTGCGGGAAGACCGCCGTGGCGTGCGCGGTCTTCGAGCACGCCACCCGGGAGCACGGACGGCTCGGACTCTGGGTCAACGCCTCCGACCCGGCCTCGTTGCGGGCCGGCATGCTGGCCGTCGCCGCGGACCGCGGCGCCGAGGACGGCGCGCTGACCGCCGCCCGCAACGGCCTGCGCGCCGCCGCCGACCTGGTCTGGCACCACCTCGAACGCTCCGACCAGCCCTGGCTGCTGGTCCTCGACGACGCCGACGACCCCGCCGTCCTCCGGGACGGCGGCTGGCTGCGGACCAGCCCGCGCGGGGTCGTCCTGGTCACCACCCGGCAGGCGGCCGGGCACTGGTGGCCCGCCGCCGAACTGCTGCACGTCGGCGTCCTCCCGCGCGCCGAGGCGGCCCAGGTCCTCTGCGACCTGGCCCCCGGCACCGGCAGCGCCGAGGACGCGGCCGCCGTCGCCGACCGGCTCGGCCGGCTCCCGCTCGCCCTGACCCTGGCCGGCGGCTTCCTCGCCCACCAGGTGATCTCCCCCTGGACGATGGAGGAGTACGGGCGGCGGCTGCGGGAACGCCAGGACCCCATCGAGCTGATCGACCGGGGAGCGCTCGCCCCCGGCCACGACACCCGCCACCTGGTCAGCGGCACCTGGCAGCTCTCGCTCGACTCCCTGGTCGGCCAGGGCCTGCCCGAGGCCGTCACCCTGCTCCGGCTGCTCTCCTGCTGGTCCCACGACCTCCTCCCGCTGCCGTTGCTCGCCCACAGCGGCCCCGAACTGCCGCTCCCCGACGACCGGGTGGAGACGGCCGTCCGGGGCCTGCTCAACCACTCGCTCACCGAACTCGTCCCCGGCGAACTCCGCTGCCTGCGCACCCACGGCGTCCTGCTGGACAGCGTCGCCCGGGCCACCCCCGCCGACCAGCGCGACCGGCTGGCCGCCTCGGCGGCCGGCCTGCTGCTGGGCTCGCTGCCCGCCCGGCCGGAACGCGGCCTGCGCGACAACCGGCTCACCCCGCTCGCCCCGCACGTCCTGGCGCTGCTGCGCCGGGTGCTCTCCTGGCCCGAAACCACCACCGCGACCGCCGAGTCGGCCGCCGCCTGCGCCCTGCGCCTGGCGACCGCCCAGCACCGCTCCGGCGACTACGCCTCGGCGCTCGCCGCCGCAGAGCGGGCGGCGGACCTCGCCGGGCAGCGGCTGGGGGCCGACCACGTGCTGGTGCTGCGGCTGCGGCAGCGGATCGGGAAGGCCACGGACCGGCTGGGCCGGCTGGAGGAGGCGGCGGCACTGCACCGCGCCGTGCTCGCCGACCTCGAACGGGTCGCCGGCCCCGACGACCCGGACACCCTGACCTCCTGCCTGCACCTGTCCAGGCCGCTGACCTGGACCGGACACCCGGCGGAGGCGGTACGGCTGATGCACCGCGCCGTCGCCGGACGCACCGCCCGGCTGGGGCAGTGGCACCCGCTGACCCTGGAAGCGCGGGCCTGCCTGCTGGAACTGCCCCCCGGCCCCGACCTTGAACGGGAGGCGCCGTCCGGCCCCGGACTGGTCGCCGACTGCCTCCGCGAGCTCGGCCCGGACCACCCGGTCACCCTCGCCGCCGACCTCAACTGCGCGGGCGCCCTGCTCGGCACCGGCCGGCCCGCGCAGGCCCTGCCGTCCGCCCGGCGCGCGCTGGAGGCGCACGAGCGCCGCTTCGGGGCCGACTACCCGATCACCCTCGCGGCCCGCAGCCTGCTCAGCGGCGTCCTGGACGCGCTCGGCCGGCACCGGGAGGCGATCGGGCAGGCGGAGGCCGTCCTGGCCTGGCGGGAGCGGGTGCTCGGCCCGGACCACCCCTGGACGGTGGGGGTCGGTGAGAAGCTGGCCAGGTACCGGCGCTCGCTGGCGGCGGCGGAGCCGCAGGAGCGGCAGGGGCCGGCGGGGCCGGCCTGAGGCCGGCTCAGTGGCCGGGCTCGCGCTCCGCCGGCAGGGTCCCGGTGACCCACAGCGGGCCGTCCCCGCAGGCCACCTCGACCCCGTCCGCGGGCAGCAGCGAGGTGCGCAGCACCCGTACCCGCCGCCCGTCGACCACCGCGACCGGGCCGGACCGCCCCGAGCTGCCGAACCGGAAGGCCCGGACCTGGTGGTGGACCGCCGTCCGGGCGTCCGCCCAGTCGATCCGGGAGAACGCGGGCTCCATCCAGCCCGCGTAGGAGGCCGCCGCCTCGTCCTGGGGGATGCCGGGGGAGCCGCGTTCGGCCTGCTCCAGCGCGGTCGGGAGCAGCTGCTCGACGTGCGCGTCGACCTCCCGCCACAGCGGCTCCGGGAGGACGTCGTCGGCCAGCGGGATCCCGGCCCGCTGAGCGAGGATCCCGCCGGTGTCGAACCCGTCCGCCATCCAGTGGACGCTCACGCCGATCTCCTCGTCGCCGTTCCTGATCGCCCAGTTCACCGGGAGCGGCCCCCGGTACTTCGGCAGCATCGAGGTGTGCACGTTGAGGGCGCCCAGCCGGGTCGCCCGCAGGGCCTCCGGCGGAACCAGCCAGGGGAACCCGTAACAGACCGCCAGATCGGCCCGGTACCCGGCCAGCAGGTCCGGCAGAGCGGCCTTCCGCCCGGGCACCAGCAGGTCCATGCCGTCGGGCAGGGCGTCGACGATCCGGCCCGCGGTGTCGCCCGCGCCGTCCCGGGTCGGCCCGCCCGGCCGCAGCGAGCGGGCGTGCAGGTAGGCGACCGGCGCGTGCCCGGCCTTCCGGCAGACGCCGTCGAGCAGGGCGAAACCCTGCGCGGAGTACGAGATGAGGATGACGCGCACGGCTCGCCTTCGGGTACGGGCCGGACCCGGGCCGGATCCGGGCGGGGCGTGACGGTGACGGGAAGGTGACGGGTGGTCAGTCGGGGTGGTCGGCGGCCCGGGGCGGCGGGAGCGTCGCGATCCGGCGGTCGAAGTACTCCCGCAGCGGTTCGCCGAGCCGGTGCATCTCCTGGATCGCCAGTCGGCAGCGGGAGATCTCCCGCGGGTCCGAGAACCGGACGCCCCCGGCCAGCTTCCCCGTGCGGTCGTAGACGATCTCGTACATGACGGTGCTGCCGAGCACGATGATTTCGGGGAGTTCCCCGCCCCCCTCGTAGGAGCGCGTCGCGTTCCCGTCGAGCACCCGGGTGTCCTCGCCGATCACGGCCTTCAGGCGCAGCAGGTGGAGCTCCCACTGGAGGTACGGCGAGACCGGCTCCTCCACGCAGCGGACCCGGTGCAGGGCGAAGCCGTGCTCGGCGATCCGCCGGAAGTAGGTCTCGTAGTGGCCCCGCTGCCGTTCGATCAGGGCCAGTGACTCGTCCCAGTCGCCCCGCCGGAACGCTTCCCAGCTGGCCACGCCGGGCTCCTGGAAGTGCTGCTGCCGTTCGAGCTTCCAGAAACCCGCCGGGCCGCAGTCCCAGAAATACCGGTCGAAGTCCGCCAGGTACTCCTCCAGGCCCAGGTGCCGGCCGGTTCCCTCCGGCTTCGGGCTACGCATCGGGCAGGTCCGCCTTCGCGGCCGCGGCCGTTCTCCGGGGAATCACGACGATGCGTTCGTCCGGGCCCACGGTGAGTTCCGGCGGGAGATGCGGAAGATACGATGATGTAAGGTCTATTCCGACGACGGCGATATCGCCGTTCGCCAATTCCCAGATATCCGGGCAGCCCTGTTCCCCGCCGGTGGTTCCGAGCTCGGCGGGAGACCTGCCGAGGCGTCGGATCAGTGGGGACGAGGGATCGGCTTCCCAGGCTTCGGGCACTGAGGTCCTCCCGTCGGGTCCGTTCAGGTCCGTTCACGGTAGCCGACGGGGCGAGGGGGCGGGATGGTTTTCGGTTGTCGGGCCGCGGGTTTCCAGGAGTGTCCACGGGATATCCAGGGGGTTTCCCGGAGTTTCCGGGTCAACCGGTCGGTCAACGCCGGTTCCGGCACGTGATCGAAATGATTCCGCCCCTCTCCCGCGGCCGGTTAGCGGAAGACAATCCATGACATTCATCGTATTGTGCGCAGGGTCCGCGGTGAGGTCGTGATGCCCGCCCCGGACCGGGTGCTGTCGGGTCCGGGGCGGGCGCCGTCTAGGGTGGGGCGGTGAGCACCGTCCGTTCGATCCTGCTGTTCGCGTTGGCCGCCGTGCTGGAGATCGGCGGGTGCTGGCTGGTCTGGCAGGCGGTGCGGGAGTCCCGGCCGTGGTGGCTGGCCGGGTTGGGGGTGGTCGCGCTGGGGTTGTACGGGTTCACGGCGGCGCTGCAGCCGGACGCCGACTTCGGGCGGGTGCTGGCCGCGTACGGCGGGGTGTTCGTGGCCGGGTCGCTGGTGTGGGGCGTGGTGCTGGACGGGTTCCGGCCGACCCGGTGGGACGTGGTGGGGGTGCTGGTCTGCCTGGTCGGCGTCGGCGTGATCATGTACGGGCCGCGCCGGTAGCCGGGCGGGCTCAGGAAGCGATCCAGCGCCAGCCGTTCTTGTCCACGCAGACGATGGTCCGGCCGGAGGCGTCGGTGCCGGAGACGCCGTGGTCGGAGTTGCGGCAGAACTGGCCCGCCTTGTAGCAGTTGCCCGCGTTGGAGAGCGGGTGGCAGGCCGCCGCCTCCTGGGTGTGCGCCGGGGTCGGGGTCGGCGGCTTGCTGGTGGTGCGGGCGGTGGTGGGGGTGGCCGCGGCCTTCGCGGGCGGGGTGCTCGCGGCGGGCGCCGGGGTGGCCGGGGGAGTGGGCTCGGGCGTCGGGGTGGGGGTTGGGGTGGGGGTTGGGGTGGGAGTCGGCGTGGGCGACGGGGTCGGGGTGGGGGCGGGTGCGGCGGGGGCGCTGCTGCTGTGTGCGGCGGGGCTGGCGGGGGCGACCGGGTCGGTGGGCTCGCAGGCGGTGGCGAAGAGGGCGGCGGCCAGCAGCGCGCCGGCGGCGGAGGCCCGGCGCAGGCGGAGGGAGAGGGACAAGGGGGGCTCATCTCGGGGGAACGGCTCTGGACGAGCCGCCATCCTTCCGAATGTGTGCGATCGGTGGAGTTCCAGTGCCTGGTTCGTTATCGATCGGCAATCCGAATGCCGCGCGGCGCCCCTCCGGCGCGAAGGCGCCCGGACCGTCGACGACGCCCTGCTGCCCGTCCTGGACGGTTGGGACGCGCCCCGCCCCCGCCCCCACCGCCAGGCCGGTGGGCCCGCCGGTCCGCCGACCCGCCGTTACTGCCGGTAGGTCGCCAGGAAGCGGCCGATCCGGCTGATCGCGGTCTCCAGTTCGTCGGCGCGCGGCAGGGTGACGAAGCGGAAGTGGTCGGGGCGGGGCCAGTTGAAGCCGGTGCCCTGGACGATGTGGATCTTCTCGCGGAGCAGCAGGTCGAGGACGAAGCGCTCGTCGTCGACGATCCGGTGCACGGCCGGGTCGAGCTTGGCGAAGGCGTACAGCGCGCCGCGCGGTTTGACGCAGGAGACGCCGGGGATCTCGTTCAGCGCCCGCCAGGTGACGTCGCGCTGTTCGGTGAGCCGGCCGTTGGGCAGCACCAGGTCGTTGATCGACTGCCGGCCGCCGAGCGCGGCCTGCACGGCGTACTGGGCGGGCACGTTGGGGCACAGCCGCATCGCGGCCAGCATGGTGAGCCCCTCCAGGTAGTCCTTGGCGTGCTCCTTGGGGCCGGAGACCGCGAGCCAGCCGCTGCGGAAGCCGGCCACCCGGTACGCCTTGGACAGGCCGTTGAAGGTGAGGGTGAGCACGTCGTCGGCGAGCGCGGCCAGGCAGTGGTGCTCGACGCCGTCGTACAGGATCTTGTCGTAGATCTCGTCGGCGAAGACCAGCAGGTTGTGCCGCCGGGCCAGGTCGAGGATGCCGGTCAGCAGTTCCTTCGGGTAGACCGCGCCGGTCGGGTTGTTCGGGTTGATCACCACGATCGCCTTGGTGCGGTGGCTGATCTTGGCGGCGATGTCGTCCAGGTCCGGGTACCAGTCGGACTCCTCGTCGCACAGGTAGTGCACCGCCTTGCCGCCCGCGAACCGCACCACGGCCGTCCACAGCGGGTAGTCCGGCATCGGGACGAGCACCTCGTCGCCGTCGTCGATCAGCGCCTGCACGGCCATCTGGATCAGCTCGGACACGCCGTTGCCCAGGTACACGTCGTCCACGCCGACGCCCGCGACGCCGCGCTGCTGGTAGTACTGCACGACGGCGCGGCGGGCGGGGAGGATGCCGCGCGAGTCGGAGTAGCCGTGCGCGTTGGCGAGGTTGCGGATGATGTCCTGGACGATCTCCTCGGGCGCCTCGAAGCCGAACGGGGCCGGGTTGCCGGTGTTCAGCCGCAGCACGCTGTGGCCGGCCTCCTCCAGGGCGTTGGCGGTGTCGACGACCGGGCCACGGATCTCGTAGCACACGTCCTTCAGCTTGCTGGACTGGCGAAACTCCATCAGCGGCCTCCCGACCCGTCACCGAACCCCTGCGGCCGGCTTGCTTCGTTCTACCAAGTAAGGACTTGGAAAGTCCAACCTATTGGCTATGCTGACGACATGCCACGCCGAAGCTACGACCAGTACTGCGCCGTCGCCCGCGCCCTGGACGCGGTGGGGGAGCGCTGGAGCCTCCTGATCGTCCGCGAGCTCCTCGCCGGCCCGCGCCGCTACACCGACCTGCACGCCGACCTGCCCGGCGTCTCCACCGACATCCTGGCCACCCGCCTCAAGCAGCTGGAGGGCGAGGGCCTGGTCGCACGCCGCCGGCTGGAGCGCCCCGCCAACGCCACCGTCTACGAGCTCACCCCGCGCGGCGCCGAACTCCGCCCGGTCGTCGAGGCGCTGGCCCACTGGGGCGGCCCCGACCTCGGCGACCCGCGCCCCACCGACGCCGTCCGCGAGCACTGGTACACCGGCGCCTGAACCACCGCGGGCCGCGAGCTGCGGAACTGTCGGCGGGGCGTGCTTGGCTGGCCGCCATGACCACCTCCCCGGGCATCTGGATCACCGCCGTCCCGCCGCTCGACCCGGCCGCCACCAGCGTGCTGATCGCCGTCGACACCACCTCCGCCGACCCCGGCGAGCAGGCCGTCAACGCCCTGCTCGGCTACGGCCACGAGGGCGAGGAGGGCGTCTTCCACCTCCTCCCCGACGACCTCTCCGCCCGCTACACCCGCACCCCCGGCCGGCTCGCCGTCACCCTGGTCACCCACCGCGCCGTCCTCACCCGCCTCCTCGCCGAACACCCGGCCCTGTCGGCGGAGTTCGCGGGCCGGGTGGACCGAGGCGATGGCGACGACTGGGTGCCGCTGCTGCGCCGCGAACTCGCCACCGACTTCGTCCCCGCCGAACGGGACGGCGAGCCGCAGCCCGTCCTGCTGGTCGACCACCCCGGCCCGGCCGCCACGATCGCCTCGGCCGCCGAACCGCTCGCCGCCTTCGCGGCGGGCGAGGCGGGCATCGCGGTCCTCGGCGCCCGGTAGCCGCCAGGGCGGTGGTGGCATCCGGAGCCGGGCGGGGTAGGTTCCGGGCGTGGACGAAACGGATCTGGCCGGCGCCCGGGACGGCTTCCGGGCCGGAGCGGCCGGAGCGGCGATCGGAACGGGCATCGCACTGGCGGCCTGGGCGCTCTCGGCGCTGTTCGGCGACGGCGCGTTCCCGGCGTACCTGCTCGGGCCGCTGCTGATGCCCGCGTCGAGCTTCATCGCCCCGCTGTGGCGCGAACGCCCCGGCCACCGGCGGCCCGCCACCCTGGTCAGCCTGACGCTCTGCCTGCTGTTCGTGGTGGCGGCGAGCACCTTCGGCGGCCTCCTGGACGAGGGCCCCGACCACGCGCAGACCGGCTGGTCGGGCGTGCTCTACCTGCTGACGGTGCTGCTCGCCGCGACCGCCTTCGGCACCCTGGCCGGCCCGCCCGGCGCCGAACCCGGCCGCGACTGGCTGCGCTTCGCCGGGCGCGACCGTCGCTACCACCTCGCGGTGTACGGCGGCCTGACCGCGCTGGCCGTGCTGGTGGCCGGGGGCGCGATCGCCTTCGGCTGAGCCGCCGGGCGGTCCCCGTTGAAACGCTGCACGAACGCTGCGAGTGGCGTCCGGTTCCGGGCGCGGGCGACCGTTGCCGAGTGATAGCGGAACGATACGAGGGCGAACTGGTGGCCCGGGTCGCCCAAGGCGACCGGGACGCCTTCGAGGCCCTGTACCGGCAACTGCTCGGCCCCGTCGGGGCGGTGGTCCGGCGAGTGCTGCGCGACCAGGCACAGAGCGAGGAAGTCGTCCAGGAAGTCTTCCTGGAACTCTGGCGCACCGCCGCCCGCTACCGCCCCGAACGCGGCAGCGTGCACGCCTGGGCGCTGACCGCCGCCCACCACCGCGCCGTCGACCGGGTCCGCGCCGCCCAGGCCGGCGCCGAACGCGAACGCGCGGCCGCCCTGCGCGAGTACCGCCCCGCGTACGACAGCGTCGCCGCCGAAGCCGAACGCCGCATCGAGGACCACGCCGTCCGCACCGCCCTCGCCACCCTCAACCCCACCCAGCGCGAAGCACTCACCCTCGCCTACTGGGGCGGCTGCACCCAGACCCGGATCGCCACCCTGCTCGACACCCCGCTCGGCACGGTCAAGAGCCGGGTGCGGGACGGGTTGCGGCGGTTGCGGGCGGAGTTGGCCTGAGCGGGTGGGGTGGGTGGTGGCCCCTGCGGGGCGGCTGGGGTGGGTGGGGAGGGCGTCGTCGAGTGCCCTCCCCCGGAGGGGGTCCCGGCTAGATGATTGATGCGAAGGGCTTGCTGGCGCGCATGAGATGAAGCGAGGGAGTCCAAAGGTCGGTTGTGACGCCTGACCTGGACTCCCTCGCGACCGCACTCTACGTGAAGACCGACGACCTGCTGAAGCAATCGCCGCATCTGGCACCCTGGCGGCCCGCGGTCGGCCTCAAGCCCCGGCTCACGGACGCCGAACTGGTCACCCTCGCGGTGATGCAGGCCCTGCTCGGCTTCACCTCCGAACGCCGCTGGCTCCGCCATGCCTCGTCCCACCTGCGGCACCTGTTCCCCTACCTGCCCGGGCAGTCCGGCTACAACCGGCGGCTGCGCAAGGCCGCCGACCTCATCGCCCACGTCAACCGCCTGCTCGCGAGGGACACCTCGCTGTGGAGCGACAGCGTGTGGGTCGTGGACTCCACACCGGTGGAGTGCGGCCGCTCCCGGGAGACCGCCAAGCGCTCCGACCTGGCCGGATGGGCCGAGCACGGCTACTGTGCCAGCCACTCCCGATACTTCTGGGGCCTTCGCCCGCACCTGGTGTGCACCCTGCACGGCCTGCCCGTCGCCTTCGCCCTCACCGGAGCCAAGGCCGACGAACGCCAGACCCTGCTCGGCATGCTCCACGCCGAATCCGACCTCGTCCGCACCCTCCCGGGCCAGACCCTCATCGCCGACCGGCACTACTACGGCGCCGCATTCGAGCGCGAACTGGCCGAATGGGGACTCCACCTGCTGCGGCCGGCCCGCAAGGGCGAGCCCCCACGGGCCGGATCCAGCCTGTTCAAGCCCCTGCGACAGGTCATCGAGTCCGTCAACCAGACCTTCAAGGCCCAACTCGACCTCGAACGCCACCAGGGCCGCACCCCGACCGGGGTGACAGTCCGCGTCCTGCAACGCATCCTCGCCCTGACCACCGCGATCTGGCACAACGACCGCACCGGCCAACCCGTCATGCGCTCGCTGACCGCCTACGACCACTAACCCTTCGCATCAATCATCTAGTCCGGTTTGCGGGCCGGCCACCAGGTGCGGCCGCCGAGGTCGTGGACCAGGGCGGGGACGAGCAGGGAGCGGACGAGGAGGGTGTCGAGCAGGACGCCGAAGGCCACGATGAAGGCGATCTGGGCCAGGAAGGCGAGCGGGATGACGCCCAGGGCGGCGAAGGTCGCGGCGAGGACGACGCCCGCGGAGGTGATGACGCCGCCGGTCGCGGTGAGGCCGCGCAGGACGCCGGCCCGGGTGCCGAGGGCCGCGGTCTCCTCGCGGACGCGGGTCATCAGGAAGATGTTGTAGTCGACGCCCAGCGCGACCAGGAAGACGAACCCGTACAGCGGGACGGACGGGTCGGTCGCCGAGAAGCCGAACACGTGCGGGAAGACCAGCGCGGAGACGCCCAGCGTGGCCAGGTAGGAGAGCGCGACGGTCGCGGCCAGCAGGACCGGCGCCAGCACCGAGCGGAGCAGCAGGACGAGCACGGCGAGGATGCAGAGCAGCACGACCGGCATGATCAGCGTCCGGTCGTGCCGGGCGGTGGTCCGGGTGTCGGCCTGCTGCGCGGAGTAGCCGCCGACCAGGGCGTCGGCGCCGTCCACGGCGTGCACGGCGGTCCGCAGCCGGGCGACGGTGGCGAGGGCGGCGTCGCTGTCGGCGGGGTCGGCGAGCGTGGCGTCGAGCCGGACCAGGCCGGCGGCGGTGACGACCGGCGGGGCGGTCGGGGCGCCGCCGGTGTACGGGCGGACCGAGGCGACGCCGGGCACCTGCGCGGCGGCGGCGGTGACGGCGTCCGCGTGCGCGGCGTCGGCGACGATCACGGCCGGGTTGCCGGAGCCGCCGGGGAAGTGCGCGGAGAGCAGGCGCTGCGCGGCGACCGAGGGCTGGGCGGTGGTGAACAGTTCGGACTGCGGCACGCCCCGGGCGTCCAGCAGCGGGGAGCAGGCGGCGAGCGCCGCCAGGACGGCGGCCGAGCCGATCCACAGCGCGCGCGGGCGGCGGCCGACCAGGTCGGCGACCCGCTGCCAGATCCGGTGCGCGCCGCCGGCGCCGTCGGCCTTGGGCCGGGCGGGCCAGAACGCGGCCCGGCCGCACAGCGCGAGCACCGCGGGCAGGAAGGTCAGCGCGGAGAGCACGGCGCAGGCGATGCCGATCGCGCCGACCGGGCCGAGCGCCCGGTTGTTGGTCAGGTCGGAGAGCAGCAGGACGAGCAGGCCCAGGCCGACGGTCAGGCCGGAGGCGGCGACCGGTTCGACCGAGCGGCGCAGCGCGGTGCGGGCGGCCGCGTACCTGTCCCGTCCGGCGGCCAGTTCCTCGCGGAAGCGGGCGGAGTACAGGAGCCCGTAGTCGGTGGCGGCGCCGATCACCAGGATCGACAGCAGCCCCTGCACCTGCCCGTCGACCCGGACGACGCCGTGCCGGGCCAGCGCGTACACGATCGCGCAGGCCGTGGCGAGGGCGAACACCGCGCCCAGGATCACCAGCAGCGGCAGCAGTACCGCCCGGTAGACCAGCAGCAGGATCAGCAGCACCACGCCGAGCGCGACGCCCAGCAGCAGGCCGTCGATGCCGGCGAACGCGCCCGACAGGTCGGCCAGCACCGCGGCCGGTCCGGCCACTCCGGCGACCGCGCCCGGGACCTGCCCGGCCAGGTCGCGGATCGCCTTGACCGCGGTCTTGGTCTCCGGTCCGAGGTCGGCGCGCAGTTGCACCACCGCCTCCAGCGCCCGGCCGTCCTCGGACGGCAGCAGCGGCGAGGTCGGCCCGGTGGCGCCGGGCACCTCGGCGGCGGCCGCCAGCGCCCGGCCGGCGGCGGTCCGCAGCGCGTCGTCGACCTGCCCGGCGGAGGACTCCCAGACCAGCACCACCGGCAGCGTCGACTCGGTGCGGAAGTCCTGCTCCAGCTGCGCGACCCGGGTCGACTCGGCGCTGCGCGGCAGGAACGCCGCGCCGTCGTTGGTCGACACCTCGCCGAGCCGTCCGGCGAACGGCCCGAGCGCGCCGCCGAGCGCCAGCCAGACCAGCAGCAGGACGAGCGGCAGCACGAAGCGGAGCCGTCCGGAGGCGCCGGGCGGCGCGGACGGGGCGGCGGGCGGGGATGCGGGCGGTGCGGGCGTCGGCATGGCCGGAGGATATCTCAATCATTGAGAGACTTTTCAAGGGCGGATCCGCACCGCTGTTCGGAGCCGCCACGGGAACGGATGGGACCGCTCCCCGCGCCCCGGCCCCGAACCGCGCGAACCGGCCGAAGCCCGCCGGGCGGCGGCCCCCAGCGCCTAGGCTGACGGGATGCCAGTAGAACCGCCCGAGGCCGGGGCGAGCACCGGCGAGGTCGCCCGGCGGCTCGGGGTGTCGCCGACCACCGTCCGCTCCTGGGAACGCCGTTACGGGATCGGCCCGGCCGAGCGGGCGGCCGGGCGGCACCGGCGCTGGACCGCGCGGGACGTCGCGGTGCTGGAGGAGATGTGCCGGCTCACCGCGAGCGGCCTGCCCCCCGCCGAGGCCGCCCGGCTCGCCCTGGGCCCGGCCGTGCTCCTCCCGGCGCCGACGGACCCCGCCCCGCCGGCTGCTCCCGCCTCGCCGCCCGCCGCGCAGCCGCTGGTCCCGCAGCCGCTGGTCCCGTCGCCCGCCGTGCCGGCCCCGGCCGGGGAGGTCCGTCCCGAGGTGCGCGGCCTGGCCCGGGCCGCGCGGCGGCTGGACAGCGCCGAGGTGGCCGGGCTGCTGCGCACCGGCGTCGAGCGGCTCGGCGCGGTCGCCGCCTGGACGGACGTGATGGCGCCCGCGCTGCGGGCCGCCGGGCGCCGGTGGGCGGCGGACGGCGGCGAGCGGTACGTCGAGGTCGAGCACCTGCTGTCCTGGCACGTCTCCAGTGCGCTGCGCCGGGTCGCCGAACCGCCGGTCGACGCGGGCGGGTCGCCGGTGCTGCTGGCCGCGATGCCCGGCGAGCAGCACACCCTGGCGCTGGAGGCGGTCGCCGCCGGGCTCGCCGAACGCGGCCTGCCGTTCCGGATCTTCGGCGCCGCGCTGCCCGCCGGGGCGCTGGCGGAGGCGGTCCGGCGCACCGGCCCGGCCGCCGTCCTGCTCTGGTCGCAGACCCGGGCCACCGCCGACCCGGCCCCGGCCCGGGCCGTCGCCGCCACCGCCTGGGGCACCCGCGGCGCCCGGGTCCGCCCCGTCCTGCTGGCGGCCGGTCCCGGCTGGCAGCGGGCGACCCGGCCGCCCGGGGCACTCGCCCCGCGCGACCTGCCGGGCGCGCTCGACCTGTTGGCGCGGGCGGCAGGTCGCGGGGGTGAGGGCGCGGGCCGGGCCCGCTAAGGTCGTGACCGGCCCGGCGGGTGACCGGGCAGGCGGGCGGACGGGCGTGGTGGAGCAGGAGCCGGCGGGACGGCGGCCGGTGGAGCAGCGTGAGTTCGGGCGGCTGCTGCAGGGGCTGGCGTCCGAGATGAACCAGCTCGGGCACGACTTCGCCGCCGCCTCCGGCCTGCACGCCACCGACGTCCAGGCCCTGCTCGCGGTGCTCCGGGCGCCCGACCCGCCCGGCCTCACCCCGGGCGGGCTGCGCGCCCAACTCGGCCTGACCTCCGGCGCGGTGACCGCCGTCCTGGACCGGCTGGAGCGGGCCGGCCACGTCCACCGCACCCGCGACGAGCACGACCGCCGCCAGGTCCACGTGCACTACCACCCGGACGCGGCCCGGATCGCCGGCGAGTGGTTCGCGCCCGTCGCCGACCGCACCGACCGGGTCCGGGCCGAGTTCACCCCGGAGCAGGTCGCCACCGTGGTCCGCTTCCTCACCCGGATGACCGAGGAGCTGGCCGGCCTCCGCGAGCACCGCCGCGCCGAGCCGTCCTGAGTCGACCGGCCGCGCCTGACACGCCCGATTCGGGCGTCATCGCAGGGTATTGAACCTTTTGCCGGGTATGGTCGGCGGGCGTCCGAATGTCCGGCAGCCCCCTGGGAGCACCCGCCATGCCGCAGCCCCAACCGGTCCTCGCCACGCTGACCGGGGCCGCCGTGTTCCTGGTGCTCGCGATCGAGGACGGCGGCGAGGAGACCGTCCGCGACCTGCTGCCCGACCTCGGCGGGCTGGCCCGCACGGTCGGCACCCGGGCGCCGCACGAGCGGGTCAGCGCGGTGCTCGGCATCGGGTCGGACGCCTGGGACCGCCTGTTCGCCGGCCCCCGCCCGGCCCGGCTGCACCCCTTCGTCGAGCTGGCCGGCCCCCGGCACCTCGCCCCCGCGACCCCCGGCGACCTGCTGCTGCACGTCCGGGCCGAACGGATGGACCTGTGCTTCGAGTTGGCGACGCTGGTCAGCCGCCGGCTGGGCGACCGGGTCACCGTGCTGGACGAGACGCACGGCTTCCGCTACTTCGACTGCCGCGACCTGATCGGCTTCGTCGACGGCACCGAGAACCCGGTCGGGCCGGACGCCGCCGACGCCGTCCTGATCGGCGACGAGGACCCGGCCTTCGCCGGCGGCAGCTACGTCATCGTGCAGAAGTACCTGCACGACATGGCCGGTTGGAACGCGATCGGCACCGAGCAGCAGGAGCGGGTGATCGGCCGCACCAAGCTCGACAACGTCGAACTCGACGACGCCGCGAAGCCCGCCGACTCGCACGTCGCGCTGAACACCGTCACCGGGCCGGACGGCGAGGACCGCGACATCTGGCGGCTGAACATGCCGTTCGGGTCGTTCGCCGAAGGCGGCGAGTGCGGCACCTACTTCATCGGCTACGCCCGCGACCCGGGGGTCACCGAGGAGATGCTCCGCAACATGTTCCTCGGCCGCGGCCCCGCCGCGCACGACCGGCTGCTGGACTTCTCCACCCCGGTCACCGGCACCTTCTTCCACGTCCCCAGCGCGGACTTCCTGAACGATCCGCCACCCGCCCCCGGCGCACCCGCCCCGCCCGCCGACACCCCGCCCGCCGACACCCCGTCCGCCGACGCCGTGCCCGCCCCGCCGGTCCGGGACGGCAGCCTCGGCATCGGCAGCCTGAAAAGGAGCCCCGCACCGTGAACAACCTGCACCGCGACCTGGCGCCCGTCTCCGCCGCCGCCTGGGCCGAGATCGAGGAGGAGGCCCGGCGCACCTTCCGGCTGCACGTGGCCGGCCGCCGCGTCGTCGACCTCTCCGGCCCGGACGGGCCCGAGCTCGCCGCCGTCGGCACCGGCCACCTCGCCGACATCGCCGCCCCCGGCAGCGGCGTCCAGGCCCGGGCCCGGGAGGCCCTCCAGGTGGTCGAACTGCGCGTGCCCTTCACCGTCACCCGGGCCGCCGTCGACGACGTCGAACGCGGCTCCAAGGACTCCGACTGGGACCCGGTCAAGGACGCCGCCCGCACCATCGCCCTCGCCGAGGACCGCGCCCTCTTCGACGGCTACCAGGCGGCCGGCATCACCGGCATCCGCGACGGCTCCACCAACCACCCGATCGCGCTGCCCGCCGACGTCCGCGAGTACCCCAACGCCGTCAGCCGCGCCCTCACCGCGCTGCGCCTGGCCGGCGTCGGCGGCCCCTACTCGCTGCTGCTCGGCGCCGACACCTTCACCGCCGTCAACGAGACCTCCGACCACGGCTACCCCGTCCACAACCACCTCGCCCGCCTCCTCGACGGCGAGATCATCTGGGCCCCCGCCGTCGAGGGCGCCGTGCTGCTCTCCGCCCGCGGCGGCGACTTCGAGCTCCACCTCGGCGAGGACCTCTCGATCGGCTACCTCTCCCACGACGACACCACCGTCCACCTCTACCTCCAGGAATCCCTCACCTTCCAGCTCCACACCCCGGAAGCCGCGGTCGCCCTCACCTCCTCCTGACCGGCCCCGACCCCCTTCCCCCGCCCGCTCCGGCCGCCCGGAGCGGGCGGGGTTCTCCGTGCCCGCGGGGGAAGCTCCCGCGCCGGACGGCGCCCGGGCGCGCGGTGCGTCGGGGGCGCGCGGAGTCCGCCGTCGCCCGGTCGTGGCTCCTGCTGGGTCTGCTGTCCTCAACTGTGGCTGGAGATAAGGGAGTTGGGGGTGGCGGGAGCGGATTCGGGCCAAAGTCGAACAGCTGCTTCCGGGGGTGCGGTGCGGGCCCCACCATGGGGGGACGTGCGGGGATTTCCGGTGAGGGGAGCACACCGTGTCCGATTCTTCCGTTCCCAGATGTCCGTTCCTCGATCCGGCGGGCAGCGCGCTGCACGCGGAGGCCGCGGGGCTGCGGGCGCGCGGGCCCGCGGTGCTGGTGGAGTTGCCGGGGGGCGTGCGGGCCTGGTCGGTGACCCGGCACGCGGTGATCCACGCGCTGACCACCGACCCGCGGGTGTCGCGGGACTTCCGGCTGCACTGGCCGGCGGCCGCGGAGGTGCCGCAGGGGTGGGTGCTGGGGCCGGTCGCGTTCCAGGACAGCTTCGTCAACCAGTACGGGGCCGAGCACCGCGCGTCGCGCGGGCGGCTCGCCCCGACTTTCCTGCCGCGCCGGGTGGAGCGGATGCGGGCCCAGGTGCAGGCGACGGCGGACGGGCTGGTGGCGGCGCTCGGCGCGCTCGCCCCGGGCGAGCGCGCCGACCTGCGGAGCACGCTGGCCCGGCCGCTGACGCTGACGGTGATCTGCGACCTGTTCGGCGTTTCGGAGGAGATGCGGGCCGCGCTCTGCGCGGTGATCGACACCGTGCTGGACTCCTCGCTCGGCGAGGAGCGCGCGCTGGCCGCCCAGATCGAGCTGAACGAGCGGCTGAGCGCGCTGCTGGCGCACAAGCGGGCCCGCCCGGCGGCCGACCTGACCAGCGACCTGCTGCTCTCCGACCGTCCGGGCGAGCGGCCGCTGTCCGAGCAGGAGCTGATCGGCACCCTGTTCACGATGATCACCGGCGGCTTCGAGACCGCCGTCAACCTGATCAGCAGCGCCGCGCTGGAACTGCTCGCCGACCCCGCGCACCTGGCCGCGCTGCGGGCCGGCGCGATCGGCTGGGCGGACGTGATCGAGGAGACGCTGCGGTTCGAGGGCCCGGTGATGCACGTCCCGCTGCGGTACGCCGTCGAGGAGATCGACCTCGGCGAGGGCGTGCTGATCGCGAAGGGCGACCCGATCATCATCGGCTTCGCCGCCGCCGGCCGGGACCCGGAGGCGCACCCCGACCGGCCGGACGTCTTCGACCCGGCCCGCGCCGACACGTCGCACCTGGCGTTCGGCTACGGCCCGCACTTCTGCGTCGGCGCGCCGCTCGCCCGGCTGGAGACCGAGATCGCGCTGCGCACCCTGTTCGAGCGGCTGCCCGACCTCGCGCTGGCCGAGCCGGGCCGGGCGCCCGAGCGGGTCCCGTCGATGATCATCAACGGCCCGGCGGCCCTGGACGTGGTGCCCCGGCCGGTGAGCCGATGAGCCCGGACGCGCCCGCCCACCCCGACCGGCCGGACGTCTTCGACCCGGCCCGCGCCGACACGTCGCACCTCGCGTTCGGCTACGGCCCGCACTTCTGCGTCGGCGCGCCACTGGCCCGGCTGGAGGCCGAGATCGCGCTGCGCACCCTGTTCGACCGGCTGCCCGAGCCGGCCGCCGCCGACCCCGGCCGCCCGCCCGCCCGGATCCCGTCCACGGTGGTCAACGGCCCGGCCGCCCTGCCCGTCGTCCCCCGCCCGGTGGTGCGGGATCCCAAGGAGGCGCACGCGTGAACACCGTCCCGTCCGAGCCCTTCCGGGGCTGTCCGGTGCTGGATCCGGCCGCGGCCGCACTGCACGTCGAGGCCGCCGGGCTGCGCGCCCGGGGACCCGCGGTGCGGGTGGAGCTGCCCGGCGGGGTGCTCGCCTGGGCGGTGACCCGGCACGCGGTGATCCAGGCGCTGACCACCGACCCGCGGGTCTCCCGCGACTACCGCCGGCACTGGCCGGGAGCCGGGGACGTCCCGCCCGGCTGGGTGCTCGGGTCGGTCGCCTTCCAGGACAGCCTGGTCAACCACTACGGCGACGCGCACCGCGAGGCCCGCGGCCGGATCGCCCCGACCTTCCTGCCGCGCCGGGTCGAACGGATGCGCCCGCAGGTGCAGGCCACCGCCGACCGGCTGGTCGACGCGCTCGCCGCCCTCCCGCCCGGCGAGCGAGCCGACCTGCGGCACGCGCTGGCCCGGCCGCTGACCATGACGGTGATCTGCGACCTGTTCGGCGTCCCCGCGCACCTGCGCGACCCGCTCGGCGAACTCATCGACACCGTCCTCGACTCCTCGCTCGACGAGGCCGACTCGCTCGCCGCGCTGACCCGGCTGTACGAGCGCCTCGCCGAACTGCTCGCCTACAAGCGGGCCCACCCGGCGTCCGACCTGACCAGCGACCTGCTGCTCTCCGACCGCCCCGGCGCACGCCCGCTGGCCGACCACGAACTGCTCGGCACCCTGCTCACCATGATCGCGGCCGGCTTCGAGACCGCCGTCAACCTGATCGTCAGCGCCGCCCTCGAACTCCTCGACCACCCCGAGCAGTTGGCGGCGGTCACGGCCGGCCAGACCGGCTGGTCGGACGTCATCGAGGAGACCCTCCGGCTGGAGGGCCCGGTGATGTACCTGCCGCTGCGCTACGCGCTGGCCGACCTCGACCTCGGCGAGGGCGTGCTGATCCCCAAGGGCGACCCGATCATCATCGGCTTCGCCGCCGCCGGCCGGGACCCGGAACGCCACCCCGACCGCCCCGACGAGTTCGACCCCGCCCGCGCCGACAAGGGCCACCTCGCCTTCGGCCACGGCCCGCACTTCTGCGTCGGCGCGCCGCTCGCCCGGCTGGAGGCCGAGATCGCGCTGCGCACCCTGTTCGAGCGGCTGCCCGAGCTGGCCGCCGCCGAACCCGGCCGCCGCCCGGCCCGCCTCCCCTCGCTGATCGTCAACGGCCCCGCCGTGCTGGAGGTGGTGCCCCGCCCGGCCACCGCCCGCTGACGCCGCCCCCTGGCACCGCCGCCCGAACGCGTCGTTACGCCTCGGTAGGGTGGGGCGGCAGCGAGCGACGGACCCAGGAGGCGGAGTGCGGCAGTACCGGACGATGGTGGCGGTGGGCGACTCGTTCACCGAGGGGATGTGCGACGACGTCCTCCCCGACGGGCACTACCGCGGCTGGGCGGACCGGGTCGCCGCCGCGCTCGCCGCCGAGGCCGCCCCGGACGGCTTCCGCTACGCCAACCTGGCCGTCCGCGGCAAGCTGATCGGCCAGATCCGGGCCGAACAGGTCGACCTGGCCGCCGCCACCGACGCCGACCTGGTCACCCTCGCGGGCGGCCTGAACGACGTGCTGCGCCCCGGCTGCGACGTCGCCGAGGTCGAACGGCTGCTCGGCGAGTGCGTCCGCGCGCTGCTCGCCGAGGGCCGCACCGTGGTGCTGTTCACCTCCACCGACCCGACCCGGCGGATGGCCGGCAGCCGCCGCCTGCTGCCCGCGATCCTCCGGATGAAGGCGTACGTCGAGAGCCTGGTGCGGGACGAACCCGACCGGGTCGTGCTGGTCGACCTGTTCTCCGCGCCCGGCTTCGACGACCGCCGGCTCTGGGCCGAGGACCGCCTGCACCTCTCCCCGGAGGGCCACCGCCGGGTCGCCCTCGCCGTCCTGGAGGCCCTCGGCCGCCCCGCCGCCGAGGACTGGCGCGCCCCGCTCGCCGACCCCGACCCCCGCACCCGCGCCCGGAAGGCCCGCGACGACGCCCGCTGGCTCGGCACCCACGTCGGCCCCTGGATCGGCCGCCGCCTGCGCGGCCGCTCCTCCGGCGACGGCCGCCCGGCCAAGCGGCCCGAACTGCTGCCCTACGACGGCAGCTGACAGCGCCCGGGCAGCGGCTAGCCGTCCAGCCGGATCGTGATGCCGACCGTGCCGGCCCTGCCGCGACGCAGCCGGCTGCCGAGCAGGGTGAGCCGGCCGAGCAGGCCGTACTTGCGGGCCAGCAGCTGCCGGTAGCGCTCGGTGGTGGCGGCGTCCGCGATCTCGGCGTGCGCGGCCAGCGACTTGCCGCTCGGGTTGCCGCGGACGTCGCACGGGCCGACCAGGACGTCGCCGCGCCGCCGGATCCGCTTGACCTTCCAGGAGCCGGCGGCGGTCCACGCGCCGAGGGTGTCGCCGTCCCGGACCACCCAGACCGGGGTGGGGACGGCGCTGCCGTCCTTCTTGTAGCTGGTGATCAGCAGGTAGTTGCCGGCGGCGAGCCGGTCGAGCGCGGTGTCGGCCATTGGGGGAGTGTACGGCCGCTGACCCCGCGTCACGCGGCGGGGACGGGGTCCGGGTCCGGGTCGGGGCGCGGGTCGCCGTGCGCGCGGTCGGCCGGGCGGGGTTCGGGCGCGGGCGAGACGGTGGCCCGCCAGAGCCGGGCCGCCGACCAGAGCGAGGCGGCCAGCAGCAGCCCGTTGCGCAGCAGGATCACGGCGGTCGGCCACCAGCCGCCGGCCTGCATCGAGTCGAAGAACAGCGGGTAGTCGACGGTGGTGACGCCGACGGCGGGCAGCAGCAGGAACGCCACCGGCCGCTGGGTGGTGCACTCCACGGTCAGGCAGACCGCGCCCAGGCCGATCAGCCAGACCAGGTACTGCGGGGAGATCACCCGGCTGGTGACGGTGAACAGCAGCACCGCGGTCAGCGCCGCGTCGTACGGGGTGGCGGCCGTCCAGCGCCGGGCCCGGACCCGCCAGAGCAGCAGCCAGCCGAACGCGGCGACGGTCAGCAGCAGCGAGAGCTGCGAGATCCGGTGCACGTACCGGCCGAGGAACTCGAACGAGCCGTAGTGCTGCTCGACCCGGCCGGACCAGCCGAACTGCCGGGCCACCTGGAGCACGCTGCCGCCCAGCGACTCGATCTCCACGCCCCGGCCGCGCTGGGCGTGCAGGAAGTCCAGGGTGTGGTCGAAGAACGCGACGAACACCAGCAGCAGGGCCAGCGCCGAGACCGCCGCCGCCGTCCACGCCTGCCGGGTGGTGCGCCCGCGCGGCGTGCCCAGCAGGGTCAGCGCGGGCCACACCTTCACCATCGCGCCGATCCCGGCCAGCACCCCGCCGAGCCGCGGCCGGGACGGGAGCAGCAGCAGCGCGCCGACCGCCAGCGCGGTGGCCGGCAGGTCGTAGCGCCCGTACGGCAGGCCGAGCAGCAGCGGCAGGGCCAGCGCCCACGCCCAGGCCCCCCAGTCGGAGCGCCCCGGGCCGCGGCCGGCCGCCAGCAGCGCGGCCTGCACGACGGCGTCGGCCACCAGCACGATCAGCACGAACGCCTGCAGGTAGCTCAGGAACGGCAGCAGGCCCGGCGCGAGCATCGGCAGCGCCGCGCCGGGCGGGTACTGCCAGGTGACGTCGTCGACCGGGAAGGTGCCGGTGCGCAGCACCTGGTACCAGCCCTGGTAGAGCCGGTGCACCTCGATCGCGGGCTCGGTCCGGCCGGAGCGGATCAGGCCGATCATCACCACCCGGCTGGCGACCCAGTACGCGGCGAGGGCGAGCACCTCGCGGGGCCAGGTGGCGGGGCGGTTCCAGCGGACCGGTCGGGCGGGAGTCCGGACGGCCGGGGCGGGGGCCTGCGCCACCATGTCCTCCTGTGCGCTCGTGTGACGTTCGGATGCCGGGCGGGGGTGCGGCGGGCGTGCGGTGCGGCGGATGCGTGGCGGGGGTGCGGCGGGGCACGCGGCAGGGGCCGCTTGTCTCTCATATCAGACAATCCGGTCGGCCTCCGGGCCGCCCGACGCGTGTCCCCGGACCTCCCCGGAAAGCGCCACGCCACCGGCGACCACCCGGACCACCGGACGGCGTCCGCCGGACCTGCCAGAATGCACGGGCGACACCGCGCAACCGTCAGAAGGGGAGACCGGCACCGTGACCATGCCCGTCGAACGCAAGATCGCCGAAGAACTCGGCGTCCGCGAGAACCAGGTGCAGGCCGCGGTCGGCCTGCTCGACGGCGGTGCGACCGTGCCCTTCATCGCCCGCTACCGCAAGGAAGCCACCGGCGCGCTCGACGACACCCAGCTGCGCACCCTGGAGGAGCGGCTGCGGTACCTGCGCGAGCTGGAGGAGCGGCGCACCGCCGTCCTGGAGTCCATCGAGGCCCAGGGCAAGCTGGACGACGCGCTGCGCGCCCAGGTCCTCGCCGCCGACTCCAAGGCCCGGCTGGAGGACATCTACCTCCCGTACAAGCCCAAGCGGCGCACCAAGGCCCAGATCGCCCGCGAGGCCGGCCTCGAACCGCTCGCCGACACCCTGCTCGCCGACCCCGGCCAGGACCCGGCCGCGCTCGCCGCGACCTACCTCGGCGAGCAGGTCGCCGACGTGCCCGCCGCGCTGGAGGGCGCCCGGGCCATCCTGGTCGAGCGCTTCGGCGAGGACGCCGACCTGGTCGGCTCGCTGCGCGAGCGGATGTGGACCCGCGGCCGGCTGGTCGCCAAGGTCCGCGACGGCAAGGAGCAGGACGGCGCCAAGTTCGCCGACTACTTCGACTTCGCCGAGCCGTACACCAAGCTCCCCTCGCACCGGATCCTGGCCATGCTGCGCGGCGAGAAGGAGGAGGTCCTCGACCTCGAACTCTCCCCGTACGACGGCGAGCAGGAGGCCGACCTGCCCGGCGCGAGCGACTACGAGCAGCGGATCGCCGCCCGCTTCGGCATCGCCGACCGCGGCCGCCCCGCCGACAAGTGGCTCACCGACACCGTCCGCTGGGCCTGGCGCACCCGGGTGCTCGTCCGGCTCGGCATCGACCTGCGGACCAGGCTGCGCGCCGAGGCCGAGGACGAGGCCGTCCGGGTCTTCGCCGCCAACCTGCGCGACCTGCTGCTCGCCGCCCCGGCCGGCACCCGCGCCACCATGGGCCTCGACCCGGGCTTCCGCACCGGCGTCAAGGTCGCCGTCGTCGACGCCACCGGCAAGGTCGTCGCGCACGAGACGATCTACCCGCACCAGCCCGCCAACAAGTGGGACGCCGCGCTCGGCACGCTGGCCCGGCTGGCCGCCGAGCACCGGGTCGACCTGGTCGCGATCGGCAACGGCACCGCCTCCCGGGAGACCGACCGGCTCGCCGCCGACCTGATCAAGCGCCACCCCGAGCTGGGCCTGACCAAGGTGATGGTCAGCGAGGCCGGCGCCTCGGTCTACTCCGCCTCCGCGTTCGCCTCCCAGGAGCTCCCCGGCCTCGACGTCTCGATCCGCGGCGCCGTCTCGATCGCCCGCCGGCTCCAGGACCCGCTGGCCGAACTGGTCAAGATCGACCCCAAGTCGATCGGCGTCGGCCAGTACCAGCACGACCTCAGCGAGCTCAAGCTCTCCCGCTCGCTGGACGCCGTCGTCGAGGACTGCGTCAACGCCGTCGGCGTCGACGTCAACACCGCCTCCGCGCCGCTGCTCACCCGGGTCTCCGGCATCACCGGCACGCTCGCCGACAACATCGTCGCCCACCGCGACGCCAACGGGCCGTTCCGGACCCGGCGGGCGCTCAAGGACGTCGCCCGGCTCGGCCCCAAGGCGTTCGAGCAGTGCGCGGGCTTCCTGCGGATCCCCGGCGGCGACGACCCGCTGGACGCCTCCTCGGTCCACCCCGAGGCGTACCCCGTGGTCCGCCGGATCCTCGCCGCCACCGGCGGGAAGATCGGCGAACTGATCGGCAACGGCCCGGTGCTGCGCTCGCTGCGGCCCGGCGACTTCGCCGACGACACCTTCGGCGTGCCGACCGTCACCGACATCCTCGGCGAACTCGACAAGCCCGGCCGCGACCCGCGGCCCGCCTTCCAGACCGCCACCTTCAAGGACGGCGTCGAGAAGATCTCCGACCTGGAGGTCGGCATGGTCCTGGAGGGCGTGGTCACCAACGTCGCCGCGTTCGGCGCCTTCGTCGACATCGGCGTGCACCAGGACGGCCTGGTGCACGTCTCCGCGCTGTCGAGGAACTTCGTCAAGGACCCGCGCGAGGTGGTCAAGCCCGGCGACATCGTCCGCGCCAAGGTCACCGCCGTCGACGTCCAGCGCAAGCGGATCGGCCTCACCCTCCGCCTCGACGACGACACCACCCCCGGCCCGGCCGGCTCCGGCAACCGCCGCGACTCCCGCCCGCCCCGCCAGGACCGCCAGGGCCGCCCGGACCGCTCGGACCGCCGCTCCGGCGGCAACCCGCCGCCCGCCCCCGGCAACTCCGCCATGGCCGACGCCCTCCGCCGCGCGGGCCTGGGCAAGTAGCGCTTCCCGATCGGCGGCCGGTGCCCAGGACATGCACGGTTTCTGGGCACCGACTCTTCTCGGCGGCTCGCCCCCTGCATGCTTTCAGCGCTCACCCGGTGTGCTTTCAGGGCATACTCGGCATGCTTTCAAGCTCACCCGGCATGTTTTCGGGGCCATACTGGAGGTCCGACCGAGTGGAGCAGGCGAGGAGGTTTCCGTGAGCGCTCAACCGCACCAGCATGCTGACATCCGTCCGGAGATCCCCCGTACCCCCGACGGCATCGCCGCCGCGCTCTTGCCGAGCAGGCGCATGCGGTTCCGCGTCGAGCTGGGGGGCACCGCGACCGGTGAGGCGTTCGAACGCCTGCTTGAGGTGTGGTGGTGCCGGGCCACGCTGGACCAGCGCGGCGGACGCGAGGCCCGGTCTGCCGCTGCTCGCGCCGGTACACTGCCGCTGGGCTCCTGGGATTCCCTGCGGAGCCGGAGGGAGAAGCGGGAGGGCTAGCCGGTGGACGAGGATTTCGACGCCGCCGAACTGTGGCCCGTCGAGCCCTCGTTGGAGGTGGAGGAGTTGCTGGTCGCCGCCCCCGACTCGCTCCACCACGCGGTGCTGGCCGTGCAGTTGCGGCTGATGCGCGATCCCTGGGATCCGGCCAGCGCGTCGATCGGGCGGGACCCGCACAGTCGGGACATCCCATTGGAAGGGCATGCCGCCCTGCTTGAGTACGAGATCGTCCCGGGGCCTCATCGGCATGTGGTGATCACCGCAGTCCAGTGGTGGCACACCGATATCGAGGGCGGGAACCCGTTCTGACGGCCTGGCGAGCCCGGGCCTGTGCCGAGGCGACCGGGCTCGGCCGCCCCTCAGCTGTTGCGGGACTCCACGGCCAGGGCGATGAGTTCGGGCCACCAGGGCTCGCGGTGCTGGGTGAGCAGGCGCTGGGCCTCCGCGGGGGGGACGGGGCGGACCTCGACGACCTGTTCGCCGTCCTCCGGGTTGGTGGGGGAGGAGTCGACCAGGATGTCGGCCCAGCCCCAGAGCCAGGCCTTGACCGGGTGCGGCTGCCAGGGGCGGTAGGGGGCGGCGCCCTCGGAGACCGCCAGGTGGTGGCCGATCCAGGTCGGCGGGCCCAGCAGGCGGGCGCCGGCCTCCTCGCGCAGTTCGCGCTCCAGGCAGGAGCCGACGCTCTCGGCGGCCTCCCGGGTGCCGCCCGGCAGGAACCAGTGGCCCCGGGCGTCCAGGCACAGGACCACGTCGTCGCCGGCGAAGCCGACGAGGTGGATGTTGGTGACCAGTTCGTCGGGTGGCAGCGCGGTGCTGAACTGGGCGTCCATGCCGCCCCACTCCCAGCGCTGCGGCGCGTGCAGGGCCGGGTACCTGGCCGCCAGTTCGGCGCTTTCGCTTGCTCTGCGTGTGGTGTCCGTCATCGATCGATCGTAGTCCCGGGTGGTCCCGAACGGACCCGGATGGTCAACAATGCGGACGAAACGTCACCCTCTCGTGGTGGACCGTCAACTCGGCGCGCCGGGTGTTCACTTCGCCCCCGTCATTCCGGGGCGACGACCACCGCGCGGGCGGCGGCGCGGACGTCCGGGTCGGGGTGGGCGCGCAGGGCGGTGAGCAGCGGGAGCCAGCCGCCGGTCCAGGCGCAGCGGGTGCCGAGGACGTCGGCGAGGGCGGTGGCGAGCAGGCCGAGGGCGGGGGTGCGGCCGGGGAGGAGGGCGAGCAGGGCGGCGGGGGCGGCGGTGTCGGCGGCGGTCGGGAGGGGCGAGGTGCCGGCGATGGCGGCGGCCAGCGGGGCGGCGAGGCGGGCGGCGAGCAGCGGGCGGTCGGCCAGGGCGGTGGCGAGCCGGTCCGCGGCGGGGCCGAAGCCGGGCTGGGCGGGGCGGGCGGCGCGGGCCAGCAGGGCGGCCCGGAGGTCGAGCAACTCCTCGTGCGGGCGCAGCAGTTCGTCGATCCGGTCGAGCACGGCGGGGAACCGGCGGGTGACCGGCAGGGTGGTCAGGGAGGCGATCCGCTGACGGGCGGGCTGGTCGCGGGCGGTGGAGGGGTCGGGCGGGGCGGGGAGGTCGAGCAGGGCGGTGAGGGCGCGGTGCAGCAGGCTGCCGGGCTCGGCGCCGCCGGCCGGGTGCGGGCGGTCGGAGAGCGCGACGGTGCGCAGGGCGAGCGAGGCGGCGGCCCAGACGGCGCGCCGGTCGGGGGCGGCGACCAGGGCGGGCAGCGCGTCGGCGGCCTCCGGCGCGTGCCGGACCCACTCGGGCAGGGCGGCGATCGCGGCCCGGGCCGCCTCCGGCTGCTCGCCCGGCCGGGCGGCGACGGCGGCCACCAGGCGGCCGTAGCGGGCCCGGTGGCGTTCCGGCAGCAGGTGCGGGAGCCGGCCGACGACGGCCTGCCGCAGCTGCGGTTCGGAGGCCGCGGCGGCCTCGGCGAGCAGCGCCCAGACGGGTTCGGCGTCCAGCAGGTCCTGGCAGTGCGCGGCGGCCGCGGCCCGGACGTCGGGGTGCTGGCCGGGGGCGTGGAAGGCGGCGGCGAGCAGTTCGGCGGCGGTGGCGGGCGGCAGCAGGGCCGCGGCCAGCCGGACGGCCTCCTTGCGGGAGGTGACCTTGCTGCCCGTGGTGCGGACGGCCAACTCGGCGAGCAGCGGCGCGAGTTCCCCGGGCGGGGTGTGCCGGGCGGCCTTCCCGGCGGCGTACAGCGCGGTCTTGGCGCGGTCGTCGCCGGCGTGCGCGAGCAGGTCGGGGAGGGCGGCGGCGGGGTCGGTGGTGAGCGGCAGGGAGTCCAGCGCGGTGTCGGCGAGCAGCGGGTCGGGGTCGTCGAGGTGGCGGCGGAGCAGGGCGGCGCCGGCGCCGGGCAGGCGGGCGGCGTGCCAGAGGGCGGTGGCGCGCTGTTCGCGGGTGCGCCAGGCGGTGGCGGCGATCTCGCCGAGCAGGTCGGCGGCGCGGGCGACCTGGCGGGGCGTCCAGCGGTCCGGGTGGTGGGCGGGCGGCAGCGGGCGGTGGTCGCCGGGGCGCAGGAACCGGCCGGTGGGCGGCCGTTCGGCGAGGGCGGCGTCCAGCAGGTCGGTGGCGACGGCGCCCAGGTGGTCGGCGACGGAGGCGCAGAACACGGCGGACGGGTCGTGGGCGAGCGCGGCCCGGACCTTCGCGGTGCGTCCGGCGCGCGGCCGCAGCCACAGTTCCAGCGCCTCGGCGGCGGTCCGCTCGTCGCTGTCGAGGGCGGCCTTGGCGAGCAACTCGTCGAGTTCCGGCAGGTGTTCGGCACGGGCGCCGAGGGCGCGGGTGAGGGCGAACAGCAGCCGGTGGCGGTACTCCGGCCGTTCGGCGTCCAGCCAGGGGCGCAGCGCGGCGAGCACTTCGCGCTCCTGGCCGCGGCGCAGGCGGCGGGCGAGCGGGGGGAGGTGGAGCGGGCCGCCGCGGGCGGTGAGCTGTTCGAGGGTCAGCAGGGCGTGGGTGAGCAGGTCGGGCCGGGCGCCGGTGGGGTGGGCCTCGATGACGCGGAGCGCGACGGTGGTGAGCGCGCCGCGGGTGGCGTGCGAGCAGTCGCGGGCGTCCAGCGCGTCGGTGGCCAGGGCGGTGAGGGCGTCGGCGTGCGCGTCGGTGAGGCGCGCGGCGGGGAAGACGGTCAGGGCGGTCAGCGCGCGCTGCCGCACCGGGTCCTGCTCGTTGCGCAGCCGGGCCACCAGGTCGGCGAGCAGGGTGCCGGGCGCGGCCGGGTCCGGGTCGGCGGCGGCCGCGGCGACCAGGTGGGCCCAGGCTTCGGAGCGTTCGGCCGGGTCGGGGCGCCGGGTGAGCGCCAGCAGGTCGGCGCGGGCCTCGGCGGGGGCCAGCAGGGCGGTGTAGTCGAGCAGTCGGCGTTCCGGCCAGCCCTTGGCGGCCTGTTCGGCGTGCAGCCGGCGGGCCTCCCGGTGGCGGCGTTCGCGGGGCAGCAGGCGCAGCACGGGGAGGGTCAGCCGGGTGGCGTCCTGCGGCTGCCGGTCGGCGGCGGCGTCCAGGAGCGCGGCCCGGCGGGCGGGCGGGACGGCCCGCAGCAGGGCGGCGAACAGGCGCGGTTCGGGCAGCCAGCGGCGGCCCAGCGCGGGCAGCGAGGGCGGGTCGGCGGCGGCGAGCCGGTTCAGCACCGTCCGGCTGGGGGCGGGTTCCCAGGACGGGAGCGGGCGTTCGGGGTCGGCCAGCCAGGCGGTGGCGCGTTCGGCGTCCACCGCGAGCAGGTGGCCGAAGCCGGCGGCGACCGGCGGCGGCACGGTCCGGCCGGGGCGGCGCTCCAGCAGGTCGAGGACCCGGGCCGGGCGCAGCGGCAGCACGGCGGCGACCGGCGCCCCGTACCGCTGCCACCAGTCGGCGCGCGGGTCGGCGGCCCGGGCGGCCAGTTCGCGCTCGACGTGGTCGAGGACGGCGTCCGGGTGCCGCCGGGCCAGGACCGACCAGGAGCGCAGCGCGACGGCCAGCGACGGCAGTTCGGCGGCGACCACGGCGGGCGGGCAGGCGGCGAGCAGGGTGGCGGCCTCGGCCTCGCCCCAGTGCGCGCGGGCCACCGGCAGCAGCCGGGCGGCGAGTTCGGCGCGCCGGCCGCGGACCACCGTCCGGCGGATCGCCCGCCGGACGGCGAACGAGGCGTGCGGGTAGGCGGCGAGCACCGCCTCGTCCAGGCCGGGCAGGGTGCGCAGCGCGTCGACGGCGCGGCCGCGCACCAGGGGGTCCGGATCGGTCAGCCGGTCCGCCAGCAGGTCGGCCCGGCCGGTCAGGGCCGCGGCGGGCGGGGAGTGGGAACCGGCCCGGTCGGCCGCGCTTACTGACTGTGGGGGAGCGCGACGGACCGGGCCGTGTGGGGGTTGGTTCCCAACACCCGTCCAGGAGACGGGTTCTGAATCACCGTGCGCGGAGCGGCGAACCGTTCCGTGCACTCAAAATGCCCGGGTCGCCGAGGACCGTCAAGCGTTCCCGGGGCACTTCAGCCGCGCTTAAGGCTCCCTTCGCCGCCAGCACCGGTTCGAGGCCGAACCGCCCGCCGTGCGAAGATCGACGCGGCCCGGCGCGGGGCGGGCCCGGGGGGCGAGGGGGGCGAGGGGGGAGCGGGATGCTGCTGACGCTGACGGGCGGCGCGGGCGCCGGGAAGACCACCCTGGCCGCGGCGCTGGCGGTGAGCGCCCCGGCCGGGCCGGTGGCGGTGCTGCACGGGGACGACTACTACCACGTCGAGCCGGGGCCCGGCCGGGGCGTCTGGGCGCCGGACGAGAACGGGGTGCCGCGGCTGGATGTCGGCCACCCGGACTCGGTGGACGCCGCCCGGCTGGACGCCGACCTCGCCGCCGCGCTCCGGCGGGCCGAACTCGTGATCGTCGAGGGCCTGTTCGCCCGCCTCGCCGGGGCGGGCCGGGACCGGCGGCTGGACGTGTTCGTCGACCTGCCGGCCGACCTGCGGCTGGTTCGCAAGATCGACCGGAAGTGCGTGCGCGGCGGCTTCCCGCTGGAGGTGCTGCTGCGCAACTACCTGGCGCACCGGCGGGACGCGCACGAGCGGTACGTCGAACCGCTGCGGGCCGGCTGCGCGCTGACCGTCGACGGCGGGCGGCCCCCGGCGGAGCTGGCGGCGCGGGTCTGGGCGGCGGTGGCGGCGAACGCCTGAGGGCGCCGCTCGGCGGCGCCCTCAGGGGTGTCACGGGGTCGGGCGGGTGCGGGTCAGCCGCGGACCAGGGCCTTGCCGGCCGCGTCGGCGGCCTCCAGGGCCTGGGTGTGGTACTCGGCGGCGAGGCCGCGCAGCGACTCCATCGCCGGGTTGACCTGGGCCAGGGTCAGTTCGCGGCGGACGGTGGTCAGGTCGGCGCCCCAGACGTCGCGCAGGATGCGCTCCAGGTACGGGGTGGAGTGGTCCCAGCCCTCGCGCGGGGTGCCGGGGGCGAAGCCGCCGCCGAGCGAGGTGGCCAGCACGACCGGCTTGTCCTTGAGCAGTTCGTCGGTCGGGCCGGCGCCCGCGATGACCAGGTCGACCCAGGTCTTGAAGTGCTGCGAGACGCCCCAGTTGTAGAGCGGCACGGCGATGATCGCGGCGTCGGCGGAGCGCAGCTCCTCGGCGAGCTCGGCGCCGAGCGCGACGGCGGCGCGCTGCTCGGCGGAGCGCTGGTCCTCGGGGGTGAAGGCGCCGAGGGTGGCGTGCGTCCAGGCGTCGCCGGGCAGCGGGTCGGTGCCCAGGTTGCGGCGGGTGACGGTGCCCTCCGGGTGGGCGGCGGCCCACGCGGCCTCGGCGGTGCCGGCCAGCTCGGAGCTGGTCGAGGTGCCGGGGATGATGCTGGCGTCCAGGCGGAACAGGTGCATGCGGAACTCCTCGGGGCGGGCCCGGGCCGGGGCGGGCGGGCGGGCATGGCGAACGGGCATGGCGAACGGGGCGGTGCGGGCCGGGCGGCGTCGCACTCGACGTAAGCGGACTTTACCCCGTTTCTCGCTGCGGGTAAATTGTGGTCATGGACAGCCCCCCGGTGAACCTGATCCCGTTCGGCCGGCCCCCCGCCGAGCGGGCGGACGCCGCCCGCAACCGCGAAGCCCTGCTCTGCACCGCCCGCGCGATGATCGCGGAGGCCGGGGTCGACCAGGTCACCATGGACGGCCTCGCCGAACGGGCCGGCCTCGGCAAGGGCACCGTCTTCCGCCGCTTCGGCACCCGGGCCGGGATCTTCCGCGCCCTGCTCGACGCCGAGGAGTACCGCTTCCAGGAGCAGGTGCTCGCGGGCCCCCCGCCGCTCGGCCCCGGCGCCGACCCGGTCGACCGGCTGATCGCCTACGGCCGCGCCCGGACGTCCTTCCTGCTGGACCGCCGCGACATCGCCCGGGCCGGACTGGAGCGCAAGGGCCCCGTCCCGCCACTGGTCGGCGCCGGCTTCTCGCACCCGCACATCCGGATGCTGCTCGGCCAGGCCGGCCTCGGCCTCCCCGACCCGGACACCCTCGCCGTCCAGCTGACCAGCGCGCTCGACGGCCCCGCCCTGCTCTTCCTGACCGCCGACCGGCTGCCGCCCGAACCGTCCGGGCCCTGCGGCGGCGGCGAGCTCGACACCCGGCTCGGCGACAGCTGGCAGACGCTGGTCGAACGGCTCGCCCGGCGCTGAACGCGCGCCGCGGGGCGGGCGGGCACGCGAGAGGGGGACGGCCCGCAGGCCGTCCCCCTCTCGTCCCTCGTCCGTGCGCGGCTCAGGCGCCGGTCACCCAGATCATCTTGCGGCCGGTCTCGGCCGGGGCGGTGGGCTCCGCCAGGTCGATCCGGTCCAGCGCGTAGCCGAGCCGGCGCGGCACGGCGGCGCTGGCGGCGTTCGACTCGTCGCAGTGGATCTCGGCCCGGGTGATCCCGGGCAGGGCCAGCGCCGCGTCGGTCAGCGCGCGGGCGGCGGCGGTGGCCAGGCCGCGGCCGGTGTGCTCCCGGTGCACCCAGTAGCCGATCTCCAGCGCGCCGGGGCCGATCCGGCCGTGCAGGCCGAAGCCGCCGATCACCAGGGCCGGTTCCGCGTCCAGACCGAGCAGGTACATGAAGTCGGTGCCCCGGTCCCAGACCTGCTCGCCGCTGGCCGAGAGCTGCTCGCTCTCGGCCAGCGTCGGCACCGTGCGGGCCCAGGGCATCCACGGCCGCAGGTGGTCGAGGTTGGCGATCACCGCGGCGTTCAGCGCCGCGGCGTCCGCCAGCCGGCGGCGGCGCAGGTGCGCGCCGTTGCCGAGGGGCAGCAGCTCGGGCGGGCGGCCGGTGCTGACCGGGCGCACGGCGGTGTCAGGAGCGTCGGCGGAGTGGCTCATGAACGGAGTATGCGCCATGCACGAACCCGCCGACCAGCGGATATCCGGACCACCACCCGGCCGGTCGGTCGGTCAGAGCCGCACCATCACCTCGTCCAGCGGCTTGCGGACCAGGTCCGGCACCCGGGCGTCCTCGGCCGGGTAGCCGACCGGGATGACGTACGCCGCGCGCTCCTCCGCCGGGCGGTCGCAGACCTCGTTCAGGAAGCGCATCGGACTGGGGGTGTGGGTCAGCGTGGCCAGGCCCGCCTGGTGCAGCGCGGAGAGCAGGAAGCCGACCGCGATGCCCACCGACTCCTTGGTGTAGTACGGGCGCGGCGAGTTCGGGCCCTTGTGCACCTCGAACACCACGATCACGGCCGGCGCGTCCTCCAGGAACGGCTTGCGCCAGTCGGTGCCGATCGGGGCCAGCGCCGCCAGCCACTCCTCGGAGGCCCGGTGGTCGTAGAACTCGCGCTCCTCCGCCTCCGCGGCCTCCCGCAGCCGCCGCTTGCGCTCCGGATCGGTGATCACCACGAACCGCCACGGCTGCACGTGCGCGCCGCTCGGCGCCGTCGCCGCCGTCCGCACCGCCCACTCCAGCACCCCCTCGGGCAGCGGGCGGGTCGAGTAGTCGCGCACGGTGCGGCGCTGGTCCATCACGCGGTGGAAGTCCCGGCAGCGGTCGGTCGCCTCGTGGGCGGGGACGTGCATCGGGAGCAGCGGCGTCGTCGGGTGGGACGGCGCCGGGGAGGGGTCGAGGTCAGCCATGGGCGCCAGCACAGCACACCGCCGCCCCCGGCGGAAGACGGCCGGGGGCGGTTGGCGATCATCGGCAAGTACCGGCCCGGGCCGGGCTCCGGGCCCGGCCTCGCGCCGAACCCCGCGCCGGGGTTCGGCTCAGACCTCGCCGACCTTGCCGTCCGCGACCACCAGCCGGCGGTTGACCTGCACCGCCTCCAGCATCCGCCGGTCGTGGGTGACCAGCAGCAGGGTGCCGGTGTACGAGGCCAGCGCGGCCTCCAACTGCTCGATCGCGGGCAGGTCCAGGTGGTTGGTCGGCTCGTCCAGCACCAGCAGGTTCACCCCGCGGGCCTGCAGCAGCGCCAGCGCCGCCCTGGTCCGCTCGCCCGGCGAGAGCGTCCCGGCCGGGCGCAGCACGTGCACCGCCTTCAGGCCGAACTTGGCCAGCAGGGTGCGGACGTCCTCCGGGTTCAGCTCCGGCACGGCCGCCGAGAACGCCTCCAGCAGCGGACGCCCGGCGTCGCCGCCGAACAGGTGCCCGCGGGCCTGCTCCACCTCGCCGACCCGCACGCCCGAACCCAGCGCCGCCGAGCCCGAGTCCAGCTCCAGCCGGCCCAGCAGCGCCGCCAGCAGCGTCGACTTGCCCGCGCCGTTCGCGCCGGTGATCGCCACCCGGTCCGCCCAGTCGACCTGCAGGTCGACCGGGCCGAACGCGAACCCGCCGCGCTTCACCGCGGCCCCCCGCAGGGTGGCCACCACCGAGCCGGAGCGCGGCGCGGCGGCGATCTCCATCCGCAGCTCCCACTCCTTGCGGGGCTCCTCCACCACGTCGAGGCGCTCGATCATCCGCTGGGTCTGCCGGGCCTTCGCGGCCTGCTTCTCGGTCGACTCGGCGCGCTGCGCGCGGGCCTTCTTGTCGTTGTCGCCGCCCTTGCGGCGGGCGTTGCGGACGCCGTTCTCCATCCAGTTGCGCTGCATCTGGGCGCGGGCCTCCAGGCCCGCCTTGGTGTCCGCGTAGTCCTCGTACTGCTCGCGGGCGTGCCGGCGGGAGATCGCCCGCTCCTCCAGGTACGCCTCGTAGCCGCCGCCGTACACGTTCACCTGGCCCTGGTGCAGGTCGAGTTCGAGGACCCGGGTGACGGTGCGGGCCAGGAACTCGCGGTCGTGGCTGATCAGCACGGTGCCCGCGCGCAGGCCCTTCACGAACGCCTCCAGCCGCTCCAGGCCGTCCAGGTCCAGGTCGTTGGTGGGCTCGTCCAGCAGGAACACGTCGTAGCGCGACAGCAGCAGCGAGGCCAGGCCCGCGCGGGCCGCCTGGCCGCCGGACAGCGCCGTCATCGGCAGGTCGAGCGAGACCTTCAGGCCCAGCGAGCCGGCCACCTCCTCGGCGCGCTCCTCCAGGTCCGCGCCGCCCAGCTCCAGCCAGCGGTCCAGGCTCTCCGCGTACGCGTCGTCCGCGCCCGGGCGGCCCTCGACCAGGCCCTCGGTGGCCTCGTCCAGCGCGGCCTGGGCGGCCGCGACGCCGGTGCGGCGGGCCAGGAAGTCGCGCACCGACTCGCCCTCCCGGCGCTCCGGCTCCTGCGGCAGGTGGCCGACGTTCGCGGTCGGCGGGCTCAGCTTGAGGCTGCCGCCCTCCGGGGCGTCCAGCCCGGCGAGCAGGCGCAGCAGGGTGGACTTGCCCGCGCCGTTCACCCCGACCAGGCCGATCACGTCCCCGGGGGCGACGACCAGGTCCAGCCCGGAGAACAGCGTGCGCTCGCCGTGGCCGGCGGCGAGGTCCTTGACGACGAGAGTGGCAGTCATGATGACCACGATTCTAGGCGGCGGCGCGCGGCCCTCCGGACGGGCCCGGCGGGCGCCCCGCCAGGCGGGCCGGGCGGTCGGGACCTAATTCCGTTGCGGCGGCCGCCGGGGGTTCCGTACCCTCGAAGACGTCACAACCCCGCACGTCTGGAGAAGGCCGTTGCTCGTCTGAGGTCATGAGACACCGCGCCACGCCACACCCGTGTCCTTTCCGGGTCAGTAGGCGTGCGGGCGCGAGTGCGACCTCGGCTGGGCGGCGATCCACGGCTCCCGTGCGGGTTTTCTGCGTTCCCCCCGCGACGGCCCTTCTCGCTCCCGCGTCCCCGGTGTCTCCCGTGTTGCTCCCCCTTCCCTACGCGGCGACCTCCAGGAGGCCCCCATGGCGCAACCCACCACCTCGATCCTCTGCACCGACCTCGGCTTCGAGTGGCCCGACGGCCGCCCGGTGCTGAGCGGTTTCCACCTCGCCGTGGGCCCGGGCCGCACCGGCCTGGTCGGCCTCAACGGCGCCGGCAAGTCCACGCTGCTGCGGCTGATCGCCGGCGAGCTCACCCCCACCGCCGGCACCGTCCGGGTCGCGGGCGAACTCGCCTACCTGCCACAGGACCTGACGGTCGCCGCCGACCGCCGGGTCGACGAGACGCTCGGCATCCGCGCCCAGCGCGAGGCCCTGCACGCCATCGAGTCCGGAGACGTGGACGAGCGCCACTTCACCGCGGTCGGCGACGACTGGGACGTCGAGGAGCGCGCCCGCGCCACCCTCGACCGGCTCGGCCTCGACCAGCTCGACCTCGACCGCACCACCGGCGAACTCTCCGGCGGCCAGGCCGTCCTGCTGCACCTCGCCGCCCTGCTGCTGCGCCGCCCCGACGTCCTGCTGCTCGACGAGCCCACCAACAACCTGGACGGCCAGGCCCGGGCCCGGCTGTACGACGCGGTGGCCGGCTTCCCCGGCGTGCTGCTGCTGGTCAGCCACGACCGCGAACTGCTGGAGCGGGTCGACCAGATCGCCGACCTGCGGGACGGCGGGGTCACCTGGTACGGCGGCAACTTCAGCGCCTACCAGGAGGCGCTGGAGAACGCCCAGGAGACCGCCGAACGCCTGGTCCGCAACGCCGAGGCCGACGTCAAGCGCCAGAAGCGCGACCTGGTCGAGGCCAGTCAGCGGCTCGCCAAGTCCGCCGCCTACGGCAAGCAGCGCTCGGTCCGGCGCAACGACCCCAAGGCGCTGGCCGACAAGCTCCAGGGCAAGGGCGAGGAGACCGCCGGCCGGCTGCGCGGCATGCACACCGAACGCCTCAACGAGGCCAAGGAACGCCTCGCCACCGCCGAGGAGGCCGTCCGCGACGACGCCGAGATCCGGATCGACCTGCCCCGCACCGCCGTCCCGCCCGGCCGCACCGTCCTCACCCTGGACGGCGTCCGGCTGGCCCACGGCGGCCGCGGCCGGATCGACCTGGAACTGCGCGGCCCCGAGCGGATCGCCCTGGTCGGCCGCAACGGCTCCGGCAAGACCACCCTGCTGCGCACCATCGCCGGCGACCTCGCCCCCGCCGAGGGCCTGGTCGCCACCCCGGTCCAACTCCGCCACCTCCCGCAGCGGCTGGACGTGCTGGACGACGGGCGGACGGTCTTCCAGAACGTCAAGGCGCACGCCCCCGCCGCCACCGACAACGAGGTCCGGGCCCGGCTGGCGCGCTTCCTGTTCCGCGGCGCCCGGGCCGACCAGCCGGCCGGCACCCTCTCCGGCGGCGAGCGCTTCCGGGCCACCCTGGCCGCCCTGCTGCTGGCCGACCCGCCGCCGCAGCTGCTGCTGCTCGACGAGCCGACCAACAACCTCGACCTGGCCAGCGTCCGCCAGCTCACCCAGGCCCTGGCCGGCTATCGCGGCACCCTGATCGTCGCCAGCCACGACCGCCCCTTCCTCCGGGAGATCGGCATCACCCGCTGGCTGGAGTGGGACGGGGGTGAACTGCGCCCGACCGACCCGAGCTGACATTCCCGACCCGAGCTGACACTCCCGCTCCGAGCTGACACGCCCGCCCCGGCCGGGCCGACCGTCCCACCCCGGTGTCCGTACCGTGGGACGGTAGGCCCTCCGGGGCCGCCGGGAGGGCAGGATCAGGAACGGGCCCGGCCGCACCGCCGCCGCCCGCTCCCGTTCCGCCGCGCCCCCGTTCCACCCCGCTGTGCCCGCTGTGCCCGCTGTGTCCCGTTCTGCCGTTCCGCCCCGCTGTGCCGTTCCACCGCTGCCGTTTCCGTCGTTGCTCCCTGGAGGGTGCGCCGTGTCGCTGGTCGAGATCCCCGGTTCGAAGTCGGTCACGGCGCGCGCGCTGTTCCTGGCCGCCGCGGCGGACGGGGTCACCACCCTGGTGCGGCCGCTGGCGTCGGACGACACCGAGGGCTTCACCGAGGGCCTGCGCGCCCTCGGCTACCAGGTGGAGCGCGCCGAGCGGGAGTGGCGGATCACCGGCCGCCCGCAGGGCCCCGGCGTCGACGGCGCCTCGGTGTTCTGCCGGGACGGCGCGACCACCGCCCGCTTCCTGCCGACGCTGGCCGCCGCCGGGCACGGCACCTTCCACTTCGACGCCTCCGAGCAGATGCGCCGCCGCCCGCTCGGCCCGCTCACCACCGCGCTGCGCGACCTCGGCGTCCGGCTGGAGCACCGCGGCGCCGAGGGCCACCACCCGCTGAGCATCGAGGCGTCCGGCGTCGAGGGCGGCGAGGTCACGCTCGACGCCGGGCTGTCCTCGCAGTACCTGACGGCGCTGCTGCTGCTCGGCCCGCTGACCCGCACCGGCCTGCGGATCCACGTCACCGACCTGGTCTCCGCGCCGTACATCGAGATCACCCTGGCGATGATGCGCAGCTTCGGCGTCGAGGTCGCCCGCGAGGGGAACGTGTTCGACGTCCCGGCCGGCGGCTACACCGCCGCCCGGTACCCGGTCGAGCCGGACGCCTCCACCGCCTCGTACTTCTTCGCCGCCGCCGCGCTGACCGGCCGCGAGGTGACCGTCCCCGGCCTCGGGCGCGGCGCGCTCCAGGGCGACCTGAAGTTCGTCGAGGTGCTGGAGCGGCTCGGCGCGAAGGTCGAGATCGGCACTGACGCCACCACCGTCACCGGCGGCACCCTGACCGGCGGCACCGTCAACATGCGCGACATCTCCGACACCATGCCGACGCTCGCCGCGATCGCCCCGTTCGCCTCCGGCCCGATCCGGATCGAGGACGTCTACAACACCCGGGTCAAGGAGTGCGACCGGCTGGACGCCTGCGCCGACAACCTGCGCCGCCAGGGCATCGACGTCGCCACCGGCCGGGACTGGATCGAGATCCGCCCCGGCAGCCCGAAGCCGGTCGAGATCGAGACCCACGGCGACCACCGGATCGTGATGTCCTTCGCGGTGGCCGGCCTGCGCACCCCCGGCACCAGCTACGACGACCCGGGCTGCGTCCGCAAGACCTTCCCCGGCTTCCACGACGCGTTCGCCGCCTGGGCCGCCCAGCCCGAGGGCTGAGCCGCCCAGACGGCGGAGGGGGTGCGGGAGGGGCGGCGGGCGGGATCAGTCCTTCACCGCGCCGCCCAGGCCCGACACCATGTGCCGCTGGACCAGCACGAAGAAGACCAGCACCGGCACGGTCATCAGGGTCGAGGCGGCCATGATGCCGCCCCAGTCGTTCTCGTCCGGCTTGAAGAACACCATCAGCGCGGCCGGCAGCGTCTGGTGGTCGGTGTCCAGGATCAGCGTCTTCGCGAACACGAAGTCGTTCCACGCCGTGATGAAGGAGAACACGCTGGTCGCCGCCAGGCCGGGGGCGACCAGCGGGAACAGGATCCGCCACAGGATGGTGAACCGGCTCGCCCCGTCGATCCGGGCCGCCTCCTCCAGCGACTCCGGCACCGCCGCGACGAAGCCGCGCAGCATCCACACCGCGAACGGCAGCGAGAACGCCAGGTTCACCAGCATCAGCGAGCCCAGCGAGGACAGGCCGAACCCCGGTGCCACCGACCCGATGTCGCGCACCAGGAAGAACAGCGGGATGGTCAGCGCCTCCACCGGCACCATCTGCGCCACCAGGAACATGATCAGGATGGTGGTCCTGAACCTGAACCTGAACCGGGACAGCGCCACCGCCGCCAGGAACGCGATCGCGGCCGACACCACCACCACGACCACCGCCACCGCCAGGCTGTTCAGGAAGTACCGCCCGAACCCGGACACCCCCAGCGCGTTGCGGAAGTTCTCCAGCGTCGGCGCGAACGTCCACGGCCGCGGGTGCGCCGAGGTGATCTCGCCCTTCGGCTTCAGCGCCGACAGCACCATCCAGTACAGCGGGAACACCGTCAGCAGCGCCAGCACCACGGCGACCGCGTTGGCGCCCTGCCGCAGCACCCGGTTGTCGCGGCGCCTGGCCGCGAAGGGCTTGGTGGAAGGGGACGTGCTGCTCACAGTTCCTCCCCGGAGCGGCGCAGGCTGCGGATGTAGACGGCGGTGACGGCCAGCAGGATCAGCGTCATCAGGACGCCGATCGCCGCGCCGAGGCTGTAGTTCTCGGCGACGAACGCCTTCTGGTAGGCGTAGACGTTGAGGACCAGGTTCTGGCCGGCGATGCCGCCGCCGCCGGTCATCACGTAGATCTGGGTGAAGACCTTGAAGTCCCAGATGATCGACTGGATGACCACGATCACCAGCAGCGGGCGCAGCATCGGCAGCATGATCTTCCGGAAGATCGTCACCGTGCCGGCGCCGTCCAGCCGGGCGGCCTCGACCACGGAGTCCGGGATGGCCTGGATGCCCGCGTAGAGGGTGATCATCACGAACGGGAAGCTGTGCCAGACCACGACCACGGCGACCATCGCGAACGCCGACCACTTGTCGTACATCCAGTTGTGGCCCTGGGTGCCGAGCACCTCGTTGACCAGGCCGCTGTTGGTGTCCAGCAGGAACATCCACACCGTGGAGCCGGTCATCGCCGGCGCCGCCCAGGCGCCCAGCGCGCCGAACATCAGCATCAGCCGGGGCCACCGGCCGACCCGGGTCAGCAGCACCGCGCAGGTCGCGCCGACCGCCAGGGTGGTCAGCACGCAGAACGCGGCGAACGCCAGGGTCTGGCCGAGCACCGACCAGAACTGCGCGTCGCCCAGCACGTCGGAGTAGTTGGACAGTCCGACGAACTCGGTCGGCACCCCGCCGGACGCCTGCGGCTGCCCGAACTTGAGCACCGACAGCAGGCCCAGCTGGTACAGCGGGTAGCCGAACAGCGGGATCAGCACCACGGCGGCGGGCAGCAGCAGCCACAGCGGGACGGGGATCCGGGCCAGGAGCCCGGGGCGGCGGCGGGCCCCGGCGGGGGCGCCGCCCGCCGGGCGGACGGGGGAGTCCCCCTGGTCCGCCCGGGCGGTGACGGTCGTGGCAGGCATCGACAACTTCCGGTTCCTCTAAGGGACTTCGACTACGCGCCGACTACTTGCCGCTGAACGAGGCGTTCATCGCGGCCGCGGCCTCCTTGGTGGCACCGGCCACGTCGGACTTGCCGGTGATGACCTTCTGCAGCATGGTCGGCACCACGCTCTGGGCGTCGATCTTGGCCCAGGCGGCGTCCTTCGGGACGAACTTGGTGCCGGCCGCGATGGTGTCCGTGAACGGCTTCAGCCACGGCTGCTTCTGCACCACCTCGGCCCGCGCCGAGGTCAGCGTCGGCAGGTTGCCCATCGCGTCGAACAGCGCCAGCTGGTTCTTCTTCGACGCCAGCTCCTTGATGAAGTCGGCGGCCAGGCTCCGGTGCTGGGTCGACTTCATCACGCCCAGGTCGTTGCCGCCGGAGAACGCCGGGGCGATCTTCCCGGCCGCGGTGCCCGGCAGCGGCACGATCGCGTACTTGCCCTTCGCCGCGCCCGCCTCCACCGCGCTGCGCGAGGAGTTCGGCAGGATCGCCATGCCGGCCTTGCCCGCCGCGAACGCCTCGACGGTCTTGCCGCCGGTCAGGTCGGCGCACTGCTGCGCCGGGCAGATCGCGTCCGTGAACAGGTCGGTGTACTGCTTCACGCCCGCCTGCGACTGCGCCGAGTCGATCGACGAGGTGTACGCCGAACCGCTGCTGGTCGCCAGGTCGCCGCCGTTCGCCCAGACGAACGGCAGCGCGCCGAAGGTGTACTTGCCGCCGACCGCGATGCCCAGCAGGTCGCCGTGCGCGGCCCGGACCTTCTCCGCCGCCGACTTCAGCTCGTCGTACGTGGTCGGCGCCTGCAGGCCCAGCTCGGTGAACACGTCGGTCCGGTAGTACAGCGCGCGCACGCCCAGCCACCAGGGCAGGCCGTACGTCTTGCCGTCGACCACCGCGGTGTCCTTCAGGTCCTGCGGCAGGTCCTTGCCCTCCTCCCAGTTCGCCAGGTCGGAGGTGATGTCGGCCAGGCCGCCCGAGGCGGTGTAGCCGAACAGGTCGGTGTTGCCGAACTCCACCACGTCCGGCGCCGAGGACGGGTCGTTGAACGCGCCCTTCATCTTCTCGGCGCGCGGGCCCGCGTCGGTCGGGATGTACGACACCTCGACCTCGACGCCCGCGTGCTTGGCCTTGAAGTCGGCGACGGCCTGCGCCACCACCTGCTCCTTCGGCGCCCGGTTCGCCTCGTCGTACAGCCAGACCTTCACGGTGCCGGTCTGCTTGTCCGCGGAGGTCGCGGTCTTCGCGGTACCCGGCGCGCAGGCCGTGGCCACGGTGCCGGCCAGCACGGCAAGGGCGGCACCACGGGCCAGCTTCTTCATGCTCAACGTCATCTCCTCGCCGCAGCGGGACGCACCTGCGCACCCCGGGACGAACCGGGACATGCAGTGGGGGATCGGTGTGAGCGGGACGTTAGAAACTCTCCGGGCACGGCGACAAGAGCAGACCGCGAAAGTTCTGCACTGCAAAACGATGTGCTGCGGAACTGGCACCGAGCCCGGCCGGGCCGTAGCGTCACACCCCATGACCAGCACCGCCGCCGAGAGCCGACCCGCCGAGGGCCGGCCGGAACGCAACCAGTCCGCGTCGCTGCGCCGCGCCCTCGCGGTGCTCGAACACGTCCGGGACCACGCGGCGGCCGGCACCGACCTCAGCCTCACCGCGCTCGCCGACGGCCTGGAGATGTCCAAGTCCACCGTGCTGCGACTGGCCGCCCCGCTGGTCGACGCCCAACTCCTCGCCCGCGACCGCGACACCGGCCACTTCCGGCTCGGCCCCGGCGCCCTCCGGCTCGGCCAGGCCTACCTCGCCACCCTCGACCTGCGCACCGCCGCCTCCGAGGAGGCCCACCAGCTGATGCGCGAGGTCGGTGGCACCGTCCACCTCTGCGTCCCGGACGCCCCGTACGTCGTCTACGTCGACAAGGTCGAGAACGAGACCGCCGTCCGGATGGCCTCCCGGATCGGCAGCCGGGCCCCGATGTACTGCACCGCCGTCGGCAAGGCCATGCTCGCCTGGCTCCCCGAGGACGCCTTCGCCACCGTCGTCGCCGACGGCCTCCCCGCCATCACCACCCGCACCCTCACCTCCGCCGCCGCCCTGCGCGCCGACCTCACCCGGATCCGCAGCCGCGGCTACGCCGTCGACGACCGCGAGAACGAACCCGAGGTCCGCTGCATCGCCGCCCCCGTCTTCGACCACAACAACACCGTCATCGGCGCCATCTCCACCTCCGCCCTCACCTCCCGCATCACCGCCGCCCGCGCCCGCGAACTCGGCCCCGTCGTCGCCGCCACCGCCGCCCGCGTCTCCCGCACCATGGGCTCCACCCGCTGACCCGCCGCGCGCGGGCCGGGCTACACGGCGACCAGTCGAACCCGGTCCCCGCAGAGTCTGGCGAGGTCGTCGACGTCCGAGGTCAGCACCACCACCGGCCGCTGCTGCCGGAGGGCGAGCTCGGCCACCGCGGCGTCGATCGCGTACGTGTGGCCGTGCAGGCCGGCCGCGAGCAGCAGGGCGGACGCGGCCTTGGCCTCCTCCTCGCCGACGGGCGCGATCCGCAGGCCGGAGAGCAGCCACCGAAGCCTGGCGCGGTCGGTCCGTTCGTGGACCGCCTCGATGACGGTCAGCGCGCTGATCACCACCTCCAGGCCCCGGGCGCGGGCCTCCGCGACCAGTGCGACCACCGGCTCGCGGTCGGCCAGCAGCAGCGAGAGCCCCTCGGAGTCGAGCACCAGGGTGCCCTCGTGGCTCAGCTTGCGGCGGGCCATTCGCTCTCCCCGGCGAAGACCTCGTCGAACACCGCGCGGGCGCGCTCCTGCGCGGCGGCCGGGATCGGCCCGTTGCGGCGCTCGTAGTCGGCCAGGTACTCGTCCAGTATCCGGCCGCGCAGCTCGCGCTCGACGGCCGCGGCGACGAACGCCGAGAACTCGCGCTTCCCGACCCGGTCGCGGATCGCCGCCGCGGTGCCCTCGGGCAGCGAGAGGCTGACCCGGGTGGCCGGACCGTCGCCGATGCCGTACGTGCTCTCGCTCTCGGTCATGGACCGAGATTATCAAAGCAGTGGGAAATCGTCCCGGCGGCGCTCCGTCAGACCTCGGCGGGGGCCGGGGGCTGGGGGCGGCGGAGCTTGGTGCCGAGGCGGTCGAGGCCGATGACCAGGGCGCCGAGGACGGCGAACTCGGCGACGAGCTGGACCATCTGGAGGCCGACCCAGGCGTAGCCCTGCTCGGTCGGGTCGAGGAAGAAGTACGGGTAGCGGACCGGGAAGTCCGGGAAGAGGATGGCGCGGGTCTCGGTCAGGACCGCGTAGCCGAGCGGGTAGGAGAGCCAGAGCGGCAGGTCGCGCCAGCGGGAGGCGTTGCGCGGGGAGAACACCAGCCACTCGGCGAGGACCAGCAGCGGGGTGGTGTAGTGCAGGAAGAAGCTCGACCAGTGCTGCAGCCGGTCGGGGCCGGAGAACAGGCCGGGCAGCGGGTTCTCGCCGTGGTTGAGCAGCACGTGCGCGACGATGCCGGTGATGGTGATGTACAGGACGGCGGCGCCGCGCAGCCGGGGCGCCGGGGCGTCGGCGGTGTCGCGCCGGGCCGTCCAGTAGACGGCGCCGAGGAAGTAGCCGAGCACGATCACGTTGCTCTGGATGGTGAAGTACACCAGTGAGCTGTTGCTGAGGAAGATCCCCAGGAACGCGGACAGGACGATGGCGCTGCGCCACCAGGTGGCGGGACGGGCCCAGACGGTCATGCGGTTCACCGGACGTTCGTTTCGGCGGTGCCCCCCGTGGGCACGACAGATCGCCGCACTCTACCCGCCGGTTCGACGGTCGGAAAAGATCACCGGTCGGGGCGGTGCGGGCCGCCCGAGCCGCCCCCGGAAGGAAGCCCGGGGGAAGCCCGGCGGGGTTCAGAAGGAGAGCTGCGCCGGGGTGTGGGTGTGGCTCTCGACGCCCCGCGCGGCGTGGCCGATCAGCTGCCGGGCGAGGTCGTCGCAGGCCCGGGCGGCGGCGAGTTCCTCGCCGACGGTGCTGTCGGCCTCGTCGGCCGGGTTGCGGCGGGCGGTGCCGGTGCCGCGGGCGCCCGGGGCGCTGAAGCCGCTGAGCGCGGCGGTGCAGGTGGTGCGGGACTCGTCCTCGTCGAAGGTCAGGTCGACGATCCAGTGGTTCTGCATGGCGGTTCACCTTCCCGGCGCGCACCGGCGCCCGGGCGGCCGGCGCGCCTCGCTCCCTTCCAGCCTCCGTCCGGGGGCGGTCGGGCGTCAACCGGCCGCCGTCAGCGGGAGAAGCGCAGCTCGGGCCCGTCGACGGGCCCGGCGCCGAGCAGTCGGACGTCCTCGCGGTGGCCGGCCGGGGCGCGCCACGGGCCGCGGTCGCCCTGCCGGGGGAGCCGGTCGGCGGCCCGGCGCAGGTAGCCGGCCGCGGAGTCGAGCAGCGGACGCACCGGCATCGCCGGGTCGGCGGGTTCGGGGCGGCAGGACCGGTGGCCGTGCCGGTCCATGTGTGCCAGCAGCCGGCCGAAGTGGGCGCACAGCAGGTCGATCTTGAGCGTCCAGGAGGAGTTGGTGTAGCCCAGCGCGTACACGAAGTTGGGCACGCCGGAGAGCATCACGCCCTTGTAGGCGACGGTCTCGGCGGGCCGCACCGGCCGGCCGTCGACGGTCAGCTCCAGGCCGCCGAAGGCCCGGACGTCCAGGCCGGTCGCGGTGACCACGACGTCCGCCGCGAGCTCCCGGCCGGAGGCGAGCCGGACGCCCGCCTCGGTGAAGTGCTCGATCCGGTCGGTGACCACCGACGCCCGGCCGCTGCGGATCGCGGTGAACAGCTCGCCGTCGGGGGTCGCGCACAGCCGCTGGTCCCACGGGTCGTACGGCGGCCGGAAGTGCTCGTCCACGGGGTAACCGGGCGGCAGCAGGCGGGCGTTGGCCCGGCGGATGATCCGGCGGGCCAACGCCGGGTGGCGCCGGCAGAACGCCCAGGAGGCGCGCTGCCGCAGCAGGTTCCGGCGCCGGGCCAGCGCGTGGCCGCGGCGCTCGCCGAACAGCCGCTTCAGCGCGACGGCGACCGCGTCCCGGCGCGGCACCGGCATCACGTACGTCGGGGTGCGCTGCAGCATCGTCACGTGCCGGGCGGTGGCGGCCAGCGCCGGGACGAGCGTCACCGCGGTCGCGCCGCTGCCCACCACCAGGACGCGCCGGCCGGCGTGGTCGAGCCCGGCGGGCCAGTGCTGCGGGTGGACGACCGGGCCGGCGAACCGCTCCAGGCCGGGCAGCGCCGGGGCGTGGCCGCGGTCGTACCGGAAGTACCCGGCCGCGCAGAACAGCCAGCCGCAGGTCAGCGTGGTGCGCTCGCCGGTGCCGGTGTGCTCGACCACGACCGTCCAGCGCGCCGCCCCGCTCGACCAGGACGCGCCCACCACCCGCCGCCGGTAGCGGATGTGCCGCTCCAGGCCGTACTCGCGGACGGTCTCCCGCAGGTAGGCCAGGATCTGCGGGCCGTCGGCGATCGACTCCTCGCGGCGCCACGGCTTGAACGCGTACCCGAAGGTGTACAGGTCGGAGTCGGAGCGGACGCCCGGGTAGCGGAACAGGTCCCACGTCCCGCCGCAGTCCTCCCGGGCCTCCAGGATCGCGAAGCTCCGCCGCTCGGCCGCGACCGCGAGGTGCCGGCCCGCCCCGATCCCGGAGATCCCGGCCCCGACCACCAGCACGTCCAGGTGCTCGACCCGGCCGCGGGCCCACGGCCCCTCGACGGCGGCGACGGGTGCGGGACGGGCGGCAGGCACGGGGCGGCTCCCAGCGGGACGGGGACGGCGGACGGACCCTCCCATGATCGCCAACGGACCCGGCCGCCGCCCAGACCGGAAGCGGACAACACCGGGCCCGCCCGGCTGTCGGCCCCCGACCAGCCGGGCGGGCCCGGGCGGACGCGCTCAGGGAACGCGGAAGCCGCGGAACACCACGTCGGCCCGCCGGACGAAGCCCAGCCGCTCGTACAGCGCGAGCGCGCCGGTGTTGGCGGCGGCGACGTGCAGGAACGGGCGCTCGCCGCGGGCGCCGATCCGGGCCGCGAGCTCGCCGACCAGGTGCGCGGCCAGGCCGCGGCCGCGTGCCTCCGGAGCGGTGCAGACCGCCGACACCTCGGTGAAGCCCGGCGGGCGCAGGCGCTCGCCGGCCATCGCCAGCAGCGCGCCGCCGCCGTCCCCGTCATCGCCGTCGCCGTCGCCGTCGCGGACGCCCAGGTAGGTGCCGAGCTCACGGGTGCGCGGCCGGAACGGGCCGGGCCGGGTGCGCTCCACCAGCGCCAGCATCTCGGGCACGTCGGCGGCGCCCAGCTCGACCACCCGCAGCCCGGCGGGCAGCGCCGGACGCACCTCCCGGACCCGGACCAACTGGTGCCCGGCCAGCACGAATTCGGGCCCCCAGTCGGCCGGCGGCAGCGCCGGACAGCTGAACAGGTCGGCGAACTCGCCCGCGCCCAGCAGCCCGGCCAGGTCGTCCCAGGCGCCGGCCCCGGGCCGGACGCCGACGCTGCTGAAGCCCGCCACCTCCGGGTCGTAGCGCACCGCCCGCCCGCGCCGCCGCGCCAGGTGCGCGTGCGCCCCGGCCAGCGAGGCGCCCACCGGGTCGTCGAGGACGGCGGTGTCCAGCCCGCCGGGGCTATTGGAGTCGGTGTCGAGGTCGAGATCGCGCATGGGTCGCTGTCCTCCCGGTCGGATCGGTCACCCCATGGTCCCGCACCGGCCGGGGCCGCCACCCGTCTTTCCGGGCCCGTCGCAGGTGGGGGCGGTGGCCGGGTCCGGGCTCTTGTTACCGGCGAGTCACGTCCTTATCATCGCCACTGTGACAGCGTCGCTGTCAAACCCGGGAGGCGGTCGCCGATGACCCACGCAACACCCCCCGCCGGCCCCCTCGCGGGCGTGCGGGTGCTGGAGCTCGCGGGCATCGGGCCCGGGCCGTTCGCCACCATGCTGCTCGCCGACCTCGGGGCGGACGTGGTGCGGGTCGACCGCCCCGGCGGGCAGGGACTAGGGCCGGAGCCGGCCCGGGACCTGACCAACCGGAACAAGCGGTCCGTGCTGCTCGACCTGAAGACGGACGCGGGCGCGGCCGCCGTGCGCGACCTGGCGGCCCGGGCCGACCTGCTGGTCGAGGGCTGGCGCCCGGGCGTCGCCGAGCGGCTCGGCGTCGGCCCGGCGGACTGCCTGGCCCGCAACCCCGCGCTGGTCTACGGCCGGATGACCGGCTGGGGGCAGGACGGCCCGCTCGCCCCGCGCGCCGGGCACGACGTCACCTACCTGGCCACCTCCGGCCTGCTCGGACTGATCGGCCCGGCCGACGGGCCGCCGGCGATCCCGGCCAACCTGCTCGGCGACTACGCGGGCGGCTCGCTCTACCTGGTGGTCGGCCTGCTCGCCGCCCTGCACCACGCCCGCGCCACCGGCACCGGCCAGGTGGTCGACGCCGCGATCGTGGACGGCGCCGCCCACCTGTCCACCATGCTGTGGGCCCTCATGGACGCCGGACTCTGGCACGACCGCCGGGGCGTCAACCTGCTGGACGGCGGCGCCCCCTGGTACGGCACCTACCCGACCTCGGACGGCGGCTGGATGGCCGTCGGCCCGCTGGAGCCGCACTTCTACGCCGAGTTCGCCCGCCTGCTGGAACTCGGCCCGGACGCCCCCGACCAGTACGACCTGCCGCGCTGGCCCGAACTGCGCGCCGCCATCGCCGCCCGGTTCGCCACCCGCACCCGGGCCGAGTGGACGGAGCTGTTCGCCGGCCACGACGCCTGCGTGGCCCCGGTGCTGGCGCTCCGCGAGGCCGCCGAACACCCGCACCTGGCCGCCCGCGGCAGCTACACCGAGCACGGCGGCACCCCGCAGCCCGCCCCCGCCCCGCGCTTCTCCGCCACCCCCGCCGCGCTGCGCACCCCGCCCGCCGTCCCCGGCGCGCACACCGCCGAGGTGGCCCGCGACTGGGCCGTCCCCGCCCTGGAGGCCCTGGCCGCCCTGGACGCGCTGAAGGCCCTGGAGGCCCCGGCCGCCCTGGATGCCCCGGCCGCCGCCAACCCCCTTGCCCCGCAAGACTCCTGAAGGGACCAGCCCGTGCAGCGCGAGCTCTACGCCGAGGAGCACGAGGACTTCCGCGCCACCGTCCGGGCCTTCCTGGCCCGGGAGGTCACCCCGCACCACGCCCGCTGGGAGCGGCAGGGCATCGTCGACCGGTCGGCCTGGCTGGCCGCCGGGAAGGCCGGGCTGCTCGGCCTGGCCGTGGACGAGCGCCACGGCGGCGGGGGCAGCCCCGACTTCCGGTTCGCCGCCGTGCTGGCCGAGGAGTTCGTCCGGGCCGGGGCCAGCGGCCTGGCCGTCGGCCTGCACAACGACATCGTCGGCCCGTACCTGACCGGCCTGGCCACCGAGGAGCAGCGGGAGCGCTGGCTGCCCGGCTTCTGCTCCGGCGAGCTGATCACCGCGATCGCGATGACCGAGCCCGACACCGGCTCCGACCTGCAGGCGATCCGGACCACGGCGGTCGACGCGGGCGACCACTACCTGCTGAACGGCGCCAAGACCTTCATCTCCAACGGCATCCTGGCCGATCTGGTCGTGGTGGTCGCGAGGACCACCGCCGAGGGCGGCGCGCACGGCCTGAGCCTGCTGGCGGTCGAGCGCGGCGCGCCGGGCTTCGAGCGCGGCCGCAACTTCGACAAGATCGGCCAACACGCCCAGGACACCGCCGAGTTGTTCTTCCACGACGTGCGGGTCCCGAAGACCGACCTGCTCGGCGAGGAGAACCAGGGCTTCCTCTACCTGATGCGCAACCTCGCCCAGGAGCGGCTGGCCATCGCGGTCGCCGCGATCGCCGCCGCCGAGGCCGTCCTCGACGAGACCATCGGGTACGTCAAGCGGCGCACCGCGTTCGGCCGGCCGCTGGCCCGGCTGCAGCACGTCCGGTTCGAGATCGCCGAACTCGCCACCGAGTGCGCCGTCACCCGGGCCTTCGTGGACCGCTGCGTGCGCGAGCACAACCGGTACGCGCTCACCCCGGTGGACGCCTCGATGGCCAAGTGGTGGGCCACCGAACTGCAGAAGCGCGCCGCCGACCGCTGCCTGCAGCTGCACGGCGGATCCGGCTACCTGCGGGACAGCGCGGTCGCCCGGGCGTTCACCGACGGGCGCGTCCAGACCATCTACGGCGGCACCACCGAGATCATGAAAGAGATCGTCGGCCGCTCCCTGCTCTCCTGAACCCTCCCCGCCTGAGAGGCAGCCACACCGTGACCACCGAAGCGTACGTCTACGACGCGATCCGCACCCCGCGCGGACGCGGCAAGCAGACCGGGTCCCTGCACGGCACCAAGCCGATCGACCTGGTGGTCGGCCTGATCCACGAACTGCGCCGCCGGTTCCCGACCCTGGACCCGGCCGCGATCGACGACGTCGTGCTCGGCGTGGTCAGCCCGATCGGCGACCAGGGCTCCGACATCGCCCGGGTCGCGGCGATCGCCGCCGGGCTGCCCGACACGGTGGCCGGGGTGCAGGAGAACCGCTTCTGCGCGTCCGGCCTGGAGGCCGTCAACCTGGCGGCGGCGAAGGTCCGTTCGGGCTGGGAGGAGCTGATCCTGGCGGGCGGCGTCGAGTCGATGTCCCGGGTCCGGATGGGCTCCGACGGCGGCGCCTGGTTCGCCGACCCGATGACCGCGTACGAGACCGGCTTCATCCCGCAGGGCGTCGGCGCCGACCTGATCGCCACCATCGAGGGCCTGACCCGCACCGACGTGGACGCGTTCGCCGCCGAGTCGCAGGCCCGCGCCGCGAAGGCGCAGGCGGACGGCCTGTTCGACCGCTCGGTGGTGCCGGTGCGCGACCGCAACGGGCTGGTGGTGCTGGGCCGCGACGAGTTCATCCGCCCCGGCACCACGGTCGAGTCGCTGGCCGGCCTGAAGCCGTCCTTCGCCGACATCGGCGAACTCGGCGGCTTCGACGCCGTCGCGCTGCAGAAGTACCACTGGGTGGAGTCCATCGACCACGTCCACCACGCGGGCAACTCCTCCGGCATCGTGGACGGCGCCGCGCTGGTCGCGATCGGCTCGCGCGCGATCGGCGAGCGCTACGGCCTCACCCCGCGGGCCCGGATCGTCTCCGCCGCGGTCTCCGGCTCCGAGCCGACCATCATGCTCACCGGCCCCGCCCCCGCCACCCGCAAGGCGCTCGCCAAGGCCGGGCTGGACGCCGCCGACATCGACCTGGTCGAGATCAACGAGGCGTTCGCCGCCGTCGCGCTCCGCTTCATCCGCGAACTCGGCTTCCGGCCCGACCAGGTCAACGTCAACGGCGGCGCGATCGCGCTCGGCCACCCGCTCGGCGCGACCGGCGCGATGCTGATCGGCACCCTGATCGACGAACTGGAGCGCCGCGACCTGCGCTACGGCCTGGCCACCCTGTGCGTCGGCGGCGGCATGGGCATCGCCACCGTCATCGAGCGCGTCACCGCCTGAGCCACCCGCCCGCCCGCGCACCCGCCCGCGCACGTACTCGCGTACTCACGTACTCACCCAAGGACTTCGACGACATGACCGACGTGAGCAGCCCCATCCGCTGGGAGCAGGACCAGGACGGCGTGGTCACCCTCGTCCTCGACGACCCGGCCCAGTCCGCCAACACCATGAACGCCGCGTTCACCGACGCGCTGGAGGGAGTCGTCGAACGGCTCGCCGCCACGCCCGAGTTGACCGGCGTCATCGTCACCTCGGCGAAGAAGACCTTCTTCGCCGGCGGCGACCTCAAGCTCCTCGCCGCCGCCCGACCCGCCGACGCCGAACGGGTGTTCACCGACTCGATGCGGATCAAGCGGGCGCTGCGCCGGCTGGAGACGCTCGGCCGGCCGGTGGTCGCCGCGATCAACGGCGCGGCGCTCGGCGGCGGCCTGGAACTCGCGCTGGCCTGCCACCACCGGATCGCGCTGGACGCCCCCGGCAGCCGGATCGGCCTGCCCGAGGTCACCCTCGGCCTGCTGCCCGGCGGCGGCGGCGTCGTCCGCACGGTCCGGATGCTCGGCATCACCGACGCCCTGCTCAAGGTGCTCCTGCAAGGGCAGCAGTACCGTCCGGCGCAGGCCCTGGAGCACGGCCTGGTGCACGAAATCGCCGCCACCGCCGAGGAGATGGACGCCAAGGCGCGCGCCTTCGTCGCCGCGAACCCGACCGCCACCCAGCCCTGGGACGCCAAGGGGTACCGGATCCCCGGCGGCACGCCCAGCACCCCCGCGCTGGCCGCCAACCTGCCCGCCTTCCCCGCCAACCTGCGCAAGCAGCTGAACGGCGCGCCCTACCCGGCGCCGCGCAACATCCTGGCGGCGGCCGTGGAGAGCAGCCAGGTCGACGTGGACACCGCGTTCGCGATCGAGGCCCGCTACTTCACCGAACTGGCCTGCGGCGCCACCGCGAAGAACATGATCCAGGCGTTCTTCTTCGACATGCAGGCCGTCAACTCCGGTGCCTCCCGCCCGGGTTCGGTCGCCCCCCGGCAGGCCGCGAAGGTCGCGGTGCTGGGCGCGGGCATGATGGGCGCGGGCATCGCGTACGCCTGCGCCAAGGCCGGCCTCGACGTCCTGCTGAAGGACGTCACCCCGGAGGCCGCCGCCCGCGGAAAGGCGTACAGCGCGGGCCTGTTGGACAAGCAGGTGGCGCGCGGCCGGCTGACCGCCGAGCAGCGGGCCGCCTTCCTCGACCGGATCACCCCCACCGCCGAGGCCGCCGACCTGGCCGGCTGCGACACCGTCATCGAGGCGGTCTTCGAGAACCCCGAGCTCAAGCACAAGGTGTTCCAGGAGGTCCAGCACGTCGTCGCGCCCGACGCGCTGCTCTGCTCCAACACCTCCACCCTGCCGATCGGCCTGCTCGCCGAAGGCGTCGACCGGGCCGCCGACTTCGTCGGCCTGCACTTCTTCTCGCCGGTCGACAAGATGGCGCTGGTCGAGATCGTCCGCGGCCCGCGCACCGGCGACGAGGCGCTGGCCCGGGCCTTCGACCTGGTCCGGCAGATCGGCAAGACCCCGATCGTGGTCAACGACTCCCGCGGCTTCTTCACCTCCCGGGTGATCGGCCGGTTCCTCGACGAGGGCGTCGCGATGATCGGCGAGGGCCTCGACCCGTCCTCCGTCGAACAGGCCGCCGCCCAGGCCGGCTACCCCGCCAAGGTCCTCGCGCTGCTGGACGAGCTCACCCTCACCCTGCCGCGCCGGATCCGCGACGAGGCCCGCCGCGCCGTCGAGGAGGCCGGCGGCAGCTGGACCCCGCACCCCGGCGAGGCCGTCCTGGACCGGATGCTCGACGAGTTCGACCGCCCCGGCCGCAGCGGCGGCGCCGGCTTCTACGACTACGCCGACGGCCGCCGCACCCGGCTCTGGCCCGGCCTGCGCGAGCACTTCGCCCGCCCGGGCGCGCGGATCCCGTTCGAGGACATGAAGGAGCGGCTGCTGTTCGGCGAGGCGATCGACGCGATCCGCTGCCTCGACGAGGGCGTCCTCACCTCGGTCGCCGACGCCAACATCGGCTCCGTCCTCGGCATCGGCTTCCCCGCCTGGACCGGCGGCGTCCTCCAGTACGTCAACGGCTACCCCGGCGGCCCGGCCGGCTTCACCGCCCGCGCCCGGGAACTCGCCGCCGCCTACGGCGAGCGCTTCGCCCCGCCCGCCTCGCTGGTCGCCCTCGCCGAGGGCGGCGGCCGCTACTGACCGCCCGGCCGGCCCGCCCCCTCGTCCCGGGGGCGGGCCAGCTCCTCCGCCAGCGAGCGCTGGAACGCGGTCACCAGCGCCTGCACCACCATCGGCTGGATCCGGTCGGTCAGCTCCCGCATCCGCTCCAGCTCGGCCGGCTCCGGCCCGCTCTCCCGGTACGGGCGCCACACCGTGTCGCGGAACAGCCGGTGCAGGTCGTGCGCGGTCGCCCGGCTGTGCAGCCGCACCACCGCCCGGGCCGCCAGCAGCGTCTCCAGCGGGATCGGCACGTCCAGCACCCGCACCCCCAGCGGCAGCAGCCCCGGGTCGACCTTGAACACGTCCGGCTCCCCGGTGCGGTGCAGCGCGCCCATCGCCGCCAGCGAGTCCAGGTCGGCGTCCGACAGCGCCCGCCCGGCCCGCTGCTCGACCTGCTCCCGGCTCGCCTCCTCCGCCGACTCCGGCGTCCAGGAGGCCACCAGCGCCCGGTGGATCGCCAGGTCCAACGCGCCGACGTCCTGCGGCAGTTGCGCCAGGTACCGCTCGATCGCGGCCAGCGTCAGCCCCTGCCGCCGCAACTCCTCGATCAGCTCCAGCCGTCCCAGGTGCTCACCCCCGTACCACCCGACCCGCCGCGCCCCCAGCACCGGCGGCGGCAGCAGCCCCTTCGCCCCGTAGAACCGCAGCGTCCGCACCGTCACCCCGGCCCGCCCGGCCAGCTCCTCCACCGTCCACCGCGGCCCGTCCACCGCACCCCGCCCCTCGCCGCCACTGTGACACCGGAAGTGTCGCACCCGCCTCCGCCGCCGCACCAGGACCGGACGGTCAGCAGCTCGGCGCGGTCGAGTCGGTGATCCGGTACTGCTCGCGCTTCACCTGCACCGTCTCGCCCGTCCGGACGTCCCACAGCGCGGCCCAGTCCCCGGCGGCCGGGAACACCAGGTACGGGTGCTCCGGCACCAGGGCGGCGCCGTCCCAGCCCCCGTCGCTCACCGGGCGCAGACAGACCCGGCGCGGTGCGATGCCGAAGTACGGGGAGGGCTGGAGGCCGTTCCGCGCCCGCTGCTTGGCGGAGTCGGCGGCGTGTGCGGCGGGGGTGATGATCTGCGCCTGGTAGAGGGTGAGGGCCCCCGCGAAGCCGACGAACAGCAGCGCGGCAGCGACCGACAGCCCGCCGAACGTCTGGAAGGCGTGCATGTGCCGGGCGTAGCCGAGCAGGGAGACGGCGATCAGCGGGCCGCCCATCACCAGCAGCGCCCTGGCGTCGGCGGCCACCTGCCAGATCGCCGGGATCTGCGTGTCCTCGCGGTTCAGGCCGAAACCGTCGAGGTAGAGGGCGTGCATCGAGAAACCGAACCCGGGCAGCACGACCAGCACGAGCGGGAGCAGCGCGGGGATCAGCCAGGCGGCGGTGGCCTGCCAGGTCAGGCCGCGCAGGAGCAGGCGCAGCCCGTTGCCGAGGAACACGACGCAGGCCGTCATCAGTGCGGCGGGCCAGGCCTTGGGAGCGGAGGAGCCGATCAGGGCCGTGACCGCCGCCAGGGCCAGCGCGACGGCGGCGCCGACGGCACAGGCCGTGGACGTGCGGTGCGGCGGACCGGCCGCCCAGTGCGGGGAGTGGACGACCACGGCCCCGCACAGGACCCCGCCCAGGGCGACGGCCGACAGCCCCGCGGCCCAGGCCACGGCGCCGGAGGCCAGGCTGCCGAGCCCCAGACCGGTCAGCAGCAGCGCGATCAGGACCGAGGAGACCGCGATGGTCGCGGTCCGGGTCGACATCGGGAAGGCCCCGGTGTGGCCGCCGCGGTTCAACTCGGCCCCTACCGGATGCGGTTCGCCGTCAGCCGGGGGCGGCGCGGCACCGGGCAGGGGCCGGACCGCTTCCGCTTCCGCCCTGTCCCGAATGTCGGGGCCCGGCGGTAGGAACAGTTCGCGGCCGGTGTCGAACAGCCGGGTGCGTGCCATCAGCGGGCGCAGCCGAGGGGGCCCGGGGACCGGGCGCCGGGTGAGGTACCGGCCGCGCGGCGGTTCCTGCCGGACGAGTGGTTCCTGGAGCCGGAGGTCCACCTCCGCGGGACTCTGCCGGGCCAGTTCGTTCAGGACCAGGCGGGCGTGCAGAGCGGCCCCCACCCGCCAGCCTCCGACACCGGCCTCCACCAGCCAGCGGGCCTGCCGTGGCTCGTTCTCCTCCAGCACGGTCACCACCCAGCCGTGGCCCTCCAGCTTCGCCGCGAGGGCGGCCCGGCCGCCGGCCGTACCGGTGGCCTCCAGCTCCAGGTAGAACCAGTGGTCGAACGCCGCCATGCGCGCTCCTCTCGGTCGGGGAGCAGGAACCTACCCGACCGGTCCGACAGCGAACGGCACCGGTCAGCCCTGCGGGAGCAGTTCCGCGTGGTGGCGCCGGGTGACCGCCGGATGCGCGCGGGCGTATCCCTTCAGCTCGTTGAAACCGAAGTCGGCGTGCAGGGGGTTCGAAGGGTCCCGGGTGATGCCGGGGGCGTGCCGGGCGTGCGGGAAGTCGAGCGGCGCGATGTGGGCGTCCAGCCGGGGGTTGTAGAAGAACGGGACGGAGAAGCGCTCGCGGGCGCCGGGCGGCGAGACCACCCGGTGCGAGGTGGCCTTCAGGTAGCCGTCGGTGGCGACCTCCAGGAGCTCGCCGAGGTTGACGACGAAGGCGCCCTCCAACGGCGGGACGTCCAGGAAGGTGCCGTCGGGACGCTCGACCTGGAGGCCGCCCACGCTGTCCTGGAGGAGCAGGGTGACGAAGCCGTAGTCCTTGTGGGTGCCGACGCCCTGCGGCGGGCCGGCCGGGGCGCTGCCCGGGTAGCGGACCAGCTTGAGGTGCAGGTGCGGGTGCGGGCTGAACGCGTCGTCGTAGAAGTCGGGGCGGGCGCCGATCGAGGCGAGCAGCTCGTGCAGCAGGCGGCGGGCGACGCCGTCCAGCCGGTCGATCCAGTGCAGGGCGGCGGCGCGCAGCTCGGGGAGGGCCGCAGGCCACTGGTTGGGGCCCTCCAGCCACCAGTACGCGGGCTCGTCCGGGGCCGGGACGTGCGGCGGCAGCTCGGGGCCGATGTCCAGCTGGTCGCGCCAGTCCCGGCGGCCGGCGGTGTGCTCGTCGCCGGTACGGGTGTAGCCGCGGAAGTGCGGGGAGTTCAGGTTGCTGATCGCGAGCCGGTCGGCCTCCGGCAGGGCGAAGAACGCCCGCATCGCGGAGGTCAGCGCGGCCGTCTCGGCCGGGGTCACGCCGTGGCCGGTCAGCTGGAAGAAGCCGACGCCGGTCGCCGCCGCGCGCAACCCGTCGTGCAGGCGGGCCCGGTCGGCCGGGGTGCCGTCGGCGAGCGAGAGGTCGATCACGGGGAGGGCGGTGGGGTGCTGCTGCGTCATGGGGGTGCGTCCGCGGTGGTGAAGCCCCCCGGCGGGGCGGCGGGTCGCGCCGCGGCGGCCGGGGGAGACGGGAGCCCGCGCGCCCGGGGCGGGGCGTGGGGCCGGAGGGAGGGGGATGAGGTCAGCCGGAGCGTCGACAGGACATGCTCGTGACGCGGAGCAGGTCCACGTGGCGACGGCTGACGAGTAGGAGCACCCCACCCAGGCTACAACCCCCGGCGCGGAAGCTCCCGGCGCGGAAGCCCCGGCCGGGAAAGCCCCCGGCCCCGGGTCGGTGGCGGCCAGTAGGCGTCAGTGGCCGTCAGTAGCCCGTGGTGCCGTCGGCCCGCTCGCGGAGCAGGTCCGCGTGCCCGTTGTGGCGGGCGTACTCGGCGAGCAGGTGCACCAGGATCCGGCGCAGCGAGACCGGCTGCCCGGTGGCCTTGTGGATGCCGGTGGCGTCCAGCGAGGGGGCGGCGGCGACGATCCGGCGGGAGGTCGCCACCTGGGCCCGCCAGGTGGCGAGGGCCTGCTCGAAATCGCCGTCGAGGCGCTCGAAGTCCTGGTCCGGGTCGTCGTCCGAGTAGTACAGCAGCGGCACCGACTCGTCCCCGGCGAACTGGATCTGCAGCCACCACTGCTCGACCCCGGTCAGGTGCCGGAGCAGCCCGTGCAGCGACAACCCCGACGGCGGCACCAGCAGCTCCGACAGCCGCTCGACCGGGACGCCCGCGCACTTCAGGGCGAACGTCTCGCGGTGGAACTCGAGGTACGCGAGCAGCACTTCCCGCTCGTCGCCGACCAACGGCGGATCGGTGCGCCCCTCGGCACCGGCCCAGGCGGGCGAGAAGTTCTGCGGCGAGGTGGTGGGTTCTTCACTCATCCGCCCAGCCTGCCAGCCCCCACCGACAGCAGCCCCCACCGACAGCAGCCCGGCCGGACGCGTCCCGCCGGCCGGTCGGCGACTGGCGGGCCGGGGAGGGGGACGCGGACGACCGGGGTGCGGGGGCCGGGCCGTCCGTGCCGCTGAGAGCTGCGCCACCGGCAGTCGCGCCGCCGCCACCGCGGCTCAGTGCGACTCGGCGCGGCTCAGCGCGCGCCGGTACACCTGGCGGGAGCCGCCCTCCGGGCCCGGTGCGGCGGCCTCGGCGGGGGAGAAGCCCAGGCGCTCGTAGAACACCCGGGCGCCGCTGGCCACCGCGCCGGGGTGGTCCGCGCCGAAGGTCACCACCTCGACCGTCCGGACGCCGTCCGGGCAGCGGGCCAGCGCCTCGGCGACCAGCGCCCGGCCGACGCCCCGACCTCGGGCGGCGGCGTCCACCACCAGCCAGTGCAGGTGGCACACCGGCGGGCGTCGGCCGACCAGCAGACCGCCCAGCAGTGGTCCGTCCACCGCCGCTCCGGTCGCCACCAGGGCGCTGCCGCAGGCGAGTTGCTCCTCAAGGGCGGCGTGGAAGCCCGGCTCGCCGACCATCGGCCCGAACCACTGCTCGACCTGCCCGGCCAACCGCACCAGCTCGGCGGCGTCCCCCGGCCGACCGGCGCGCACCCGTACCTCCGCCATGCCCACTCCGCTCCGTCCCGTCCCGCCCTGTCCCGTCCCGCTCGGTCCCGCTCTGTTCCACCCGGGGCCGACCGGACTTGACCCTGACCCGTGGGTCAAGGGCTAGCGTTCCGGCACTTCCCGTTCGCGACTCCCCGAGGAGCCTGGCATGAGTGTGCCCGAAACCGTCCACGAGATCCGACTCGCCCGCCGTGCGCAGGGCCGTCCCGTCGCCGCCGACCTGGAGGTGGTCGAGGTGCCCGCGCCGCAGCCGGAGGAGGGACAAGTCCTGTTGCGCAACCGGTGGTTCGTGCTCTACCCCGGCCTGGCGACACTGCTCGGCGACACCCCGCCGAACACCCCGTTCCCGTCCGTCCCGACCGGCGGCACGCTGTTCGGGCCCGCCGTCGCCGAGGTGCTGCACGCCCCCGCCGGCAGCGGACTGCGTACCGGCGACCTGGTCTCCCACGTCAAGGGCTGGCGCGAGTACGCGGTCGCCGAACCGGCCGAACTGACCCTGCTGGACGGGGTGTTGCCCGATCCGGCGGCCTACCTCGCGCCCGGCTCGGTCGGCTACGCGGCGCTCGCCCTGGTCTCGCCCGTCCGGCCCGGCGAGACCGTCCTGGTCACCGGCGCGGGCGGCGCCGTCGGCACCCTGGCCGGCCAGACCGCCCGACTGCTCGGCGCGGGCACCGTCCTGGGCACCACCGGCTCTCCGGCCAAGGCCGCCGCACTGCGCCAACTCGGCTACGACGCCGTCCTGGTGGACGAACGGACGGCCCCCACCGGCGACGGCTCCGACCCCGGCTCCGACTCCGACTCCGACTCCGGCTCCGGCCGTGCCGAACGCTTCGCCGAGCAGCTCGCCGCCGCCGCGCCCGACGGCATCGACGTGCTGCTCGACACCGTCGGCGGCCACCAGGCCGAAGCCGCCCTCGCCGCCGCCCGCCCCGGCGCCCGCGCCTCCCTGATCGGCGTGCTGTCCGGCCAGTTCGCCGACGCCCCCGGCCACTCCGGCCGGCCCGCGCAGTCCGTGCCGCTGCGCCTGGACGCCTTCCAGCTCATCGTCCGGGGCATCAGGGTGGCCGGCCACGGCTCCGAGGGCCACGCCGCCGCGCAGGCCGCCTGGCTGCCCCGCTTCGGCGACTGGCTGCGGACCGGCCGGATCACCTTCCCGCACACCCGGATCACCGGCCTCGACCAGGCCCCCCGGGCCTTCCAGGAGATGACCGAGGGCCGCTACCTCGGCACCGTCCTGGTCGAGCTGTAGCCGGAATTCCCGGGCGGCCGACGGGGTTTCACCCTCCGAAGGGTGAGGGTCTCGTCGAGGAGAGGGCGCACGGGCATGCGGATCGGGGACGCGGCGGCCGCCGCCGGCACCACACCCAGGGCGCTGCGCCTGTACGAGCAGCGCGGCCTGCTGCCCGCGCCCGACCGCAGCTCCAGCGGGCAGCGCGTCTACGGCGAGACGGACGTCGCCCGGGTCCGGGTGATCCGCGGCCTGCTCGCCCTCGGCCTCACCCTCGGCGACCTGCGCGGCCACGCCGAAGCCGTCGACCTGCTGCTCGCCGACCCCGCCCGCCGCTGCGGCGCCAACCCCTCCGGCGGCCCGATCGTCCGCCACCGACTGGCCGCCCTGGACGCCGAGATCGCCCGCCTCACCCGGCTGCGCACCGCCCTCGCCCTGGCGGCGGAACGGCCGTCGGAGACCTGACGGCCCGGCCGCCGGGCCCGCCCGCCCGTCAGGCCGTGTGGTGCCGGGCCAGCAGGACGGCCTCGCGGCGGAGCGTCTCGTCGCCGGTGCGCTCCGCCGCGGCGAGCAGGTGGCCGGGGAAGGCGGCCTGCAACTCGGGATGCGGGGCGAGCAGGCCGTAGGTCGTCCAGAGCAGGTGCTCGCGGGTGAGCGCGTCGGGGCGGTGCGGGACGTACCAGACGTCGTCGAAGCGGGCGCGCAGCGACGGGTCGGTCAGCAGGCTCAGCAGCCGGGGCAGGTGGCGGACGGGGAGGTCCGGGTCGAGCACGGCGGAGGCGTGCACGGCGGCGACGTACAGCGCCGGGTGGTCCTCGGTCAGGGTCTCGGCGAGGACGGCCCGGGCCCCGGTGGTGCCGGTCATCCCGAGCGCGCGGACGAGGGAGAGCCGGACGGACGGGTCCGCCTCGATCCGCCACAGGCCCAGCAGGCACTCCGGGTCCGGGGCGAGCGGCAGCGCGGCGCGCCGGACCGCCGGGTCCCGGTCGGCGAGCAGCGGCAGGGTGTCCGGGCGGTGCCGCGCGGCCAGCTCGGAGTCGGCGCGCAGCACGCGGGCGAGCAGCACGGTCAGCGGCGCACGGACGGCCCCCATCCCCGGGTCCCGCGCCAGCGCGAGCAGCAGCGGGACGGCGACCGGCGCGGCGGAGGGCAGCGGCCGGCCCGGCTCCGGAACGAGGCAGTGCAGCAGCTCGCAGTCCTCCGGACTCGCCTCCGGCCCGGCCAGCGCCATCCGGTGCAGCACCCGCGGCACCATCGTCGCCGGGCTCGACCAGTGCGCGGTCTCCAACCCCTCCCACAGCGCGGCGTCCAGTTCCGTCAGCGGGATTTCCGTGGTCATGCTCTCTCCCCGTACTCCGTCGTGCGTGGTGAAGCCGTTCCCCCGTGAAGATCGCTGTCATTCTCGGCGGGGACCGCCGCGCTGTCGTGGGGATTCCCGCCCCGGGACGAAAACTTTGCCGAGGTGATGCGGAGGAGTGATGATGCGGCATCGATGTCGCGACATCCGTGGCGCGACACCGATGTTGCGACACGCATGTCGTGTCATCGATGTTGCGGCATGCGTGTCACGTCACGCGTGTCGTGTCATCGATGATGCGACATCGGTGACGCGACATGGATGACCCGGCATTGGTGTCGCGACATCGATGCCGCGTCAACTCATGACGTGACACCAATGCCGCGACACTGATGTCACGTCACCGATGTCACGTCACCGATGTCACGTCACCGATGCTGTGACACGCGTCCCGCGATACCGCCCCGCCCCGCCCCACCGCCCCGCCCCACCATCCCGCCCCGTCAGGCCCCGACGTACTCGGCGAGGTGTCGCCCCGTCAGGGTGCTCCGGTCGGCGACCAGGGCGGCGGGGGTGCCCTCGAAGACGATCCGGCCGCCGTCGTGGCCGGCGCCGGGGCCGAGGTCGATGATCCAGTCGGCGTGGGCCATCACGGCCTGGTGGTGTTCGACCACGATCACCGACTTGCCGGAGTCGACCAGCCGGTCCAGCAGGCCGAGGAGTTGTTCGACGTCGGCGAGGTGCAGGCCGGCGGTGGGCTCGTCCAGGACGTAGACGCCGCCCTTCTCGGCCATCTGGGCGGCCAGCTTGAGGCGTTGGCGTTCGCCGCCGGAGAGGGTGGTGAGCGGCTGGCCGAGGGTCAGGTAGCCGAGGCCGACGTCGGAGAGGCGCTTCAGGACGGTGTGCGCGGCGGGGGTGCGGGCGTCGCCGGTGCGGAAGAACTCCTCCGCCGTGTCGACCGACATGGCCAGCACTTCGGCGATGTCCCTGCCGCCGAGCCGGTACTCCAGCACCGCGGCCTGGAAGCGTCGGCCCTCGCACTCCTCGCAGACCGTCGCGACTCCGGCGATCATGCCCAGGTCGGTGTAGACCACGCCGGCGCCGTTGCAGGTCGGGCAGGCGCCCTCGGAGTTGGCGCTGAACAGGGCCGGTTTGACGCCGTTCGCCTTCGCGAAGGCTTTCCGGATCGGCTCCAGCAGGCCCGAGTACGTCGCCGGGTTGGACCGCCGGGAGCCCCGGATCGGGCTCTGGTCGATCGCCACCACCCCGTCCGGGACGGCTCCGCCGGCCAGGGCCGCGCCGTTCACCAGGGAGCCGTGCACCAGCGAGCTCTTTCCGGAGCCCGCGACGCCGGTGACCACCGCCAGCACGCCCAGCGGTACGTCCACGTCGACCTTGCGGAGGTTGTGCGCGTCCGCCCCGCGGATCTCCAGCACGCCGGTGGGTGTGCGGACTTCGGACTTGAGCGCGGCCCGGTCGTCGAAGTGCCGGCCGGTCACGGTGCCGCTGGCGCGCAGCCCCGCCACGCTGCCCTCGAAGCAGACCTCGCCGCCCGCCGAGCCGGCGCCGGGGCCGAGGTCGACGACGTGGTCGGCGATCGCGATGGTCTCCGGCTTGTGTTCGACGACCAGCACCGTGTTGCCCTTGTCGCGCAGCCGCCGCAGCAGCCCGTTCATCCGCTGGATGTCGTGCGGGTGCAGGCCGGTGGTCGGCTCGTCGAAGACGTACGTGACGTCGGTCAGCGAGGAGCCCAGGTGCCGGATCATCTTCACCCGCTGGGCCTCGCCGCCGGAGAGCGTCCCGGCCGGGCGGTCCAGTGAGAGGTAGCCGAGGCCGATGCCGGTGAACGAGTCCAGTACCTGGCCGAGCGAGGCGAGCAGCGGTCCGACCGTCGGTTCGTCCAACTCCCGTACCCAGTCGGCGAGGTCGCTGATCTGCATGGCGCAGGCGTCGGCGATCGAGATGCCCCGGATCTTCGAGGCGCGGGCGTCCGCGCTCAGCCGGGTACCGTCGCAGTCGGGGCAGGTGGCGAAGGCCACCGCCCGGTCGACGAACTCGCGGATGTGCGGTTGCAGGGCGGCCCGGTCCTTGCTGAGCATCGACTTCCGGATCCGCAGCACCAGGCCCTCGTAGGTCATGTTGATGCCGGCGATCTTCATCCGGGTCGGCTCCCGGTACAGGAAGTCGTGCCGTTCCCGTTCGCTGTACGCGTCGATCGCCTTGTCCGGGTCGACCAGGCCGGACTCGGTGTACAGCCGGTAGTTCCAGCCGCCCGACTTGTAGCCGGGGATGGTCAGCGCGCCCTCGTTCAGCGACTTCGAGCCGTCGTACAGCTGCCCCGGGTCGATGTCCGAGACGCTGCCCCGCCCCTCGCAGCGCGGACACATGCCGCCCGCCCGCCCGAACGTCCGCTTCTCGGTCTTCGTGCCCGCGCCGCGCTCCACCGTGATCGCCCCCGCGCCGTGCACCGTCGGCACGTTGAAGGAGAACGCGGGCGGCGGCCCCACGTACGGGTCGCCGAGCCGGCTGAACAGGATCCGCAGCATCGCGTTGGCGTCCGTCGCGGTGCCGACGGTCGAGCGCGGGTCGGCGCCCATCCGCTGCTGGTCGACGATGATCGCCGTGGTCAGGCCCTCCAGCACGTCCACCTCGGGGCGGCTCAGCGAGGGCATGAAGCCCTGGACGAAGGCGCTGTACGTCTCGTTGATCAGCCGCTGCGACTCGGCCGCGACCGTCCCGAACACCAGCGAGCTCTTGCCCGAACCCGACACGCCCGTGAACACCGTCAGCCTGCGCTTGGGCAGTTCCACGCTGACGTCCTTCAGGTTGTTCACCCGCGCCCCGTGCACCCGGATCAGGTCGTGGCCGTCCGCCGGGTGGTCCACGCCGACGCCGTTCCCGCCACCGCCGTCGCCGCCGCCGCTGTTCCGTGCCGCGCCGCTCATCGTCCTCGTCCCTCCGTCCGGCGGCGCCCGTGGCGACTCCGCCGCCCCGATCCAACCACCCGGAACCCGCGGGCACCGGGCCGCGTCCCTATAAAGCGCGGGTAAAGTGACCGGCCGGACCACCCGGGAGACGCCGATGCGGATACAGGAACGTGCACGGACGCGGGCGCGGACACAGGGACGGGTACGCGGACGGGCAGGCGGACGCGGGCGCTCGGCCGCCGCCACCGCGCTCGCCGCGCTGCTGCTGCTCGGCACCGCCGCCCCGCAGGCCGCCGCCGACCCGTCGCCCGCCGCGAGCGCGCCGTCCGCCGCAGGCGCGCCCGCCGCGCAGGGGCAGCTGCCCGACACCGCCACGCAGGCCGAGCGCCTCGCCGCCGCGCTGCGCCAGGACCCGGTCTACGTCTCGGTCGACCTGCCGCGCGAGACGCCGCGCTCGCTCGCGCCGCGGTTCGCCGAGATCGCCCGGCGGATCGGCGTCCCCACCTACGTGCTCGTGCTGCCCGACGCCGACGCCTCGCTGCTCGCCCAGGTGCACGACCGGCTGGGCGCGTCCGGCCTGTACGTGCTGGTCGAGCGGTACGGCGTGACCGCGACCGGCTTCGGCGTGGACCTGCCCGTCGACGACGCCGCACGGGTCGCCCGCCACACCGTCCCGTACGACGCCGGGCGGCTGGCCCAGTTCGAGGCTTTCGCCGAGAAGCTCGCCCTGGGCGCGGACCAGCTCGCCGCGCAGGTCCGCCAGATCTACGCGGACGGCGACCACGAGGTGCCCGAGCGGTACATCTCGGCCACCGACCGGCAGAACCAGAACCTGCTGATCGGCCTGGCCGTGGTGCTCGTCCCCGGCCTGCTGCTGGTCCTCGGCCTGTTCCTGGCCCGCCGCCGCGCCGACCTGCGCCCGGCCCCCGCCGCCGTCTCCGACGCGCCGCGCCGACCCGTCCGGCTGGACAAGAAGCCCGGCGTGAAGCCCGGCGCGAAGTCCGGTGCGAAGGCTGGCAAGGCACCCGCTTCCGCCTCCGCCCCCGGGTGGCGGTACGGCGTGCTGGCGGTGACGCTGGTGGCCACCGTCGCCGCCGTGGCGGGCGTGCTGCTGGCCGCGCCGCAGGTGTTCGCGCAGCGCGTGGACGGCCCCGACCTGCGGGTCACCCCGGCCGACCTGGCGGCCCGCAGCGAGGAGGCCGCCGCCGCGCTCACCGCGGGCGGCGTCTACCAGGACGCCGCCGCCCCGACCGTGCTGAGCCCCGCCCAGTTGGCGGCCGTCAAGCAGCGGACCGCCGAACTCGCCGCCAGCACACCGGTGTTCCTGCTGTTCACCGGCTCCGACAGCGACGACGAGAGCACCGGCGACGGCAGCCGGCTGCTCGCCCAGGTGCGCCAGCGCACCGGCCTGGACGGCGTGTACGTGCAGGTCGACCCGGTCGCCGGCTACTTCGAACTGGTCGAGTTCCGGACCGCCGCGACGGACGTCGAGACCCGGTTCCGGCGCGCCGAACTGCGCTACCCCGAGCGCGAGAACGGCAGCGGCGACCTGCGGATCCCGGAGCGGCTGAACCGCGTCCTGGACACCGTGGCCGCCGCCCGGCCCACCGGCCGGGAAGGCGACACCGGCGCCGGTTCCACCCTGCCCGAGCTGCACGACAACGCCCTGCCGCCGCTGTTCAAGGCCGACCTGGTGCCCGGCACCCTGCTCGGCGCGCTGCTGCTCGGCATCCTGACCCTGGTCGGCTGGGCCTGCTCCGCCGCCGTCCGGGCCGGCCGGGTCCGGCGCGCCGTCGCGGCCGCCGTCGCCGCGACGGCCGGAACGGACGCCGCGGACGCCGCGAGCGGTGTGAGCGGTCCGGGCGGCGCCCGGCGCGCCTCCGCCCACCCCACCGTCCGCCAACTGCGCGCCTGGGCCACCGAGGACGTCCGCGCCCTCGCCACCCGGCTCGCCGCCGCCGGGCCGGACGAACCCGGCCGCGCCCGCGCCTGGGACTGCCTGGACGCCGCCGGACTGCTGCTCGGCGAAGACGGCGAAGGCGGCGCGCACGGGACGCGGGGCGCGCGCGGAGCCCGCGGCGACGCCGACCCGGCCGACCTGGCCGCCGCCGTCGTGCTCGCCCAGGCCGGGCAGGCCGTCCTCGGCGGCCGGTCCGAGCAGCTGCTCTGCCGCGCCAACCCGCTGCACGGCCCGGCGACCGGCGGCCGGGTGCCGTCCTGGTTCGCCGAGCTCGGCCTCGGCCCCAAGGCCGCCCGGATCTGCCCCCACTGCCGGGAGTCCTTCCGCGCCGGCGGCGCCGACCGCCCCACCGCCGACCGGACCGCCCGCCGCTTCGCGGCCGACCAGCGCCTGCTGCGGGTACCCGATCCGGACGGCCGCACCAGCAGTGCCTGGCACGAGGCCGGGCAGGTGCTGCCCGCCGCCCTCGACGGCATCGACGCACTCGTTCTCAGGGCCAGGGAGTCCGCCAGTGTCCAGTGACCGCCGCCCCACCACCGTCCCCGCCCGCCCCGCGGCCGGCCCCCGAGCCCGGGCCCGGACCCGCTTCCGGAGCCGTCCGGCCGCGCTGCTGCTGGCCGGCGCCGCGCTGCTCGGCGGCGGCCTGAGCGCCGGCGGCGCCCTCGTCCTCGGCCCCGGGGCCGCCGTCGCCCGCGCCGCCGACGGCCCGGTCAGCAGCGCGACCGGGGAGAGCATCGCCGAGGCGCTGAAGACCGCCCCGGTGTACGTCGACCCCGGCTACGCCGCCGCCGTCACCCCCGACCAGCAGCAGCGGATCGCCGCGCAGATCGCCGCCACCGGCCTGCCGATCAAGGTCGTCCTGGTGCCGCTGCAGAAGGGCGACGCCTTCGGCGGCGACGCCAAGGCGCTGGCCGCCGTCGTGCGGGAGCGGCTCGGCCAGAACCCGCTGATCATGATCACCAGCGACGACTACGGCAGCTGGCTGAACGGCTACGAGTGGCCCGCCGACAACGCCCACCAGGCCCGCGACTCCGCCAACGCGGTCAGCATGATCAAGGAACTCAAGGACGCCGGACTCGCCGCCAAGGTCGGCCGGGCGATCGAACTGATCGGCACCGGCAAGGGCACCGAGGTGTACAAGGCCGAGTCCGACCGCCTCGACCGCGAGCGCTCGGCCCGCCCGCAGAACGACTACGGCACCGGCGCCGGGCCGGCCTCCTCCGCCACCGGACCGTTCGCGATCGCCGCCGCCCTGGTGCTCGCCCTGGCCGTCGGCGGCGGCCTGCTGCTCCGCGCCCGCCGCAGGCCCCGGCACACCGCGTTCACCTTCCCGGACGCGGTCTTCGCCGCCGACCGGGCCGCCGACGAAGCCGGACTGCGCCGCCAGGCCACCGCCGAGGTGCTCGCCCTCGGCGAAGCCCTGGACGGCGCCGACAGCGCCACCACCCCCGGCCTCGGCCGCGCCCTGGACGCCTACGACGCGGCCGGCCGGGTCCTCGACGGCGCCGACGGCCTGGCCGACCTGGCCGGCGTCCTCGCCCTCGCCGCCGAAGGCCGCGCCGCGCTCACCACCGAACCCCGGCTGCCGCTCTGCTTCTTCGACCCCCGCCACGACACCGCCGCCCGCCGCACCACCTGGCGGCCGGTCGGCCGCCGCGAACGCGTCGACGTCGCCGTCTGCGAGGACTGCGGCCAGGCCCTCAAGGCCCGCCGCTCCCCGCAGGTCCTCGCCGTCCGCGACGAAGGCCGCACCGTCCCGTACTTCGAGGTCCCCGCCGCCCGCAGCCTCTGGGCCGCCACCGGCTACGGCTCCCTGCTCTCCGGCCCCGACGACACCCTCGCCGCCCGCGTCGGCACCGGCGGCTTCAGCCGCACCACCCGCGGCCGCCGACCCGACGGCCCCCGGGACTGACCTCAACCCCCGTACGGGCTGTGCATGGTGAGGAAGTGGATGGTCAGGTCCTCGGCCAGGTAGTCCATCCGGCGCTCCCAGAACGCGCGCATGTGCGGGAGCGTCAGGTGGGCGTCCAGGTCGGCCTCGGTGCGCCACGCCTCGTAGAAGACGAACACGCCGGGCTCGTCCCGCTTCTCGTGGAAGTGGTACTCCAGGCACCCCGCCTCGGCGCGGGTCGGCTCGACGAAGGACAGCAGCAACTCCCGCAGCTCCTCGACGCGTTCGGGCTTCGGGCGGGCGGTGCCGACCAGGGTGAAGGGCTGCGCCACGGGGCTCCTCCTGAAGGTAAGAGTTCTGTCGTACCTCGGGACGCTAACCGGCGCGGCAGGTACGATGCAAGTCATACCTGTGGTGCGTGGGAGAGGCGGTGGGCGGTGCCCGACAGCGAAGGACACCCGGCGGTCGACGAGATCCGGCTCGGCGCGGTGCTGTCGGCCCTGGCCGACCCGCTGCGGCGGCGGGTCGTCCGCGAACTCGCCCTCGCCCCCGCCGACACCGCCCGCACCTGCAGCTCCTTCGCCCTCCCCGTCAGCAAGGCCACCGTCACCCACCACTTCCGCGCCCTACGCGAAGCCGGCCTGATCCGCCAGGTCGACCGCGGCAACAGCCGCGCCGCCACGCTCCGCCGCGCCGACATCGAACGGTGCTTCCCCGGGCTGCTCGCCCTGCTCACGGCCGAAGCCGCGACGGCCGAATAGCCCCGGACGCCCGGCTCGCCCCCGCGTACGCGTGCGCTCGCCCGTGCTCACGCGTGCAGGTCCACGGCCAGTCCGCGCCCGCCCCGTCGTCCCCGTCGTCCCCGCCGCCCGGCAGCGTCTCGGCGGCCAGGCCCAGCCCGGCCAGCCGCCCGCGCAGCCAGGCCGCCTCGGCGACCCTCCCCGCCACACCCGAACCGGCCAGCCGGCGGGCCAACCCGACCGCCTCCGGCAGCGACACCGGCCAGGACGCGCGGACGCGGATCTGCAGGTCGCGGAGTTCTCGTGGAGGGAAGCCCACGTTCCGGGCGTCGCTGGAGCTGGTGCAGCGGGGGCGGTCCGGACACGGCTGGCACTGGCTCTTGGTGAACCGGGCCACGATCAGGGGTGCCGCGGTGGGTGAGGAGGTCGGGTAGGGGCCGTGCCATCCGGCGCTGACCTGGCTGTTCGGGCAGGTGACCTGTCGGCGGTCGAAGTCGATGCGGAAGTCGTCGCGGTCGAAGCCCTCGTCTCGGCGGTGCTGGCGGGTGGGGTTGCCCGGTAGGGAGCCGCTGACGGTGACCTGGTGTTCGCGGGCAGCTCGTTCCAGGTGGACCAGGGGGGTGTAGCCGCCGTCGACCAGATGACGGCAGGCGGCAGTTCGCGACGAGATCGAACCCCGGGGGGCACATCGAAGCTCCGGTGGTTCAGGGCGACTTGGGAAGGTCACCCCGTTCAACCGGAGCTTCGTTGCGTTCGTGACGGGCGGATCCGGATCGCTCATACCGCCGTGACCAGCGAACTCATGTACTCATCAGGACTTTGAAACAGCCCTGGGCCCGCAGCTCCTAAGAACTCGTAACACGATCTTGCTGATCGTCGCTGGTGGGGCGTTACCGATGTGACGATTCGTCCGTTCGTGATGGCGTGAGCAGCAAGCCGTGGATGGTGGACGACGAGTTGTGGGCGCGGATCGAGCCGCTGCTTCCGGCGTGGCCGGAGCGGTCGCCGGGCCCGCGTCCGGTGGACGACCGGCTGTGGCTGCAGGGCATCCTGTTCGTGCCGTACACCGGCATCACCTGGCAGCAACTGCCGCTCGAGCTGGGCTTCGGCTCCGGGCAGACCCGCCGGCGGCGGCTCGGCCGCTGGCAGGAGGCCGGGGCCTTCGAGGCCCTGCACCGCATACTCCTGGCCGAGTTGAACGCGGCCGGCCCGATCGACTGGACGCGCGCCTGCGTGGACGCCTCCCACGTGCGCGCGAAAAAGGGGGCGAGGCAACCGGGCCCTCGCCGGTCGACCGCCGCAAGACCGGCAGCAAACACCACCTGATCAGCGACGGCGGCGGCATCCCGTTCCATGTCATCACCACCGCCGCCAACGTCAACGACGTCACCCAGGCCCTCGCACTGGTCGACGGCGTCCCTCCCGTGGCCGGCCGGGTCGGACACCCCCGAAAGCGCCCCGACGCCCTGCTCGGCGACAAGGGCCACGACAGCAACCCCAACCGCCAGGAACTGCGCAAACGCCGGATCCTGCCCGTCATCTCCCGCCGCGGCGAACCCGACATCATCGGCCTCGGCAAGCTCCGCTACGTCGTCGAGCAGACCTTCGCCCAGCTCCACCAGTTCAAGCGCCTCGCCGTCCGCTGGGAGAGGCGCCTCGACCTCCACAACGCGTTCGTCTCACTTGCCTGCGCACTCATCTGCTGGCGACGCCTCAACAACCCACCCTCATGATCGTGTTACGAGTTCTAATCAGCGGCCGAGTCGTCGTGAGGTGTCTGGCGGCCAGGTGACGTGAAACATCGACGGCAACCCAATCAGAGACATACCCAGCACCTCTGGATCCCAGGACCATACAACTGGCCTGCCCGACCCATCAACAACGTAGGACCCAATCAATTTCAGTAGCGGAACGCTTATCGCCAGCGAATTTCACTTATTCCACTATCAAGATCCTTCACTGTGCCGCCCTCAGAGAGACCTGGGGAGTTGGCCAGTTCAGTAGTCCGCATGAGCAGGCGATCTGGCGCTGGACCGCCCGGGATGCGGTCGTATAGGAAGAATCCATCCCAGTCGGACTCGGCGCTGCGTCCAGACCAGTCCACAATGACTCCTATGGTCTGCCCGGAGCCTTTCAAAGCCATCTGCACGATAGCGTCCTCGACACGCCTCTTCTGGTCTGCGGTCAAGCCATCTAGATCATAGGTCTGGATCTCACCCCCAAGCGGCTCATATCTGAACTGACAGGTTACATCGATATCAGCCGCGAGCCAAAACTGCACGTCCAGACTTGCGATCGCCAATCCTACAAGCTCCGAGATACACGACGGCGACATTTTCACCTGCTCGCCATCGACATTCAGTAGGATTCCAGTCTTGAGTGCAGGGTGCTCAAGACTGAGCCCCAGTCGCTCGAGAGCGGCGGTCATTGTAATGAATCCGGGAGCGTCGGTGCGACCGTTGCGATACCAGGAAATGTAAGCGTCGGACATTACTGGCACTCCATCTTGAAGGTGATGACATTCTCCATCCCGAACCACTTCTGCGCCTGCTTGATCACCGAATCCGGAGTCCCCTCCTCTAGATAATATACCGCCTTCACGCCGCGCTGATCTGCCTCATACTTAGAAATCTTCAGATTATTGCCAAGCTTGGCCATATCCTTGGCCTTCATGGGTCCCCCGGAAAATACCAGATCACCATTGGGTGCCACTACGTCGAGCCCAGAGCTCCCAATATTAGGCATTGTTATCGGAATGTCTTGCCCATTGGCCCCCTTGGTAATATATCCGCCCACAAGGCGACTCGAAACGGCTTTCGACCAGACAGTCGACTGCCGGCGGGCCGGAGTCGTTCCGGCTCCGCCGACCCGCCCGGAAAAGCCGGAAGCCCCCTGCGCGAGGGGGCTTCCGGAGGGCACTGGTGCCGGTGGGGTGTCAGGGGGTGTCGAAGTGGCCGGCGGCGGTGGCGGTGGTGAAGGTGTGCCAGGCGGTGGTGGTGACGAGGAGGGGTTGGCCGGTGGGGTTCTTGCTGTCGCGGATGGCGATGACGCCGTGGGTGGTGGCGTAGGTCTCGGCGATCTCGACGCAGTTCCCCTGGCCTTGTGCGTCGGAGTGGCTGGACTTCCGCCACTCGACGCGGTCCGTAGCCAGGTCGGTGGGGGACAGGCGGGGCGCGGTGCTCATGTTCGGAGATCCTCCATTGCGCTGCGGAGCCAGGGTTTCGACTCCTCCGGCGACAGGGCTGCCGCCTGGAGGAGATCGTAGGCGAGGGCGGCGGCCTGCACCTCGGCCTGGTTCTCCAGGAGTTGGCCGGTTCCGTAGCCCTCCGCGTAGACGACGCGCGGGGCGTCGAGGAAGTCGAGCAGGGTCACCGAACTGCCGACTCCGTGCGCCCCGGCCGAGAACGGGAGTACCTGGACGACGGCGTGCGGGCCGTCCGCCAGTTCCAGTACGTGGGCGATCTGCCGAGCCATGACGGCGGGGTCTACGACCTGTCGGCGGATGACGCTCTCGTCCAGCACGACCCATACGAGGGGCGGGTTTTCGCCGTGGAGCAGGGATTGGCGCGCGGCTCGGGTGGACCAGACACGTTCGATCTCCTCGGTGTCGGCGCGCGGCAGCCCCAAGCGGAGAGCGGCCAGGCCGTATTCCTCGGTCTGCCACAGGCCGGGAAACAGGCTGGCGGCGTACTCCCGCCTCTGGGAGGCGAGCGGTTCGAGTTCCATGAACCGTCGTGACCAGTCCGGGAACGCTTCCAGGTAGGCGAGTTTGAACAGGTGGCCGAAGATTCCGCCGGCGTCGAAGTACTCGTCGAGTTCTGCCGGGAGGCCCCGGGGGATGGGGCGTTCGGCGGTTTCGACGTCGGCGAGGACGGTTTTGGCGTGCCGGAGTTCGGCGGCGAGGTCGGCGAGGGAGAGGCCGCGTTCCTTGCGCATCCGGCGGAGGTGGAAGCCGAACAGGTCGCGGACCGAGCGTTCCGGGTGGAGGGTCCGTTCGTGGGCTGCCATGGTGTTCCCCCGCTCTCCGCAAAATTTTTGCGAACATTGCCTGGCTTCTCAGCGTAGCGCCGAAGGGTGACGCTTGCAGTGCAGACAGTAACCCTCGGCGAGGGTGATCTCACCACGGAGCAGCAAAACATGACGAACAGTCAGCCATGCCCTGACGGGCCCGCCGTCGTCCGCCGGAAGTCCAAGTACCCGCGCCGGGCCTCGAAGTTGACGATCCGAGTCTACCGGGTGGGGGTGGACGGCGGCCGGGTGCCGGTCTCGTTCCGGACGTCCGGCCCGGTGCTCTCGCCGCCGCTGGTCTCGGCGTTGAGTTGGCCGGCCTGTGGGTGCCCGCGCTGTGTCGGACGGGGGGGATGAGTGCGGTTCGGTCTGAACGGGCTTGGGGCGTAGCGGATTTCACCGGGAAGGACGGCAAGTGCGGTACGGCGGTGAGGAGTCGGCGGATTCCGGGCGGGCGGCGCGGGAGCGGGCCTGGGTGATCGCGGACGAGTTGGCGCGGGCGGGTGTGGGGGAGGTGCAGTTGATCGGTATCGCGGCCGGGTACCGGGTCGAGTTGCGGATGCGGGGGCCGGCGCCGGATCCGCTCGGGGTGCTGAAGGCCCTTGCGCTGGGCGACCGTTGGGGGCACCGGCACACGTCCCGGCCGCGCGACGGCGGGCAGGTCCGGGACGTGGTGTGGAGCGAGGTGCACCTGGGGGCGACCCCCGGGGCGCCGGTTCAGGGCGCGACGTAGCGCACGTTCTGCATCATGCCGAGGTCCTCGTGGTGCAGGTGGTGGCAGTGGGCGAGGGCGTGGCCGGTGAAGTCCTCGTAGCGGACCAGGAAGGTCACCGAGTCGCCGGGGGTGCCGCCGGCCAGGCCCACGGTGTCGTGCCAGACCGGGGGGTCGAGCGGGCGGCCGTTGCGGTGGGTGACCAGGAAGGGGTTGGTGTGCAGGTGGAAGGGGTGGTTGAAGCCGGGCGAGGTCTCGCCGGTGCGGACCGTCCAGCGTTCGGTGCGGCCGAGCGGGAGGACGTGGTTGACGTAGTCGGGGTCGTACAGCCCGTACGCCGGGTCGCGGCGCAGGTCGCCGCCGGGGTGCGCGGGCGGGGTGGGGTGGGTGCCCAGGACGCGGAAGGCGTCCGGGAAGGGCTGCGGGAAGACGCCGGGGTCGACGTGGAACAGCACCTCCCGGTCGGGGCCGGTGACGTCCCGCTCGTCGAGCGGCGGCCGCCCGGGCGGGAGGGTGCGCGGCAGCGTCATCGGCGGGTCGTACGGGGCTCCCGCCACCTCGACGGTCAGCAGCGGCCGCGCGACCCGGTCGGCGCGCAGCTCGTACCGGCCGGGGGCCCCGCCGCGGACCAGCACGTCGACCCGGTTGCCCATCACCAGCGGCACCTCCTCGGCGGGGACGGGCGCGGGCAGCGTGATGCCGTCCTGGGCGATCCGGTGCATCGTCAACTGCCCTTCCGGGCCGGTGAGTCGGAGGTTCAGTGCGGTGAAGCCGGTCGCCGCGACCAGGCGCCAGCGCTGCACCTCGCCGGGCCGCAGCGCCAGCACCGGGCCGACCGCGCCGTTCACGGTGAACACCGACGGCACCCCCGCCAGCCAGGCCCCCGCGTCGAACGGCGGCACCCGCCCGTCGCGCAGCTTGAGCTCGTTGACGCACAGCACCACGTCCGCCGCGGCCCGCACCTCCGGCACCTCGTCGACGTCCCCCTCCACCACGATCACCCCCGCCATGCCGCCGGCCAGTTGCTCGGCGGTCGAACCGTGCAGGTGCGGGTGGTACCAGTACGTCCCGGCCGGGTGGTCGGCCGGGACGCGCAGCACCGTGCGGTAACGCGGCTCCGGGTCACCGGGCGCGGCGCGCGGCGCGAACTCGCGCAGCACGTTGTCGGCCAGCCCGGCCGGGGAGACGTGCATCCCGTGCGCGTGCAGGTTGAAGCTGTGCGGGCGGTGCGGCATCCGGGCGCCGTGGCTGTTGCCGGCGGGGTGGGCGGGGTGGGCGGGGTGGACGGGGTTGGGCGGCAGGCCGTTGACGTGGGTGAGCAGCAGGGTGTCCCCGGCCCGGACCCGCAGCGTCGGCCCCGGGAACGCGCCGTTGTAGGCCCGGACGGTGACCCGGCCGTGGCCCGGCACCTCGACCTCCGCGTACCGGACGTCCAGCACCTGCTCCAGCACCGACGGCACCCGCTCCGGCGCCGGCCGCCGCCGCACGGTCACGGGCTGCGGGAAGGCCGCCGGGGCGGGGGCCGCCGCAGCTGTCCTGGCACCGACCGCCGAGGCGAGGCCGGCCGCCGCGACCGTCCTGAGCACCGACCGGCGACTGATCGCGTGATTGTCTCCCATAACCGGGCAATCTAGGACAGAACGGCGGCCGGTCCGGGTCCGCCGCACCGCACGGAAAAGCGCCTGGGCAAGCACATGCCGGGCCGCTACGGTGTGGGCGGCCCAACAGACCCGGGAGGACGCCAGTGAACCGACGCACCGTCAGAGCCCTTGCCCTCGCCGCCGCCACCGTTCTCGCCGCCCTCACCCTCGCGGGCTGCGGCGCCGACCGCTTCGGCACGGCCGCCGGGACGGTCGGCACCGCTGCCCGGTAGCGGCGGCCCGGCCCCACGGTGGGAGGTCCGCAGGCATCGCCCGCCACCGCGTTCCGTGCCGATCGGGTAGCGGAACGCGGTGGCGGAGCCGACTGGAGCCCGGAGGAACGGAGTTCAGTCCGTCGGGGGCTCGTCGGCGATGAGGTCCAAGAGCTGGTCGGGCGTGAGGGTGGCGAGGTCGACAGAGCGGTCCGCGTGGACGAGCCGGGCCGTCGCCCGCTCGGCGGAGAGCTGCCGGGCCCGCTCGATGAGCTCACCCGCGCGGCGGCGCTTGCGGATCCGATCGGTGATGTCCGCGACCGCGAGCGCGGCGGACGGGATCGACAGGAGCAGGGACGCCACCGCGACGGGGTCGACACCCTTGCTGCCCGGGCCGGCCGCCGACGCCGACGGGACGGCGTCGGCGGGGTGGCCCCAGTCGGCGGCGACCGCCGCGATGCTCTCCCGGGCGGCTTCGGCGTTCGGGCCGGCAATCTCGATGATCATGATTCCTCGTCTTCGCTGTCTTCGTCGTCGATGGTTTCCAAGAGCTCGTCGGCCCGGGCCAGGATGTGGGCTGTGTTGGTCATGGCGGCAGCGGCCCGGCACTCCTGGAGGACTTGTCGAGCTTGAGCCCGTGCGCCTGCGGCCAGCATCAACTGCCCCAGAATGATCCCGACGGCCGCGACACCGTCCGGCCGTTGCAGTTCCAGGAAGTACCGGAATGAGGTGACCAGTCTCGGCGCCGCTGCGTGGAGGTCCCGACGGCCCAGGTCGATTTGAGCTAGGCTCCAGTTCGCTGCTGCGATGCCATCGATGTCGCGGAGCTTTTCATTGACTCTCAGGCGCTTCAACTGCAGCTCTTCGGCTTCGTCGACTTGACCGCGCTGGTGCAGGGTGTCCGCGATCTGTCCCCAGGTGACCGCAGCTTCGCGGGTGTCGCCGATCCGTTCGAAGGCCGGCAGTTGGACCTCTTGGCGGATGCGCAGGGCTTCGTCGACTTGACCGCGCTGGTGCAGGGTGTCCGCGATCTGTCCCCAGGTGACTGCTGTGGAGCGGGTGTCGCCGATCCTTTCGTACTCCGGTAGTTCGACTTCTTGGCGGATGCGCAGGGCTTCGTCGACTTGACCGCGCTGGTGCAGGGTGTCCGCGATCCTTCCCCAGGTGACTGCTGTGGAGCGGGTGTCGCCGATCCTTTCGTACTCCGGTAGTTCGACTTCTTGGCGGATGCGCAGGGCTTCGTGGACCTGACCGCGCTGGTGCAGGATGTCCGCGATCTTTCCCCAGGTGATCGCGGCTTCGCGGGTGTCGCCGATCCTTTCGTACTCTGGTAGTTGGACCTCTTGGCGGATCCGCAGAGCCTTCTCTACCTCCCCACGCTGGTGCAGGATGTCCGCGATCCTTCCCCAAGTGACTGCTGTGGAGCGGGTGTCGCCGATCCGTTCGAAGGCTGGTAGTTGGACCTCTTGGCGGATCCGCAGAGCCTCCTCTACCTCCCCACGCTGGTGCAGGGTGTCCGCGATCCTTCCCCAAGTGACTGCTGTGGAGCGGGTGTCGCCGATCCGTTCGAAGGCTGGTAGTTGGACCTCTTGGCGGATCCGCAGAGCCTCCTCTACCTCCCCACGCTGATGCAGGGTGTCCGCGATCCTTCCCCAAGTGACTGTTGCGGAGCGGGTGTCGCCGATCCGTTCGTACTCCGGCAGTTGGACTTCTTGGCGGATGCGCAGGGCTTCGTCGACTTGACCGCGCTGGTGCAGGATGTCCGCGATCTGCCCCCAGGTGACCGCGATAGAGTGGGTGTCGCCGATCCGCTGGTACTCCGGTAGTTCGACTTCTTGGCGGATGCGCAGGGCTTCGTCGACTTGACCGCGCTGGTGCAGGATGTCCGCGATCTGTCCCCAGGTGATCGCGGCTTCGCGGGTGTCGCCGATCCGCTGGTACTCCGGTAGTTCGACCTCTTGGCGGATCCGCAGAGCCTCCTCCATCTCCCCGCGCTGCTCCAGGATGTCCGCGATCTTCCCCCAGGTGATCGCGGCTTCGCGGGTGTCGCCGAGGGCGGTGAACAGCTGCCGGGCCTGGTGGAGCAGGGTCTCGGCCCGTCCGGTTTCACCACGGGTGATCAGGCGGACGGCCTGGTCGTAGAGGACCGCGGCGTGCTCTGCCGGATCGGTCTGCTGCCCGCTGGTCTCGATCTGCCGGATCGCGCGGTCCAGCAGGGCGTCAGCCCGCTCGCCGTCGCCGCCGGTGACAGTCGCGTCGGCGACCGCGCGCAGCAGATGGAGGGGGACCGGGTGGTGGTGGCGGTCGAGCAGGGCGATCGTGCGCTGGCCGAGTTCGGAGGCTGCGGAAGCAGAGCCTTCCTGCAGGACCCTTACGGCAGCGGTGGCGCAGTCGGCGGTGATGGCGGGGTGGTCGGCGTCCAGAGCGAGGCGGGTCAGTTGCAGGTCCTGGTCGCCGTCGCGGGGGGTGCGGGGTGCGGTTCCGCCCCAGTGGGTGTGGAGGGGTTCGACGGCCAGGGCGGCGAGGGTGGTGCGTTCGTCTTGGCTGAGGGGGGCGAGGTGTCCGGCGGCCAGGGCGTTGACGGCCACGGCGGGAACCTCCCGCCGGTAGCTGTCCGGGAAGGAATCGAGGAGGCCGAGGCCGCGCAGGCGGGTGGCGGATCCGCCGACCGCTTGGGCGAGGGTGTCGACGACGGGTTGTGGGACGGGGAGGGTGAAGAGGGTGCAGGCGCGCAGGAGGGCGTGGTGGGCGGGGCCGGCCTGTTCGAGGAGGGTGTCCAGGGCCAGGTTCTCCAGGAAGGCGGCCAGGTCGGGATCGGATGCCGGGTCGCCCTGGCGCAGGTAGGTCTCCATCGCGGTGATGGCGGCTTCGACGCGGGCCGGGTCGACCTGTTCGCCGTAGGCCAGGCGCAGTCCGATGAGGTCTTGGAGGCCGGGGTTGCCGCGGCTGACGTCCATGGCGCGGCGGGCGAGGTCGGTGCGTTGGGTGGGTTGTGCGTTCCGGGTGGTGGCGAGGTCGTGCTGGCGGCGGCGGAGTTTGTGCCGGGCGGCGGGCGAGAGTGGTTGGAGTTGGACCGCCTCCAGGCGTCTTTCCAGGCCGTCGAGGGTGAAGGTGTAGCGGCTGGTGAGGACGAGTCGGCTGTCGGTGGTGGCCGGGTCGAACGCGGCCAGGACGTCGGCGAGCACCTGGGCGGCCCCGTCGTGGAGCCGGTGCGGGCCGTCGGGTTGGGCGGTCAGGACCTGTTCGAGGTCGTCGATGATCAGTAGGAGGGGCTTGCGGGTGCCCTGTGCCTGGGCGCAGGGGCCGGTCAGCAGGTCGACCAGGAGGGCCCGGAAGCGGTCGGGGTGTTCGCGGACGTCGGGGCGGCGGTCCCTGAGCAGGTCGCGGGCGTCGGGGATCGCTTCGACGGCGGTGGCGATGGCGTCGAGGACCGCCGCGCGGGTGTAGTCGCCGAAGACGACCGCGACGGCCCGGTCGGGGAGGCGGTCGGCGATCCGGGCGGCCAGGCTGGACTTGCCCATCCGTCCCTGCCCGTGGAGCAGGACGCCGCCCTTCTGGTGGCCGCGCAGGGCCCGCAGGGCCTGCTGGAGTTCGGGGCGGCGGCCGACGAACATGCCGGCTGCCGCGACCGGCACGTTGTGCTTGCGGTCCAGGAAGGCGGTGGTCGCGTGGTGCGCGGGCGCCATCCGGCGTTTGACGGTCCCGGCGACCAGCGGCCCGCCGCCCGCCGGTCCCAGCCACAGTCGTGCGAGGTGCCAGTCGGCGCGTACGTGTTCGTCGGGGCTCCGCAGCAGTTGTCGGCGGGCGGCGTCCACGGCCACGGCCACGGCGGCGTGGCGGCTGAGCTGGGAGTAGAGGTGTTCGGCGAAGAGGGTGGCGGCGCGGTCGCTGACCGATCCGTCCCAGCCGATCACCGCCGGGATCCCGGCGGCCACCAGCTCGGTGGCCAGCGAGTGCGCCACCGCCGCCCCCGCACCGGCGGCCGGGCCGCCGCGCCGGCCCGCGCCCGCGGGGAGGTGCCCGGCGACGTCCGCGCCGGTGGCCGTCAGGCAGGCCGACACGAACGCCAGCCGCGGTTTCGGCGTCAGCAGACCCACCAGTTCCCGCGCGCTGGTCGGACGCCCCTCCCCCAGGTCGTCCTCCAGCAGCAGGACCGGCGTGGCAGGAGCCCCGGGGCCCTCGCGCCAGTTGTGCAGCCCGTGGCACGACAGGTGCACCACCGGCATTCCGCCCAGCTCCGCCAGCCGCATCCCCAGCCGCTCGGGAGTGCCCGAGTCCTCGACGACCAGGTCGAGGCCCATCTCCCCGACCGCCCCGAGGATCGCCAACTCCTCCGCCTCGTAATCGAGTTCATGCTGACCCCGAGGAGCCGAGGCCATGAACGCGACCCCCAGCCGCCGATCGTCCAGCGGATCCGCCGGGCTCGGGCGGCCCAGCCGCCGCACCACCGCGAACTGTTCGGGCTCCTCGACCAGGAACCCGCCCCCGGGCACGGCCAACAGCTCGAACGGCGCCCGCAACAGCGCCCACTCCGCCACCGACGGCCGCCTCGGCCCCCGGACCTCGAACAGCACCGGCGACGGAGCCTCCTCCAGCAACCGCGCCAACCAACGGCGGTCCCCGTCCAACCAGCCGTACAACTCCCGCCCCAGCCCGAGGAGTACCTCCCGCCGGGAGCCGCCGCGCACCGCGTCCACGTACCGGTTCGCGACCCCGGTCAGCCAGTCGACGTCACCGTCCCGCAGCGGCCTGCGCGGACCGAGCCCGTCCCCGCCGACGACCAGCTCGAACCCGCCCTCCTCCACCACCAGCCCAGTGATCATCCCGTCCCCCAGACGCCGCATCCAGTCCGCGGCAGGACCACACCCCCCGTGCATAGTGCCACTCGGGTGGGCGGGTCGGGCACCGGAAGCGGAATCCTCCCGCCCCCACGGCCCACAGGGGCGGAACGGCGCCGGCCGGTCAGCCCTTCAGCGGGGCCCGGCCCGGGCCGGGTGGGCCGGCGAAGGTCTGGGCGAGCGGGAGCCAGGCGCGGGCGGTGGGGCCGGTGGCGGTCAGGGCGAGGTCGTCGGGGTGGCGGCGCTGGGTGACCAGCAGGCAGAAGTCCAGGGCCGGGCCGCTCACCCGGTCGGTGGCGTCGGCCGGGCCCCAGTGCCAGAACTCGCCTTCGGGGGAGATGAGTTCGAATCGGATCGGGTCGTCCGGGGCGGGGCGGCCGTGCGCGGCGAAGGCGAAGCCGACGGTCCGCACGCCCAGGTGCGCGACGTGCCGGAGGCGGGCGGTCGGGACGCGGACGGCGCCGAGCGCGTCCGCGACGTCCTGGCCGTGCGCCCAGGTCTCCATCAGGCGGGCCGTCAGCATCGACCTGGCCTTCATCGGCGGCCCGAACCACGGCAGCCGCACCCCGGCGGGCACCGCCGCCAGCGCCGCCGCGACCTCCGCCCGGCCCGCCCGCCAGCGGGCCAGCAGTGCCGCCGGGTCCTCCCCGGCGCCCTCCGCCGCGCCCCGGTCGACCGGGGAGACCGGAGAGGCCGCGTCGGACCCGGTCGCGTCCGGATCGGCCGTGAACGCCTCCGCCAGGGCGTGGGCGAAGGCGTCCGGGTCGTGGGCGGCGAGCAGCGTCCAGCGGTCCGTCCAGGCCAGGTGGGCGATCTGGTGCGCGACCGTCCAGCCGATCGCCGGGGTCGCCAGCGCCCAGCCGTCCGAGCCCAATCCGGCGACGAGCGCGTCGAGTTCGGCTCCTTCGGCCTGTAGGTCCGCGACCAACCCGTCGTCCATCCGGCGTCCCTTCCGTGGCTGTTGTCGCCCGTCCCCTACCCCGGCGGGGCGTCCGCGCACCCGAGCTGCCGGGTGAGGTACGCCGCTCCGGCGGCCAGCAGCGGGGGCAGCGGCGCGGTGGACGGGTGCCAGGGGGCCTCGTACTCCCAGCACGCCCAGCCGCCGGGCGGCAGCAGGCGCAGCGCGGCGGGGACGGGCAGGACGCCGCTGCCGAGCGGGAGCGGGGTGCGGTCGTCCGGGCCGGCCAGGTCCTTGACCTGGAGGTGGCCGAGGCGCGGGCCGAGCGCGGCCGCCGTGGCGGCGGGCGGCTCCCCGGCGAGGACGGTGTGCATGACGTCCCAGAGCGCGCCGACGGCCGGGTGCGGCAGCGGGTCGAGCAGCCGGGCCACCGCCCGCCCGGTCGGGTGCGAGTCGTGCGTCTCGACCAGGATCCGCACGCCGAGCCGCCCGGCGGTGTCCGCGACGGCGGCCAGCCGCCGCACCGCCCGCAGGTCGGCCCCGGCGGCGGGTCCTTCGCCGCCGCGCGGGAAGACCCGGACGGCGGGTGCGCCCAGGTCGGCGGCCAGCCGCAGGTGCGCGAGCAGCGCCGCGCCGACCGGTCCGTCCGGTCCCGGGGCGGCCACGCCCACGTACGAGGCCAGTGCGATCGGGACGACGCCGGCGGCGTCCAGGGCGCGGACGGCGTCCCGGCGCTCGGCGGCGGTCATCGCCGGGTGCACGGGTTGGCCGTCGGCGCAGCGGAGTTCGAGGCCCTGCCAGCCGTGCTCGGCGGCCAGCCGGGCGGCGTCGGCGAGCGGCAGGTCGGGGAGGCCGAGAGTGGAGAACGCGAGCGGCATCGGGCAAGGATATATTCAGGTCAAGAGAAAGTCCCGGCCGTCCGGGCGCCCGTACCGGGGAACCCGAGCGGGTCCGACCAGGTTCGAGGAGCACCCGGTGACCCAGACCCGTACCCCGGCCACCGCCACCACCCAGACCGTCGCACAGGTCAACCAGACCGTCCTGCTGGAGGTGCTGCGGCGGCACGGCACGCTCTCCCGGCAGCGGCTGGCCACCGAGAGCGGGCTGAGCACCGCGACCGTGCACCGGCTGGTCGAGGTGCTGCGGGCGGCCGGCCTGGTCGAGGTGGAGGCCGAGCGGGCGCCCTCCAGCGGCGGGCGGCCGCCGCAGCTGATCCGCTACAACGCCCGCGCGCAGACCGTGCTCGCGGTGGCGATGCGCCCGCGCCGGATCGTCGGCGTGGTGACCGACCTGGACGGCACCGTGCTGCACGAGGCCGAGCACTACTGGGAGTTCGCCGCCGGTTCGGGTTCGGCCGGCCCGGCCGGTCAGGCCGGCTCGCCCGGTGCCGGGCCCGCCGCCGAGCGCCCCCGTGAGATCACCGCCGCCGACCTGACCGGCCCGCTGCTGGCCCTGCTCGACGGCCTGCGCGGCTGGGCGGGCCGGCACGCGGGCGAGCCCCGGGCGCTGGTCGCGGGCGTGCCCGGGGTGGTCCGGGACCGCACCGGGCTGGTCGAGTTCGCGTCCGCGCTGGACTGGCCGGGGCTGCGGCTCGGCGCGCTGCTCCAGGAGCGGTACGGGGTGCCGGTCGCGGTCGAGAGCAACGTCAACCTGGTCGCGCTGGCCGTCCAGCGCACCGAGGCGGCCGCCGGGGTCGGCGACCTCGCGGCGGTGGTGGTCGGCATCGAGGTCGGCGCCGGGATCGTCCTGGACGGCCGGCTGCACCGCGGCCGACTCGGCTCGGCCGGGGCGCTCGGCTCCCTGATGTCCGGCCGCGACGCGCTCGACCGGCCGCTCGGCCGCACCGGCGACACCCAGGCCCGGATCGGCGACCACGCGGTCGACCGGCGGATCACCGAAGCGGGCCTCAGCGTCTCCGGCAGCCCGGCCGAACGGGTCGGCGAACTGTTCCGGCTCGGCCGGGACGGCAACCCGGCGGCCCTCCGGCTGATCGACGAACTCACCGACGACCTGGCCCTGTTGGTCGCCAACCTGAGCGTGGTGCTCGGCCCCGAACTGGTCGCCCTCGGCGGCCGGCTGTTCTGGGAGAGCGGCGGCCTGCTGCCCGCCGCGATCGAGAGCCGCCTCCAGGGCCGGATCCCGGCCCCGCCCCGGCTGATGGTCGTCCACACCACCACGACCGAGCTGGTCGGCGCGGCGGCGGCGGCCGTCCGCCTCGCGGACGGGGCGACGTTCATCACCCGCTGAGCCCGCCGGGCTTGCTGAGCCCGCCGGGCTCGCCGGGTGGGTGCCGAATGTTCCGAAATCTCCTTCCTGGCACCGGATATCCGGCATATCCGGTGCCGCCGCCATGGGTTCTCGATCCGTTTGTCGCCCCGTATGTCGGGCCCGCCCGATATCTGAACCCGCCCCCACCGTCCGGGATTCGGGGAAAAGCGTTGGTCAAATCGGCGGACTGGTAAGGTCCCTGGCAACAAGCCAAATCGGGGGGTTACGGCTTCTTGCCCGCTGTTCCCATGTCTCCGAATCACCGTGGACCGGGCGCCACCGCACGGGCAGGCCGACAACGGTTCTGCGGGAGCGCGCCCAAGAACTGGCGCAGCATGCGTACGAAGACCATGAAACTGACCGTCGCCGCCGTCGCCGCGGCCGCCGCCCTCTCGCTGGTGGCGTGCGACCCGGAGGGCGGGGACGCGACCGGCGACGCGGCGGGCGCGGGCGGCGGCTCCACCGCTTCGGCCCCGGCCGCCGGCGGCGGCACGGGCGGCTCCGGCGGGTCCGGCGGCTCCACCGCCTCCGCCGCGGCGGGCGGCAAGGGCACCGGCTCTGCGGGCGGGTCGACCGCGTCGACGGGTGCGGGCGCGGGGACGGCCGGTACCACCGGGGGCGGCGCGGCGGGCGGCACCGGGGGCGGCAAGCTGACGCAGGCCGCGCACCCGGTGAAGATCGGCCAGCCGGCCACGGTCGACTTCACCGACAAGCAGGCGAGTGTCACCACCAAGCTCCAGGTCACCGTCACCGGGGTCGAGATCGGCTCGATCAAGGACTTCCAGGACGCCAAGGCGTCCACCGCCAACCTGGACGGCCAGACCCTGGTCTACGTCAGCTACACCATCAAGAACGTCGGCGACGCGAGCCTCTCCTTCACCGCGCCGGACTCGAAGTTCGTCGTGGCCGACCCGACCGGCCGCAACGGAGTCTTCCAGACGCCTGTCGGCACGACGCCGATCGCCAAGTGCACCCCGGCGAAGTTCCAGGGCGTCAAGAAGGACATGGAAGTCAAGGGCTGCACCATCATCGGCCTGGCCGGCGCCAACAACACGCCCGCCCAGGTCGGCTACCTCGACCTGAACGACCGGCTCAAGCTCCAGGCGTCCTGGACGAAGTGACGCCCGCGCCCCGAGCGCCCGCGCCCCCCGCGACCACTCGTCGCGGGGGGCGTTTCGCTTCCCAGCAACCCCCAGCACCGATTGCCACCACCAGTCGCGACCAGCCGCCGACCTCTATTTCTCGATGTGATAGAAAGTCGGGGTGGGGGCCGCGCCGACCCGGCCCCGGAGATCGAGGGGGCCCGATGACCGCAGCCGTGTTCGCGATGGATCCGGCCCGCTTCGCCGACGTGTACGGGCCCGCGGCCCGGGCCCGGATCGCGGCGCGGGCCGAGGTGCTCGCCGATCCGGGCCACCCGGACGGGGTCTGGAGCGCCGAGCGGCTGGCCGCCGCGCCGCCGGAGCCGCTGAGCGGGGTGGAGGTGCTCTGCACCGGCTGGGGCGGCCCGGTGCTGGACGCCGGGACGCTGGCCCGGCTGCCGCGGCTGCGACTGGTGCTGTACGCGGCGGGTTCGGTGCGGCGGATCGCCGGGGAGGCGTTCTGGGCGGCGGGCGTGCCGATCGTCGCGGCCGCCCGCGCCAACGCGGTGCCGGTCGCCGAGTTCGCCGTCGCGCAGGCGGTCTACGCGCTGAAGGGCGGCTGGCGGCACGTCCTCGCCGCCCGGGCGGCCCGGGCGGCCGTCCCGGCGGCCCGCACGCCGGGCGCGTACGGTTCGACGGTCGGGGTGCTGTCGCTGGGCGAGGTGGGCCGGCTGGTCTGCGAGCTGCTGCGCGGCTACGACGTCGAGGTGCTCGCCCACGACCCGTACGCCGCGCCGCCGCCCGGGGTCCGGGCGGTCGGGATCGAGGAGCTGTTCGCGGCCTCCGACGTGCTGAGCGTGCACACCCCGCTGCTGCCGGAGACCCGCGGCCTGGTCGGCCGCCCGCTGCTGGCGTCGATGAAGCCCGGCGCCACGCTGCTGAACACCGCTCGCGGCGCCGTCCTGGACGAGCCCGCGCTGCTCGACGTGCTGCGCGAGCGCCCGGACCTGTTCGCGGTGCTCGACGTCACCGACCCCGAGCCGCCGCTGCCCGGCTCGCCGCTGTTCACCCTGCCCAACGTGGTGGTCACCCCGCACCTGGCGGGCAGCCGGGGGCTGGAGCGCCGCCGCCTCGGCGACCTGGTGGCGGCCGAGTTCGAACGCTGGACCCGGGGCGAACCGCTGCGCCACGCGCTCGACCCGCGCGGCTACGAACGGATGGCCTGACCCGTGACCGGAACCGCACGCCCCGACGTCCTGGTCGTCCTGACCGACCAGCAGACCGCCGACGCGATGAGCGCCGCCGGCAACCCGTACCTGCGCACGCCCGCGATGGACGCGCTGGCCGCAGCCGGCACCCGCTACACCGACGCGTACTGCGCCCAGCCGCTCTGCACCCCGTCCCGGGCCAGCCTGCTGACCGGCCGGGCGCCCAGCGCGCTCGGCGTCACCGGCAACAGCGGCGGCCCGGCGGACCCGCTGCTCGGGCGGTTGTTCCGGGACGCCGGGTACGACTGCGGGTACGGCGGCAAGTGGCACCTGCCCGAACTCGACCTGCCCGCGGGCCGGGGCTTCGAGCGGATCCACCCGGCGGGCGACGACGACGGGCTGGCCCGGGCCGCCGCCGCGTACGTCGGGGCCCCGCGCGAGCGGCCGTACCTGCTGGTCGCGTCGTTCCTGGAGCCGCACGGCATCTGTGAGTGGGCCCGCGGCCAGCCGCCGCGCACCGGCCCGCTGCCGCCGCCCCCGCCCGTCCCCGAACTCCCGCCGCTGCCATCGAACTTCCCGACCGCACCGTACGCCCCCGCGCTGCCCGACCTGGCCCGCCGGGCCCAGCCGCACACCCACCCCACCGCCGACTGGCACGAGGACGACTGGCGCCGCTACCGGCACGCCTACTACGCGCTGGTCGAACGGGTCGACCGGAACGTCGGCACGCTGCTGGCCGCGCTCCGGAAGGACCGCGACACCGTGGTGGTGTTCAGCTCCGACCACGGCGACGGCGCGGGCGCCCACCGCTGGAACCAGAAGTGGGCGCTGTACGAGGAGTGCGTCCGGGTGCCGTTCCTGCTGGCCGGCCCCGGCGTCCCGGCCGGCGCGGTCGACGGCCGGCTGGTCAACACCGGCCTCGACCTGATCCCCACCCTGTGCGACCTCGCCGGGATCGCCCCGCCACCCGGTTCGTCCGGCCCGTCCGATCCATCCGGCCTGCCCGGCCGCAGTGTCCGTGCGCCCGACCCGCACCCGTACGTCGTGGTCGAGACCCGCTGGGAGGGCCCGGGGCTGCAGAACGCGCTCGGCCGGATGGTCCGCGCCGGACGGCACAAGTACGTCTGCTACGCCTGGGGCGACCACCGCGAGCAGCTCTTCGACCTGGCCGCCGACCCCGGCGAACTGGTCAACCTCGCCGTGGACGCCCGCCACGCGGAGCCGCTCGACCGCTTCCGCCGCCTGCTGGCCGCGCACTGCGCGGCCGGCGCCGACCCGTTCGCCCGCTTCGTGCCGCCGCCCGCCGGGCCGCCGTGAGAAACGTCAGTGCCAGAGCCGGTCGACGCCGGTCGGGTTGGGGCCCTCGACCGGGCCGATGAAGTCCTCCAGCAGGCCGCGCAGCCGCTCGACCCGGGCCCGGTCGGCCATGAAGGCGAGGAACCCGGCGGGGCTGGTGTTGGCGTACGCGGACAGGGCGGGCCAGTTCGGGACGGTGATGTCGGTGCGGGCGGGCCACTGCGCGGAGGCGCGCTGGGCCTCGGTGCTGAGCCGGTAGCTCAGGTAGAGCTTGGCGGCGGCCGGGTGCGGGGCGGCGGCCAGGATCGCGCCCGGCTGGTACCAGGACTGGAAGAAGTCCTCGCGGGCGGGCAGGAAGCGCAGCGTGTCGCCCGCGCCCGGGTTGAGCGGGTAGGACGAGGTGAAGGTGGCGGCCCGCTCGCCGGAGGCGATCTTCGCCAGCGGGGTGGCGGTGCCGCGCACCCAGAGCGGGTTCTGCGCCTGGAGCTTCTCCAGCCAGCCGTAGCCGTGCCGGTCGATCAGCTGCTCGAACTGGTAGAGCACCGCGTCGTCGTCGTGCGGGTAGGTCAGCACGATCCGGTCCTTCAGTTCCGGCCGCAGGTAGTCGACGGCCTCGCGCGGCGCCCGGTCCGCGGGGATGACGGCGGTGTCGACGACGTTGGAGAACGCGAACGCGAACAGCGCGCAGTACGTGCCGTCCGGGTCGGCGTACGCCGGGTCGCCGTGCTCCGCCCCCAGGGGCCGGTACGGCAGCAGCAGGCCCTCGCGCTTCCAGTGCGGGAAGTCGTGGAGGGTCTGCAGGTGCACCACGTCGACCCGGTTCTCGCCGCGCAGGTGCAGGCCGTCGACCCGGGCGTTGTGGTACTTGCTCAGGTCGACGGTCACCTCGACGTCGATCTCCGGGAACCGCTCGGCGAACCCGGCGGTGTACAGCCCGGCCTGCTCCGGCGCGTCGCCGCCCGCGTAGACGACCAGCCTGCCGCCCTCGTCCTTCGCGGCCTCGTACAGCCCGGCCATCGCCACGTTCTCGTCCCGCTCGCTCATCGTGCCGTTCCTCTCGGACGCCGGGGCGGACGGGCCGCCCCGGCCGCCACCTCCCACGGTAGGAACAGCGGGCCGTCCGGGCACGCCCGGAGCGGGGGGCTACGGCCGGACGGCGATCAGCTCGCGCCCGCGCAGGGTGTACAGCGTGCCGTCCTCGTCCGCCGCCAGCCGGGCGCCGCTGTACCACTCGGCGTCCAGCCGGACCAGGACGGTCGGCGCCAGCGAGTCGCGGTCCAGCCGGAACAGCGTCCGCTCGCTGACGCCGTACAGCGTGCCGCCCAGCGCCAGCAGCCGCGGGTTGGCGGCGGAGACCGCCCGCAGGTCGGTCCGCCGGGCGACGGCCGGGACGAAACCGGGGCGGCCCGAGCCGCGCAGGTCGACGGTGAACGCCCAGCCGTCCACGGTCAGGCCGTACAGGGTGTGCCCGTGCACCGCCAGGCTGCTCACCCCGGCGCCCAGCGCACCGTCCAGCCGCCACAGCTCGCGGCCCGCCACCGGGTCCCAGCCGGCCAGCGTGCCGCGCGGACCGGTCGCCTTGGCGTTGTCGCCGCCCAGGAACGCCTGCCCGCGCCCGGCCGCCACCGCCCGGACCAGCTGCCCGGGGCCGAGCGGGTCGACGTGCACGGCCGGCGTGCCGCTGCCCGGCCGGTAGGTGACGAACGAGCCGCCGCCGGTGGTGTCGGCCTGCACGCCGAGCAGCAGCAGGCCGCTGTCGCCGTCCCAGCGGACCACCTGCGGACGGTTCTGCTCCTGCGGCAGCGCGGCCTCCCGCACCGGCACCGCGTCGCTGCCCGGGCGGTACCGCCAGATGCCCTGCGAGGAGTAGACACCCAGGTAGAGCGTGCCGTCGTCGAGGACCACGGTGTCCTTCGCCTCGCCCGGCACCGGCAGCTTGCGCACCGTGCCCGCCGCCAGGTCGTGCAGCGCCAGCGAGCCGTTCCCGCCGACGTACACCCGGCCGCCGCCGGCCGCCACCGACATGCCGAGCTGGGCGCCGCCGGGCGCCCCGGCCTCGATCAGGTCCCGGGTGGTGACCGCGTTCGTCGCCAGGTCGAGCGTCCACACCGTGCCGCCCTCGGTGACGCCCGCCAGCGTGCCGCCGTCCCGGCCCAGGCCCCAGGAGTTGCCGTCCGGCACCGGCACCGCGAGCTGCTCCAGCGCGCCGGTCGCCAGGCTCAGCCGCCACAGCACGCCGTGCTCGGTCGAGGTGAACCAGACCGTGTCGCCCTGGCGCTGGAAGTTGGTCACGCTCTTGCAGCCCGGCACCGGGAAGGACCGCAGCACCCGGTGGTCGGCCGGGTCGAGCAGCGCGACGTGCGCGGGCTGGCCCTCGGTGCTGACCGCCAGCAGGTCGTCGCCGAGCACCGTCACCCGGCGGATGATCACGTCGTCGCGCAGCTCCGGCGGGGTGATGTCGGCGACCGCGCCGGTCCGCCGATCGACGGCGAACAGGGTGGCCCGGGTCGCCCCGCCGCCGCCCGCCAGGTTGCTGCCCACCCCCAGGTAGGCGTGGGTGGCGGTGGCGGCGACCGCCCGGCCCTGGGTGGCGCCCGGCGCCGGCGAGGCCACCTCGGTGACGGCGCCGGTGGCCGGGCTCCACGCGTACAGGCCGGGCCCGGCGGCCCGGCCCTTCTGCCGCCCGGTCGCGTAGACCGTGCCGTCGGGCGCCACCGCGACGTCCCGGACGTCCGCGCCCGGCACGCTGCCCAGCGCGGTCACCGTGCCGTCGTAGCGGTACAGGTTGGCGGCCTGCGGCGCGTCCGTCACCCCCAGGTACAGCGCGCCGCCGAACGCCGCCGACCCCTGCACGAAGTTCCCGGTCGGCAGCACGGCGCTCGCCGTCACCCGCCCGGACGCCAACTCGTAGCCGACCACCCGGGCGGGCGAGAGGTTGCGCGAGCCGATCCACAGCGTCCCGCGCAGCAGGGTGGCGCTCATCAGCGGGAAGTCGGCGTTTCCGGGGCCCAGTTCGGTCACGGTGGGCGCGGGGCGGGCGGCGGCGGGCGAGCCCAGCGCGGTCAGCGCGGCCGCCGCGCCGCCGCCGATCAGCAGCCGGCGGCGGGACGGGGAAGAGGCGGACATGGTGCTCCCAACGGGCGTGCGGTCAACGGAGGTCGAAATACGAGGGCGGTTGCGCCCGACGGCGACGGGCTCGCGGTCAGGCCGGGTCGAGCGAGGGAACGGCGGCCGCGGCGAGCAGCTCCCGGGTGTACGGGTGGGCGGGCGCGGCGAACAGCTCGGCGGCCGGCCCGTGTTCGACCACCCGGCCGCCGCGCAGCACCAGCACCTCGTCGCACAGGTGCCGGACCAGCGCCAGGTCGTGCGAGACGAACACCAGCCCGACGCCGGTGCGTTCGCGCAACTCGCCGAACAGGTTGAGGATCTGGGCCTGCACCGACACGTCCAGTGCCGAGGTCGGCTCGTCCGCGACCAGCACCTCCGGCCCGACCGACAGCGCGCGGGCGATCGCCACCCGCTGCCGCTGCCCGCCGGAGAGCCGGTGCGGCCGGGCGTCCAGCACCGTCTCCGGCAGGCCGACCAGCTCGCACAGCCGCTCCGGGCCCGGCGCGTCGGCCAGTCCGTGCGCGGCCGGCGGCTCGGCCAGCGCCTCCCGGACGGTCATCCGCGGGCTGAGCGAGGCGTACGGGTCCTGGAACACGAACTGCACCCGGCGGCGCAGCGCCCGCTCCTCCGCCCGGCCCACCTCGTCCCAGCCGCGCCCGCCGACCCGGACCGTCCCGGACTGCGGGCGCAGCAGGCCGAGCAGCGCCCGGGCCAGCGTCGACTTGCCGGAGCCCGACTCGCCGATCACCCCGACCGCCCGGCCCGGCGCGGCCCGCAGGCTGACCCCCTCCAGGGCGGGCGGGCGGCGGCGGCCGTAGCGGACGGTCAGGTCGTCGGCGACCAGCACCGCTTCGGCCGCTTCTGGGGCAACAGCCTTGCGCAAAAATGGAGTTGAAGGGGCCTGCGCGGGGAGGCCGTCGGCCGGGTGGTGGCAGGCGAAGCCGTCGGCCGGGTCGCCGGTCCAGCCGGGCTGGCCGTCCGCGCAGCGTTCGGTGGCGGCCGGGCAGCGGGCGGCGAACGCGCAGCCGGGCGGCTGCTCGCCGGCGGCCGGGGGGCGGCCGGGGATGACGGTCAGCGGGTGGCCGGGCGGGGTGTCCAGCCGGGGGACGCCGGCCAGCAGGCCGGCCGTGTAGCGGTGCCGGGGGCGGGCCAACAGGCTTGCGGCGGGGGCCCGTTCGGCGGTCCGGCCGGCGTATGTCACCTGCACGGTGTCGCAGCTGCGGGCGACCGTGCCCAGGTCGTGGGTGATCAGCAGGACGGCGGTGCCGGTCTCGTCGCGCAGCCGCACCAGCAGGTCGAGGATCCCGACCCGGGTGGTCGGGTCGAGCGCGGTGGTCGGCTCGTCGGCGATCAGCAGCTCGGGCCGGTTGGCCATCGCCATCGCGATCAGGACGCGCTGCCGCATGCCGCCGGAGAACTCGTGCGGCCGGTCGCGGTAGCGGCGGGTGGCCTCGGCGATGCCGACCTGGTCGAGCAGTTCGAGCGCCCGGGCCTTCGCGGCGGCCCGGCCCGCGCCGTGCACCAGGGCGGCCTCGGCGAGCTGGCGGCCGACCGGCGTCCGGGGGTTGAGGTAGGCCAGCGGGTCCTGGAAGACCATGCCGATCCGCCGCCCGCGCACCGCCCGCATGCCGGGCTCGTCCAGCGCGAGCAGGTCGGTGCCGCCGAACCGGACCGTTCCCGCGGTGGTGCGGCAGCGCGGCGGCAGCATCCGGTTGACGGCCAGCGCGGTGAGCGTCTTGCCGGAGCCCGACTCGCCGACCAGGCCGAGGATCTCGCCCGGCCGCACGGTCAGGTCGACGCCGTGCACCACCTCGGCGCCGGCCGCCTCGACCCGCAGCCCGCGCACCTCCAGCAGCGGCCCGCCGACCGTCCCGACTACCGCCCGGTCGCCCGTGGTCACGGTCATCGCAGTCTCTCCCGGTTGAACGAGTCGGCGAGCAGGGTCAGCCCGAACACCAGCAGGCCGAGCAGCACGACCGGTGCCAGCGCGTAACCGGGCTGCAGGAACAGGTACTTGGAGCCGGTGTTGATCATCGTGCCGAGCGAGGGCGCGGGCGGCTGGACGCCCAGGCCCAGCACGCTCAGGCCACCCTCGATCTTCACCGCGTGCGCCATCGCCACCGCCAGCAGCGCGGTGGTGGCGTCCGCGACGTTCGGCAGCACGTGCCGGCGCAGGACCCGGCCGCGCGGCACCCCGAGCACCCGGGCGGCCACCACGTGGTCGCGGGCCAGCTGGCCGAGCAGCGCGGCGCGCGCCTGCCGGCCGAACGAGGGCAGCGCGCTGAGCACGATGGTGGTCACCACGGTGCCCAGCCCGGGGCGCAGCAGCAGCGCCAGCGCCAGGCCGAGCAGCAGCCCGTGGCAGCCCAGCAGCAGGTCGAACAGCCGCTGCACGGCCTCGCCGAGCAGCCGGTTCAGCCCGCCGAGCAGGCCCAGCAGGGTGCCGAGCGCCGCCGCCGCGGGCACCGCCAGCAGGCAGACCAGCAGCTCGGTGCGGACCCCGGCGAGCGCCCGGGCCAGCAGGTCGCGGCCGACCTCGTCGGTGCCCAGCAGGTGCGCCGCGGACGGCCCGGCCAGCGCCTGCCGCCCCTGCCGGTACGGGTCGGTGCCGAGCAGCAGCGGGCCGAGCAGCCCGAGCAGCACCACCAGCGCGACCAGCACCGCCCCGGTCCGGCCGCGCGGGGTGCGCAGCGCGGCGGGCAGCGCGGGGCGCCGGGGGAGCCGCCGGAGCAGCGGCGGGCGGCGCAGCGGTGCGGCGTCGGCGGTCATCGGGCCTCCCCGGTGCCGGCCCGGGCGATCCGCGGGTCGAGCCGTCCGACCAGCAGTTCCGAGCCGAGTTGGACGAGCACGGCGACGGCCACCGCGAGCATGATCAGGGTCTGCGCGACCGGGTAGTCGCGCTGGTTGATCGCGTCCAGCAGCAGCTGCCCGAGGCCGTGCCGGGCGAACAGCTGCTCGGCGACCACCGCCCCGCCGAGCAGCTCGCCCAGGTGCAGGCCGAACTCGACGCAGAACGGGGCCAGGCTGTTGGGCAGCACGTGCCGCAGCAGGATCCGGCGCGGCGAGGCGCCCTTGGCGACGGCGGTCAGCACGAACTCCTCCTGCCGGGTCCGCCGCAGCTCGGTGGCCAGCAGCCGGGCCAGCACCACCGAGCCGGGCAGCGCGAGCGCGACGGCGGGCAGCGCCAGGTACTGCACGGCCAGGTCGGGCGCCGCGAACAGGTCCTTCTCGCCGCCGGCCGGCAGCACCCGCAGCACCACCGCGAAGACGAACACGAACAGCACCGCCGTCACGTACACCGGCAGTGCCAGCAGCGCGGTCGACACCGGGTCGAGCACCCGGGCCAGCCGCGGCCGCCGCTCGGTGGCCAGCGCGGCGCCCAGCAGCAGCCCGAGCAGCAGCATCAACACCGCTGCGGCGAGCGCGAGTTGGACGGTGCTGCCGAGGCTCTGCCCGATCAGCCGGGTGACCGGCTCGCGGTAGTGGAAGGACAGCCCGGGATCGCCGGTGAGCAGGCCGCGCAGCCAGCCCAGGTACTGGACGGGCAGCGGCCGGTCGACGCCCAGGCCGCGGGCCAGCCGGTCGTGCTGCTCCTGGTCGGCCTCGGCGCCGAGCGCGGCCGAGACCGGGTCGCCGGGGGCGAGCCGCAGCAGCAGGAAGACGGCGACGGAGGCGAGCCAGAGCGTGGCCAGCGCTCCGGTCGCCTTTCTGGTCCAGTACGGCACGGGGGTGCTCCGGGGTCGGGTGGGACGGCGGTCCGGCCCGGCCCCGGGGAAGCGGGGCCGGGCCGGGCGCCCGGCGGATCGGGCGCGGTCAGGCGGATCGGGCGCGGTCGGGCGCGGTCAGGCGGTGCGGCGGGTGTCGTCGAGCCGCAGGTAGCCGAGCGCGCTGGTGGCCACGCCGCGCACCGCCGAGGCGAAGGCGTAGGTCTCCCAGGCGTGTGCCAGCGTGATGTGGAAGGACTGGGTCAGCAGGTACTCGGACAGCTCGTGGTTGACGTCCGCCCGGGCCCGCTCGTCCGGGGCGGCGAACGCCCGCTCCTGGAGCGCCGCGTACGCCGGGTCGGTGACGTGCGAGGTGTTCCGGCCGACCTGGAGCGGCCCGGAGACGGTGATCCCGCTCAGCGGGGAGACGCTGACCATGCCGTGGTTGGCGACGAACAGGCCCTCCAGGGTGCCCTGCTGGATCTTCGGCTGGAGCGCCGCGTTGTCCAGCAGCTGCACGTCGACGCCGAACCCGGCCTGCTCCAGGTCGTACTTGACCAGCTCCACCAGCGAGGAGAACAGCGGCGAGTTGGCGGCCGTCAGCGGCACCCGGACGCCCTCCGCGCCGGCCTCCCGGAGCAGCCCGCGGGCCTTCTCCGGGTCGTGCGCGTACCGCTTGACCTGGTCCGGGGTGACGCCGGGGGTGTTCGACGGCCAGGGCAGGCTGCTGGCCTCGGCGTAGCCGCCGTACACCTGGTCGACGATCCGCTCCCGGTCCACCGCGTACTGCAGGGCCTGCCGGACCCGCAGGTCGTCGAACGGCTTCGAGGCGGTGTTCACCCCGAGGAACGCCTGCTGGTACGAGGACTTCGCGGACTGCACGGTGAAGGCCGGGTTGCCCGCCAGCACCTTCAGGTCGCGGCCCGGCACCGCGCCGATCAGGTGCGACTGGCCGGACTGCAGCGCGGACAGCGCGGCCTGGCTGCCGGTCACCGAGCGGATGGTGACCGCCTCGAACCGCGGCCGGCCGCTCTGCCAGTAGCGGTCGTAGCGGGCCAGGTCGAGCTGGTTGCCGCCCTTGAAGGACTGCCAGCGGAACGGGCCGGTGCCGTTGACCTTGTCGGCGGCCTTCCCGTCCACGTAACTCCGGGCGTCCACCACCGGGTTGAAGGCCAGCGCGTCGAACAGGTTGCTGGTCGGCTTCGCCAGCGTCAGGGTGACCTCGTTCGGACCGCTGGCCTTGATGTCGGCCAGCCGCTCCAGCAGCGGCTTCACCTGCGAGGTCTTGGTGGCGCCGGTCAGCGAGAACACCACGTCGTCCGGGCTGAGCGCCCGCCCGTCGTGGAAGGTGACGTCCTCGCGCAGCTTCAGCACCACCTTCGTCCGGTCGGCGCTCCACTCCCAGGACTTCGCCAGCCACGGCACCGGCTGCAGGGTCTGCGGGTCGAGGTCGACCAGCCGGTCCAGCACCAGGTTGACGAAGACCGGGGTGTCCGGCCCGCGGTGCAGCAGCTGGGTCGGGTCGGGCGCCGCGCCGTAGACGATCTGCAGGTCCGGCGCGGACGCGGTGGCGGAGGCGGCGTCCGCCCCGCCGGCCGCGTCGTCGGTGGCGGAGCGGCAGCCCGCCGCCAGCAGGGCCGCCCCGGCGCTCAGGCCGAGGAACCCCCTTCGGTGCAGGCCGGTACGGCGGGCCGCGTCGCTCATGGTGGTGCTACCCCTTCGGGTCGGTGGCGGCTGTGCGCCGGGGGAGTGGTCAGAACTGGGTGACGGTGACGCTGTCGCTCCACGCCACCACGTCGGGCCCGCCGGTCGGGTACGGGATGCCCTTCGCCGGGTTCCAGTTGGCCCGGTAGATACCGGTCTTGAAGTACGGCGCCTGGTTCTGGTGGTAGTTGTTCAGGCCGCTGTACGAGCCGACCTGCACGCCGTCCCGGTAGACGGTGATCGCGCCGGGCGTGGTCGGGGTCGACCAGGTGACGTCGAACGCCCACTGGTTCCAGTGCCCGAACTGCACCGACCCGAGCGGGATCACCGCCTCGTCCACCGTCGACGGGTCGACCAGCCAGTGCACCTTCAGCCGCCAGGAGCCGTCCTTCACGGTCAGCGCGATCGGCGGCTTGGTGTCGCTGCCGTCCGCCAGCGGGTAGCCGTGCCACTGGGCGAGGATCGTCTCGGTCGGGGTCTGCACCCAGTCCGCCGGCAGGTAGTCGGCCAGCGCGAACCGGTAGCTCCCCCAGCCCAGCGCGTTCACCGCCACCTCCGCCCGGTACGAGGCGCCGTCGTCCGGCACGCTGAACCGGGCCGCCGAACCGCTGCCCCCGCCCGGCGCGGGCGCCACGGTGATCGAGCCGTTGCCGTCGACCCGCTGCCTGGTCCAGGCGGAGACCGAACCGGACTCGAAGTCGTCGGCGAAGACGGTGGTGGAGGCGGACGCGGGCCAGGCGGCACCGACCACGGCCAGTGCGGCGGCGGCCAGCGCCGTGCCCAGGCGTACTGCCTTGTTCATGGTGGAACTCCTCTACGGGTGTGCGGACTCGGACGACGGACCGGGGGTACGGCCGACCGACCCGGGCTCGGGTCAGCCGACCCGGCGACAGGAGCCGCCCGGTCCCACCCAGGTCGGGCTGGACCAGGCCCACTGGTCGTTCAGCTGCCGCACCCGCACGTGGTAGAAGTCGCCGTCGCCGTCCGGCCGTTCGTCGGTCAGGTCGATCCCGGCGGACAGCTCGGCGTCCGGCACCGCCCGGTCGAAGCGGTACGCGCCGGAGACGAACCCGCCGGTGAACCCGGTCCGTGCGCCCTCCCGCAGGTCGCCCACCGACCAGGACGTCTCGACGCCGTTGACCACCGCGGTCAGCCTGGTCCGGTCGTCGCCGTCGACCCGCAGCGAGAAGCCCTGGGTGCTGTCCGTCGAGGTGTTCGGATTGCCCTCGGTGACGGTGCGCAGCCGCAGCCCGCCCGGCCCGGTGCGCTCCCAGTCGGACGGCCGGTAGGTGGCCGGCTCCGCGTCGGCCGGGGCGACCGTCTCCGAACCGCGCAGCCGCGGCTGGACGTCCAGCAGCCGCCCGCCCTCGACCCGCAGCTCCACCTCCCAGCGCACCGCCTCCTCGCGGCGGCCCCAGCCGACCGCGAAACCCAGCGTGCCGGTGAACGCGTCCGTCGCGGCGGCCCCGGCGAGCAGCTCGGGCCGGCTGACCCGGTGCACCGGCACGCCGTTGCGCAGCAGCTCCACGTAGTCCAGCGCGTCCCGGCCCCGGACGTCGACCCGGATCCGCCGCTCGGCGGTCGGCGCCGCCTCGGCGCCCATCGGCGCGCCGTTCACCGAGGTGGCCAGCACGATCCGGTCGCCGGTGATCGCGTAGGTGCGGCGTCCCTGCACCGCGCCCCAGACCCCGTCCCGGGTCAACTCGTCGGCCCAGACGGCCAGTCGGCCGTGCCCGTGGCTGCCGGGGAAGGCGCTGTGGTGGTCGGTCGAGCCGATCAGCCCGAACCGGTGCCCCAGCCGCAGCCCGTGCAGCGCCGTCCCGACGGTGCCGCGCGGCCCCATCGTGTGCAGGTAGGCGCGCGGCGCCTCGTCCGACTCGGCGCAGCCGTGCATCGACACCATCTCCACCACCGGAGCGAACTCCTCGGTGAACGAAGCCCAGTTGACGCCCCGCCGGGTCGGCCCGTAGCCGATGTGGTGCGGCAGCGCCCAGGTCCGGGTGCCCTGCGCCGCCAGCTCGCGCAGCCGCACCCGCAGGCCCTCCAGGCTGCCCGCCCGGATGATCTCGCCGCGCGGCCCGTCGAAGTACACGCAGTGGTCGCCGTGCGCCAGGCTGTGCCACTCGAAGGACTGGAAGGTCACGAACCGGCCGTCCTGGTGCGCGGCCGCCGTCACCTCCTGGACGTGCTCCCACTGCCGCGCCAGCCGGGCGAAGCCCTCGGTGTGGTAGTCGACCAGGCCCGCCAGCTCCGGCGTCCGCTCCGGCAGGTCGTGCCACCAGCCGTGGCCGGTCACGCTGGCGAAGTCCAACTGCAGCCGGGCGTTGGCGTAGGCGTCCTCGACGCTGCCGTGGCCGTAGCTGATCCCGCAGTGGTTGTGCAGGTCGCCGACGTACAGCCCGAGCCCGGCGTACCCGGGGATGTCGGTGGTGGGAACGGTCATCGGCGGCCCGGCCTCCTTCTGCTTCGGCATTTCATCGACTATGAGAAGAAGTTAGCCGCTCCGGGGCGGGGTCGGTCAAGATCGACCCGGGGCACGTTGTGTGATCGCCATCGGGGGAAACATGTCCGTCACGAACGATCGGCAGGTGGAAGTGGGTCTGACCAGCGCAATCGCCCCGATTCTCCGTCCGCGCGCTCCGTCCGACTTCTCTTCGATCTGATAGAAAGTGGGCGAGTCAGTCGACCCGCACCCGCTCTCCCCACCCTGGACGGTCCCGATGCCGCACCCCGCCCCGCCCGCCGCCCCCGACCTCACCGGCTCCCACCTCGTCCGCGCCCCCGAACGCCCCGAACCCGGCTACTGGGCGGGCTGCCCCTCCGTCCGCTACGAACCCGACCGCGACCGCTTCCTGCTCACCTACCGCGAACGGCGCCCGCGCGGCACCGCCGGCGGCCCCGACCGGGGCTGGCGCTGCGCCGTCGCCGAGAGCACCGACGGCATCGAGTTCCACGACCTCTGGTCCGTCCGCAGCGACGAACTCCGCACCCCGTCGATGGAACGCCTCGCCCTGCTCCGCCGCGACGGCGAGTACCTGCTCCACCTCAGCTACGTCGACCCCGCCGACAACCGCTGGCGCATCGACGCCCTGCGCGCCCGCCGCCCCGAGGACTTCGACCTCGCCACCCGCACCCCCGTCCTCACCGCCGAGAACACCGGCACCGAAGGCGTCAAGGACCCCTACCTGCTCGACACCGGCGACACCGTCCACCTCTTCAGCACCGTCTCCCGGGCCCGCCCCCTCACCCCCGCCGAACGCGACCGCGCCCACGCCACCGCCGACATCCACACCACCGGCCTCACCGTCCAACCCACCGCCCGCGCCCAGTCACCCGACGGCCGCCACTTCACCACCGCCCCCGGCCGCGCCGCCGAAACCCTCGACGTCGGCCCGCCCGGCGCCTGGGACGCCTACGAATCCCGCATCACCGCGATCGTCCCCCACCCCCGGGCCGGCTGGCTCGCCCTCTACGACGGCTCCGCCGACGCCACCGGCAACTACGAGGAACGCTGCGGCCTCGCCACCTCCCCCGACCTCCACCACTGGCACCGCCTCACCCCCGACACCCCCTGGCTCCCCACCGCCCGCTACGCCGACCTCGTCGCCGCCCGCGGCCACTGGTACCTCTACTACGAACACACCCGCCCCGACGGCGCCCACGAACTCCGCACCGCCATCCTCGACACCATCGCCGACCTCCCCCCGACCCCGTAACCCCGCGACCCCGCGCGACGGCCCCCTCCCCGTTCCCGCCTCCCGTGTCCCACTCCGCGCACATGGTCTGATGAAACGTCAGGGTCGTGGCGTCGAGAGCGAGGCTGGTCGGGCATGCAGGTCGCGGTGATCGGGGCGAACGGTGCGATCGGCCGGTGCGTGGTGACCGAGGCGCTGGCGCGGGAGCACCGGGTGACGGCGGTGGTACGGCGGCCGGCGGAGTACCAGGGGCTGGCGATCAGCGTGGAGCGCGGGGACGTCCTCGATCCGGAGGACGTCGCGCGGGTCGCGGAGGGGCGGCAGGCGGTGGTGAGCGCGGTCGGCGGCGGGGACGGCCCGGGCCGGGGCCGGCTGGTGGAGCCCGCCGCGCACGCGCTGGTCGCGGGGCTGCGCCGACTCGGGGACGCCGCGCCGCGCCTGCTGGTGGTGGGCAGCGCGGGCAGCCTGCTCACCGCGTCCGGCACCCCGCTCTGGGACGAGCCCTCCGTCCCGCCCCGCCAGTTCGAGCTGATGCGCGCGCACGGCCGGGCACTGGACTACCTGCGCACCGTCCGCGACCTCGACTGGACGGTCCTCAGCCCCCCGCGGAACCTCCTCCCGGGCGAGCGCACCGGCAGCTACCGCCTCGCCGCCGACACCCTGCTGACCACCCCCGACGGCCTCTCCACCCTCTCCCTCCCGGACTTCGCCACCGCCCTGGTCGACGAACTCGAACACCCCGCCCACCACGGCGAACGCTTCACCTGCGGCTACTGACCCGCGCCGACCCACCCGGCGCGGACCGGCGCGCCCTCGCAGGGGCTGCGCTGCGGGCCGGCGTGGGCGCGGACGTCCTGGAGGAGGGCGTATTGGAGGACGCCGACCAGCAGGGCGGCGGGCAGGGCAGCGAGCAGCAGGCCGCCGGCCAGGCCGAGCGGGCGGGAGCGGTCCCGTCGCGTCCGGACGGCGAGCAGCAGGACCCAGAGTGTCGCGGCGGCGTTCAGCAGCAGCCCGGTCCAGGCCAGTACCAGTGCGTACCCGGGTACCCCGGGGCCGTCCAGGCAGCGCCGCATCAGTCGGGACACGCCGTTCTCGGCGTGCAGCGCGGGCCAGGCGCAGGCCCAGCCCGCGGCCATCACCGCCAGCGCGTACCTGCCCCGCAGTGGTCGTCCCGGCTCCGTCATTCCGTCCGTCCCCCCGTCGTGCCGACTCCCCGGCATTCTGTCGAACGCCGGGGAGCGGGAGGGGAGTCGGGGTCGGAGCCGGACCGGGGCCGGGGTCAGCCGAGTTGGATGGAGCGCTTGGCCAGGCCCATCCAGAAGCCGTCGATGACGCTGCGCTGGTCGCCGAGGTCGGCTTCGCCGGCGCCGAGGGTGACGAAGAGCGGGGCGAAGTGCTCGGTGCGGGGGTGGGCGAGGCGGCCGGCGGGGGCCTTGTGTTCGAAGTCGAGCAGGGCGTCGAGGTCGCGGGCTTCGAGGGCGCGGTGGCCCCAGTCGTCGAACTCGGCCATCACGGAGGAGATCCGGCCGTCGGGAGAGAGGGCGCGCAGGTTGTGGGTGAAGAAGCCGGAGCCGACGATCAGTACGCCCTCGTCGCGCAGCGGGGCGAGCTTGCGGCCGATCTCCATCAGCTTGCGCGGGTCGAGGGTGGGCAGCGAGACCTGGAGGACGGGGATGTCCGCGTCGGGGTACATCTCGACCAGCGGGACGTACGCGCCGTGGTCCAGGCCGCGGTCCGGCACGTCCTGGACGGGGGTGCCGGGGGCGTTCAGCAGTTTGCGGACGGAGGCGGCGAGTTCGGGGGCGCCGGGGGCGGCGTACCGCACCTGGTAGTAGTGCTCGGGGAAGCCCCAGAAGTCGTAGACCAGCGGGACGGTCTCGATCGCGCCGATCGCCAGCGGGGCCTCCTCCCAGTGCGCGGAGACCATCAGGATGGCCTTCGGGCGGGGCAGGTCGGCGGACCAGGCGGCGAGTTCGCCGGGCCAGATCGGGTCGTCGGCGAGCGGGGGCGCGCCGTGCGAGAGGTAGAGGGTGGGCATGCGCTCGGTGGTGGGGGTGCTCATGGGTCCGTCCTCCTGCTGCCGGCCTGTAGTTCAAATTTGAACCTTGTGCCTCCGAAGGTACACCCGAGTTCGAATTTGAACAACCGGAGTAGACTCCGGGGCATGGACGAACCCCGCTGGCTCAACGAGACCGAGATGGCCGCCTGGCGCGGGTTCGTCGCCGCCACCAACCTGGTCGCCCGCCGCCTGGAGCGCCAGCTCAAGGAGGACGCGGGGCTCTCCCACACCCAGTACGAGATCCTGGTGCAGCTCTCCGCCGCCCCCGGCGGCTCGCTCCGGATGACCGACCTGGCCGACCGCCTGATCACCTCCAAGAGCGGCCTCACCTACCAGGTCACCCAGCTGGAGAAGAGCGGCCTGGTCGCCCGCCGCTCCTGCCCGAGCGACGTCCGCGGCGTCTTCGCCGAGCTCACCGACCAGGGCTGGGCCGCCCTGCGCGCGGCCGCCCCCGGCCACGTCGCCGCCGTCCGCGAGGCCCTGATCGACGTCCTCACCCCGGCCCAGCTCGCCGCCCTCGCCGACAGCCTGGGCACCGTCAGCGACCGGCTGCGCGCCGCCGACTCCTGAGGCTGCCCGGACGCCCGGACGCCCGGACGCCCGGACGCCCGGACGCCCGGCGGCCCGGCCCGCCGGACCGTCCGGGCGGCCGGTCACAGCACCGCCGCCCGGACGCACAGCACGTCCGGCAGGTGGGAGGTGAGCAGCGACCAGTGCCCACCGCCGTCCGCGGAGCCGTAGACCTCGCCGTTGCGGTTGCCGAGGTAGACGCCCGCCGGATCGCCGTCGTCGGTGCACAGCGCGTCGCGCAGCACCACCCCGTAGTGCTCCTCGGCGGGCAGTCCGGCGCTCAGCGGCTGCCAGCTGCCGCCCGCGTCGGTGGTCCGGAACACCCGGCAGCGGCGGTCGGCCGGCAGTCGGGAGGTGTCGGCCTCCAGCGGGAACAGGTACGCGGTGCCCGGGTCGTGCGGGTGCGCGGCGACGCCGAAGCCGAAGTCGGCGGGCAGGCCGTCGCTGATCGGCCGCCACGACCGCCCGGCGTCGTCGCTGCGGTACACCCCGCCGTGGTTCTGCAGGTAGAGCCGGTCGGGGTCGCCGGCGTCCCGGGCGATCTTGTGCACGCACTGGCCGAACTCGGGGAACCGCTCCGGCAGGAAGTCGGCCCGCAGCCCGGTGTTGGACGGCTGCCAGCTCGCGCCGCCGTCGGCGCTCCGGTAGGCGCCGCCGGAGGAGACCGCGACCAGCAGCGCCGCCGGGTCGCGCGGGTCGGTGACCACCGTGTGCAGGCCCTGGCCGCCGTAGCCCGCGCCCCACCGCTCGCGCTGCGGGTGGTCCCAGAGCGCGTCGACCAGCTCGAAGCTCTCGCCGCCGTCGGCGGAGCGGAACAGCGCGGCCGGCTCGGTGCCCGCGTACACCACCCCCGGCGCCTCGTCGCCGGCCGGCTGCAACTGCCACACCCGCTCCAGCGAGGCGCCCGTCCGCTCCGGGAAGCGCAGCGCGGGCCGGGCGGGCCGCTGCCAGCTCGCGCCCAGGTCGTCCGACCAGGACACGGCGGGCCCCCAGTGGCTGCTGTCCGCCCCGACCAGCAGCCTGGTCCGGCCGCCGCGGCGGTCGATGCCCACCGCGTAGATCCCGTTCATCGCGAAGTGCGGGCCGCTGAACTCCCACTTCTCGCGGTCCGGGCTGCTGCGGCCCAGGAACAGGCCCTTCTTCGTCCCGACGGCCAGCAGGCCGCCCCGACCGTCCGGGCCGCCCCGGCCGTTTCGGTCGTCCGCCTCGTTCCGTACGTCGTTTCGTGCGTCGTTCCCCGCGCCGTTCCGTGCGTCGTTCATCGTTGCCCACCCGTCCGGAGGTTCGCTCGTGCGTGGTCCCGCAGCAGTGTGACGCAGGTCACTGACAATCACGCCCCGGTGCCCGTCCCGCCGACCGGGAATGCCCGCCGCCCCGCAGATGGTTTACAATTCAACAACAGGGAGGGCGTCCCGCCCCGAACGCCCCAGACGGAGGAGGACCCGATGGCATCCACGATCGACCTGCGCCGCGCCGACGAGCGCTACCGCACCCGGGCCGGCTGGCTGGACTCCAAGCACTCCTTCTCCTTCTCCCGGCACTGGGACCCGGCCAACACCCACTTCGGCCTGCTGCTGGTCTCCAACGACGACACCGTCGCCCCCGGCACCGGCTTCGACACCCACCCGCACCGGGACATGGAGATCATCACCTGGGTGCTCGACGGCGGCCTGGTCCACCAGGACTCCGAGGGCCACAACGGCGTCATCTACCCCGGCCTCGCCCAGCGGATGAGCGCCGGCAGCGGCATCCTGCACAGCGAGAAGAACGACTCCTGGACGCTCACCGGCGAGCCCGCCCACCGGGACCCGGTCCACTTCATCCAGATGTGGACCATCCCCGACACCGCCGGCATCGCCCCCGGCTACGAGCAGCTCGACATCAACGACCAGCTCGCCCGCGGCGGTTGGACCACCCTCGCGTCCGGCATGGGCAAGCACGCCAACCAGCGCGCGATCGGCATCCGGCAGAAGCACGCCGCCCTGCACGTCGCCCGCCTCCGCCCCGACGAGACCCTCGAACTCGCCACCGCCCCCTTCGTCCACCTCTACACCGCCCGCGGCGAGGCCGCCGTCGAAGGCGCCGGCCTGCTCCACCAGGGCGACGCCCTGCGCATCACCGCCGCCGAGGGCCAGCGCGTCACGGCCGGCCCCGAGGGCGCCGAACTCCTCCAGTGGGAGATGACCGCCACCCTCGACTGACCCGCAGTACCCACCCCACAGGCGGGGTGGGCACGGGTGATCGTTGACGCCTTGACACCGTCATGGTGTCATGGCTGCATGCTCTATGAGACGCCGGCGCTGCACGACATCGACGAAGCCGTGCTCGCGGAGATCGATGACATGCGCGACCGGCTGCGCCTGCACCTGCGCACGACCCGCCGCTGGGAAGGCCAGCTCCGGCGCAACCTCACCGCACGGGCCATCGCCGGATCGAACACGATCGAGGGCTACGCGGCGAGCGTCCCGGACGTCGAGGACATCATGGTCGGCGAAGCCCCGATCGAGGCGAGCGACACCGTCACCGCCGAGATCGAGGGCTACCGGCAGGCGATGACCTACATCCAGCGCCTGGCCGAAGCCGGGGAGGACTTCGCCTACAGCAAGGAACTGCTCAACGCCCTGCACTTCATGATGCAGGGTCACCACCTGCTCAAGCGCCCCGGGTGGTGGCGCACCGGCCCGGTCTACGTCACCTCGGCGGAAGATCCCACCATCGCGGCCTACACCGCACCCGACGCCGTGCTGGTGCCCGGGCTCACCGCGGAACTGGCCGAGTGGCTCAACGGCGGAGACCTGGACGCGCCGGCGCTGGTCCGGGCCTCGATGGCCCACCTCAACCTGGTCGCCGTCCACCCCTGGGCGGACGGCAACGGCCGGATGTCCCGTGCCCTGCACACCCTCGTGCTGGCCCGGGAGGGTGTCGTGGCGCCGGAGTTCTCCGGCATCGAGGAGTGGCTGGGCCGGGCCCGCAACACCTACCGCTACTACGACGTCCTCGCCGAGGTGGGAGGGCCGGTGTGGAGCCCGGAACGCGACACCCTGCCCTGGATCCGCTTCTGCCTGCGCGCCCACCACCAGCAGGCCCAGGCCGTCGAACGCCAGGTGAAGACGACCCGCGAGGTCTGGAGCGCCCTGGACGAAGCGGTCGAACGGCAGGGCCGGCCCGATCGGATGCTCTACGCGCTCTATCCGGCGGCCATGGGCAACCGGGTCCGCCGCGCCACCTACCAGGCCGACGCCGAGTTGAGCGAACAGCAGGCCCAGCGCGACATCCGCGAACTCGTCCGGGCCGGCTGGCTCGCCGCCAAGGGCGAGGCCCAGGGGCGCTACTACACCGCCGGCCCCGACCTGCCCGAAGGGATCACCGCCGAGGCGCGCAGGCCCCAGCCCCTGCGCGAGCCGTACCAGGGGCACTGAGCCGGTCCGCCCTCCACGCGCGTCCGTGGTCGGACGCCGTGCCCCGGGGCGGGGCGGGGACGCGGAAGGGGCGCCCGGGGTGAGCCGGGCGCCCCTTCGGCGCGGGGTGGGGCGATCAGTCCTGGGTGGCCTTCTGGGCGGCCACGCCGGCGTGGACCTCCGCCATGTCGAGCTTCCGGGCCTGGGCGATCAGGTCTTCCAGGGTGGCCTCGGGGAGGGCGCCGGGCTGGGCGAAGACCAGGACGCCCTCGCGGATGATCGCCAGGGTCGGAATCGACCGGATGTCGAACGCCGCGGCGAGCTCCTGCTGGGCCTCGGTGTCGACCTTCGCGAAGGTGATGTCCGGGTGCTTGTCGGACGTCCGCTCGAAGACCGGCGCGAACTGGCGGCACGGGCCGCACCAGGCCGCCCAGAAGTCGATCAGGACGAACTCCTTGTTGTCCTCACCCTGGACCACCTCGTCGAAGTTCTCCTTGGTCAATTCCACCGTGCTCATCATCGCCACCTGCCTCTCGCGTACCTGGCCCCGCGGTCCGGGCCCTTCGCCCGGCACAACCCCGTCACCAGCGGAACTATTCCGACGGCCGCGAGCGGTGAACACCCCGGCCGCGCCGTACGTACCCCCGGGCGAACCGGTCGAACCGGGACCGGAACGCACCCTCCCGGACGGGAGCACGCCGATGACCAGCACCAGCCGGACCCGCCGCCGCACCCTGCTCGCCGCCGGCACCCTCGCCGCCGCGGCCGCCCTGCTGGCCGGCTGCGGCGGTGGCGGTGGCTACTCGGCCGGCCGCACCGGGAACCCCGGGCCGAGCCAGGGCACCCTGACGACCGCGCACGACCCCGTCCTCGGCACCCTGGTCACCGACGGCCAGGGCCACACCCTCTACCGCTTCGACCGGGACGGCGACAGCCCGTCCGCCACCCACTGCACCGACGCCTGCGCCACCCGGTGGCCGCCCGAACTCGCCAACGGCAGCGGCGGCGCCGACCTCAAGGGCATCGACGCCAAGCTGGTCTCCACCGTCACCCGCCCCGACGGCAGTCGCCAACTCACCCTCTCCGGCTGGCCGTTGTACCGCTACGCCCCCGACACCAAGCCTGGCGAGACCAAGGGCCAGGGCGTCGACGGCACCTGGTTCGCCAGCACCCCCGACGGCGGCAGGGCGATGCCGGTCCCGACGAACGGCGGCACGCCGAGTACACCGGGCACGCCGGGCATGATGCCGACCGGCGGCTACTGAGCGCGGCGCGATGGCCGCGATGGCCGGCAGCGGCGGGACGGACGGGGGAGCGGGCCGTGGGGTGCGGCGCGGGCGCCCGAGCCGCACCCCTGGCACGGTTATCGACACCCGCCGGGCCGGACTTGAGACGCCACGGCGCCCGCGCCCGCCCCGTACGCCCCCGGCCCGCACGCCCCCGATCGCCGCGCCCCGGCTCGCGCGTGAGGATGGCGCCGTGGCCGACCCCCCGCGCGGCACCGGCCCCCGCGGCAGCGCCGAGGAGCAGGTGATGCGCGCCCTGTACCGCGAACACGCCGGAGCGCTGTACGGGATGGTGCTGCACCTGGTCGGCGGCGACCGGCAGCGCGCCGAGGACGTCGTCCAGGAGACCCTGGTGCGCGCCTGGCGCCACCTCGACCGGCTCGACCCGGCCCGCGGCAGCCCCCGCCCCTGGCTGGCCACCATCGCCCGCCGGATCGTCATCGACGGCCACCGCGGTGCCCGGGCCCGTCCGCGCGAGGTGCCGGAGAGCGCGCTCGACCGGCTCCCCGACCCGGACGCGCCCGCCGCCGACGACGAACTCGACCGCGCGCTGCGGCTGATCACGCTCACCGACGCGCTCGACTCGCTGTCCGCCGCGCACCGCGCCGCGATCACCGAGACCTACCTGCGCGGCCGCACCGCCACCGAGGCCGCCGCCGTCCTCGGCGTCCCGCCCGGCACCGTCCGCTCCCGACTGCACTACGCCCTGCGGGCCCTGCGGCTCGCCCTGGAGGAACGGGACGCCACGCCATGACCACCCAGCACCGCCCCGACGACCCGCCGGACGACCCGCACCCAGGCCCGCACCCAGGCCCGCACGCCGACCTCGGCGCCCACCTGCTCGGCGTCCTCGAACCCGACCGCGCCGCCCGCTTCGCCGACCACCTCGCGCACTGTCCGCGCTGCGCCGCCGAGGCCGCCGACCTCGCCCCCGCCACCGCGCTGCTCGCCGAACTCGCCGCGGACGCGGACCCTTCCGCGGCCCCTTCTGCGGCCCCGACCGAGTCGGCGGGGGAGGAGCGCCTGCTCGCCCGGGTGGCCGGCGAGCGGCGGCGGGCCCGGGTGCGGCGGCTGGTGCTGGCGGCCGTCGCGGCGGTGCTCGCGCTGGGCGGCCCCGCGGTCACCTGGGCGGCGCTGGACGGCGGTCCGGCCGCGCCCGTCGCCGCCCAGCGGTTCGGCGCCACCGACCCGGCCACCGGGGTGTCCGCCGCGGTCGGCGTCGACCCGGCCGCGTGGGGCAGCCGGATCACCCTCGACCTGTCCCACGTCCCCGGCCCGCGGACCTGCGAACTCGTCGCCGTCGGCACCGACGGCACCCGGCAGACCGTCACCACCTGGACCGTCCCGCCCACCGGCTACGGCGCCACCACCGACCTGCGCACCGGCGGCGGCAGCGGGCTGGCCCCCGGCGCGATCAGCCGCTTCGAGGTCCGCGCCGGAACGGCCGTCCTGGTCACCGTCCCCGTCCGGTGAACCGGCCCGGCCGCCCGGCCGCCCGGCCGCCCGGCGCACCGGAGCGGCACACTGGAGGGGAGGAGGCCACGCGGGCCCGGGCACCGCCCGCCGCGGGGCGCGTGGACGGCGGCGATGAACGACTTCCCCCTGCTCTGCCCGCGCTGCGGCCGGCCGCAGCGGGTCCTCCGCCAGGACGACCCGCACCGGCCCGTGCGCGTGGTGCACACCGAGACCGGACGCGAGACCTGCGCGGACGAGGACGAACCCGCCAGCGAACCACCCACCGACCCCGAACGGTCCGGGCTCGACCGCTGCTGACCCGGAACCGCCCCCCGCTCCCGCCTGGCCGCCCGGGCCGGCCGGGCGCACCCTGGTAGGGACCGGTCCGAACGCCCCGCACGCACCCGGGAGGTGGCGGCCATGATGAGGACGCTGGTCGGATGGCACATCGAGATGGAGTTCCAGGAGGACGGCGACCGCACCAGGGCCGCCGCCCTGGTCCGCCTCTCCGACGGCACCGAACTGCGCGGGCACGGCAGTTCCACCCGGCACCACGACGACAGCCCGCAACTGCGGGTCGGCGAGGAGGTGGCCGGTGCCCGCGCGCTCAACGACCTCGCCATGCAACTGCTCGGCAAGGCCCACGACGAGGTCACCCGCCCCACCGGCGACCCGATGGCCCCGCTGATGTGGCGCGACGTGACCTGACCGGAGCCCGGCCTCAGAGCTCGCCGAGCGGCACCGCCGGATCGGCCAGCCGCTCCGCGTCCACCGGCCGCCCGGAGCGCACCAGTTCGCGGATCGGATCGGTGACGTCCCAGACGTTGACGTTCATGCCCGCCAGCACCTTCCCGCCCGCCAGCCAGAACGCGATGAACTCCCGCCCGGCGACGTCGCCCCGGAACACCACCCGGTCGTAGCCGCCGGGCTCCGCGTAGCCGGTGTACTCCATGCCCAGGTCGTACTGGTCAGTCGAGTGGACACCCCAGCACATCGTCTGACGTGCGGGGATTCCCGACCGACCGGAGACTGTGGTCATGGCCGAGGCCGTCCAAGAAGAAGTTGATCTCTACCTGCGGAAGTCCAAGAAGGTCCGCACGGAGGACCCGCGCGACCTGCTGTCGGTGCAGACACAGGAGGAGTTGGGCCGGGCCTGGGCCGACAAGAACGGCAAGAGCGTCCGCAAGGTCTGGGTGGACAACCTGTCGGCGTGGTCGGACGTGAAGCGGCCCGAGTTCGACAACGCCGTGTCGGACGTGCTGGCCGGTGAGGTCCCGATCCTGTGGTGCGCGTTCCTGGACCGCTTCACCCGCAAGGGCGCGGAAGAGATCGTGCCCATCCTGGGCAAGGCCCGGGTGATCTTCGACTACGAGGGGCTGGACAGCTCGATCGAGCGGGACCGCCGGTGGATTCTCGACCGGGCCGAGCAGGCCCGGGAGTTCTCCCAGCGCCTCAGCTTCAACCTGCGCTCCACCAAGGCCACCCAGCGCAAGGCGGGCAAGTGGCTGGGCAAGGTGCCGTACGGCTTCGACCTGGACGGCCCCGACACGCGGAAGCTGGTCAACAGCGCCGACACCTGGCGGTACGTGCTGCACGTCTTCGAGAGCCTGGCGCTCGGCGTGCCCGCCCGGATGCTGGTCCGCGCGCTCAACTCGGGCCCCCACCCGATCCCTTCGCCGGGCGGCGGGGAGTGGCAGGCGTCCACCATCTCCAAGATGGTGTGGCACCCCGTCTACGAGGGCTGGCAGGTGATGGTCGCCCAAGGAGCCACCACCGGTGAGGACGCGGTGTTCCGCCACCCGGAGACGGGGGAGCGCGTCAGCGTGCTCGCCCCCGGCGCGGAGCCGGTCCCGCCCGACACCGTGCGCAAGGCCCGCGCCGCCATGCGCGGCCACATGCGCTACGAGACGCAGCCGAGCAGCCGGAAGTACCACCTGCTGACCGATCTCGCGCGCTGCGCCGGGTGCCGTGGCGCAGCCTCCGGCGGCAGGAGCCATGTGTGCGCCCGCCACGCCGCCGGAAAGTCCTGCCCGGCCCCGGTGAGCGTGAAGCGGACGACCCTGGAGCAGTACGTCACGCTCGCGTGGTTCTCCCGGGTCAACTCCGGGGACGCGGAGGACGAACTGCTGTGGATCGCTGCGGAGCGCTACGCGGGCCTACAGGACCCGGCGGGGGCCGAGGCGCTGGCGGAGGCCCTGGCCGCCGAGAAGGCCGCCCGAGTGCGTGTGCAGCGCATCGCCGAGCAGCAGGCGGCGGGCATGTACGACCCTCCGTTCGACGTCCACCTACCCCGCCTCCAGGCCGAGGCCCGCGCGGCACTCCAGACGGTCACCGAGCAGGTTGCGGCGTGCGCGCCGAAGCGACTGGACATCGGATGGTTGCTGGAGCACGAACAGACCGAGGAGGCATGGGAAGCGGCGGACCTGCCGCTGCGACGGGACCTGCTGCGCCTGGCCATTCGGCGGGTGGTGGTGGCCAAGGGCGTTCGAGGTCAGAACGGCCTCAGCCCGGACCGGGTGGAGATCCACTGGCTGGACCTACCGGACCCGTGGGAGGTGAGGGAGGAGCTTCCTGCGCTCTGAGTGCTGCCATCACAGGCCCCGTCGGGTACCGCCCGGCGGGGCCTCGCTGTGTTCGGCCCCGCTGCGGGCCGCTCGCGCAGCTCGGGGGGCGAAAAACATCCCCCCTCTGATAACTCCCTTTACACGTATGAAGAGTTACTGAGAGGGGCAGTTTTTTGCCCCTGGAAGAGGGGTAGAAAACACACCCCCGGACCAGACTTCCTCTACGCATGTAGGGAGTTACCGGAGGGGGGTGGTTTTTCGCCCCGTAGGGTTGTTACCCGCCGCAGCTATACACAAGTAGAAGAAGTGAGGGCCTGACGGCCCGCCAGCTTCGCGCGTCGCGGTACCGGCGCGGTTCTGATCTCGGCCTTCGCCGGTCGAGCGGGCACCGTGCCGGGTGCTGCTCCCGGCGGGGGCCGTTTCTTCGTACCGGCCCGTCGTGGCTTCCCCCGACCCCCTCCTGCCGTGCTTCTTCCGGCGGGAGGGCGGCGCGCCGCCGAGTGGTCTCCCCGGGTCTCTCTCCTGCCCGTGGTCGAGCGTTCCTCGGCGGTGCGCCCCTCTCGTTCCCTGACCGGCCGACAGGCCGGTTTCCCCTCCGGCGGGCTCGCCGGTCTCTCTCATTTCCCGTTCGGCCTGCACAGGTGCAGGTGTGATCTCTGGAGTCCTCTGTGTTCGATTCGGTTCGCATGCGCGATCGGCGCAAGCGCCTGGGGCTGACGCTCGCTCAGCTCGCGGTGCCGCTCGGTGTCCACGAGGCGACCGTGGGCCGCTGGGAGGGCGGTGCGGTGGAGCCCTCGGTGTCGCGGGTGGTGGCGCTGGCCGCCGCGCTGCGGGTGCCGTTCGAGGCGCTGCTCAAGCCCGTTCCCGCTTCTGTGCGGCGGGTGTACTCCGCTGCTGAGGCCGTGCGCTGTCGGCAGCCCGGGGCGGTCCGTGGAGAGGCCGGGCGGGCTGCCAGGCCGTTCCCGTACGCGGGTGCTGCCGCTGTCCGCCAGGTGGCGGCATGAGTGCCGTCGTGCGGGCCCTGGAGGCCGCTTCCGTTGTGCAGCCCGCCCCGCCGGTCGGCCGCCTGGTCAAGGCCGCGCCCGAGCCGGTGGAGGCCGCTCAGGGGCCGTCCGGGGGCTCGCCCGGCGCTCCTGCCGGTCGGCCCGGGGTGACGCCCGCCGAGTTGGAGAACTGGCAGCTTCGTGCGGCGCTGGCCCACGGCATCCCGGCCGACCACGCGCAGCGCCTCACTGGCGGCTCGCCGGCCGAGGTGATGGCCGACGCGGAGAGTTTCGCCCGGACGATCCGGGAGGCCAGGGGGCCGGTCCTGCGGACCCGTCCGACGCCGGTCATGGGCGGGGGATCGAACCTGCCGGTCGGCGAGTTCAGCGCGGCCCGGTTCGCCGCCGCCATCCTCAAGCGCCGGTACGGCGCGTGAAACACGCCCCCAACACTCCTACTCAGAAAGGCCGTTGAATGGCCAACATACTCGGTGCCGAAAGCCCTGTCGCGGCGGTGGGCGTCGCCCTGCTCAAGCAGCTCGGCGTCCTCGCCCCTCTGGTCTACCGCGACGCGGAGAAGGACTTCGGGGGCCGCTCCGGCACCACGGTCTCCATCCCCGTGCCCCACGCGATCCCGGCCGCCGACTTCGACGGCGTGAACAAGTTCTCCGCTGCCGGTGAGGACCTGGTGGAACTCAAGATCACCGCCTCGCCCTACAGCGCGGTGCCGATCACCGACGAGGAGAACACGTTCACGCTGATGAACTACGCAACACAGGTCCTCGCCCCGCAGGTTGACGGTGTGGCGCGGGCGCTGGAGGCGGTGGTGGCGAAGCCGATGAACGCTCTCATCGCGGCGGTGAAGGACACCGACACCGCGCAGGTCATCGACCCCGCACGGGCGTTGGACTTCGTGGCCGACGCCTCGGTGATGCTGGATCAGCGGGACATCCCGGACGAAGGCCGGTACCTGGTGGTCGCACCGGAGATCAAGGCGTTCTTCCTCAAGGACGAGGGGCTGCGGCAGGCCGACAAGGCCGGTGGCACCGACGAACTGCGCCGGGGGCAGATCGCGGACGTGCACGGCTTCAAGGTCATCGCGTCCAACCAGATCAAGGGCGGCGCGGTGGCGTTCGTCCGGGAGGCGTTCGCTCTCGCGGTCCGGGCACCCCGGGCGATGGAGGGTGCGGCCTGGTCGCAGGCCGAGGTGCAGGACGGCTACGCGCTGACGGTGACGCGGGACTTCGACCTGTCCAGCCATTCGGACGTGTCGCTGGTGAAGTCGTTCGGCGGCGCGAAGCTGGTGGACGCCAACCGGGCCGTTGCCTTCAAGCTGAAGGCTTCCTGACGTGCCGTCGGTACTCGGGGAGCCCCTGCGGCTGGCCTATCGGTGAGGGGCAGTCGGGAACAAGGGGGCGGTGGGCGATGAGCGGCGAGGGTGTCCGACCAAGGGGCCTGGCACTCGGCTCACCAGGGCGAGGCGAGGCGGTGCCGCTGTGCGGGCGGCCGGGCTGTCGATTCGTCCGGCGTCGGCGCGCCGACCGGTCGGCGGACCGCTACTGTTCCGCGCCGTGCCGTCAGTGGGTTCGGGCGGTCGAGCGGCTGGAGGCGCGGCCGGTCGGCACCGAGCGCTCCGCGCAGGCCGACCGGTTGGTGTCGGCGCTCGTTGCCCTGGACGCGCGTACGCGTCCCGCCGATCGGTTGAGCCGCGCGGCCATGTCGGCGGTGCTGCCTCCCGCATGAGCGGAGCGCTCGCACGCCGCGCCGCGATGCCCGCCGACTCGGCTGCCTGCAACGGAACCTGTCACAGCGGAGCTTGCCGCAAGCGCAATGCGCAGAGCACTGGGGCCGGTGCAGAGGCCGGAAGGGCCCAGCGCCCTCCGGGGGTGGGGGGTGACCCCCTCCGCGAAGGCTTCCGCTGCACCACGTCAAAGCGAGAAAAGCCGTGCGTGCGCCCGCCGGTTCCACTTCCCATGCGAGTAACGAGGTACCACGTTGAGTAATCGTCAGTTGGCGTCGGCGGACCTGCTCACTGCCTGGTCCGAGGCGTTCGATCTGACCCCCGAGGCACTGCACGCTGTCGGACTGGCAGGTGAACACCTGGACACCGCAGAGGCGTTGGATGCGCAGGTAGAGCGGGATGGCCTGATGGTGCCCGGTGACCGGGGCGGCATGAAGCTGCACCCAGCCGTCGCCGAGGCCCGCCACCAGCGCGCCGCCGCCGTCGCGGTGTTGCGCGCGATGGTGCCTCCGCCACCCGAGGACGCCGAGGCCGAGCGGCTGTCCAAGTCCGCGCAGGCCCAGCGTGCCGCCCGTGCGCGTTGGAGCCGGGGATGATCCGGCGGACCGGGCGACGGCCCCTGTCAGTGTCACTGGACCCGGCCGTGGACGCCGGGCGCGCGGCCGAGATCCACGAGGATCACGCGCTGTACAACCGGCTGCGGGGCGGTGAGAGCGAGCCGGTGAGTTGCCCCTGCGGATGCCTTCCTGTCGTCCCGTCAGGTTCCGGCCGGCAGCGGGCGCGGGGTCCGGTGATCCCCCGGTGACCGGGTGACAGATCGTCCCGCCCGCAGCATGCTTGGTGCCCTGACTGATCCGAGGGGAGAAGTACATGGCGCGGCGCTTGCGCGTGATCGGCAGCACCTCCGGGGTGGGGGACTGTCCGACGCTGTACGATGACGTGGACAGCGGCGAGGTGTTGGTGCAGGGTGACGCGGTGACGGACCCGCAGGACGTGGCGCAGCTCAAGCACATCAAGGACGGCGAGGCGTTCGTGGTGGTGCCCCGCGAACTGCTGGTGAACTTCGCGCCGAGAGAGGCCGTTCACGTGCCCGAGTTCGTGCCGCAGCAGAAGATCACCGAGTTCATCAACGACGGCTTCGAGCACACCGCTTGGCGGCTGGAGACCCGGACCGGCTACCTGTCGGACAAGCAGATGCCGTCGTACGCGGAGTTCCTGGCGACCGGCGACACCGCCGGGGAAGTCGGACACCCGTGGTTCGACAACGTGCGCCGCATGGTCGGCAAGGGCAAGCGGTTCGAGCGGGTGCGGCTGGTGGACAACCCGCCGACCGAGGGACAGCGCTACCTCCTGGCGTGTGCCCGGACGAACGTCGCGGCCGGTGAGGACATCCGCTGCATGTGGCGCTCGGACGCCGGGGCGGCTGGCCTTGACGGGCTGTCGGACTTCTGGCTGTTCGACTCCCGGACGGTGGCGCGGTTCCACTTCGAGGGTGAGCGCACGGTGGGCATGGAGCTGATCACGGACCCGTTGGAGGTGCTGCGGGCCTGCCAGGCGCGGGACGCCGCGTGGCACCACGCCAAGCCGTACGCCGAGTTCCTGACTGAGGTACCGTCCGCCATGTGAGCACGGACTTTCAGCAGGCCAGGGCGGCGCTCGGGGCCCGCATGCGGGAGCTGCGGGAGTCGTGCGTACAGCCGGGTGGCCGCAGGCTGTCCGGCCGGGCGCTCGCCGCCCGGCTGGGCTGGCCGCAGTCTAAGGTCAGCAAGCTGGAGAACGGCCGCCAACTCCCCACCATGGCGGACGTGAGGGCCTGGGCGGAGGCAGTGGGCCACCCGGAGGCCGTGGCCGAACTGGCGGGCCGCCTACGGACGGTGGAGACGCAGTACCGGTCGTACCGGCGGCAACTCGCCGGTGGGGCCGTCCCGGTGCAGGAGGCCCACGCCGCGCAGGGCGCGCGGACGAGGGTCCGCCGATCGTTCGACCTGACATTGGTCCCGGGCCTGTTGCAGACGGCCGGGTACGCCTGGGCGGTGCTGGAGCGGTTCCGGACGATCCACCCGTCCATCCGGGACGTGGGTGCCGCCGTGGACAAGCGGATGGAGCGACAAAGCGTCCTCCGGGAGCGTGACCGGTCGTTCCACTTCCTGCTCTGGGAAGGCGCGTTGGTATCGCGGCTGGCGTTGGACGCCGTGATGCTCGATCAGCTCGAATGCCTGGTTCCGTGGCTGGCCCAGCCTCACGTGCGCCTCGGGATCGTCCCGTTCGATGCGGCGTTGGAGGTACCCGCCATGGTCGGGTTCAGCATCCACGACGACACCTTGGTGATCACGGAGTCCTACCACGCGGAGATGTGGTTGGACGACCCTGCGGACGTGGCGATCCACCGCAGGACGTGGGACGCGCTGGAGGCGTCCGCGCTGTACGGGGCCGACGCCCATCGGGTGATCGTCCGCGCAGCTCGGCGGCTGCGCGAGAATCATTGAGAATCACTCGGCTCTTGGGCAACCGGCCGGTCCTAGCTTCCTGCTGACGGGATTTCACCGCAGGTAGGGAGCGAGCGTGGGCAGGATGCCGACCCAACAGCGCCAGCGAGGCCGTGCCACGAAAGCGGAGATGGCCAGGATGCTGGCCGACTACCGGGGCAACGCCGCCCGCAGGGCCGAAACCCGCTACCCGCTGCCCCTCGACTGCCCGTGCCCGCACCCGGCGTGCCAGGCGCAACGCGCTTGGCTGGAAGGCTGGTTGGCGGAGCAGGAGGCCCGGCGTGCCTGAATCCGAGGAGCAGAAACCGGAACCGGACAGCGCCCCTGACAGCACGTCGGCCGAGGCGGAGGACTCGCCCACCATGGCGCGGCTGCGCCCGGAGGTACGCCGGATCAACGGGCGGTCGGAATGGCTGTGACCGCCCCGATAGGCGAGCCGCCCCCGCGCCGCCGACGCGGCATCCCGCGCCGACCCCCGACCCGGAGACGAACCGTGGACCGACCCGACGACCACCGGCCCGAGACCGAGCGGACCCCGCCCCGAGGCATGCAGCAGGACGGGGACGCGCTGCCCACCATCGAGGCCCCGGAGCCCCCGCGCTGGCTGCCCGCGCACCGCTCGTGCGTCCGGGACGAGGAACCGCCGGGGGAGTAGCCCGCACAGACGGCCCCGCCGCCGAGGGGAAAGGGTCTCCCCAAGGGAATCCGGCGGCGGGGCTGCCCACCCCGGCCCCGTGCCGTGCACCCCCGGACCGGCACGGGGCCGGACACCACACCGAGGAACGATGGACGCACGCGAGCGCCTGCGGGCAGAACTGGCCGGACTGGAACCGGCGGAGTTCGAGCGCCGAGCGGCACGGCTCAGGCCCCGGGACGCGGGTCTCACGGAGGCGGACGGCGAGCACCTGCCGTATGTGGTCGCGGCCCTCCGGCGGGAGCTGGGCCACCCGGAGCCGAGGGCCAGCACGGGCGCGTACTGGGTCGGTGTCGGCCTGCTGCTCGCCCTGGTGGCCCTGCTGATCATCCGGGCCGTGGCGGGGCACTGACTGGGCCGTGCCGGGCTCAGACGTCGGTCAGGGGCACCCCGGGGTCGGCGAGCCGGTCGGCATCGACCGGGCGGCCGGAGCGGACGAGTTCCCGGATCGGGTCGGTGACGTCCCAGACGTTCATGTTCATCCCGGCCAGCACCCGGCCGCCCTTCAACCAGAACGCCACGAACTCGTTGGCCTCCACGTCGCCCCGGAAGACCACCCGGTCGTAGTCGCCGGGCTCCACGTAGCCCGTGTATTCCATGCTCAGCTTGTCCCGGGAGGGCACGTCCTCGTTAGGATGCCGGGGTGTCCACTCGGCATCGGTGAAGAAGTACGGGACGCGGTCGTACACGGCCGCCTTGCCGAGCATCGAGGCCGCCGCCACGGCCGGCTGGTTCAGCGCGTTCGCCCAGTGCTCGACCCGGACCGGCCGGCCGAACAGCGGGTGGAAGGCGTTCGCCACGTCGCCCGCCGCGAACACGTCCGGGTGCGAGGTGGCCAGGTGCTGGTCGGTCCGCACCCCGTTGTCCACGGCCAGGCCCGCCGCCTCGGCCAGCGCCGTGTTCGGGCTGATCCCGACGCCCACCAGCAGCACGTCCGCCGGGACGGTGCTCCCGTCGCCCAGCCGCACCCCGTCCGCCCGCAGCTCCTCGACCCGGACGCCGAACCGCAGGTCGACGCCGTGCGCCCGGTGCAGGTCGGCGAAGACCCGGGCGGCCTCCCGGCCCAGCACCCGCAGCAGCGGCAGCTCGGCCGCCTCCAGCACCGTCACCTCGGCGCCGGCCGTGCGGGCCGCGGCCGCCGCCTCCAGGCCGATCCAGCCCGCGCCGACGATCACCACCCGGGCGCCCGGACGGAACGCCGCCCGCAGCCCCTCGCTGTCGCCGACCCGCCGCAGCGTCCGCACGAAGTCGCCGTCGCCGCCCGGCACCGGCAGCGCGCGCGGCGCCGAACCCGTCGCCAGCAGCAGCTTCGAGAACGGCAGCCGCTCGCCGTCCGCCAGCGTCACGGTGTGCCCGCCCGGGTCGACCGCGGTGGCCGCCGCGCCCGTCCGCAGCACCACCTCGTGCCGCTCGTACCAGTCGGCCGGGTGGACGTAGATCTTCTCCTTCTCCTCCTTGCCCAGCAGGTACCCCTTGGAGAGCGGCGGCCGCTCGTACGGCCGCTCGGCCTCGTCGCCGACCAGGGTGACCGGCCCCCGGTAGCCCTCCGCCCGCAGCGCCTCGGCGGCCTTCGCCCCGGCCAGGCCCGCCCCGACGATCACGATCCCGGTGTCCATGCCCACGTCCCTTCTGGCGGCGGCGTCCCCTTGTACGCCCTCCTGCGCCCGACCATGGCACCGGCCCGCGCCCGACCGGGGGAACCGCGCCGGTGCGCGGTCCGGCGGGCCGCCGATCCGCCCGCGAGGCGGTACCGGCCCCGGGCCGGACGGCGGCCTAGGCTGGGGCGGGTCCGGCCGCCCCGGCCGGCGGAGCGTCGAAGGGAGCCCGCGGGATGGTGGAGCGAACGGCCACGGTGCGCTGCGTACCCGCGGTGCCGTGCTGGGTCGGCCTGACCGCGCGCAGCCTCGCGGCCGCCCAGGACTTCTACGGACCGCTGCTCGGCTGGGAGTTCACCCCCGGCCCGGACCGCTGGGGCCGCTACCTGCGGGCCGTCGTCGACGGCGTCGAGGTCGCCGGGTTGAGCGAGCTCGCCACCGACTGGGAGCGCCCGGTCGCCTGGACCACCTACTTCGGCATCGAGAGCGCCGACCGCGCCGCCGACGGCGTCCGCGAACGCGGCGGCACCCTCGCCGTCGGCCCGCTCGCCTTCGACGCCGGCCGGGTCGCCCTCGCCGCCGACCCGTTCGGCGCGACCTTCGGCATCTGGGAGGGCGACGCCCAGGGCGGCGGCGACGGCGCCGGCACCCCCCGCCCCGCGCTCCCCGGCGCCCCCGCCTGGATCGAACTGCGCACCGCCGACCCGTTCGCCGCCGCCCTCTTCTACGGCGAGGTGTTCCGCTGGGACGGCCGCGACCCGGCCCGGTTCGAGGTCCGCTACGAGCACGAACGCGTCGTGCTGCGCTCCGAGGACCGCAGCGTCGCCGCGCTGCGCGCCGCGAAGGACCTCGCCCCGCACTGGGAGGTCTTCTTCGCCGTCGCCGACACCGACGGCGCCGCCCGCCGGGCCGCCCGCCTCGGCGGCCGCGTCCTCGACGGCCCCGCCGACTCCCCCTACGGCCGGGTCGCCCGGCTCGCGGACGCGGAGGGCGGGCACTTCTCGGTGCTGGGGCCCGCGATCTGACCCGTCCGGAACGGGGACCGGCGGGGCCGCGCGCTCGGCGCTCAGCGGGCGAGCGTCGGCAGGAAGAGCCGGTGCATCGCTTCGGGCAGCTCCGCCGGGTGGCTGATCGGGCGGGGGAAGTCGAAGCGGGCGTCCAGCACGCTGTGCGGGCCGAGCAGGCGCAGGCGCAGGCCGTGGCGGTCGAGGGCGATCGGGCGGACCGCGTGCGGGTGTTCGCCGGCGGGCCAGTTGCGGGGCGGGCCGTCCGGGAGGTCGAGGGCGCTCGCGCCGAGCAGCAGGAGTTGTTCGGCGTGCGCGGCGGCCAGGTGCTGGAGCAGGCCGGCCTCCTCGGCGGCGACCGGGTCGCTGCTCGCGGCGGCCACCTCGGCCGGGTCGACGCAGCACTCGGAGCCCCACAGGTCGTCCAGTGCCAGGTGTTCGGGGACGAGCCGGAGCAGGACGCCGTCGTGGCCGTGGTGGTGCGGGAAGAGCGCGGCGGGGTGTTCGCCGGGGGAGCGGGAGAGCAGGCCGCGGACCGCGAGTCGGCCGCGGACGCGGTGCGGGACGGCGACGGGGGCGACGTCCACGCAGTCGAGCGCGGCGGCGAGCGGCTCGCGGGCGAGGGCGGTGATCCGGTGCAGCGCGGACTCGCGGCCGACCAGGAGCGCCACCGTCCCGTCCGGTCGCGGCGCGCAGGCGGCCAGCGGGGGCAGGCCGGGGCGGGCGGCGAGGTCGGCGCCGCGGACGTCCAGGACCACGGAGGAGGCGAACTCCAGCAGGGTGCGGGCGCGTTCGGCGGCGGACGGGCGGCGGGCGGGCTGGGGCAGCACCAGAAGCCTCCTTCTTGGTTAGGTAAGGCTAACCTAATAGAGGAGGAGGTGGGGGGTCCAGGGGGCGGGCCGGGTCAGTCGCCGATCCGCCCGTCCGGCGCGCCCAGCATCCGCAGCACCAACTGCCCGTACCGGCGCCCCAGCTCCTCCGGGGTCTCGCTGCTGCGCTCGGTGTACCAGCGCGAGACGTCGATGCCGAGCGAGGTGACCGCGCGGGCCGCCGTGCGCTGGTCCGGGACGCGGAACAGGCCGGCGGCGGCCCCGGCCGCGATGATCCGCAGCACCGTCTCCTCGATCCGGACCCGCAGTTCGGCGACGGCCGCGAAGTCCTCCTCCGGCAGCGCGTGCAGCTCGTGGTTGATGATCCGGCCCAGGGTGTGGCCGCGCGCGTGCCAGGCGGTGAACGACTCGGCGAGGGCGCGCATCCGCTCCACCGGGTCGGTGCCGGCCGCCTCGGCCCGCTCCACCAGCTCCAGGGCGACCCGGTGGCCGGTGCGGGAGATCTCGGCGAGCAGCGCCGCCTTCGACGGGTAGTGGATGTACAGCGCGGCCGGGCTCATCCCGGCGGCGGTGGCGATGTCCCGGGTGGTGGTGGCGTGGTAGCCGCGGCGGGCGAAGGAGTCCACGGCGGCCAGCAGCAGCCGCCGGGCGGCCTCGGTGCGCTCCCCGTCGCCGGGCCAGAGCGCGGCGGTGGCTGGGTCGATCATGGAACCATCCTCCCAGACTGGTCCGACGCGGACCGGCGGGCCGGACCGGCGCTCCGCGGCGCGGGTCGTGGCATGGGCCGTGGCGCGGGCCCTGGCGCGGGTCGTGGCGTGGGACGGGCCGGCGGGTCGGTGTGCGGCGGGTCGCCGGTTGACAGTGTCGCCCGCCGCAAAGATGCTAAGCAAGCGCTTAGTCACATCCGGTCCGAGAGGTGCGAGGTACGGCGATGGCAGTGTCGTTCGAGGGCAAGGTGGCCGTGGTCACCGGCGCGAGCCGGGGCATCGGGTTCGGCATCGCCCGGGAGCTGGTCCGGCGCGGGGCGAGGGTCTGCCTCACCGCGCGCACCGAGGAGACCCTGGCCGAGGCCGTCGCGGCCCTCGGCGGCCCCGCCCACGCGATCGCCGTCCCCGGCAGGTCCGACGACCCGGCGCACCAGGACGAGGCCGTCGCCCGCGTGCTGGACGCGTACGGCCGCCTCGACCTGCTGGTCAACAACACCGGCATCAACCCCGTCTACGGTCCGCTGCTGGACACCGACCCGGCCGCCGCCGCGAAGATCCTCGCCGTCAACGTGCTCGCCCCGCTCGCCTGGACCCGGCGCGCGCACGCCGCCTGGATGGCCGAGCACGGCGGCGCCGTCGTCAACGTCGCCTCCATCGCGGGCATCCGGACCTCCGGCGGCATCGGCATGTACGGGGTCTCCAAGGCCGCGCTGATCCGCCTCACCATGGAGCTCGCCGCCGAACTCGGCCCCGGCGTCCGGGTCAACGCGGTCGCGCCCGCCGTCGTCAAGACCAGGTTCGCCGAGGCGCTCTACGCGGGCCGCGAGGAGGAGGTCGCCCGCGCCTACCCCCTCGGCCGCCTCGGCCTCCCCGAGGACGTGGCCGGCGCCGCCTGCTTCCTGCTCTCCGAGGACGCCGGCTGGATCACCGGCCAGACCCTGGTCGTCGACGGCGGCATCACCCTCGGCGGCGGGCTGTAGCCGCCGGCTACCGGTACTTCGCCAGCTCGCGGCGGGCCAGCGACCGCCGGTGCACCTCGTCGGGGCCGTCGGCCAGCCGCAGGGTGCGGTTGCCGGCCCAGAGCTGGGCGAGCGGGGTGTCCTGGCTGACGCCGGCCGCGCCGTGCGCCTGGACGGCCTTGTCGAGGATCCACTCGACGGTGGACGGGACGGCGATCTTGATGGCCTGGATCTCGGTGTGGGCACCCCGGTTGCCGACGGTGTCCATCAGCCAGGCGGTCTTCAGGACCAGCAGCCTGGCCTGCTCGATCCGGACCCGGGCCTCGGCGATCCAGTCCCGGACCACGCCCTGGTCGGCGAGCGGACGGCCGAACGCCACCCGGGAGTTCACCCGGCGGCAGGTCAGTTCGAGGGCGCGTTCGGCGATGCCCAGGGCCCGCATGCAGTGGTGGATCCGGCCGGGGCCGAGGCGGGCCTGGGCGATGGCGAAGCCCGCGCCCTCCGCGCCGATCAGGTTCGCGACCGGCACCCGGACGTCCTCGAACACCACCTCCGCGTGGCCGCCGTGGTCGTCGTCCGGGTAGCCGAACACCCGCATGCCGCGCACCACCCGCACGCCCGGGGTGTCGCGCGGGACGAGCACCATCGACTGCTGGCGGCGGGGCTCGGCGGCCGGGTCGGTCTTGCCCATCACGATGAGGACCTTGCAGTCCGGGTTCATCGCCCCGGTGATGTACCACTTGCGGCCGTTGACCACGTACTCGTCGCCGTCGCGCTCGATCCGGGTGGTGATGTTGGTGGCGTCCGAGGAGGCGACGTCCGGTTCGGTCATCGCGAACGCCGAGCGGATCTCGCCGTCGAGCAGCGGCCGCAGCCAGCGCTCGCGCTGGGCGGGGGAGCCGAACTGGGCGAGCAGCTCCATGTTCCCGGTGTCGGGGGCCGCGCAGTTGAGCGCGGGCGGGGCCAACAGGACGGAGCGGCCGGTGAGTTCGGCCAGCGGGGCGTACTGCAGGTTGGTCAGCCCGGCGCCGCCCTCCCCCGGGAGGAAGAGGTTCCACAGGCCGCGGGCCTTCGCGGCGGCCCGCAACTCGCCGACCACCGGGGGGATCGACCACGGTGCGCGGTCCGGGTCGGCGAGCTGGGCGGCCAGCACCGGTTCGGCGGGGTAGACGAACTCGTCCATGAAGGCGGTGAGTTCGGCGATGAGCCCGGTGGTCCGGGCGTCGTGGGTGAAGTCCACCGGGTCAGCCCTCCAGCGATTCGTGGCCGAACCCGACGAACAGCGGCACGAGTTCGCCGACCCGGTCGAAGCCGGTGCCGACCGTGCCGCCCCGGGTGTAGCGGTAGTGGATGCCCTCCAGGACGACCGCGAGCTTGAAGGAGGCGAAGGCGGTGTACCAGCCCAGGCCGGAGACGTCCCGGCCGGAGGCGTCGGCGTAGCGGCGGACGAGTTCGGCGGGAGCGGGGAAGCCGGGGGCGAGGGCCGCGCCGGGGAGCAACCCGTCGAAGCGGCGGGCGAGTTCGGTGTACATCACCAGCAGGCCGAGGTCGGTGAGCGGGTCGCCGACGGTGGACATCTCCCAGTCCAGCACGGCCGCGATCCGGTCCTCGGCGTCCACCAGGACGTTGTCCAGCCGGTAGTCGCCGTGCAGCAGCGCGGGCGCGGGGGAGGGCGGCAGGGTCGCGGCGAGGCGCCGGTGCAGCTCGTCCGCGCCGGGCAGCTCGCGGCTCCGCGAGGCGTCCAACTGCTTTCCCCAGCGGCGCAGTTGGCGCTCCAGGAAGCCCTCGGGGCGGCCGAAGCCGGCCAGTCCGAGCGCGTCCGGGTCGAGGCCGTGCAGGGCGGTCAGGGTCTCCACCAGCCGGACGCCCAGCGCGTGCACCCGGGGCTCGCCGAGCGCGGCGAGCGCCTCCGCGTCCCGGTGGGCGGTGCCCGGGACGTACTCCATCAGGTAGAACGGCGCGCCGATCACCGCCGGGTCCTCGACCAGCAGCACCGGCCGGGGCACCGGCACGGCCGTCCCGGCGAGGGCGCCGAGCACCCGGTGCTCGCGGCCCATGTCGTGCGCGGTGGCCAGCACGTGGCCGAGCGGCGGGCGGCGCAGCACCCAGCGGTCGGTGCCGTCCTCGACCAGGTAGGTCAGGTTCGACCGGCCGCCCTCGAACAGCCGGGCGGTGAGCGGTCCGGCGGGGGGTGCGGGCAGCGCGGTGTCGAGGTGGGCGCGGAGCCCCTCCAGGTCCAGCCCGGGCGGAGCGGTGGTGGTCATCGGAGGCACCTCGCAGGGGATCGAAACGTGCTGACTAAGCGCTTGCTTAGGATCGGCCCGGCGGGGACACTTGTCAACGAGCGCCGAACGGCCGCCCCCACGCGGCCGCCCGCCCGGAACGGCGTCCCGGGCGGGCGGTCTCCTCGGTTCCTTTTCCGGGGCGGGCCGCTCAGCCGGCCAGCGCGGCGGCGACCCGGTCGCCGAGCGTCCGGTCGACGTTGCGCCAGTACTCCAGCGCGCGCTCCAGCACCGGCGCGGAGACCCCGTCCGCCAGGTGCCCGGCGATGTTGGCGACCAGCCGGTCGCGCGCCGCGTCGTCCAGCACGTCCCGCACCAGCGTCCCGGCCTGGCCCCAGTCGTCGTCCTCGCGGTGCAGCGGCGACGCCTCGCGGACCATCGCCCCCGCCACGTCCCACCCCAGCGGCGCGCCCCACAGCGACGGGTCGGCGGCCGGCCCGCCGTACGAGTTCGGCGCGTACGGCCGGGCGGTGCGGGCCGCGTCGAAGCGCATCGGCCCGTCCTTGGCGTACGAGTGCACCGGCACGTGCGCCCGGTTCGGCGGCAGCTGCGCGTAGTTCGGGCCGATCCGGTACCGGTGGGTGTCCGGGTAGGAGAAGATCCGGCCGAGCAGCATCTTGTCCGGCGAGACGCCGATGCCCGGCACCAGGTTGGACGGCTCGAACGCGGCCTGCTCGATGTGGACGAAGTGGTCCTCCGGGTTGCGGTTCAGGGTGAACCGGCCGACCTCGATCAGCGGGTAGTCGCCGTGCGGCCACACCTTCGTCAGGTCGAACGGGTTGAACCGGTAGTCCCACGCCTCGTCGAACGGCATCACCTGCACGTGCAGCGTCCAGGACGGGTGCTCGCCGCCCTCGATCGCCTCGAACAGGTCGCGCCGGTGGTAGTCGCCGTCCGTGCCGGCCAGCCGGTCGGCCTCCGCCTGCGGGAGGAACGCGTTCCCCTGGTCGGTCTTGAAGTGGTACTTCACCCAGAATCTGGCCCCGTCCGCGTTCACCCAGCTGTAGGTGTGCGAGGAGAAGCCGTCCATGTGCCGCCAGCTCCTCGGGATGCCCCGGTCGCCCATCAGCCAGGTCACCTGGTGCGCCGACTCCGGGGAGAGCGTCCAGAAGTCCCACTGCATGTCGTGGTCGCGCAGCCCGTTGTCCGGGCGGCGCTTCTGCGAGCGGATGAAGTCCTGGAACTTGATCGGGTCGCGGACGAAGAACACCGGCGTGTTGTTGCCGACCACGTCGTAGTTGCCCTGCTCGGTGTAGAACTTCAGCGCGAAGCCGCGCGGGTCCCGCCAGGTGTCCGGCGAACCCAGCTCGCCCGCCACGGTCGAGAACCGGGCCAGCAGGTCGCACCGCTTGCCCGGCTGGAACAGGTCCGCGCGGGTGAACCGGCTGACGTCCTGCGTCACTTCGAAGGAGCCGTACGCGCCGCTGCCCTTCGCGTGCACCACCCGCTCCGGCACCCGCTCCCGGTTGAACTGGGCCATCTTCTCGATCAGGTAGTGGTCGTGCAGCAGGATCGGACCCGCCGCGCCCGCGGTCAGCGAGTCGGCGTCGCTCTCGACCGGGACGCCCGCGTTGTTCGTGGTGAAGGGGACGTGCTGGGACATCGGGGGAATCCTCCTCGGGCACCCCGCCCGGGGGCGCCGTAGCCGCGCGGCGGCGAGGGTCGGCCACCGCGACTTCCCCCACTCGAACACCGCCCCGGCCCGCCCACAACCGCAGCTCCGCCGTCCGCCGGGGCGGTCCCGAGACCGGCCGAGAGGTCGGCCGAGGGGCCGGGCGAGGGGCCGTCGGCTCAGCCCTCCTGCGAACCGTCGCCGCCCCAGCCGGAGCCGCTGTCGGCCCCGGAGCCGGCCCCGGAGCTGTCGGCGGGCGGGTCGGCCGGGGCTTGGGCCGGGGGTACCTCGACCGGCACCTGCACGGGTGGCTGGACGGGGGTCTGCGCGGGCGTCTGGGCGGGCGTCTGGGCCGGGGCCTGGACGGTGGCCTGCGGGTCGGGCTGGGCGTTCGGGTCGGCCGGGGTGCTCGCCCCCGCCGACGCGGCCGCCCCCGCCGACGCCCCGGCGCCCGGCACCGTGCCGCCCCGCCCGCGCAGCGTCGCGATGTCGACGCCGACCGGGTCGCCCAGCGAGGTCACCGCGTAGAACGTGCCGCGCGGGTCCGCCACCGTGTGGCCGGCGGTCTCGCCCGGGCCGCGGTCGCCGGTGTAGCGGTACAGCGGGTGGCCCTTGTAGAGCACCTGCGCGCTCCCGTCCGGCAGGGCCGCCGCGCCCAGCAGCCCGTCGTCCACGCCCGGGCCGGCCAGCGGGAAGCCCGGGGTGGTCACCGGCGGCCAGGACTTCGCGCACTCGGCGAGGCAGCTCGCGTGCACCGAGTCGTCCGCGCCGTACAGGTACAGGGTGCGGCCCTGGTCGTCGACCAGGATCGGGCCCAGGCTGCCCACACCGGCCAGCGCCACCCGGGTGCCCACCGAGGACGCGAACGCCGACACCGAGGGCTGCGACCCCGCCGACGGCGCCGTCGCGGACGGGGAGTCGGCGGCCGGCGGGGCGTTCAGGTCGGCGGGGGCCGCGCAGCCCGCGGCGGAGAGGGCGGAGAGGGCGGACAGCGACAGGGCGGCGACGGCGGCGGCACGGCGGGTACGGGGCATCGGGGCTCCAGGGGTCGGCGCGGCACTGGAACACCATCCACTCCCGCCGCCCGCCGCCCGGCCACTCCAGAGCCGGGCCGCTCCGCACCAGGGGGGACGCCGTTGCCCCGGAAGGCCCACCCGGCGGCGGGGCCCTCACCGCCGCCGGGCGGGCCCCGCACCGCGCCCGGGCCTCACCGCCCGGGCCGCGCGCCCGGGGCCGACCGGGCGTGGGCGGCCACGGCCGCCGCCTCCGCCGGGCCCAGCGGCCCGCCCCGGACGGCCGCCGCGTTGGCGAGGAAGTGCTCGGGCCGGGAGGTCGCCGTCAGGACGGTGGTGACCTGGGGGTGGGCGAGCACCCAGCGCAGCAGTGCCTCGGGCCAGCTCGCACAGCCCAGTTCGCGCAGGAAGCCGTCCGGCGGGGGCGACGCCAGCAGCGCGCCCTCGCCGAACGGCCGCATCACGATCACGCCGATCCCGGCCGCGGCGGCGGCCGGGAGGACGTCCTCGGCGAGGTCGGGCTCCGCCGCGTTCATGTTGACCTGGACGAAGTCCACCAGGTCGGCGGCGAGGACGTGGGCGAGGTCGGCCCGGCTACCACCCAGGCCGAAGGCGTGGTCGAACTGGTAGGTGACGCCGCTGAAGCGGACCCGGCCGGCTGCCTTCTGCCGGTCCAGCCAGTCCAGGTTGGCCCGCCACCCGTTGAGGTTGTGCACCTGGAGGAGGTCGATGCCGGAGCGCGCGTAGCCCGCGAGCTGGCGGGCGAAGACCGCTTCGACCGCCGCGGGATCGGTGTCCCAGATCTTGGTGGCGACGAAGAACGACGGGTCCGCGCGGAGTTGTCGCGCGAGCCGGGCCTCGGCGTCGGAGTAGACGGGGGCGGTGTCCACCAGCGGGGCGCCGACCGTGCGGGCGGTTTCCAGCAGGTCCGCGAGCCGGTCCGGGCCGATCCCGTCGATCGTTCGCCAGGTGCCCAGTCCGAGGACCGGTAGGTCGACACCGGCCTTGCGGGCCGGGCGCGTGGGCACGGTGGAGGTCATCGGTGGTCCCTTTCACTGGGGCCGACGGCCGGGCGGGTCCTCGCGGCCGGGCGGGGCCTCTCAGCCGGAGGCCGCGCCCTCGCCGATCCGCTCCGCCGCCGGCGCGGGGCTGGTGACCTGCGCGGCGTCGAGGAGTCCGGGGAACCGGGCCTCCAGGTCGTCGCGGCGCAGGGTGATGATGCGGGTCGTGCCCCGGACCTCGGTGTGCATCACACCGGATTCGCGCAGCACCTTCAGGTGGTGCGAGAGCGTCGACTTGGCGATCGGGTAGACCAACTGGCCGCAGGAGCGGGAGCCCTCCAGGAACATCACGTGCGCGATGTCCCGGCGGATGGGGTCGCTGAGCGCGTGCAGCACCCGGTCCAGGGAGAGATCGGACCGGTCGGGGTGGTGGAGCGGACTGCGCACGGGTGGCCTCCTTCGGGCGGTCGCCGCCAGGGCCGCGCCCTGCCGGCGAGTGCCGCCGGACCCGACAGCCTGGTTCAACGTTCTACGATTATAGAAGGACCGGGCGGTTCGGGCGTCCGGTCACCCGCCGGGCAGCAGCACGAGCTTCCCGCCGACGCCGCCCCGGCGGGAGTGCGCGAGCGCCTCGCCGGCCCGCTCCAGCGGGTAGCGGGCGGCCACCGGCAGCTCGAACGGGGCCGTGCCGATCAGGTCGAGGGTGCTCGCCAGCTCCAGCGGGAGGTGCTCCAGCAGCGGGATCCCGAGGGCACGGGCCGAGGGGTCCGGGACGATCGTGACCCGGCGGCCGGCGCCGGTGACGAACCGGGCCGCCGCCCCGGTGGACTCCGGGCCGCCCGCGCAGTCGACCGAGGCGTGGAACGGCGCGTGCTCCACGAGGCGTCGCGGCAGCCCCTCCCCGTACGCGACCGGGGTCGCCCCCGCGGCGCGCACCAGGCCGTGGCGGGCGGGCGAGGCGGTACCGACCACCTCGCCCGCGCCCAGCAGCAGGGCGAGCCGCACCACGGCCAGGCCCACGCCGCCGGAGGCGCCGTGCACCAGCAGCCGCTCCCCGGGCCGCAGCCCCACCCGGCGCAGGGCCGAGTACGCGGTGCCGGCGGCCACCGGCAGGACGGCGGCCTGTTCGTCGGGGAAGCGGTCGGGGCAGAGGGTGAGTTCGTCGGCCGCCTGCGAGGCCGCCACGGCCTCGTACTCCCGGAACGCGCCGGGCCGGCCGTGCCGGATGACACGGTCGCCGGCCCGGAACCGGCGCACTCCGGCGCCGACCTCCACGACCACGCCCGCCGCCTCGACCCCGAGGCAGCCGCCGGGCAGGCGCACCGGGACGTGCTCGCGGACCTCGCCGGAGAGGATCTTCCAGTCGATCGGGTTGACGCCGATCGCGGTGTACCAGACGACCACCTGGCCGGGCCCGGCGACGGGGTCGGGCACCTCGGCCGGGTACAGCTCCCCGGGGTCCCCGTACCCGTCGAAGAGGACGGCGGTGCTCACGCGCCCGCCTCCCGCTTCCGGAAGGTGCCGACCGCCGCGTACACGCCGAGTGAGACCAGGTAGGCGGCGACGGTGAACCCGGCCACGCCCCAGAACCCCGGGGCGTCGGCGAGGAGCACCCCGCCGACGGCGCCGCCGACGGTGGTGCCCACGTACATAGCCGAGTTGGAGAGCGAGGAGACGGTGCCCCGGGCGGTCTCGGTCTGCGACTGCAGGACGCTCATGAAGACCGGGAAGAGAGCGCCGCCGACCATCATCACCAGGGCCAGCAGGACCAGCGCGACCGCCAGGTTCGGGGCGAGCGGGACCAGGCAGTACAGGGCGGCCATGCTCAGCACCCCGACCAGCAGGGACCGGTGCAGGCCCAGGCGCGCTACCAGGCGGCTGCCGGTCAGGGAGCCGATCACGTTGCCCGCGCCCACCGCCATCATCGCGGTGCCGACGGAGGCGACGCTCAGCCCGAAGTCCTCGGTGAACCAGGACCCGTAGAAGGAGATCGCCTCGAAGTTGCCGGTCTGGAAGACCAGGTAGGCCAGCAGGTACCAGCGCAGCCGTCCGGCGCCCAGCACCGTCCGGTAGGTGCCGAGGACGGCCTTCGCCCCGCCGGTCGCGCCGGGCCGGCCGGGCACCGAGGGGAACAGCCGGGCGAGCAGCAGCCACAGGGCCGCCGAGAGGCCGCCGATGGCCCAGAACGGGACGTGCCAGGAGCCCGCGGCGAGCCAGCTGCCGAGGGGGATGCCCGCGAACTGGGCGATGGACAGCCCCGCGGTGGCGAAGCCCATGGTCCGGACGATCTCCTGGGGCTTCACCAGCACCGGGATGGACGCCCAGATCTGCGGGGAGACGAACGCCGCGCTCACGCCGGCGAGGAACCGGAAGGCGATCATCATCCAGAACCCCTGCGCGAACCCGCACAGCGCGGTCATGACGACGAACCCGGTCAACCCGGCCAGCAGCACCTGGCGCCGGTCCCGCCGGTCCGAGATCGGCCCCGCGATCAGCGCGAAGAGGGCGTAGCCCAGGGCGTAGGCGCTGACCATCCAGCCGGAGGCGTCGGAGCTGACGTCGAACGCCCGGGTCAGCGTCGGCAGCAGCGGCGCGACGAGGAAGGTGTCCGTCCCGATGACGAACATCGTGGCGAACGCCAGGAGGGAGACGGACCGCGAGGAGCGGGCGGCCGGCGGCGGGGTCGGCGCCGGGCCGACGGGGGAGGAGACGGGTGGGGTAGTGGTCATGTCATCATCACCGCCCAGGAGCGGTTCAACTTCCCTTCGAGCATGTGCAGTGCCTGCACTGCGATGAACCCCTCGTCGGTGGTCTCCGAGGGGGCGCCGGGCGCGCGGGAGAAGCCTCCGTCGGCGCTCTGGCGGGCGGTGATCCAGCGGACGCAGGCCCCGGTGTCGGCCGGCCGCGCGCCCAGCATGTAGAGCCCGCCGATGGCGTGGTACGAGCCGACGAAGCTCTCCGCGCCGTCCGTCCGGTAGCGGAAGCCGCCGGCCGCGGTCTGCAGCCCGCGCAGCCACCGCACGCTCCGCTCGGAGTGCGGCGGGCGGAGGCCGAGCGCGATCAGGGCTCCGATCGCGCGGAAGGTGGCGAAGGTGTCGGACGGGGAGCCGGGCCGGTTCCCGTAGCCGCCGTCCTGGTTGCGGCAGGAGAGCAGGTAGGCCACCAGGTCGTCCTCCCGCTCGGGGCGGGCGTCCAGGGCGACGAGGGTCAGGGTGGCGAGGTGGGAGTGCCAGGCGTCGCCGGGGAAGCCGGGCGCGTTGCCGAACCCGCCCTCCGGGCGCTGGCATGACCGCAGGAAGGCCACGCAGGCGTCCCGGTCGAACCCGGGGTGGTCCGCGCCGCCCAGCACGACGGCGGTCAGCACCGCGCAGTAGGTGGTGAACGTCTCGGAGGGCAGGCCGGGTTGCTCGCCGAAGCCGCCGTCCGGGTTCTGCGTGGCGAAGACGCCGGTGAGCACGCCGGGCGTGTTCGGCACCGGCTCGTCCAGGGCCAGCAGGTCGGAGACCACGTGCAGCACCGAGAAGGTCTGCGCGGTGCGGTCGGAGCGCAGGCCGAGCGGGGACCGGTAGGGGGTGAGGCCGTACCCCAGGCCGGAGGCGGTCGAACGCAGCCAGCGGAGGTAGTGGTCGAGGTCGACGAGCCCCTCGGACAGCCGCCCGGTGGTGACGTGCCCCAGGTCGTTGTCGAACGGATCCGGCTCCGGGCGCTCGACCAGCTCCGGCGCGGCGGGGAAGGCCACGGTCCGGTCGCCCAGGGCGGCCAGGGCCAGCAGCTGGGTGCGGGCGTGCTTGGCGTGGAACGGGACGTACGTGGTGTTGCCGACGGCGAAGGAACCGGCGGTGCGGGCGGGCACCATGACGTGCCGGGCCAGCGGGACGGTCGGGTCGGTCGGGGTGGAGAACCAGCTGCCCTGGCCGTGGAACACGCCGCCGGCCACCGGGTCGGAGTACCGCTCCAGCTCGGCTTCCGCCTCCTGGGCGAGGGCCTTGAGGACCGCCCCGTCCGCCTCGCCCGGGTCGTCGAGCGCGGCGACGGCCCGGGCCGCCAGGGCGAGGAGCGCGTGGTCGGCGACGAACTTCGCGGGGAACGGCGAGTCGGGGTGGCCGTGCAGGGCGGCGACCGCGTCGACCCGCACCGCGGAGTCGGCGGAACTGCGGTCCCAGTAGCCGCCGGTGCCGACGTGCCGGTGGTGCTCGTGGACGTGGGCCAGGACCCGCCGGGCCAGGTCCGCGGCGCCGGCGCGGCCGCGCCGGTGGAGCGCCGCCCAGGCCAGGGCCGCCAGCGCGGACGAGCCCGTCCGGTGGCCGCGGAGCGTGTCGGGCGCCCCGCGCGGCGTCAGCCGGTCCCAGGCCGCGTCGCCGTGGACGTAGCGCTCCAGCCGGTCGGCCGCCGCGTCGAGGAAGGCCGAACCGGTGGCCGGGGTCAGCGCGTCGGCGGCCAGCACCAGGACGGCGGTCTCCTCCAGCGGGCCGGACTCGTCCAGGACCGCGTCCGCAGAGCGGTCGAGCCGGGCCGGCCAGTCGTGGCGGAGGACCGCTTCCGCCACGCGCTCCCAGTGGCCGCCGGCCTCGGCGCGCAGCGCGTCGTCCCCGGTCAGCGTCCCGGCCCGGTGCAGGGCCCAGGCGGCGAGCGCCTGCGCGGAGGGGGTGCGGACGTCGCCGATCGGGTGGGGCGCGCCGGTGACGTCGATCAGCTCGCGGAAGCCCGGCAGCTCCGGGTCCGCGAACTCCCTGAGGGAGTCGAGGAGTCGGCCCGCCAGGGCGGCGTCGTCGGGGCCCGGGAGGGTCAGGAGCGCCAGCGCGGCGTCCCGGAGGGTGCGGTCGGGGGTGATCACATCGGCGGAGTCCCGGCCGAGCACGGCCGGGACGCGGGCCACCTCGTCCAGGACGTGCTGCCGGACGAAGGAGCGGAGGGAAGGAGGACTGGTCATCGGGTTCCTTTTGGATCCGGGGCGCCCGAGTCGGGCGCCCGCTCCCGAAATTTCGTTATTCGAAGAACTTCGAAACATGGGGAGCGTAGCAGATGTCGCGACGGGATGGCACTGGCAGCAAAGGGAGTTGGGGGCAGCGGGCGGGAGGCGGGAGGCGGGGTCAGTGGGCCGGTGGCGGCTGGTGGGGGTCCTCCGCGGTGGAGACCACTCCGGCGCTGAAGCCGCCGGCGGGCACGTCGCCGACGACGACGGCGCCGGGGGCGACGACCGCCCCGTCGCCGAGCGCGCAGGGGCCGACGATCGTCGCCCCCGCGCCGATCACCACCCCGGAGCCGATCCGGACCGGGCCCTCCTGCCAGGGCAGGGAGCGGCGGCTCGGGTCGTGGCCGCTGGAGACGACCAGGACGCCGTCGCCGAGCTCCACCCCCGGCCCGATGTCGATGCCGCCGGATCCTTCGAGGATCGCCCCCGCGCCGATCCCCACCTGCCCGCCGACGCGTATGCCCCCGCGCGGTGACGGTCCGTCCGGGCGGCCCATGGTGATCACCCCCGCGCCCAGCCGGACGCCGGGGCCGCCCGAGACGGCCGCGTCGAGGAAGCCGCCCCCGTCCGAGGTCCAGCCGGCGGGCAGCGGCACCCGGCCCGCGTCGGCCCGGGACCGGACCCGCTCGACGATGGCGGTGAAGTCCGGGGCCTCGTCCTCCCGCGCCTCCCGGTCGCGGAGCCGGCGGGCCGGGCGCCCCACCACGATCACGTCGGACGGGACGTCCGCGACGACGTGCGCCCCCGCGGCGACCACCGCCCCGGCGCCGATTCGGACCCCGGGCTCCACCACGGCCCGCGCGCCGATCCAGGCCCCGGCCCCGATCGTGACGGGGGCGGCCCCCGCCCGCCCGACCCGGGCCAGCGAGGCGATCTGCGAGCCGCCCGCCACCCGGACCCCGTCCAGCCGGCAGCGGAAGCCGACGAACACCCCGCCCGCGAGGGTGGAGCCGCCGAGTGCCGTGCCGAACCGTATCCAGCTGCCGGGTCCGACGGTCGTGCCGGGCCCCAGCACGGTGCCGTCCTCCATGAGAGCCGAATTCGAATACCGTTGCATGCGGCCCGAAAATAGTGTCGCCGAGTCGGGTCCGCAACCCCTATTCGGAGTTCCCCGACCATTGTTCTCCGTGCGACCCATCCGGAATCGGAGCCACTCATATTCGGGTCCGTCGGGGGGAGGGGAAGGCCCGCGCCCGAAGTGTGACCAGCGTCACAATCCATCGAGCTTGAGTATGGCTAGTATGGGCTCGCTGGCATGTTCGAGGTTCTACGATCTTTGAGCATGGCCTTGAGCCGCAATCACATGCAGGCTCGGCGTGCGCGGGGGGCGCGGGGGATAGCCTGACAGGCGATGCCTTTTCGTTCTCCCTTCCTTATTTCCCTGGACTGCGCGATGTACCGCAGTACATATCCAGTGGCATCGTCGAAGGGCGAATGTTTCATGCACATACTGGTGACCGGTGGCGCCGGTTTCATCGGTGGAAATTATGTGAGAAGACTTCTCGACGGCCGGTCGGCCCTCCCGGTGGACCGGGTGACCGTGCTCGACAAGCTGACGTACGCGGGCAACCTCGCCAACCTCGCCCCGGTGGCGGACCATCCCGGACTGCGGGTCGTCGAGGGCGACATCGCCGACCCGGACCTCGTCCCGAAGCTGCTCGGCGGCGTCGACGCGGTCGTCAACTTCGCGGCCGAGACCCACGTCGACCGCTCCATCCGGGACCCGGCGGAGTTCGTCCGGACCAACGTCCTCGGCACCCAGAACCTGCTGGACGCCGCACGGGCCGCCCGGCTGCCGAGGTTCGTCCAGGTCTCCACGGACGAGGTCTACGGTTCCATCGACGAGGGCGCCTGGACCGAGGAGTGGCCGCTGGCCCCCAACTCGCCCTACGCGGCTGCCAAGGCGGGGGCCGACCTGCTCGCCCTGGCCTGCGCGCGGACCCACGGGCTCGACCTCTCCGTCACGCGCTGCAGCAACAACTACGGCCCGTACCAGTTCCCCGAGAAACTCGTCCCGCTCTTCGTCACCACCCTCCTGCGGGGCGGGACGGTGCCGCTGTACGGCGACGGCCTCAACGTCCGGGACTGGCTCCACGTCGACGACCACTGCCGGGGCATCGACCTCGTCCTCGCCGAGGGCGGGCCCGGAGAGGTCTACAACATCGGCGGCGGCCGGGAACTGGACAACCGCAGCCTCACCGGGCTGATCCTCGACGCCTGCGGCGCCGACTGGTCCGCCGTCCGCCAGGTCGCCGACCGCAAGGGCCACGACCGCCGCTACGCGCTGGACGACTCCAAGCTGCGCGCCCTCGGCTACCGCCCCGAAGTCGCCTTCGAGGACGGCCTCGCCCAAACCATCGCCTGGTACCGGGAGCACCCCGACTGGTGGCGGCCGCTGCTGCCCGTCACCGCGGCGTCCGCGCCGTCGGCCTGAGCCCGAGCGCCGCCGGCCGACCGCCCCACCGCACCCGCCCGGGGCCCGGCGTCCGACGGAGCCGGTGACCCGCACCAAGAACCCCGAAGGGGAGACCATTGCGAGGCATCATCCTCGCGGGCGGCTCCGGCACCCGCCTGCGCCCACTCACCGACGTGCACTCCAAGCAGTTGCTCCCGGTCTACGACAAGCCGATGATCTACTACCCGCTCTCCGTGCTCATGCAGGCCGGCATCACCGAGGTCCTCGTCATCTCGAGCCCCGAGCACCTCGGCAGCTACCGGGCGCTGCTCGGCGACGGCGAACGCCTCGGCATCTCGATCGCCTACGCCGTCCAGCGGAGACCGGGCGGCATCGCCGAAGCCCTCGTCATCGGCGCCCCGTTCACCGACGGCCGGGACGTCTGCCTCATCCTCGGCGACAACATCTTCCACGGGCACCGGCTGCCCGACCTGCTCCGCGCCGAGGCCGCCCGCCTCGACGGCTGCACCCTCTTCGGCCATCGGGTCGGCGACCCGGAGCGGTACGGAGTGGCCACCGTCGACGGGTCGGGCCGGATCCTCACCCTGGTGGAGAAACCCACCGCCCCCGACTCCGACCTCGCCGTCACCGGCCTGTACATGTACGACGCGGACGCGAGCCGCCGGGCCGCCGAACTCGCCCCCTCCGACCGCGGCGAGCTGGAGATCACCGACCTCAACCTCACCTACGTCCGCGAGCACCGGGCCCGCCTGGTCACTCTGGAGCGCGGCTCGGCCTGGTTCGACACCGGCACCCACGACAGCCTGCTGGAGGCCGCGGTGTTCGTGCAGGCGCTGGAGAAGCGCCAGGGCATCCGGATCTCCTGCCTGGAGGAAGTCGCCTACCGGATGGGCTACATCGACCGCGAGCGACTGGCCCTGCTCGGCAAGGAACTCTCCCCCTCGTCCGGCTACGGACGGTACGTGATGGAGCTGGCGGGCGCCTGAACCGCCCGCCCCCGCACCCCCACCCGCCCGTACCCCGTACGTCCCCACACTCCTCGAAAGGCGTCAAGATGAAGGTCCTCCACCTGCCGGCCGAGACCGGCACGGGTCACAACATGCGGGCCCTCGCCGTGGCCGCGAAGCTGCGGACCCTGTTCCCCGGGTCGGAGCAGCACGTGCACCTCGGCTCCAAGGGCCCGCTGTTCACCCCGATGTTCGAGGAACTCGGCGTGCACGTGCACACCGCCTCCGAGCAGCGGGACCACGCCAACACCTCGCAGCTCACCAGAAGTTTCGACTGGAGCTCCTACGTCACGGGCTACCTCGACCGCACGTTCATCAGCGGCGACCGGATGCTCGCCGCGGTCGCGCTGATCGGCTCGATCCGGCCCGACGTCGTGGTCAGCGACTTCAACGTCGCCGCGTGCCTGGCCGCCGAGGTCTCCGGCGTCCCCTACGTCCTGGTCACCGAGCGCTACGACTTCACCCTCGGCCAGATCAGCAACGCCACCCTGCTGGAGGCCGGCTTCGTCCTCGACGACCCCGAGGAGATCGACGCCATCCGGACCTCCCTCACCACGCTCTTCACCTGGGTGACCCGCCGGGCCCGCGCCGTCCTCACCGACAAGCCCAGCGTCCCCGAACTCGACCGGGGCACCCCGGTGCTGGAGGCCATCGCGGCCGGCAACGGCCACGTCGTCGGCCCGATCGTCCGCGACGAATGCGCCGCCGACCCGGCGCCGCGCGCGGAGATCGACGCCCGCTTCGGTCTGCACGGCGCCGAGTACGCCGTCGTCGGCTTCGGTGGCACCACCATGTTCACCGAGAACAAGGAACGGCTGCTCCGGGAGTACCTCACCGCCTTCGAGAAGCTGCGCACCGACCACCCGAGCGCCCGACTCGTCGTGATCGGCCGCCAGACGTTCACCGAAGAGGTCGACGGAGTGGTCTTCCTCGACTACGTCTCCGACTGGCACTCCCTGGTCAAGCACGCCAAGGCCGTCCTCTCGCCCCCCGGCTGGCTCTCGGTCACCGAACTCGCCGTGATGGACGCCCCGGTCGCCTACGTGCTGAGCGGCCGGGACGAGTACCACGAGCGGGAGGCCATGACCCGGCTCGACCACCTCGGGTACACCACGGCCACCGAGCCCGACGCCGACACCCTGTTCGCCATCCTGCGCACGGCCTTCGACGAGCCGGAGACCTTCCGCGGCCGGGCGGCGGAGGCGTCCCGGGCCATCGCACCGACGGGCAACGGGGCCGAGGCGGCCGCGAAGCTGATCGGCCAGGTGGTCGCCGAGGCCGCCGCCAACCGCGAACCCGCCGAAGCGCACTGACCCGGCCCGCCGCTGCCCGCACCGGCCCGCTGCCCGCACCGGCCGTACGCGCCGCCGCGCCCGCACCGGCCCACTCACCGTCCACGCCACGAGACCGCCACGACCCAAGGGTGTTTCGATTGTCCGCGTATCCCGAATTTGCCGAGGCCCTCGCGCTGCCGTCGGCGACCCGCATGATGCTGCGCAACGAAGGCTCCACGACCGTGCTGCTGCAGTCACTCATGGACTCCCCGCTCTCCGCCGAGGTGCTGCCCGACCTCGACCCGGCCGCCGTACGGGCCTCCGGCCACCTCGCCGAGGTCTTCGGCCCCGGCCCGCACCCGGACCTGCGGATCCGCCGCTCCCGCCTGCGGGACCGCGCGGGCACCGTGGTCAGCGAGAACCTGATCACCTTCCGCGAGACCGACGCCGCCCACGTCATCCCCCGGGACGACACCCCCTTCGGCCTGCACACGCACGGCCTGGGGCTGTACGAACGCCGCCGCATCTTCGCGGCCGGCCTCACCGTCGAACGCTTCGGCCTGTTCCCCGCCGGCGCTCCCGGCCGCGTCTACGAGATCGCCTTCTCGGACCGCACCACGGTCCTCGTGCACGAGGTGTTCAACCCGCGCCTGGTGAGCACCGCCGCCGGGGCCGGGGCGCCACCGGTCACCGCACCCGCCGACCACCAACCCCGCTGGCCCGACCCCCGGGAGACGGTTCGGGTCCGGCGGGTCCTCGCCCACGCTGACCCGCTCGTCCCGATGGCGGAAGCCCGCGCGCTGCGCACCGAACTCGCCGGCCCGTCGTTCCTGCTCCAGGGCGGTGACTGCGCCGAGACCTTCGCCGACAACACCCCCCGCTCCGTCCGCAACCGCGTCGACCTGCTGCGCGCCATGTCCGAGCGGATCGCCCAGGGCGCCAGGGCGCGGGTCGTCACCGTCGGGCGGATCGCCGGCCAGTACGCCAAGCCGCGCTCGTCATCCGTCGAACGGCGCGGCACCACCTCCCTGCCCTCCTACCTGGGCGACGCCGTCAACGCCACCGCTTTCACCAGGGACGGCCGCACCCCCGACCCGAAGAACCTGCTGCGCGCCTACCGCGAGTCGGCCAAGACCCTGTCCTTCCTGGCCGGTTCGGGGGTCTACACCTCCCACGAGGCCCTGCTCCTCGACTACGAACTCCCGCAGGTCCGCACCTCGCCGGTCGACGGTGCCCGCTGGTCCCACTCCGGCCACCTGCTGTGGATCGGTGAGCGCACCCGGTCCCTCACCGGCCCGCACATCGGATTCGCCGCCGGCATCGCGAATCCGATCGGCGTCAAGATCGGCCCCGGCTGCACCCCGGACGAACTCCTCGCCCTGCACACGGTCCTCAACCCGGCCAACGTCTCCGGCCGACTCACCTTCGTCCTCCGGATGGGCCGGGCCCTGGCCTACGAACGCACCCGGGAACTGCTCGCGGCGGCCTCCGCCGAGGGCCTGGCCGACCGCTTCGTCAGCGACCCCATGCACGGCAACGGGGTCACCAGCCCGGGCGGGGTGAAGACCCGCAGCATGCGCGCGATCCAGGAGGAACTGACCGGGTTCTTCGCGGCCTGCCGGGAGACCGGCACCCCTCCCGGCGGTGTCCACCTGGAACTCTCCGGGGACGACGTCACCGAGTGCGTGGACGCGGACCTCGACGACGACTGGCTCGGACGCCGCTATCGCAGCTCGTGCGACCCCCGCCTCAACCCCTCCCAGTCCCTCCGACTGGCCGACCTGATCGCCTCCCTCCTCGTCCCCGCGGCCCCCGTCCTCAGCCTGACCGCCTGACCGCCTGACCGCCTGACCGCCTGAGCCCTTCCCGCGGTGCGTGCCGGTCTCGGCCGCCCGTCCCCGACAGGGGCGGGCCAGCCGGGGGCGCCCTCCGCTGCCCGCTGCCCGGTGGCCACCCCCACTGCGGCGCCGGTCAGCCGTCCCCGTCCGGCGGGTGCGTCCAGACCGTGCGGTCGCCGCCGCGCCACGCCACCAGGTCCGGATCGTCCAGGTCCGGTTCGGCGACGCCCGCGTGCCGGATCAGCTCGACCACGTCGGCGGGGCCGTGCGCCCGGCCGACCGTCCGTCCGTAGATCTCCACCCGCCGGTACGGCCGTTCCCCGCGGGTCGGCGGGCGGACCACGACCGGCGGGCGGAATATGTCTCCGGACTCGCTCATGCCTCCAGTGTCCCGCGTCCGGCGGGCAACGTCCCGGCGGCGTCACCGCACGCGCCCGGACGGACACGTATCGTGGTCGCCCGTGCACGCCAACCGCCCCGCCCTCGCCCCCGGCGGCCTGCCGCTGCTCGGCCACCTGCCGGCGCTGCTCTCGCGGCCGCTCGCCTTCCTCGACACCCTGCCCGCGCACGGCGACCTGGTGCGGATCCGGGTCGGGCCGCGCGAGATGTACGTGGCCAGCGGGCCGGAGGCGGTGCGGCGGGTGCTCACCGACCGGACGGGCTACGACCGGACCGGGCCGCTGTACGGGAAGATCCGGGCGTTCCTCGGCAACGGGCTGGCGTCCTGCCCGCACGCCGACCACCCGCGGCTGCGCCGGATCGTGCAGCCGGCCTTCCGGCCCGGGCTGCTGCCGCACTACGCCGGGGCGATGACGGCCGAGACCGCCGCGCTGCTGGCCGGCTGGCGGCCCGGGCGGGCCGTCGACGTCACCCGCGAGGCGTTCCGGCTCACCACCGCCGTCGCCGTCCGGACGCTGTTCTCCGCCGGGCTGGAACCGCCCGCCGCCGAGGCCCTGCGGGCGGCGCTGGACGTCCTGCTGCGCGGGATCTACCTGCGGGTGGTGCTGCCCGCCGCCGACCTGCTGCCCACCCCCGCCCGGCGGAACTACCGCCGGGCGCTGGCTACGTGGCGCTCCGGCGTGGCCGCGATCATCGCCGACCACCGGGCCCGCGGCATCGACCGGGGCGACGTGCTGGCCCTGCTGCTGGCGGCCCGCGACGAGCACGGGCGGCCGCTGGCCGAGGACGAACTCGCCGACCAGGTAGCCACCCTGGTGCTCGCCGGAGCCGAGACCACCTCCTCCGCGCTGGCCTGGTCGCTCCGACTGGTCGCCGAACACCCCGAGGTGGAACGGAAGTTGCACGCCGAGGTGGACGCCGTCCTGCCGGACGGCCGGCCCGCCGAGTGGTCGGACCTGCCCCGACTGCCGTACGCGGCACGGGTGATCGACGAGGCGCTGCGGCTCTACCCGCCCGCCTGGGCGATCAGCCGCACCACCACCCGCCCCGTCGAACTGGACGGCGCCGAGCTGCCCGCCGGGGCCCTGGTGGTCTGCTGCCTCTACCTGCTCCAGCGCCGCCCCGAACTCTTCCCCCGGCCACAGGAGTTCGACCCGGACCGGTTCGCGGACGGCGGCATGCCCCGGGGCGGCTACCTGCCGTTCGGCTTCGGCGCGACCAAGTGCCTCGGCGACCGCTTCGGCCTCGCCGAGGCCGTCCTCGCCCTGGCCACCGTCGCCGCCCGCTGGCGGCTGCGCCCGGCCGCCCCCGGGCCGGTGCGCCCGGTGCCCCGGCTGGTGCTGTCGCCCGGGCCGCAGCCGATGCTGCCGCGGGCGCGGCGCTGAGCCGACGCGTCGGGGGCGTCAGCGGGCCAGCAGGTCGACGGCGGTGCGGAAGGCGGGGGGCAGGGCGGCGGCGAGCGGGACGATCCGCGGGCCCAGCCAGGGCTGGTGGCGGGCGGTGAGCAGGGCGGCGGTGAGCAGGCGGTAGGGGCGGGTGGTGCGCCGCCAGGCCCGTTCGTAGGCGGCGGGGCGGCCGGCGGCCAGGCAGCGGACGGCGGCCTCGGCGGAGGCCAGGGCGAGTGCGACGCCCTCGCCGGTGAGGGCGTCCAGGTAGCCGGCCGCGTCGCCGACCAGCAGCACCCGGCCGTGCACCCGGGCGCCGGCCCGCTGGCGCAGCGGCCCCGCGCCGCGCACCGGGCCGACCGGGGGCGCGTCGCCGAGTCGCGCCAACAGGGCCGGGAACGCCGAGAGTTGGCGGTCGAACGGGAGCCGCTCGCCGCTCAGCACGGCGACCCCGACCGTGCCGTCCCCGACCGGCGTGACGTACGCCTCCGCGTGCCGCGACCAGTACACCTCGACCAGGTCGCTCCACGGCTCCAGCGCGAAGTGCCGCCGCTGCCCGTACCGGGCCGGCCGCCCGGCGGGGGCGGGCCGGTGCAGGCCCAGGGCGCGCCGGACGGGGGAGTGCAGGCCGTCCGCCGCGACCAGGTGGCGGCCGGTCAAGTCGCCCACGGTGACCGCGTGTTCGGTGAGGACCAGCCCTGCGGAACGGGTCGCCAGGCGCGGGACGCCGAGCCGGTCGGCGCGGGCGGCGAGCGCGGCGTGCAGGGCGGTGCGGCGCACCCCCAGGCCGTGGCCGGCCCGGAACCGGGCCTCGGCGCGGCGGGTGCCGTCGGCGGACAGGTAGCGGATGCCCGCGAACGGCCGGCCCTCGACCTCGACGCCGAGCCGCTCCAACGCCCGTACCGCGCCCGGCATCAGGCCCTCGCCGCAGGCCTTGTCGATCGGGGTCGCGCGCGGCTCCAGCACGGTCGCGGACAGGCCCGCGCGGGCGGCGTGGATCGCGGTGGCCAGCCCGGCCGGGCCGCCGCCGACCACCAGCAGGTCGATCACGCCGCCGCCGTCCGGCAGCGGGCCAGCGCGGCGTCCTCGCAGCGCAGCCGGGTGGCCAGCAGCCAGCCGTCCAGCAGGGTGAAGCAGAGCGCGGTGGCCCACGCGGTGTGCACCAGCGGCAGTGCGAAGCCCTCCACCACCACCGCCAGGTAGTTGGGGTGCCGCAGCCACCGGTACGGCCCGCCGGAGACCAGCGGCAGGCCCGGGACGACGATCACCCGGGTGTTCCAGCGCGGCCCCAGCGTCCGGATGCACCACCAGCGCAGCCCCTGCGCGCCCAGCGCCAGCGCCAGCATCGGCCACCCCAGCCGGGGCACGAACGGCCGCTGCGCGTAGTGGACTTCGAGCAGGCAGCCGGCCAGCAGCGCGGTGTGCAGCAGCACCATCGCCGGGTAGTGCCCGCGCCCGTGCTCGACGCCGCCCCGGGCCAGGCTCCAGGCGGCGTTGCGGCGGGCCACCAGCAGTTCCGCCAGCCGCTCCGCGGCGACCAGCGCGATCAGGACGGTGTACGCGATCATCAGCCGATCTACCAGCGCAGGAGGACGAGTTCGGAGCTGAAGCCGGGCCCGAGGGCCAGCACCAGGCCGTACGAGCCGGGCGGCGGCGGGCCGGCCGCGAGCACGTCCCGCAGGATGTGCAGCACGGACGCCGAGGAGAGGTTGCCGCAGCGCGCCAGCGAGGCCCGGCTCGGGGCCAACGCGGTGGCGGGCAGGCCGAGTTCGTCCTCCAGCACGTCCAGTACCCGGGGCCCGCCCGGGTGGCAGACCCAGGCCGTCACGTCGCCCGGCTTGAGGTCGTGCCCGGCCAGGAAGGACGACACCTCCTCGCCGACGAACAGCCGCACCAGCTCCGGGAGTTCGGCGCCCAGCAGGATCCGGAAGCCGGAGTCGCCGACCTCCCAGCCGAGCAGCCGATCGGTGCCCGGGTAGAGCCGGCTGCGGGTCGCCACCACCTCGGGCCCGGCGCACTCGACGTCCGCGCCGACCGCGACCAGCGCGCCCGCGCCGTCCCCGAACAGCGCGGTGGCCAGCAGGTTCGCCGCCGAGCCGTCGGCCCGTTGCAGGGTCAGCGAGCACAGCTCGGTGGCCATCAGCAGCGCCGCCCCGTCCGGCCGGCCCGCCAGCAGCCCGTCCAGCGCCGCGAGGCCCGCCGCACCGCCCGCGCAGCCCAGCCCGAACAGCGGCAGCCGCCGGACGTCCCCGCGCAGGCCCAGCCGGGGGGCGAGTCGGGCCTCCAGCGAGGGCGCGGCGATCCCGGTGACGGTGGTGGAGACCACGAAGTCGATCCGCTCGGGCGGCAGTTCCGCCGCGCGCAGGGCGCCGGTGGCGGCCCGCTCGGCGAGTTCGGCCGCGGCCGCCAGCCAGGCGTCGTTGGCCCGGCCGAAGCCGTCCAGCTCCGGGTAGCGCTCCAACGGGAAGGCCAGGTGCCGGAACTCGACGCCCGCGCCCGCCGCGAACCGCTCCGCGAGCGCCCGCCCCGGCCCGTCGCCGTCCGGGCGCAGCGCCGCCACCGCTCCGGTCAACTCCCGCTGCCCGTAGCGGTGGGCCGGGAGCACCCCGTGCACAGCCGCGATCCGCGTCACCGGCCCAGGATAGGGAACACCCCGCCCGAACCGGGCAATTCGCCCGACCCGGGCGCGTCATCGGGCGTGCCCCGTAGAGGTGACGGATGGTCAGGAGGGCGCGCCGGAACGGATCGACCGCCGCTCCCGGCCCGTCAGTCGTGCACCGCGAGGGCCGCCGCGAACCAGGTGACCGGTTTGGTGTCGGTGCGGGCGTTCGCCCAGGCGGCGAGCCGGGCGGCGGTCGGGTGGTCGGGGAGCAGGCCGTACGGGGTGGTGGTGACGGCGAGGTCGCGCACGGCGTCGCGGTACAGGTCGTTGCAGAGCCAGGTGTGCAGCAGGCCGACGTCGTAGCCGAGCACCTCCCAGCCGAGCACCCGGCCGGCCGGGGCGGGCGGGTGCGGGTGGTCCGGGAGCAGGACGGGCTCGTGGGCGTGCGGGTGGGCGGCGCGGATCTCCTCGGCCAGCACGGCCGCCGAGTCGGCGGGCAGGCACAGCGAGCAGAGCCGGCCCTCCGGCGGCAGCGCGCCCCCGCAGGCGGCGAGCACCTCGGCGGGGGAGCCGAACCAGCAGTGCTCGTCGTCGTCGGAGGGCAGCCGGTCGGTCAGGCAGTCGGAGGCGGTCAGCAGCCCCTCGGTGGTCGGCAGGCCGTAGCCGGAGACGGGTTCGAGCCGGAGGGCGAAGTACGCGGCGGCGGTCAACGGCGGAGCGCTCATGTGACCAGTCGTATCAAAGGAGAGGGGGTAGGGGGTGCGAGGGGGCGGGGGTCAGAGCCGCAGGGTGTTCCAGCCCCGGGTGATCTCCGCCCGCAGCTCCTCCTGCGGCGCGTCGGTCAGCAGCGCCAGCAGCGCCGCGCCGTCGGCGGGCCGGTCCGCCGGCTCGGGGGTGAGCGCGCGGGTGACGACGGCGGCCAGCGCCGGGTCGAGGGCCCGCACGGCGGCCAGCGCGGACGGCTCCGGGCCGGTGTCGAGGATCCGGCGGATCACCCCGGCGGTGCTGGTCGCGGCGAACGGGCTGTCGCCGTGCGCCGCGCACACCACGCAGCACGCCCAGGCCCAGACGTCCGCCGCCGTGCCGACCCGCTCGCCGTCGAACTGCTCGGGCGCCATGTAGGTGAGCGTGCCCGGGCCGGTGCCGGTCCGGGTCATCCGGGTGCCGTCGACCAGCGCGGCGATGCCGAAGTCCAGCAGCCGGGGCCCGGCCGAGGTCAGCATGATGTTGGCCGGCTTGAGGTCGCGGTGCACCAGCCCGATCCGGTGCACCCCCGCCAGCGCGACGGCCAGTGCCAGCGCGAGCGCCCGCAGCGCCTCCGGCGAGCGCAGCGGCCCGAGTTCGCGCAGGTGCGCGTGGAGCGGACGCCCGTCGAGCAGCTCCATCACCAGGAACGGCCGGTCCGCGTCCACGCCGGTGTCCAGCACCCGGGCGGTGTAGGCGCCCGGCACCATCGCCAGCACCTCCGCCTCCCGGCGGAAGCGGCGCAGCAGCTCCGGGTCGTCCAGCAGCTCCGGATTGATCGTCTTCAGCGCCACCTCGGTCGCCGCCCCCTCCCGGCGCGCCAGGTACACCGTGCCCATCCCGCCCGCGCCGATCCGGCCCAGCAGCAGGTAGCCGCCGATCCGGCGCGGCTCGTGCGGGTGCAGCGGCTGCTGCGGCGGCCGGGCGGCAGCGGGCTCGGGCGCCGGAGCGGGCGCCGGGGCGGGCGCGGGAGCCGGGTCGGGGGCGTACGCGGTGGCGGGTGCGGTGGGCGGCGCGGCGGCGGGCGCGGGGCCGCCGAGGAAGGGGGAGCGGACGGCGTCCGGCGCGACGGCGTACGGGTTGGCCCGGGCGGACCCGTCCCCCGCGGCGTGCTGCGGCCCGGTGGCGGTCGCCGCCGGGCCGGACGGCGCGGGCAGCCGGCGGACGGACAGCCGCGCGACCGCCTGGAACACCAGGCCCGCCACCAGCACGCCCATCGGCAGCACGGCCACCCCGAGGACGGCGAACAGCCAGATCCGGGCCAGGCCCCGCCCGCGCACCCCCGCGTCGGCGGCCGCCGACGCGGGCATCCCGGCGGAGAGCAGCGCGCGCCGCGCCAGGTGGGCGAGCAGCAGCCAGGCGGCCAGCAGCACCGCGCCCGCGCCCCACTGCCACAGCAGCGGATTGGAGTGCCGGACCCGGAAGGCCAGCGCGACGGTCCACTCGTCCGCGAACGCGACCGGATAGCGCAGGAGTTCGAAGCCGTCGTTGGGGACGGCGAGCATCACCGCTTCCAGCGCCACCGCGAACACCGCGCACAGCACCACCTCCGTCACCACCGGGAGACCGGCGGGGGCGCCGCCCACCGCCCGCTCCCGGACCGCCTGTTGGCAGTGGCGCAGCACCGGCAGCGCCAACAGCCGGGCCACCAGCGCGAGCAGCACGATCAGCGACAGGTCCACGGCGAGTTCGCCGTAGTCCGCCGACCAGCTCGAAGCCTCCGCCGCGAGCGGCTGGACAGCGCTGAGACCGAGGTGCGGCACCGTCGGCTCCTCCTTGCGTGGGCGGCCGGTGGACGGCCGGCGGACGGTCATGCGCGGCCGGTGGGCGGTGTGGCCGGGCCGGGGGAGTATACGGTCGGCCGGGGCACGCCGGACGGGTGAATTCCCGTTCCGGCTAAGGATCTTGACTATTCGTCCACGTGCCCGGCGGCGATCCGCCGCCCGTCCGCCTACCCTGACCGGCATGAGCAGCGCAACGGTGGTGCCCCGGGCCCGGATCGGCGTCCTGCTGCGGGCCTGCCACCCCGCGCCCGCCGCCGCCGTCACCGCGCTGACCGCCGCGATGGCCGCCACCGCCGGCCGGGGCCCGCTCGGCACCCTGCTCGGCACCGGGGCGGTCGCCGCCGGACAGCTCTCGATCGGCTGGAGCAACGACCTGCTCGACCGGCGGCGGGACGCGGCCGCCGGGCGGGCCGACAAGCCGCTGACCGAAAGCGAATTGACGACGCGTCAGGTCGCCGACGCGACCCGCTGGGCGGTGGCCTGCTGCGTCCTGCTGTCGGCGGCCTGCGGGGTCGCGGCGGCGACCGCGCACCTGGCGGCGGTCGGCGCGGGCTGGGCGTACAACCTGCGGCTGAAGGCCACCGCGTGGTCCTGGCTGCCGTACGCGGTGGCGTTCGCGCTGCTCCCCGCGTTCGTGACGCTGGCCCTGCCCGGCCGGCCCTGGCCCGCCCCGGACGTCCTCGCCGCGGGCGCGCTGCTCGGCGTCTCCGCGCACTTCGCGAACGTCCTGCCCGACCTGGCCGCGGACCGCGCCGCCGGCATCCGCGGCCTGCCCCAGCGCCTCGGCCGCCGCGCCTCGGCCGCCACCGCCGTCCTCGCCGCCGCGACCGCCGCCCTGCTGCTCGCCCCCGGCTGGCCCGTCCTCGCCGTCACCGCCCCGCCCGCCCTCGCCACCCTGCTCGCCCCGCCGCGCAGCCGCCTGCCCTTCCTCGCGGTCATCCTGGCCGCGGCGACCGCGCTGACCGTGCTGTTGGTGGGGGGCGGATTGCGGGGGTGAGGGTTCGCCTGCGGCGGGCTGTGGGGGTGGGGGTGAGGGTTCGGGCCCCACCGGGGCGGAGGGTCGCTAGGATCACCGTTCGGTCAGAGAGCATCGGCGCACAGCGCCGGTGTCCGCGGCCGGGCGGGGGGACGCGGGGGAGCCGCGACCATCCGGCCGTCGTCCGCCCGAACGCCCCTGACGGGTCGTCGGGCAGGGTGATCGAACATCGACAGGGGGAAGCCGGATGAAACGGCGGAGAGCCGCGGTCGCACTGCTGACCGCACTGATCACCACGGTCTCGGGCTGGTCGGCCCAGACCGCGCGGGCGGGCCAGAACGACGCCGCCAGCATCGTGCAGATCGTCGCCCACGAGGACGACGACCTGCTGTTCATGAACCCGGACGTCCGCAACAGCATCGCCACCGGCACCGCGCCGGTGTCGACGATCTACCTGACGGCCGGCGAGGCGAACGAGAGCGACCCGGTCGCGTACGCGGGGGAACGGCAGCTGGGCATCAGGCTCGCCTACGCGCAGATGGCCCAGGTGCCGTGCGGGGCCGACGGCGACTGCTGGGGCGCGGAGGAGCTCGCGATCAGCGGGCACGTGGTGGAGCACTTCTGGCTGCAGGGCTCCAGCGCCCCCGTCCACCTGTTCTTCCTCGACCTCCCCGACGGCGGCGACAACACGCCCCCCGTCCGGGCGCAGACGCTGCGTTCGCTCTGGAACGACCCGAACCTGGTCGCCGACACGCTGGACCTGGTGGGATCCGCCTCCTGGCCGCAGCGCTACGACAAGGGCGACGTGCAGGCGGTGCTGGGGGGCCTGCTGGCCGCCGTGGAGGCCACCCTCGTCCGGGTGCAGGACCCGGCGCCGGACCAGCGACTGCTGTCCGGCTACACGGGTGACATGCCGGAGCACGACAGTCCGGACCACATCACCGCCGCCTGGTTCGCGGACGCCGCGGTCGCGCAGTACGCCGCCTCCACCAGTCGGCGGGTCGTGCTGGAGCACTACCGCGACTACAACATCTCCGAGTCCCCGGCGAACCTGAGCTCCGCCGAGACCGCCGAGAAGACCGGGATCTTCGACACCTACAAGGCGCACGACGTATCCGTGCAGGGGGAATGGGCGCAGAGCCCGACCTGCAAGATCTCCGGACCCGCCATCTACCGCTGCTACCCCTCCCGGCAGTGGCTCCGCACCCCCCGCACCACGCAGTCCGTGATCGCTGACGGCACGGGGGCGCTGCACGCCTTCGTGGTGGAGAGCGGCAAGCTCTTCGAGTGGGCCGAGAACGGGAGCAAGGTCTGGCAGGGCCCGTACGCGCACGGGAACCCGGGCGGTCCGCTGGCGGCGGGAATCGCGGTCGGGCGCGACCAGGACGGCCGGATCGAGGTCTTCGGGCAGCGCGCCGACACCGGCGAGATCGTCTCCAGGTACCAGAGCGGTGGCGGCTGGAACTGGATCTCGCTCGGCAGCCCGTACCCGATCACCCCCAACACCAGCCCGCCGCAGAACAGTTCGCTGCAGCTCAGCGCCCCGGCGGTGGCGCCCAACGGGGACGGCCGGCTCCAGATCTTCGTCCGCAACGGCGGCGGCGGCATCAGCACCAAGTGGCAGGCCGCCCCGAACGGCGGCTGGAGCGGCTGGGCCGACATGGGCGGCAGCAACATCCAGGGCACGCCGGCGGCGATGACCAACCGCGACGGGCGGATCGAGCTCTTCGCCTGGTCCGCGTGGAACACCAGCGGTTCCGAGTGGAGCGCGGCCAACGGCCACAGCACCGTCCTGCACTGGTTCCAGACCGCGCCCAACCAGCCGTTCACGTCCAACCCGTACTTCCCGCAGGTCACGCCGAACAGCGACCTCGCCGTCGGCATGGACCTCGACGGCAGGCTTGAACTGCTCTACCGCCAGCTGGACAGCTGGGACCCGGCCGCGTCGACCGCGAAGTCGTACACGATGTCGCTCAACCAGACCTCCTCGAACGGCGTCTGGTCCGCGACCTCGGGCGCCCTGGGCGGCGGCCCGGACCAGGGCGGGACGGGCACGCCCGCGGTGGTCACCACCGGGGACGGGCGGATCCTCGCCGCGGTCCGCAACCGGGGCGGCGGAGTGAGCGTCAGCCGCCAGGGCGCGGCCAACAGCCCGTTCGGCGGCTGGACGGACCTCGGCGGGACGATCGTCGGCGTGCCCGCCGGCGGCGTCGACCGGGACGGACGTGCCGACCTGGTGGTGATCGGCACCAACGGCCGGCTGTACGACAACCGGCAGCGTGCGGACGGGTCGTTCGGCGGGTGGACGCCGATGGGCTCCTCCTGATCCCGACCCTGACCCGGGTCCGATTCCGACCCCGACCCTGGCCCTGGCCCTGACCCCGGCCCTGACCCGGGCCCACCCGGCGGCCCCGCCCTCCCGAGGGAGGTGCGGGGCCGCCGGGCCGTCGGGGGCGGTGGCCCGGCGGTGTTCCGGGCCGGTCAGTGTGCCTGGCCGCGCAGCAGGCACTCGGCGTCCTGGTCGAGGAGGAGTCCGGCGACGGCGCGGCCGAGCTTCTCGGGGGCGGCGGAGGTGCCGGAGAGGCGGGCCTCGATCTGCCGGGTGCCGCGCGGGGTGGTGACCTGGCCGTGCAGGGTGAGGATGCCGTCGGCGGTGGTGGCGTGGGCGCCGACCGGGACCGAGCAGCCGCCGTGCAGTTCGGCGAGCATCGCGCGTTCGGCGCGCACCTCGGCGTCGGTGACCGGGTCGCCGGTGCCGGCCAGCAGTTCGCGGGCCATGGCGTCGTCGGCGCGGACCTGGATGCCGAGCGCGCCCTGGCCGGGGCTGGGCGGGAACTGCGCCAGCGGCAGCAGTTCGGCGATCTCGCCGTCCCGGCCGAGCCGGTGCAGGCCGGCCGCGGCGAGGACCACCGCGTCCAGGGTGCGCAGCCGGGTCAGCCGGGTGGGCACGTTGCCGCGGATCCGCTCGGGGGCCAGGTCGGGCCGGACGTACAGGAGTTGGGCGATCCGGCGGGCGGCCGAGGTGCCGACCCGGGCGCCGGTGGGCAGTCCGGCGAGAGGTGCGCCGCAGAGCGCGTCGCGGACGTCGGCGCGCGGCGGGGAGGGGAGCAGCAGCAGGCCGTCGGGGTCGGCGGTGGGCAGGTCCTTCAGCGAGTGGACGACGACGTCGACCTCGCGGTCGAGCAGCGCGGCGGCCTGCCGCCCGGCGAACGCGGAGCCGCCGCCGCGCTCGGAGACCGCGCGCAGGTCGGACTTCCGGTCGAGGTCGCCGTCCTCCAGGATCACCCGGTGCCGGAAGGCGACCTCCGGGAAGCGGGCGCGCAGCGGGGCCAGGAACTCCTTCACCTGGGCGCGCGCCAGTTGGCTGGCACGCGACCCGACCACCAGTTCGATCACGGTCAACTCCCGTTCGGGCGACTCACTCTGACGGAATGTTAGCGCCGTGCGAGCGGGCCGGTTTCCGACGGAATGTCGGGAACGGCCGCGGACGGGCGTTCGAGCCGGAGCAGCCCGGGGACGGCGGCCAGCGAGGTGGTGAGCAGGAGCAGCCAGGGCCAGGCCGGGCCGTGCGCGAACAGCAGGGTGAGCAGGCCGGGGGCGAACGCCTGGCCGAGGTTCCAGGAGAGCTGGTTGACCGCCAGGTACCGGCCGCGCCGGGCCGGATGGGCCAGCGCCACGCTCAACTCCTCGCGGCCGGGCGTCGCGACGGTCTCCGCCAGGTTGTACACCAGCATCGCGACGACCAGCCCGGGCAGCAGCAGCCAGTCCGGACCGCCGGCCGGCAGCACCGCGAACAGCCCGAACGCCAGCGCGTTCAGCCCGGCCCCGGCCGCCGCCGTCCGGGTCGGACGGCGGCCCTCCAGCAGTCGGGAGACCGGGCCCTGGGTCAGCACCACCTGCACGCCGTTCAGCACCAGCAGCGCGCCGGCCAGCGCGGCGTCCAGGTGCAGCGCGGCCGTCACGTGCACGGCCAGCAGCACGCTCAGCACCATCGATGCCAGCACGAAGGACAGGTTCACCAGCACCATCAGCAGGTAGCGCCGGTCCGCCAGCACCGCCCGGTAGCCGTCGGCCGCGCCCGCCTCCCGCGCGGCGGGCGGCTCGGCCGCCGCCGCTGCCGCCGCTGCCGCCGCCGGGACGGGCCGCCAGCGGGCCAGCAGCACCGCCGCCGCCAGGTACGACGCCGCGTTCAGCGCCACCAGCACCCGCAGCCCGCCCGTCCCGCCGTCGCCGACCAGCAGCGCGCCGGCCGCGCCGCCCAGGCCGAGCCCGGCGTTGCGCAGGGTCTGCACCAGCGCGAACCAGCGGGTCCGCTCGCCGGGCGGGGAGGCCAGCACCACCAGCCCGGTGCTGGCGGTCCAGTACGCGGCCTGGCCGGCCTGGGCGAGCAGGCAGACCAGCACGACCGACCAGGCGCGGCCGGCGAACAGGAAACCCGCGTACGCCAGCGCCGAGAGCGCGTTGGCCCAGCCGGCGACCGCCCGGGCGCCGTACCGGTCGATCAGCGGGCCGACGGCGGGCGCGACCGGCAGCGCCAGCAGCCGGGCGGCGGAGACCGCCGCACCGACGGTGGTCAGCGGCAGCGCGGTGCCGCGGGCGAAGAACACCAGGGTGAAGGCGAGCACCAGGCCGGTGCCCAGGCTGTCGATCAGGTGCGCGCCGATCAGCGGGCGGTGGCGGCCGGCGGAGGCGGGCAGTCCGAGGCGGTCCCGGAGCGGGACGGGGGTGGCGGTGGTCATGGCACGAGGCTGCCTGCGATGATCGCCGGTGCCCACGGATTCGACACCGGTCGAATCCTTGCCGCTCCGACCGCCGGGGAGATCCGTGCTGACCTGGGAGTTCTCCGCGCAGGACCTGGCCCGCACCAGGTTCGCCCGCTCGCCGCTGTGCGAACTCACCACCAGCGTCGAGGTGCTGAAGGACCCGGGCCGGAGCGCCGTCCACCTGCCCTGGGCCCGCCGGGCCCGCCGCGAACTCGCGGGCGTGGAATGGCGGTTGCTCTCCCAGCTGGTGCGGCTGCCGACGCTCTACGTGCCGGACTTCCTCACCCCGGTGCCGGCCGTCGGCAGCCCCACCCTGGACGAACAGCTGGCCGAACTGACCGCGCTCGACCCGGCCGCCGTCCGCCGCGACCTGGACCGGATCGGCAGCGGACTCCCGCCGCTGGTCGCCGAGTTGCACGCCGACCCGGCCGCCGGGACGCGGCGGCTGGCGGCCGAGGCGCGGGCCTACTGGCAGGCCGCGATCGCCCCGCACTGGGGGCGGATCGAGCGGCTCGCCGAGGGCGAGATCCTCCGCCGGGCCCGGCAGTCGGCCGCCGACGGGCCGGCCGGACTCTTCACCGACCTGCACCCGTCGGTCGGCTGGGAGCACGACCTGCTGCGGATCGGCCACCGGCACGTCGAGGCGCACCGGCGGCTGGACGGCGCCCGCGGGCTCGTCCTGGTGCCCACCGTGTTCGCCTGGCCCGGCGTGTTCTCCCAGCTCAACCCGCCCTGGCAGCCCGGCCTGGTCTACCCGCCGCGCGGCGTCGCCACCCTCTGGGAGGCCGCCCCGCCCGCCCCCGCCGGCCTGGCCCGGGTGCTCGGCCGGGCCCGCGCCCGGCTGCTCGCCGAACTGGCCGCCCCCGCCACCACCACCGAACTCGCCGCCCGCACCGGCCTGTCCGCGCCCACCGTCTCGCACCACCTCGCCGCCCTGCACGACGCCGGCCTGGCCGCCCGCCACCGCACCGGCCGCAGCGTGCTCTACCTGCGCACGCCCGCCGCCGAACTGCTCTGCGCCGAAGGCGGATGAGCGCTCCTGGAACGAAGGGACTAGCGGACGAACACCGCCGCCGAGAACCCCTCCGCGCGCAGCACCGAGTGCGTCAGCGTCACGCCCCGCCCGTGCAACAGCCGCCCCGGCAGGTCGCGTTCGACCGGCAGCGAGGCGGGGGTGCGCCGCGGGTTGACGACCACCAGGTAGCGCTCGCCCCGCAGGTAGGCCAACGGGTAGCCGGTGTGCAGGAGTTCGACCGGCGCGTGCGGGCCCAGGCCGGGGTGCGCGCGGCGCAGCGCGATCAACTGCCGTACGTGGTGCAGCAGCGAGGACTCGTCGGCGCGCTGCGAGGCGACGTCCGGACGGTCGGGGTCGGGGTCGAGCGGCAGGTAGAAGTCGGCGGCCGGGGCGGTGGAGAAGCCGGCGTCCGCGGTCGCGTCCCACTGCATCGGGGTGCGGGAGCCGGCCCGGTTGTAGTGCGGGCCGAGCACGCTGCCCTCGGTGTCGGGCAGGCCGGGGACGAAGCGCATGCCGATCTCGTCGCCGTAGTAGATCGCCGGGACGGTCGGCCAGGTCAGCTGGAAGGTGAACGCGGCGGCCAGTTGCTCGCGGGTGCGCGGGCCGCAGGCCAGCCGGGAGAAGTCGTGGTTGGTGGTCGGCAGGGCGGCGAAGCCGTGGCCGGCGGCGGCCTTGGCGGTGCGCTCCCACTCGGCGAGGAAGGGCCGCATCGAGCCGCGCCCCTCGGCGTCGAAGTAGCAGGGCTCGGCGGGCCACTCCTCGTGCACGGTGCCCGCGCCGTTGTTCCACAGCGAGCGCAGCGCCGCGCCCTCGGTCGGGCCGCCGAACTGGAGGAAGAAGTCGCCGTGGAAGCCCATCGGCACCGAGCGGGCCGGGTCGCCCCACTCGGCGAGGATCACCCGGTCGGGGTGGTGCGCGTCCAGCCAGGCCCGGGTCTCGCGCCACAGCCGGCCGGTCTCGACGAAGCCGGGGTCGTCCTTGACCAGCGAGGACGCCATGTCGACCCGGAAGCCCGCGACGCCGAGGCCGAACCAGTGCGCCATGATCTCGCGCAGCGCCGCCCGGTTGGCCCGCGGGCCCTCGGCGTCGACCGGCTGCCGCCACGGCTCGGCCGGGTCGGTGCGGGCGTGGCCGAAGTTCAGCGCGGGCTGGAAGTCGAAGAAGTTCGGCTTGTACCAGCCGGGCCGGCTGCCCGGCGAGGCCACGTACCCGGGCGCCGGGCGGTCCGCCCACACGTACCGGTGGTCGTCCGGGTCGGCGGCGGAGCGGACGAACCACGGGTGCCGGTCCGAGGTGTGCCCGGCGACCAGGTCGAGCAGCACCCGGATGCCCTGGCGGCGGGCCGCGTCGGTGAACTTCGCCAGGTCCTCCGGCGTGCCGTAGCGGGGCGCGGTGGTCAGGAAGTCCGCCACGTCGTAGCCCGCGTCGCCGAACGGGGAGGCGAAGCACGGGTTCAGCCACACCGCGTCCACGCCCAGCCAGCGCAGGTACTCCAACCGCTCGGTCAGCCCGGCGAAGTCGCCGATCCCGTCGCCGTTCCCGTCCGCGAAGCTCTGCGGGTAGATCTGGTACAGCACCGCGTCGCTCGCCCACTCCGTACCCACCACGGCCCCTCTCGCCCTGCCCTGCCCGTCCCGCACACCGGTGTCCCCCAAGCCATGCCCCGTCCCGGCCCGGCGGAACCGACCGCCCGGGTGCACGGGGGCGTACGGGGGGTGGCATCATCGCCGGTTCGAGGCGCTTGGCGCGCGGGGAGCCGGCGGCGGTCGAGGGGACGCGGCTGGTGGCCGGGCTGTCCTACCGGCCGCCGGACGACGAACCGGACGCGATGCCGGCCGCCGCCGAGGCCGGGGCCCGGCCGCGGCGCTCAGAGCGACCGGCCGGGCCGCGACTGCTCCGGCCGGAACACGTGGTCCAGCGGGTACGGGCAGGGCCGCACGTCGTCCGTCCAGACGCAGGACACCTCGGTGCCGTCGGCCAGTTCGGCCAGCCGGTCGACCGACTCGACCCGGACCAGCGCGGTCCGGGCGGTGCCGCCCACCCCGTTCGGCTGGACCCGCTCCTCCGCGCGGGCGCGCAGCAGGGCCCGCCGCCAGGCGTCGTCGAAGTCGGCGGCGCGCAGCAGGTAGGTCGAGAGCATGTGCAGCAGCACGCCGTCCCCGCTCGCGTAGCACGCGAACCGGACGCGGCAGCTGAACCAGTCGAGTCGGGTCTCCGCGGTCACCCGCAGCAGGGTAGGGCGGCCCGGCCGGGGCGGCCAGGTTTTTTCGGCGACGGGTGCTTTTCGGCGGTCAGCGGTCCAAAACGTGACGTACCGTCATCGGCCGCCGTCCGAAAGGCGGGCAGGGGGCAGCGCGGGAGCGGCCGGGCCCGCTAGGGTACGTGGCATGACCCTGCTCGTGAGCCGCCGCCATGTCGACCATGGCCGTGCCACGACGACGGGTTGTCGCCGCGTCGGCTGACGCGGCCCCTCGCCCTCCCGTTCTCCCGACGAGGGCCGCTCACCTGCGTCTGTGCCGAGCGGCCCGGTGTCTTTCCCCACTTCTCCGGCTGCCGCTCGGCGTCCCTTCCTTCCGCTCCCGGCGGAAAGGACCCGCCCCGCCGCCGACCGCGGCGGGCCTCCGACTCCCGGAACAGGACCCCGCCTTGCCGCGCACCCGACTGCTCCTGCCCGCCCTCGCGCTGGCCGCCGCGCTCGCCGCCACCGCCTTCGGACCGCTGCCCCCGCAGAACCCGGCGACCGCCCCGAACGGCAACGCCGGCATGCACGGCGACTCCGCCTCCAGCGACACCACCCCGTACGCCGGGCCCGGCACCGGCGCCGTCAACTGGAGCCGCACCGCGCTCGCCTCGGCCTGCCCCACCGTCACCGTCGGCCGGGACGGCTACCCGGTCGCGCTGTGCACCACGATCTTCGGCCAGACCCCGACCGTGCACCTGCTCGACCCCGCCAACGGCAACGACCTGGCCTCGCTGGAGCTCCCCAAGGGCGCCCTGTTCGGCGGCGTCTACGCCTACCTCGACCAGGACGACCGGCTGGTCGGCGTCGACGGCAACGACAACCTGCTGCGGATCGGCCACCACCGCAACAGCGGCGGCTCCTGGCAGTTGACGATCGACCAGAGCACCCCGCTGGCCGCCGCGATACCGTCCGGCGACAACATCGTCGGCCTCAGCCCCGGCTGGGACGGCAAGGTCTGGTTCGCCACCGGCGGCGGCGTGATCGGCACCGCCGACACCGCCACCGGCACCGTCCGCACCCTGGCCACCGGCGAGGGCGTCGCCAACAGCATCTCCACCGTCCCCGGCCACACCGCCGTCGCCACCGACCACGCCCTCTACCTGCTCGGCCAGGCCGCCGACGGCACGCCCACCGTCCAGTGGCGCGCCCCGTACGACCGCGGCCCCGGCCGCAAGCCCGGCCAGCTCAGCTGGGGCACCGGCGCCACCCCCAGCTTCTTCGGCCCCGGCGACGGCACCGAGTACGTCACCATCACCGACAACGCCGCCCCGCACGAGAACCTGCTGGTCTACAAGGTCGACGCCGGGCCGACCCCGGTCTGCGCCACGCCCGTGCTCACCAAGTGGGCCGCCAGCGGCACCGAGGACGCGGTGATCGCCTCCGGCCGCAGCGTCTTCGTCACCAACACCTACGGCTACCCGTACCCGGCGCTGCCCGAGGGCGCGCCCGCCAGCGTCCCGTCCTCGGCGTCCTACCAGGGCGGCCTGGCCCGGATCGACCTGAACGCGACCGGCACCGGCTGCGCCACCGTCTGGGAGAGCGACGTCAAGTCCGCGGCGCTGCCCCGGCTCTCGCTCGGCGACAACCTGATCTACACCGTCACCGTCAGCGGCCCCACCGACTCGGTCGGCGCCCAGACCTTCGCCACCTACTCGCACGCCGTGATCGACCCGAACACCGGCGCCAAGGTCGGCGGCACCGCCTTCGGCATCGGGCTGCTCTACAACCCGCTGCAGATGACCGGCACCACCGCGCCCAACGGCACCCTCTACCAGGGCACCGAGACCGGCGTGCTGCGGATCACGAAGAAGTAGTACCGACCGGACCGGCCGCCCGCAGGGAGCGGGCCGGAACGGGCGGACGGCGGGAAGGGCCCCGGGGCGGAATCCCCGGGGCCCTTCGCGTTCCCGTCCGGAATTTCCCCCGCCACCGGGAAGGACGCCCTACCCGCCGGGAAACCCGGCTTCCTAGATTCCTCGTCGCGACAACCGGCCCTGGACGAAACCGAGTTCACGAGGGGGAAAGTGTGGCTGACCTAGAGGTGGGCGTACTGGCGATCGGCGCCGGCCCGGCGAACCTGGCCCTGGCCGCCGCGATCGAGGAGAGCGGCTCCGCCGAACTGGCGGACAGCACCCTGCTGTTGGAGCAGGCACCGGACATCAAGTGGCAGCGCGACCTGCTGATGCCCTGGGCCCGCAGCCAGGTGTCCTTCCTGAAGGACCTGGTGACGCTGCGCGACCCGCGCAGCCGCTTCTCGTTCCTCAACTTCCTGCACCAGCACGACCGGCTGGACCAGTTCATCAACCTGGGAACCTTCCACCCGCACCGCTGGGAGTTCTCCGACTACCTCCAGTGGGTCGCCCACTCGCTGGAGAAGGTGCGGATCCGCTACGACGCCAAGGTCGTCGCCACCGAGCCCCGGCACGACGCCGACGGCCGGCTGACCGGCTGGCAGGTCACCCTCGCCGACGGCGACACCATCCGCTGCCGCGACCTGGTGGTCGGCGCCGGCCGCGACATGCACATCCCGGCGGTCTTCGCCGACCTGCCCGCCGAGAAGGTGATCCACAGCGCCCGCTTCCGCGGCCGGATCAACGCCGTCGACAAGGACGCCCCGCTGCGCACCGTGGTGATCGGCGGCGCGCAGAGCGCCGCCGAGATGTTCATGGCGCTGTACGAGAACCTGCCGAACTCCACCGTCACCATGCTGGTCCGCTCGATCGGCCTGCAGAACTACCAGACCAGCAAGTTCGTCAACGAGCTGTTCTACCCGTCCTTCGTCGACGAGTTCTTCGACGCCCCCGCCGAGACCCGCGCCCAGCTCCTCGACGAGATGCGGTTCACCAACTACGCCGCGCTCGCCCCGCCGTTCCTCGACGAGCTGTACATGGTGCTCTACCGGGAGAAGATGATCGGCACCGGCCGGGCCGAGGTCCGCCCGATGACCGAGGTCGTCGCCGCCCGCGAGGAGGACGGCGAGGTCGTCCTCGACCTGCGCGACCGGCGCACCGGCAAGGTCACCGAGCACCGCTGCGACCTGGTCCTGCTCGGCACCGGCTACGACAGCCGGATGCCGTCGCTGGTCCGCGACCTGACCGGCAAGACCGGCCTGGACGAGGTCACCGTCAGCCGCGACTACCGGGTCGACCTCGGCGCCGGCACCGAGGCCGCGCTCTACCTCCAGGGCGTCAACGAGGCCACCCACGGCATCGCCGACTCGCTGATCAGCGTGCTCGCCCACCGCGCCCGCGACATCACCGGCGACCTGCTCGCCCGGCGCGGCCTCGCCCCGGCCGGTGCCCGCTGATGGGCGCGCTGCTGGTCGTCGCCCCCGGCCCCACCGCCAACGGTGACCTGCACCTGGGCCACCTGGCCGGCCCGTTCCTGTCCGCCGACGTGTGCGCCCGCTACGCCCGGGCCACCGGCCGCGACACCCTGTTCGGCACCGGCGTGCACTTCACCCAGAACTACATCGTCACCACCGCCCGCCGGCTCGGCGAACGCCCCGAGGAGCTGCGGCTGCGCGCCGCCGAACAGGTCGAGGCGACCCTCGCCGCGGCCGGCATCGTCCCCGACGGCTTCGTCCGGTTCGACGAGCGCTACCTCAAGACCGTCCGCACCTTCTTCGAACGGCTGCACGGCGAAGGGCACCTGAGGCTGCGCGAGGTCAGGTTCCCGTACCTGCCGGACACCGGCGAGTACCTCACCGACGCGTACGTCCGGGGCGGCTGCCCGGTCTGCCTGGCCGAGGGCTGCGCCGGGCTGTGCGAGAACTGCGGCCACTGGATCGCCTCCGGCGAGCTGCTCGACCCGCGCTCCACCCGGCACCCCGAACTCGCCGTCGAACTGCGCGAGAAGGAGGTCCTGGTCCTCCCGCTGGAGGAGCACCGGGCCGCGCTGGCCAGCTACTTCGCCCGGCTCGCCCCCACCATGCGGCCCCGGCTCGCCCAGCTCGTCGAGGAGCTGATGGCCCGCCGGCTGCCCGACTACCCGATCACGCTGCCGATCGACTGGGGCATCCCCGCCCCGTTCGCCGAGACCCCCGGCCAGGTCCTCTACTCCGACACCGAGACCGTCGCCTGGAGCCTGCACACCATCGCGCTGGCCGCCGAGTCCCGCGGCGAGGTCCCCGGCGACGAGGAACGGCACTGGGCGCTGGAGGCCGGACCGGAGATCGCCTACTTCTTCGGCTCCGACGCCAGCTTCGCCTTCGCGCTGGCCGGCACCGCCATGCTGCTCGCCCTCGGCGGACTCGCGCTGCCCGCGCACTTCGTCACCAACGAGTTCTACGAACTCGACAGCGACAAGTTCTCCACCAGCCGCGGCCACGTCGTCACCGGACGCCAGCTCACCGCCGAGGTCCCGCGCGACCTGGCCCGCTACTACCTGGCCGCCACCGGACCGGACTTCCAGCGCACCAACTTCACCCGCGCCGCCATGGACCGGGTCTGCGGACAGCGCCTGGTCGAACCCTGGAACCGGGTCGCCGCCAAGGCCGAGGCCCACCTCGACCGCGGCCCGCTCCCGGTCAGCGCCCGCTCCCGGCACGCCGCCGCCCTGCTCGCCGAACGCTTCGCGGCCGCCCTGAACCCGCGCCGCTTCAGCCTCAGCGCCGCCGCCTTCACCCTCACCGAACAGCTCGGCCGGCTCGACCGCTGGGAGGTCACCGACGCCGACGCCGGCGACTTCTGGCACGAACTCGACCTGTTCCTGCGCTGCGCCGCCCCGCTGCTCGTCGACCTCGCCGCCGAGGGCCTGCCCGACGCCGCGATCCCCGCCGAGCACACCGCCACCACCGTCCAGCCCCGCCCGCTGCCCAGGCTGGCCACCCGGGTCCGCGGCGGCGGGCGGTGAGCCGGAGCCCCACGGACAGCGCCGCCGCGCACGTGGTGGTGGTCGGCGCGGGCATCACCGGCCTGCTCACCGCCATCGCGTGCGCCCGGGCCGGCCACCGGGTCACCGTCCTCGAACGCGGCCCGCTGCCCAACCCCGACGCCACCTCGCACGACCAGCACCGCGCGATCCGCACCCTGCTGCCCGGCGACCCCGACGGCACCGCCCGCCGGATCGCCGCGCACCGGCACTGGGAAGAGCTGGAGACCCTGCTCGGCACCCCGCTCTACCGCCGGGTCGGCGTCCTCACCGCCCACCCCGCCGACCGCCTCGACGACCTGCTCGCCGAGGCCGACCAGGCCGGCGTCCCGGTCGACCTGCCGGACGGCCGCGACCTCCCGCCGCTGGGCCTGCCGCCCGGCACCGTCGGGGTCCGCGAACGCACCGGCGGCGTCCTGCTCGCCGACCGGGTGCTGCGCGCCGCCGTCCGCTGGCTCACCGCCCGGCCCGGCGTCGCGCTGCGCCCGCACAGCACCGTCCGCTCGGTGTTCACCGGCTCCGGCCGGATCGTGCTGGACGGCGGCGAGGTGCTCCGCGGCGACCTCGCGCTGCTGGCCGGCGGCCCCTGGACGCGGCGGCTCGCCGCCGCCCCCGTCACGCTGTACCGGCAGACCATGCTCTACCTCGGCCGCCCGCCCGGCGGCGACCGCTGGGACGGCGCGCCCACCGCGGGCGGCCTCGGCCGGGAGGGCCGCGGCTGGGTGCTGCCGCCCGGCGCCGGCACCCTGCTCAAACTCAGCTCCGACACGGTCTGCCGCCCCGTCGCGGACACCGACAGCACCGGCGAGGACCAGCGGCCCCACCTGGAGCGGCTGGCCGCCGAGGGCGTCCTGCCCGACCTGGAGCGCTACCCCGTGGCGGGCGTCCGGGTCTGCCACTACACCGCGGACGCCGCCACCGGCGGCCCGCTGCTCGCCCCGGTCACCCCGGGCCTGTGGACCCGCGCCGCCTGCGGCGGCAGCGGGTTCTCCACCGCTCCGCTGGTCGCGGAACGCATCACCGAAGCTGTGAAGGAGGCGGCATGACCGACGACGACGGACCCCCGATCGGCGTCCTCGACACGCTCAGGGCCACCCCGGCCACCGTCCGGTACCTGCTCGGCGGCGTACTGGTCAACCAGCTGGGCGCGTTCGTCCAGACCTTCCTGGTGCTCTACCTGACGCACCAGAACATGTCGGACGGCACCGCCGGCCTGGCGCTCGGCGCGTACAGCCTGGGCACCGCCGTCGGCACCGTGCTCGGCGGCGAGGCCACCCACCGGCTCGGCGCCCGCACCACCATCGTGGTCGCGATGGCCGGCTCCGCGCCGCTGGTCGCCATCCTGCCGCTGCTGGCCAGGCCCGGGCTGCTGGTGCCGCTGCTGCTCGCGGTGGCCGGCGCCGGGCTGTTCGCCCAGTCCTACCGGCCCGCCGCGTCGGTGCTGCTCAGCGACCTGATGCCGGACCGCCACCACGTGATGGCGTTCTCGATGATGCGGATCGCCCTCAACGTCGGCGCCGCGCTCGCCCCGCTGATCGCCGCCGCGGTCATCCTGCTCGACTGGGACCTGCTGTTCTGGATCGACGGCGCCACCACGCTGGTCTACGCCGCCCTCGCCTACCGGCTGCTGCCCCGGCACGCGGTGCCCGAACCGGCCGCCGTCACCACCACCGAGCGCCGGGCCACCGGCCGGGCCGTGTACGCGGCGATGCTGCGCGACCGGGCCTACCTGGCCTACCTGGTGGCGATCACCCTCGGCACCGTCACCTACGTGCAGTCCTCGGTGTCGCTGCCGCTGGAGATCGTCCACGACGGCTACCCGACCTGGCTGTACAGCGCGGTGCTGGCCACCTCCTCGGTCGTCCTGATCACCTGCGAACTGAAGATCACCTCGTACATCACCCGGATCCCCACCTACCTGGCGGTCGGCGTCGGCCACGGGCTGAACGCGCTCGGCCTGGCGCTGTACGGGCTGGCCGCGCACGCCGGGGTGTTCGTGATCCTCGGCATGCTGGTCTACGTCTCCGGGCTGATGACCGCCGCGCCCAGCATGTTCGCCCACCCGGCGACCTTCCCGGCCGCGCTGAAGGCCCGCTACCTGGCCGCCATGCACGCCGTCACCGGCCTGGCCGGGGCGGTCGCCCCGCTGTTCGGCGTCTACCTGTGGCAGCGCTTCGGCCAGGGCTTCTGGGCGCTGGCCGGGCTGACCGCCGCGCTGGCCGGCGCGTTCGCGGTGTACGGCATCAAGCGGGACGCCGACCGGCGGGCCGCCGAGGCCGCCACCGAGCTCGCCGAACCGGTCGGGGGTGCGGCATGAGCACCCGTCCCGTCCTGGTGGTCGGCTACGTCGCCTTCGCGGTGGCCGCGCTGGCCGCCTTCCAGGGCACCGACTCGGTGGTCTACGTCGAGGAGCCGGACGTCGCCCGCAAGCGGCACCTCGCCGAGGCGGTCGAACGGATCGACTACGCCCGCGAGTTGATCGAGTGGGAGTACCACCTGCCGGGCCGGGCGGACGCCTTCTTCGCCGCCCACCCCGGGCTCGACCCGGTCGCCGTGATCCCCGCCGTCGAGTACGCGGTGCCGTTCGCGGCCCGGCTCGCCGAGCGCTACGGACTGCCGGGCGCGAGCCTGGGCGCGGCCCAACTGCTGCGCGACAAGCACCAGTTGCGGGTGGTCGCGGCCGCCGCCGGAATCGCCAACCCGGCCTCCGAGCCGGTCGCGAACGCCGCCGAACTGGCCGGCTTCCTGGCCCGGCACCCCGGCCCGGCGGTGCTCAAGCCCGCCAACCGGCAGGCCTCGGTCGGCACCCTGGTGGTCCGCGACGCCGCCGAGGCCGAGGCCGCCTGGGCGTTCGGACAGGCCCAGGACGAGGGCGTGTTCGTCCCCGACCGGCCGATCACGCCCGTCATGCTGGCCGAACAGTACGTCGCCGGGCCGGAGTTCAGTGTCGAGATGCTGGTCGCCGACGGCCGCCCGGTGTTCGCCAACACCACCGGCAAACTGCTCTACCCCGGGCCGTACCCGATCGAGTCCGGGCACACCGTCCCGGCCGAACTCCCGGTCGAGACGCAGGAGTCGCTGGCCGCCGAGACCGAACGGCTGGCCGCCGCGGTCGGCTTCGGCACCGGCGTGCTGCACTGCGAGTGGATCCTCGCCGACGGCGTCCCGGTGCTGGTCGAGTGCGCCGGACGGCTGCCCGGCGACTCCATCACCGACCTGATCGAGGCCGCCTACCCGGTCGACCTCACCCGCGCCTACTACGCCCTGATGCGCGGCGAGGACCCGGGCCCGCTGCCCGTCAAGGCCGAACGCGCCACCGCCGCCGCCTTCCTGGCCCCCGACCGGCCCGGCACCGTCACCGCCGTGCACGGCCTGGAGGCCGCCGGCGCCGCCGAGGGCGTGCGGCTCGCCGTCGTCGGCATCGTCCCCGGCCACCGCGCCGCCGGACTGCGCAGCTCCTGGGACCGGGTCGGCATCGTCACCACCCTCGCCGACACCCCGGCCGAGGCCCGCCGGCTCGCCGACGCCGCCGCCGCGCTGGTCCGGTTCGACATCGACGCCCACGCAGAGGAGGAATCATGACCGAACAGCGGGAAGCAGCCCCGGGCACGCTGCTGGTGATCGGCAGCGGACTCAAGGAGTACCGCGAGTACCTGGTCGGCCCGATGAGCCGCCGGGCCCGCGCCGCCGGGCTGGAACTGCTGCTGGTCAACAACCTGCGGCCGACCTGGCAGCGCGAGTACTTCGACGAGATCGTGGTCGCCGACGTCTTCGACACCGCCACCATGAACGCCACCGTCCGGGAGATCGCCGCCCGCCGCAACGTCGTCGGCCTGCTCTGCTGGGACGAACCGCTGGTGCTCGACGCCGGCCTGCTGGCCGCCGAACTCGGCGTCCCCGGCCTGTCCGAGCGCGGCGTGCGCGGCGTCCGCGACAAGGAGCGCACCCGCACCGTGCTGACCGCCGCCGGCCTGCGCCAGCCCGGCTTCGCGCTCACCACCGACCTGGACGAGGCCCGCGCGGCCGCCGCCCGGATCGGCTACCCCGTGGTGCTCAAGCCGCGCGCCATGGGCGCCAGCATCGGCGTGGTCTTCGCCGCCGACGAGCACCAGCTCGACGCTGCCTTCGAGACCGCGCTGTCCGCCAGCCGGGTCGACCCCGGCCCCTACCGGGCCAGCGTGATCGTCGAGGAGTACGCCGGCGGCCCCGAGATCAGCGTCGACGGCGCCGTCCACAAGGGCGAGTACCTGCCGCTGTTCCTGGCCCGCAAGTACAGCAGCGACGAACCGTACTTCGAGGAGGTCGGCCACATCGTCGACGCCGCCGACCCGCTGCTCGCCGACCCCGCCCTGCTCGCCCACCTCGCCGACGCGCACCGGGCGCTCGGCGTCGAGGACGGCATCACCCACACCGAGCTGCGGCTCACCCCGCGCGGCCCGCTGATCGTCGAGGTCAACGGCCGGCTCGGCGGCGACCTGATCCCGCTGCTCGGCCGGATCGCCACCGGCATCGAGCCCGGCGAGGTGCTGTTCGACGTCGCCACCGGCCGCCGCCCGGAGATCGCCCCGACCCGCACCGCGGTGGCCGGGATCAGCTTCGGCTGCCCCGAACGGGACTGCCGGCTCGACGGGCTGACCCTCCCCGAGCCCGGCGACGCGCCCGGCCTGCTGCACGCCGCCCCGATGGCCCCGATCGGCACCGTGCTGCGGCTGCCGCCCGGCGGCTACCTGGCCCGGCACTCCTTCGTGGTCTGCGAGGCCGACACCGTCACCGCCTGCGAACAGCGCCTGGCCGCCGCCGCCGCGCTGGTCCGCACCACCACCTCCGAGGTCGGCCCCGCCGACCCGGACGCCCCCTTCGCCATGCCCGCCGGACTCCTGGATGTGGACCGATGAACACTGACACCCAGCACGACGCCCCGCTCGACGGCGCCGAGATCCTGCGCCGCGCCCGCGCGCTGGCGCCCGTCCTGCGCGAGCGGGGCGCCGAGATCGAGGCCAACCGCACGCTGCCCGCCGACGTCGTCGAGCTGCTGCGCGCCACCGGCGTGTTCCGGATCGGCCACGGCCCCGCGACCGGCGGCCCGGGCCTGACCTCGCCGGAGCAGCTGGAGGTGATCGAGGCCATCTCCTACGGCGACTCCTCGGCCGGCTGGTGCGCCGGGATCGGTGCGATGGGCGGCGCGATCACCAACTTCCTCACCCCGGAGGCGACCCGGGCGCTGTACACCGGCCCCGACCTGATCACCGCGGGCTCGCTGGTGCCGGCCGGCCGGGCCGAGCGCGTCCCCGGCGGCTACCTGCTCAGCGGGCACTGGCCGTTCGGCTCCGGCGTCCGGCACGCCGACCTGCTGACCTCCGGCGCGTTCGTCTACCAGGACGGCGAGCCCTGGGCCGCCCCCGACAGCCCGCACGACCACGACTCGATGCAGTTCGTGGTCCGGGGCTCCGCCGCCGAGCCGGTCGACAACTGGGACACCACCGGCCTGTGCGGCACCGGCAGCAGCGACTACGTCCTGAACGACGTGTTCGTCCCGGAGGGCCACACCTTCTCCTTCTTCGAACCGCGGGTCGCGCCCAACCCGATGGCCTGGTCCGACTCCTTCATGCGCGCCCTGCCCGGCGTCCCGCTCGGCATCACCCGGGCCGCGCTCGACCACGCCCGCGAGGTGGCGAGCACCCGCTACGACGGGATGGCCGGCCGCAGTTGGGCCGACAGCTGGCGGGTGCAGACCGAACTCGCGCGCTGCGAGGCCGAGTTCAACGCCGCCCGGAAGGGCGTGTACGCCGCGACCCGCCGCCAGTGGGAGGTGCTGTCGGCCGGCGGCGTGCTGGACGACCTCAGCCTGACCGAGCGCGGCGCCGTCCCGCTGTCCGGCCTGCACGCCGTGCACGTGGCCCGCTCGGTGGTGAACCGGCTCTACGACCTGCTGCAGACCTGGTCGATCAACCACGACTCCCCGATGGACCGCTGGCTGCGCGACACCGCCGTGCTGAGCCAGGGCCAGATCGGCCACGACGTCGTCCTGGAGTCGGTCGGCGCGTACCTGCTCGGCCAGCCGCCGAAGGTCCGGATCGGCCTCGGCATCCACTGAGCGCCGCCGACGCGCCGCCGACACGCCGCCGACCACCCGCCCAACCATCCGACGCAGAAGGAGAAGTGACCAGCATGACCACCGAGATCCTGCGCCGCGCCCGCGAGTTGGCGCCGGTGCTGCGGGAGAAGGCCGCCGAGATCGAGGCCAACCGCACCCTGCCCGCCGACGTCCTCGAACTGCTGCGCGCCACCGGCGTGTTCGGCATGTGCTACGGCCCCGAGTGGGGCGGGCCCGGCCTGACCTCGATGGAGCAGACCGAGGTGGTCGAGGCCCTCGCGTACGGCGACGCCTCGGCCGCCTGGTGCGCCGTGATCGGCGCCAACACCGGCATCTACGCCCAGTTCCTGGACCAGACCGTGGCCAAGGAGGTCTTCCCGCGCCTCGACCTGGTGGTGGCCGGCCTGCTCCAGCCCTCCGGCCGGGCCGAGAAGGTCCCCGGCGGCTTCCGGCTGAGCGGCCGCTGGGCGTTCGGCTCCGGGATCAAGCACGCCGACTGGGTGACCTCCGGCGCGTTCATCTACCAGGACGGCGAGCCCTGGGCCGCGCCCGGCAGCAAGCACCGGCACGACTCCCGGCAGTTCCTGGTGCGCCGCGAGCAGGTCGAGGTGATCGACGACTGGAACACCACCGGCCTGCGCGGCAGCGGCAGTTGCGACTACACGATGGACGGGGTGTTCGTCCCCGAGGAGCACACCTACACCTTCGCCACCCCGCAGGGCCGCCCCGGCCCGCTCACCCAGCCGGACTCCTTCACCCGGGCGATGTGCGGCGTCCCGCTCGGCGTGGCCCGGGCCGCGCTCGACCACGTCCGCGAGGTGGCGAGCACCCGCTACGACCGGATGGCCGGCCGGGGCTGGTCCGAGAGCTGGCGGGTGCAGACCGAGATCTCCCGGCTGGAGGGCCTGTTCAACGCCACCCGGGAGGGCGTCTACGGCGCGATGCGCCGCCAGTGGGAGGTGCTCGCGGCCGGCGGCACCCTGGACGACCTCGCCCCGGTCGAGCGCGCCGCCTCCCCGCTGTCCTGGCTGTACGCCTTCCGCAGCGCCCGGGAGATCGTCTCCCGCTGCTACGACCTGCTGCAGACCTGGTCGATCTACCGCAGCTCGCCGATGGACCGCTGGCTGCGCGACACCGCCGTGCTCGCCCAGCACCTGGTCGCCCAGGACCGCATCCTGCAGTCCGCCGGCGCCTACCTGCTGGGCTCCGAGCCCGAGTTCGGCATCAGCCTCGGCCTGGTCTGACCCGAGAAACCCGAAACCCCAAGGGAGGCAACCCCGATGAGCAGACTCGTCCTGCTGGTCAACCCGAACAAGGTGCATCCGCCGATCGCGCCGTACGCCCTCGACGTGCTCACCACCGCGCTGGAGGACGAGGGCTTCGAGGTGGAGGTGCTCGACCTGACCTTCCGCCGCGACGACTGGAAGACCTGCCTGCACGAGTACTTCGCCGAGCGCTCCCCGATGCTGGTCGGGGTGACCGTCCGCAACACCGACACCGTGTACGCCTTCGAGCAGCGCCCGTTCGTCGGCGAGCACCGGGAGATCATCACCGAGATCCGCCGGCTCACCGACGCGCCGGTGGTCGGCGGCGGGATCGGCTTCTCCACCATGCCGTTCGCGCTGGTCGAGTACTTCGGCATCGAGTACGGCGTGAAGGGCCCCGGCGAGAAGATCCTCTGCGAGCTGGCCACCGCGATCTCCGAGGGCCGCGACACCGCGGGCATCCCCGGGCTGATCCGCAACACCGAGCGCGGCGCCGTCCGGGTCCCGCCCGCGGTGCTGACCGTCCGCCACGGAAAGACCCAACCCGCCGAGCCCACCGGCCAGTTCGAGCCCCGGGTGTGGCAGGTCGACCAGCTCTCGGTGTACCGGCGGCGCTCCGGCGTGCCGCGCAAGGTGGACAACCTGGAGTACTACCGGCGCGGCGGCCTCGGCTCCATCCTGACCAAGAACGGCTGCGCCTACCGCTGCTCGCACTGCGTCGAGCCGGACGCCAAGGGCACCCGCTACGGCCAGCGCGAACTCGCCTCCGTGGTCGACGAGATGGAGTCGCTGGCGGCCCAGGGCATCCTGGACCAGCACACCACCGACAGCGAGTTCAACCTCTCCATCGCGCACGCCAAGAACCTGCTGCGCGAGATCGTCCGCCGCCGGCACGCCGACCCGGACAACCCGCTGAACCGACTGCGGCTCTGGGTCTACTGCCAACCCAGCCCGTTCGACGAGGAGTTCGCCGACCTGCTGGCCGCGGCCGGCTGCCGCGGCGTCAACGTCGGCAGCGACCACATCCGCCCGGAGCTGCTCAGCGGCTGGAAGGTCACCGAGAAGGGCGGCACCTACTACACCTTCGAGGACACCGAGCGGCTGGTCCGGCTCTGCCGCGAACGAGGCATCCTCACCATGGTCGAGGCGCTGTTCGGCATGCCGGGGGAGACCCCCGAGACGGTCCGCGCCTGCGTGGACGCCTTCATGGCGCTGGACGCCACCGTCACCGGCTTCTCGCTCGGCCTGCGGCTGTTCCCGTACACCCCGATGGGCATCGAGATCGCCGAGCAGTGCGCGGGCGTGCGCACCGCCCCCGGCCTGCAGTCCAACACCGCCGACGGCCCGATCGTCCTCAAGCCGCTGCGGATGTGCGCCTCGCCGGCCGAGTACGAGCGGCAGTTCATGTTCGACGAGCACGGCAACTTCCGGCTGGTCTGCTACTTCTCGCCCGGCCTGCTGCCCGACCCGGCCCGGGCCGCCGACCCCGAGGAGCGCTGGCACGGCGCGGTCGCCGACCTGTGGGCGCTGATCGACCCGGCCGACCACCACCGGGTGATGCTGCCGACCGTCGAGGGCATGAGCGAGCACGACAACAACTACGCCGACAACCCGTTCCTGACCAGCCTCGGCGGCCTCGGCTACACCGGCGCGTTCTGGTCGCACTGGCGCGGCCGCGAGGAGATCATGCGCAAGGCCCGGGAGGCGGCCGCCCAATCCTCACATCTGCCAACTCCTGTATGACATTCCGCACTTGAGGTGGACATTTGATCAGATCATCATAAGGTCACGGAACAGTCACTACCGATGATCACTCCGTAGCCGCACCGCACACCGCGTACCAACCGCCGCACCACCAGACGCCGCGAGGGGACGATGAACCAGCACGCGACCCACACGCCGCTGACCGTGCTGCTCGCCGACGTCCAGCCCGCCATCCGGCAGGGCGTCCGCTCCATGGTGGAGGACGCCGGCGGCGCGGTCGTGGTCGGCGAGGCCGGCACCAGCGGCGAAGCGCTCGCCGCCGCCTCCCGGCACCGGCCCGACGTGCTGGTCCTCGACCCGCAGATGGACGACGGCACCGGCCTGCGGACGATCAGCCAGGTCCTGCGCCTCACGCCCGAGACCGGCGTCCTGGTGTTCAGCACCCTCGACGACGACAAGGCCGTCGCCGCCGCCTTCCGCGCCGGAGCCCGCGGCTACCTGGTCAAACGCGCCACCGCCGACCAGATCGTCCGCGGCATCCACGCCGTCGGCGCCGGCGAGGCCATCCTCGACCGCACCATCGCCGCCCGCCTCGGCACCCTGATGGGCACCGGCAGCCGCCCGCGCAGCTACCCGTTCCCGCAGCTCAGCGACCGCGAACGGGAAGTCCTCGAACACCTCGCCGCCGGCCGCTCCAACACCGTCATCGCCCGGGAACTCGCCCTCGCCTCCAAGACCGTCAGCAACCGGGTCTCCGGCATCCTCGGCAAACTCGGCGTCGCCGACCGCGCCCAGGCCCTGGTCCTCGCCCGCGACGCCGGCCTCGGCCACGTCGCCGCCCGCTGACCCCGCCCCTCCTCTTCCTCCCCGTCCGTCCCACGAACGGAGCCCCGCCATGCCCGGAACCGACCTGCCGCCCGGCCTGCCGCCAGAGCCGTCGCCCGGCCCACCGCCCGGCCTGGTCATCCGCCGCCAGGAACCCGACCACCTCGAACGCGCCCACGGCCTCGACCTCCGCCTGCTGCACCCCTGGGGCGACCTCACCACCCCCTTCCACGGCGCCTGGTGCGTCCTGCGCCCCGGCGACCTCACCGACACCCACCAGCACACCGAACGCGAACTCTTCATCTGCCTCAGCGGCCGCGGCGAGGTCCGCACCCCCGACGGCCACCGCCACCCGATCGCCGCCGGCGACCTCGTGCTGCTTCCCGCCGACACCGACCACGCCGTCGCCAACCCGCACGACACCGACTTCGCCTACTACGCCATCTGGTGGCAGGCATGACCCCGCCGAACCTGCGCCGGCTCGACTACGAGGGCCGCCGCTTCCACGCCCCCGACGGCGACCACCGCACCGTCGCCGTCTACCACCAGCAGGGCGACCTCGTCTGGGGCGAGGTCGCCGGCGGCACCATCCAGCGCGGCTGGACCGCCGGCACCCGCCAGCCCGACGGCACCCTCGCCATGGGCTACACCTTCGTCCTCACCGACGGCCAGGTCGTCTGCGGCCGCACCCACAACACCCCCACCCTCACCCCCGACGGCCGCATCCGCCTCCACGAGACCTGGGAACGCTACGGCCCCCACCCCACCACCGGCACCTCCACCATCGAAGAGGTCACCCCGTGACCCCCGACTGGGCGCTGCTCGACAAGCACACCGCCGGCCCGCTGCTGCGCCCCGGCGACGGCGCGTTCCACGAGTCCTCCGCCGCGTTCAACGAGCGCTGGGCCGACCGCGCCCCCGCCGCCGTGCTGCGGGCGGCCGGCCCGGACGACGTGCTGCGGGCGATCGACTGGGCCCGCGAGCAGGCGGTGCCGATCGTCCCGCGCGGCGGCGGCCACTCGTACGCCGGGCACTCGGTCAACTCCGGCCTGGTGGTGGACCTCCGGTCCCTGGACGCGATCGACGTCGACCCCGGGACGGGCCGGGTGACGGTCGGCGGCGGGGTGCTCTCCGGCGCGCTGTACGCCGCGCTGCGCCCGCACGGCCTCGCGCTGCCGCTCGGCAACGGCGCGGGCGTCGGCATCGCCGGCCTGGCGCTCGGCGGCGGCTCCGCCGCGACCTCGCGGCGCTTCGGGCTGACCGCCGACACGCTGCGCGCCACCACGCTGGCCACCGCCGCCGGCACCGTGCTGAGCTGCGACGCCGAGCGGAACGCAGACCTGTACTGGGCCTGCCGGGGCGGCGGCGGCGGCAACTTCGGCATCAACCTCGACCTGACCTTCCAGGCCGTCGAGGCCCCCGCCGCGGCCACCTGCCTGCTGCTCTGGGAGGCCGCCCACGCCCCCGAAGTCCTGTTCGCCGTCCAGGAGTTGATGCGCACCGCGCCCGAGGAGACCTCGCTGCGGCTGGGCGTCGCGACCTCCGGCGGCCGCACCCTGGTCTCCACCGTCGGCCTGCACCTGGGCAGCGCCGCCGAGCTGCGCGAGCTGCTCGCGCCCGCGTTCGCCGCCGCCCCGCCGCTGCGCGCCGAACTCGCCGACCGGGACTTCTGGGACGCGATGGACTACCTGCAGCACGAGACCAGCGGCGGCGCGTTCGCCGTCCGCACCCACTTCGCCAGCCGCCCGCTGCCGCCCGAGGCGCTCGCCGCCGCGCTGGCGCAGCTGGCCGCCGCGCCGCCCAGCGGCAACAGCGACGGCTGCGGCCTGGCCCTGTTCGGCTGGGGCGGCGCGATCAACCGGGTCGACCCGGCGGCCACCGCCTTCGTCCACCGGGACGCCCAGTACCTGGTCAGCCTGGACACCTCCTGGCTGCCCGGCGAGGACCCGGCGCCGCAACTCGACTGGCTGGCCGGACTCGATCACCTGATCGCCCCGCACGCGACCGGTGGCGCCTACCTGAACTTCACCGACCCGGACCTGCGGGAATGGCGCACGGCCTACTACGGTGCCAACTACCCGAGGCTGGTCGCCACCAAGCGCCGGCACGACCCGGACGGACTGTTCGCCTTCCCCCAGTCCATCGGCAGCTGAACACCCCACGCACCCGCGCGCGGAACGGAACTGACCGACCGTCAGTCGCTCCGCCCTGCCCGGAAGGAGACACCACCGTGTCGCCGCGAACCGCCACCCCGCGCCACTACCTGATGTGCCGGCCCGCCCACTTCACCGTCGACTACTCGATCAACCCGTGGATGGACCCGGCCAAGCCCACCGACACCGGCACCGCCCTCGCCCAGTGGGACCAGCTCCACGCCCTGTTCCAACGCCTCGGCCACACCGTCGAGTTGATCGAACCGCTGCCCGGCCTGCCGGACATGGTGTTCGCCGCCAACGGCGCCACCACGGTGGACGGCCGGGTGCTCGGCGCCCGCTTCCGCCACCCCGAGCGCGCCGCCGAGGGCCCCGCGTACGCCGACTGGTTCCGCGAGCGCGGCTGGCGGGTGCGGGACGCCGAGCGGGTCAACGAGGGCGAGGGCGACCTGCTGGTGGCCGGCGAGCGGATCCTGGCCGGCACCGGCTTCCGCACCGAGACCGCCGCGCACGCCGAGGCGGCGGAGTTCCTCGGCCGCGAGGTGGTCACCCTGCGGCTGGTCGACCCGCGCTACTACCACCTGGACACCGCGCTCGCCGTGCTGAGCGACACCGAGATCATGTACCACCCGCCGGCCTTCGACGACGCCTCCCGCGCGGTGCTGGAGCGGCTCTACCCGGACGCGCTGCTCGCCGACGCCGACGACGCCCGGGTGTTCGGCCTGAACGCGGTCTCCGACGGCGCCAACGTCGTCCTCCCGGAGGCCGCCGTCCACCTCGCCGAGCGGCTGCGCGAACGCGGCTTCACCCCGATCGGCGTCGACCTGACCGAACTGCTCCGGGCCGGCGGCGCCGTCAAGTGCTGCACCCTGGAACTGCGCCGCTGACCCGGCGCGGACGCACGGGGGCCCGGACCGCACCAGCGGCCCGGGCCCCCTCGCGTCACGCCCTCACGCTCACGCCAGGTCGAAGCGGTCCAGCTCCATCACCTTGGTCCAGGCGGCGGCGAAGTCCCTGACGAACTTCTCCTTGGCGTCGTCCGAGGCGTACACCTCGGCCAGCGCGCGCAGCTCCGAGTTGGAGCCGAACACCAGGTCGGCCCGGGTGCCGGTCCACTTGACCGCGCCGGAGGCGTCCCGGCCCTCGTACACCGTGTTGTCGGAGGCGACCGGGGCCCAGCTGACGCCCAGGTCCAGCAGGTTGACGAAGAAGTCGTTGGACAGCGTGCCCGGACGCTCGGTGAACACGCCGTGCTGCGAGCCGCCGGTGTTCGCGCCCAGCACCCGCAGGCCGCCGACCAGCACGGTCAGCTCGGGGGCGGACAGGTTCAGCAGGTTCGCCCGGTCCACCAGCAGGTACTCGGCCGGGAGCCGGGTGCCCTTGCCCTGGTAGTTGCGGAACCCGTCGGCCTGCGGCTCCAGCGCGGCGAACGACTCGACGTCGGTCTTCTCCTGGGTGGCGTCCACCCGGCCCGGACGGAAGCCGACCTCGACCTCCACGCCGGCCTCCTGCGCCGCCCGCTCGACCGCGGCGGTGCCGCCCAGCACGATCAGGTCGGCCAGCGAGACCTGCTTGCCGCCCCGCGCGTTGAACTCGTCCCGGACGCCCTCCAGCACCCGCAGCGACTGCGCCAGCTGCTCCGGGTCGTTGACCTCCCAGCCGCGCTGCGGCTCCAGCCGGACCCGGGCGCCGTTCGCGCCGCCGCGCAGGTCGCTGCCGCGGAAGGACGCCGCCGAGGCCCACGCGGTGGACACCAGCTGGGCGGTGGTCAGGCCGGAGTCGAGCAGCTTCGCCTTGAGCGCCGCGACGTCCGCCGCGTCGACCGGCTCGCCCTCGGCGGCCGGCAGCGGGTCCTGCCAGATCAGCTCCTCGGACGGCACCTCGGGGCCGAGGTAGCGGACGACCGGGCCCATGTCGCGGTGGGTCAGCTTGAACCAGGCGCGGGCGAACGCGTCGGCGAACGCCGCCGGGTCGTTCAGGAAGCGGCGCGAGATCTGCTCGTACACCGGGTCGAAGCGCAGCGACAGGTCGGTGGTGAGCATCTGCGGGGCGTGCTTCTTCGCCGGGTCGAAGGCGTCCGGCACGGTGCCCTCGCCGGCGCCGTCCTTCGGCTTCCACTGGTGCGCGCCGGCCGGGGACTTGGTCAGCTCCCACTCGTGGCCGAACAGGATCTCGAAGAAGGAGTTGTCCCAGGCGGTCGGCGTGCTCGTCCAGGTGACCTCCAGGCCGGAGGTGATCGTGTCGGCGCCCTTGCCGGTGCCGTACGCGTTCTTCCAGCCCAGGCCCTGCGCCTCCAGCGGCGCGCCCTCGGGGTCGTCGCCGACGTTGTCCGCCGGGCCCGCGCCGTGCGCCTTGCCGAAGGTGTGGCCGCCGGCGATCAGCGCGACGGTCTCCTCGTCGTCCATCGCCATCCGGCGGAAGGTCTCGCGGATGTCGCGGGCCGCCGCGATCGGGTCCGGGTTGCCGTTGGGGCCCTCCGGGTTGACGTAGATCAGGCCCATCTGGACGGCGCCGAGCGGCTCCTCCAGGTTCCGGTCGCCGCTGTAGCGCTCGTCGCCCAGCCAGGTGGTCTCCGGGCCCCAGTACACGTCCTCGTCGGCCTCCCAGACGTCCGCCCGGCCGCCGCCGAAGCCGAAGGTCTGGAAGCCCATCGACTCCAGCGCCACGTTGCCCGACAGGATCAGCAGGTCGGCCCAGGACAGCGCCTGGCCGTACTTCTGCTTCACCGGCCACAGCAGGCGGCGGGCCTTGTCCAGGTTGGCGTTGTCCGGCCAGGAGTTGAGCGGGGCGAAGCGCTGCTGGCCGGCGCCCGCGCCGCCGCGGCCGTCCGAGATCCGGTAGGTGCCGGCGCTGTGCCAGGCCATCCGGATGATCAGCGGGCCGTAGTGCCCGAAGTCGGCCGGCCACCAGTCCTGCGAGGTGGTCAACACGGTCTCGATGTCGCGCTTGACGGCCGGGAGGTCGAGCGTGGCGAACGCCGCCGGGTAGTCGAAGTCCGCGCCCAGCGGGTTCGCCACGGCCGGGTTCTTCGCCAGGATCTTCAGGTTCAGCCGCTCCGGCCACCACTGCCGGTTGCCGCTGCCGCCCTGGGTCGGGTGGGTCGCCCGGCCGTGCGCGACCGGGCAGCCGCCCGCACCCTCGGTCTTGGGGTCGGTCACGATGGCGTCGTCGTTCTCAGGCATGGCTGGAGTCCCTCCGGGGTCGGGCGGAAGCGGGCGGATGGGGTGTTGCGACGTACCTCTTGGCTCTTCTTCGGAGCCGATCCTAAGATAGACCCAGTCTAAGTCAAGAAGAGGGTCAAACGGGTGATGATCCCGCTCGAATCGGGAGCGGCAGCGACGCCGCTGTACAGTTCGGGCGAATATTGAGCTGAATGGGTGAACAAGATGAGTGACCTGTTGGAACGACTGCGGGCCCGCGGCTGGCGACTCACCTCGCAGCGCCGGGTGGTCGCCGAGGTGCTCGACGGCGACCACGTCCACCTCACCGCGGACGAGGTCCACGCGCGCGCCGCCGACCGCCTCCCGGAGATCTCCCGCGCCACCGTCTACAACACCCTGGGCGAACTCGTCACCCTCGGCGAGGTCCTGGAGGTCGCCACCGACGGCCGCGCCAAGCGCTACGACCCCAACGCCCACCACCCGCACCAGCACCTGGTCTGCTCCGCCTGCGGCACCATCCGCGACGTCCACCCCGACCGCGACCCGCTCGCCGCCCTCCCCGCCGCCGAACGCTTCGGCTTCGCCGTCGCCACCGCCGAGGTCACCTACCGCGGCCTCTGCCCCGACTGCGCCTGACCCCGGCCGCGCGACCGTAAAAGACGTTCCGGCTTCGACCGCAGCCGGCGGCATGCCCGGTCCCACCGGCCGGAACGGCTACGCCCGGTCCACGGCGGAGCTCCCGACCCGGGGCCGGTCCGCGGCCACCGGGTCGCCCCCCAGCCGTTCGCGCGTGATCATCGCCGAGACCGCCGCCCGGTTGGCCACGCCCAGCTTCGCGAAGACGTTCGACAGGTGCGTCCCCACGGTCTTCTCGGAGATGTGCAGGCACTTGGCGATCCGGCGGTTGGTCAGCCCCTCGCCGAGCAGTGCGGCGATCCGCCGCTCCCGGCCGGTCAGCGCGGTGACCGGCCGCTCCGAGTCGCCCGGCCCGGTCCGGGGCGCTCCGGCGGCCAGCCGGCGGCGCTCCGAACGGGCGACCCGGGCCAGGGCCGGGGCGCCGAGCCCGGTCAGCGCGGACTCGGCCGACTTCAGCTCCCGCCCGGCCTCCTCGGGCCGGCCCTGCTGCCACAGCGCCGCCCCAGCACCACCCGGGCCCGCAGCGCGTCCAGCGACCGGCCGGCCGGCTCCAGGCCCTGCACGGCCTGCTGCGCGGTGGGCACCACGTCCTCCCGCCGACCGGCCGACAGCACCTGTGCGCGGGCGAGTTCGGCCAGCGCGTAGCGGCCGGGCCCGCCCAGCCGGGCCGCCGCCGCCTCGAACTGCCCCAGGGCCAGTGCGGCCCGGGTCAGCAGCTCGTACCAGGCGACCCGGCTGCCCGCGCCGGCCTGCGGCAGGTCGGGCCCGCCGGCCTCCGCGACCAGCGCCAGGCAGCCCTCGGCGTCGCCGTCGAGCAGCTTCGCCCCGGACAGCGCCCGCAGCGCCATCATCCGCTTCCACCCGCCCGCCGACCGGGGCGGCTCCACGACGGCCTTCCGGGCACTGGCCAGCGCCTCCGGCCGGCGGCCCCGCGCGATGTCCACGTACGCGAGGACGGCGTACGTGTGGACCAGCGCCTCCGGGCTGCCGGACAGCTCGGCCAGGTACACCGCGTGCTCCGCCGCGGAGCGGGCCTCGGCCAGCCGGGCCCGCTCGCACAGCACGTACGCCTGCCCGGCGAGCAGGTGCGGCAGGAACAGCCGCGAACCGGACCGGGCGGCGAACTCGGCGCCCTTGTGGAAGTGCCGCAGCGCGTCGTCCCAGCGTTCCAGCAGGACGCCGCTCCAGCCGATCCACACGGTGGCGTCCAGGCTCTGCGCCAGTGTTCGCCGTCCAGCATGCCGTCCGGCATCGCGGTGGCGCTCGCGTGGTGGTCCAGGGCCGGAGCGGGCCGCCCGCTCGCGCTGGCGGCCATCGCCGTCACCTCCAGCGCGGAGGCGTGCAGCGGCCGGTCGAGGAGCCGGGCGGCGACGCCCAGCACCTCTTCGGCGGCCCGGTAGGCGCCGTCCGGGTCGCCGCGGTGCGGCAGCCCGGTGGACACCTCGAACGTGAGCATCGCGCAGGCCGGGGTGACCTCCTCGCCGAGGGCCTCCGGCTCGCGGTGCAGGAGCGCGGCGGTCTCCTCCGGGCGGCCCAGCAGCCGCTGCACCTTGGCCAGCGAGGCGACCGCGACGGCGTGCTCGGCGCGGTCCTCGGCGGGGAGCAGCTCCAAGGTCCGGTGCATCAGGTGGCGGGAGTCCGGCAGCCGCCCGGACAGGGCCTGCGCCTCGGCCGGCCGCAGCATCAGCCGGCCCCGCCGCGGGTCGTGCGCGGCCCCCTGGGGCAGCGCGTGCAACGCCGTGCCGAGCCAGGAGCAGTCGGCGTTCGGGTCGTCCAGCGAGACGGCCCGCGCGGCGCTCTCCAACAGCCCGATCGCCTCCTGGTCGCCGTGGGCGGCGCACTGCTCGACGTGCGGGGCCCGCTCCGGCGCGGACGCCCCGCCGGCCCAGCTCGCCGCTGTGGTGGACCGCGCGGCGGACCACCGGGTGCCGGAAGGCGAAGTACCGGCCGGGCACGACCGGCCGGATCAGGTCGCGCCGGCTCAGCACGCCGATCGCCCCCAGCACCGTCGCCGGTGGCAGGCCGAGCAGTTCGGCGACCAGGCCCACCTCGGACTCGTCGCCCAGGACCGCGGCGGCCTCCGCCACGCCGCGGGTCTCCGGGGCCGGCGGGGCGAGCTCCTTGTCGAAGGCCGCGTAGCAGTCCGAGCGGGACGGCCGCGGGACGGGACCGCCGTTCAGCGGGGCCGTCGAGAGGCTCTGCTCCGCCGACAGCACCCGCAGGTACTCGGGGTTGCCGCCGCTCTCGCGGTGCAGCCGGCGGCGGGTGACCGCGGTGGCCGCTCCGGCCAGCAGCTCGTCGTAGTCCTGCTCCAGCAGCGGTTCCAGGTGGAGGTGCTCGACCGGCATCTCCACGGCCCGCCCGCCCAGGGCCCGCAGCAGCGCGCCGGTGTTCTGCCGGTCGCGGTACCCGAGCACGAACAGCGTCGACGGCCGGGGCGGGTGCCGTAACAGGTCCGCCAGGGTCTCGACGGACAGCGGGTCGGCCGTGTGCAGGTCGTCCACCACCAGGACCAGCGGCCCCGGCGGGTAGGAGTCCAGCGGCACCCCCGAACGCCTCTCGGCGGTACGGAAACCGAGCACCGCGGCCTCCGCGGTCCGAGCGGTCCGGGAGAACTCCGCCAGCACCGCGCTCCGCCCCACCCCGGCATCGCCGGTCACCTTGACCAGCGCCGTTCCCCCCGTCGGCGTCGGCCTGCTCACCCTGGGCGTCACCGAGGGCGCGACCTGGGGCTGGCTGACCGCCAAGACGCTGCTGGTGCCGGCCGCCGGCCTGGTCGGCCTCGCCCTGGCGCTGTTCCGCTCCACCACCCACCCGGTGCCGGCCATCGAGACCCGGCTGTTCCGCAACCGGGGCTTCGCGGCCACCAACGTGGTCTCGCTGCTCTACGGCATGGCCCAGTACCGGTGGCTGCTGGTCGGCGTCCTCTACATCACCGACCTGTGGCACTACTCCGAGACGGAGGCCGGCCTGGCGATGATCCCCGGCGCCGTCTTCGCCTCCGTCGCGGCCCTCGCCATGGGCAAGATCGCCCCGAGGATCGGCGGTCCGCGTGGCGTCACCCTGCTCGGCCTGGTGGCGATCCTGGCCTGCGGCTTCCTGATGGTCTTCGGCCTCACCAGCCACGCGGCCTTCCTCGCGCTCTGGCTGCCGGCCGGCTCCATCGTCGGCATCGGCATGGGCGCCACCACCATGGGCACCTCCAGCGCCGCCGCGTTCTCCGCCCCGCCGACCAAGTTCGCGGTCGGCAGCGGCGTCAACACCACCTCCCGGCAGTTCGGCGGCGCCCTCGGCATCGCTGCCCTCGCCGTCATCATGCAGAACAGCGGCACCGCTGACGGCGGCCACACCCTGGATTCCTACCGAAACGTCTACATCTTCTGCACCGTCGCGGTCGCCCTGGCCCTGGCAGTCGGCTTCATCCGGCTGAAACCGACCCCTCCGGCCGCCCCGGCCGCGGCGCCCCGCCGGGCCTTTCGCACCGAGGACGGCCCCCACTCCGGTGAACCACCGGCTGGGGCCCGAGCCGGAACGATCATTCCGGTGGGTCACGCGGTTGGTCACGCAACCCCGGCACCGAGCACGAAAAACAGAAAAACCCCAGATCAACTGGGGTCTTAGCTGGTGTCCGAGGGGGGACTTGAACCCCCACGCCCGATAAAGGGCACTAGCACCTCAAGCTAGCGCGTCTGCCATTCCGCCACCCGGACCGGGTGTTCACCTCAGGGCTTCCTTTCGGCTGCCCCCTGGCGACAGAGAGAACACTACCAGGCCCGGGGAGTGCTTCTCACCTGCGTTTTCGGCGGCCGGACCGCCGACCGCCGAAGAACCGGGCATAGCCGGACAACCTGCCCGTCCGGACGGCCCCGGGGTGGTGATTCCGCTGGTGGCGAGGGGTCGGCGGGGGGTGGGCGGGATTTCGGACGGGCGTTCTGGCGGCAACAGTGGGCCCACGGCGCTACGCGACCGGCCAGGACGGTTCACGACACGCACCGAATCGGTCGGGAACCTTCACGACACGCGTAGTTCCAGTCCCGGTGCGGGTCATCGGCGGGTGCTCTCCTAGCCTCTGTGCACCAGGGAGCCTTGAGCGGAACGCCCGATTCCCGACAGCCGCCGCCGGCCGGAACCCGGCGCGGGAGCCTCCCGTTCACCGCGTGAAGGGCGGCGTGCAGTGGAACAGCAGACGGACAAGGCGGACCCCGACGCCGCGAGCTGGTGGCCCCCCGGCCGCGAACCCGCCCCGGGCCCGGAGGCCGGCCTGTGGCGCTTCGCGGCGGTCTCCCAGGAGGCGTCGGTGCCGCGCACCAGGCACGCCGTGCGGGACCGGCTGCTGGCCCAGGGGATGGCGGGGGAGCGCTACCAGGAACTGGTCGACGACCTGTTGCTGATCGTCTCCGAGCTGGTCTCCAACGCCGTCACGCACGCGGCGGTGCTCTCCCCGGAGGTGGTCTGCGAACTCGCCATCACCTCCGACCGGGTCCGCGTCTCGGTCGTCGACGGCCACCCCTACCGCCCCAAGGCCCAGCAGAACGACCCCGCCCGCCCCGGCGGCCGCGGCCTGCTGCTCGTCAAGAGCATCACCCTGCAGGCCGGCGGCGAGTGCGACGTCGAGCGCACCGAGGAGGGCGGCAAGGTGATCTGGGCCAGCCTTCCGCTCCCCACCCGGGCCACCGCCGGCCCGGGGGCCGATCCCGACGACGACCCCGACTGCTGAGGCCGGCCGCCGGGGCTGGGGCTGGGGCTGGGCCCACGACGGAGGCCGACCGGACCGGCTGGCCCGTGTCGCGACACGGATGTCACGTCATCGATGTCGCGTCACCCGTGTCGGGTCATCCATGTCAGGTCATCCGTGTCGCGACATCATGTGTCGCATCATCGATGACGCGACATCCATGCCAGCTCATCGATGCCGCGACACAGATGCCGCGACACAGATGTCATGGCACCCATGTCACGACACCCATGTCGCGACACCCGATGTCACCACATCGACCCGCCGGGCCCGTCGACCTCATCGGCCACACGTCACCAGTCGCGCCCGGCGATCTCCCGGATCCCCGGCAGCGCCGCCTCGAAGACGGTCTCGAACCACACCGAGAACGGCTTCTCGGCCCGCAGCTCGCGCAGTTCCGCCGCCGTCACGAAGCGGGTGTCCTCGACCTCCTCCGGGTCGGGGTCCGGCTCGGCGGTGATCAGGCCGACGAACAGGTGGTTCCACTCCCGCTCGATCAGGCCGGACGCCTCGTCCGGCAGGTCGTAGCGGACGGTGCCGGCCTCGCAGAGCAGGGCGGGGGCGACGCCCAGCTCCTCCGCGGTGCGGCGGGCGGCGGCGGTGAAGGGCTGCTCGCCGGGGTAGGGGTGGCCGCAGCAGGTGTTCGACCAGACGCCGGGGGAGTGGTACTTGCCGAGGGCCCGGCGCTGCAGCAGCATCCGGCCCTGGCGGTCGAAGAGGAAGACCGAGAACGCCCGGTGCAGCCGTCCCGGCTGCTGGTGGGCCCAGTGCTTCTCGCCGGTCCCGATGGTCACGCCGTCGTCGTCGACCAGTTCCAGCAGGATCTCGCCGGGTGCGGGCGCGCTCCCGGCGGTGGAGGCGGAGGCCAGCTCGGGCGAGAGGGCTTCGGTCGGGCTGACAGCAGGGCTCATGGGCACAATGCCCCTTTCGGCACGCGGACCAGGTGCCGCCTCACCCGGTCGTGGTCTCCGGGCCGCCGGCCCCGGTCCTTGGGGTGGCTGTGCGCGCGTCGGCCCGGACCGGCCGGTCCGCCGACGGCGTCGGGGCCCAAGTCTGCCGTATGGCCCACCCGCCGTGGGCCCGCGACGCACAGCCCGGGGGTCGGGGAGGACGCCATCGGCAGGAACGTTCGATTGGCGGTCGAGCTTGATCATCAAATGTTCATCACCCCGCAGCAAATGATCACAAGAACGATCAAGGGGGCGATCACCGGAACGACCGCCCGGCCACCGCCCCGCGCGACCCCGCCCCGCCCGCCGACACGACCGCCGCGACGACCGCGAACCGCTCGGGGCCGCGTTCTGGCAGGTCGCCGGGGTCGCCTACCATCAGTGGCACCGGGCGGCCCGCAGCGGCCGCCCACTCGGCGCGCCGCAGCCGCGGCCGCACCAGGCCGTGCTGCGGTACGACCGACCCGGGTCGGCGCCGCGCGGCACCCGAGAGACCCTGGAGTCCCGAATGATCGGCCTCGTCCTGGCCGCCGGCGCCGGCCGCCGGCTCCGTCCGTACACCGACACCCTGCCCAAGGCGCTGGTGCCGGTCGACGGGGAGCGGACGGTGCTCGACCTGACCCTCGGGAACTTCGCCGAGGTCGGCCTGCGGGAGGCCGCGATCGTGGTCGGCTACCGCAAGGAGGCCGTGTACGAGCGCCGGGAGGCGCTGGAGCGGCAGTACGGCGTGAAGCTCACCCTGGTCGAGAACGACAAGGCCGAGGAGTGGAACAACGCCTACTCGCTGTGGTGCGCCCGCGAGCTGTTCGCCGAGGGCCTGCTGCTCGCCAACGGCGACACCGTGCACCCGGCCTCGGTGCAGCGCACCATGCTGGACGGCAACGACCGCCGGATCAAGGAGGGCCGCGCCCCCGGCATCCTGCTGGCGCTGGACACCGTGAAGAAGCTCGCCGACGAGGAGATGAAGGTCGTCGTCGACCCCGAGCTGGGCGTCCGCCGGATCACCAAGCTGATGGACCCGGCGGAGGCCACCGGCGAGTACATCGGCGTCACCGTGATCAACCCGTCCGCCGCCGACGCCCTCACCGACGCGCTGAAGGCCGTGTACGAGCGGGACCCGCAGCTGTACTACGAGGACGGCTATCAGGAGATGGTCGACCGCGGTCTGACCATCGACGTGCAGCCGATCGGCGAGGTCTCCTGGGTCGAGGTCGACAACCACGAGGACCTCGCCAAGGCCCGGGGGATCGCGTGCCAGTACTGACCCGCCTGGTGCCCTCGCCGGTCTTCGTGGAGATCCGCGCGGGCGCCCTGGACTCGCTGGGCGGCATCCTCGCCGACCGGCGGCTGTCGGCCGGCGGCCGGATCGCGGTGGCGATCAGCGGCGGCTCCGGCGCGCTGCTGCGCGAGCGCCTGGAGCCCGCGCTGCCCCGCGCGGACTGGTACCGGGTGGCCGACGGCACCCTGGACGGCGCGGTCCGGCTGGCGGACGAGATGCGGCGCGGCCACTACGACGCCCTGGTGGCGCTCGGCGGCGGCAAGATCATCGACGCGGCGAAGTACGCCGCGGCGCGGGTCGGCCTGCCGGTGGTCGCGGTGGCCACCAACCTCGCGCACGACGGCCTGTGCTCCCCGGTCTCGATCCTCGACAACGACGCCGGCCGCGGCTCGTACGGGGTGCCCAGCCCGATCGGCATCATCGTCGACCTGGACGTGATCGCGAAGGCCCCGAAGCGGTTCGTGGCCTCCGGGATCGGCGACGCGATCTCCAACATCTCGGCCTGCGCGGACTGGGAGCTCTCGCACGCGGTGACCGGCGAGCCGGTCGACGGCCTGGCCGTCGCGATGGCCCGCTCGGCGGGCGAGAACATGCTCCGGCACCCGGGCACCCTGGATGACCCGGACCTCCTGACCACGCTGACGGAAGCCCTGGTACTCTCCGGCATCGCGATGAACATCGCGGGCAGCACCCGGCCCAGCTCGGGCGCCTGCCACGAGATCTCGCACGCCCTGGTCGAGCTGCACCCCAAGCGGCCCGGCCAGCACGGTGAGCAGGTCGGCCTCGGCGCCGCCTTCGCCTGCCACCTGCGGGGCGAGCGGGAACTGTCCGGGCTGATCGTGGAGCGCCTGCGCTTCCACGGGCTGCCGGTGACCGCCGATCAGCTCGGCTTCACCGACGCGGAGTTCACCGAAGCGGTGCACTACGCTCCGAACACCAGACCGGGGCGCTTCACCATCCTCGAACACCTCGACCTCTCCGCCACAGACATCAGGGACGCGTACGCCGACTATGTCCAAGCCCTCAACAGCTGAACGCCCGCCGGTCGACCTCACCCGGCGCCCGTCGATCGAGGAACTGCGGGCGGTGATCCACCCGGAGGGCATGCTCCAGCGCCGCAGCGCCGAGCACTGGGCCGGCCGCCTCTACATGCGGCGGATCTCGCTGCGGATCACCCGGGTGCTGTCGACCGTCACGGTGATCACGCCCAACGGCCTGACCTACCTGATGATGCTCACCGGCGTGCTGGCCGGCGTCGCCCTGGTGGTGCCCGGCCTGACCGGCGCGGTGCTCGGCGCCCTGCTGATCCAGGTCTACCTGCTGCTGGACTGCGTGGACGGCGAGGTGGCCCGCTGGCGCCGGCAGACCTCGCTGACCGGCGTCTACCTGGACCGGGTCGGCCACTACGTGTCCGAGGCCGCGCTGCTGACCGGCCTGGGCCTGCGGGCCGCCGACCTGTTCCACCGGGAGGGCACGCACGCCGCCTGGCAGTGGGCCTTCCTGGGCACGCTGGCCGCGCTCGGCGCGATCCTGATCAAGTCCGAGACCGACCTGGTCGACGTCGCCCGGGCCCGCTCCGGCCTGACCGCCGTCGAGGACAGCGCCTCGGTGCCGCGCTCGACCGCGGTGGCCAAGGCCCGCCGGGCCGCCTCGCTGCTGAAGTTCCACCGGCTGGTCGGCGCGGTGGAGGCGTCGCTGTTCATCCTGGCCGCCGGCATCGCCGACGCGGTCCGCGGCGACCTGTTCTTCACCCGGCTCGCGGTCGTGGTGCTGGCCGCCATCGCGGTGCTGCAGACCGTCCTGCACCTGCTGTCCATCGTGCTGTCCAGCAGGCTGCGGTGAGCGACGGCTTCCGGCTCGGCGCGGTCATCATCACGATGGGCAACCGCCCGGCCGAACTGAACGCGCTGATCGAGTCGGTCCGGGCCCAGCAGGGCCCGCCGGTCGAGCTCGCGGTGGTCGGCAACGGCGCCCCGCTGCCGGCCCTGCCGGAGGGCGTGCGCAGCGTCGAGCTGCCGGAGAACCTGGGCATCCCGGGCGGCCGCAACGTCGGCATCGAGCTGTTCGGCCCGGACGGCCGGGACGTCGACGCGGTGCTGTTCCTGGACGACGACGGCCTGCTGCCGCGGACCGACTCGGCCGAGCTGCTGCGCGCGGCGTTCACCGCCGACCCGGAGCTGGGCATCGTCTCGTTCCGGATCGCCGACCCGGAGACCGGCACCACCCAGCGGCGGCACGTGCCCCGGCTGCGCGCCAGCGACCCGCTGCACGGCTCCCGGGTCACCACCTTCCTGGGCGGTGCCAGCGCGGTGCGCAGCGCGGTGTTCCCGCGGGCGGGGCAGCTGCCCGCGGAGTTCTTCTACGCGCACGAGGAGACCGACCTGGCCTGGCGCGCGCTGGACGCCGGCTGGTCGATCGACTACCGCCCGGACGTGGTGCTGCACCACCCGGCGACCTCGCCCGCCCGGCACGCCGCGTACTTCCACAACGTGGCCCGCAACCGGGTCTGGCTGGCCAGGCGGAACCTTCCGGTCCCGTTGGTGCCTCTCTATCTGGGAACCTGGTTCCTGCTGACCGTGCTCAGGCGCCCCTCCGGGGCCGCGCTGAAGGCGTGGCTCGGCGGGTTCCGGGCCGGCTGGAGCGAGCCCTGCGGTCCGCGTCGGCCGATGAAGTGGTCCACCGTCTGGCGCTTGACCAGGCTCGGCAGACCGCCAATCATCTGATCGCAACCGGTCGGCTCGCCCCCGAGCCGGCCGCGAGCAGACCAGAGCTCCCGTGGTACGCCCCGGTCCCCTGTCCCGTCCCCCCGGGCAGGGGATTCCGACCCCCTGAAGGACGAATGTGTCGACACTGAGTGACCCGGTCAACCTCTCCGCACCAAGGGGTTCCGACGCGGGCCTGACCCCGAAGCAGCTCGCGGACAAGTACGGGTTGTCCGTCAGCGGCAAGCGGCCGAGTCTGCCGCAGTACATCCGCCAGCTCTGGGCGCGGCGCAGCTTCATCACCGCCTTCGCGACCGCCCGCCTGGTCGCGCAGTACACCACGGCGAAGCTCGGCCAGCTCTGGCAGGTGCTCACCCCGCTGCTGAACTGCGCGGTGTTCTACCTGGTCTTCGGTGTGATCATGAAGAGCCGGGACTCGGTCCCGGTCTACATCGCCTGGCTGTGCGTCGGCGTCTTCGTCTTCCAGTTCTCGCAGAGCGCGATCCAGGCCGGCACCCGGTCGATCTCCGACAACCTCGGCCTGATCCGGGCGCTGCACTTCCCGCGCGCCTGCCTGCCGATCGCCTTCACCGTGATCCAGCTCCAGCAGCTGCTGATCTCGATGGTGGTGCTGGTCGCCATCGTGCTGGTCAACAACGTCACGCCGACGATGACCTGGCTGCTGATCATCCCGACGCTGCTGCTGCAGTCGATGTTCAACACCGGCCTGGCCATGGTGATGGCCCGGGTCGGCGCCAAGACCTCGGACATCTCGCAGCTGATGCCGTTCCTGCTGCGCACCTGGATGTACGTCTCCGGCGTGATGTACAGCGTCTCCGGCTACATCAAGACCTGGCCGGAGGTCTGGCAGACGGTCTACTCGTGGAACCCGGCGACGGTCTACATGGACCTGATGCGCTACGCGTTCATGCCGGAGAGCTTCGACAAGAAGATCTACGGGGACAAGGCGCTGATCCTGCCGCACCACATCTGGATCATGGCCGGTACCTGGGCGGTCGTCGCCTTCGTGATCGGCTTCGTGTTCTTCTGGAAGTCCGAGGAGGAGTACGGCCGTGGCTGACGCAGCTCTCGACACCGTCAAGGAGGCCACCGCGGTGGACAAGGCCCAGGTCCCCACCGTGGTGGTGGACGACGTGCACATCATCTACAAGGTGCACGGCGCCGGCTCCGGCAAGGGCAGCGCCACCTCGGCGCTGAGCCGGATCATCACCCGGAAGAAGGCGCCCGCGATCCGCGAGGTGCACGCGGTGCGCGGCATCAGCTTCACCGCGTACAAGGGCGAGGCGGTCGGCCTGATCGGCTCGAACGGCTCCGGCAAGTCGACGATGCTGGCGGCCATCGCGGGCCTGCTGCCGACCGCGAGGGGCGGCATCTACACCCAGGGCCAGCCCTCGCTGCTGGGCGTCAACGCGGCGCTGATGAACGACCTGACCGGCGAGCGCAACGTGGTGCTGGGCTGCCTGGCGATGGGCATGTCCCCGGCCCAGGTGCGCGAGCGCTACCAGAGCATCGTCGACTTCTCGGGCATCAACGAGAAGGGCGACTTCATCTCGCTGCCGATGCGCACCTACTCCTCCGGCATGGGCGCCCGCCTGCGGTTCTCCATCGCGGCGGCGAAGACCCACGACGTGCTGCTGATCGACGAGGCGCTCGCCACCGGCGACCAGGGCTTCCAGAAGCGCTCCAAGGCCCGGATCAACGAGCTGCGCAAGGAGGCCGGCACGGTCTTCCTGGTCAGCCACGACAACAACGCGATCCGCGAGACCTGCGAGCGGACGATCTGGATCGAGCACGGCGAGCTGATCATGGACGGGCACACCGACGAGGTGGTCCGCCGCTACGAGAAGGGCGACCGCCCCTGAGCGGGAGCGGGTCGCGGGTCGCAGGGCCGGTGCCCGGGGAGCGGATCCCCGGGCACCGGCCCTGCGCCGTGCGGCGGGTGAAGGCGCGGCGACGGAAGCGTGTCCGTGGCGCGGTGGTGGTACGGCCCGGTGTAGAACGGGGGAGTGACGGCAGTGTCGGATTCAATTAAGTCAGATAACCAGACAGCGGCGGTGACGCTGGACAAGGCCGACCTGGAGAACTTCCCGGTCGCCCCCGGCTTCCTCCCCGCGGCCTGGCGCGGCGACCTGATGGCGGTCTACGGCTTCGCCCGCCTGGTCGACGACGCCGGCGACGGCGACCTCGCCGACCCGGCCGCCGTCGCCCGGCTGCTGGACGTCCCCGGCGACGCGGCCGACGACGGCTTCCGGCTCGCCCTGCTGGACGGCCTGGAGCGCGACCTCGACCGCGCCTTCGCCACCGCCCTCGGCGACGACCCGGCCCCGCACGGCACCGTCCTGGGCGCCGACCCCGGCGAGCCCCGGCACCCGCTGCTGCGCGGCCTCGTCCCGCTGATCGAGCGGCACGCCGTCACCCCCGAGCCGTTCCGCCGCCTGATCCAGGCCAACCGGGTGGACCAGACCACCTCCCGCTACGCCACCTACGCCGACCTGCGCCACTACTGCACCCTCTCCGCCGACCCGGTCGGCCGGCTGGTGCTCGCGCTGGCCGGCCGGGCCACCCCGGAGCGGATCGAGCTGTCCGACGCGATCTGCACCGCGCTGCAGATCGTCGAGCACCTCCAGGACGTCGCCGAGGACCTCGCCCGCGGCCGGATCTACCTCCCGCAGGAGGACCTCGCCGCCTTCGGCGTCACCGAGCGCGACCTCGCCGCCGACACCGCCACCCGCGGCGTCCGCCAGCTGGTCGCCTGGGAGGCGAGCCGGGCCCGGACCCTGCTCGACCGCGGCGCACCGCTGGTGGGTACGGTTCACGGAAGGCTCCGACTGCTGCTGGCGGGATTCACCGCCGGCGGGTACGCGGCCCTGGACGCCATCGAGGCGGTCAGGTTCGACGTGCTCGCGCACCGGGCGAAGCCCGACAAGCGCCGCCTGGCCGGCCGGGCGGCGGCACTCTTCGTGAAGGGAAGGTGAGCGCCCGCGTGGGGGCATCACCACTGGCGTCCGCGCCGGTCATGGCGGCCTACCGGTACTGCGAGGCGGTCACCGCCCTCCAGGCCCGCAACTTCAGCTACGGCATCCGGCTGCTGCCCGAGGCCAAGCGGCTGGCGATGTCGGCGCTCTACGCGCTGGCCCGCCGGGTCGACGACATCGGCGACGGCGAGCTGCCCGCCGAGCAGAAGGCCGAGGCGCTGGCCCGCACCCGCGTCCTGCTGGACGAGGTCCGGGCCGGCGAGGTCGGCGAGGAGGACACCGACCCGATCAAGGTCGCGCTGGCCGACGCCGCCCGCCGCTTCCCGATCCCGCTCGGCGGCTTCGACGAACTGGTCGACGGCGTCGAGATGGACCTCAAGGGCGTCGAGTACACCAACTACGACGAGCTCAAGGTCTACTGCCGCTGTGTGGCCGGCTCGGTCGGCCGGCTCTCGCTCGGCGTCTACGGCTGCGAGGACTGGGAGCGCGGCGCCGAGTACGCCGACACCCTGGGCCTGGCCCTGCAGCTCACCAACATCCTGCGCGACCTGCGCGAGGACGCCCTGAACGGCCGCACCTACCTCCCCACCGAGGACCTGGTCAGGTTCGGCTGCCAGCAGGGCTTCGCCCTCCCCGCCCTCCCGGTCGGCGCCGACTTCACCGGCCTGGTCGCCTTCGAGGCCGAACGCGCCCAGGCCGCCTTCGAGGAGGGCCTGCGGCTGCTCCCGATGCTCGACCGCCGCAGCCGCGCCGCCACCGCCGCGATGGCCGGCATCTACCACCGCCTGCTCGGCCGGATCGCCGCCGACCCGCACGCGGTGCTCCGCGGCCGGGTCTCGCTGCCCGGCTGGGAGAAGGCGTACGTGGCACTGTCCGGGCTCGCCGGAGGGCGTTCTTGATTCTCGCGCCAGTTATGTCACGCTGTGTCAACGGGGAATCACGACGCACGCGCACGTTGTTGTGCCCAGAGTCCACCGCCGAACAGGAGGGCCGATGAGCACGCCGACAGCGCGGCGCGAACGCACGGCCGTGGTGGTCGGCGGCGGCCTGGCCGGCATCACCGCCGCCCTGCGGCTGGCCGACGCCGGAGTCCGCACCACCCTGCTGGAGGCCCGGCCCCGGCTCGGCGGCCTGGCCTTCTCCTTCAAGCGCGGCGACCTGACCGTCGACAACGGCCAGCACGTCTACCTGCGCTGCTGCACCGCCTACCGGGGCCTGGTCGACCGGCTCGGCGCCGACGGCCTGGTCGACCTCCAGCCCCGGCTGGACGTACCGGTCCTCGCCCTCGCGCCGGACGGCACCCGCAGCCTCGGCCGGCTCCGCCGCGCCGAGCTGCCCGTCCCGCTGCACCTGGCCGGCAGCCTCGCCACCTACCGCCACCTCGGCCCCGCCGACCGGCTGCGGGTGGTGCGCGGCGCGCTCGCCCTGAAGAAGCTCGACCCCGCCGACCCGGCGCTGGACGACCTCTCCTTCGGCGAGTGGCTGCGCCGGCACGGCCAGACCCCCGCCACCGTCGAGGCCGTCTGGGACCTCGTCGGCGTCGCCACCCTGAACGCCACCGCCGACCGCACCTCGCTGGCGCTGGCCGCCAAGGTCTTCAAGACCGGCCTGCTCTCCGACCCCGGCGCCGCCGACATCGGCACCGCCGCCGTCCCGCTCGGCGAGATCCACCACGACCGGGCGCTGGCCGAGCTGGAGCGGGCCGGCGTCCGGGTGCTGCTGCGCACCCGGGCCGCCGAACTGAAGGCCGCCGAGCAGAACACCGTCCGGCTGGAGGGCGGCGAACTGCTCACCGCCGACACCGTCGTGCTGGCCGGCGCCCAGGACACCGCGGCCGCGCTGCTGCCCGACGGCGCCGTCCCCGACCAGCACCGGCTGGCCGGCTTCGGCACCGCCCCGATCCTCAACGTGCACGCCGTCTACGACCGGCGGCTGATCCGCCGCCCGTTCTTCGCCGCGCTCGGCTCCCCGGTCCAGTTCGTCTTCGACCGCACCCGGCACTCCGGGCTGGACGTCCCCGGCGCCCAGTACCTGGCGGTCTCGCAGTCCGCCGCCGAGGACGAGATCGACCTGCCGGTCGCCGAGCTGCGCGCCCGCTACCTGCCGGAGCTGGAACGCCTGCTGCCCGCCGCCCGCGGCGCCCGGGTGCTCGACTTCTTCGTCACCCGCGAGCGCACCGCCACGTTCGACCCGGCGCCCGGCACCGCCCGACTGCGCCCCGGCGCGCGCACCGACGTCCCCGGCGTGCTGCTCGCCGGGTCCTGGACGGCCACCGGATGGCCAGCGACCATGGAAGGCGCGGTGCGCAGCGGCCACACGGCCGCCGACGCCGCGCTGGCCGGCCACGGCCGGCTCCCGGTCGACCGGGGGGACGGACGGTGGCCCCGATGACGCCGCCCGCCCACCCGCCGACCACCGACACCACACCCCGCCGACCGCGCACCGCGGCCGGGCGGACGCACCGAGAGGGAACCCACGTGGAGGCACGCACCGGCTCGACGGTCGAGGACACCCCGACCGTCCTCGACCTGCTGGCGCGCGGACGCACGCTCTGCACGCCGCCGATGCGCGCGGCCGTCGCCCGTTTGGCCGCACCGATGGACTCCGTCGCCGCCTACCACTTCGGCTGGATCGACCGGGACGGCAACCCCGCCGCCGGCGACGGCGGCAAGGCCGTGCGCCCGGCGCTGGCCCTGCTCTCCGCCGAGGCGGTGGGCGCGAACGCGCAGGTGGGCGTACCCGGCGGCGTGTCGGTCGAGCTGGTGCACAACTTCTCCCTCCTCCATGATGACCTGATGGACGGTGACGAGACGCGCAGGCACCGGGCCACCGCCTGGACGGTGTTCGGCCCGGCGCAGGCCGTGCTGGCCGGCGACGCGCTGGCCACCCTCGGCACCGAGGTCCTGCTGGACGCCGCGGTGACCGGCGGGGCCGACCCGGTCGACGCGGCCCGCGCCGTCCGGCTGATCACCACCGCCACCCGGCGGCTGATCGACGGGCAGGCGCTCGACGTCTCCTTCGAACAGCGCGACGCGGTGACGGTCGAGGAGTGCCTGGCCATGGAGGGCGGCAAGACCGGCGCCCTGCTGGCCGCCTCGGCGGCGATCGGCGCGGTGCTGGCCGGCGCCGACGACCGGGTGTCCGACGCGCTCCAGCGGTACGGCTACCACCTCGGGCTCGCGTTCCAGGCGGTGGACGACCTGCTGGGCATCTGGGGCGCCACCGAAGTGACCGGCAAGCCGCACTGGAGCGACCTCCAGTCGCGGAAGAAGTCGCTGCCGGTGTGCGCCGCGCTGGCCGAGGGGGGCACCGCCTCCCGCGAGCTGGCCGCACAGCTGGCCGACCCGACCGGTCGCGGCGAGGAGGACGAGCACGTGCTCGCCGCCCGCGCCGCGCTGATCGAGCGGGCCGGCGGCCGGGCCTGGACCCAGGAAGAGGCCCGCCGCCAGTACGACACCGCCCTCGCCGCCCTCGGCGAGGTGCCGATGGCCGACGAGGTGCGCGAGCACTTCGTCGCACTCGCCGAATTCGTGGTGGTCAGAGAGAGGTGACGTAAGAGTGACAGCAACCGCGGGTGGAAGGCTCGGACCCCAAACCTCAGTTGCCCCAGCACGATCTGACGATTCCTCACCAGCGGCGGCGCTCAGCCGCGCCACCGCGCACCTGCTGTCACTCCAGCACGCCGACGGCTGGTGGAAGGGCGACCTGGAGACCAACGTCACCATGGACGCCGAAGACCTGCTGCTCAGGGAGTTCCTGGGCATCCGCACCGAGGAGCAGACCCGGGCCACCGCGGCCTGGATCCGCTCCCGGCAGCGGGAGGACGGCACCTGGGCCACCTTCCACGGCGGCCCGCCCGAACTCTCCACCACCGTCGAGGCGTACGTGGCCCTCCGGCTCGCCGGGGACGCCCCGGACGCCCCGCACATGCGGGCCGCCGCCGCCTTCGTCCGCGAACGCGGCGGCCTCGCCGCAGCCCGGGTGTTCACCCGGATCTGGCTCGCCCTGTTCGGCTGGTGGCCCTGGGAGAAGCTCCCCGAACTGCCGCCCGAGATCCTGTTCCTGCCCAACTGGGCGCCGCTGAACATCTACTCCTTCGGCCAGTGGGCCCGGCAGACCATCGTCCCGCTCACCGTGGTCTCCGCGCACCGCCCGGTCCGCCCCGCCCCGTTCGGCCTCGCCGAACTGCACGCCGACCCCGCCGACCCGTACCCCGACCGGCCGCTCGCCCCCGCGCACAGCTGGGACGGCCTGTTCCAGCGGCTCGACCAGCTGATGCACCGCTACCACCGGCACGCCATCAAACCGGTCCGCCGCCTCGCGCTGCGGCAGGCCGCCGCCTGGATCATCGAACGGCAGGAGGCCGACGGCTGCTGGGGCGGCATCCAGCCGCCCGCCGTCTACTCGCTGATCGCCCTGCGGCTGATGGGCTACCGGCTCGACCACCCGGTGATGAAGGCCGGACTCGCCGCCTTCGACTCCTTCACCGTCCACACCGACGACGGCAAGCGCTGGATGGAAGCCTGCCAGTCCCCGGTCTGGGACACCTGCCTGGCCGCCATCGCGCTGCGCGACGCCGGACTGCCCGGCGACCACCCCGCGCTGGTCCGGGCCGGCGACTGGATGCTCGGCGAGGAGATCACCACCCGCGGCGACTGGGCCGTCAAACGGCCCCGGCTGGCCCCCGGCGGCTGGGCCTTCGAGTTCCAGAACGACACCTACCCGGACGTCGACGACACCGCCGAGGTCGTCCTCGCGCTGCGCCGGATCGACCACCCCGACACCGCCCGGCTGGCCGGCGCCGTCGAACGGGCCGTCGACTGGAACCTCGGCATGCAGTCCAAGGACGGCGCCTGGGGCGCCTTCGACGCCGACAACACCAGCACGCTCCCCAACAAGCTGCCGTTCTGCGACTTCGGCGAGGTCATCGACCCGCCCTCGGCCGACGTCACCGCGCACGTGGTCGAGATGCTCGCCGAGACCGGCCGCACCCGCGACCCGCGCACCCGGCGCGGCGTCGCCTGGCTGCTGCGCCACCAGGAGGCCGACGGCTCCTGGTTCGGCCGCTGGGGCACCAACTACATCTACGGCACCGGCTCGGTGCTGCCCGCCCTGATCGCCGCCGGGATCACCCCCGGCCACCCCGCCGTCCGGCGCGCCGTCGCCTGGCTGGCCGACCGGCAGAACCCGGACGGCGGCTGGGGCGAGGACATGCGCTCCTACGAGGACCCGGCCACCTGGGCCGGCCGCGGCGAGTCGACCGCCTCGCAGACCGCCTGGGCGCTGATGGCGCTGCTGGCCGCCGGCGAGCGCGAGTCGGAGCAGGTCGAGCGCGGCGTCGCCTGGCTGACCACCACCCAGCGCCCCGACGGGACGTGGGACGAACCCCAGTTCACCGGCACCGGGTTCCCCTGGGACTTCTCCATCAACTACCACCTGTACCGCCTGGTCTTCCCGGTCACCGCGCTCGGCCGCTACCTGCACGACGCCCCGCTCGGCCGGGGCGGTGGGAAGTGAGCGGGCCGCTGCTGGTGCTCTGCGCGCTCGGGCCGGAGGCCTGGGCGCTGCGCGGCGGGGACTGGTCCGGCGCGGCCGGCGGGCCGCCGGTGCTGGCCAGGACCGGGATGGGCCGCCGGGCCGCCGGGCGGAAGGCCGCCGCGCTGCTCGACGCGGGCGGCTACGGGGCGCTGGTGGTCGCCGGGTTCGGCGCCGCGCTCGGCCCCGGGACGCGGCCCGGCGAGGTGATCGTCGCCGACCGGGTCACCGACGCCGAGGGCGCCGCCCACCCGCTGGCCTCCGCGCCCGCGCTGGCCACCGCGCTGGAGGAGGCCGGCCTGCGGGTCCACCTCGGCACCCACCGCACCGCCGACCGCGTGGTGCGCGGCGCCGAACGGGCCCGGCTGCACCGCGAGGGCGCGCTCGCCGTCGACATGGAGGCCGCCGCCGTCCTCGCCGCCCGCGCCGCCCACGCCCCCGAACTGCCCGCGGCCGTGCTGCGGGTGGTGGTCGACACCCCCGAGCGGGAACTCGTCCGCCCCGGCACCCTGCCGGCCGGGGTGCGCGCCTGGCGGTCCCTGCGGGCCGCCGTACCCGCCCTCACCGCGTGGCACCGGCAGGAGGTCGCCACGCCCGCACAGCTGACGAACCCACAGCCCTCGACGCTCCCCCAGGAGGCGAGCTAAGCCATGGCCATGCCGCTGCGTCAGACCATCCGCGTGTCCACCTACCTCATGCAGCAGAAGATCAGGCGCCGGGACAAGTTCCCGCTCATCGTCGAGTTGGAGCCGCTGTTCGCCTGCAACCTCAAGTGCGAGGGCTGCGGCAAGATCCAGCACCCGGCGGGCGTCCTCAAGCAGCGGATGCCGGTCGCCCAGGCGGTCGGCGCGGTCCTGGAGTGCGGGGCGCCGATGGTCTCCATCGCCGGCGGCGAGCCGCTGATGCACCCGCAGATCGACGAGATCGTCCGCCAGCTGGTCGAGCGCCGCAAGTACGTCTTCCTGTGCACCAACGCCCTGCTGCTGCGCAAGAAGCTCGACAAGTTCACCCCTTCGCCGTACTTCACCTTCGCCGTCCACATCGACGGCCTGGAGGAGCGGCACGACGCCTCGGTGGCCAAGGAGGGCACCTTCGCGGAGGCCGTCGAGGCGATCAAGGAGGCCAAGCGGCGGGGCTTCCGGGTCACCACCAACTCGACCTTCTTCAACACCGACACCGCGCAGACCGTCGTCGAGGTGCTGGACTTCCTCAACGACGACCTCAAGGTCGACGAGATGATGATCTCCCCGGCCTACGCGTACGAGAAGGCCCCCGACCAGGAGCACTTCCTCGGCGTCGAGCAGACCCGCGAACTCTTCCGGAAAGCCTTCTCCGGCGGGAACCGGCGGCGCTGGCGGCTCAACCACAGCCCGCTCTTCCTGGACTTCCTGGAGGGCAAGGTCGACTTCGAGTGCACCGCCTGGGGCATCCCCAACTACTCGCTGTTCGGCTGGCAGCGCCCCTGCTACCTGATGTCCGACGGGTACGTCCCCACCTACCGGGAGCTGATCGAGAAGACCGACTGGGACAAGTACGGCCGCGGCCGCGACCCGCGCTGCGACAACTGCATGGCCCACTGCGGGTACGAACCGACCGCCGTGCTCGCCACCATGGGCTCGCTCAAGGAGTCGATCCGCGCCGCCCGCGAGACCCTCGCCTCGCCCAAGGCGGTCTGACCGGCCGTCACGGCCCGGCGCGGGCGGACCACGCCGACAGGCGACCGCGCCCGCCGGGCCGCAGGCTGGACCAGACAGCCACGTACGACGAACCGGCCGTGAGGGGTACGACATGCCACTGCTGAGCCAGATCACCGGGCCCGCCGACCTCAGACGACTGCACCCCGAGCAGCTGCCGCTGCTCGCCGACGAGATCCGCGACTTCCTGATCGACGCCGTCACCCGCACCGGCGGCCACCTCGGCCCCAACCTCGGCGTGGTCGAGCTCAGCATCGCCCTACACCGGGTCTTCGACTCCCCGCGCGACCGCGTCCTGTGGGACACCGGCCACCAGGCCTACGTGCACAAGCTGCTCACCGGCCGGCAGGACTTCAGCCGGCTGCGCGCCAAGGACGGCCTCTCCGGCTACCCCTCGCGCGCCGAGTCCGAACACGACCTGATCGAGAACTCGCACGCCTCCACCGCGCTCGGCTACGCCGACGGCATCGCCAAGGCCAACCAACTGCTCGGCGCCGACCGGCACACCGTCGCCGTGATCGGCGACGGCGCGCTCACCGGCGGCATGGCCTGGGAGGCGCTCAACAACATCGCCGAGGCCGAGGACCGCCCGCTGGTCATCGTCGTCAACGACAACGAGCGCTCCTACGCGCCCACCATCGGCGGCCTCGCCCACCACCTCGCCACCCTGCGCACCACCCGCGGCTACGAGCGCTTCCTCGCCTGGGGCAAGGACGCCCTGCAGCGCACCCCCGTGGTCGGGCCGCCGCTGTTCGACGCGCTGCACGGCGCCAAGAAGGGCTTCAAGGACGCCTTCGCCCCGCAGGGCATGTTCGAGGACCTCGGTCTGAAGTACCTCGGCCCGATCGACGGCCACGACATCGCCGCCGTCGAACAGGCGCTGCGCCAGGCCCGGAACTTCGGCGGGCCCGTCATCGTGCACTGCCTGACCGTCAAGGGCCGCGGCTACCGGCCCGCCGAGCAGGACGAGGCCGACCGCTTCCACGCCGTCGGCCCGATCGACCCGTACACCTGCCTGCCGATCTCGCCGTCCGCCGGGGCCTCCTGGACTTCGGTGTTCAGCCAGGAGATGCTCGCCCTCGGCGCCGAGCGGCCCGACCTGGTCGCCGTCACCGCCGCGATGCTGCACCCCGTCGGGCTCGGCCCGTTCGCCGCCGCGCACCCCGGGCGGACCTACGACGTCGGGATCGCCGAGCAGCACGCCGTCGCCTCCGCCGCCGGCCTGGCCACCGGGGGGCTGCACCCCGTCGTCGCGGTGTACGCGACCTTCCTGAACCGGGCCTTCGACCAGGTGCTGATGGACGTCGCGCTGCACAAGCTGGGCGTCACCTTCGTGCTCGACCGGGCCGGGGTCACCGGCAACGACGGGGCCTCGCACAACGGCATGTGGGACATGTCGATCCTGCAGGTCGTGCCCGGGCTGCGGCTGGCCGCGCCGCGCGACGCCGACCGGCTGCGCGAACAGCTCCGGGAGGCCGTCGCGGTCGAGGACGCGCCCACCGTGGTGCGCTTCCCCAAGGGCGACCTCGGCCCCGAGATCCCGGCGGTCGAGCGGATCGGCGGCGTCGACGTGCTGGCCCGCACCGGCCCCAGCCCCGACGTGCTGCTGGTCGCCGTCGGCTCGATGGCCCCCGCCTGCCTGGACGCCGCCGCGCTGCTCGCCGCCGAGGGCATCACCGCCACCGTCGTCGACCCGCGCTGGGTCAAGCCCGTCGACCCCGCCCTCGTCGCGCTGGCCGCCGCGCACCGGATGGTGGTCACCGTCGAGGACAACGGGCGGGCCGGCGGCGTCGGCGCCGCCGTCGCCCAGGCGATGCGGGACGCCGAGGTCGACACCCCGCTGCGCGACCTCGGCGTCCCGCAGGAGTTCCTGGCGCACGCCTCGCGCGGTGAGATCCTGGAGGAGATCGGACTCACCGGCACCGGCGTCGCCGCCCAGACCGCCGCCTACGCCCGCCGCCTGCTGCCCGGCACCCGGAGCGGCGCCCAGGAGTACCGGCCCCGGGTGCCGCGCAAGTAGCCACCGATCGGAGAGAACCAGCGTGACCCAGGCCGAACCGTTCGACCTCGCCGCCCTGCTCGACGCCCGGGGCGGCGAGCGCTACGAGCTGCACGCCCGCTACCTCAACCCGCAGCTGCCCCGGATGCTGCACACCATCGGCTTCGACCGGTACTACGAACGCGCCAAGGGCCCGTACTTCTACGACGCCGAGGGCAACGAGTACCTCGACATGCTCGCCGGGTTCGGCATCTTCGCGCTCGGCCGGCACCACCCCGCCGTCCGGGCCGCGATCGAGCAGGCGATGGAGCTGGAGACGGCCGACCTGACCCGCTTCGACTGCTCCCCGCTGCCCGGCCTGCTCGCCGAGCAGCTGATCGCCCACGCCCCCGGCCTGGACCGGGTGTTCTTCGGCAACAGCGGCACCGAGGCGGTCGAGACCGCGCTCAAGTTCGCCCGCTACGCCACCGGCAGGCGCCGCGTCCTGTACGCCGACCACGCCTTCCACGGCCTCACCGCCGGCTCGCTCTCGGTCAACGGCGAGGCCGGCTTCCGCAAGGGCTTCGACCCGCTGCTGCCCGACACCCCGATCCCGCTCGGCGACCTGGACGCGCTGCGCAAGGAGCTGAAGAAGGGCGACGTCGCGGCGCTGATCGTCGAACCGATCCAGGGCAAGGGCGTGCTCGCCCCGCCGCCCGGCTGGCTGGCCGCCGCCCAGGAACTGCTGCACGCCCACAAGGCGCTGCTGATCTGCGACGAGGTGCAGACCGGCGTCGGCCGCACCGGCACCTTCTTCGCCTACCAGGCCGAGGAGGGCGTCCGCCCCGACCTGGTGTGCGCCGCCAAGGCGCTCTCCGGCGGCTACGTGCCGATCGGCGCCACCCTCGGCAAGTCGTGGATCTTCGAGAAGGTGTACTCCTCGATGGACCGGGTGCTGGTCCACTCCGCCAGCTTCGGCTCCAACGCCCAGGCGATGGCCGCCGGCCTGGCCACCCTGCACGTGATGCGGCAGGAGGGCGTGGTGGAGAACGCCGCCCGGGTCGGCGAACTGCTCCGGAGCCGGCTGGCCGCGCTCACCGAGCGGTACGAGCTGCTCGCCGAGGTGCGCGGGCGCGGACTGATGATCGGCATCGAGTTCGGCCGGCCCAAGTCGCTCAAGCTGCGCACCGGCTGGACGGCGCTGCAGGCCGCCCGCAAGGGGCTGTTCGCGCAGATGGTGGTGGTGCCGCTGCTGCAGCGGCACCGGATCCTCACCCAGGTCTCCGGCGACCACCTGGAGGTGATCAAGCTGATCCCGCCGCTGATCGTCACCGAGAAGGAGGTCGACCGCTTCGTCGACGCCTTCACCGAGGTGATGGACGACGCGCACCGCGGCAGCGGCCTGATGTGGGACTTCGGGCGGACCCTGGTCAAGCAGGCGGTCGGCTCGCGCTGAACCGCCCCGCTCACAGCTCGGTGCGGCGGCGGCGGACCACCACCCAGAGGTCCGCCGCCGCGACCAGGGTCAGCACCCCGCAGACCACCGCGAACACGGTCAGCGTGCCGCTGCCCGGCACGCCGTGCGGGGAGGCCAGCGACGCCCACACCGCGAAGCCCGCCGTGCACAGCGCGAAGAACGGCAGGAACAGCACCGACAGCAGGAACCGCAGCTTCAGGTCACTGCGCGCGGTGGCCGGCTCCGTCCCGCTCAACCACACCTTCGGCGTCCTGGCGCGCCGCATACGCAACCGCCTCCCTCGTACCCTTTCCAGCCTAGGGCTGTCAGGGCCGGTTCGGATGCGGGGAGGCGGAGCGATGGACGGGGCGACGACGGACGGGACGACGACGGACGGGACGGGCGACTACCCGGGGCTGCCGGTGGAGCGGGCCCGGGAGCTGGCCGCCGAGCGGGGCTGGCGCACGGTGCGGGCGGTGGCGCCGGACGGGCCGCTGACCATGGAGTACCGCTCGGACCGGCTCAACCTGGCGGTGCGGGACGGCGTGGTGGAGCGGGCCTGGACCGGCTGAGGCCGGGGCGGCCAGGCCGGGCGGGGGGCCGCCGCCGGGTACGGGCGGGTGGCCGGGGCGGCCGGGCGGGCGAACCGGCCGTCCCGGTGCCAGGCCGCCAGCACCCACCGGTCCAGCGCGGCCAGCGCGGGCTCGGCCGGCGGCAGCGCCAGCAGCACCAGGGCGCCGGCCGCCCAGCCGGCGAAGACGTCCGAGATCCAGTGGGTGCCCAGGTAGACGGTGGTCAGCCCGATCGAGGCGGCGGTGAGTGCGGCCAGCGCGGCGCCGGTCCGCCGCCAGCGGACGGCCAGGTAGGCCAGCACGCCCCAGGTGACCACGGCGTTCGCGGTGTGCCCGGAGGGGAAGATGCTGCCGCCGGAGAACAGCTCGGGCGAGCCCACGTAGTGCGCGTAGTGCGGGCCCAGCCGGCCGGTGAGGATCTTCACGCCGCCGACCGTGAGGTTCAGCAGCAGCAGCGCCGTGCCCATCACCAGCAGCGGCCGGGCCGAGTGCGAGCGGTAGCAGCGCCAGCCCAGCCAGAGGCAGGCCGCGATCGCGGTCGGGCCGCGCTGCCCGGCGACCACCCAGATGTCCAGGTAGGGCAGCGCCCCGGGCCACTGCTTGTACGGGCGCAGCTGCTGCAGGTGCCAGTCCAGGTCGACCAGCGGCGAGTCGTACAGGATGGCCACCACCACCGCCAGGTAGAGCAGTCCGACCAGGCCGAAGAGCAGGCCGTGCCGCCGGCTGATCGACACGGGACCGGATTCGTTCGTTCCGGTGGCTGATTCGCGTCCGGATCGGACCGGAACCGGGCGTGGAGCGGTCGATATCTGATGCTCGGGGTATTCGGGTTCGGCTGGCACGGCTTCGACATTACCGGTCGGCCCCGGGCGGTCCGGTGGATTCGCCGGATCTGTCACCCGGTGGCGCCGTGTCGTCCGGACATCCGCCATAGCGGCAGTTCAGGGTCGGGGCGGCCGGGCGGAAAAGCGGCGGGGCGTGGGGGAAATCACGCTCTCCGGCGCTTCGTGTCTCCGTATTCCGCTGGTTTCAGCGGAATTTCACCGGGTAGTGCGAGAACGAATGAGGCGGCCGATTTCCGGTGACGCCGGTCACTTCCGGGTCGTGCGCGGAAATCGGCCGCCGTTGCGAACGGGCGACGCCAGGGGTGCCGCCCGGGTGCCGCCGGGCGGGTCGCCGGAGCGTCGCCGGGCGGGTCGCCGGGGTGCCGCCGGGCGGGTCGCCGGGGGCGGCGGACCTCAGGGGAGCAGGCGCTCGACGGCCGCCGGGCCGTTCTCCTCCAGGTCCTTCCTGGCCTTCTCGACCAGCTCCGGGGTGGGCGTCCGCCCCGAGGCCATCACCAGGTCCTCGGGGTCGACCGGGTTCTCCGCCCCGGTGTGCAGCAGGTAGTCCGGGGTCGGCTCGGACTCGCTGTCCGTGGAATCGGTCATCAAGATCCTCCGTCGGTGGAGCGCCGCGGGGCCCGCTCCGGCCCCCGCGGCGGGGCGCGCCCGCCGCCGGGGGCCGGCGGCGGGAGGTCTGCCATCGAGTCTGGACCCGCGCCCCGGGCCGCGCACCACGAGCGCCCGGCCGGTCGGACCGGCCGGGCGCTCGCGAGGGAGAGGGACGGTCAGTCGAGCGGGCCGCCCGCGACGTAGATGACCTGGCCGGAGACGAAGCCCGCGCCCTCGGAGGCCAGGAAGGAGATGGTGTGCGCGATGTCGTCCGGCGTGCCGACCCGCTGGACCGGGATGGCGGAGGCGGCCGCCTGCTTGAACGCCTCGAACTCCATGCCGACCCGGGCGGCGGTGGCCGCGGTCATGTCGGTGGCGATGAAGCCCGGGGCGACCGCGTTGGCGGTGATGCCGAACTTGCCGAGCTCGATCGCCAGGGTCTTGGTGAAGCCCTGCAGACCGGCCTTGGCGGCCGAGTAGTTGGCCTGGCCGCGGTTGCCCTGGGCGGAGGAGGAGGACAGGTTGACGATCCGTCCGAAACCGGCCGCCACCATGTGCTTCTGCACCGCGCGGGTCATCAGGAAGGCGCCCTTGAGGTGCACGTTCATCACGGTGTCCCAGTCGGACTCGGACATCTTGAACAGCAGGTTGTCGCGGAGCACGCCGGCGTTGTTCACCAGCACCACCGGGGTGCCGAGCTCGGCGGCGATCCGGTCCACCGCGGCCTGCACCTGCTCGGCGTCCGACACGTCCGCGCCGACCGCCAGCGCGCGGCCGCCCGCGGCCTCGATCGCCTCGGCGGTGCCCTTGGCGGTCGACTCCTCCAGGTCGACCACGGCGACGGCGTAACCGTCCGCCGCCAGCCGGAGCGCGGTGGCCGCGCCGATCCCACGGGCCGCACCCGTCACCACCGCCACCCGGGCCGGGGCGTCGGCGGTCACGGACGTGCTCTGCTCGGTCATCTTCGTACTCGTCTCTCTCGAAGTCGGACGACGGGAGCGGCACGGGCCGACGATCCGTCGATGAGAAATAAATGAGTTGCGCGAGGGCGCAGGCAGCCAACCCTACCGATGAGTAGGGTTTCCCGACAGGGGCAGCGCCGCAGGTGACAGAGGGTGAGGGCGAAAAGCGGCCAGGCGGGTGAACCGGGTTGGGCGTGGTCCCGACATACGGGGGAAATATGCCAACTTCGCCGATCCTGCGACTACTCTGCGCCCCTACCTGCCAGTCCAGGCCGACCGTTTGTATAGTGTGCGCCAGCAGCCACCGGCTGCACGGCCGACGCGTCCTCACTCACAGCGGGATGCTCACTCGCCGTTACTGCCCCGCTCGGGTGTCCCACACACACCCGAGCGTGACACCGGGACGGATTTCATGGTGCTGGGGGAGATCCCGACAACCCGCGTGCCCGGCCGACTGCAGCAGTCGCCCGGTCACCTCATCCGCGTGGCCCAGCAGGTGCACACCCGCTTGTGGTCCGAATACGTCGGTACCGAGCTGACGGCTCCGCAGTTCGCGGTGCTGCTGGTACTGGCACTCGAGCCCGGAGCCGACCAGCGCACGGTCGGCGAACGGGCCTCGCTCGACAAGGCGACGATGGCCGAGATGGTCGCCCGGCTGGTCCGGCGCGGCCTGGTGCTGCGCCGCCGCGACCCGGCCGACGGCCGGCGCAAGCTGCTGGCCCTCTCGCAGAGCGGCGCTCAGGCCGTGCGCGAGGCGACCGGCGGCGTGGTCCGGGTCCAGCGGACCCTGTTCGAGCCGCTGAGCCCGGACGAGCAGCTGGAAATCGTCCAGATCATGGCCCGGATAGCCCGGCTGGAGCCGGGTGCCGTCGCCGTGATGGCGGACGCCCGACCGACGCTGGACGCCCAGCGGGCCATCGGCTACCTGATCCGGGTCGCCCAGCAGGTGCACACCAAGCTCTGGTCGGAGAAGGTCGGCACCGAGCTGACCGCTCCGCAGTACGCGGTGCTGGACGCGCTGGAGACCGAGCCGGGCGCCGACCAGCGCACGGTCGGCGAGCTGGCGTCGCTCGACAAGGCGACGATGGCCGAGATGGTCAGCCGGCTGGTCCGGCGCGGCCTGGTGCTGCGCCGGCGCGACCCCTCGGACGGGCGCCGCAACCTGCTCTCGCTCTCCCCGACCGGCCAGGAGCTGCTGCACCGCTCCACCGCCGGGGTCCGCGAGGTCCAGGAGGCGCTGCTCGCCCCGCTGGAGCCGCACGAGCACGCGCAGGCGCTGGCGCTGCTCGGCAAGGCGGCTCGGCTGTAACGATTCTGCAAAGCGCTGCCCGGTGATCCCCCTGGTCCCGCGGGCGGCGATCACGCTCCGGCCGGTAACGCGGCACCGCCGGGGCGGGCCGGGAAGGGGCCGACACCAGCTGGTGTCGGCCCCTTCCGGGTTTCCGCTGGGCCCGCCTCGCTGACGGTATGTCAGCGACGTCCTGTTGGTGATGGTCCGTCAGTCGCGGTGCGTTGGTGACGGCCCGTCAGTGGGAGGTCGGCGGCGGTGGGCGGTCAGTTCCAGTCGAAACCGGCCGGGTCCGGGCCGATCCGCTGCTCGGTGGCCAGGCCGGCGATCGCCGCGAGGTCCTCGGCGTCCAGCTCGAAGCCCGTGACGTCCAGGTTCTCCCGGATCCGGGCCGGGGTGACCGACTTCGGGATGGCGATCACGCCGGACTGCAGGTGCCAGCGCAGCACCACCTGGGCCGCGGTGCGGCCGTGCTTGGCGGCGACGGCCAGCAGGGCGGGCTCGGCCAGCAGGTCCTTGCCCTGGCCCAGCGGGCTCCACGCCTCGGTGGCGATGCCGTGCTCGGCGTGCAGCGCGCGCAGCTCGGCCTGCGGGAAGTACGGGTGCAGCTCGATCTGGTTGAGGACCGGCTTCACCTCGGCCTCCTTGAGCAGGAGCTGGAGGTCCGGCACCCGGAAGTTGGAGACGCCGATCGCGCGGACCCGGCCCTCGGCGTGCAACTGCTCGAAGGCGCGCCAGATGTTCAGGAAGGTGTTGCCGTGCATCGGACGCGGCCAGTGGATCAGGTACAGGTCCAGCACGTCCAGCCGGAGGCGGTCGAGCGAGGCGTCGAAGGCGCGCAGCACCCGGTCGCGGCCCTGCTCGCCGGACCAGTCGACGGTGCCCGAGTTCCACAGCTTGGTGGTCACGAACAGCTCGTCCCGGGCGATGCCGGACTCCAGGACGGCCTGGCCGGTGCCCGTCTCGTTCTCGTAGATCTCGGCGGTGTCGATCGAGCGGTAGCCCGCTTCGAGCGCGGCGCGCACGGCCGGGACGGCCTCCGCGTCCGGCACCTGCCAGACGCCGAAGCCGAGCTGCGGGATCCGCACGCCGTTGTTCAGCGTGATCGCGGGGATCTGGGGTACTGCGGGAGTGCTGGTCACGAGAAGGGGTGCCCTTCGGTTGCGCTTCTGCTTCCGAGAGGGTGGCAACGACAACTAACAGCGGTCTATTCCCGGGACCGGGGAGTTCCCCGGAACGGATGAAAGCGGGCGGGGCCGGCGGCCGGATCAGGCCGATCCGCCGGAAAACCTGTTGCGTGCCTCACGCGGCGGCGGACAGGCTCACCGCATGTGACGAGCTGAACACGCCCTTCCGCCGCGCGCCTTCGACGTGCCGCGCCGTGCCGCATTGCTGCCGCTACCGCTGCTCCTGCCGCTGCCGCTGCCGCTGCCCGGCTCCGGCGGGCCGTCCCGTCCTGTTCCGTCCCGTGCTGTCCCACCCCCCTCGTAATGGAGCGACCATGCCGCTCGTCTCCCTGCCGCTGTCCGATCCGGGCCGCCCCGACCTGAGTTCACCACTCGCCTTGCTGCGCTGGCTCGGCCGCGCCCAGCGCCGCGGCCAGCTCCTCGCCACCCTGTGGAGCACGCTGGAGCTCGGCGCGATGGCCGCGCTGCCGGTCGCGGTCGGCCTCGGCGTCCAGGCCGTCATCGACCGGGACGCCCGGGCGCTGCTGACGGCGGGTCTGCTCGCCCTGCTGCTGTCCGGCGTCCAGACCGCGATGACGGTGCTGCTGCACCGCCAGGTGGTGTGGAACTGGATCCACGCGGCCGCCCAGGTCCGCCAACTGCTGGCCCGGCAGGCCTCCGCCCTGGGCGGCGGGCTGAACCGGCGGATCTCCACCGGCGAGATCGTCGCCGTCTCCAGCGGCGACGTCGAGAAGATCGGCTGGTACGTCGAACTCACCGCCCGGCTGTACGGCGCGGTGCTGGCCTGGCTCGGGGTCAGCGCGGTGGTGCTGTGGCGGCAGCCCGCCCTCGGGCTGGCCGTGCTGCTCGGGGTGCCGGTGCTGGCCGTCGTGGTCTGGCCGCTGCTCGCGCCGTTCGAACGGCGCTACACCGAGCAGCGGGCGCTCGGCGGCAGGGCCTCCGCGCTGGCCGCCGACACGGTGGCCGGGCTGCGGGTGCTGCGCGGCATCGGCGGCGAGGAGCTGTTCCTGCGCCGGTACCGCGCCGCTTCGCAGCGGGTCCGGGCCGCGGCCGTGCGGACCGCCCGCTCCTGGGCGGTGCTGCAGGCCCAGGAGGTGCTGCTGCCCGGCCTGTTCGTCATCGGCGTCACCTGGTACGGCGCCCGGCTGGTCCGTGACGGGTCGATCGGCGTCGGCGAGCTGATCGCCGTCTACGGCGCCACCGCCTTCCTCGCCGCCCCGCTACGGGTCATCGGCGAGGCCGCCCGGGCCTGGGGCGTCGCCCGGGTCTCCGCCGAGCGGGTGGTGAAGGTGCTCTCGCTGACCAGGGAGGGGGTGGGGGTGGCTGAAAGCGTTGGTAACGGAGCGTCAGATTCTTTGGAAGGCAAGGTAGTTGCTGGGGCTGAGGGGAGCGGTGGCTCGGCGGATTCGGCGGAGCTGGTGCGGCGGGCCGCCCGGTCGGACCTGCACGACCCGGTCAGCGGGCTGACCGCCCGGGCCGGCCGGCTGACCGCCGTGGTCTGCGGCGACCCGGACCTGGCGGGCGAGTTGGCGGCCCGGCTGGGCGGGCGGCCCGCGCTCGCCGAGGACGAGCGGCCCAAGCCCTCCGTCCGGCTCGGCGGCGTCGAGTTGGACGGGGTGCTGCTGGCCGACGCCCGGGCCGCGGTGCTGGTCCACGACAAGGAACCGGTGCTGCTCTCCGGCACGCTGGCCGACCTGCTCGACGTCCCCCGCTCCGGCCGGGTCGACCCCGCCGCCGCGCTGGCCGCCGCCCGTGCTCAGGACGCGCTGGACGCGCTGGTCGACGGCTCGCCCGAGTGCGCGGGCGACCCGATGGCGGCCCGGATCACCGAGCGCGGCCGCTCGCTCTCCGGCGGCCAGCGCCAGCGCCTCGCGCTGGCCCGCTCGCTGGTCGCCGACCCACCGGTGCTGGTGCTGGACGAACCGACCAGCGCGGTCGACGCCCACACCGAGTCGCGGATCGCCGCCGGCCTGCGCGAGCTGCGGGCCGGGCGGACCACGGTGGTCTTCGCCACCAGCCCGCTGCTGCTCGACCAGGCCGACACCGTCCTGCTGCTGCGGCAGGGCCGGGTCGCCGCCACCGGCACCCATCGCGAGCTGATGGCGGGCGACCCGCGCTACCGCACCGTCGTCACCCGGGACGAGAACGCCCCCGGCGAGCCGTCGGCCGCGGTCGGGGGCGTGCCGGCGGCTGCGACGGCTGCGGTTGTGGCGTCGGCTGCGGTTTCCGGTGGGGAGGCCGAGGGCGGTGCCGGGCCGGCGGGGGGTGGCGGGTGACCGGTCCCCGGCCGCACGTTCGGCCTCCGTACGTCCACCTGTACCTCCCCTACCTCTACCTCCACTACCTCCACGTCCACTGCCCGGAGGGGCGGCGAAGTCGAAGGAGCACGTCGTGAAGTCCCCGGAGATCCACGAGCAGGAGCTGACCGCCACGCTGCCGGTCGGGTCCACCAAGGCGGTGCGGGCGTACGGGCGGATGCTGCTGCGGCGCCACCGAGGCGGGTTGGCGGGGGTGGTGGCTCTGCACGGGACGGCGACGGTGGCGGGGCTGGTCGGGCCCGCGGTGCTCGGGGCGCTGGTGGAGTCGTTGTCGGTCCGGGGCGGTGGGCGGATCGCCGCCGCGATCGGCTGGTACCTGACGGCGCTGGTGGTGCAGTCGGTGTTCACCGGGCTGTCGCTGCTGCGCGGCAGCGTGCTCGGCGAGGAGGTGCTGGCCGACCTGCGGGAGGACTTCCTGGTCCGCTCGGTGGGGCTGCCGCTCGGCGTGCTGGAGCGGGCCGGTACCGGCGACCTGGTCTCCCGGGGCACCACCGACATCGACCGGCTGGCCCGCTCGGTCCGCGACGCGGTGCCCGAACTGGTGGTCGCCGTGGTCTCGGTGGCGCTGGTGCTCGGCGCGCTGCTGGTGACCTCGCCGCTGCTGGCCGCCACCGCGCTGCTCGGCCTGCCGCTGCTGGTCTGCACCTCCCGCTGGTACTTCAAGCGGGCCCCGCAGTCCTACCGCCACGAGTCCGCCGGGTACGCGGCGGTCAACACCGTGCTCGCCGAGACGGTCGACGCCGGGCGGACGGTCGAGGCGCTGCAGCTCGGCGAGCGCCGGGTCGAGCTGACCGACCGGAAGATCCGGGACTGGGTGGCCTGGGAACGGTACACGCTCTGGCTGCGCAGCGTCTGGTTCCCCACCGTGGACGGCACCTACGCGCTGGCCGTGCTCGGCACCCTGGTGCTGGGCGGGCTGTTCGCGCTGCACGGCTGGGTCAGCCCGGGCCGGCTGACCGCCGGCGTGCTGTACGCCCAGGCGCTGGTGCATCCGGTCTCCCGGATCCTGCGCTGGTACGACGAGCTGCAGATCGGGCAGACCTCGCTGGCCCGGCTGGTCGGCGTCCGCGAGGTCGCCGAGCCGGAGACCGACGAGGAGCTCCGCCCGGACGGCCGCCGGGTCGAGGCCGAGCGGGTCAGCTTCGGCTACCGCGAGGGGACGGACGTGCTGCGCGACATCACGCTGGACGTCGCGCCGGGCAGCCGGGTCGCGCTGGTCGGGCCGTCGGGGGCGGGCAAGTCGACGCTCGGCCGGCTGCTGGCGGGCATCTACGCGCCGGGCCGCGGCCGGGTCACGCTCGGCGGGGCGCCGCTGTCGCGGATGCCGGCCGAGCGGGTCCGCACCGAGGTCGCGCTGGTCAACCAGGAGCACCACGTCTTCGTCGGCACCCTGCGGGACAACCTGCACCTGGCCCGGGCCGGGGCCGACGACACCGAGCTGCGGGCGGCGCTCGCCGCCGTCGACGCGGAGGGCTGGGTGGACGCGCTGCCCGACGGGCTGGACACCGAGGTCGGTTCCGGCGGCACCGCGCTGACGCCCGCGCAGGCCCAGCAACTGGCGCTGGCCCGGCTGGTGCTCGCCGACCCGCACACCCTGGTGCTGGACGAGGCGACCTCGCTGCTCGATCCGCGGGCGGCCCGGCACCTGGAACGCTCGCTCTCCCGGGTGCTGGCCGGGCGCACCGTGGTGGCGATCGCCCACCGGCTGCACACCGCGCACGACGCCGACGTGATCGCGGTGGTCGAGCAGGGCCGGATCACCGAGTACGGCTCGCACCCCGAGCTGGTGGCCTCGGGCGGTCCGTACGCGGCGCTCTGGAAGTCCTGGCGGGACGAGAAGTAGGGGCAGGGGGTAGGGGGGAAGGGGAGGAGCGCGAGGGGCGGCCGACCGGCCGGGGGGAGGAGGCGGTGGGCGTGGCGGTCCCGGCCGGTCGGGTGGGTCAGGGCCGGCGGAAGGTGCCGATGATGCTGGTGGCTCCGAGCACGTAGGGCTGGATGTCGGCGGTGACCTCTTCGTAGGTCAGCCCCGCGCTGGGCAGGGACGGGGTGGCGAGGGCGTAGAGGGTGAAGACGTAGTGGTGCGGCTGGCCGGTGGCGGGCGGGCAGGGGCCGCCCCAGCCGACCACCTCCGGCATGCCGTTGGTGTCGAAGCTGTTGGCGCCCTGGGTGTACTGGAGGGTGCCGTGGCCGTCGATCCGGCGGGCGTCGCCGGGGATGTCGTAGAGCACCCAGTGGTGCCAGCCACCGGCCAGGGGGGCGTCCGGGTCGTTCACCAGCAGGGCGTAGCCGAGCGTTCCGGCCGGGGCGTTGCGCCAGTCCAGCTGCGGCGCGAGGTTCTTGCCCTGGCAGGGGGCGCCCTCGGAGCCGGGGCCGCCGAACTCCGTCCAGCTCGGGAGCTTGCCGCCGTCGCGGAAGTCCGGGCTGGTGAGAGTGAAGGGCTTGAGGCGGGCGGCCCCCGAGGAGGCGTCCGCGGTGGCCGCCGGAGCGGCGGCGGCCAGGAGCGTGCCGCTGACGGCCAGGGCGGCGGCGACGGCGGCCGCGCGGCGTCCGGGTCGGCGAGAGTTGATCAACGTGTCCCCCGTGCAGATGAGTTGATGCTCCGTCATGGTGACGGCGGCGCCAGCCAAGCGGTGTTGCGGCGGGAGGTCAAGGGGGCGGGCGGGGCGGCTTCGGCGGGGGCGGGGGTAGCCCGGACGGGCGCGGCGGACGGGTGAATGGGCGGGGGCGGCGGGGTGGCGCGCCGTCCCGGGGGCGGGGGGCGGGCGCAGACTGCGGGGGTGACCAAGACATCAGGTGGTTCTCCGTCGGGCACCCAGCGCAACGAGATCGCGGGCATCCCGACCCGGTACATCGGCATCGGCGTCATCGTGGTGCTGGCGGTCTGGTTCCTGTTCGCCAACCTGGACAAGGTGAAGATCCAGTTCTGGGTGTTCACCGTCACCTGCCCGCTGTGGATCGCGCTGCTGGCGACGCTGCTCGCCGGGACGGCGCTGGGCTGGCTACTGAAGGGGCGGCGCAGCAGGTGACGGATGCCGGGGCGGGAGCGTCCGGCCTGCCGGGCGGTCCGCCGGGCGGGGGGTCGGAGGGGCGTCCGGAGGGGGCGCCGCTGATCGAACTGCGCGGGGTGAACAAGCACTTCGGGCAGCTGCACGTGCTGCGGGACATCGACCTGGCGGTGGGCCGGGGCGAGGTCGTGGTGGTGATCGGCCCGTCCGGGTCGGGCAAGTCGACGCTGTGCCGGGCGATCAACCGGCTGGAGACGGTGGAGAGCGGCAGCATCCTGATCGAGGGGCGGCCGCTGCCCGCGGAGGGCAAGGGCCTGGCGCGGCTGCGGGCCGAGGTCGGGATGGTGTTCCAGTCCTTCAACCTGTTCGCGCACAAGACCGTGCTGCAGAACGTCACGCTCGCCCCGGTCAAGGTCCGCAAGCGCGGGAAGGCCGCGGCGGAGGCCACCGGCCGGCAGCTGCTGGAGCGGGTCGGGCTGGCGGCGCACGCGGACAAGTACCCGGCGCAGCTCTCCGGCGGGCAGCAGCAGCGGGTGGCGATCGCCCGGGCGCTGGCGATGGACCCGAAGGCGCTGCTGTTCGACGAGCCGACCTCCGCGCTCGACCCCGAGATGATCAACGAGGTGCTGGAGGTCATGCGCGCGCTGGCCGCCGAGGGCATGACCATGGTGGTGGTCACCCACGAGATGGGCTTCGCCCGGTCGGCCGCCAACCGCGTGGTGTTCATGGCGGACGGGCGGATCGTCGAGGACCGCGCCCCCGAGGAGTTCTTCGCGGACCCGCGCAGCGAGCGGGCCCGCGACTTCCTCTCCAAGATCCTGAAGCACTGAGGGGGCCGGGGATGAGGCGACGCGTCGGAGCGCTGCTGCTCGCGCTGCTGACCGGGGCCGGAGCCGGGGGAGTGGCGGGCTGCGGCAAGGAGGGCACGCCGCCGCCGAAGGGGCCGCAGGCCGGTGCGCTGCCGAGCTACCAGGTGCGCGGCGGCGACGCCGTGACCGGCTCGCCGACCCTGGACGCGGCCCGCGCGCGCGGCCACCTGGTGGTCGGCGCGAAGGAGGACCAGCCGTACCTGGGGCAGAAGAACCCGGCCACCGGCGAGTACTCCGGCTTCGACATCGAGATCGCCCGGATGGTCGGCGCCGACCTGGGCTTCGCCCCCGAGCGGATCGAGTTCCGCACCATCGCCTCCGCCAACCGCGAGACGGCGCTGCAGAACGGTCAGGTCGACTACTACGTGGGCACCTACACCATCAACGACAACCGCAAGAAGCTGGTCGGCTTCGCCGGCCCGTACTTCGTCGCCGGCCAGTCGCTGCTGGTCCGGAAGAACGAGACGAAGATCGACGGGCCGCAGGACCTGGCCGGGCGGAAGGTCTGCTCGGCGGCCGGGTCGACCCCGTACCAGCGGATCCAGAAGAACTACCCGCAGGCGAAGCTGATCGGCTACGACACCTACTCGGCCTGCGTGGACAACCTGATCACCGGCCAGGTCGACGCGGTGACCACCGACAACGCGATCCTGCAGGGCTACGCGGCGAAGGTCCCGGACGAGCTGCGGATCGCCGGGCAGCCGTTCTCCGAGGAGCCGTACGGCATCGGCGTGCCGAAGGGCGACACCGCGCTGCGGCTGGCGCTGGACGACGCGCTGGAGCGGCACGAGCGCGACGGGGACTGGAAGAAGGCGTACGACGCGACGCTCGGCCTGTCCGGGGTGCCCGCGCCCGAGCCGCCGGCCGTCGACCGCTACCGATAGGAGGGAGGAGGACGGTGCGCGTCCTGACCGACAACTGGTCGACGTACTGGCACGGGTTCCTCGGCACGCTGTGGCTGACCCTGGTGAGCGCGGTGCTGGCGCTGGTGCTCGGGGCGGTGGTCGCGGGCTTCCGGGTGTCGCCGGTGAAGCCGCTGCGGGTGTTCGGCACCGGGTGGGTGACGGTGCTGCGGAACACGCCGCTGACGCTGCTGTTCTTCATCGTGGTGCTGGGGCTGCCCCGGTTCGACATCACGCTGCCGTTCTTCACCTTCGCGGTGCTCGCGCTGGGCTGCTACACCTCGGCGTTCGTCTGCGAGACGCTGCGCTCCGGGGTGAACACGGTGCCGACCGGGCAGGGCGAGGCGGCGCGCAGCCTGGGGCTGACGTTCGGCCAGACGCTGCGCCTGGTGGTCCTGCCGCAGGCGTACCGCTCGGTGGTCGCCCCGCTGGGCAGCGTGATGATCGCGCTGGCGAAGAACACCGCGATCGCCGGCTCGTTCAGCGTGGTCGAACTGCTCGGCACCTACCGGACGATCAACGAGCTGGGCTACGACATCGTCTGGACCTTCGTCTGGATCGCGGCCGGCTACCTGGTCCTGACGCTGGCGATCAGCGCGCTGTTCAACCTGCTGGAGCGACGGGTGGCGGTGTCCCGATGACGGTGGAGTCCTCCGCGCTGTACGACGTGCCCGGTCCGAAGGCGCTGGCCCGGCACCGGCTGTACGGGTGGCTGGCGCTGCTGGCGATCGCCGCGGTGCTCGGCTGGGTGGTCTACATGCTGTTCCACACCGAGCAGTTCACCTACCAGAAGTGGATGCCCTTCGAGTACAAGGGCGTCCAGGAGCTGCTGCTGCGCGGCCTGGGCAACACCCTGCGGGCCTTCGGCTGGACGGTGCTGTTCGCGCTGCCGTTCGGCGCGCTGTTCGCCGCGGGCCGGCTCTCCGAGCACCGGGCGGTGCGCTGGGTGTCCACCGTGGTGGTGGAGTTCTTCCGGGCGATGCCGCTGCTGGTGATGATCTTCTTCATCTTCGTCGCCCTCAAGGCCCCGCCGATGTGGGCGCTGGTGGCCGGGCTGGCGCTGTACAACGGGTCGGTGCTGGCCGAGGTGTTCCGGGCCGGGGTGCTCGCGGTGCCCAGGGGGCAGAAGGAGGCGGCGTACGCGCTGGGGCTGCGCAAGACCCAGGTGATGGCGTACGTGCTGGTGCCGCAGGCGAACCGGGCGATGCTGCCGGCCATCGTCAGCCAGCTGGTGGTGGCGCTGAAGGACACCTCGCTCGGGTTCCTGATCACCTACGAGGAGTTCCTGCACGCGGGCAAGCTGATCGCCACCAACCTGGACTACGACCTGCCGTTCATCCCGGTGGTGATGGTGATCGCCCCGGTCTACATCGGCATGTGCCTGCTGCTCTCCTGGTTCGCCAAGTGGCTGGAGCGGCGCGGGCGGCGCGACCCGAAGGTGAGGGGCGGCGCGCCGGTCGCGCCGACCGGGCTCACGCCCGACCCGCAGGGGTAGCGGACGGTGACCGGGCGGGTCGGTTAGGGTCAGGAGGTCGACGATCGGTGCCGATCTCCGAGGAGCTGCCGCGTGTCCGTACTGTTCGAGGGGCCGGTGGGAACAGGGCCGGCGGAGGCGGGGCCGGCGGGGGCGGGGCTGCCCAGTCGGCGGGGGATGGACGAGGCCGAGGTGCTCGACCGGCGGCGGAGCGCGAGCGGCGAGGTGGTGCTGCGGCGGCGCGGCGGGCACTGCGAGGTCATCGTGAACGGCTGCTTCCTGATGGACACCGTCGACGGTCGCTCCGAACGGCTGCTGGTGGCGGCCGCGGCGGCGGAACTCGCGGGCGTGCGGCGGCCCAGCGTGCTGATCGGCGGGCTGGGCGTCGGCTTCTCGCTGGCGCACGCCGCCGCCGAGCCGCGCTGGGGGCGGATCGCCGTGGTCGAGCGGGAGGAGGCGGTCATCGACTGGCACCGCACCGGCCCGCTCGGCGCGTTCTCCGCCGGGGCGCTGGACGACCCCCGGGTGGAGGTGCTGCACACCGACCTGGTGGCCTACCTGGCGGCGGCGGGCGAGCGCTACGACGCGCTCTGCCTCGACATCGACAACGGGCCGGACTGGACGGTCGGGGCCGAGAACGACCGGCTGTACGGGCCGGTCGGGCTGGCCGCCGCCGCGGCCCGGCTCAACTCCGGCGGGGTGCTGGCGATCTGGAGCGCGCAGCCGTCCGCCGCGTTCGAACGGGCGCTGCGGGCAGCCGGGTTCACCGGTGTCCGGAGCGAGGAGATCGCGGTCGAGCGCGGCGTGCCGGATGTCGTCCACCTGGCACGCCGCGCCTGAACTGACCTTTCACTTCAGTCCGTTGGCGAGCGCCGTCATCAACTCGCCGTTGGCGGTGTCGCCGTCGAAGGACCAGATCATCGCCCCGGCGAGGCCCTGCTCCTTGATCCAGGCGGCCTTCCGGCTGATCTCGGTCGGGTCGTCGTAGGTGTAGAGCACGGTGCCGTCGTAGAGGTAGGCGTGCCCGGCCACCGGATCCCGGTAGAGGGTGTAACCGCCGCTCGCCAGCTTCTCCTTGAGCTTGTGGTAGTCCTCGAAGCCGTTCTCGTAGCTGCCCGGCGCGGGGCCGGTCGCGGGCTGGAACAGGCCGTTGGTGCTGCCGCGCGGCACGCCCGTCCAGCCGCGGCCGTAGAACGGGACGCCGAGGGTCAGCTTGGACTTCGGGGCGCCGCCGTCGAGGTACGCCTGGACGGCGATCTCCGAGCTGAACCGCCGGTCCGGGGCGGACGGGTCGTCGGCGGCGACCTTCAGCGCGGACTGCTGGTTGGTGGTCGTCTCCCAGGCGCCGTGGTAGTCGTAGCCCTGGACGGTGGCGAAGTCGAACGCGGCGAACAGGCCCGGGACGTCGATGCCCGCGATGATCTTCGCCGGGTCGGCGGGGAGGAACGCGCTCAGCGTGTAGTGCTTGCCGGTGGTGGCGCCGAGGGTGTCCAGCCGGCGGCGGAACTCCTGGGCCAGCAGGGTGTAGTTGGCCTTGTCGGCCGGGCGGATCACGTTGCCGAGGTGGCCCTCGGAGTTCGGCCACTCCCAGTCCAGGTCGATGCCGTCGAAGATGCCCGCCGCCGAGCCGGCACCGCCGCGGCCGTCGATCACCGGCAGGTTGCCCTTGATGTACAGGTCGACGCAGGAGGAGACCAGCGCCTTGCGGGAGGCGTCGGTGGCCGCCGCGTCGGAGAACCACTTGCTGTAGGACCAACCGCCCAGCGAGATCTGCACCTTGAGGTTCGGGTACTTGGCCTTCAGCTGCTTCAGCTGGTTGAAGTTGCCCGCCAGCTTCTGGTCCCAGGTGTCGGTCGTCCCCGCCACCGAGGTGCCGGAGTCCCAGCCGCGCCCGAAGTCCGCCCAGGCGTCGCCCGCGCCGTCGTCCGCGTTCGGGTCGGAGTCGTTGCCCGCCGCCTTGTCGGTGAGGAAGCACTGCTTGGTGGACGGGTGGATGTTGGCGAACGCGTAGTTCAGGTAGTCCAGCTTCGCGGCGCTGCCCGAGGTGTCCAGCCGCTTCACGCTGTAGCCGCGGGCGTACACCGACCACTGGGTGAAGTAGCCGATGGTCAGGCCGGTCCGGGGGTTGACCCGGCCGGTGCGCGCCGTCACCGGGCTGGAGGCCGGCGAGGTGTTGCCCGCCGCGTCCCGGGCCCGCACGGTGAAGGTGTACGGGGTGTCCGGGGACAGGCCGGAGACCGTCGCCGAGGTGGCGGGCGCCGCCACGGAGAGGGCCGGCGTCCCGCCGTTGTACACGTCGTACGCCGTCACGCCGACGTTGTCGGTCGCCGCGCCCCAGGCCAGGCCGATCGTGGTGGTGCCCGCCGAGGTGCCGATCGGGGTGCCCGGGGCGGACGGCGGCTCGAAGTCCGGCGGGGGCGGGACGATGTCCACCGTCACCGGGGCGGAGGCCGCCGAGCGGTTGGCCGAGGTGTCGAACGGGACCACGGTGAAGGTGTGCCGGCCTTCGGCCAGGCCGCCGATCGTCACCGCCGTGTCGTCGCCCGTCACGGTGGACACCTTGGCTGCGCCCGCGTACACGTCGTACCCGGCGACCCGGACGTTGTCGCTGGAAGCCGTCCAGGACACCGAGGCCCGGCCCGCGCCGGACTGCGACGCGACCACGTCGGCCGGTGGGGAGGCGGTACCGACGTCTGCGCATGAAGGGCTCCTGTGTCCGGGAGCGGCGCCCGCGCCGCCGCCAGGCGCACGCGGGGGGCTCCACTGCCTGTGGGGGAGGAGGTGTGCGGGTGCGGGCGGAGCGCAGGCCGCGGCCCGGCGGTGCCGGTGCGGGCATGCGGGCGGCGGGACTCCTGGGCCGTCGGGGAGCTGCGGAGGTCCTGTGCCACGGGATGGTAGGAATCAGGTAATGGAATGGCAATGGGTCTGGACCATTTCCGGGCTTTCGCAATGAGCCGGTAATGGACGGTTCGGGCGGTCCGTCCGGTGGGGGGAGCCGTGAGGGTGATGTGTGCGACACGCGTTCCCAACCGCCCCCGCGGTACGGCATGATCACTGGCATGCTCGAACGTGAGATCGAACTGCTGGGTCAGCTCCTGGAGGAGTTCGGCGACCTGCGGTTCCCCCCGGGCTGGTACGACCGGGAACCCGGAGGCATCAGCCTCGTCACCCTGGCCACCACGCTCGCCGGCTGCACCGCCGCCACCCTCGACGGCCCGCTCGACGACCGCCACCGCGAACACCTCCGGCAGCGCCGCGTCCTCCTCGCCGACCTGCTGCCCGAGGTCGCCGCCGACCCGTACGCCACCCGGTACTTCATCACGCTGTACCGGATGGCCGTCCTCGCCGAGGAGGTCGACGACGGGCGGGCCGGGGTGAGCGGCTAGCGGGGGCCCGGACCGGTCGGACGGGAGGGGCGGTCGGACGGGAGGGGGCGGTCGGACGGGGATCGGGGCTGGTCAGACGGGGAGCAGGGTGGTGCGCAGGGCCGTGACGGCGGCGCGCCAGTCGGCGGAGAGTTCGGTCTCGTCCCAGAGTTCGGCCAGTTCGGACTCCTCGGCCAGGACGCGCTCCACCGCGGCGAAGGCCAGCGGGCGGAGGTCGGCGAGCGGGGGAAGCGGCTGCTGGGGGCCGTAGGCCGTGGTGACGGGGGTGCCGCCGGGGCAGTGTGACGCGACCAGGGCGGCGGCCGCGAGGGCCGTGCAGGCCACGTCGGAGTCGAGGTAGTCGTCCGCCGCCACCGCCGCGGCCTCGGCGAGGGTTTCGCGGAGCAGCGCCGCGCGCTCCTCCGGGGCGGTGTCGTCGAGGGTGCCGCTGAAGTCGGCGGCGGTGTCGTTGTCGAAGTGGCCGGTGTCCCAGGCGCCCATGGCGGTTCTCCTGATGGTGGGTCGGGGAAGGGGGAACGGCTCAGAACAGGGTGGCTTGGGTGGGGGGCGGTGGGTCGCGGAGGACGGTCTGCAGGTGCTCCAGCTCGTTGCGCCAGGTCTGGTAGGCGGCGAACGCGTACCAGCCCTCGGTGAGTTCGGAATCCGGGCCGAGGGCGCGCGCGACCGCACGCGCGGCGAGCGGGCGGAGGTCGGCGAGCGGGGGGAGCGGTTGCCGGGGGCCGTGGGCGGTGGTGACGGGGGTGCCGCCGGGGCAGTGCGACGCGACCAGGGCGGCCGCCGCGACGGCGCGCAGGCCGTCGCCGTGCTCCAGGCAGTCGGACTTCCGCAGGGCGCGTGTCAGGGCGGCCCGGACCAGCGCCGCGCGGCGTTCGGGAGCGGCCTCGTCCAGCTCGTCGCCCAAGTCGGCCGCGTCGTCGTTGTCGAACGGGCCGGTGTCCCAGCTGCCCATGGCGACCTCCTGCGGTGGTGGTGAGTGGAGCTTCGCAGGGGGTGCTGACAAGCGGGGTGGCGGGTGGAACCGGCCGTCCCCCGGGACCCTGGACGGGGCCCGGGGGACGGGTGCTGGGAAACGGGTGCTGGGAAACGGGTGCTGGGGAACCGTCAGACAAGCCCTAGCCGAAGGGGTTGTGCTGGGGCGGGGCCTGGGGGGCGGCGGGGGCCGGTGCGGGGGTGGCCGGGGGCGGGGTGGTCTGGGCGAAGGGGTTGAAGTCGGGCGGGGGGACCTTGACCAGGCGGCCCTTGGTCGGGTCGGCCTCTTCGGGGGCCTCGGCGGGGGTGGTGGTGCTGGGGGCCGGGGGCGCGAAGGGGTTGAAGTCCGGCGGCGGGACCTTGACCAGGCGGCCCTTGGTCGGGTCGGCCTCCTCCGGCGCCTCGGCGGCAGCCGGGGGCGGGACCAGCGGCGGGGCGCTCGGGCGGGGCGGGATGGCGCTGGGGGCCGCGCCCGCGGACGGGGAGGTCACGGTGCCGAACGGGTCGGCGGGCTCGGAGGAGAGCGTCGTCCCGAACGGGTCGGCGGCCGCCGGGCTCGGCGCGGCCGCGAGGGTGGGCGCGGGGGCCTGGGGGGCGGCGGGGGCCGGTGCGGGGGTGGCCGGGGGCGGGGTGGTCTGGGCGAAGGGGTTGAAGTCGGGCGGGGGGACCTTGACCAGGCGGCCCTTGGTCGGGTCGGCCTCTTCGGGGGCCTCGGCGGGGGTGGTGGTGCTGGGGGCCGGGGGTGCGAAGGGGTTGAAGTCCGGCGGCGGGACCTTGACCAGGCGGCCCTTGGTCGGGTCGGCCTCTTCGCGGGCCTCGGCGACGGGTGCGGGCGCGGGCGTGACGGGCGCGGCCGGGGTCGGGGCGGCGAAGGGGTCGGGGGTGGCGAACGGGTCGCTGCCGCCGAACGGGTCCGCCGCGGCGGCGACCGGTGCGGGGGCCGGTGCGGGGGTGGCCGGGGGCGGGGTGGTCTGGGCGAAGGGGTTGAAGTCCGGCGGGGGGACCTTGACCAGGCGGCCCTTGGCCGGGTCGGCCTCCTCCGGCGCCTCGGCGACGGGCGCGGGCGCGACGGGTTCAGGCGCGGGGGCGGTAGGCGTCGGTGCGGGTTCCGGCGCGGGCGCGGGCGCGGCCGGGGCGGCGAACGCGTCCGCCGAGGCGAGCACCGGGGAGGCGGTCGCCTGCGCGGGCAGGTCGCCCGGGCCCGGCGTGCCGAACGGGTTGAAGTCGGACGGCGGCACCCGTACGGCCGTGCCCGACGGGCTGTCGGCCGGCTCGGGCGCGGCGGCCACCGGCAGTTGGGCCGGCGGGGCGGGCGGCGCGGTGGGGGCGGTCTGGGCGGGCACCGGGAGCGGTGCCGGTGCGGAGACCGGCGGCGCGGCCGGGAAGGCGCGGCCGACCGGGACCGGGGCCGGGGCGACCGAGACGCCGTCCCAGGCGAGTTGGACGGTGCAGAGCAGGTCCGCGAAGACCGAGGTGTACACCGTCCAGTCCTCGGAGTCCGAGGTGGAGAGCTGGACGGTCAGCACGGTGGCGCCGTCCGGCATCGGGACGAACGCCTCGACCACGGTGCTCCGCACGTGGCCGTTCGGGTTCTCGTCCCGCAGTTCCTTCAGGGTCGGGACCACCCGGGTCTCCACCAGCAGCGCCGCCGGGCCGGCCGGCAGCAGCACCGTCCACACCTCGGCGTACGGGCGCTCGGTCGACAGGTCGACCGCCAGGTCCTGGATCGGCTGGGAGCACTGGACGGTCGACACCAGCAGCGACACCCGGGAGCGCCGGCCGTCCATCAGCAGCGCGCCGATGCCCGCGTAGGCGACGTCCGCCGCCGCGAACTGCTCGGCGAGCAGCGCCGCCACCACCGCGAAGTCGTTGCGCTCGGCCGGCGAACCGCCCGAGAACACCTCCTCGGCGGTCTCCGCCAGGTGCGCGGACAGCGCGTTGCCCGAACCGCGGACGGTCAGGGTGTGGAACAGCGGCGGCACCACCAGCCGGGCCTCCACCCCCGAGCCGGTCGACAGCTCGTCGGGCGCCACGGTCACCCGCGGCTCGGCGAGCGCGGCCAGCGCCGGGGTGAACCCGGCCAGGCCGTCGCCCTCCAGCCCGGTCGGCTCGGCGTGCAGGCGCAGCGCGGCGGCCGACGGCAGATCGCCCAGGCCCAGCGCGGAGGCGCCGAAACGGTTGGTCAGCACCGGGACGGCCTCGCGGCCGGCGGCGGCGTTCGGGCGGCGGAGGCTGGACACCTCGACGACGGTGCCGAGCTTCGGCACGGCCAGCAGACCGGGGCCGATCTGGCTGATCCGCAGGCCGAACAGGGCCTTGGCGGCCGGGTGTTCGGACTGGCGGAACGCGGTCAGCGCGGCGGCCTGGTAGTGGGTGGCGCGGCTGCCGAGAAGTGCGGCGCACGCCGCGTCCAGCGTGGCCGTGATCCGGTCTGCGGCGGCGAAGCCGTCCTGCGTCATTCGCCGAGCCCCCCTCGTTCTCGGGTGTGGACAGTTCAGCCACTTTTTATCAGACCCGGGCGGTGGGGGCGGCGGGTTGACCGGGGGGACGGTCCGCGGGGGGAGCGCTTGTCCGGGGTTATCCGGGTTGGGGGTCTTCCCGGGCCGTCCGGGTCATCGGGTCAGGCGGAGCAGCGGGGCGGCGAGTTCGGGGGCGGTGAAGGTGGCGAGCAGGTCGCGGAGCAGCAGGGCGGTCGGCCCGTCCGGCTCCTCGGTGGCGAAGAAACCGCCGAGCAGGGCGGCGAGTTCGGGGTCGCGGGTGGCGGCGACGGCCAGCGCGGCGACCAGCTCCTGGACCAGCTGGAGCTGCAGGGTCTCCACCGGGACGGGCTTGTCGGCGAGCCAGTCCAGCGAACTGATCTCGGCGTTGGCGATCCAGGCGCGGACGGTCCGGCGCAGCGACGGACTCGGGTCGGGGACGCCCAGGTGCAGCAGGATCTGCTGCTGCGCGGCGCGCCGGACCTGGTCGATGACGGCGTCCGCGTCCGGGCTCGCGGTGACCGAACCGCCGCGCAGCAGGGCGGTGAAACCGGCCGCGTGCGACTCCACGAAGTCCAGGTAGCGGCCCATCACCCGGAGCAGCCGCTCGGAGAGCGGCCCCTCGCCCGGCTCCTCGAACCGCCCGGCCAGCTCGCGCCCGGCCCGGCGCAGCGCCTCCTCGTACAGCGCCTGCTTCCCCGGGAAGTAGTGGTACACCAGCGGACGGGACGCCCCCGCGGCGGCGGCGATGTCGTCGATCGAGACGTCCTCGGGGGCGCGGTCCGAGAAGAGCTGCAGCGCGACGGCGATCAGCTGTTCGCGGCGCTCGTCGACGCTCAGCCGGCGGCGGGGCGCGCGTTCCGCTGCGCGGGGGGTGGCGGACGGCGTACGGGAAGCCATGCGGGCCACCCTAGTTCTTCGGGCCGGTGGCCGGGGCGAGCCGGGTGGCCGGGGCGAGCCGGGTGGCCGGGGCGAGCCGGGTGGCCGGGGCGAGCCGGGTGGGTGAGGGCCCGGGGGTGTCAGTCGGCGGGGCGCAGGGCGAGGTAGCGGCGGTACGCCTCGCGGCCGTCGGGGACGAACTCCCAGGTGGCGAGGCGGTCGGCGAGTTCGTCCTCGGTGAGCCAGTCGTACCAGGCGACTTCGGAGCGCTGGGGGTCGACCGGGCCGTCCCAGACGGCCTCGTGGATGTCGGACCACCAGCTGTAGCGGTCGCCGTCGCTGTAGAGGAAGCGGAACAGCGGGCGGGTGCGGACGCCGCTGACGCCGAGCTCCTCCTCGGCCTCGCGGACGGCTGCCTCGGCGTAGCTCTCGCCGGCGCCGACCACGCCGCCGACGAAGCAGTCGTGGGCGCCCGGGGCGAAAGCCTTGGTGTCGGTGCGGCGGTGGGTGAAGATCCGGCCGCGCGGGTCGCGGACCAGCACGAAGACGCAGCGGTGGATCAGGCCGTCGCGGTAGACCTCGGAGCGCGGGGCGGTGCGCAGCACGCGGTCGTGCTCGTCGACCACGTCGAGGATCTCGTCGAGGTCGGTGGCGGGGGCGTCGGGGAGCGCGGGGTTCTCGGGGTTCTCCATGTCGGCCATTGTGGGGGCCGCGGTGCGGCGGGCGGCGTGGGGGCGGCGTCACCCGAAAGAGTTGGTATACGCAGGGATTGGTCCGGGAATGACCCGGACGGATCGTCAGTCCCCTTTCCGAGGAGCAGAGTTGAAGAACCGCGCCGCCGTCCTCTCCGTCGCCGCCGCCCTGGTCGCGCTCGCCACCGCGCTGCCCGCCTCGGCGGCCCCCGCGCCCGGGTCCGGGTCCGCGTCCGCCGGCAGGTCCGTCCGCTCGGGCCTGGACTGCACCACCTGGATCCACAACAACGACCCGCTGTACGGAGGTGTCGACTGTACGAACAACACCGGCTCCCCGGTCACCTTCCACGCCGACATCGTCTGCGGCTGGGCGCCGGACGTCACCGGCAACTCGGTGACCGCCTACCCCGGCCAGACCCAGGAGTCCTCCGGCCACTGCGCGATCTACTCGTCGGGCATCGGCCACATCGGGTGGACGGTGGAGTGACGATCGGGCCTGTCTAGGCTGGCGGGGTGGAGAACCAGCAGCAGATCCAGGGGTACGTGGCGGACGGCTTCGAGCCGGTCCGGGAGGCGTTCGCGGGCAACTTCCGGCTGTACGGGGAGTTGGGCGCGGCCTTCGCGCTGTACCTGGACGGGCGGCCGGTGGTCGACCTGTGGGGCGGGGACGCCCGGCCGGAGGTCGGCGCCCGGCCCGCCCCCGCCGTCGGCTGGGAGGAGGGGACGGCGCAGGTGCTGCGCTCCGTCACCAAGGGCCTGACCGCCGCCGCCGCGCTGCACCTCGCGCAGCGCGGGCTGCTCGACCTGGACGCGCCGGTCGCCTCCTACTGGCCCGAGTTCGCCCGGGCCGGGAAGGAGCGCGTCCCGGTGCGCTGGCTGCTCTCGCACCAGGCCGGCCTGCCCGCGCTGGACGTGCCGCTGCGGATCGAGGACGTGCTCGCCTGGGAGCCCGCCGCCGCAGCCGTCGCCGCCCAGGCCCCCGCCTGGGAACCCGGCACCGCGCACGGCTACCACCCGCTGACCTTCGGCTGGCTGGTCGGCGAGGTGGTCCGGCGGGCCGGGGGCCGCAGCGTCGGGCGGTACTTCGCGGAGGAGATCGCCGACCCGCTCGGCCTCGACCTGTGGATCGGCCTGCCCGCCGCCGCGTCCGGCCGGGTCGGCCGGCTCGTCGACCTGCCCGCCCCCGAGGCCGCGAAGCTCGCGCCGGGCGGGATGCGGATGCGCCCCAAGCAGTCCGTGCTGGACGCCTACCGGGACCCGCGCTCGCTGACCGCCCGCTCGTTCGGCGCGGTGCGCAGCAGCGTCGACCTGAACGACCCGGCGGTGCAGGCCGTCGAGGTGCCCGGCGCGGGCGGCATCGGCACCGCCCGCTCGCTGGCCCGGTTCTACGCGGCGCTGATCGGCGCCGCGGACCGGGCCGACGCGCCCGGGCAGCGACTGCCCGCGCTGTTCGCGCCCGAGACGCTGGCCGAGGCGGCCGGCCCCTCGGTGCAGGGCCCGGACCGGGTGCTGATCGTCAACACCGCCTTCGGCCAGGGTTTCTTCCGGCACGGCGGCACCTCCCCGATGGCCTCCCCGGCCAGCTTCGGCCACCCCGGCCGGGGCGGCTCGCTCGGCTTCGCCGACCCGGAACTCGGCCTCGGCTTCGGCTACGTCACCAACGGCATGCAGCCCGGCGTCACCGGGGACATCCGCTCCCGGGCGCTGATCGCCGCGGTGCGGCAGTGCTTGGCGGCGCGGGGCTGAAGCGGCGCGGGGCCGAGGAGGCGGAGAGGGCGGGGCCGGCGGGGGTCAGGCCTGGCCGGTTTCGAAGTGGCTCACTCGGCCGTCCGGGGTGACGGTGAAGCGCCAGGCGGTGCGCATCTCGCCCCAGGTGTCGTTGCGGTAGTCGGCGACCAGGGCGCGGCCGCCGGACTTCTCGGTCTGGACCTCGATGTGGCCGTGCGAGGAGAAGATCTCGCGGTCGACCCAGTCGGCGAGGTCGCGGGCGGAGCCGTCGTCGGACATGGTGGCGTCCTCGGTGAGGGCGGCGAAGAAGGCGTCGCGGTCACCGGCGTTGACGGCGCCGAGCAGGCGGCGGACGGCGGGGTCGGAGAGTTTGTCGACGGCGATGGTCATGGCGGTGGGGCTCCTTCGGGTGCCGGGTGGCCGGATGGTGTCTCGACGGGACCACGGGCCGCCGTCGGCCGCCACCCGGGCCGGTCCGCTGCCCGGGCCGTCAGATGAATCGTGTGATTTGATCCCGGTATGAGGGATTTGTGCACGGAAGGGAGCCGCTGATGGGGCCGGCCGAACTGCTCGTCCTGACCTTTCCCGAGGCGACCATCAGCACCGAGGCGGCCACCGCGCTGGTCCGGCTGCGGGACGCCGCCGGGGTCCGGGTGATCGACTCGCTGGCGGTGGTGCGGGACGCGGAGGGCGACGCGACGTACGCGGAGCTCGCCGACTTCGACCACCTGCGGGGCGTCGAGGGCCTGGACGCCGAGGAGTTGCCGCTGATCGGGCCGGAGGACGCCCAGGAGGTGGCCGAGTTGCTGGAGCCCGGCAGCGCGGCGCTGATCGTGCTGATCGAGCACCTGTGGGCGGAGGAGGCGGCGGCGGCGCTGCGCGCGGTCGGTGGGCGGATCGCCTCCGGGGTGCGCATTCCGCCGGAGAACATCGAAGAGGCCGTCCGCGCCGCCGAGGCGCGCGTCGCGGCGGGAGAGTGAGGGCGTCGTGTTCCGACCGATGAGGCCGATCCGGCCGGTCCGGGTGGTTCGCCCAGTGGGGCGTCCGCTCGCTCGGGGACTGCTGGTGGGCGGTGCCGCGTACGCCGCGGGGCGGGCGGGGGCGCGCCGGGCCGCGAACGAGCAGGGTCAGGACGAGGCGATCGCCGAGCTCCAGGCCGAGCAGCAGCAACAGGCCGTCCAGCAGCAACAGCAGGCGTACGCGCCGCCGCCGCAGCCCGTCGCACCGCAGCCCGTCGCGCCGGTGGCTTCCGGCGGGGGCGGGGAGGACGTGGCGAGCAAGTTGAACCAGTTGGCGCAGTTGGTGCAGCAGGGGCTGCTCACCCCGGAGGAGTTCGCCGCCGCGAAGGCCAGGCTGCTGTCCTGAGCGGCCGGGGCGGGCCCGGGCGGCCGGGCGTCACCACAGCTGGTCCCACCACCAGGCGATCTCGGGGTAGGGCGGCGGGGTGAGCCGGCCGTCGGCGGGCCGTTCGGCGCGGACGGCGACGGGGAGGCCGCCGGGCGGGCGCTCGGTGTAGCGGGCGGAGGTGAAGCCCCACTCCAGGTTGCCGCTCACCAGGTTGGACAACTGGTTGATGTAGCGCCGCAGTTCGGCTCCGGCGCGGCGGGAGGTGCGGTCCGCGAGGCGGAGGAACAGGCACATGGTGCGGTCGTGCAGGGCGGCGGCCTCCTGGAGGGCCCGTTCCTGGTCGCAGCCGAGGTGGCGCTGGAGGGCGTCGACGATGTTGCTCTCCAGCGCGCCGTGGTCGTCCTCGCGGCGGAAGGAGTAGACGTCGGCCGCGACCAGGACCAGGAACTTGGCGGCCTCGGTGAGCGCGTGCACCCGGGGCGAGTCCAGCTGGGACTGCGGGATGGCGGTGCGCTCGCAGACCTCGATGATCTCGATGCAGGAGCGGCTGCCGCGGTCCAGCGGGCCGATGGTGAGGTACTCGGAGAGCGTCATCGGCCGCCGCTCGGTGCGGTAGGCCACGATCGTGGCGGCGCCCATGAAGGACTCCAGCTGGCTGTCGGCCCAGCGCTTCACCGAGAGCGCGGGGGCCCAGGAGCGGGCCCGGTCGAACACGTCGCGGACCGAGGCGACGTAGAGGTCGGTCTCGCCCGGGTGGGACTGGGTGGAATTGATAACAGCGAGTAGCGTGGCTGCTATCGTCAGTACCCGGGACGGGTCCCGGCTGAGTCCGCCGGTGTCCCACTCGTCGTCCAGGGTGAGCATGCTGCACAGCCACTGGGAGGCGAGCTCCAGGCCGGTCGTTCCGTCGGCGTCCTTGGCGATCCGGCAGACGAATTCGTGCGCGCCGATGGCGAGGAGACGCTGTCGGCGTTCCGCGTCCGCCGCGAATCCCATTGTTTCGAGCCAGAGTTCGGTGCTCTTTCCCACGGCTTCGTGTGCGGGGTGCAGGCCGGACGGAATCGGGCAGAAGAGCGGGGGTATTGCAGCCAACGTGTCTCCAGAGCAGCCTGTTGCCGGTGGGGCGCGAATGGGGGTGCGCAACCCGCGCGTTGGCCTTCCCCCCTGAAGATCGACTACACCTTCGTGGCCTGAAAGTTATCCGATCGGATCGTCAGATGTCCTGGCTGGTAAGGCATTTGCCCGAGGCAAAGCCTTCTAACCCTGCGTCACGCACCCCTGCCTGCACGAACGCCGCCCGCGCGGCCCGCGACGGCGCTAAGGTCGGGAGCGGAGAGCCGGACGGTGAGGCGGAGGGACGACGGACGTGGCCGAAGAGCAGAACGGGCCGCAGGGGCGGGAAGCCGGCGCGGATGAGGTCGGCCATCGGCTGTGGGAACGCGAACAGGAACTGCGTTCCGTCGAGCAGGCGGTGGAGAAACTGTGCCGGGAATTCGCCGCGGGCGGACTGAAGATCGGCGAACTGCTGGTCTTCTCCGGTTCCCCGGGCATCGGCAAGACCTCCATGCTGGAACAGGTCCGCCGGATCGCCGGCGCCCGCCAGGACTCCACCGTGCTGTTCGCCCGGGGCAGCGAGCGCCAGCGCAAGGAGCCGTTCCGGGTGCTGCGGCAACTGCTCCTGCCGGTGCTCAGCGACCTCGACGAGGCCGAGCACAAGGAGGTGTTCGGCAGCTGGGAGAACATCGTCGCGCCCGCCGTCGGCCTGGCCCCGCCGTCCGACGAGGTCGAGCGGATGCTCGACCCGCAGAGCGTCCGCGACGGCCTGGACTTCGTCATCACCCAGCTCGCGCCCCGGCGCGCCCCGCTGGTGGTGATCGTCGACGACCTGCACGCCGTCGACCAGGAGTCGCTGACCTGGCTGGCCTCCTTCGCGGTGCGCGCCCGCGAACTGCCGGTGCTGCTGGTCTTCGCCTACCGGCACGAGTTCGAGGAGGAGGCCAGGCCGCTCGCCGCGCAGATCGCCGAGCGGGCCGCCCGCAAGCACGAACTGCTGCCGCTCAACCCGGTGTCGGTGGCCGCCATCGTGCACGGCGAGTTCGCCGAGGCCGACGACGCGTTCTGCCGCCAGGTCTGGGCGGTCACCGCCGGCGCCCCGTACGACACCGTCGCGCTGCTGCGCGAGGTCCGCGACCAGAACCTCGAACCGGTCGAGGAGAACTCGCCCCGGCTGCGCGACCTGGCCGCGGCCGCCCGCGGGCAGGGCCGCGACTACTGGCTGGACAAGCTCGGCATCACCGTCATCCGGTTCGCCTGGGCGGCCGCGCTGCTCGGCACCGAGATCCGCGAGGACGTGGCCGCCGCGATCTGCGCCCAGGGCCCCGCGCAGGCCGACGAGTCGGTCCGGGTGCTGCGCCGGATGCGGGTGCTCACCAGCCAGCCCGACGGCAGGCTGGAGTTCGTCCACCCGCTGATCGCCACCTCGATCTACCAGTCGATCCCGCCCAGCACCCGCACCGGCATGCACGGCATGGCCGCCACCGTGATCGAGAACAGCGGCGGCTCGCTGCTGACCGCCTCCCGCCACCTGCTGGAGACCCACCCCGGCGAGGGCGACGACGCGATGGTGCGCAAGCTGCGCCGGGCCGCCGCCGAGAACCTCGCGATCGGCGCGCCGGAAGCCGCCCGCCGCTGTCTGGAGCGCGCCCTCAACGAGCCGCCGGACGAGGAGGACCAGGCCGAGGTGCTGTTCGAACTCGCCTGCGCCAGCCTGCTCACCGACCCCGGCGCCACCGCCAACCAGCTGCGCCGCGCCATCGACATGGAACCCGGACTCAGCCCCGACCTGCGGGTCGAGGCGGTGTTCCGGCTCTCCGAGGTGATCGCCCACAGCGGCGACCTGAGCACCGCCGCCGCGCTCTGCCTGGACGAGTCCGAGCGCGCCCCCGCCGGCCCCGGCCGGGTCCGGCTGCTGGTCGCCCACCTGCTGTACACCGCCCTCCAGCGGGACGAGGAGAACGGCCCCGAGCGCGCCGCCCGGGTCCGCCGGCTGGTCGAGGAGGTCGACCCCGACAGCGAGGCCGCCCGACCCGTCCGCGCCCTCTACGCCTGGGACCTCACCCTGCAGGGCGGCAGCAGCACCGAGGCGCTGCGGGCCGCCGACGCCGCGCTGGTCGACGGCCGGCTGCCGCGCAGCCTCGGCTGGACCAACACCACCTGGAACTTCGAACTGCCCGCGCTGCTCGGCCTCTGCTTCGCCTACAACGACGAACTCGGCCGCGCCGAGAAGCTGTTCAGCTCCGCCATCCTGGAGTTCGAGATCGCGGGCTGGAGCGGCGGCCACCGCGGCTTCGCCTACTTCCTGATGGGCTACGCCCGGCTGCGCCGCGGCTTCCTCCCGGAGGCCGAGGACTTCCTGCGCCGCGGCCTGCGGATCGCCGACCGGATGGGCACCGGCCTGCCGCTGACCTGGAACCTGGCCGGCGCGCTGATCGACACCCTGCTCTCCCGCGGCCGCGACCACGAGGCGTGGGAGGTCGCGGTCAAGTACCGCTTCCTGCCGCCGTACCACCAGACCGCGCTGCTGCTGCCGGACGTCGCCACCATCTACGGCAAGCTGCTGATCTCGCGCGGCGACCACGCGATGGCGGTCGAGGTGCTGGCCGAGACCGGCACCCGGCTGGACAAGCGCGGCTGGCGCTCGACCGTGCACGCCCCGTGGGCCGGCTACCTGGCGGTCGCGATGGCCGGGCTCGACCTGCCGTCGGCCCGGAAGAACGGCGACGACGCGGTGGCCCGGGCCCGGGAGTCCGGCTCGCCGTCGGCGATCGGCACCGCGCTGCGGCTGGCCGCCAGCGTCTGGGAGGGCGCCCACGCCGTCGAGTTGCTGCAGGAGTCGGTCGGCTGGCTGGGCCGCTCCCCGGCCAGCTACGAGCACGCGCACGCGCTGATCGACCTGGGCGCCGCGCTGGTGCAGGTCGGCCGCAGCCTGGAGGCCGAGGAACACCTGTACCAGGGCATGGAGTTGGCCAAGCACTGCGGCGCCGACGGCCTGGAGGTGCGGGCCCGCAACGTGCTCGCCTCGGCCGGGCTGCGGCCCAGCCGCCCGCAGTCCCCGGCCAAGGACACCCTCAACCCGCAGGAGCTCGCGGTCGCCCGGCTCGCGGTGCGGGCGCTGCCGCCGCAGCGGATCGCCGAGGAGCTGCAACTCCCGCTGGGCGTCGTCAAGCAGCGGCTGGCCGCCGTCCACCGCAAGCTCGGCACCGGTCCCGAGGGGCTGGCGGACGCGCTCGGGTTCCCGGCCGACGGTCCGGGGCAGGGCGGCTGACGGTGCGCGGGCCCGGCGGCCGGCGGTGCGGGGGAGCGGCCCGCCGCGCGGGGAGGGCGCGCGGGGCGGGTCGCCGGTCCGCGCGCCCGGTCGGGCTACGCTGACCGGACAGGGTGATCACGAACCGAGGAGCAGCCCCATGACCGCGCCGGCCGAGTCCACCGAGGTGCGCCGGGCACCGTACGACCACTCCGGGGCCGGGATGGGCCTGGAGCGCTGGACGCTGCGGTCCGGCCCGATCGAGGCCAGCGTGATCACGCTGGGCGCCGCGCTGCACACCCTGACCGCGCCGGACCGGCACGGCACCCCCGCCCAACTGCTGCTGACCAGCGAGGACGTGGGCACCCTGCTCGGCCCGGCCAAGCACTACGGGGTCACCGTCGGCCGGTACGCCAACCGGATCGCGGGCAGCCGGATCACCGTCGACGGCGTGGACCACCCGCTGCTGCCCACCGGCCACGGCGTCACCCTGCACGGCGGCCCCGACTCCTTCTCGCACCGGGTCTGGGACGCCGAGGAGATCCCCGGCGGCGTCCGGATGCACCTGCACTCGCCCGACGGCGACCAGGGCTTCCCGGGGGCGCTGGACGTCTGGGTCGAGTTCACCCTCACCGGCTCCGACCTGGCCGTCTCCTACCGGGCGGTGACCAGCAAGCCGACCGTGCTGAACCTGACCAACCACGCCTACTTCAACCTGGCCGGCGAGGGCCGCGGCGACGTCCTCGGCCACCTGCTGACCGTCGACGCGGACGCCTACACCCCGGTCGACGACCGGCAGGTCCCGTACGGCCCGTACGAGCCGGTGGCGGACACCCCGTTCGACTTCACCACCGCCCGGGCGATCGGCGAGCGCATCCGGGACGGGCACCCGCAGCTGAAACTTTCCCGCGGCTACGACCACAACTGGGTGCTGCGCGAGCGCCCCGCGGACGGGCCGCCGGTGCGGGCCGCGCTGCTGGCTGACCCGGGCAGCGGGCGGACGCTGGAGGTGCTGACCACCGAGCCCGGCCTCCAGGTGTACACCGCGAACGGCTTCGACGGCGCGGTCACCGGCCCGTCCGGCACGGCCTACGGCCCGTACGCCGGGGTGGCGCTGGAGACCCAGCACCACCCGGACTCGCCGCACCAGCCGTCGTACCCGTCGACCGAGCTGCGGCCGGGGCAGGAGTTCCGCTCCACCACCGTGCTGCGGCTGGGCACCGCCGGCTAGCCCCGCCCCGTCCGTCCGGAGGCCCCCGGGAGCGCTGCTCCCGGGGGCCTCTTTCGCGCGCGCCGATTGCAAGGAGTTTCCGAAAGGCGACGGATGGTCAAGACGCGCGGCGGCAACTCTAAGGACACGTGGGCGTAACGATCCCCGTCATCTTGCGGAAACTTGCTGCAAGACCTTTCAGCAACGCTTGCCGCGCTGTTACGTTCCTGCTCAAGCCCGGCGGCCGAAACGTGCGGTCGGCTTCGGACAGCCATTATGCGCCGTCCTCCTCCATCTCGGGCACCCCCACCTTTCCTAGGAGTTTCCATGCGGCGTGGCATCGCGGCCTCCGCTCTCGTTGCGGCTCTGGCGGTCACCATGGCGGCTTGCGGCAGCAGCGGCTCCGGCTCGGACGCCAAGGGCGACGGCGGACCGGTCACCATCACCTACTGGGACACCTCGAACGCCACCAACGAGGCTCCGAACTACCAGGAGCTGGTCAAGAAGTTCGAGGCCGCGAACCCGAACATCAAGGTCAACTTCGTCAACGTGCCGTTCGACACGGCGCAGAACAAGCTGCAGACCGCGATGGGCGCCAAGGGCGCGCCGGACGTCTTCCGCTCCGAGGTCGGCTGGACCTCCGCCTTCGCCAAGGCCAGCTACCTGGAGCCGCTGGACGGCACCCCGGCGCTGACCGACGCCGCCGCCTTCCAGCCCTCGCTGATCCAGCAGGCCAAGTACGCGGGCAAGACCTACGGCGTCCCGCTGGTCACCGACACCCTCGCCCTGATGTACAACAAGGACCTCTTCGCCAAGGCCGGCATCACCGCGCCCCCCACCACCTGGGACGAGCTCAAGGCCGACGCCGCGCAGCTGAAGGAGAAGGCCGGCGTCGACGGCTTCTGGCTGAAGGCCGCAGACGGCTACTACGCGATGCCGTTCCTGTACGGCGAGGGCAGCAACATGGTGGACGCCGCCGGCAAGAAGATCACCGTCAACTCGCCCGAGGCCGCCAAGGCGATCGACACCTACAAGTCGATGTTCACCTCGCCCGGCACCGTGAAGGCCGACGTCACCACCGACGCCTACGCGCACATGATGGACGCCTTCAACAGCGGCAAGGTCGCCGCGATCATCCAGGGTCCCTGGGAGGTCACCAACGTCTACAAGGGCGCCGCCTTCGCCGACAAGAAGAACCTCGGCATCGCGGCCGTCCCGAACGGCTCCGCGGGCAAGGGCGGCGCCCCGACCGGCGGCCACAACATCTCGGTCTACGCCGGCTCCGACAAGGCCCACAAGGCCGCCGCCGAGAAGCTCGCCGGGTTCCTGACCTCCGCCGAGAGCCAGACCTTCCTCGCGCTGAAGAACGGCACCCTGCCCACCCGCGCCGACGCCTACACCGCCGAGGTCAAGGCCAACCCCGGCATCGCCGACTTCCAGGCCGTGCTGAGCTCCGCCCAGCCGCGCCCCGAACTGCCCGAGTACGCCTCGCTGTTCGGCTCCTTCGGGACCAACCTCGGCAAGATCGTCCAGGACCAGTCGGACGTCAAGGCCGGCCTCGACGCCACCGCCACCGACTACGCGAAGCTCCTCCCGGACTTCACCAAGTAAGCGGACCGGCCGCCCGGCCCACACCTGACGGTGGGCCGGGCGGACCCGTCAGACCCCCAGCAGTCGCCGAGGCAGGCGGCGGACCTCCCGGAGAAGGTGTCAACCCATGGCAGTTGCGGTCGCACAGCGCATCAGGCTGTCGTACTCGAAGTACTGGTACGCGTACGCGATGATCGCGCCGGTCGTGATCGTCCTCGGGGTGCTGGTCGGGTACCCGCTGGTGCGCGGCGTCTACCTGACCCTGACCAACGCCACCAGCCTGAACGTCGGCCGGCAGATCGGCGTCAACCACATCCCCGACAGCTTCGACTTCGTCGGGCTGGACAACTACGCGGACGTGCTGTGGGGGCCGACCGCCTACGACCGGTTCTGGTCGCACTTCATCTGGACCGTCGCCTGGACCGCGATCTGCGTCGTCCTGCACTACGGCATCGGCCTCGGCCTGGCGCTGCTGCTCAACCGCAAGATGCGCGGCCGCGGCCTGTACCGGCTGGTGCTGATCCTGCCCTGGGCGGTGCCGACCTTCGTCACCGTCTTCTCCTGGCGGCTGATGCTCGCCGACGGCGGCGCCGTCAACGGCCTGCTCGGCCTGCTGCACCTGCCCGAACCCGGCTGGCTCTCCGACCCGCTGGCGCAGAAGGCCGCCGCGATCCTGGTCAACACCTGGGTCGGCGTGCCGTTCATGATGATCTCGCTGCTCGGCGGACTCCAGTCGATCCCGCAGGAGCTGTACGAGGCCGCCGAGATGGACGGCGCCAGCGCCTGGCAGCGGTTCCGCCACGTCACCATGCCCGGCCTGCGGACCGTCTCCTCCACCGTCGTGCTGCTCGGCGTGATCTGGACGTTCAACCAGTTCGCCGTCATCTTCCTGCTGTTCGGCTCCGGCGCCCCCGACGCGCAGATCCTGGTCACCTGGGCCTACCGCCTCGGCTTCGGGCAGCAGCCCTCCGACTACGCGCAGTCCGCGACCTACGGGATCCTGCTGCTGTCGATCCTGATCGTCTTCACCGGCTTCTACCGCCGCTGGCTGGCCCGGAACGAGAAGGCCAACGGATGAGCGCCGAGACCGTCCCCCAGACCGAGGAACCCGACCAGGCAGGCAGCCCCATGACACTCACCGCCGACCGCCCCGCCGACCGTCCCGCCGACCGCCCGGCCGCCGGAGCGGCCACCGCCGGACGCCCCGCCAAGGTCCGCCGGCGCGGCCGGTCCTCCCCGCTGGCGTCCGTGCTCGCGCACGGCACGCTGATCGCCGCCAGCCTGGTCGCGCTGTTCCCGGTGCTGTACATCGCGTACATCTCGCTCGGCCCGGACGACAACGACTACCTGCACCCGGCGAAGATCTTCGACAAGATGACCTTCGCCAACTACGGCAAGGTGATGGGCGACACCGGGTTCTTCACCTGGTTCGGCAACTCGGCGATCGTGGCCGGCGGCACCACCCTGGTCGGCGTGCTGATCGCCGCCTCCACCGGCTACGCGGTCTCCCGGATGCGCTTCCCCGGCTACCGCCAGCTGATGTGGACCCTGCTGGTCACCCAGATGTTCCCGATCGCGGTGCTGATCGTGCCGATGTACTACATCCTGTCCAACCTCGGCCTGCTGGACAGCTACAGCGGCCTGATCATGGTCTACTCGGCCACCACGGTGCCGTACTGCGCCTGGCTGCTGAAGGGCTACTTCGACACCATCCCGATGGAGATCGACGAGGCCGGCCGGGTCGACGGGCTCTCCCCGATCGGCACCTTCTGGCGGCTGATCCTGCCGCTGGCCCGCCCGGGCCTCGCGGTGGCCGCGTTCTACTCCTTCCTCACCGCCTGGGGCGAGGTCGCCTACGCCTCGACCTTCATGCTCTCGTCCGACAAGTACACGCTGGCCGTGGGCCTGTCCTCGTTCGTCAGCGAGCACGACCACCAGTGGCAGCTGATGGCCGCCACCTCGGTGCTGATCGCCATCCCCGCCGCGGTCGTCTTCTACCTCGTGCAGCGGCACCTGGTCACCGGCCTGACGGCCGGCGCCGCGAAGTCCTGACCGGCCCCGCCCCGCGCCACCTCCCACACGTCACTTCCACAGCCTCCGAGGGATGACCGTCCAATGACCCAGAACCTGGCCGACGCCTCCCGGCCCGCCGCCGTTCCCGCCGCTCGGACCGCCGCGACCGCCGGGGCCTCCAGAGGCGGCTGGTGGCGGGACGCGGTCATCTACCAGGTGTACCCGCGCAGCTTCGCCGACGGCAACGGCGACGGCATGGGCGACCTGCCCGGCATCCGGAGCCGGCTGCCCTACCTGCGCGACCTGGGCGTGGACGCGGTCTGGCTCTCGCCGTTCTACGCCTCCCCGCAGGCCGACGCCGGCTACGACGTGGCCGACTACCGGGCCGTCGACCCGATGTTCGGCACCCTGCTGGACGCCGACGGGCTGATCCGCGACGCCCACGCGCTGGGCCTGCGGATCATCGTCGACCTGGTCCCCAACCACTCCTCCGACCGGCACGAGTGGTTCCAGCGCGCGCTGCGCGAGGGCCCCGGCTCCCCGCTGCGCGAGCGCTACCACTTCCGCCCCGGCAAGGGCGAGGACGGCGAACTGCCGCCCAACGACTGGGAGTCCATCTTCGGCGGCCCGGCCTGGACCCGCACCACCGACCCCGACGGCACCCCCGGCGACTGGTACCTGCACCTGTTCGCCCCCGAGCAGCCCGACTTCAACTGGGACAACCCGGCCGTCGCCGACGAGTTCCGCTCCATCCTGCGGTTCTGGCTCGACATGGGCGTCGACGGCTTCCGGATCGACGTCGCCCACGGCCTGGTCAAGGCCCCCGGCCTGCCCGACCTCGGCGGCCACGACCAGCTCAAGCTGCTCGGCAACGACGTCATGCCGTTCTTCGACCAGGACGGCGTGCACGCCATCTACCGCAGCTGGCGGCAGATCCTCGACGAGTACCCCGGCGACCGGATCGGCGTCGCCGAGGCGTGGACCCCGACCGTCCAGCGCACCGCCAACTACGTCCGCCCCGACGAACTCCACCAGGCGTTCAACTTCCAGTACCTGGGCACCGGTTGGGACGCCGACGCGCTGCGCGAGGTGATCGACGCCTCGCTCGACTCGATGCGCCCGGTGCAGGCCCCCACCACCTGGGTGCTCTCCAACCACGACGTCACCCGGCACGCCACCCGGTTCGCCAACCCGCCCGGCCTCGGCACCCAGATCCGCACCCCCGGCGACCGCGCCCTCGGCCTGCGCCGGGCCCGCGCCGCCAGCCTGCTGATGCTCGCGCTGCCCGGCTCCGCCTACCTCTACCAGGGCGAGGAGCTCGGCCTGCCGGACGTCACCGACCTGCCCGACGAGGTCCGCCAGGACCCGTCCTTCTTCCGGCAGGCCGGGCAGGACGGCTACCGCGACGGCTGCCGGGTCCCGATCCCGTGGTCCGGCACCGCCGCGCCCTACGGCTTCGGCCCGCGCGAGGGCGGCCCCAGCTGGCTGCCGCAGCCCGCCGAATGGGCCGGGCTCTCGGTGGAGGTCCAGACCGGTGACCCGACCTCGACGCTGGAGCTCTACCGCTCCGCGCTCGCCGTCCGCCGCGCCCAGCCCGCGCTCGGCGCCGGCACCGACGTCGAGTGGCTGCCCGCCCCCGCGGGCGTGCTGGCCTTCCGCCGCGAGGCCGCCGAAGGATCGTTCGTGTGCACCGTCAACACCACCGGCCGGCCGGTCCGGATCCCCGCCCCCGGCCGACTGCTGCTCGCCTCCACCGAGACGGCCGGCACGGCGGGCGACGTCGAAATCCCCGCCGACAGCACCGCATGGTGGGCGGTCTGACGTGGTTGCAATAGGCTCTGGGATCGTGACTACGGCGCGACTCTCCGACATCGCGGCGCAGGCGGGGGTCAGCGAAGCCACCGTCAGCCGCGTCCTCAACGGCAAGGCGGGCGTCTCCGCGACCACCCGGCAGACCGTCCTGGCCGCACTCGACGTGCTCGGGTACGAACGGCCCACCCGGCTGCGCCAGCGCAGCGCCGGGCTGATCGGCCTGATCACCCCGGAACTCAGCAACCCGATCTTCCCCGCGCTGGCCCAGGTCATCGAACAGGTGCTCAGCCGGCACGGCTACACCCCGGTGCTCTGCACCCAGACCCCCGGCGGCTCCACCGAGGACGAACTGGTGGAGATGCTGGTCGAACGCGGCGTCGCCGGCATCGTGTTCGTCTCCGGACTGCACGCCGACACCACCGCCGACCACGACCGGTACGCCAAACTCACCGGCCGGCAGGTGCCGTTCGTGCTGATCAACGGCTACAGCGAGAAGATCGCCGCGCCGTTCATCTCCCCGGACGACCGGGCCGCCATGCGGATGGCCGTCCAGCACCTGGTCGAACTCGGCCACGAGACGATCGGCCTCGCGGTCGGCCAGAAGCGGTACGTCCCGGTGCTGCGCAAGATCGAGGGCTTCACCGCCGCGCTGCGCCAGCTCACCGGGCGCACCGCCGAGCAGGCCGAGGAACTCGTCCACCACACCCTGTTCAGCGTGGAGGGCGGGCACGCCGCCGCGCAGGCGCTGCTCGACAAGGGCTGCACGGCGATCGTCTGCGGCTCCGACATGATGGCGCTCGGCGCGATCCGGGCCGTCCGGCAGCGCGGGCTCTCGGTGCCGCAGGACGTCTCGGTGGTCGGGTTCGGCGACTCGCCGTTGATAGCGTTCACCGAACCCCCGCTGACCACCGTCCGGCAGCCGGTCGAGGCGATGGCCACCGCCGCCGTCGACGCCCTGCTGGAGGAGGTCGGCGGGAACCCGGCGCAGCGCTCCGAGTTCATGTTCCAGCCCGAGCTGGTGATGCGCGGCTCGACCGGGTCCGGTCCGCGCAACGGCTGAGGCGTGCGGTTCGGCCCCGGTCTGGCCTCGGTCCGGCCCCGGGAGGCGCGTCCTCCCGGGGCCGGGCCGTTGTCACGCGTAGAGCTGTTCGATGTCGCGGCGGTAGGCGGTGCCGACGGCCTGCCGGCGGACCTTCAGCGAGGGCGTCAGCAGGCCGCGCTCCTCGGTGAAGTCGCCCGCCACCACCCGGATCCGGCGGATCGACTCGGCCCGGGAGACCGTCGAGTTGACGGCCCGGACGGCCTCGGCCAGCGCGGTCAGCACCGCGTGGTGCACCGGGACGGCACTGCCGATGTCGACGCTGCCGCCACCGGGCTGTTCGGCCGGGCCGGTTCGCGGCCGCAGTTCGAGGAAGTGCTCGACCGCCTCCGGGTCCAGGGTGAGCAGCGCGGCCACGTACGGGCGGCCGTTGCCGACCACCAGGGCCTGGCTGATCAGCGGGTGGGCGCGCAGCCGGTCCTCCAGTGGGCCGGGCGAGACGTTCTTGCCGCCGGAGGTCACCAGGATCTCCTTCTTCCGGCCGGTGATGGTCAGGTAGCCGTCCTCGTCCAGCCGGCCCAGGTCGCCGGTCGCGAACCACTCCGGACCCGGCCGGGGCCGCCGGGGCGCTCCCGGTTCGTGGTAGCCGTCGAAGACCTGGCCGCCGCTCAGGAACACCTCGCCGTCCGCCGCGATCCGCACCGCGCCGCCCGGCACCGGCGGCCCCACCGTGCCCGGGCGCGGCCGCAGCGGCGGGTTCACCGTGGACGGGCCGCTGCTCTCGGTCAGCCCGTAGCCCTCGTACACCAGCACCCCGGCGCCCGCGAAGAACAGCAGCAGCTCCGGGTCGATCGAGGAGCCGCCGCTGATCGCGTACCGCACCCGGCCGCCCATCGCCGCCCGCACCCGCCGGTACACCAGCGCGTCGTACAGGCGGTGCGCCAGCCGCAGCGCCGGCGGCGCGGGCCGGCCCTCGCCCGCGAGCGCCGCCAGCTCGGCCCGGGCGTAGCGCACCGCGACCGCCGCCGCCCGGTCGAAGACCCGCACCGCGCCCTTCGCCTGCGCCTCGGCCCGCCCCAGCTGGTGGATCTTCTCGAACAGGTACGGCACCCCGACCAGGAAGGTCGCGCCGAACGAGGCCAGGTCGGGCCGGAGTTCGGCCGGCTTCAGGGACGGGCTGTGGCCGATCCGGATCCGGCCGTACACGCAGGTCACCTGGATCATCCGGCCCAGCACGTGCGCCAGCGGCAGGAACAGCAGGGTGCGCGGCGGCTCGCCGGTCACCTCGGCGAAGACCGGCTCCAGCAGGGCGTGGCAGTTCGCCGCCTCGGTGAGGAAGTTGCCGTGGGTGAGCCGGCAGCCCTTGGGGCGGCCGGTGGTGCCCGAGGTGTAGATCAGCGTCGCCTCGTCGTCCGGGCCGAGGGCCGCCCGGCGGCGCACCAGCTCCTCGGCGGGGACGGCCGCGCCGAGCCCGGCCAGCCGGTCGAGCGCGTCCTCGTCCAGCCGCCACAGCGGCACCCGGCCGCCGGTCCGGGCGATCGCCACGGCCAGCGCCTCGGCGGTGCCGGCGTCCTCCGCGACCGCCAGCACCGGGGCGGAGTCCCGGACGATCCACTCCGCCTGCTCGACCGAGGAGGTCGGGTACACCGGCACCACGCAGGCGCCGGCCGCCCAGGCGGCGAAGTCCAGCAGCGTCCACTCGTACCTGGTCCGCGCCATCAGGACGAGCCGGGCGCCCGGGCGGACCCCGACCGCGATCAGGCCGCGGGCCAGCGCGGCGACCCGGTCGGCGAACGCGCGGGCCGTCACGTCCCGCCAGGATCCGTCGCCTTGACGGATCGTCAGGACGACGGCGTCCGGCGCCTGCTCGGCGTTGCGGAACGGCAGGTCGGCGAGGCTGCCGCGGTCGGGCGGCGGCACCAGGTGCGCCGCCCGGGCCTCGACGACCCGGCCGCCGGCCCGGCGCACCTCGACGGGCGGGGGCGCCAGGCGGCCGCTGCGCGCGGCACGGGCGAGGGGGTGTGCCATGAGCGAACTCCCTTGGGTGGGATGGGGGTTCGCCCAGGGTAGGTACTCGCCGGTAAACTTACTAGAGAGTAAGTTGCTTGGGTGGGACGGGGGTTGCCGGGATCAGCCCTCCTGGGCGGGCGGCGCCGGGGCCTGCAGGCGGTCCGCGTCGCGCGGGCCGCCGGTGCGGGCCTCGGTGCGGCGGTCGGTCGCCAGGTAGTCGCGCACGATCAGCTCCACCGCGTCCTGCGGATTGGTCGCGCCGAGGCGCAGCATCGCCTCCAGCGCCAGGTCCGCGTCCAGCGTGACGGTCACTTTCGCCATGGTTCCGGCTCCCGGGTTCGTCCAGTCGATCGGTCCCGGCCGAGAATAGGCCGCTGCCCCCGGAGCCGACCAGGGTCTCCGGGGGCAGCGGTGCTCCACCGCTCGCGGATCAGACGCGGCCCGCGAAGTCCGGGGCCCAGTTCGCGACGGTCTCGGTGCGGACGCCGGAGCGCGGGTTCGCGGCCTCGACGTACTTGCCGTCGCCCACGTACAGCGCGACGTGGTAGACGCCCGAGTTGGCGCCGTTGCTCGACCAGAACAGCAGGTCGCCCGGCTGCAGGCTGTCCAGCGACACCCGGGTCGCGTAGTCGGCCTGGTCGGCGGCGACCCGCGGCAGGCTGATGCCCGCCTGGCGGAACGCGGCCTGGGTCAGGCCCGAGCAGTCCCAGCCGCCGTTGCCGGTGCCGCCGTAGACGTACGCCTGGCCGAGCTTGGACAGCGCGAAGTCGATCGCCGCGGCCTTGGAACCGGTCGCCTTGACGGCGGTGGTGGCGGTGGCGGTCTTGGCCTCGGTGGTGGCGGTGGTGGCGGTGCCGGTGGCGCTCTTGGCCGCGGTGGTCGCCGTGGAGGCGCCGGCCTTGCCGCCGGTGCGGCCGCTCTTCCAGGACGAGCCCTGGTAGGAGGAGCCGTTCGACGACTTGGTGGCCGGGGCGGACTGCTGCGGCTGCGCGGTCGCGGTCGCGGTGCCGCCCAGGGCGAGCTGCTGACCCGGGTAGATCATGTCCGGGCCCTCGGTGAGGACCGAGCGGTTCAGGTCGTACAGCTTCTGCCAGCCGCCGTCCACGTGCTGGCTCTGCGCGATCGCGGACAGCCAGTCGCCCGCCACCACGGTGTAGGTGCCGGCCGACTGGTCGGTCGCGGCCGGGGTGCTCTGCTCGGCCTGGGGCTGCGCCTGGGCCTGGGGCTGGGACTGGTTCTGGTGGCGGGACTGCGACCAGGAGTGCTGGGACTTGTCCGTGCCGCCGGACTGCGACTGCGACGGCGACGGCGACTGGGTGGAGCCGGTCGAGTTCGAGGACGACGACGAGGACGAGGACGACGAGTTGCCGGACGAGCCGGAGGTGTCGACCTGGGGGGCCGCGCCGCCCTTGGTCAGGCCGGCCTGGACGGAGCAGACGGGCCAGGCGCCGGGGCCCTGGACGGCCAGCACCTTCTCGGCGGTGGCGATCTGCTGCTCCTTGGTGGCGAGGTCGGCGCGCGAGGCGTACGCGGTGCCGCCGAACTCGGCCCAGGTGGAGGCGGTGAACTGCAGGCCGCCGTAGAAGCCGTTGCCGGTGTTGATCGACCAGTTGCCGCTGGACTCGCACTGGGCGACCTTGTCCCAGGTGGCGACGGTGGCCGCGGAGGCGGAACCGGCGGTCAGGCAGGGAATCGTGAGGCCGATGCCGACGACGCCGGTGGTGGCGATCAGGCGGCGGGCGTTCTTGGAGCTGATGGGCAGCATGAAGGAGCGTTCCTCTCCCACGCCTGCGAGGTGAGCTGTCGGATTCGGGCCGGAGTCGCCCGGCCGAGCACACCTCGCGGTGCGCCCGGCTTCACCCCAAGCCCCGTGCGGTCCTGCGACCGCCCGGGGCGACTTACCTGGTTCCCCCGCCCCTGCCGTGGTGCGTTGTGCATGAGCCGACCCACCCGGCGGCAGGACTCGGCGTTCCGGGTGGGCTGGGTCCGTGTGTCCACGAACGTGGGCAGGAGATTAAGCGGACTCAAGGGCGAATGGCAAATATCCGGGAAAGGTTTTCCGGGCCCCGGAAAAGGTGATCAAGAATTCCGGGCGGAACTCCGTTGCCGCTGGCGGGGGCTGCGGGAGCGTCAGGAAAAGGTGGATCTTGTGACCGTTTTGGGTGTTAAAGGGCTTTGGTTGCCATATGAGTCGTTGATGCCCCTCTGGTCGGACGGCACGCCGGTGAATTGTCCATTTGATGGCGTTATTTCCAGGGGGGCCGGAGCGGAGTCGACCCCGGGGCGGGGCGGCGGGTTCTCGCGGTCCGGCCGAATTCCTTTTTCCGGACGGGCCGTCAGAATTCCGGTCGGGAAGCGTCCTTCCGCGACCGCGCCGCGCTCAGCCACTCGCCCCCGGCCGCGGACCGGGCCTCCCGGGCGGCGTACCGCAGGCTGAGCGCCGCCAGCGGCCCGCGCAGGCCGGGCGGGAGGTCGGCGGGCGCGTGCAGCCGGTGGCAGGTGTCCGTGATGGCCTCGATCCGCGCCCACGGGCCCGGCGGCTCCGCGTCCAGGTGGGCGAAGCCGCTCCCCTCGGCGGGCAGCGGCAGGCCCCGGCGGGCCAGCCGGTACACCTCCGCCATGCCGGCCGCGGCGACGGCGTGCAGGGTGCGCAGCGGCCGGAGCGGGACGGGGAACAGGGCGCGCCGACCGGAGTCGAGCGCGGCGGCGCCCGCCCGCCGGAGCACCTCCAGCTCCCGCACGGCCGCCGACTCGGCCGCCCCGCCCCGCCCGGGCGGCGGGAGCTCCGCGGTGGGCGGCCAGCCGTAGTCGGTGGCGCAGGAGGAGAGCCAGCACCGGCCCAGCGGGCCCGCGTGCCGCCAGGCGAAGCGCTCCGGCAGGGTGGGCGGCCAGTCGCGCCGGTGCGCCGAGGCGAGGGTGAGCAGGTGGTGCGTCTCGGCGATCTCGGCGATCGCCTCCACCGCCGTGCCGAAGCCGGGCGGGCGGCCGTAGTCGGCGGCCAGGACCGGGTCCACGCCGAACCGGGCCAGCGAGCGGATCGCGGTGAAGCCGCCCTGCTGCGCACGCGTCGAGGCGAACCGGTGGCGCTCCTCGGGGGTGGGCGTCTTCGCCATGGCCGGTCCGTTCCTCTGCGGGGAAGGTGAGTTGACGGTCAATCAGGTGATACGCCCGGGCGGAATCGAACGTTCCCGAACGGGCGTCCGGAGGTGCTACGCCAGGATGCTTACCCCGTCCGGAACATGACGTGTCCGGGTGGCGGCCGTGCCTAAGCTGCCCCCGACGACTCAGGGTTGCGGGCCCCGGGAGGGCGGCCGAGGTGGAAGAGCAGCGGAACAGCGAGCAGACCCCGGCCGTCCGGCACCGGCACCGGCGGCCGCTGGTGGGGCGGCGCAGGATGCTGACCTGGCTGGCGGTCGGGACGGTGGCGGCGCTCGGCGGGGGAGTGGTGCTGCGGCAGTCGCTGGCGGGCGCGGACGAGACCTCGGCCCGGCCGGCCCCGCCCGGCGGCAGCACGCCCGCGGGCGGGCACCAGCACGGCACCGGCGGCCCGCCGCCCGCCTCGGCGAGCCCCGACCCGTCCGCGCCGCAGCCGCCGCCGGTCGACCGGAGCGGCCGGAACTGGTCGGACGCCAAGGGCTGGGGCGGCAAGGTGCCCGGGCCCGGCAGCGCGGTGCGGATCGCCGACAAGGTGGTGCTGGACGCCGACGCGCAGGTCGGCTCGCTGCTGGTGGAGAAGACCGGCTCGCTGGTGTTCGCCGCCGACCGGTCGCTGACCCTGGCCAGCGCCGGCAACGTCGAGGTGCGCGGCACGCTGGCGCTCGCCCCCGACGGCGCGCACACCCACACGCTGCGCTTCCCGAACGTCGACGAGCGGCGCTACGCGGGCGGCGGGATGGGCCTGGTCGACACCGACACCGGCCTGTGGGTCACCGGCCAGGGCTACCTGCGGCTGGACGGCGCCCCCCGCACCGCCTGGACCCGCGCCGCCGACGCGCTGAAGCCCGGCGACAGCACGATCAGGCTGGCCACCGCCCCCACCGGCTGGCAGCCCGGCGACGAGCTGGCCGTCACCCCCACCGCGCCGCCCGACCGGGACGACTTCTCGACCTCGTACGACCTGGTCACCGTCAAGCAGGTGGACGGCGCCACCGTCACGCTCACCGGCCCGCTGAAGAACGCCCACCCGAGGGTGGCGACCGGCGGCGGGGCGACCTTCGGCGCGGAGGTGCTCAACCTCAGCCGCAACGTCCGGATCGAGGGCACCGAGCAGGGCCGGGCGCACGTCCACCTCACCTCCAGCCGGCCCGCCGACGTCCGGCACGCCGCGCTGCGCTGGCTCGGGCCGCGCACCGACGGGAAGGACAGCTGGAACGGCAAACCGGTCACCGAGCCGGTGCTCGGCCGGTACGGGCTGCACTTCCACATGCTGCTGGACACCTCGCGCGGCACCGTCGTCGAGGGCGTGGTGGTCCGCGACACCGGCAGCCACGCGTTCGTGCCGCACGCCAGCCACGGCATCACCTTCCGCGGCTGCATCGCCCACAACACCTGGGAGGACGCGTACTGGTGGGACGGGCCGCTCGACACCCGCACCCCGCAGGGCCCGTCCGACGACATCGCCTACGAGGGCTGCGTCGCCTCCCGCACCGTCTACGAGCCCAACCCGCGCGGCTACCGGCTCACCGGCTTCAGCCTCGGCGCCGGGACGGGCTCCTCGGCCCGGGACTGCGTGGCCGTCGGCGTCCAGGGCGCCACCGGCGCGTCCGGCTACGAGTGGCCGGAGACCAGCGAGGGCGTCTGGACCTTCGAACGCTGCCTGGCGCACAACAACCTGGAGAACGGGATCTTCGTCTGGCTCAACGCCGAGCACCACCACACCGTCACCCAGTTCGCGGCCTACCACAACGGCGGCTGGGGCATCGAGCACGGCGCCTACCTGAACGACTTCGACTACACCGCCTCGGTGCTGTACGGGAACGCGTCCGGCGGCATCGCCGTGCACGCGCTCGGCCGCGACAAGGGCACCGTCTTCGACGGGCTGCTGATCGACGCCGCCGGGCAGTCCGACTACGCGGTGGCCACCCTCAAGCACCAGCTGGCCGGCGAGTCCGTCACGCTCAGCCGCAGCCGGCTGACCGGCTACCGCAAGGCCGGCGTGGCGTTCCGGGCCACCGGCGACGGCAAGCCCGACGACATCGCGGTGCTGGACTGCGAGTTCGGCGGCGCCAAGGGCAGCGAACTGTGGCTCGACCCGGAGGCGCCCGAACCCGAGCGGATCCTCTACCGGCCCGCCGGGCAGGCGCAGGCCGTCACGCTCGGCAAGAGCGGGAGCGGCGGTGGTGGCGGGGGCGGCGGTGGTGGCGGGGGCGGCGGGGGCGGCGGGGGCGGCGGGAGCGGCGGTGGTGGCGGGGGCGGCGCGGGCCAGGGGCTGGCGGCCACCGGGCCGGTCGACGCGCCCACCCCGCCGCGGGCGGTCGCGCTGCCCTCGCTCGCCTTCACCGACAGCGCGCCGAAGACCGGGCGGGTCGGGGTCTGAGGGGCTGAGGCGCTGAGGGCCTGAGGCGGGCGCGGGGTCCGAAGCGGGGCCGCGCTCCCGTCCGGGCGGCACAGCACGACGGGCGGGAGCGCGTCGATTCGCTGCTCCCGCCCGTCGCGGTCCCTGGTCGGCGTCAGCGCGCCGCGTGCGCCCCCGAACCGGTGCGCTGCTCGGCGGCGGCCGCCTCGGCGGCCTCCAGCTGCTCCTGGGTCGGCTCGGGGAGCGCGGCCAGGTAGGCGGAGGCGATCAGCTGACCCACGGTCGGGTACGCGCCGATCGGGGCGGCGCTCGCGCAGCCGGTCTCCTCGGCGGCGGTGGCCAGCAGCTCGGTGTCGGCCTCCGGGCCGATCACCAGCGGGGCCAGCGCGGGGCGCTCGGAGCCGGTGGCCCGCAGGTGCGCCACGGCCGCGGCGACCGAGCCCGGCACGTCCAGCGCGGCCGGGACGACCGGCACGGCCAGCCGGGAGGCCAGCAGGACGCCGGTGATGCCGGCCGAGGCGGCGGCCTCCTCGCCGCCGACCGTGGTCAGCACCACGCCGTCCGCGGCGGTGGCGATGGCGAACAGCCGGGCCCGGTCGGCCCGGGCCAGCCCGGCCTCGGACAGCCGCACGTGCACGGCCTCGGCCAGCAGCGGGTGCGGGCCCAGCGGGTCCAGCACCTGCGCGCCGGACTCGGCGGCGAGCTTGTGCAGCTCGGGCAGGAAGTCGTGCGGTCCGGGCACCAGCGGGACGACCACCGGCGCGGGCAGGCCCGCCTCGGCCGCCGCCGCCAGCAGGTCGGCCACGGTGGGCGCGTCCTCCCCGCCCAGGTAGGCCGCCGTCACCTCGATGCCGGCCTGCTCGGTGCGGACGATGGACAGCAGCTCCTCGACGACCGGACGGCTCTCCGGCCCGGCGACGGCCGGGACCGCCAGCACCAGGGCAGGCGAACCGGCCGCGATCTCGGGGCGCTCGGGACGGCGGTGGCGCCCCCGCGCACGGGAGCCTGGCGTACGGACGGGCAGTGGCGCGCCCGGGATGGCTGCGGTGCTCATGGGCCAGATCGTAGGACATGTCTCCACGCGCGTTGCAGTCGGATGCCGACAGCGGGCGGCTTTCGGACGGGAAGTGACAGTGATCACAGTGCGAATCGTGACTGCCTGTGAACCGCGTTGTAGGTGGTGATGATCGACAACGCGCTGACGGCTGTGTGCGGACGGTCATGGAGTGGCTGACGTTTCGCCCGGGTGTGTCCGCTTACGCACCGTCAATTACGGTGCTGTGAAGGCTTGGTGTCGGCATCGGCACGTTCCTCTGCACAGGAAATTTCCCATGCTGATGCACGTGCAGGCGGGCTATCATCACGTCAAGTGAGGCATTCGCCGGGCTTAGGGGAGAAAACAATGAATGAGGCGTACAACGGCATGCCGGCGACCGAGCTGGACGGGGTGGTCTGGCAGAAGAGCCGTCACAGCAACTCGAAGGGCAACTGCGTGGAGTTCGCCGCGCTGCCGAACGGCGACGTGGCGATGCGCAACTCGCGCTTCCCGCAGGGTCCGGCGCTGGTCTACACCCGGGCGGAGATCGACGCGCTGCTGCTCGGCGTGAAGGACGGGGAGTTCGACCACCTGGCCGCAACGCCCTGACGGAGCGTCAAGGACCGTACACCCGGGCCGTCGTGGGGATCTCCCGCGACGGCCTTCGTGTTCGGCGGTGGCTGACGTCGTGTCAGGCGTGGCTTTTCGGGAGTGGGTCGGGCCCTGCGAACCCGGAGCGGGCTCGGGGCTCGGTTCGGGATTCGGTGCGGGGCCGGCTCCCGGCTGGTGCGGGAGGCGGCCCCGGGGTGGTTCGGGCGGTTCAGGCGGAGCGGCGGTGCCGGCCGGGGTTCGGGAGCGGCTCCGGGTCCGGGGCGCTCTCGCGGGCGTCGAACACCGCCCAGACCACCTTGCCGGCGCCGGCCAGCGGGTGCCAGCCCCAGGAGCGGGAGAAGGAGTCCACCAGGTGCAGGCCGCGGCCGGACTCGGCCACGAAGTCGGCCTCCCGGGCGATCGGGCCCGCGCTGGACGGGTCGCTGACCGCGCAGACCACCTGCGGGGTCCGGTGCACCAGGCTGATCCGGATCGGCAGCGCTCCGGCGGCCGGCGCCGGGACGGCCTGGGCGGGCACCCGGGACGGCTCGTGCTGGCCGAGCGCGTGCCGCAGCGCGTTGGTCACCAACTCGGAGGCCACCAGGGCCACGTCGTCGAAGATCTCCCCGAGCCCCCAGGCGTCCAGCGAGCGCCGGGTGAACTCCCGCGCGGTGCGTACGGCTTCGAAGCGGGGAGCGAGGGTGCAGCTGACCACATGAGGGTCGGTCGCCAGGACCGTACCGGTGCTCATGAAGAGCTCCTCCCATAAGGGGGCGGACACGGCGGGACCCACCGGGGTCATGCCGGTCACCTCCGACTCGCTCGGCCGCCGGGCCGCCGGGCCGACCGGTCCGCACACACAAGTACCCAGCGACGCGCGGGCGTTGCCGGGAGGGTGTGCGGATTCGCGCATGGGGTCGACGCGGAGCCCGCGGGATTGCCAGGGCGTGCAAGTGCACGTGCACCATGGTCCTCTGCGCTCCCGGCAGATGCAAGAGTCGATTCACGTGCAGTCGTGCGATTGGCATATGCATGCTCCGGATGCACGTGCAAGATGGACCCGAAGTGGCCGAAGCGTAGCCCGCCCCGCCACTACCGGCACTCACTGCGTCCAAGTGATGGCAGACTGTGCAACTGGTCCGTCCAAGTGGAGGTTTGGTCCGATGACCACAGTTCAGCCCGGCGGGGGCTCGATGGTGCGCCGCATCCTCCTCGGCTCCCAGCTCCGCCGGCTCCGCGAAGGATGCGCCATCACCCGTGAGGACGCCGGCTACGCGATCCGCGCCTCGGAGTCCAAGATCAGCCGGATGGAACTGGGCCGGGTCTCCTTCAAGGAGCGCGACGTCGCCGACCTGCTCAGCCTCTACGGGCTCGCCGCGGGCCCCGACCGGGAGGCCCTGCTGGCGCTCGTCCGCGAGGCCAACAAGTCGGGCTGGTGGCACAGTTACAACGACGTGCTGCCCAACTGGTTCCAGACCTACATCGGCCTGGAGGAGGCCGCCGCGCTGATCCGCACCTACGAGGTGCAGTTCATCCCCGGCCTGCTCCAGGGCGAGGAGTACGCCCGGGCGATCTTCGCGCAGAACCGGCCCGCCCTCGACGAGGCGGAGATCGCCCGCCGGGTCACCCTGCGCACCCGCCGGCAGAAGCTGCTCACCGAGGGCCTCGGCCCCAAGCTCTGGGCCGTCATCGACGAGGCCGCGCTGCGCCGCCCGGTCGGCGGCCCCGAGGTGATGCGGGCCCAGCTGGAGCACCTGGTCGAGCTGGCCCAACTGCCCAGCGTGGTCGTCCAGGTGATGCCGTTCCGGTTCGGCGCGCACGCCGGGGAGAGCGGCGCCTTCTCGGTGCTGCGGTTCCCCGAGCAGGACCTGCCCGACGTGGTCTACCTGGAGCAGCTCACCAGCGCGCTCTACCTGGACAAGCGCGACGACGTCGACGAGTACCTGCAGGTGATGGAGCGGCTGTGCGTCGACAGCCTGACCCCGCAGCAGACCCTCGACCTGCTGCAGACGATCCTCAAGAGCCAGTAGTGACAGGGGCGGTGGCGGTCCGGCCGGGAGCGGCGGGGCCGACAGGGGGCGGGCCGGCACGGGTAGGGCCGGCGGGGGCGGGGCGATAGGGGCGGGGCCGGCAGGTGTGGGGTGGTGCGGCCGCGGGGGGCGGCTGTCGCTCCGGGCCCGGGCCCGGGCGTGCGCCGGTGTCCGCGAGGCGTGCGGGCGGCGTGCGCGGGGTGGGGTGGCGGCGCGGGCCCCGGTGTCATCCTCCCTGTGGTGGGCGACGGTTGGGTCTCGGGCCGGTCCGGTGGATTGACCGTGGCCCGGTGAACTGCCATGGTGTCTGCTCCGAAGTCCGCACCGCCGGTTTCCCGGCCTGGCGCGGACGGCGCACCGGCTCCACCAACACGGGGGTTTGGTGGAGCCGGGTCCTCCGACACGTCGTCGGGGCGCCTCGGGAACGTCTCGGGCGGCGAGGGGTCGACCGCCCGGGCCGGGCTCGGTGTCAGCGCTCCGACAGCACCTCCTCCTCGGTCACCGTCTTCGCCGTGCTCCGCGCGGCCGGTGAGTTCGCGGCCGGGTAGCTGTAGTCCGGCACCGGGGCCGGGGCGGCCGCTGCCTTGCGGCCGCCGGAGCGGAGCGCGCCGGTCAGGGCGATCAGCAGGCCGAGCGCGGTGGTGCCCGTCACCAGCAGCAACGCCGGTCGGTACCCGGCCAGTTGGGCGTGCGCGTCGGTGCCGCCGCCGTTGCCCGCGGTGAGCACCGCCGTGGTCACGGCCAGCACGATCGCGCCGCCGACCTGGAGCGCGGTGTTCACCAGGCCGGAGGCCAGGCCCTGCTCGTCGTCGGACACGCCGGAGGTCGCCGCCACGTTGATCGAGGGGAAGGCCAGCGCGAAGCCCGCACCGATCAGCAGCATGCTCGGCAGCACCAGGCCGACGAAGCCGCTGTGCTCGTCCAGCCGGAGGAACAGCGCGTAGCCGAGGACCATCGAGGCCACGCCGACCGGCAGGACGCGGGCCGCGCCGAAGCGGTCCAGCAGCCGGCCGACCGCGCCGGCCGAGAGGGCCACCAGCGCGCCGCCGGGCAGCAGCCCGAGCGCCGTCTCCAGCGCCGACCAGCCGAGCAGCCGCTGCAGGTAGAGCGTGGCGACGAACTGGAAGCCCGCGTAACTGCCCATCAGGGTCAGCGCGGTGAGGTTCGCCCGGCGGACCCCGGCGTCCCGGAAGATGCCGAGCCGGACCAGCGGGTGGGCGGTGCGGGCCTCGATCAGCAGGAAGGCCGCGGCCAGCGCCGCCGCCAGCAGCAGCGACCCGATGGTGCGTAGCGACAGCCAGCCCGCGCCCTGGGCCTCCGTCACCGTGAACACCAGCAGCAGCACCGCCGCGGTGCCGGTGATCGCGCCCGCCACGTCGTACCCGCCGGAGGCCGGGCGCTCCTCGGTGCGGCGGGGGAGCAGCTTGACACCGGCCAGCAGCGCGATCAGCGCGACCGGGACGGGCATCAGGAAGGTCAGCCGCCAGCCGGCCGAGGTCAGCAGGCCGCTGATCACCAGGCCGAGCGAGAAGCCGGCGGCCGAGCAGGTGGTGTAGATGGACAGCGCCCGGTTCCGGGCCGGGCCCTCCGGGAACGTGGTCGTGATGATGGACAGGCCGGCCGGGGCGGTGAACGCGGCGCTGACGCCCTTCAGGAAGCGGGCGCCGATCAGCAGCGGCCCGCTGTCGACCAGCCCGCCGAGCAGCGAGGCGCCGGCGAACACGGCCAGCGCGACCAGGAACACCCGGCGCCGGCCGAGCAGGTCGGCCGCGCGGCCGCCGAGCAGCAGCAGGCCGCCGTAGCCCAGCACGTAGCCGCTGACCACCCACTGCAGGGCGGAGTCGGACAGGTGCAGGTCGGCGCCGATGGAGGGGAGGGCGACGCCGACCATCGAGACGTCGAGCGCGTCCAGGAACATCGCGGCGCACAGGACCACCAGGGCGCCCCAGACGCGGGGGCTCCAACGGGTGTCGGTCACGGGCGGGTCGGCGGCTGGCGTGTGGGTCACCGTCTGGTCGGTCACCGTCGTGTCGGTCATGGCACGGAACGCTACATGCATGTGCATGGGATGCAAGCGCATTTAATGTGGATGCAACAGATGCGTGCGCATGTGCTACCTTGGCGGCGTGACCGACTTCGACCCAGACCGCGATCCCGCCGCGGAGACGGCGCTCAGCGAGCAGTGGCGCGCCCTGCTGGCCCGCCACGCGGCCACCGCCTGCGCCATCGACCGCGAGCTGGGCGAGGCGTACGGGCTCGGCGTCAGCGAGTTCGAACTGCTCGAGCGGCTGAGGGAGTTCGAGCAGCAGAACCCCGACCTCGGCGAGCGCGCGCAGACCCTGGCGGCCACCGTCCACCTCAGCCAGAGCGCGTTCTCCCGGCTGGTCGCCCGGCTGGAGAAGGCCGGCCTGGTCGAGCGCACGCACTGCGTCGACGACCGGCGCGGCATCTTCATCACGCTCACCGACGAGGGCCGCGAGCGCTACCTCAGGGCCCGCCCGGTGCACCGCCGGATCCTCGCCGAGACGCTCGGCCCGGAGGGCTGAGGGGCAGGAGGCGGAGGGGGCAGAGGGGGCAGGGCGAGGCTTGAGCCGGTCCCGCGCGGGGCCGGGTTCAGAGCAGTGCCGAGAGCCCCGGCGCCAGCGCCAGCAGGGCCGCGCCCAGCGGGGCGGCCAGCGCGGCCAGCGTCCAGCCCAGCCGGGAGGGGACGGGCAGCCGGGGCTCGCCGAGCAGCAGCCGGTCCACCCGGGCGGGGGACTGCGCGAGCTGGGCCGGCGGGCAGGAGGCGAACACCCCGCTGTTCAGCTCGGCCAGCGCCAGCGCCGTGGTGACCCGCCCGTGCCGCCGGGCCGCCCGGTCGTCCGCCGCCAGCTCGACCAGCACCGCCACCTGGTCCCGGAACGCGGAGAACACCCCCACTCCCGGGAACCCGGTCGCCAGGGCCTGCGCGCACTGCCCCAGCCAGTGGTGCCGGTGCCGGACGTGCCCGCGCTCGTGGCTCAGCACCGCCGCCAGCTCCCGGTCCGAGAGCTGCTGCAGCGCCCCCGTGGTCACCACCAGCCGGGCCCGCGGCCCGGGCAGCGACCACGCCTGCGGCCGGACGTTCTCCAGCACCACCAGCGGCTCCCGCACCCGGCGTCGGCGCGGCAGCAGCGAGCTCGGCAACTCCGGCGCCCGGCGCACCAGTTGGGCGTGCCGGTGGCCGCGCTCCGCGCGCGCCGAACGGATCTCCCGGGCCAGCGACACCGCCGTCCACAGCCCGCCCGCCGCCAGCACCGCCGCCGACAGCCGGCCCCAGCCCTCGCGCCCCACCAGCCCGTACGCGTCCTCGACCCCGGCCGGGGCGCCCGCGAACACCGCGTCCCGCCAGACCGGCAGCGCGGCCGCCGAGGCCAGCAGCAGGCTCAGCACGCAGCACAGCAGCACCGCGACCACCAGCATCTGCCACACCAACAGGGCCAGCACGGGTTCGCGCTCCGGCCAGCGGGCCCGGGCCAGGCGGCTCGGCGCCACGGTGGCGAGCAGCAGTCCGAGCAGTAGCAGGCTCAGCAGTGCCGTCATGGCAGGCTCCCCGTGGGAGGGGTGGGGGGCGCGGCGGTGCGCCGTCACCAACCTATGCCGCCACACGCCCGGGCGGAACGGCCGGGTGGGTCCAGTGACCAAGGCCACGCCCGACCCGCCGTCGCCGCCCCGCCGGACGCCCCGTCAGGTGCCCGCCGGGCGCACGCCCGAGCCGCTGTCGAACGTCCGCGCTCAGGTCCAGAGCAGCATCGCGAACATCCCGATCCCCATCGCCGCCCGGCACGCCCGCGGCAGCGGCGCCACCGCCGGGCCGCCCACCGCCAGCACCCGGCTGCCCTCCCAGAGCGCGTACGCCCCGAAGTACACCAGCAGCGCCCCGGTCAGCAGCGGGAGCCCGCCCGGCTGCCCGTGGTGCCCCGGGTGCCCGCCCGCCGCGGACCCGCCGCCGCCCGCCATCGCCAGCGCCATGTACGCCATCGCCAGCGCGCCGATCGCGTGGTGCAGCCGGTGCGCCCGCAGCCCCGCCGCCCCGCGGCCGGCCAGTGCGGCGACCAGCAGCACCGCCGCCAGCAGCGCGTACGGCCAGCCCCAGAAGACGCCCGGCAGCAGCGCCATCCCGGCCATGCCCAGGCCCATCGCCGCCTCCAGGACGTCCGACTCCCGGCGGGTCCGGTGGTGGTGGCCGCCGCAGGCCGGGTCGGCGGTCCCGCGGCGCACCCGCCAGCCGCAGTAGCCGCCGCTGCCCGCGGCCAGCGCCGCCAGCAGCCAGCTCACCAGCACCGGACCGTGCATCGCGTCCCCCTCCGTCCCGTCCACCCCTCGGCCCTCGGCCCTCGGTGCCGGACGGCGCGCCTCCTCCACGATCACCGACCGGGTCCGGGCGCAGCAGGGCGTGAACGGGGGCGCACCGAGGCGTGACCGGTGCCGCACCCAGCGTGGGCGCCCCGGTGGCGGGGCGGGGGCGAGCGGGGGATGGTCGGGGCAGACCGGCCGCTCCGGGCGGCCGGGCGTCGGATCTGTCCGTTTTCATCCACCGCGGCGGGAACAGACCGAGCCGGTACTACGAACTGGAGCGTTCACCGTCAAAGTGGCCTTGAGCCGGAGAACCTTTCGCATTTAACGTGGTCCTGTCGAAATAACTCCTGTCGAAGTGAGCCTGTGATGCAGAATCTTTCGCCGATGCTCGCGATCGCGGGCGACGCCCCCACCACGACTCCGCTCGCGACCCCCGCCGCGCGCCCCGTCGACCACCCGGCCTGGCCGCGCCTCAAGGACGCCGTCGAGGCGCTCCGGCCGCTGCAGTCCAAGGACGGCTCGATCGACCTCGCCGCCGTCCCGCGCGCCACCGTCGACCCGCTGGTCGCCACCGTCCGGGACGCCGTCGCCGAGCTCGCCCCGCTCTTCCCGCACGACGCCGCCTACCTGGACGCCGTCCGCGCCGACCTCGCCAAGTGGGCCGACACCGGCTACCGCCAGCCCGACTTCCTCGACTCGCTGCTGGCCTTCCGCCCGAACGAGCAGCGCGTCGACGGCACCGGCCACCTGGTCGTCTTCCCGATGTACACCCAGAACGGGAACCCCGACCGGAACCTGGAAGCCGTCCTGCTCAAGGTCGTCTGGCCGGACTGGATCGCCGAGCTGGAGCGCACCCGCTTCGACAACCCCGGCTACCTCGGCATCGCCTTCGAGGACTTCACCGCCGGCTACGACACCAACTCCGCGGTGCTCTTCCCCGAGACCGTCGCCGTCCGCGAAGCGCCGGAACGTTTCACCTGGGGCGGCATCTTCTGCGACCGCGAGGCCGCCCGCTTCCGCGCCGTCACCACCAGCGCCGTCCGCCAGCTCGGCCTCGACATCCCCGCCGACGCCGCCGGACTGCTCGGCGACCAGGACCGCACCCAGCAGACCTTCGTCCTGTGGGACCTCGTCCACGACCGCACCCACAGCCACGGCGACCTGCCCTTCGACCCCTTCATGATCAAGCAGCGCAGCCCGTTCTGGATGTACGGCCTCGAAGAGCTCCGCTGCGACCTGAACACCTTCAAGGAGTCGGTCGCCCTGGAGGCCGAGGGCACCCCGCAGGGCCGCGACGTCCAGTACGCGATCCTCTTCGACCGCCTGTTCCGCTTCCCGGTCAGCGGCGACCGGGTCCGCAACTACGACGGCATGGGCGGCCAACTGCTCTTCGCCTACCTGCACAAGCACGACGCCCTGCGCTGGCGCGACAACCGCCTCACCATCGACTGGGACCGTGTCGCCGAGGTCACCAACGGGCTCTGCGCCGAGATCGAGACGCTCTACCGGGACGGCATCGACCGCCCCAAGACCGCCCACTGGATCGCCGCCTACCAGCTGGTCTCCCGCTACCTCACCCCGCACCCCGCCTCCACCTGGGCCAAGGGCCCCGAGGCGCTGCCGCTCGACCTCGCCGACGACCGGGCCCTGCGCAAGGCGCTCTGCGACGCCGTCCACCCCGACGAGTTCCCGCTCAGCATGTTCTACGAAGCCCTGTCGAAGAAGCTCCGCCGCGTCATCGCCGGCACCAAGGGCATCACCGGCACCCACACCCCGGAGGTCGCCGCGTGAGCACCCCCCGTCCCCACGCCCCCCTCGCCCCCCTCGCCGGCAAGGTGATCGCCGTCGCCGGAGCCAGCGGCCCGGCCGGCCAGGCCACCCTGCGCCGCCTCGCCGCCGACGGCGCCACCGTCATCGGCGCCGACATCGACCAGCGCCGCCTCGACACCGTGCTCGCCGCCGTCCGCACCGCCGTCCCCGACGCCCGGATCAGCGGCCAGGTCATCGACCTCCTCGACCCCCAGGAGGTCCACGACTGGGCCGACCACCTGGAGGCCGAGCACGGCCACGTCGACGGCCTCCTCCACCTGGTCGGCGGCTGGCGCGGCAGCAAGACCTTCTTCGACTCCCGGATCGACGACTGGGACTTCCTGCACGACACCGTCGTCCGCACCCTCCAGCACACCTCGCTGGCCTTCCAGCCCGCGCTGCGCCGCAGCACCGCCGGCCGGTACGCCATGGTCTCCGCCGCCGCCGCGCACAAGCCCACCGCGGGCGGCGCCGCGTACGCCGCCGCCAAGGCCGCCACCGAGGCCTGGACGCTGGCGATGGCCGACTCCTTCCGCAAGGAGACCACCGCCCCCGACGGCCTCCCCACCGCGGCCGCCGTCATCCTGGTCATCAAGGCCCTGGTCAGCCCCGAGATGCGGGCCGAGAAGCCGGACGCCAAGTTCCCCGGCTTCACCGACACCGCCGACCTGGCCACCACCCTGGCGTCCCTCTGGGACCGCCCCGCAGCAGAACTGAACGGACAGCACCTGTGGCTGACAGCCCGATGACCCCCGCCGCCTCCCCTTCCCTCGGTACGACCGACGCGGTCCGGCACCACGACCCCGCCGTCCGCGGCTTCGCCAGCGACAACTACGCCGGCGTCCACCCCGAGGTGCTCGCCGCGATCGCCCTCGCCAACGACGGCCACCAGGTCTCCTACGGCGAGGACGCCTACACCGAGCACCTGCAGACGGTCTTCCGCCGCCACTTCGGCGACCGCGCCGAGGCGTACCCCGTCTTCAACGGCACCGGCGCCAACGTCGTCGCCCTCCAGGCGCTGCTCCCGCGCTGGGGCGCGGTCGTCGCCGCCGAGAGCGCCCACATCAACGTCGACGAGTGCGGCGCCCCCGAGAAGCTCGCCGGCATCAAGATCCACACCGTCCCCACCCCCGACGGCAAGCTCACCCCCGCCCTGATCGACCAGCAGGCCTGGGGCTGGGGCGACGAGCACCGCGCCCAGCCGCTCGCCGTCTCGATCACCCAGTCCACCGAACTCGGCACCCTCTACACGGTCGACGAGGTCCGGGCGATCTGCGAGCACGCCCACGAACGCGGCATGCTCGTCCACATGGACGGCTCCCGGCTCGCCAACGCCGCCGCCTCGCTCGGCGTCCCGTTCCGCGAGTTCACCACGGACGCCGGCGTCGACGTCCTCTCCTTCGGCGGCACCAAGAACGGCCTGCTGCTCGGCGAGGTCGTCGTCGTGCTCGACCCCGAGCGGGTCAGCAACCTCAAGTACCTCCGCAAGATGTCGATGCAGCTCGCCTCGAAGATGCGCTTCGTCTCCGTCCAGTTCGAAGCCCTCCTCACCGGCGACCTCTGGCTCCGCAACGCCGGCCACGCCAACGCGATGGCCCGCCGCCTCGAAGCCGCCGTCCGCGACATCCCCGGCGTCACCGTCGTCCGCCCCGTCCAGGCCAACGCCGTCTTCGCCCTCCTCCCGCGCGAGGTCAGCGAGCGCCTGCAGAAGCGCTACCGCTTCTACTTCTGGGACGAGCACACCGGCGAGGTCCGCTGGATGGCCGCCTTCGACACCACCGAACAGGACATCGACGCCTTCGCCGCCGCGATCACCGAGGAGATGGCCCGCCAGCTCTGAGCCACGCCCCGACCCGCGGCGGCCGGCCCCGGAGACACCTCCCGGGGCCGGCCGCCGCGGCGGTTGTTTGCACGGGGCGCGGATCCGGCGTAGTGTTCACTGGTCGCTCGACAGGGAGCACCGGACACGCGGTCTGCGTGGACGGTCCCGGGGTGGCCAATCCCTGAGAAACCAGTTCGATGATCCGTGGCGGGTCGGCGTGTCTTTCGCGTCCCCGTTCGTATTTCGGCGTGCTCGTTTTCGGAGATTGCGGCCGATTCGCTTTTCGGAGCGGGGATCGGCTAGAGTTCGAAACGTCGGACGGGCCGTCAGGTCGCGGAAGACGAAAGCGGATCGGATCGAATGAAACTCCGGAAAACGGAGCGGAAAACATCTGCTAAGCTGGAAACACGGAAGAACGAAGCGCCCGGAGATGCGGTCGGAAGGCCGGTCGAAGGAAGCGTCCGTTCCTTGAGAACTCAACAGCGTGCCAAAAGTCAACGCCAGATATGTTGACATCCCCGGCCGGCCGACTCGTTCGGTTGGTTGGAGATTCCTTTATGAAGTAACACTAGCGAGGACGCAGTGCGCGGGGCCGCCTTATTCCGGTTGGTCGCCGTGCCGCTCTTTGTGAGAAGCATTCACGGAGAGTTTGATCCTGGCTCAGGACGAACGCTGGCGGCGTGCTTAACACATGCAAGTCGAACGGTGAAGCCCTTCGGGGTGGATCAGTGGCGAACGGGTGAGTAACACGTGGGGAATCTGCCCTGAACTCTGGGACAAGCCTTGGAAACGAGGTCTAATACCGGATACGACCGCTTCCCGCATGGGGGGTGGTGGAAAGCTCCGGCGGTTCAGGATGATCCCGCGGCCTATCAGCTTGTTGGTGGGGTAACGGCCCACCAAGGCGACGACGGGTAGCCGGCCTGAGAGGGCGACCGGCCACACTGGGACTGAGACACGGCCCAGACTCCTACGGGAGGCAGCAGTGGGGAATATTGCACAATGGGCGAAAGCCTGATGCAGCGACGCCGCGTGAGGGATGACGGCCTTCGGGTTGTAAACCTCTTTCAGCAGGGAAGAAGCGCAAGTGACGGTACCTGCAGAAGAAGCACCGGCTAACTACGTGCCAGCAGCCGCGGTAATACGTAGGGTGCGAGCGTTGTCCGGAATTATTGGGCGTAAAGAGCTCGTAGGCGGCCTGTCGCGTCGGATGTGAAAGCCCGGGGCTTAACCCCGGGTCTGCATTCGATACGGGCAGGCTAGAGTGTGGTAGGGGAGATCGGAATTCCTGGTGTAGCGGTGAAATGCGCAGATATCAGGAGGAACACCGGTGGCGAAGGCGGATCTCTGGGCCATTACTGACGCTGAGGAGCGAAAGCGTGGGGAGCGAACAGGATTAGATACCCTGGTAGTCCACGCCGTAAACGTTGGGAACTAGGTGTTGGCGACATTCCACGTCGTCGGTGCCGCAGCTAACGCATTAAGTTCCCCGCCTGGGGAGTACGGCCGCAAGGCTAAAACTCAAAGGAATTGACGGGGGCCCGCACAAGCAGCGGAGCATGTGGCTTAATTCGACGCAACGCGAAGAACCTTACCAAGGCTTGACATACACCGGAAACTGGTAGAGATATCAGCCCCCTTGTGGTCGGTGTACAGGTGGTGCATGGTTGTCGTCAGCTCGTGTCGTGAGATGTTGGGTTAAGTCCCGCAACGAGCGCAACCCTTGTTCTGTGTTGCCAGCATGCCTTTCGGGGTGATGGGGACTCACAGGAGACTGCCGGGGTCAACTCGGAGGAAGGTGGGGACGACGTCAAATCATCATGCCCCTTATGTCTTGGGCTGCACACGTGCTACAATGGCCGGTACAAAGGGCTGCGATGCCGCGAGGCGGAGCGAATCCCAAAAAGCCGGTCTCAGTTCGGATTGGGGTCTGCAACTCGACCCCATGAAGTTGGAGTTGCTAGTAATCGCAGATCAGCATGCTGCGGTGAATACGTTCCCGGGCCTTGTACACACCGCCCGTCACGTCACGAAAGTCGGTAACACCCGAAGCCGGTGGCCTAACCCGTAAGGGGAGGAGCCGTCGAAGGTGGGACCAGCGATTGGGACGAAGTCGTAACAAGGTAGCCGTACCGGAAGGTGCGGCTGGATCACCTCCTTTCTAAGGAGCACACGGCAGCTTCGGGCGAATGTCCCGGAGTGCTAGCTCATGGGTGGAACGTTGACTATTCGGCACACACGGTGATGGAGATCGCGAGTACTGCCCTTCCGGGGCGTGGAAAGCGGTGTTCCGGAGGCGGGTGTGTCGGGCACGTTGTTGGGTCCTGAGGGAACGGCCAGTGGTCGTTGTCTTCAGGTTGCCGGCCTCATGCCGGGCGTCCCTGTCTTGGGGGTGTCGGGTTTGGGTGTCTGGTCGTTGTTTGAGAACTGCACAGTGGACGCGAGCATCTGTGGCCAAGTTTTTAAGGGCGCACGGTGGATGCCTTGGCACCAGGAACCGATGAAGGACGTGGGAGGCCGCGATAGGCCCCGGGGAGCTGTCAACCGAGCTTTGATCCGGGGGTGTCCGAATGGGGAAACCCGGCAGTCGTCATGGGCTGTCACCCATACCTGAACACATAGGGTATGTGGAGGGAACGCGGGGAAGTGAAACATCTCAGTACCCGCAGGAAGAGAAAACAACCGTGATTCCGGGAGTAGTGGCGAGCGAAACCGGATGAGGCCAAACCTTGAGCGTGTGAGACCCGGCAGGGGTTGCGCTCAAGGGGTTGTGGGAAAGTTCTTCAGTCGTCTGCCGGCGGCTGGGCGAGTCAGAAACCGTATGGGTAGTCGAAGGACATGCGAAAGGTCCGGCGTAGAGGGTAAGACCCCCGTAGACGAAATCCGTACGGCTCGCTTGAGCTTCTCCCAAGTAGCACGGGGCCCGAGAAATCCCGTGTGAATCTGGCGGGACCACCCGCTAAGCCTAAATATTCCCTGGTGACCGATAGCGGATAGTACCGTGAGGGAATGGTGAAAAGTACCGCGGGAGCGGAGTGAAATAGTACCTGAAACCGTGTGCCTACAAGCCGTGGGGGCAGCCTTCGGGCTGTGACTGCGTGCCTTTTGAAGAATGAGCCTGCGAGTTTGCGGTGTGTAGCGAGGTTAACCCGTGTGGGGTAGCCGTAGCGAAAGCGAGTCCGAATAGGGCGTTCGAGTTGCATGCCCAAGACCCGAAGCGGAGTGATCTAGCCATGGGCAGGTTGAAGCGCGGGTAAGACCGTGTGGAGGACCGAACCCACCAGGGTTGAAAACCTGGGGGATGACCTGTGGTTAGGGGTGAAAGGCCAATCAAACTCCGTGATAGCTGGTTCTCCCCGAAATGCATTTAGGTGCAGCGTCGCGTGTTTCTTGCCGGAGGTAGAGCACTGGATAGGCGATGGGCCTCACCGGGTTACTGACCTTAGCCAAACTCCGAATGCCGGTAAGTGAGAGCGCGGCAGTGAGACTGTGGGGGATAAGCTCCATGGTCGAGAGGGAAACAGCCCAGAACACCGACTAAGGTCCCTAAGCGTGTGCTAAGTGGGAAAGGATGTGGAGTCGCAGAGACAACCAGGAGGTTGGCTTAGAAGCAGCCACCCTTGAAAGAGTGCGTAATAGCTCACTGGTCAAGTGATTCCGCGCCGACAATGTAGCGGGGCTCAAGCACACCACCGAAGTCGTGTCATTGCAGCAATACTCCCAACGGAGGCTGTGATGGGTAGGGGAGCGTCGTGTGCCGGGTGAAGCAGCCGAGGAATCGAGTTGTGGACGGTTCACGAGTGAGAATGCAGGCATGAGTAGCGATACAAGAGTGGGAAACTCTTGCGCCGATTGACCAAGGGTTCCTGGGTCAAGCTGATCTGCCCAGGGTAAGTCGGGACCTAAGGCGAGGCCGACAGGCGTAGTCGATGGACAACGGGTTGATATTCCCGTACCCGCTTTGAAGCGCCAACGTCGAACCAGGTGATGCTAAGGCCGTGAAGCCGGCCCGGAGTCTTCGGACGATGGGACGTGGTGGAGCCGCCGGTCCAAGCCTGTAGTAGGTGAGCGATGGGGTGACGCAGGAAGGTAGTCCAGCCCGGGCGGTGGTAGTCCCGGGGTAAGGGTGTAGGACGTTGCGTAGGCAAATCCGCGCAACACGTAGTCTGAGACCTGATGCCGAGCCGATTGTGGTGAAGTGGATGATCCTATGCTGTCGAGAAAAGCCTCTAGCGAGTTTCATGGCGGCCCGTACCCCAAACCGACTCAGGTGGTCAGGTAGAGAATACCGAGGCGTTCGGGTGAACTGTGGTTAAGGAACTCGGCAAAATGCCCCCGTAACTTCGGGAGAAGGGGGGCCATTGCTGGTGACGGGACTTAGCTCCCTGAGCTGGTGGTGGCCGCAGAGACCAGCGAGAAGCGACTGTTTACTAAAAACACAGGTCCGTGCGAAGCCGTAAGGCGATGTATACGGACTGACGCCTGCCCGGTGCTGGAACGTTAAGGGGACCGGTTAGTCACGATTCGTCGTGGCGAAGCTGAGAACTTAAGCGCCAGTAAACGGCGGTGGTAACTATAACCATCCTAAGGTAGCGAAATTCCTTGTCGGGTAAGTTCCGACCTGCACGAATGGCGTAACGACTTCTCGACTGTCTCAACCACAGGCCCGGTGAAATTGCATTACGAGTAAAGATGCTCGTTTCGCGCAGCAGGACGGAAAGACCCCGGGACCTTTACTATAGCTTGATATTGGTGTTCGGTTCGGCTTGTGTAGGATAGGTGGGAGGCTTTGAAGCCGTGACGCCAGTCATGGTGGAGCCATCGTTGAAATACCACTCTGGTCGTGCTGGATGTCTAACCTGGGTCCGTGATCCGGATCAGGGACAGTGTCTGGTGGGTAGTTTAACTGGGGCGGTTGCCTCCTAAAGGGTAACGGAGGCGCCCAAAGGTTCCCTCAGCCTGGTTGGCAATCAGGTGTTGAGTGTAAGTGCACAAGGGAGCTTGACTGTGAGACTGACGGGTCGAGCAGGTACGAAAGTAGGGACTAGTGATCCGGCGGTGGCTTGTGGAAGCGCCGTCGCTCAACGGATAAAAGGTACCCCGGGGATAACAGGCTGATCTTCCCCAAGAGTCCATATCGACGGGATGGTTTGGCACCTCGATGTCGGCTCGTCGCATCCTGGGGCTGGAGTAGGTCCCAAGGGTTGGGCTGTTCGCCCATTAAAGCGGTACGCGAGCTGGGTTTAGAACGTCGTGAGACAGTTCGGTCCCTATCCGCTGTGCGCGTAGGAGTGTTGAGAAGGGCTGTCCCTAGTACGAGAGGACCGGGACGGACGAACCTCTGGTGTGCCAGTTGTCCTGCCAAGGGCATGGCTGGTTGGCTACGTTCGGGAGGGATAACCGCTGAAAGCATCTAAGCGGGAAGCCTGCTTCGAGATGAGCACTCCCACCTCCTTGAGAGGGTAAGGCTCCCAGTAGACGACTGGGTTGATAGGCCGGATATGGAAGCCCTGTGAGGGGTGGAGTTGACCGGTACTAATAGGCCGAGGGCTTGTCCTCAGTTGCTCGCGTCCACTGTGTTGTTCTGAAACAACGACCCCCGCCGACACGGGTGGGTGGCGGACAGTTTCATAGTGTTTCGGTGGTCATAGCGTGAGGGAAACGCCCGGTTACATTCCGAACCCGGAAGCTAAGCCTCACAGCGCCGATGGTACTGCAGGGGGGACCCTGTGGGAGAGTAGGACGCCGCCGAACAATCATTGAGAGAAAGCCCCCCGACGGGATGTCGGGGGGCTTTCTCGCGTTTTGGGGAGGGGGCTGATTTTCCCGAGGGTGCTCAGCGGGCGCGTGCGTGGTGGTCGTTGGCGACCAGGACGCGGGCCAGGCGGGCGGCGGTGGTGGTGACGGCGGGCCAGGCCGGGGAGGTGAGGTGGTCGGCGGGGGTGGCGTCGGGTGGGAGGGTGCCGGCCAGGGTGTGCAGGGCGGTGCCTAGGTCGGCGGTGAGGGCGGCTTCTTCGCCGGTGCGGAGGGTGTGGCCGAGCCAGGGGAGGGGGGCGTCGGCGTCGCAGGCTTCGGTGAAGAGGGTGCTGAACAGGGCGGCGGGGTCGAAGGCGTCGTCCTGGAGGCCGGGGGCGGCCAGGGTGAGGACCGCGGTCACCAGTTGGTGGCGCAGCGCGGGGAGGGTGGGGCCGCGGTCGGTCACCGGGGGAGCGTACCGGCAAGGGGTGCGAGGGGTCAGGCGTAGGGGGCGAGTGGGGGGTCGAGCGGGGCGTCGGTGAGGCGGTTGGCGAAGGTGGAGAGGGTGTAGGCGCCGATGCCGAGGACGATTTCGAGGGCGTTGCGCGGGGTGAAGCCGTGACTGAGGAAGGCGGTGAGTTCGGGTTCGGGGACGGCGCCGGTGTGGTCGAGGACGGAGTGGACGAAGCTCCGGACGGCTTCCAACCGGGCCTCGGGCAGGGGCTGTTGGGTGCGGAGGGCGGTGATCAGTTCGGGGGCGGCGGCCAGTCGGGTGAGGGTGGCGGTGTGCATGGCGACGCAGACGTGGCAGCCGTTGCGGGTGGCCAGGGTGAGGATGACGGTCTCGCGGACCACCGGGTCGAGTTCGGTGGAGTCGAAGAGGGCGGTCAACTTGAGGAAGCCGTCGAGGAGTTGGGGGGCGTGGGCGAGCCGGGCGGCGGCGGAGGGCAGGTGGCCGAGGTGGCGGGTGACTTGTTCGAGTTGGCGTCGGGCGGCCGGCGGGGCGGTCTCGGGGGTGAGGTCGGGGAAGTGGGCGCCGGTGGTCGGGGTGGTGGGGGCGGGCGTGGGCATGGTGGTGCCTTTCTCGGGCGTCACGCGTGGTGCGGCACGGGGTGGCCGGGAGGACGGGTCGCGGCAGCGCGTCCTAGAATGGACAACGTGGTTGACCAAAACGTAAACCAGGTTGTCGATCTGCGCAACGAGGAACCGGATCTTCCGGTCCTTCCGGTCCGTCCGGCTCGCGACGGCTTCGAGCTGCCGCTGCTGCTGTTCGCCGGATTCCGCACGATCATCGACGAGTTGCACGCCGAGCTGGCCCGCGAGGGGCACCCGGACGCGCGGCCCGCGCACGGCTTCGCGCTCCAGGCGATCGGGGTCGGCGGGGCCACCGCCAGCGAACTCGGCCGCCGGCTGGGGGTGTCGAAGCAGGCCGCCGGGAAGACCGTCGACCGGCTGGAGGCGCTCGGCTACGCGGAGCGGGCGGACGATCCGCAGGACGCGCGGCGGAAGGTCGTCCGGCTGACTCCCGGCGGGCTGGACGTGCTGGCCAGGTCGGCGGCCGGGTTCGACCGGATCCGGGCCCGCTGGGCGGCCGCGCTCGGCGAGCAGCGGCTGCGCGAACTGGAGGACGGCATCGCCGAGTTGGTCGGGCCGTCCGGGTTCCGGCTGGACGCGGCGGGGTGGCTCGCCGGGTAGCGGGCTGCCGGGCCCGAGGGGCGCGGAGACCCGGCCGCCCCCCCGCGCCGGGGGGCGGCCGGGGGCGGGCGGGCAGGAGCGGTGGGCTACTTGCCGTTCTTGTCGGGGTCGGCGGCGAGGGTGATCACGCCGAGGTAGCCGTCGCCGTCCTCGGTGATCTTCAGCAGCATGGACTCCCGGTAGATGTTGTCGCCGTCGTTGAAGGTGTCGCGGCCGCTGTGCGAGCTGTACGGCGCCTTGCCGAACACCGTGGTGTTCAGCGACTCGTCCATCATCAGCTGGGTGGTCAGGGTGCGTTCGTTGTTGATGTGCACCATCGCGTGGACGTGCACGGTGCGGCCCGCGTACCAGCCCGGCCAGATGGTGGTGAACTCGACGATGCCGTCCTGGTTGGTGACCTGGGCGCCGCGCAGGTAGCGCTTGTCGTCCTGCGGGGTCAGGCCGGCCATGCCGTCGTTCGCACCGCCACCGCCACCGCCACCGCCACCGCCGATGTCCGGGCCGCCGGAGGGCGGGGGCCCGGTCGGGGCGCCGGAGGGCGGGGTGCCGCCACCGCCGGGGCCGTCGCCGAGACCACCGCCCGTGCCGCCGGCGCCGCCGGTGGAGAGCTGCTCGGCGCCCGAGTACCTGCCGCCGGCGTCGCAGTGCCAGATCTCCACCACCGCGCTCGGGACGGCCTGGCAGGTCTCGCTGTCCTGTACCCGGATCGCCAGGCGCAGCCTGACGCCCTCGCGGTCCTCGCGGATGTCGCTGCGGATCTTGTCGGCGTCGAAGTAGTACGGGCCCTGGGTGGTCTGGGCGGTCAGCGTGCAGGTGTTGGCGTCCGCGAACAGGCCGGTCAGGTCCTCGGTGGTGGACGCCTGCGGGGAGATCGAGGCGTCGGCCCCGGTGGTGGTCCTGGCCGGGGTGCCGCCCTCGCCGGAGCCGGAGCAGGCGGCCAGCAGCGCACCGAGGCCGATGCTGCTGATGCCCGCCAGTGCGCGCCGGCGGCTGACCCGCCGGCCCTCGTCGTGGTCGTGCCCGTCGTGCCCGTCGTGCCCGTCGTCCTCGGTGGGCCGCTGTGCGCGCTCCGCTGCCATGGGTTTCCCGTCCCTTTTCGGTCTCTTTACCGTCCCGCGCAGCGTAGGAACGGCAGATGAGCGTCGACTTGGGACGGGATGAGAGAAGTGCTCGGACGGGGGCGCGGACCGGGCGTCAGCGGGTGGCGCGGCGCTCGGCCTCCGCCTCGTCCTCGGCTTCGGCCTGTTCCGGGGTGGGGGCGGTGCCGCCGAGGGAGGCGGGCAGCCACCAGGAGTCGTCCGGGCCGGCCGGCTTCGCGGGGTAGTCGCGCTGGGCACGGTCGAGCATCTCGGCCATGGCGGCGCGCAGGCGGCGGGTCACCATCACGGGCTTGTCGGTCGGGGCCAGGTGGATCGGCTCGCCGATCATGATGGTCACCGGGACGTGACGCTTGGTCAGGGTCTTCGGGCGGCCCTTGGTCCACAGTTGCTGGGTGCCCCACAGCACCACCGGGAGCAGCGGGGTGCCGGAGTCGGCGGCCATCCGGGCCGCGCCGGTCTTGAACTTCTTCAGCATGAACGAGCGGCTGATGGTGGCCTCCGGGAACACCCCGACCACCTCGCCCTCGCGCAGTGCCTGCACCGCCGCCTCGTACGCGGGCTGGCCGTCGGTGCGGTCCACCGGGATGTGCTTCATGCCGCGCATCAGCGGGCCGGAGACCTTGTGCCGGAACACGTCGTCCTTGGCCATGAAGCGGGTCTTGCGGCGGGCGACCCGGTACGCGCCGAAGCCCGCGAAGATGAAGTCGAGGTAGCTGATGTGGTTGCTGACCAGGACGGCGCCGCCGGTGGCGGGCACGTGCTCGGCGCCGACGATGGAGATCCGCAGGTCCAGCGCCTTGAAGGCGGCCAGCGCGGTGCGGATCACCGGCGGGTACACGAACTCAGCCACGGTCAGCCCTACTTCCCACGGGCCATGCGCCCGGTCCGGTGGAACCCGGGGCGGGCGGGCTGGGCCGAGAGGTCGCGGCACGCCGCGGCGGCCACGGGTGTTTCCCCCCGATGATCCCCCGAACGGGCACGGTCTGTCACGCGGGGCCCCTGGCGGGGCCCGGTGACGGGCGGCTCAGACGCGCTTGAGGAGCAGGTAGAACTCGCAGCCGAGGCAGTAGTCGAAGGCGGCGTTGAGGAAGGCGGCGGCCAGGGCGAGGCCGGCCGCGGTGAGGGTGAGCCAGGGGAGGCCGGCCAGCGCGCCGAGGGTGGCGACGAGGGTGAAGCCGAGGCCGACGGACTGGGCGAAGCGCGGCGGGCGGGCGTCTTCCAGTTCGGCGGGCGGGCCGAGGCGCGGCCGGACCAGGACGCGGTAGAGCCAGCCGTACGGCGCGTAGCGGAGGCCGGCCAGCGCGCCGACGGCGAAGACCAGGGTCTGCAGCGCGAGCAGCAGGCCGCTGCCGGTGATCAGGGCGGCGGCGAGCACGAGGGAGGTGAGGACGGCGGCGAAGCGGGGGCCGCGGGGGTCGATCTGCGCGGACGGTACGGGCGCTGCGGACTCTGCGGGCCGCGCGGGCGGGACGGGGGGCACGGAGGCGCTCCGGAGGGGGAGTGGGCGGTCGGCTGACGGGGCGTCGGGGGACGGGCGGTCAGCGACAGCGGGTGGTGCAGGCCCGGCACAGGTCGATCACCCGGCGGCTGGTCAGCCGGGGGTTCGACGACGGGGTGCGGCGGGCGGTCACGCGGTCATGTTATCGGGGCGCGCCTTCCGGGCCCAGGGGTGGGTTTGTCACACTGGGTGGATGACCGGACTGATCGTGTGCCTGGTGGTGCTGGCGGCGGCCGGCGCGTTCGGATCGGTGCGCAAGGCGCGGGACGGGAGGCTGCGGGTGCGGGGCGAGGACGGTGCGGACGGCGCGGTGCGGCTGACCGGCGCGGAGCTGGGCGAGCCGTTGGGCGAGCGGGCGACGCTGGTGCAGTTCTCGACCTCGTTCTGCCAGCCGTGCCGGGCGACCCGGCGGACGCTGGCCGAGGTGGCCGGGATGGTCGAGGGCGTCGCGCACGTGGAGGTGGACGCCGAGTCGCAGCTGGAGCTGGTGCGGCGGCTGGAGATCCTGCGGACGCCGACCGTGCTGGTGCTGGACGCGTCCGGCCGGGTGGTGCGGCGGGCCGCCGGGCAGCCGCGGAAGGCGGACGTCATCGCGGCGCTGGGCGAGGCGGTCTAGCGGGTGGCCGGGCCCGGCCGTCGGCACCCGCCGGGGGTCGTCCGGCGGGTGCGGGGGCGTCCGATCTCACATGCTGATCGGGGGGCCGAGTGCGGTGCCGGGCGGACAGCGGGCTGTGGGCTGGGGCAGGATGGGCCACAGGTGGCGGGAGGGTGTCCGCCCGGGACCTGCGGCAGCGTAAGCTACTGGCGAGTAGTGACGGCTGGGCTACTCGTGAGTATGCTGCCGGGAGCTCCGGAGGGGCACCCGCGCACGCCGCTCGGGCCGCGGGCCCCGCGGGTGGGTCGGGCAGTGCCCGGCGCGCGCGGAGCAGGTGCCGCAGCCGCCGGATCGGACCAGTAACAGGAGAGCAGGCCGTGAGCTTGAGGATCGTTGTCTGTGTGAAGTACGTGCCCGACGCGACCGGTGACCGTCGCTTCGCGGACGATGCCACCACCGACCGGGAGGGCGTGGACGGCCTCCTGTCGGAGCTGGACGAGTACGGCGTCGAGCAGGCGCTGCGGATCGCCGCGGCCCACGAGGGCGCCGAGGTGACCGTCCTGACGGTGGGCCCGGACGACGCCAAGGACGCGCTGCGCAAGGCGCTGTCGATGGGCGCGGACAAGGCCGTGCACGTCAACGACGACGACATCCACGGCACCGACGCGCTCGGCACCTCCGCGATCCTGGCCGCCGCGCTGGAGAGGACCGGCTACGACCTGGTCGTGTGCGGCATGGCCTCCACCGACGGCGTGATGGGCGTGCTGCCCGCGCTGCTGGCCGAGCGCCTGGGCGTCCCGCAGGCCACCCTGCTCTCCGAGGTCACCGTCGAGGACGGCCAGGTCAAGGGCCGGCGCGACGGCGACGCGGCCTCCGAGACCCTCCAGGCCCCGCTGCCCGCCGTCGTCTCGGTCACCGACCAGTCCGGCGAGGCCCGCTACCCCTCCTTCAAGGGCATCATGGCCGCCAAGAAGAAGCCCGTGCAGTCCCTGGACCTCGACGACCTGGGCATCGACGCCGACACCGTCGGCCTCGCCGGCGCCTGGACCAGGGTCCAGGACGTCACCGCCCGCCCCGCCCGCACCCGGGGCGTCATCGTCACCGACCAGGGCGAGGGCGGCAAGCAGCTCGCCGCCTACCTCACCGAGCAGAAGTTCATCTGACCGGCCGCCGGGAACACAGGAATACGGAGCACCCCACCATGAGCGAGATCCTGGTCCTCGTCGACCACGCCGACGGCGCCGCCCGCAAGCCCGCCCTCGAACTGCTCACCCTCGCCCGCCGCCTGGGCACCCCCGCCGCCGTGGTCCTCGGCGCCGGCCCCGCCGCCGCCGACATCGCCGCCAAGGCCGCCGAGTACGGGGCCGCCACCGTCCACACCGCCGACGCCGACGAGTTCACCACCCACTCCGTCGTCCCCAAGGTCGACGCCCTCACCCAGATCGCCCAGGCCACCGGCGCCACCGCCGTCCTGCTCACCTCCTCCGGCGAGAACAAGGAGGTCGCCGCCCGCACCGCCCTGCGCCTGGGCTCCGGCCTGATCACCGACGCCGTCGACCTCGAACCCGGCGAGAACGGCCCCGTCGCCACCCAGTCGGTGTTCGCCGCGTCCTACCAGGTCAAGTCGACCGTCACCACCGGCACCCCGGTCATCACCGTCAAGCCCAACAGCACCGCCCCCCAGCCCGCCCCCGCCGCCGGCACCCTCCAGCGGGCCACCGTCGCCTTCACCGGCAACGCCGCCACCGTCACCGCCCGCACCCCCCGCGTCGCCACCGGCCGCCCCGAACTCACCGAGGCCGCCATCGTCGTCTCCGGCGGCCGCGGCGTCGGCGCCGCCGACGGCTTCACCGTCGTCGAACACCTCGCCGACGCCCTCGGCGCCGCCGTCGGCGCCTCCCGCGCCGCCGTCGACGCCGGCTGGTACCCCCACAGCAGCCAGGTCGGCCAGACCGGCAAGCAGGTCTCCCCCCAGCTCTACGTCGCCGCCGGCATCTCCGGCGCCATCCAGCACCGCGCCGGCATGCAGACCAGCAAGACCATCGTCGCCGTCAACAAGGACCCCGAAGCCCCCATCTTCGAACTCGTCGACTACGGCGTCGTCGGAGACCTCTTCAACGTCCTGCCCCAACTCACCGACGAGGTCAAGTCCCGCAAGGGCTGAACCGTCCGGTGAACGGGTCGAACGGATCGAACGGATGAAGGGCGCGTCCCCCGCGGGGGACGCGCCCTTCGCTCGTGCGGTCGTGCGGTCGTGCGGGGGGTCAGCGGCCCGCGAGGGAGTGCACGAAGCGGGTGCCGTCGACGGTGCCCAGGCCGGAGGACAGGTCGTAGCCCTTGGTGGCCTGGTAACCCGTCACCGACTCCCACGAGTTGTCGCCCGCGGTGACGTCGGTGATGCCGCTGGCCTGCTGCGGCAGCAGGGCCAGCGCGTACAGGCGCGGGTTGAGCTGGCCGAGGCGGTGGCCCGCCAGCTGGTTCGCCAGGGCGACGACGCCGGAGAAGATCGGGGTCGCCTCGCTGGTGCCGCCGACCAGGTGCCAGCCGACCCGGGTCGGGTCGTACGACTCGTACGTCCAGGCGGCGCCGTCCACGGCCGCGCTCATCGAGATGTCGGGCGTGCCGCGGTGGTCGCCGGTCACGTTCGCCACCGCGGCCTGGTACCACGGGCGTTCGAAGACGCCGGAGACGCCGCCGCCGCCCGCGCCGTACTGGTCGTGCCACACCTTGTCCGGCGCGGTGCGGTTGCCCGCGTCGTCCAGGGTCAGCTGGGTGCCGCCGACCGAGGTGACCAGCGGGTCGGCGGACGGCCAGGAGTTGACCCGGTACGGGTACAGGTCGCTGCCGTTCTCGGTCGCGTCGGTCGCGCCGTTGTCGCCGGAGGCGGCCAGCACGGTGACGTCCTTCGCGGCGGCGAACCGGAAGGCGTAGCGGAGCTTCTCGATCGACTTGAAGTCGCCCTTGTCGTAGCCCGGGAAGGTGTTCTCGGTGGCGCCGAAGCTCTGCGAGACCACGTCCACGTCGTGCGACTGGATGACGGCCTTCTCGGCGTCCATCATCTCCGGCAGGCCGGTGACGCCCTCGGTCTCCGCGACGCCCGTCTCCACCAGCACGATGTGCGCGTCCGGGGCGATGGCGTGCGCGTACTCGACGTCCAGGGTGGTCTCGCCGGCCCAGCCGGTGTGGTCGGCGTTGGTCGGGTCGAACACCGGGACGTTCCCCCACTTGACCACCTCCACCTGGGTGTCCGGGATGCCCCACTGCTTGTCGAAGGTCTCCAGGTCGTGCTGGACGGTCGGCGAGCCGAACGCGTCCACGATCACGATGGTCCGGCCCTTGCCCGTCACGCCCTGCCGGTAGAGCGGGTCCAGGTGGTAGGCGGTGCGGTACTGCAGCGGCGAGTAGCAGTGGATGCCGATCTGCGCCACGCAGTCCGAGGTCGATATCGGCGCGACCCGGCCGACCGCGTCGATCTGGCCCGCCGAGGCCGGCCGCAGCGTGAACGCCGCCGGGAGGTGCGCGGCGGACCGGGCGGTGGCGGTCGCCCCGGTCAAGGCGGTGGCCCCGACGGCGAACAGGGCGGCGGTGCGCAGCGCGGTGGAGCGACGGGTGCCCGCGGTGGCGGGGTGCGTGCCCAAGGGGACTCCTCTGGGAGTGGGGCCCCGGCCGGGTCCGGTCGGGGGCGCCCCCCATCCCATCGGCCGGGCCCGCCCCCTTCCATAGTCCGAGACGGCCGCCGGAGTGACCCCGGCAGGCCACCGGATTCGGTAAAGGGGACCGCCGGTTTCGGTAACGCCCCAGGCCCGCCCGGGCCGGACGGGGCACTGCTGCGCCCCGGGCGCCGAACTCGTAGAGTCAGGCCGCATGGGACTGCTGACAGCACTCGACGGCGGGTACGGGGACCGGGCGGACGCCGTGACGGTGGCCGGAACCGCGCTCTCCTGGGAGCAACTGCTGGGCGCCGCCGGAGCGGTGGCCGAACGTGCGGCCGGCGCGCCCGCGCTCGCCGTACTGGCCCGGCCGACCGCCGAGACGGTCGCCGCCGTGGTCGGCGGCCTGCTCGCGGGCGTCCCCGTGGTGCCGCTGCCGCCCGACTCCGGGCCGGTCGAACGCGCGCACATCCTGCGCGACAGCGGCGCCACCCTGCTGGCCGGCACCGCACTGCCCGAGGACGCCGAAGGGCTGACGGCCCTTCCGGTCGACCTGGCCGACCGGCCGGGCGGCGGCTGGCGGCCCGCCGCCGAGGACCCCGACCGGACCGCGTTCGTGCTGTACACCTCCGGCACCACCGGCGCCCCCAAGGGCGCGCTGATCCCGCACCGGGCCGTCGCCGCCGGGCTCGACGGCCTCGCCGACGCCTGGCAGTGGGACGCCGGGGACACCCTCGTCCACGGCCTGCCGCTGTTCCACGTGCACGGCCTGCTGCTCGGCGTGCTCGGCGCGCTGCGCACCGGCAGCCGGCTCGTCCACACCGGGAAGCCCACCCCCGCCGGGTACGCCGCCGCCCGCGGCAGCCTGTACTTCGGCGTCCCCACCGTCTGGTCGCGGATCGCCGCCGAACCCGACGCCGCCCGCGCGCTGGCCGGCGCCCGGCTGCTGGTCTCCGGCAGCGCCCCGCTGCCCGTCCCGGTCTTCGAACGGCTGCGCGCGCTCACCGGGCAGGCACCCGCCGAGCGGTACGGCATGACCGAGACGCTGATCACCGTCGCCACCCGCGCCGACGGCGAACGCCGGCCCGGCGCGGTCGGCGTGCCGCTGCCCGGCACCCGCACCCGGCTGGTCGGCGAGGACGGGCGGCCGGTGCCCGCCGACGGCGAGAGCGTCGGCGAACTCCAGGTCCAGGGGCCGACGCTGTTCGACGGCTACCTCGGCCGGGCCGAGGCCACCGCCGCCTCCCGGACCGCCGACGGCTGGTTCCGCACCGGCGACGTCGCCGTGATCGGACCGGACGGCTTCCACCGGATCGTCGGCCGGGCCTCCGTCGACCTGATCAAGAGCGGCGGCTACCGGATCGGCGCCGGCGAGGTCGAGGCCGCCCTCCGCGACCACCCCGGCGTCGCCGACGCCGCGGTCGTCGGCGCACCCGACCCCGACCTCGGGCAGGCCGTCGTCGCGTACGTCGTGGCGAACGGCGAACACGTGCTCGGAGAACGCGAGTTGATCGACTTCGTGGCGGGCCGACTGTCCGTGCACAAGCGGCCCCGGCGGATCGTGCTGGTCGGCGACCTGCCGCGCAACGCGATGGGCAAGGTGCTCAAGAAGCAGCTCCTGGAGGACGGCCGGTAGGCGCCACCCGCCGGGACGCCCTTTCAGGAGGGCGGGGAGTGGGTACCACTGGGGGTGGCGCGGGGGCCGGTGCCCCGGGCTGCCCGGCGAGCGGCCGGGCCGGTACCAGGAGGGGCAGGGGATGCTGTGATCGTCTGGGTCAACGGGGCGTTCGGGGCGGGCAAGACGAGCGCCTGCCGGGAGATGGTCCGACTGCTGCCGGGAAGCCTGCTGTTCGACCCGGACACCCTCGGGCCGGTCCTGCGCGCCGCCCGACCGGACACCGAACCGGCCGGCTTCCCCGAATCACCCGCCTGGCGGCGGCTCGCCGCCGAGAGCGCCGCCACGCTCGCCGCCGAAGCCGACGGACCCGTCCTCGTCCCCGCGACGCTCCTCCGGCAGGAGCACCGCGACGAGATCTTCGGCTCGCTCGCCGGCCGCGGCCTCCCCGTCCACCACATCGTCCTCGACCCCGTCGAGACGATCCTGCGCGCCCGGATCGCCACCCGCGAGGACGTGCCCGGCGACCCCGAAGCCACCGCCGAGCTGCGCCGGCGCGCCCGCGAAGCCCTCCCCGCCTACCTCACCGCCCGCGGCTGGCTGGCTGGCGACGCCCGCATGGTCGACAACGGCGTCCTCACCCCCCGGCAGACCGCCGAACGGATCGCCGACCTCGTCCGCAGCGGCGCCGCCCGCTGCCCCATCGTCCGCAGCGAAGGCGGCGACGGGGACACCGTCGCCGCCGCCGTCCTGCTCTTCGACGACCGCGACCGGGTCCTGCTCGTCGACCCCGCGTACAAACCCGACTGGGAGTTCCCCGGCGGCGTCGTCGACTGCGGAGAGTCCCCGACCGCCGCCGGCATCCGCGAGGTCGCCGAGGAACTCGGCCTCCGGCTCCACCCCGAAGAACTCCGCCTGCTCGCCGTCGACTGGGAACCCGGCGCCGGCCGCGGCCGCGGCGGACTCCGACTCGTCTACGACGGCGGCCGGCTCGGACCCTCCCAGGTCCTCCGACTGCGCCTGCCCGCCGGCGAACTCCGCGACTGGCACTTCGCGACCCTCCGCGAAGCCGCCGACATGCTGCCGCCCGCCCGGATGCGACGGCTCGTCGCCGCGCTCCAGGCCCGGGCGGACGGCGGACTCCGCTACCTGGAAGGCGGACGGCCGGCGGCGCGGGGGGCGGCCTCGACACGCTAGCCCTGCCGGGCGGGGGGCGGGTGGCGAGGCTGTGCCGCCCGCCCGCCCCGACCGCTGCGCGGGGGCGATGGGTGGTGGGGGCGCCGGGGGACGGGGTGGGCGGGTTCGGCGGGTGGGCTGCCCGCTGCGGGTGGGGCGGGGGAGGGGAGGGGCAGGGAGTCGAGGGCGTTCTGCGGGCGGGTGGGTTCGGCGGGTGGGTTGCCCGTTGCGCGCGGGGCGGGGGCGGGCGGGCAGGATGGGGGGATGCCGTTCACGTTGAGTCATGCCGCCGCCGTGCTGCCCGGGTTGCGGGCCGCGAAGCGGAAGGGGGCGCTGGTGGCCGCCGGGTTGGTGGCCGGGTCGTTGGCGCCCGATGTGCCGTTCTTCGCGGAGTCGTTCGTCCGGGGGGTGTACCGGCACGGTGGGTTGACCCACCGCTGGTGGGCCGCGCCGAGCGTCGACGTGCTGGTCGGGGCCGGGCTGGTGGCCGGCTGGTACGGGCTGTGGCGGGAGCCGGTGCGGGCGGCGGTGCCCGGGCGGTGGAACGCGGTGGTGCCCGACGGGCGGCCGGGCGGCGGCGAACTCGCCCTCGCGGCGGGCGCGTTGGCCGCCGGGGCGGCCACCCACCTGGTCTGGGACTCCTTCACCCACCACGGCCGGGCCGGCGTCCGCGCGCTGCCCGTGCTGGACCGGGAGGTCGGCGGCGTCCCGCTGCACGCCGCCCTGCAGTACGGGACGTCGCTGGCCGGCCTGGCCGTCCTGGCCCGGTACGCCGGGCCCTGGCGGGAGAGCCGGAAGGGCACGGCGGCGCTGCTGGCGGCCGCGGCCGTGCTCGGCGCGGGCGAACGGGTGCTGCGCGGCGAGCGGGGCGTCGTCGACGAGGCGTGCTTCGGCGCGGGCGCGGGGCTGGCGGTGGGGGCGGCGGTGCTCGGGCTGGTGGGCGGAAAGCGTCCCGAAACGGGGTGAACTCCACCCCGCTGCGGCGTGGTCGACCCTGCGGCGGTTCGTGTCGGGACGGTGCGCTGGGGTCTGCCGCGCCGTGCCCGGACGGGCGCGGCGGGGAGGGAGAACCATGGCGGCGTTGCAGGTGGCGGACCGGAAGCTGGGGCTGGCCCCGGAAGCCCGGAAGGCCGCGTTGCGGATGGACCGGTCCGAGCGGCCCCGGCTGATCGTGATCGTGATCGTGATCGGCATCGGCGAGGCTCTGCGGTTCTGCCGGGGAACGGGGGCCGGGGAACGGCGCGGTCGCGGGGCCGCCGTTCCCCGGGGTGGTCAGAGGTAGCCGTTGGTGGCGAGGTGGGCGCCGATGGCGCGGTAGGTGGCGGGGTCGTCCGGGGTGATGGCGGCGAGGCCGTCGACGTAGCGGTTGTACATGCAGAAGGCGGCGGCGATCAGGACGGTGTCGTGGATGGTCTCGTCGTCGGCGCCGGCGGCCCTGGCGGTGGCGATGTCGGCGGGGGTGACGGCGAGTCCGCTCTCGGCGACCTTGCCGGCGAGTCGGAGCAGGGCGCGCTGGAGGTCGGTGACGGGGGCGGTGGCGAGGTCGGTCTGGACGGCTTCGACGAGGGCGAAGTCGCCGTCGAGGCGGTGGGCGGCGGTGGCGCCGTGGGCGCCGGCGCAGTAGCGGGTGCGGTTGAGGGAGGAGACGTAGGCGGCGATCAGTTCGCGTTCGCCGGGGGTCAGCGGGGAGTCGCCGCGCAGGAGTTGTTCGGCGAGTTCGCTCAGGCGCAGGCCGGAGGCGGGCTTGGCGTCGAGCAGGCCCCGGATGCCGGGGGCGTCGGTGGGGAGCGTGATGTGGGGCATGGGGGTCACTGAAGCGGGTGGGGGACGGGCTTGGCAAGCCCTTGACCTGGGGGAGTCCGGCGGCGCGGGGACGCGGTGGGTGCGCGGCGCGGTGGCGGGTGGGCAGATTAGGATGGGCGACCGTGACTGACACCGGTAGCACCAAGGACCTGGACCCCGTCGAGCCGGTCGCGGCCTTCGCCGACGACGCCGGTGACGAGGAGTCGGAGGAGTTCGCCAGTACCGAGCCGCAGGACGCCGAGACGGCGGCGCTGCTGGACGGCGTGTGGGACGTGGTGGTGGTCGGCGCGGGCCCGGCGGGGTCCTCGGCGGCGTACGCGGCGGCGTCGAAGGGGCGGCGGGTGCTGCTGCTCGACAAGGCCGAGCACCCCCGGTACAAGACCTGTGGCGGCGGCATCATCGGCCCGTCCCGGGACGCGCTGCCGGAGGACTTCAAGCTGCCGCTGCAGGACCGGATCTCGGCGGTGACGTTCGCGCTGGACGGGAAGTGGACGCGGACCCGGCGCTCGAAGCGGATGCTGTTCGGCGTGGTCAACCGGGACGAGTTCGACCTGCGCCTGGTGCAGGCCGCCGAGCAGGCGGGCGCGGTGCTGGTGACCGGCGTGACCGCGACCGGCGTGGAGCAGCAGGGCGGGGACAGCCGCACGGTGTTCGTCACGCTGGCGGGCGGCCGGAGGGTGGAGGCGCGGGCGGTGGTCGGCGCGGACGGTTCGGCGAGCCGGATCGGCCGGCACGTGGGCGTCAGCTTCGACCAGATCGACCTGGGCCTGGAGGCGGAGATCCCCGTCCCCGAGTCGGTGTCGCGGTACTGGGCGGGCCGGATCCACCTGGACTGGGGCCCGCTGCCGGGCAGTTACGGCTGGGTGTTCCCGAAGACCGACTCCGGGACGCTGACGGTCGGGGTGATCTCGGCGCGCGGCGAGGGCGAGCGGACCAAGGAGTACCTGGCGGACTACATCCGCCGGCTGGGCCTGTCCGGTTTCGAACCGCTGGTGGAGTCCGGGCACCTGACGCGCTGCCGGGCCGAGGACTCGCCGCTGTCGCGCGGCCGGGTGCTGGTCGCGGGGGACGCGGCCGGGCTGCTGGAGCCGTGGACCCGGGAGGGCATCTCGTACGCGCTGCGCTCGGGTCGGCTGGCCGGCGAGTGGGCCGTGCAGGTGGCCGAGGCGTCCGGCGCGGCGGACGTGCGGCGGCAGGCGCTGAACTACGCGTTCGCGATCAAGGCCGGGCTGGGGGTGGAGATGCGGGCCGGCAAGGTGATGCTGGCCTCGTTCGAGAAGCGCCCGTACCTGTTCCACCTGGCGGTCTCGCTGATCAACCCGGCGTGGCGGGCGTTCGCCCGGACCACCCAGGGGCACACCACGTTCGCGCAGCTGATGCGGGACCACCGGGCGGCCCGCCGGCTGGCGGCGACCGCCGGGCGGTAGCCGCCCGGGACGGGGTGGAGCCGCTCGGCGGCGAGGACGACTCCTCGCCGCCGGGCGGCTCCCGTGCGCCCGGCGCCGGGGCGGCCGGGCGGGGCGCGGGGGTTGGGATTCGGGGGGCTTCCCCGCGCCCCGATCAGGGGGCCGGCCGGGGGTTCCCGGCCGGCTGGGGCCCAAGGGCCGGCCGGGGCCCACAGGCCGGTCGGGTTACTTGAGGCCGGTGTCCAGGGCGTTCATCAGGGTGCCGGACGGGGTGTCGCCGGACATCTCCCAGACCATCACGCCGAGCAGGTTCTTCGACTTCACCCAGGCGGTCTTCTGGCCGATCGACCAGGTGTCGTCGAAGGTCCACCACTGGCCGCCGTTGCCGGTGTAGCCGTAGGTGGAGACCGACACCGGGTCGTGGTAGACGGTCAGGTTGGGCACCGAGGTGATCAGGTTGTTGTAGCCGCGGGTGCCGGCCTCCTCGGCGAACTGGCCGGGCGCGGCGCCGCCCGCGGCCTGCCAGGCGCCGTGCGCGCCGCCGTCGGTGACGTTCTGCCAGCCGCGGCCGTAGAACGGGAAGCCGATGGTGAGCTTGCGCGGGTTGACGCCGGCGTCCAGGTACGCCTTGACGGCGCTCTCGATCGAGAAGTGGAACGGGTACGGGTCGGTGGGGTCGTTGTAGAGGTTGGCCTGCTGGCCGGTCTTGTTCGGCTCCCACGAGTTGTCGCTGCCGGAGCCGTGGAAGTCGTAGCCCTGCACGTTGGCGATGTCGAGGGACTGGAAGATCTGCGAGAGGTCCCAGCCCTGGCCGATCTTGGCCGGGTCGGCGGGGGTGAAGGCGGTGAGCAGCTTGTGCGAGCCGCCGAGGGCGTCGAGCTGGCGGCGGAACTCGGCCAGCAGCAGGGTCAGGTTCTGCTTGTCGTTCGCCGAGTAGTGGTTGCCGGCGTGGCCGTCGGGCGAGCCGGGCCACTCCCAGTCGAGGTCGATGCCGTCGAAGATCCCGGCGCCGGTGCCCGGGCCGCCCGCGCCGTTGTAGGCGGGCAGGTTGCCCTTGATCCAGATGTCGATGCAGGACGAGACCAGCTTCTTGCGGGAGGCGTCGGTGGCGGCCGCGTCCGAGAAGTACTTGGAGTAGGTCCAGCCGCCGAGCGAGACCACGACCTTCAGGTTCGGGTACTTCGCCTTGAGCTTCTTCAGCTGGTTGAGGTTGCCGCGCAGCGGCGACCAGCCGTCGTCGGCGACGCCGTCCACGGACTGGGCGGCGCTCATCGGGCGGGCGTAGTCGGCGTCGGCGTCACCGGCGCCGGTGCCCTGGTCGGGGTCCTGCGGGTTGGCGGTGGTGCCCTTGGTGACGCCCGCCAGGCAGGTCAGGTTGACCGGGTCGATGTTCTCGAACGCGTAGTTGACGACGTCGAGCTTGGCGGCGCTGCCGGAGGTGTCGAGGTTCTTGACGAAGTACTGCCGGCCGTAGATGCCCCACTGCACGAAGTAGCCGACCCGGGAGTACTTTCCGGGCCCGGCCAGGTCGCCGGTGGTGACGTTCAGCGTGGTGGAGGCGGGCGAGTTGTTGTCGGCCGCGTCGCGGGCCTTCACGGTGAAGGCGTACGGGGTGGCGGGGGAGAGCTGGCCGATGGTGGCGGTGGTGGTGGCGCCGGTGGTGGTCTGCACCAGGTTGCCGCCCTGGTAGACGTCGTACGCGGCGACCCGGTTGTTGTCGGTGGCGGCGTTCCAGGCCAGCGAGACGCTGGTGCTGGTCACGCCGGTGGAGCGCAGGTTGCCGGGCGCGGTCGGCGGCACGGTGTCGCTGGCCGGGTCGACGGTGGCGGCGCTCAGCACGGTGCTGACCGGGCCGGTGTTGCCGCGGGTGTCCTTGGCCCGGACGGTCAGGCCGTAGGTGGTGGCCGGGGTCAGGCCGGTCAGCGTGGTGGCGGTGCCGGTCGCCGAGCCGAGCACCACCGAGCCGTTCAGCACGTCGTACGAGGCGACCGGGAAGTCGCCCTTGGACGCGGCGGTCCAGCTCAGCGAGAGGCTGTGCGCGGTGGCGTCGACCAGGGTCGGCGCGCCCGGGGCGGTCGGCGGGACGTCCGGGGTGCCGTCGCACTTGTCGCCGTTGACGCGGCAGTTGAGCGGGGCGGCGATCGGGCCGTTGCCGATGAACCAGAAGCTGTACGGCTCGGTCGAGCCGTTGGCGGGCACCGTCGCGTTGTAGTACGCGTTGGTGGCGACCACGTGGCTGCCGGTGGTGGTCGAGGTGCCGTTGTAGGTGCCGGTCATCGTCACGCCGGACGGCAGGTCGAATTCGAGCGTCCAGCCGCTGACGGCGGTGGCGTTCGGGTTCTTGACGACGAACGTGCCCTTCCACCAGGACCCGTAGTTGTCGCTGGTGAAGGTGGCGGTCAGTTTGGCCGCGGCGTGCGCGGGCGTGGCGGCGAGCAGGGCGATCGGCAGGGCGAGCGCGGCTAGCAGGGCCAGCAGGCGGGCCCTGAGCCAATGCCTGGTGCGGACGTGCATCGGTACTCCCTGTCTGGTGTGGGGGATTCCGTACAGGGGTGCCGGGAGCGGCACTCAGGAGGGTAGGTGGACTGGACCAACCCGTCAACAGGTCTATACCTCAACGGAATTGACGATCTTCGGGGGCAAGGGTCGGGGCGGATCCCCGCCCCCCGGGCGCAAGGGTGGGGGCGTACGCCCGCGCCCGGACCCGCCCCCGGCGCCGGGGGCGGCGAAGCCCGCCGCCGGTCGGTCTCGGCCGCCGGGCCGGTCGCGCGGGCCCGCCGCGCGCCGTCGCGAAGCCCGGCCGGCCGCCGCGCGACCGGCCGTCCGGCCAGCGGATCCGTGCCGTTTCCGACCCCCGGCCGACGGACACCGGTAATGGCGGGAGAGGGCCTGTGCAAATAGTCGAAGTTGGGTTTATGGTGTTTCTCGTCTCACCATGCGGACGGGGGGTTGTCCTCGCATATGCTGGATGATCTGCTGCTGAACGGGGGGCGTCGAATGGCGACCCGGGGCGTGAACTCCCTTGTCTAGTGCGGGAGTTGTACGCCCGAATAGGGCATTTCGACAGGGGGGAAGCACGTGAGCGCCGCAGCGGTCAGCGTGGGAGCCCGGTCGGTCTGTTGTTCTTTGCGCTGCGCATTCCATTCTTGAGCGCCGGCCGCCTTCCGGCCGTGCCGCATTGAAGATTTCACGAACTTGCAACACATAACCGCGGATCCCATCGGGACGTCGGCCGCCCGCTATTGAAGGGCGGCTCCTTCGCCACGTGCTAAAGGGGTAAGTCTTGCGATTCCTGCACGATCTCATCGAGGAACAGTCCGGGGCCGGGGCGGCCCGCCCCGCCCTCACCGCCGACGGCGTCACCTGGAGCCGCGGCGAACTGCGCGACCACGCGGTCAGGTTGGCGGCGCGCCTGGCGGACGCGGGCGTGCGCCGGGGCGACCGGGTCGTCATCCACGCCCCGAACGGCCCCGGCACGGTGGCCGCGCTCTTCGCCTGCTCGTACGCCGGAGCCGTCGCGGTGCTCCTCAACCCGCGGGTCCGGCCCTTCCACCTCGCCCACATCACCGCCGACTGCGCACCCGTACTGGCCCTCGTCGCACCGGAGTTGACCGACGTCCACGCCGACACCGGGGTGCGGACCACCGTGCTGGAGGAGAGCCTCTGGACGGCGGCGGGAGAGGGAGGGCCAAGCGCGGGAACGGAGGCGGAGCCGCCGGAGGTCGGCGGGCGCTCGGAGGACGACCTCGCCTGCCTGATCTACACCTCGGGCAGCACCGGGATGCCCAAGGCCGTGATGTCCCCGCACCGGCAGATGCTCTTCGCGATCGGGGCGATCGGCGGGGTGCTCGGCTACGCGGCGGACGACACCGTCTTCTCCTGCACCCCGCTCTCCTTCGACTACGGCCTCTACCAGGTGTTCCTCGCCCAGGCGGTCGGCGCCCACCTGGTGCTGGACGGCGACGAGTCGGCCGGACCGGCGCTGCTGCGCCGGCTGGAGGAGACCGGCGCGACCGTCTTCCCGCTCGTCCCCGCGCTGGCCACCACCCTGGTGCGGCTGCTCGGCCGGGCCGGCACCCACCGGCTGAGGCTCCGGCTGGTGACCAACACCGGCGCCGCGCTCGGCGAGTCGCAGATCTCCGCGCTGCGGGCCGGCGTCCCCGGTCTGGCGGTCGCCCCCATGTACGGGCTGACCGAGTGCAAGCGGGTGTCGGTCCTGGCCCCGGCCGAGGTGGACGACCGGCCCGGCTCGGTCGGGCGCCCGCTGCCCGGCACCAGCTGCGCGGTGATCGACCCGGAGGGCCGGGTGCTCCCGGCCGGCGCCGTCGGCGAACTGGTGGTCTCCGGCCCGCACGTGATGCCCGGCTACTGGAACGCCCCGGAACTCACGGCGGCCCGCTTCCGCCCCGGCCCCGACGGCCGGCCCGCCCTCTACACCGGCGACCGCTGCCGGCTCGACCCGGACGGCTACCTCTACTTCCTCGGCCGGGACGACGACGTCTACAAGCGCAAGGGCTTCCGGGTCAGCACCCTGGAGATCGAACAGGCCGCGCTGGACGTCCCCGGCGTCGACCAGGCCGCCGCGCTCCCGCCCGTCGGGGACGGCCCGGCCCGGCTGTTCACCACCGGCAAGGCCGGCGCCCGGGAGATCCTGGCCGGCCTCCGCGAACGCCTGGAACCGCACAAGGTCCCCGACAGCTGCGAGGTGCTGGACGCCCTGCCGCTGACCCCGCACGGCAAGACCGACAAGGCCGCCCTCGGCGCCCTCACCCCGGCGGCGGCGAAATGACCGCCCGCGTCCCGGCCCCCGCCGCGAGCACTCCTCCCGCGACCGCTCCCGCCGCGACCACCCCGGAGGAGGCCGCCACCGCCTACGGCACACCGCTCTACCTCTACGACCTGGACGTGGTGGCCGCGGCGCACGCCGACCTGGTCGCGGCGCTGCCCGAGGGCGCCGTCATCCACTACTCGCTGAAGGCCAACCCGCACACCGAGGTGGCCGGCACGCTGGCCGCGCTCGGCTGCCGCGCCGAGGTCAGCTCCACCGGGGAGCTCGACGCCGCGCTGGCCGCCGGGTTCCACCCGGCGGACGTCACCTACAGCGGCCCCGCCAAGACCGCCGCCGAGATCGCCACCGCGCTGCGGGCCGGCGTCACCCGGTTCTCGGTCGAGTCCGTCCGCGACCTGGAGGTCCTGGAGGAGCTGGCGGACCTGGCCGACCCGGCGGAGTCGGCGGAGTCGGCGGGCCCGGGGGACCCGGCCGGGCCGGGCGGCGTGATCGAGTGCCTGCTGCGGATCAACGCCGACCGGCCGGTGCCCGGCATGGGACTGGCCATGGCCGGCGTCAGCACCAAGTTCGGGGTGGACTTCGCCCGGGTGCTCGCGACCCCGGAGGCGTTCCGGGACCGCGGCCGGGTCCGGATCACCGGCCTGCACCTCTACATGGGCACCAACCTGCCCACCGAGGACGTGCTGCTCGGCCAGTTCGAGGCCGGGCTCGCCATGTGCGGCGAACTGGCGGCCGCCCTCGGCCGGGACTTCGCCGAACTCGACCTCGGCGGCGGCTTCGGCACCCCGTACGCCGGGCCCGGCGAGCGCCCCGCCTACCCCGGGCTCCGGGCCGGCCTGGAGAAGCTGCTGGACCTGCACGTGCCCACCTGGCGCACCGGCGGACCGGCCGTCTCCTTCGAGTCCGGCCGCTACCTGGTCGGCTCCTGCGGCACCCTGGTGACCACCGTCGTCGACGTCAAGGAGTCGAAGGGCCAGCGCTACGCCCTGGTCGACAGCGGCATCCACCACCTCGGCGGCCTCGCCGGACTGCGCCGGCTGCCGCCGCTGCGCCCCGGCCTGCTCCGGCTGTCCGGCGGCGGCGACCCGGCTGTCGGGCGGGAGGCCGGGCCGGACGCCGGGCCGGTGACCGTGGCCGGGCCGCTCTGCACCCCGCTCGACCAGTGGGGCAGCTCGTCCGACCTCCCCCCGCTGCGGGCCGGCGACCTGCTGGCCGTCCCCAACACCGGCGCGTACGGCCTGACGGCCAGCCTGGTGGGCTTCCTCGGCTATCCGGCGCCGGTCGAGGTGGTCACGGGCAGCGGACGCCCCACCACCGCCACGCGCGCCGTCCTGACCCGCGTCCCCGTCGAGAGGACCCCGCACCATGACCACGCCTGACCCCGAACTCGTCGCGGTGCTCCGCCGCCACCTGCCGGAGCTCGCCGAGGACACGCCCATCGCCGAGGACACCCCGCTCGCGGAACTCGGCCTCGACTCGATGCGGGCGGTGGACCTGCTCTTCGACATCGAGGACACCTTCGGCGTCGTCCTCCCCGACGAGGCGCTCCGGGCCGACACCTTCACCAGCCCGGCCGGCCTGCGCGCCGCCCTCGACCGGGCCCGGAGCGGGGTGTCCGGATGAGCGCCGCCCCCACCCGGGAACCGTCCACCGCCACCAGCGTCACCACCGCCACCGCCACCGCCACCGCCGCCGACCCGGTCCTGACGGCACGTCAACTGTTCGGCGTGCTGCGGGAGAACGCCGCCGCCGACGACGAGAACGCGTCCTTCCCGGTCGCCTCGCTCGACGCGCTGCGCGCCTCCGGCCTGATGGGCCTCTCCGTCCCGGTCGAGTACGGCGGGCTCGGCGGCTCGCTCGCCGACCTGGCGGCCGTCGCCCAGGAGCTCGGCCGCGGCTCGCTCTCCACCGCGCTGATCTGGGCCATGCACTGCCAGCAGGTGGCGACCCTCGCCGAGTACGCCGGCCCCGCCCTGCGGAGCCGGCTGCTGCCCCGGATCGCCCGCGGCGAGGTCTACGTCGCCTCGGTGACCTCCGAGAAGGGCAAGGGCGGCCACCTGACCTCGGCCGCCGCCGCGCTCGGCCGGGAGGACGGCGACCTGCTGATCGACCGCGACGCCCCGATCGTCACCGGCGGCGCCCAGGCCGACGGGTTCCTGATCACCATGCGGGACTCCGCCGACGCCTCCGCGAACGCCGTCACCCTGGTCTACGCCGACCGGGAGCAGCTGGAGACCACCCAGCGCGACGGCTGGAACCCGATGGGGATGCGCGCCACCCACAGCGTCGCGATGACCCTGCGCGGAACCGTCCCCGCCGACCAGCGGGTCGGCGCGGCCGGCGGCTTCGCCGAAGCCTCCGCCGCCGTGTTCGCCCCCGCCGCCCACATCGGCTGGTCGGCGAGCTGGCTCGGCGCGGTCTGCGGCGTGCTGCGCGACGCGCTCACCACGCTCCGCGAACCGTCCGGCCGCCGGGACTTCGACCTGCGCTCCGAACTCGTGCTGGACCGGATCGCCCGGATCCGGCTGGACGTGGACGCCGTGGACGCGTTCCTCGCCCAGGTCGTCCGGGAGATCGAGGAGATCCGGCGCACCGGCGGCGACATCGGCGCCGCCCCCGTCCAGCTCCGGCTCAACGGGCTCAAGGTCTTCGCCTCGGAGACCCTGATGAGCGCCGCCGACCGCCTGATGGACCTGCTCGGACTGCGGCACGGCTACATGCGGGGCTCCGCGATCCCCGCCGAGCGGCTGTTCCGCGACCTCAAGTCGGCCCGGCTGAACTACTCCAACGACCGGCTCACCACCGCCAACGGCACCCTGGCCCTGTTCGACCCCGAGGTGTCCCTTGGCTGACCTCCGGGAACCGGTGTCCGTGCTGCTCGGCGGCGCCCGGGTGCACACCCTGCTCGGCCCGGTCCCCGCCGACCCCGACCTGACCCTGCTCGGCCCCGCCGAACGGGCCGCCGCCGCCCGGATGGCCCCCGGCCGGCGGGCCGAGTACGCCGCCGGCCGGACCCTGCTGCGCCGGCTCGCCGCCCGGGTGCTGCACCGGCCCGCCGCCGAACTCACCCCCGCCGAGGACACCGACGGCGGACCGCCCCGGTTCGCCCAGGCCCCCCGGCTCGGCACCAGCGTGTCGCACAGCGGCGGCCTGGTCGCCGTCGCGGTCTGCCTCGACCGCGGCGTCGGCATCGACGTCGAACCGGTCACCGCGCCGCACCCGGCGACCCTGCGCCGCTGGGCCGAACTCCCCGCCTACCGGGGCCTGGCCGACCTCGACGGCCCCGAGCGGGCCCGGCGCTTCACCCGCACCTGGACGGTCCAGGAAGCCTGCGCGAAAGCGATCGGCGCGGGCCTCGCCGCCCGGCCCTGGCGGATCCCCGTCGACCCCGCGCGGCGGCGCGGAAGCTGGGGCGAGGTCCGCTGGACGCGGCTCGACGCCGGCCGCGCCGCGGTCCGCCGGGGCGCCCCGGCGGCCCACGTCGCCCCGGCGGACCGCGCCGAGCTCGCGCTCGCGGTGGCCACCGCCCCCGCCGACGGCCACCGGCGGGAGTACGCGTGGTGACCGGGACCCCGGCCGCCGCCCGGCCGCACCTGCCCGCCGTCGACGGCGAACTGCTCTCCTGCTACGGCGCGGCGCTGGCCGCCTACCTCGACGCCATCGGTGGCGGCTGGCTCCCGGTGCTGGGCAGCGCCAGCCCGCTGGACGTCCGGCCCGAGGCGGACGGCGTCCTCGCCTTCCGCCACCTGCCGCCCGGCCTGCGCGCGGCGGGCGGCCCGCTGCCGCTGGTCCGGCGCGCTTCCCCGTCCGGCGCCGAGGCGCTGGCCGGGATCGGCGACGAACTCGCCGCCGCCGGGGCGGTCGTGGTGGTGGGCGACGCCTTCGACCTGCCCTGGCTCACCGCGCACGGGCGGCGGCACGCGCCGCACTGGTTCGTGGTCGACGGCCACGACGGCGGGCGCTGGCACGTCCGCGACGAGTTCCGGGCCAGCGACGACCTCGGCGACCAGACCCCCTGGAGCGGCTGGGCCGACGACGCGCAACTGCGGGCCTGGAACCGGCGGGTGCCCGACCTCACCCTCCCGTTCCTGCTCCAGGAGCGGCACGCCTTCGCCGACGAGGGCGAGGACGACGCGCACCTGCACGCCGACCACCAGTGGTTCGCCGTCCGGGGCCCCGCCGACCCCGCGCCGCCGCCCGACCCCCGCCCGGAGAGCTGGCACTCCGGGCCGGCCGCCCTGCACGCGCTCGCCGACCACTTCGAACGGCACGGCGGCCGCGAGGACGGCTACGTCCAGGCGGACGAGATCTGGACCGCCGCCCGCCAGCGCGCCCTGCACGCCCGGCACGCCGAGTGGCGCGCCGGCCCCGCCGCCGACCCGGCGGAGGCGGCCGCGGCGGCCGCCCTGGCCGAGTCGGCCGCCGACTGGGCGCGGCTGCCGATGATGATCCGCTTCGCCCGCCTGTCGCTGCTGCGCCCCGGCGAGCCGCGCACCGGACCGCTGGTGGCCGCCCTGCGGGAGCTGGCCGCCGCCGACCCGAACTGACCACCGCACCAAGCAACTCGGCCATCCCGTTCACCCCGTACGAGAGGACAACCGACCACCATGCCGAACACCGGTACCGACCAGCAGCTCCCGGCGCTCATCGTGCGCCGCCTCGCCGAGGCCGCGAGCCTCCCGCTGGACCCCGGGGTCGCGCTCACCGCGGAGATCGGCTCCGAGGAGCTGCCGATCGGGTCGATCGCGTACGTGCAGGGCCTGATCGCCGTGGAGGACGAGCTCGGCGTCGCCTTCGCGGACAAGCTGTTCGCCGAGGTCCGCAAGGCCACCCTGGGCGACGTCGTCGCGTACGCGTGGGCCGCCGTCACCGCTGCCGAAGGAGCCTGACCATGACCGGCATCCCCACCACCTGGTACAACATCATCCCCGACCTGCCGGAGCCGATCGCGCCGGACCAGCCGGCGCCCGGCGGGGGCGGCGGGCTCAACCCGCAGATCCCGACCGGGCTGGTGCGGCAGGAGCTCAGCCGGGCGAGCGAGATCGCGATCCCGGCCGAAGTCCTGGAGCACTACCGGGCGTTCCGGCCGACGCCGCTGCGCCGGGCCGAGCGGCTGGAGCGCGAAGTGGGCGGCGGCGCGCGGATCTACTACAAGTACGAGGGCGGCAACGTCAGCGGCAGCCACAAGCTGAACAGCGCGCTGGCGCAGGCCTACTACTACAAGCAGGCGGGCGCCAAGCGGCTGGTGACCGCCACCGGGGCCGGGCAGTGGGGCACCGCGCTGGCGGCGGCCTGCCGGGCCTTCGGGCTGGAGTGCCACGTCTACATGGTCGGCAACAGCTACCGGGCCAAGCCCTACCGGCGGGTGGTGATGGAGATGCTGGGCGCCACCGTCGTCCCCAGCCCCACCCCCGACACGGCCGCCGGGCACGAGGCGCTCGCCGCCGACCCGGCGACCGGCGGCAGCCTGGCCATCGCGATGGCCGAGGCGCTGGAGGACGCCCGGCGCGACAGCGGCAGCCGGTTCGCCACCGGCAGCGGGGAGTCCTACTCGCTGCTGCACCAGACCGTCATCGGCCTGGAGGCGCAGGAGCAGATCGCCGCGTTCGGCGAGACACCCGACGTGGTCGTCGCCAGCCTCGGCGCGGGCAGCAACTTCGGCGGCCTCGCCGGGCCCTTCCTGCGCGACCGGCTGCGCGGCGGCGAGGGCCCGCGCTGCATCGCGGTGGAGCCCGACGCCTGCCCGAAGCTGACCCGCGGCGTCTACCGCTACGACTACACCGACTCCTCGCGCTCCACCCCGCTGCAGAAGATGTACACGCTGGGGCACGCCTTCTCCCCGGCCGCCATCCACGCCGGCGGCCTGCGCTACCACGGCACCGCGAAGATCGTCAGCTCGCTGTACTCCACCGGCACGATCGAGTCCGTCGCGTACGGCCAGAACGAGGTGCTGGCCAGCGGGCTGCGGTTCGCCCGGGCCGAGGGGATCATCCCGGCGCCCGAGTCGGCGCACGCGGTGCACGCCGCGATCGTCGAGGCCCGGAAGGCGGCGGACGCGGGCACCGAGCCGGTCATCCTGCTCTGCCTCAGCGGGCACGGCCAGTACGACCTGGCGGCTTACGACGCCCACCTCCAGGGCACGTTGGAGGACAGCGGCCTCTCCGAGGAGGAGCTGGCCCTGTCGCTGAGCAGCCTGCCCGAGCAGCCGGAGGTCGCCGTCCGTGTCCACTGAGACCGATGACACCGCGGCGGCCCCGGCCGCCGGAACCGCCGCGGCCCGCCCGCCGGGCGGCCTGCGGCACCCGCTGCCGCCGCTGCTGGTCACGATGGCGCTGTGGGGCAGCGGCTTCGTGGTCTCGAAGATCGTCGTGGAGGACGTCCCGCACAGCGTCGCCGCGACCCTCAGGTTCGGGTCGGGCGCCGTCGTGCTGCTGCTGATCCTGCCGCTGATCCTGCCCGGCCGGGCCGGCATCCGGAAGGCCGAGATCAGGCCGCTGGCCATCGCGGGCCTGCTCGGCGTCTTCCTGTACAACGCCGTGCTGTTCTTCGGCCTGACCTACGCGCCCGCCGTGGACGGCGCGATCATCGTGCCGATCCTCAGCCCGATCCTGACCACCGCCGCCGCGCTCCTGCTCCGCTGGGAGAAGGCGCAGTGGCACCGGGTCGCCGGGCTGGCGGTCGGCGCGGCCGGCGCGGTGCTGTTCTTCCTCGGCGTCGCCGGGGCGGGCGGCGGCCGGGACCGGCTGCTGGGCGAACTGGCCTACGTGGTGGCCGCGGTGAGCTGGGCCGCCTACACGATGATCGGCAAGCGGATCCTGGTCCACATCGAACCGGTCCGGGCCACCGCCTACTCGATGGCCTTCGGCTCGCTGGTGCTCGCCGCGCTCGCCGCGCCGGACTACGGCGACGTCGACTGGGGCGGCCTCTCGGCCGGCTTCTGGTGGACGATGGCCTTCCTGGTGTTCGGCCCGACCGCGCTCGCCTACGCGTTGTTCTACCGCGGCGTGCGCGAGGTGGGCCCGACCACCGCGTCCGTGCTGATGTTCCTCGTCCCGGTCTCCGGCACGCTGCTCTCCTTCCTGCTGCTGGACGAGTCGATCGGCGTCGGCCAGAGCGTCGGCTCGCTGTTCATGCTGCTGGGCGCGGTGCTGGCGGTGACCGGACCGAAACTGTTCCGGCGCCGGACGGCGGAGCAGTGACCGCTCCCGCCGCCGTGCCCGCCGCCCCCGCCCTCGACCTCGCGCCCGCCGCCGACCTCGACCTGGACGCGTCCGGGCTGGACCTGGGGCGGTACCTCGAACGGATCGCCGCCCCGGGCGCGGACGCGCTCGCCGGCCCGGTCGCGGACGCGGCCACCCTGCGGCGCCTGCACCGGGCGCACCGGCTGGCGGTCCCGTTCGAGAACCTGGACCTGGTCCGGGGGCTCGGCGTCTCGCTGGCGCTGCCCGACATCGAGGCGAAGCTGGTCGGCGCCCGGCGCGGGGGCTACTGCTACGAGCAGAACCTGCTCTTCGCGGCGGTCCTGCTCCGGCTGGGCTACCGGGTGTCCGGGCTGATGGGCCGGACGCTGCTGGGCTCCGCGGTCCCCCGGCCGCGCACCCACATGCTGCTGCGGGTCGGCCTCGGCGCGGGCCCCGACGGCGCCGGTCCCGACGGCGGGGAGTGGCTGGCCGACGTCGGCTGCGGCAGCCTCGGGCCGCTGGAGCCGCTGCCGCTGGACCCCGGCCGGACGGTCGACCAGGACGGCTGGACCTACCGGATCGCCGGGACGGGCGGCCCGGGCGGGGAACTGGCGCTGCAGATCCGCCGCGGCGACTCCTGGTTCGGCCTCTACTCCTTCACCCTCCAGGCGCACCACCTGGTGGACTACCGGGTGGCGAACCACTTCAGCGCCGGGCACCCCGACTCGGTGTTCGTCCGGGACGTGCTGGTCCAACTCCCGGGCGCCGCCGCACGGATCGCCCTGCGCGGCCGGAACCTGGTCGAGGACCTCCCGGACGGCCGGACCGTCCAGCGGGAGCTCGCGGACGCCGGAGCGGTGCGCGCCGTGCTCGCCGAGCGCTTCGGCCTGGAGGTGGACCTCCCCGGCTAGCCGGGCGGGAACGGGCAGGCCCCCGGCCGACGCAGTGTCGGCCGGGGGCCCGTACGCCGTCATGCCGGCGCGTCAGGACGTCGGTCCGCCGGTCAGCAGCTGAGGTTGCTGCCGGTGGGCACGCCCAGGATCGCGGTGAAGCTGGTGTACGCGTTGACCCGGCTCTGCACCTGGGCGGGGTTGCCGCCGTTGCACTCCAGCGAGCCGTTGATGGAGCGGATGGTCTCGCCGAAGCCCTTGCCGTTGACCATGGCGTTGTGCGCGGTCATGGTGCCGGGGCCGTTCTGGGTCATCCAGTACCAGATGCCGGTCTTCCAGGCGACGGCCGCGTCGGTCTGCACCAGGTTGGGGTTGTTCAGCAGGTCGATGCCGAGGGCGTCGCCGGCCGCCTTGTAGTTGAAGTTCCAGCTGAGCTGGATCGGCCCGCGGCCGTAGTACGCGGCCTGGCCGGCCGGGCAGCCGTAGGGCTGGGTGGTGTCGCAGTAGTGCGGGTAGTTCGCGGTGTTCTGCTCGACCACGTACACCAGGCCACCGGTCTCGTGGTTGATGTTGGCGAGGAACGCCGCGGCTTCCTGCTTCTTCACGGTGTCCGAGCCGGTGCCCGCGAACGCCGGGTAGGCGCTCAGCGCGTTGACCAGGCCGGAGTACGTGTAGAACGGGTTCCGGTTCGGGAACATCTGGTTGAACTGGGCCTCGGAGACCACGAAGCCGCCCGGGTTGGGGGTGGTGACCGACGGGCTGGGGGTCGGGGTGTCGGTGCTGCAGGTGGTCGGGCTCCAGTACCAGGTGGAGATGGTCGGGTCGTAGCCCGGGTTGTCGTGGGTCGCCACGTAGAACTGGCCGTTCGGCACGTACTTCACGACGGTGCCGGTGGTGTACTGCGTGCCGGCCACCCAGATCGACAGCTCGCACGCCTTCGGGGTGGAGCTCGGGCTCGGGTTGGTGCTGACCGAGGTGCTGGGGGTCGGGCTGGTGGTGGTGCCGCCGCCGCAGGCGCCCTGGTCGGCCCAGACGCCGGAGCCGCCGGTGGTCGGGGTCTCGCCCTGGGTCCACCACTTGGCGTTCCAGTTGTGCCCGTTGTACGAGGCGGACATGCCGCCGGTGTACACCTGGGTCGCCGAGTACGGGGTGGTGCAGGCGGTCGCGGCGGTCGAGGTGGTGGGCACCATCACGGCCAGGCCGGTCGCGGCGAGCGCGCCGGTCAGCAGCGCGGCCACCTTGCCGCGGCGGGAGCCGGCCCGGTGCGCCGGACGGCTCGTGGTACGGGTGTTGCGGGTGTGGGACATGCGGCCACTCCTTGTGGGGGAACGAGCGGTGTACCCAGCACTCAAGCGAGGTTGTCCATCGACTGTCAATAGGTCTAGACCTTAAGGAAGTTGGGGACGTGTACGGAACTCCGCCCGGCGTGGCGGCGGCCGGCCCGGCCCCGGGCGCCCGGAAGATCGGGTACTGGTCAGTAGGGCCGGGGTGTGCCAGGGTGCACACGACGCCCCTCCGACCCACCCTCAGCCGGAAAGGCAGGCCACCGATGACCAGCGAAGCGCCACTCGTCCGCCGCACCACCGCCGACGCCGTCACCACCCTCCAGCTCGACTCCCCGCACAACCGCAACGCCCTCTCCACCCGGCTGATGGCCGAACTCACCGCCGGACTCGCCGCGGCCGCCGCCGACCCCGAGGTCCGCGCCGTCGTCCTCGGCCACACCGGCCGGGTGTTCTGCGCCGGCGCCGACCTCTCCGAGGCCACCGGCGACGACCCCACCGTCGGCCCGCGCGGCCTGGTCGCCCTGCAGCGCGCCCTCGTCGACTGCCCCAAGCCCGTCATCGCCCTGGTCGACGGCCACGTCCGGGCCGGCGGCCTCGGCCTGGTCGGCGCCTGCGACCTCGCGGTGGCCGGCCCCGACGCCACCTTCGCCTTCACCGAGTCCCGGCTCGGCCTCGCCCCCGCCGTCATCTCGCTGCCGCTGCGCCCCAAGCTCGACCCGCGCGCCGCCGCCCGCTACTACCTGACCGGCGAGACCTTCGACTCCGCCGAGGCGGCCCGGATCGGCCTGGTCACCGAGGCCGCCGACGACTCCGCCGCCGAACTGCGCACCGTCCTGGACGCGATCCGGCTCTGCTCGCCGCAGGGCCTCGCCGAGTCCAAACTGCTCGCCAACGCGGCCGTCCGGGAGTCCTTCGAACGGCACACCGAGGAACTGGTCGCGCTCTCGGCGAAGCTGTTCGGCTCCGAGGAGGCGCAGGAGGGCATGCGCGCCTTCCTGGAGAAGCGGCCCGCCCGCTGGGTGCGCTGACCTCGGCCTTCCGGGGCCGCGCGGACCGAAGTTACCGGCCGGTGTGAGTTTGGTCCCGTTGCGGGCCCAGCGGGCGCACCGGCCGCTACGGTGAGCGCATGTCGATCGTCCGCAGGCTGCTCGGACCCGTCCGCGAGAGGTCGCGCCGGGCGGCCGGGCACGCCGTGCACCGCGGCTGGCGGTGGCTGCGGGACGCGGGCGCCGTCAGCAACCGCAACCCCGGCCCGTACCGGTTCGGCGAACTCGGCGACGGCACCACGCTCGCGTTCCCGCTCGGCACCGTCTTCAACGAGCGCTGGATCACCATCGGCCCGTTCTCCATCATCGGCGAACAGGTCACCCTGTCGGCCGGGTTCCTGCCCGGGCTCGACCTCGGCCCCGAGCCGATCGTCCGGATCGGCGGCGGCTGCGTGATCGGCCGCGGCAGCCACATCGTCGGCCACCAGCGGATCGAACTCGGCGACGACGTGTGGACCGGACCCGACGTCTACATCACCGACCAGGCCCACGAGTACCGCGACACCGAAGTGCCGATCGGCAAGCAGTGGCCCCGCAACGAGCCCGTCTCGATCGGCGCCGGCTCCTGGATCGGCACCGGCGCCGTCATCCTCCCCGGCGCCCGGATCGGCCGCAACGTCGTCGTCGCCGCCAACTCCGTCGTCGCCGGCGAGGTCCCCGACTACGCCGTCGTGGCCGGCGCCCCCGCCCGCCAGGTCCGCACCTGGAACCCCGAGGACGGCTGGCAGCCCCCCATCCGCCACGACCCGCCCCGCCCCGTCCCCGACGGCCTCACCGCCGCCCAACTCCGCGCCCTGGTCGGCTGGGACCTCCGCCTCCCCGGCGAAACCCCCGCCGACAGCAGCCCACCGCCACCCGCCCCGTAGGGCCGGCGCCGGCCGAGCGCGAGGCGGGCTGCTCGGACCGTCGACGGGGAGGAAGCGGGCACGGTCTCAGCTCGGCTCGTACTCCGGGTGGGGGACGGCGAGGCGCCACACCGCCTCGAACGCCGAGCGGCAGAGCTCGACGGTGCCGGGCGCCGTGACGATCTCGTCGTCGACGAAGTCGCCCTCGCCGCTGAAGTGGTGGACGAGCAGGACGCCGTCGTCGACCAGCCAGAAGTCGTTCGGCGGCAGTGCCAGGCCGCCGGCCCGACGACGTGCGAGCCAGCGGACCTCCTCACCGGCAGCGATGTTTCGGAACGTCACATCGTGCTCGAAGCGCGTGTACTCCGACAGCGGCTCCGAGACGACGCGCGCCCGGCGCAGCCTTCGCCGCCCGCAGCCTTCGCCGCCGCGAGCAGTTCCAGCGCCCGCGTGCTGTCGCGCAGCAGGAGCTGTTCCTCCACTCGCAGGCCGACGGCCACCAGGTCGTCCGCGAGCTGCTGCGGGGTGCCGGTGTAGTGGTGTGCGACCGCCAGGCCGAGCGCTTCGGCGACCACCGCGGACGTCGTCACGCACCGCGGCATCACCTCGTCCAGCACGTCCCAGCCCTCGCCGCTGCCGGGGTACATCCACCTGATCAGCGCCGGGGCGTCGAGGACGACCTTGACGGCTCCCGGGGTCTCGAACTGGGCGAGCACCCGCCGGGCCCGCTCGGACGGGTCCGCCGACCGCACCTCCCCCCGCTCGAATTCGCCGGCCCGGACCGATGGTCGACGTCTTGGAGTTCAAGCTGTCGGGCGGTTGCGGTGAACTGTGGCCGGGCGGGGAAGGCTTGGGATATTTCCGGTGGTGGGGAGGGGGTAGCGGGCGTGGTTGCGGCGGATGGTGGGGATTCGGCGCTGCGGCGGGCGAGGCTGGCTCGGAACATGACGCAGGAGGACGTCGCCGAGGCATTGAACCTGATCACGAACCTGTCGGCGGACGGAAGTCTGGTGAGCGCCTGGGAGTCGGGCCGGCGGCGTACGGGGCAACGCAATCGTCAGGGGCTGTGCAGGCTGTTCGGGGAGAAGCCGGAGGTGCTGTTCGCCCATCAGGACGGTGAGGCCGTCAGCACGCTGGAGTCTTCGGGGACGGGCGTGGTGCTGAAGGTGCTCACGCGGTGGACGGATCTGGTGGAGGCGATGGTCGGCGTGGTGGCAGGCGCACGCGAGCAGTTGGTCGTCACCGGCAGCCGGTCACGGGAGAAGGCGTATCTGGCGGCGATCGAGACGGCGGTGGCGCGGGATCCGGGTCTGGTGCACTACCGGGTGCTGTACGGGCCGCCGCGTCACCGCGAGCTCGCGGACCACCTGGTGCGGCTGCTGGAGCTGCGTGATCCGGGTGAGCGCCGTCACGGCGTCAAGACGCTGCACATCGGCGTCGTCGAGGGGCCGGCGCTGGAGCGGTTCTTCGTGGCTTCGGAGACCCAGGCGGTCGTGCCGCTGCCGTCGCTGCACGGCTCCGACGGGTTCGACTGCGGGGTGCTGCTGGGGCGCGAGGCGGCGCAGGGCCTGGTCCACCATGGACGGGAAGCGGCTGCCGGGGCGCGCGCGGTGGAGACGTTCGAGACGGTGCGCGCGCTGCCGGTGCGGCACGGCTGACCAGTGGGGAGCGGGAAGTGAGCAGCAGTGCGGACGTCCGGGTCGGAGAGCGGGCGGCGTCGGTCGTCGAGCTGGCGCAGGCGCTGATCCGCCGGCCGAGCAGGGCCGGCATCGACGACTACGGGCCGGTGCTCGGGGCGCTGGAGGACTGGCTCGGTGCCCGGGGCCTGCCGCACCGGCGGCTGCACCACCGGGACGCGCCGGCGGGGCTGCTGGTGGAGATCCCCGGAGGCCGGCCGGGCCGCTGGTGGGCGCTGGACGCCTGCGTGGACACCGCCCCGTTCGGCGACGAAGGCACATGGTCGTTCCCCCCGGCCTGCGGTGACGTCGTATCGGGCTGGCTGCTCGGGCGGGGCAGCGCCGACTCGAAGCTCGCCGCCTCCTTGTTCTGCCACATCGCGGCCGACCTGTGGCCGCGTGCCGGCGACCTGTACGGCGGGCTCGCGGTGCTGCTCGACGTCGACGAGCACACCGGCGGCTTCGGCGGGGCGCGCGCCTACCTCGCCGACGAGCGCGCGGTGCGCCCGGCGGGCGTGATGATCGGCTACCCGGGGCTGGAGGAGGTGGTGGTCGGTGGTCGCGGCCTGTGGCGGGCGGTGATCTCCGTGTACGGCCCGTCGGGGCACTCCGGATCGAGCCGCACCCAGGTCGGTGCCGTATCCCGTGCCGCGCACCTGGTCCGCCTCCTGGACGGGGCGGGCCTGCCCGCGGCGGACGGCACCTCAGGGTTTCCACTGGGGCCGAAGCTGACGGTCACCGCCTTCCACGGCGGGGCGGGCTTCTCGACCGTGCCGGATCTGTGCGAGCTGAACGTGGACGTGCGCACCGTCCCCGGCTTCGACGCCCATGATGCCGAGAAGCTGATCCGGGGGGCGGTCGCCGAGCTGGACGCGGAGATGCCCTCCGCGCGGCCGAGCGAGGTTGCGCCGCAAGCGAGTTGGCCGCCGTTCCGTCTGGGGGCCGGCGAGCAGCCCGCCGCCGCCCTGTTCGCCGCGGCCGCGGCTCAGGGCCTCGATGTGCGCGCGAAGGTCGCCGGCCCGTCCAATATCGGCAACCTGCTCGCCGGAGAGGGGATCGCGGCGACCGCCGGCTTCGGAGTGCCGTACGAGGGGCTGCACGGCACCGACGAACGGGCGGACCTGGCGGCGCTGCCCGAGGTGTACGCCGTCTACCGGCAGGCCGTGCTGAGCCTGCTGTCCGCACCGGATTCGGTCCCGGAGCGGCCGGTGTCCTAGCCGTGTCCCGGATTTCTTCCAGCCGGATCCTATTCTCGTCCCAACTTCGTCTCTGGGAAGGAGAGTTGAGGCACGGTGCCATGGAGTCATCGTCCCGTTCTGTGCAGACGAGGAGCCCTCCATGGCCACCGCCGACCCGCTCACCCCCGCCATTTCCACCGCCCGCACCCGCCGTCCGCACCGCGCCACCACCGCGGACCGCCGCCCGGGCCGCGCCCGGCGGCCGGTCGGGGTGCTGGTCGACGGCATGGACCTCACCGGCAAAACCACCCTGGCGCGCCTGCTCGCCGAGCAACTGCAGGACTCGGGCCTGCGCGTGTTCCACCACCGCGGCGCCCTCGCCGAACGCCACCCGCTGCGCCGCTCGTTGGAGCGCACCGTGCCGGGGGAGCGCCCGGCCAGCAGTCGCCTCAACGCGGCGTTCATCGCTTCCGCCATGCTCGACCGCGTGCTGCCCGGCGTGCTGGACGACGTGCTGGTCGACGTGGTCGTCCAGGAGTCCTATGTGGATCGGGCCGTCGCCTACGGCGTCGCGGCGGGGAACTGGCCCGCCGCCCGATGGGCCGCCCGCCACCCGGGCGCTTTCCCGCGCTTCGACCTCGCGCTGATCACCCGCGCCGGCCACGTCGTGCGCCTGGAGCGCTTGGCCGGGCGCGACCGCGCGGACGGGGTGGACGCGGTCACCGTCGCGGACGCCGCCTTCGAGGGCCGCTTCTGCCGGGCCCTTCACCAGGTCGCCCGGCGCCACCGGCGCGTGCGGCACATCGACACTGCGGCCACCGCCTCCGAACAGGCCGCCCGCGCCGCCGCCGACCTGGTCCGCCGACTGGCCGCCGCGCGCGCCGCCGAGCAGATCGGTGCCGAGCGAGGGAGCGGGCGATGATCAGGATCGTCGTGGAGGGCATGGACTTCACCGGCAAGACCACCGTCTGCCGCCACCTCGCCGAGTACCTGGACCAGCAGGGCACGACGGTTGTGCGCTCGACCACCTCCCTGACCGGCGGCCCCATACCCGCCCTGATCGAGGCCGCCTACCGCATCCCGCACCTGCCCGACCCAGTGCGCTCCGCGCTGTTCCACCTCGCCTACCTGCCGGACCTCGCCGCCCGCCCCACGCCGCCGGGCGGCCACAACCCCGCCGGTCAGCAGGTCTGGCTCCAGGAGTCGTACGTGTGCCGGGTCTGGGCGCACGACCTCGCCCGCCGGCAAACCGTGCTCGCACGGTTCGCCGCGCGCCTCGCCCCGACGCTGCACCGCCGCGTCGACCTGGCCGTCCTGCTGCACAGCCCCCACGAGGTACGGCATGACCGCTACCTGCGCACCGGCGCACCCAACCTGCGAGACGACCGACGGTTTGGCCCCGACGCCGACCACCATCGGCGCGTTGAGGAGCACCTGACCCGCCTCGCGCAGGGCTTCGGCTACCACCTGATCGGCACCTCCGAGCAGCCGCCCCACGAGAGTGCGGCGCAGATCGCCGCGCTGCTCGCCGAACTCGCCCCGAGGCACCCGTGACGGCCCGCACCACGACAGCGGCCGACCCGGAGCCCGTCCGGCCGTGGCAGGTGCTGCCCGGCTTCCACATCGCCTCCGCCGCCACCGCCCACACCCTCTCGCACCAGCCCGCCACCGTCCTGTGCCTGCGCCGCCGCCCACCCGAGCGCGGCGACTACCCGCCCGCCTGGGCGCCGCCGACCACCCTGGTCCGCCACCTGCCCCTGACCTACTGGGACGAGACGGCACTGCCACGACTGCGCCGGGCCGTGCACGCCGTCCAGCACAGCCGGCGCCCGCTCCTCGCCCACTGCCTGCTCGGCCTGGACCGCGCCGGACTCCTCGCCCTGGCCATCCTCACCGCGAGCGGCGACACCCCCGCCCAGGCCCTCACCCGGTACGCGGAGCGCGGCGTGCGCCTGCCCGACGGCCAGGCCATGGACCTCCTGACCCGCTACACCCGAACCCTGAAGGAGCGCCGATGAACGACCTCGCCCTCGACATCCTCGCCCCCGGCACCCGCTACTTCCCGCCCGAACGGCTGGACAGCGGCCTCGGCGGCAACGAGGCCACCCTCCTCGCCTGGTGGCGCCACCTTCGCGTGCGCGGCGTCGCCGTGCGCGTCCTGCTCGGCGAGCCCGCCGCCGACCGGCCCCGCCCAGACGCCAGCCTCGCCGCGGACGGCTGGTGCACCCCCGCCACCGCCCCCGCACCCGGCCGCCCCACCCAGGCCGTCATCGCCTGGCGCAACGCGAACCTCCTCGCCGACGTCCCCGCCGGCGCCACCAGGGTGCTGTACATCGGGGACCGCTCCACCCCCGGCATCGCCGGCACCACCCCCGCCTGCGACCTCGCCTTCGTCGGCTCGAAGGCAGCCCACGCCCTGTACGCCCCACTGCTGACTCCCCGTCACGGCTACGTCGTCCACTCCTGCGGCCACGACATCGACCCCGCCCCGCTCGCCGACGTGCCGCGCCGCCGCTTCCACTGCGTGCACGCCAGCGTCCCCGAACGCGGCCTCGATCCGCTCCTCACCCTGTGGCCGCGCCTGCGCGAACAGATCCCCGAAGCAACGCTGACCGTGATGGGCGGCTACCGGCTGTGGGGCTACAGTCCCGACCAGGCCCGCTCGCTCGCCCACCACCAGGTCCCGGCGCTGACCCGGCTCCCCGACGGCGTCACCCACCTCGGTGAGGTCGACCGCACCACCTACCTGCGCACCCTCGCCTCCAGCGAGCTCATGCTCTACCCCACCGACTACGACGAGATGTGCTGCATCGCCGCCCTGGAGGCGTCCGCCTGCGGCACCGTCCCGGTCCTCTCCGACCGGGCCGCCCTGCGCGAGCGCGCCGCCGCCGGCACCGCCGGCCTCCTCGTCCCCGGCCCCGCCGCCCACCCCGACGTGCAGGCCGCGTTCGCCGACCGGGCCGCCGCGCTGCTCAACGACCAGCAGCGCCTGAACCGGCTGCGCGGCGCGGCGTACGCGCACGCCGCCCGGCACACCACCGCCCGCGTGATCGACCACCTGCTGGAGGTGATCCGACGATGCCGGTAACCCCCGCCCCCGCGACTGCCCCGGCCGTGGCGGTCGCGGTCGTCACCCACACCGCGCCCGCCACCCTGCCCCTGGTGCTGTCCGCCCTCGCCACCCAGGCCCCGTTCGGCGCGGTCACCGTCCTGTTCACCGGCGCTCCCGGCAGCACCGCCCACACCCGGGCCCACCGGGCTGCCGCCGCGGTCGGCGCGTGCGTGGACGAGACCGGGACTCCCCTGCGGATCGGAGCCGCCCGCGCCTGGCACCTCACCCACCTCGCCGCCACGGCGCCGCACCTCACCCACGTCGCGTTCCTCGACGACGACTGCCCGCCCCGCCCCGGCTGGTGGATGGCCGCCCTGGCTGCCGCCGACGGCGGAGCCGTGCTGGCCTTCGGCCCACGCCATCCGGCCCGCCCGCAGGGCGCCGGAGGCCGGATCCGCGCCTGGGAAGCCGAATCCTCCGCCAAGGTCACCGCCGCGCGCACCGCGCCCACCCTCGTGCGGCACGCGCCCTCGATGATGGTCGCCGGCGGGAACATGCTCGTCGACCTCCGCGTCGCCCACGCCCACGGAATCACGGCGCCCGCCTTCGCCTGCGGGGCCTTCGAGGACGTCGACTACCAACTCCGGCTCGCCGAGGCCGGATTCGCGGACCGGATCCGCTTCGACCCGCGGATGGCCACCGACCACCACGACCACCTCGGTGCCCGCGCGCTGCTGTACAAGAGCGCCCTGTCCGGCCAGGGCCTGGCCCGCTGCCGCACCCTCCACGGCGCCCGCCTGTGGAACCTGTCGCGGTGGCGGCCCTGCCGCACCCTGCTGCGCACCTGCCGGTCAGCCTACGGCGCCCACGAACTCCCTTATTCCTTGAGGCTGTTGACGCTGGTCCGCGCCGCGACCGTCGCGGCCGCGTACACGGCCGCCCGCCTACACCAGCTCGCGGCGCTCCGTGCCCGCGACCGCGACCACCAGACTCCACCGCTCCACCGCGATGCGGGCGGCGGCCTCCAGTTGGGCGGCGCCCCGCTCACCCCAGCCGAGCAGGTCGGCGGCGTCGGAGGGTGACACCAGTGCCCGCCCGTACGCCCGGCCCGTGCACGGGTCCGCCGCAACGGGGTCGGCGCGCTCCAGCAGCGCCGCGTACCGCACCTGCGCGTAGGGAGCGCGCTTCGCCTCTCGTACCACCTGGTAGCCCACCGGCGCCCAGTCTTTCAGGACGAGCCGGCTCTCCTCGTAGCACTCACGCTGCAGCGTGGCGACCAGATCGACGTCCTCCTCCTCGGGAGTCCCGCCGGGCAGGTTGTACCGCCCAGCATCGTCCTGGACCACCACAGCGCCGCTGGCAGCGTCGAACACCACCCCGTACACCTGCCGGACCGGCAACTCCTGCGGCGGCGGCCACTGCTCCACCCATTCGACCGTGAACACGAACTGCCTCCCAGAGCCCGAAACGCGGCTTCCAGCCTTCCACGCCCGACGCGCCCCGCACCTCGATTTCCAGCAACACCTTCAGCGGTCTGACGTGGTCACCACCTCATGGTGACCGGGAGCAGGACACCAGACCCGAAGATCCACTCCGTTGCCAGAAGGTTGTGCAGAGCTACTTGTCCGGTGGCGGCAGCTGTACGAGAGCAGAGCCTCCTCGGAGTGCGGTGGCCGATCGTTGTGCCAGAGCTTTCCGCATCCGACCGGGCGGGCGCCTCCAACTTGCCCGAACTTGCTCGGATACAAGGGGACCTGGCTGTCCGTCGGTTCTGATCGGCGGGTGGAATGGGGGGATTCGCCGGGTGTGGCACTGGGTGCAATGACTGTCACAGCTTCGCAACAGGGGAAACCGGGAGGGGCGGATCGGCGTGGTGGGGTCTGTCGGGTCGGGCAGGATGTCCGTCCGATGGATCTTGGAAGTGCAGGTCGGGCCGCGGGGGCGTCGACGGAAACACGGCCGGATTCGCGCTATTCACCTGTCATTGCTCATCTGGGGGGACTCGCACGATGCGTCTCAACCGTCTTGCCGTGGCCGCCGTTCTGGCTGCCTCCGCCCTCGCGCTCACCGCCTGCGAGCCGGACGGCTCCGCCCCGGCGGCCACCGCCGCCGCGACCACCGGCGTGCCGGCTGCCGCCACCTCGCCCGCCGCCGCGTCGAAGCCGGCCGCCGGCGGCACGGGAAAGTCCACCGCCGCGGCCACCGGAAAGGCCTCGAAGCCGGCCGCTGACTGCACGGCCGACGCGGCCGGCCGGACCGTGGTCGAGGCCACCGAGAACGCGTACGCGGTGCACGTCTGGATGCGGGCCAAGTCGGCGAAGTTCGTCTGCGGCCCCGACGTGCCGAACGACGGCTACTGGGAGGCGCAGGGCGCCGCGCGGCTCTACGAGTTCGACAACGACGTGAAGACCATGCTGCTGGACGACAAGCTGCAGGCCAAGAGCGTCGACCTGTTCGTCTTCATGAAGGCCCAGGAGGCCTGCCTGAAGAACGCCGAGCCGGCCGCGCCCTACCGCTGCTTCGGCAACCAGTACGAGATCAAGGTCGGCGGCGCCCAGAACAAGATCGTCAGCATCACCCAGCTGTACCACCCGTAGCGGAACGGCGGCGGAACGACGACGGCGGCGGCGGGCGGGCGGGTCAGGCCGCGCGGTGGCGGCGGACGGCGAGGGCGAGCAGCCCGGCCAGGGCGGAGCTGGCGGCGACCGTGAGCAGCGCGGCGGGCAGCGAGAGGGCGTCGGCGAGGAACCCGATCACCGGGGGGCCGACCAGCATGCCCGCGTAGCCGAGGGTGGAGGCGGTGGCCACGCCCTGCGGCCCGGCGGCCTCGCCCGCCTGGCCGATCGCCAGCGGGAAGACGTTGGCCAGGCCGATGCCGACCAGGACGAAGCCCGCCAGCGCCACCGGGACGGACGGCGCCAGCGCGGCGGTCGCCATGCCCGCGCAGGCGGCCAGGCCGCCCAGCAGCATCAGCCGGGTCTGGCCCAGCCGTTCGGTCAGCCAGGTGCCGGAGAGCCGCCCGGCCGTCATCGCGAAGGCGAAGGACGCGTAGCCGGTGGCGGCCAGCGCGGCGCTCGCGTGCACGTCGTCGGTCAGGTGCAGGGTCGCCCAGTCCGCGAGCGCGCCCTCGCCGTACGCGGTGCACAGCGCGACCAGGCCGAGCAGTACGACCAGCAGCCGGGCCTGCCCGGCGGACGGGCGGGTGGCGGACGGGCGGGTGGCGGACGGGGTGGTGGCGCGGGGGGCGGCGGCCGGGGTGCGCAGCAGGACGGCGCCGGCCAGCGCGGTCACGGCCAGGCCGAGCGCGGCGGCCGCGGCGAGCGCCCAGGCGGCGCTGATCCGGCTGGCGAGCAGGCCGCCGACCGCGGCGCCGAGCAGGCCGCCGAGGCTGTAGCCCGCGTGGAAGCTCGGCATGACGGGCCGCCGGAGTTCGGTGACCAGGTCGACCGCGGCGCTGTTCATCGCCACGTTGGCGGCGCCGTAGCCCGCGCCGAACAGCAGCAGCACCGCGCCGAGCGAGAGCACCGAGTGGGTGTGCGCGGGCAGTGCGGTGGCGAGCGAGAGGACGGCGAGCGAGGCGGCGGTGACCCGGCGCGAGCCGTAGCGCAGGCAGAGCCGCCCGATCAGGGCCATGGTGGCGACCGCGCCGACCGAGACGCACAGCAGGGCCAGGCCCAGCGCGCTGTGCGAGGCGGCGACCTGGGCGCGGACGTCCGGGATCCGGACCACCCAGGAGGCGAACAGGAAGCCGTCGACGGTGAAGAAGGCGGTGAGGGCGAGGCGTGCCGCCGACCAGGAGGAGCTGCGGCCGGACGGGGTCTCGGTGGCGGCGGCGGGGGAAGGGAGGGAGGAGCGGGCTTCTGTTTTGTTCAGTAGCGGCACAAAGTCAGAATAGAGGAGTGCCGCACACACCTTCAAGCCCGATGACGAGTCAGAGCCGGGGAGCGGGGCCGGAGCAGAGCCCGGACCAGAGCCCCGGTTCGAGTCTGGGCCAGCACCCGGCCCCGCCGACAGGCCCGTTCAAGCCGTCGCACCGCCGGGCCGCGCCCGACCGCGGCCGGACCCTGCTCGGGCCGGCCCTGCGCCTGATCCACACCGGCCAGGCCCCCACCCGCTCCGCGCTCACCGGCGCCCTCGACGTCACCCGCGCCACCGCCGGCGCCGTCACCGGCGAACTCGAGGCGCTCGGCCTGATCACCGTCGACTCCCGCCCGGCCGGCGGCGGCCGCGGCCGGCCCTCGCACCGCCTCGCCCTCGCCGACCCCGGCCCCGCCGTGATCGCCGCCCAACTGCACGCCGACGGCGTCTCGGTCGCGCTGGCCGGCCTCGGCGGCCGCCTGCACGACCCCGTGCACCTGCCGCTGCCCGCCGACACCGGGCCCGCCGCGCTGCTGCGCACCGCCGCCGAGGCCGGCGCCCGGCTCGCCCGGGCCGGCCGCCGCCGGGTCCTCGGCGCCGCGCTCGCCCTGCCCAACCCCGTCACCGAACCCGACGGCACGGTGCCCTCGTCCCTGCACTTCGCCTGGCCGCCCGGCACCCCGGTCGACGCGCTGTACGCCGCCGAGACCGCCCGCGCCGACCCCGGGCCGCGGGCCCGCGCCCCGCTGCCCACCGCCGTCGCCAACGACGCCAACCTCGCCGCGCTCGCCGAGCACCGGCACGGCGCCGGCCGCGGCGCCCGCCACCTGCTGCTCGTCACCTCCGGGCACCGCGGCGTCGGCGGCGCCCTGGTCGTCGACGGGCGGCTGCACACCGGCAGTTCCGGCCTGGCCCTGGAGGTCGGCCACCTGACCGTCGACCCGCTCGGCCGCCCCTGCGCCTGCGGCAACCGGGGCTGCCTCAACGCCGAGACCGACACCGACGCGCTGTTCGCCGCGGCCGGCCGCCGCCCCGACCCGGACCGCCCGCTGCTCCCGCAGGCCCGCGCGCTGGCCCGCGACCCGCACGCCGCGGACGCCGTCGCCCGGGTCGTCGACCGGCTCGGACTCGGTCTCGCCGGGCTGGCCAACATCCTCAACCCGGACCGGATCGTGCTCAGCGGCCTGCACCTCGACCTGCTCGCCGCCGCCCCCGACCGGCTCGCCGCGGTCGTCGCCGACCGCTGCCTGTGGGGCCGCAGCGGCCGCATCCCGATCGTCCCCGCGCAGGTGGCGCACGCCGGCCTGGTCGGCGCGGCGGAACTCGCCTGGGAGCCCTACCTGGACGACCCGCAGGCCGTCGCGGTGAACTGACGGGACGTCAGGAGGCGGTGCGGGTGGCGAGGGGGACCACCCGCGCCGTCACTGCTCCTTGTCCTTGCCGAAACGGAGCTTCCACGGCGCCAGCGCGGACTCCAGCTGCACGTCCAGGCTCATCTTCGACATGCCCTCGACCCGCTCCTCGAACCGGATCGGCACCTCGCTGATCCGCAGGCCCTGCTTGACCACCCGGTAGTTCATCTCGACCTGGAACGAGTACCCGTTCGAGTGCACCGACTCCAGGTCGACGCCGCGCAGCGCCCCGGCCTCCCACGCCTTGAAGCCCGCCGTCGCGTCCTTCACGCCCAGCTCCAGGATCGCGTTCACGTAGAAGTTCGCCCACGCCGACAGCGCCTTGCGGTGCCACGGCCACTCCGAGGCGGTCGACCCGCCCGGCACGTACCGCGAACCCAGCACCACCGAGGCGTCCGTGGTCAGCAGCTGCTCGACCATCACCGGGACGGCCGTGTGCGGGTGCGACAGGTCGGCGTCCATCTGCACCACGACGTCCGCGCCCTCGTCCAGCGCCCGCGTCATGCCCGCCACGTACGCCCGGCCCAGGCCGTCCTTCTCGGTGCGGTGCAGCACCGAGATCCGGCCGTCCGACTCCGCCGCCAGCTTGTCCGCGACCTCGCCGGTGCCGTCCGGGGAGTTGTCGTCGACCACCAGCACGTGCAGGTTCGGCATGCCCAGCTCGGCCAGCCGGCCGACCAGGATCGGCAGGTTCTCCCGTTCGTTGTAGGTCGGCACGACCACGACGATCTTCGGATGGGCCTCAACCATGTTTCATTACCCTCGGTGTAGAGAACTGCGTGACCAATCGGATGCGGCAGTCTAGAAGTTCGCCGCGCCCCCGGGCCCGCTGACCCCCGCCGGCCCGGCCCGGGGGATGATCGCGGGTATGACGCAGCCCTCCCCGGACACCACCGCCGAACCCCTCCAGTACGCGGCCTTCACCGCCGACCCGGCCGGCGGCAACCCCGCCGGAGTGGTCCTGGACGCCGCCGCCCTCGACGACCCGGCGCAACTCGCGCTCGCGGCCCGGCTCGGCCACTCCGAGACCGCCTTCCTCACCGCCGACCCCGGCCCGGAGGGCGACGGCGAAGGTGCTCCCGGCCCGGAGGGCGACGGCGGAGGCGCTCCCGGCCGGGAACGCCGCTACGCCGTCCGCTACTTCAGCCCGCTCGCCGAGGTGCCGTTCTGCGGCCACGCCACCATCGCCGCCGCGGTCGCCCTCGGCGAACGGCACGGCCCCGGCGAGTACCACTTCACCACCAAGGCCGGGCCCGTCCCCGTCACCGTCGCCGCCGACCCCGGCGGCGGCTACCGGGCCACCCTCACCAGCGTCCCCGCGAGCACCGCCGACGCCGCGCCCGAGGACGTCGCCGCCGCCCTCGACGCGCTGCGCTGGCGGGCCGCGGAACTCGACCCCCGCATCCCGCCCCGGATCGCCTACGCCGGCGCCCGCCACCTCGTCCTGGCCGCCGCCACCCGGGAGCGGCTCGCCGACCTCGACTACGACTTCGACGCGCTCGCCGCGCTGATGCGCCGGCTCGACCTCACCACCGTCCAGCTGGTCTGGGAGCGGGACGCCACCACCTACCACGTCCGCGACCCCTTCCCGGTCGGCGGCGTCGTCGAGGACCCCGCCACCGGCGCGGCCGCCGCCGCCCTCGGCGGCTACCTTCGCGAACTGCGCGGCCTCGGCACCACCCGGCTCACCCTCCACCAGGGCGAGTACCTCGGCCGGCCCGGCCTGCTGACCGTCGACCTCGCGGCCGGCGACGCGCGCGTCCGGGTGACCGGGCGGGCGGTCCGGATGCCCCTCGCGTCCCCGCGGGCGCACCCGTACGCATAAGGGGAAGCTGGGGCCTCGGTAATCGTCACTTATCGTAGTCGACTGTTACACTGGGTGGGGCATTCGGGGACCCGGCCGGGGGACCGTGCGGGCCCGGCCGGGGAGCCGGCGGGCGGCGAGGAGAGCGTGCGATGAGCGACCACACCCAGGACGTGGACCGGACCGACCCCGAGTACCGGGCCTGGCTGAAGGAGGCGGTCCGCCGCGTCCAGGCCGACGCCAACCGCTCCGCCGACACCCACCTGCTGCGCTTCCCGCTGCCCGCCGAGTGGGGCATCGACCTGTACCTCAAGGACGAGTCCACCCACCCCACCGGCAGCCTGAAGCACCGGCTGGCCCGCTCGCTGTTCCTGTACGGCCTGTGCAACGGCTGGATCCGGCCCGGCGCCCCGGTCATCGAGGCGTCCAGCGGCTCCACCGCCGTCTCCGAGGCGTACTTCGCGCAGCTGATCGGCGTCCCGTTCGTCGCCGTGATGGCCCGCAGCACCAGCCGCGCCAAGATCGAGCTGATCGAGTTCCACGGCGGCCGATGTCACCTCGTCGACAACGCGGGCGAGGTCTACGCCGCCGCCGCCGAACTCGCCGCCGAGACCGGCGGCCACTACATGGACCAGTTCACCTACGCCGAGCGGGCCACCGACTGGCGCGGCAACAACAACATCGCCGAGTCGGTCTTCGCCCAGCTCAGGCTGGAGCCCCACCCCGAACCCGCCTGGATCGTCGCCACCGCCGGCACCGGCGGCACCTCCGCGACCATCGCCCGGTACGTCCACTACATGCAGTACGACACCCGGATCTGCGTCGCCGACCCCGAGAACTCCTGCTTCTTCGACGGCTGGGTGCACCACGACCCCGACGCCCACTGCCCCACCGGCTCCCGGATCGAGGGCATCGGCCGCCCCCGGATGGAACCCTCCTTCGTGCCCGGCGCGATCGACCGGATGATGAAGGTCCCCGACGCGGCCTCGATCGCCGCCGCCCACCTGCTCGCCGACGTCCTCGGCAAGAAGGCCGGCGCCTCCACCGGCACCGGCCTGTGGAGCGCGCTGCGGATCGTCGCCGAGATGCGCCGCGAGGGCCGCAGCGGCAGCGTCGTCACGCTGATCTGCGACCCCGGCGACCGGTACCTCGACAAGTACTACGCGGACGAGTGGCTCGCCGCCGAACGGATCGACCCCTGCCCGCACCGCGCCGCCCTGGAGGGGTTCCTCGCGGGTGGCGACTGGGCGGAGGGCTGAGGGCCGGCCGAGGGCCGAGGGTCGGCCCGGGGCCGAGAGTCAGTTCCTGCCGTTCCCCGCCCGGCGCTCGGTGAGCAGCAGGGCGGCCGTGACCACCACGAAGACGGCGGTGGCGGCGTGCACGCCGAAGGCCGTCGCGGTGCTGCCGTGGTGCAGCAGGATGGTGGTGGCGTCGCCGAACGGCGTCACCGACTCGGCGAGCAGCGCCCAGCCGAGCGCCCGGCGGTGGCCGGTCAGCAGCAGGGCCAGCGGGACGAGGCCGGAGACGACGTCCCGGACGCCCTTCACGGTCAGGAAGTCGGCGGCCTCGCCCCGCGGCCAGACCGGCATCCCGAAGCCGGAGGCGGTCTGCTCCGGGGCGAACAGGTAGCTGACGCCGACGTAGCCGATGCCGAGCGCGACCAGGACCGTGAACACGGTGGCGAGGTTGACGCGCAGGCGGCCGCTGGGCTCGCGGACGGCGGTGCCGGTGCTGGTCGTGGTGCTGGTGAGTGCGGACATGGTGGTTCCCCCTGGTCTCTGACGCGGCGTGAAGTGCGGTGCGCCGCCGGTTGGTTAGCGGCGCTAGCGACAAGAATGATGCTAGACCGGCCGGCGGCCGGATGTCTAGCGATGCTAGGATTCCATTCATGGCTATCAAGGAACGCCGGGCGCGCGAACGCGCCGAACGGGAACAGCTGATCGTCCGCACCGCCCGCGAACTCGCCGAGGCCGAGGGCTGGGACGCCGTCACCACCCGCCGCCTCGCCGAACGCATCGAGTACAGCCAGCCCGTCCTCTACAGCCACTTCGCCGGCAAGGACGCGATCGTCGCCGCCGTCGCCGTCGAAGGCTGCGCCGAACTCGCCACCCTGCTCCGGGCCGCCGCCGCCGACGTCCCCGACCCCCGGGCGGCCTTCGCCGCCGTCGCCCGCGCCTACCTCGCCTTCGCCGAGGCCAACCCCGCCCTCTACGACGCGATCTTCACCCTCCCCAGCACCCTCCCCTTCGGCACCCCCGAAGCCCCCGCCCCCCTGCACGCCGCCTTCGCCGCCATCGCCGAACCCGCCACCCGCAGCGCCAACGCCGCCGGCCACGACCCCGGCGGCTACACCGAACTCGCCTGGTCCGCCCTGCACGGCATGGTCACCCTCGCCCGCACCGGCCGCCTCCGCCCCGACCTCGACCAGCCCCGCATCGACGCCTTCACCGCCGTCTTCTGACCCACCGTCTTCTGACCTGCCGTCTTCTGACCCGTCGTGCGCAGACCAGGTGCCCGACGGGCCGGGCCGGGCCGGCTCAGCGCGTCGAGACCTCGGCGAGCAGGTCGGTGAACGCGGTGGTCAGCCGGTCCGGGCGGGTGCGGGTGTAGGCGGCCAGGGCGCGGCGCACCGGCGGGTCGGGGCGCAGGACGGCGGCGTCCAGCCCGGCGGGGAGGACGGAGGCGGGCACCAGGGTCGGGCCGAGGCCGGCGGCGGCCAGGGCCGGGGCGGCGGAGGTCTGCTCGGTGCGGACGGCCGGGCGCGGGGTGAAGCCGGCCCGGGCGCAGGCGGCGTCCAGCACCTCGGCCAGGCCGTGCCCGGGCGCGTAGTGCACCCAGTCCCGGTCGGCGAGCGCGGCCAGCGGCAGGACCCCGCCGGGCGTCCCGGCCAGCGGGTCGTCCGGCGGCAGCACCAGGGCGAACTCCTCGACGCCCAACTCCCGTACGGGGCCGTCCCAGTCGTCCGGCAGCGGCCCGACCGCGAGGTCCGCCCGGCCGGCCGCCGTCGCGGCCCGCAGCAGCTCCGCGTGCGGGTACTCGCGCAGCCGGATCCTGACCCCCGGGTACCGGGCCCGCCAGGCCCGCAGTACCGGCGGCAGGAGGCCGAGCGCCACCGAGTGGACGGCCGCGACCTCCAGTTCGGCCTCCACCAGGCCGCCCGCCCGGCGGGCCGCCGCGTGCAGCCGCTCGGCGTCGGCGAGGACCGCCCGGGCGTGCGGGAGGACGGCCCGGCCGAGCGGCGTCAGCCGGACCGCGCGCGGCAGCCGCTCCAGCAGCGGGCCGCCCAACGAGCCCTCCAGCGCCCGTACCTGGTGCGAGAGCGCGGGCTGGGTGACGTGCAGCAGCTCGGCGGCCCGGGTGAACGAGCCGGTGTCGACCACGGCGGCCAGGTACGCCAACTGGCGAAGCGTTGCCATGCACGGAGTCTATGGGAACGGTCGAAAACAAGCCTTGGACCTATCAGGGCGGCACGCAGCAGGCTGGAGACCGGGCCGGGAGGAACCCCACCGGCCGCCCGATCCCCGCACCCCCGAGGAGAACCCGCCATGTCCGCAGACCTGTCCGGCCGCCGCCTGGTCGTCATCGGCGCCGGCTCCCGCACCGGCCGCCGGCTCGCCCGCACCGCCTCCGCCGCCGGCGCCGAACTCGTGCTGGCCGGCCCCGACCCGCGCAAGCTGGAGTGGACCGCCGGCGAACTGGCCGGACCGGCCACCGTGCTGCCCGTCGACCTCACCGAGGAAGCCTCGATCGAGGCGCTGGCCGCCCGGCTCGGCCGCTTCGACCACCTGGTCTCCACCGCCGCGGTGCCCGCCAACGGGCCGCTCGCCGAGCTCGAACCCGCCGCCGTGCGACGGGCGTTCGACGCCAAGGTGATCGGCCCGCTGCTGCTCGCCAAGCACCTCGCCGGGCAGATCGCCGCCGACGGCTCGCTCACCTTCTTCTCCGGCGTCGCCGCCTGGCGCCCCGTCCCCGGCCGCACCGTGATGGCCACCACCAACGGCGCCCTCGCCTTCCTGGTCCGGGCCCTCGCCGTCGAGATCGCCCCGGTCCGGGTCAACGCGGTCTCCCCCGGCATCGTCGACACCGGCTCCTGGGACGGCCTCGGCGCCGACAAGGCCGCCTTCCTCGCCTCGGTCGCCGCCCGCAACCCGGCCCGCCGGGTCGGCACCACCGACGACCTGGTCAAGGCCGTCCTGCACGCCATCGACAACCCGTACGTCACCGGCACCGTCCTGCACGTCGACGGCGGCGCCCGGCTGGTCTGAACCCCCGGACGCCGCCGGCGGCTTGACCCTGACGCAGGCGGCAGGGTTCGTCACCCGCGTGGTCCTGCCGGTGGACGGCGGCGCGGTCGTCGGATGAGCGCGGCGGTCCGGGCGGGTGGGAGGATCGGCCGGGTGAGGATCGGTCAACTGGCCGCCCGGACCGGCACCACCGCCCGGGCCGTGCGGCACTACGAGCAGGCGGGGCTGATCGACGCCCGGCGCGCCGACAACGGCTACCGGGTCTACGGCGAGGAGGCGGTCGTCCGGGTCCGCAACATCCGGGCGCTGCTCGCCGTCGGCCTCACCCTCGACGACGTCCGCGCCTTCCTGCCCTGCCTGGACGGCGACGTCACCGGCCACCGGCCCACCGACCGCACCCTCGCGGTGGCCCGCGACCGGCTGGCCGTCCTCGACCGCCGGATCGCCGAACAGACCGCCCTGCGCGACCGCCTCGCCGCCGCGCTGGCCGCCCACCGGCCCTGACGCGGCCCACCGGCCCCGGCGGCTCAGCGCCGGGCCCGGGACCAGTCCCACTCGTCCGCCCGGTGCACCTCGTCCAGCAGCACCCGTTGCAGCCGGTCCCAGACGCCCGACTCCTGCCAGTCCCGCAGCCGGCGCCAGCAGGTCATGCCCGAGCCGAAGCCCAGCTCCTGCGGCAGCCACTCCCACTGGATGCCGGTCAGCAGCACGAACAGGATCCCCTGGAGGCAGCGGCGGTCGTTCAGCGAAGGGCGGCCGGTCCCCTGCCGCCGGGCGGGCAGCAGGGGTTCGATCCGCCCCCACGACTCGTCGGAGACCAGCCACGGCGCTCTCTTGCCCACGGGGGGTTCAACGAGCGGGGCCGCGAACGGACATGGGCGGGGCCGGTCAGGCCGGGAGGTCGGTGGGGACGAGGAGTTGGAGGTCCTCGGTGGTGGGGGAGGGGAGGTGGGCGACCCGGGAGGCGTGGCGTTCGACCATGGTCTCGAAGACCTGGCGGGCGGTGCGGCCGTTGCCGAAGCCGGCCGAGCGGTCGATGGCGGTGAAGTGGCCGAGCAGGGCGGCCTCGGTGTCCTCGGACAGCCGGTACTCGTGTTCGGCGGCCTGGGCGCGGGCGATGTCGAGCAGCTCGGCGGCGCTGTAGTCGGGGAAGGTGACGGTGCGGGAGAAGCGCGAGGAGAGGCCGGGGTTGGCGGCCAGGAAGCGCTCCATCTCGGCGGTGTAGCCGGCCACGATGACGACCACCTCGTCGCGGTGGTCCTCCATCAGCTTGACCAGGGTGTCGATCGCCTCCCGGCCGAAGTCCCGGCCGCCGTCCTCGGGGGCGAGCGCGTACGCCTCGTCGATGAACAGCACGCCGCCGCGGGCCCGGTCGAAGGCGCCGGCGGTGCGGATCGCGGTGGAGCCGACGTGCTCGCCGACCAGGTCGAGCCGGGCGACCTCGACCAGGTGGCCGCGCTGCAGCACGCCCAGCGAGGCGAGGATCTCGCCGTAGAGCCGGGCGACCGTGGTCTTGCCGGTGCCGGGGGCGCCGGTGAAGACCAGGTGGCGGCGGGGCGAGGGCGCCTTCAGGCCGGCCCGCTGCCGGGCCCGGCCGACCGAGATCAGGTCGATCAGGGTGCGGACCTCCTGCTTGACCGTCGCCAGCCCGACCAGCGAGTCGAGCTCGGCCAGCGCCACCTCGGCGGGCCGGCAGTCCGGGATCGGCGCGATCGCGGCGGCCCCGGCCGGAGCGGACGAGGAGTGCTGGACGAGGGTGGCCAGCGGGGGAGCGGCCGGCGCGGCGGGCCCCGGGACGGCGGACGGTACGGCGGACGGTACGGCGGGCGCGGCGTCGTCCGAGGTGCAGCCCTCGGCGACCGGGCCCGGCTCGGAGAACTCGAACCCGGCCCGGGCGTTGCGCTCGGCCCGGCAGCGGATCAGCCTGGTCCGGCAGCCGTCGATCACGTGGAAGCCGAAGCCGCCGCCCTGCGAGACCCGTACGGTGTCGAACTCGCCGCGCCCCTGCGCCGACACGTACACCCCGGCCTCGCTCGCGCCGCGCACCGTGCACTCGCGCAGCACCGGGTCGGCGCCCTTGGTGACGATCACGCCGGTCGCCACGTCCGAGATCTCGCAGTCGGTCAGCAGGCCGCCCGAGCCGTGGTCGCGGAACCACAGGCCGGTGCCCGCGCCCTGGATCCGGCAGCTCGCCAGGTCGGCGCTGGCGCCGCCGCTGACCGAGACGGCGGACGAGCGGATCGCGCTGAACGAGCAGTCCCGGGCGGTCGCGGTCGAGCCCTGGTCGAGGACGAACAGCGCGTCCGGCAGGTCGTCCAGCGCGCAGTCGGCCAGCTCCACGGCCGCGCCGTCGCTCACCCAGAGCGCCGGGTAGTCGCCCTGCGCGGAGTGGAACCGGCAGCCCTCGGCCAGCACCCGGGTGCCGCCGTCCCAGACCGAGAGCGCGCCCCGGCCGAAGCCGTGCACGGTGGTCTGGCGCAGCGTCAGCTTCGCGCCGCCGCGCAGGTCGGCCGCGTTCTCCGGGACGTCGTGCACCCGGCAGGAGGACAGCTCCAGTTCGGCGCCGCTGTCCAGGCTCAGGCCGTTGCCGGACACCCGGTGCACCGCGCAGTCGAACAGCCGGCCGACCGCCTGCGCCTCCGCCTGCACGCCCGAGCCGCGCACCTCGGAGACCTCGCAGCCGACCAGCTCCGCCTCCGTCCCCGGATCGGCCAGCAGCACGCCCGCGCCGCCCGCCCGGCGGACCTTCACCCGCTCCGCGCGCAGCCGCGAACCGCCCAGCACCGCCAGGCCGCTCTGCCCGGCCGCCGCCAGCTCGCAGTCCACCAGCTCGGCCCGGGAGCGGGCGCGCAGCCGCACCCCGAGGCCGGCCGGGTTCTCCACCACGCAGTTCAGCAGCTGCCCGCGGGCGCCGTCGGCCAGCTCCACGCCCACCGAGGACGCGGCCTCCACCCGGCAGTCCGCCAGCACCGCGCCGTCCGCGCCGTCCGCCAGCAGCACCGCCGGGGCGGACCGGTCGGAGCCCTCCAGCACCAGGCCCCGGACGGTCGCCGCCGCCGTCACGGTCAGCGCCGGGCCGCCGCGCACCGCGCTGGCCGGCGGCGCGATCCGCACGCTGCCCGCGCCCTGCTCGGCGACCAGCGACACCGGCTTGTCGATCAGCACCGCCTCGCGGAAGGTGCCCGCGCGCAGGGTCAGGGTGTCGCCGGGTTCGGCGACCTCCAGGGCTTCGCGGAGCGTCGCGTACTCGCCACCGCGCCGGCGCCAGCGCGAGGCGCTGTCCTGCGTGACCCGGACCCTGAGCTCACCCATGGCGATCTGTCATCCCCGCCTTCGTCTGTTGAGTCGGTTGCGGCAGTTGCGTCGGTTGCGGCGGTTGCCTCGGTCGCGGCAGCTTGGGCTGTCGCGCCGGTCGAACCGGTCGCGCCGGTCGCGCCGGGGCGCGGTGCGGTCGGCCCCACCGTAGCGCGCGGGGCGGACCCGGCGGGCCGCCGTCCGGGCCCGGCGCCCGGTTCAACGAACGAGGCCGGGGGTGGTTCCGGTGGCGCGAAGCTGACGCCGGTCGGGGCGGTGCGCGGGACGGCGGCCGGGGCTCAGCGCCGCTCGGGCTCCGGCGCCGGGCCGCTCTCCAGCACCTCCACCTCGGCGCCGACCTCCAGCGTCCCGAGGACGTCGGCGCCCCGCGGGCCGCGCACCGGCACCAGGTTCTGGCCGAACACCAGCTTCTGGTCGAACCGGTGGTGGCGCCCCAGCGCGCGCAGCGGCTCGGGGCCGCGCCGCTCGCCGGTCTCCTGGTCGGTGGTGGTGACCAGGCAGCGGCCGCACGGCTTGACGACCCGGAACTCGACGGCGCCGACCCGGATCCGCCGCCAGCCGTCCTCGGCCCAGGGCGCGGTGCCGTCGACCACCAGGTTCGGCCGGAAGCGCTCCATCGGCAGCGCGGCGCCCTTGCGCGGGTCGTCGGGGTGGTCGTCGGCGATCCGGGCGTTCAGCTCGGTCAGCGAGGCGGTGGTGGTGACCAGCAGCGGGTAGCCGTCGGCCAGCGAGACGGTCTCGCCCGGGTCCGCGTACGCCGGGTCGATCGGGCGGCTGGTGGCGGGGCGGTCCAGGTGCACCAGGCGGACCTCGCCGAGGCCGGCGGGCAGCCGCTCGGCCAGCCAGCCGGAGGTCTCCTTCGGCGCCTCGGCGGCGGAGAAGCGCGTCCCGAAGACGGAGACCTCGGTCTCGGGGGCGCCGGCGGCCAGGGTCGGCGCGGCCAGCGTGTGGACGGCGCCGTCCGGGCCGGTCAGGGTGAGCGAGCCGCCGTCGGCGGACGGGACGGCCCGGAACTGCCCGATCGAGGGCTCGTCGCGCTGGGTGACCGCGGTGCCGGCGGCGTCCACCAGCATCCAGCGGCGGTCACCCGCCAGGCCCCAGGGCTGCACCGTCGCGGACGGCGGGCTGAGGCGGTACATCGACTTGACCGGGTACAGGTGCAGGGAGGCGAGGCGCGGCATGCCGCCTATCCTGCCAGGCGCCCGCACCCCGGTACGAGCGGTTCCCCGCACCCGGGGAACGGGGTGCGGGGAACCGGAGGGGTCCTTGGGACAGGGCCCGGGGGCCGGCCCGGGGCCGGCGGGTGTGGGGGATGAAACGCGTCGTCGCGTGGTGACCTTGCCCCCCGAGGGGTTCTCAGCCGGCCTGCGGGTACTGCCGGTACTGCGGGTACTGCTGCGGGGCCGCGGCCGGGCGCAGGCCGTTGCCGCCGAAGGAGTTGCCGCCGAACGACTGGTCGCCGAACTGCTGCTGCTGCGGGGCCGGCTGGGCCCCGAACTGCTGCGAGTTGAAGGTCGGCGTGAAGCTCTGCGGGGCGTTCGCGAAGCCGCTGCCCGGAGCCTGCGGCGCCGGGTAGCCCGGCGCGGGCTGCGGCGGGAACGGCGCGGCCGGGCGCTGGTTCGGGAAGCCCTGCGGGGCGCTCGCGTAGCCGCCCTGCTGCGGCATCGGCGCGGCCGCGTAGCCGCCCGGCTGGGCCGGGATGTACGGCGCCGGGGCCGGGGTGCTGCTGGGGCCGGGGCCGAGCGCGAGGCGGGCCGGGGGCAGCGCGGGCAGGTTCGACTGGGGGGCGTCGAAGCCGGTGCCGAAACCGCTGCCGTAGGCGGAGGACCAGGAGGAGGCCGGGAGGGCCGGGGGCACGTTGATGGGTGCGATCTGCGGAATGCCGCGCTCTGCGACCAGGCTGTCGTAGATGGGCGTGCCGGAGGAGAAGGACGGAGAGGGGTAGCCGACTCCGTCGTAGGAGCGGGGCGAGGTCATGGGGCATACCGTAAGCCCACAACACGCCCGCTGAGGAGAGCGGAACGGCCTGGAGTTCAACTGTTTACAGACTCTTCGCTCGCTTAAATCGGGCATTTGCGGGCATGGTCGGGCGAAATGACGTCTCGTTTCGGTCATCCGGGATCCATCGTCCGTGCACCACCCGCTCATCCGGGGTGGGACAAAAGCCCCCGATCGGCTCGTCGTAAGGTTCCGTTAAACCACCAGTGGTCCAGACCGGTGATCCACTTCGGGCGGCGCGCCCCCGACCCCGCCCGCGCTCCCGCCCGGAACGGGCCCGGCCCGGACGGCGGGAGCCGTCCGGGCCGGGGGTGCGCCGGTGCGGCGCGCGGGGTGCGGGCGCGTCAGCGGGCGGCCGCGGCCGCGGCGGCCTGGGCCGGGAAGCCCGGGCGGCCGGCGAGCTCGCTGGTGCAGTGCGCGCAGCGGGTCGCCGCGGCGGGCACGGTGCTGAGGCACTCGGGGCAGTCGGCCTTGGCCACCGGGGTGTCCTTGACCGGGTTGAAGCGGTTCTGCAGCTTGCCGACCGGCATCACCACGGCGAAGTAGATCACCGCGGCGACCAGCACGAAGCTGATCAGGGCCTGCAGGAACGCGCCGTACGGGAAGGTCACCCCGGTGACCGTGAACGCCTCCTTGCTGAAGTCGCCGACCGCACCGGAGGCGATGCCGATCAGCGGGGTCAGGAAGGCCGCGACGAAACCGGTGACGACGGCCGTGAAGGCCGCGCCGATGACGATGCCGACCGCGAGGTCGACGACGTTGCCGCGCAGCAGGAAGCTGCGGAATCCCTTGAACATGACGGCCATCCTGGCCCCCCAACCTCCCTTCGGTCCAACCGAGTTCACCTGATCCGACTAACGGCCGAACCGCCTTGCGAGGCTCGCTCAGGCGCGCCCGAGCGCCTCCCGGACCTCCGCCGCGAAGGGCTGGACACGCACCACCGCGTCGGCGACCCGGCGGACCGCCGCCGCGTCCATGTGCGACCACAGCGGGACGGTCAGTACCGAGGCCGCCAGCCGGTCGGTGCGCGGCAGCTCCTCCGCCTGCCCCAGGTGGGCGTACGCCTTCTGCCGGTTGACGGGCGGGTAGAAGTACCGGCGGGTGTCGATGCCCTCGGCCTTCAGTGCGTCGGCCAGCTGCCGGTTGTCCAGGCCGAACGCCTCGGCGTCCAGGATCAGCGTCAGGTCCTTGAAGGTCGACGTGTCGCCCTCCTCCGGCAGGGCCAGCCGCAGGCCGGGCAGGCCGGCCGTGGCGCGGGCGAACTCGGCGACCAGCGCGCCGCGGTGGGCGACCCGCTCGGGCAGGCCGGCCAGCCAGGTCAGGCCGACGGCCGCGTGCAGCTCGCTCATCCGGGCGTTCAGGCCGGGGAACAGCGTGTCGTAGTCGCCCGGGTTGCCGTAGTCGCGGGCGGTGCGGATGGTCCGGGCCAGCGCGGCGTCCCGGGTGGCGACCAGGCCGCCCTCGCCCGCCACCGCGACCTTGGTCGGGCTCATCGAGAACACCTCGGCCAGGCCGAAGCCGCCGACCGGCACGCCGCGCCGCTTCGAGCCCAGGCCGTGCGCCGCGTCGTACACCAGCGGCAGCCCGGCCGCGTCGGCGATCCGCCGCAGCTCCTCGGTCTGGCAGGGCGTGCCGTACACGTGGGTGGCCATGATCGCGGCGGGGGAGTCGGCCGTCTTCAGCCGGGCCTCGGCGTCCACCGGGTCGAGCGTGATGTCCTGCTCCCGGGCCTCGGCGAACAGCGGGGTGCCGCCCGCCCAGTGCGCGGCGTGCGCGGTCGCCGAGAAGCTGAAGCCCGGCATCAGCACCGGCCGCCCCCCGCCGACCCCGGCCGCCTGCAGCACCAGCATCAGGCCGGCCGTGCAGTTGGAGACCGCCACCACGTGCGGCACCTCCAGCAACTCGGCCGCCCGCTCCTCCAGTTCGCGCACGGTCGGCCCGTTGGTGAGCATCCCGGAGTCGAGCACCCCGGCCAGCCGCTCCAGCAGCCCCTCCCGGTCGGGCACCCGCACCCGGGTCAGCGGCAGGCCCTCGGGGAAGGCCGGAGCCCCGCCGAGGACGGCCGGGCGGTCGAGGTCGTGGGCCGTGCGGTCGGTCGTCATGAGGTCGAGCCCCCCTGGGTTCGAGACGGACCCGGCGCGCCGACGGCGGCCGGGAGTTCGGGGCCTGGCGGCCGGGCGGCGCCCCACTGGCCGGGCTGCGCGCGCCAGCGCGGCGGCCGCCGCCGGCCCCGGCGGGCCGGCCGGTCCGCGGCCGGCTTCGGGATCGCCAGCAGCACCAGCACCAGCGGCAGCACCTGCACCCGCTCGCGGGACAGGATGCCCATGTTGTTGATGGTCGAGAACGCCCAGCAGAACAGCAGCGTGTACACCACGGTGAAGGCCACGTACGAGCGCTGGACGAACAGCTTCGGGATCCGCGCCAGCTGCGGCCAGGCCCGGACGAACATCACCAGCAGCGCGAAGCACTCCACCGACTGGATCAGGTTCTGGATGTTCGACGCCTCGAACGGGAACGGCCGGAACAGCACGCTCACCACCGACATCGGCAGTTTCACCGGGTTCAGGCTGAACGCGGGCGCCGGCTCGTCCGCGGTCGCCGCGTTGATCACCGAGTCGCCCTGCGAGGTGCGCCGCGAGGTCTCCGACAGCACCTGGTTGACCGCGTCCCCGCCGGTGCCCGCGGTGCCGAAGAACGTCGACACCTGCTGGAGCATCAGCATCACGCCCACGCCCAGCACCGCCGCCGTCAGCACCGTCCGCAGCGGCCCCAGCGCCGACACCTGCTGCGGCCGCTTGCGCAGCAGGTACGCCACGCTCAGGCCCGCGCCCGCCAGCACCGTCACGTGCGGCCGCACCATCGCGGTGCCCAGCGAGCCCAGCGCGATGCACGCGAACGCGCCGAACCGCCGGTCCAGCAGCCGGGCCACCCCGTACGTGGTCAGGCCCAGGCAGAACATCATCCAGGCGTCCTTGCCGATGCTGGACGGCCAGAACAGCAGCGACGGCAGGAAGAACACCAGCTTCGCGTAGCGCCGCGAGTCCGCCTCCGGGAAGGCGATCTGGAGCGCCCGCCAGAAGAACAGCAGCCCCCAGAAGCCCATCCAGGAGAACACCAGGAACCCGCCGACCAGGGTCGGCCCGGTCACCGCGTACACCACGCCGGTCACGATGATGACGAAACCGGTGCCCGCGACCTTCATCCCCAGGTCGTAGTGCAGGCCCGCCGAGAAGTCCGCCGTGGTCAGGTAGCGGGCCAGCTCGGAGCCCTTCTGGTGGTACATCTTGGCGTCCGCCGCGCCGCCGTACAGCACGAACGCCATCAGGTAGCGGGGGAACGCGCAGGCCAGCTTCGCCGCCATCGCCACCATCAGCAGCTTGAACACCCCGCGCTCCGGGTTCGCCCCCGCCACCCGCGCCAGGATCGGCGTGCCGATCGCCATCAGCGCGGGCGCCACCAGCAGCGCCCCCCAGGTGTCGTACGTGGTGTGCACCATCGCCAGCACGAACACCGTCACGTAGGCCAGCACCACCGCCCAGGCCAGCAGCGTCAGCCGGCCCCGGCGCAGCACGCCGCGCAGCCCGGACGTGGCGGAGCGGGCCGCGACCAGCACCGCCATCAGAAGACCTCCAGGTCGCCGAGGCTGAACCGCCAGTCGGCCAGCGCCCGTCCGGCGGGCAGCGGGCCGGCCGGGGTGCGGGCCGCCAGCACCATGCCGGTGCGCGGCGCCCGCAGGCAGCCCGCCCGCAGGCCCGCCGCGGCCGCCTCGGTGCCCGGCGCCAGGTGGGTCGCCGCGTGGTCGCAGCCGGAGGCCGCCGCCGCCCGCAGCAGCCGGCCCGCCGTCTCCCGGTCGCCCGGGCGGACGATCAGCTCGGCCAGCGTGAACTCGGCCAGCGGGCCGCGCCGGCGCGGCCGCCCGAACGCCACCCCGACCAGCTCGCCGCCCCGCTCGACCGTCGCCACCCGGTAGTCCAGGCCCGGCGCCGCCCCGTACCGCCAGGCCAGGTACCCGGCGGTGCGGACGGTGTGCAGCCGCGGATCGGCCGCGTCCGCCCGCGCGCGCTCCGCCAGCAGCCCGGCCAGCCGCGGGTCCGGGCCGGCCAGCCAGTCGGCGGCGGACGGCAGTTCGCAGCGCGGCGGCCCGGACGGGCCCGGCCGCCGGGTCAGCGCCGCCCGGGCCCCCCGGGCGAACGACACCGGCCGGGCCACCCGCAGCGCCACCGGCACCCGGCCCAGCTCCCGCCAGCCCATCTTCAGGTAGCCCGGCAGGCTGTTCCCGTTCGGCGTGTTGAACACCAGCTCGGTGTCACCGGAGACCTGTTCGAGCAGCTCGGTGGTCAGCCGGCGGAAGATCCCCCGGCCCCGGAAGTCCGGGTGCGTCGCGGTGTCCACCGGGCGGACCGCCCGCACCGTCCGCCCCGCGCCGTCCCGCCACTCCCAGCGCAGGAACAGCCGCACCCCCACCACCCGGCCGCCGTCCGCCACCGCGACCAGGCCCGGGCTCGACCCGAACGGGTTCGCCCGGTGCTTCCAGTCGAAGAACTCCGCGCTGCGCCGCCCGGTCGGGCCGCCCGCCAGCGAGGCCGTCAACAGCTCCAGCACCGCCGGCACGTCCGCCGGCTCCAGCCCGCGGTACGTCAGTCCGTCACCCACGTCGTGCTCCGCCCCACCCGTTCGGTTCGCCGTCCAGTCCGCCGGTCAGTTCGCCGGTCGGTTCGCGTCCGCCAGGACCCGGGCGTACACCCGCTCGATCGCCCGCTGCGCGCCCGCCACGTCGAAGGACCTCGACCGCTCCCGGGCCGCCGCGCCCATCCGCTCCCGCAGGCCCGGATCGGCCAGCTCGCCCAGCGCCGCCGCCAGCGCCGCCGGATCGCCCGGCGGCACCAGCCGGCCCTGCACGCCGTCGTCCAGCACCTCCGGCATGCCGCCGACCCGGGTCACCACCGACGGCAGGCCCGAGGTCATCGCCTCCATCAGCGCCACCGGCAGGCCCTCCTGCCGCGAGCTCAGGCAGAACACGTCCCAGCCGGGCAGCAGCGCCGGGACGTCCGCCCGCGTGCCCGCGAACAGCACCCCCTCGCCCGCCCGGGCCCGCAACTCGGCCTCCAGCGGCCCCGAACCGACCAGCACCAGCCGGGCGTCCGGCTCCCGCTCGCGCAGCCGGGCGAACGCCGCCAGCATCGTCGCCTGGTCCTTCTTCGCCGTCAGGTTGCCGACCGAGCCGACCACCAGCGCGTCCGGCGGCAGCCCCAGCTCGGCCCGGGCCGCCCGGCGCGCCGCCGGCCCCGACGGCGCGCCGTCCAGGTCCGGGCCGTGGTGCACCACGCTCAGCCACTCGCCCGCCCGCCGCCGGGACACCCCCGCCGCCACCGCGTGCGACACCGCGATCACCGCGTCGTTGCGCCGGTACGTCAGCGCGTTCGCCCACCGGGTCGGCCGCCGGTAGCGCTCCCACAGGTTGTGCTCGGTGTGCACCAGCCGTGCCCCGCCCCGGCCCGCCGTCAGCAGCCGGGCCGCGACCGCCGGCACCGGCATGTGCGTGTGCACCAGGTCGTAGCGGCGCTCCGCCAGCAGCGCCCGCAGCCGCAGCGGCCAGCGCCACCCCGGCGCCCCGCCCAGGCAGTGCGCCTCGACGCCCGCCGCCGCCAGCGCCGGCACCAGCGCGTCCTTGTGCGGCAGCACGTACGCCACCTCGATGTCGTAGCGCGAACGGTCCGCGTGCCGCACGCAGTTCAGCAGCAACTGCTCCGCCCCGCCCCGGCCCAGGCCCTTCGCCAGCCAGAGCACCTTCACCCGGCCGCCGCTCACCGCTCCTCGCCCAGCCGCAGCTGCAGGGTGGTCTCCACCGGCTCCTCCGGCGGCAGCTCCGCCGGGCGGCGGCCCCAACTCGTCGTGCCGTCCCGCCGCGCCGCGCCCTCGCCCGCCGCGCCGTACACCGGCTCGCCCCGGCGGCCGTCCGCCGCCCGCTGGTGCTCCGCGCGGCGCGGCTCGGGCCGCCGCGGCTCCGGCCGCCGCTGCTCCGGCCGGGCCGACTCGGGCCGGTGCGGCTCCGCGCGGTGCGGCTCCGGGCGGTGCTGCTCCACCACCCGCTCCGCCGCCGCCGGACCGCCCGGCAGGGCCGGCCGGCCCGGCTCCGCGCCCGGCTCGCCGCGGCCGCCGCCGAGGCGGCCCGGCAGTCGCAGCCCCCGGTGGCGCCGCCCGGTGGCGACCTCCGCCCCGAGCAGCGCCACGCCCGCCACCGGCACCCCGGTGCGGGCCAGCAGCTCGGAGACCCGGTCGGCCTCCTCCGGGCGGACGTTGCCCGCCATCAGCGTCACCAGCACGGTGTCCGCGTGCTGCACCAGGTCGTACGCGTCGTTCGCGTTCAGCAGCGGCGAGGAGTCGATCAGCACCACGTCCGCGTGCCGCCGGGCCAGCGCCAGCACCTCCCCGGCGCGCAGCACCAGCGCCGCCGGGTACGCCGTCGCGTGGCCGCCCGAGATCATCGCCACGTTCGGCACCCGGGTCGGCCGGATCAGCTCCACCAGGTCGGTCCGCTGCTCGCCGGAGAGCAGCTCCGCCATGCCCGGGCCCTCGTCCATCCCGAACTGCTCGTTCAGCTCCGGCTGCCGGAAGTCGCAGTCCAGCACCAGCACCTGGCGGCCGGTCTCGCCGAGCGCCGCCGCCAGGTTCGCCACCGTGCTGGTCCGCCCGTCGCCCGAGCGGCCGGACATCACCAGCACCACCGGCGCCGGCTCCACCGCCCGCCGCACCCGCCGGTCGTCCGGGTCCAGGCCGCCCTGGCCGAGCTGCCCCGACAGCGCCTCCGGGCCGGTCAGCAGCAGCGTCGAGCGCAGCGAGCGGTACGCCTCGGTGGCCGGATCCGCCGGACGGGCCGTCACCAGCGGCTCGCGCAGCCGCCGCAGCCGGCGCGACAGGCTCGGGATCTCGCCGATCACCGGCAGGTTGAACGCCTCCTCGGTGCCGTCCCTGGTCCGCAGCCGGGTGTCCATCCGGGACAGCATCAGCGCCGCCACCACGCCCAGCGCCAGGCCCAGCACCACCGCCAGGGTCAGCCGCACCCCGCGCGAGGGCGAGGACAGCAGGCTGCCGCCCAGCTCCTTCGCGTCGATCGAGCCCCACTGCTGGATCGCGTCCGTCTGGCTGTAGTTCTGCAGGTCGGCGATGGCCCCGAGGGTCTTGGTCAGCGCCGCCGTCGCGGTCGACAGCTGCGGCTGCAGCTTGGCCTGATCGGACGCGTTCGCCTTGCTGAACGACTTCTGCAGGTCGTCCAACTGCTTCTGCTGGGCGTCCGCCTGGTTCTGCAGGCGTTTGATCGACTCGTCCGCGCTCTTCTTCGACTCCTGCGCGTAGCCGATGATCGTCGCCTCCGACAGCGCCGCCGCCAGCTCCAGGCAGGACGGCTGGGTCGGACCCGTCGTGGTGAACAGCAGCATCTGCGGCGACTCCGCCACCACCGTCCGGCGCGCGGTCAGCCCCGCGACGTCCGTCAGGTGCAGCTTCTGCGCCGCCGCCGTGGTCACCGCCGAACCCTGCGCGTACGACAGCACCTGGTCCGCGCGCACCGTGTCCGCCGCACCCGCCACCGGCGTTATCGCCACCTTGCACTGCCACTTGCCGTTGTCGACGGTGTCACCGGCCGGCGTCAGCAGGAAGCCCACGACCAGCGCGGCGGCCGTACAGGCCGCCAACAGCCGCCAGTACCGCCGCAGAACGGTGAACAGATTTGCCGGTTCCACCGGTTGGTTCCCCTCGCCTCGTCACGGTGCACACGCGCCCACGGCCGCCCCCCGCCCACCAGGGCGACGCGCATCGGTACGGCCGGCCCGGACACGCCGGACCACGGAATCCCCCTCGGGAGCGGCACCGGGCCCGGGCCCCGCGCGCCCCGGCTGCGGCCAGAGAAGAAAAATGAGACGCCAGAGGCCGCCCCCCAACGGCCCTCCCCTGCGCCCGATGCTTCCCGCCCCGGACCTGCGGCGCAAGCACTTTGGCCATACTGACACCTGGGTTTGGTCGGAATCCGGACGCCCGCAGACGAACTGACGTGACGTCATCAAATCCGCGTCCGAGGGCCGATCGGACGAGCGGCGCGGCGGGTGTCCGGCCGGGCGGTCCGGTCCGTGGCCGAACCGCCCCGCCGCCGTCAGGCCAGTGCGCGCCCGTAGAACTCCACCATCCGCGCCGACACCCGCTCCAGCGTGTACCCCGCCAGGAAGCGCGCCCGCGCCGCCTTCGCCCGCACCAGCGCCTCCTCGCGCTCCGCCAGCACCCGGGCCAGCGCCCCCGCCAGCTCCTCCGGCCGCTCCGGCGGCACCAGCAGCGCGCACTCCTCCGAACCGCCCACCGTCTCCCGCAGCGCCGCCACGTCCGCGCACACCAGCGGCACCCCCACCCCCATCGCCTCCATCGCCGCGCTGCCCAGCCCCTCCCAGCGCGACGGCACCGCGAACGCCTCCGCCGCCGCCATCAGGTCGAACACGTCGTCCCGCGGCCCCAGGAACCGCACCCCCGCCGTCCGGGCCGCCAGCTCCTCCAGCCGCGGCGTCTCCGCCCCCCGGCTGCCCGCCAGCAGCAGCACCGCGTCCGGCCGCGCCTCCCGCACCCGGGGCCACGCCGACACCAGCACGTCCAGGCCCTTCTGGTACTGCTGCCGGGCCGCCGCCAGCACCACCGGCACGCCCTCGTCCAGCCCCAGCCCGGCCCGCACCGCCGCCCGCCGCTCCGCCGTCACCCGCCCCAGCAGCAGCGGGTCCCGGCCGCGCGGCACCACGTCGATCCGCCGCCGCGACACCCGCAGCCGGCGCGCCATCACGTCCGCCACGTGCTCCGTCAGCGCGTGGAACCGCCGCACCCCCTGCGCCGTCGCCGCGTCCACCGCCTGAGCCGCCCGCACCTTCCACGGGCTCAGCCCCCGCGCGCGCAGGTGCTCCGGCCCGTACGCCGAGTTCACCAGGCTCGACACCACCGGCACCCGGGCCGCGAACGCCGCCGCCCGGCCCAGCACGTCCGACTCGTACAGCGTCGTGTGCACCAGGTCCGGCCGCAGCCGGGCGAACTCGCCCCGCAGCGCCGACACCCGCGCCCCCCGCGAACCCCGCAGCACCGGCAGCACCCCGGCCCCCGCCGCCCGCAGCTCCTCCTGGAACCCGCCCGGCGACTCCTTCAGGAACGCGACGTGCAACTCCACCCCGGCCCGCACCAGTAACGGGGCCATCGCCACCAGCCCCTGCTCCGCCCCGCCCACCCGACTCACGCTGTCGATGACGTACACCACGCGCACCGTGCCAACCCCCTCGCCCAGGCCACCCCCTGACCGCCGCTCAGCATCCCAGCCCGACCCGCCCCGCGTCCGCCGAAGCCCGGAACTGCCCGCCCGCCGGGCCGCCGTTCTGCGCCGAACCCCCGCCCCGCCCCCGCCCGCTCGCATAGGGTCGGCGCCATGGCCGAGCCGCGGGTACTCCACGTCATCACCGACCCCAGGGCCCGCGGCGCGCAGCGCCTCGCCCGCGACCTGCACCGGGAACTCTCCCGGCGCGGCCAGCACTCCGCCCTCGCCGCACTGCACCCGCACCCCGACGCCGGCCCCGACGCCGCCGACACCCCCGTGCTCGGCCCGTCCCGGCACCACCCCGCGACACTGCGCGCACTGCGCCGGGCCGCCGCCCGGGCGGACGTGGTGGTGGCGCACGGCTCGTCGACCCTCCAGGCGTGCGCCCTCGGCCTGTTCGCCTCCCGCACCCCCTTCGTGTACGTCAACATCGGCGACCCCCGGCACTGGACCGCCGACCCGCTGCGCCGCCTGCGGGTCGGCGCGTTCCTGCACCGGGCCGCCGCCGTCGCCGCGATCTCCCCGCAGGCCGCCGAAGTCCTGCGGACCCGCTTCCGGCTCCCGGCCCGCCGACTGCGGACCATCCCGAACGCCCGCCCCGCCGACCGCTTCCCGCCCGCCGCCACCCCCGCCGACCGCGCGGCCGCCCGGGCCGGGCTCGGCCTGCCCGCCGACGGCCCGCTGATCGCCTGGGTCGGCGCGCTCAGCCCCGAGAAGCGGCCCGACCTCGCGCTCGCCGCGCACGCCCTGCTCCCCGCCGACGTCCACCTCGCGCTGGCCGGCGGGGGCCCGCTGCGCGCCACCCTCGCCGCCGGCCCGCGCACCCACCTGCTCGGCCCGCTCGACGACCCGGCCGCGCTCTACCGGGCCGCCGACCTGCTGCTGCTCACCAGCGACTCCGAGGGCGTCCCCGGCGTGCTGATCGAGGCCGCGCTGGCGGGCGTCCCGGCGGTGGCCACCGACGTCGGCTGGGTCTCCGACGTGGTCCGCCCCGGCGTCAGCGGCCTGCTCGTCCCGCCCGGCGACCCCGCCGCCCTCGCCGCGGCCCTGCGCACCCTGCTGGCCGCCGACCGCGCCCGCTACGCGGCCGCCGCCCGCGCGCACGCCCTCGACCGGTTCGACCTCGCCCCGGTCGCCACCGCCTGGCAGGAACTGCTGCGCGAGACCGCCCGCGCCCGGTAGGTCCTGTTACGACGGAAAACCTTCAGGTGTACGAACCGGCCTTGTACGGAAGGTCGTTGACGCTCCGTCCGGCGGACCCGTGGCACAGCGTCCGTCACAGGGCTGTACCGGACGCCCCGGGCCGCAACCGTCCGGCAGCCGGACACCGTGATGACGCATGCCGCCGACCGGCGGCCCACCGCACCAGCATCACCCCACCCGGAGCACCAGATGAACGTCCGCAAGCCCGCCGTCCTCGCCACCCTCGCCGCCTGCGCCGTGCTGGCCCTGACCGCCTGCGACCCGGAGCCGGCCGGCCCCTCCGGCGCCGCGTCCGCCACCGCGTCCGGCGCGGCGTCCGGCGCGGCGGGCACCCCGGTCGCCGCCCCGCCCGCCCAGGCCACCGCCTCCACCGGCGGCAGCGGCACCGGCCCGGCCGCGTCCGCCGACCTGCCGATCTGCGGCAACTCCGAGAAGGAGAGCGACGTCAAGGTCGAACTGACACTCGACAGGAGCGCCAACCCGCGGATCAACGGCGTGATCAAGCTGACCAACACCAGCGGCCACGACTGCGTCGTCTACGGCCCCGCCGACCTGCGCACCAACCACGTGCCCACCGAGTTCACGAAGCTCAGGAGCGGCGTCCTGGGCGGCGGCAGCTTCGCCACCGACAAGGCGCACGGCACCGTCCTGCACAACGGCGTCCCGGTCTACCAGGCCGTCAGCTGGCTGGCGTCGCCGCCGGTCGCCGCCAACGCCACCTGCACCACCGGCGACGTGCTGCAACTGGTCCGCAACGGCGACGTGCTCTCGCTGGACATGCAGGTCAAGGACGGCCGTTACTGCCCGGTCGCCGCCGAGGGCACCGACCAGATCCAGATCGGCGTCCCGAAGACCAGCGAGGCCGAGGCCCGCGCCCAGTGGAAGCACGACGCCAAGTAGCACCGCTCCTCCCCGACACCAGGTGGGCGCCGGAGCGGGGGCGCGCCCGCCCACCGGACCGGCCGGGGAACACCCACCGGCCGCCCAACCCCCTTGCGGCGCAAGGACGGCGGCGCCAGGGGAGCAGACGGAGCCTCGAACGCCCGACGAACGTTCGAACCGCGCCGTCGCCGCACCGCCGCCGCGCTGCTCCGATCCGGCGAATTCCGCCGTCCGGGCCCCGCCGGCCTGGAACGCCGCACACCCGGCCTGCCAGGCTGCCCGGGTGAAGTCGCTGCTCCGAACCACTGTCCTGCTCGCCGTCGCCGGGGGCCTGCTGGCCGCCCCGGCCACCGCCGCCGAGGCCGTGTCCGCCGCCCCGAAGCCGCTGCTCGGCCCGAACGGCCTCTCCGCTCCGAACGGCCTGTCCGGCGCGCAACTCCCCGCCGCCTTCCGGCCGTCCGGCCCCACCCAGCAGCACCCGCCGGTGCCCGCCGACCGCCCGCTGGAGCCCGCCGCGCCCGCGAGCACCGCGCCCGCGAGCACCGCCGTGAAGTCCGAACGCGTCCACCAGGCCGTCGAGTTCTTCTGGTACGACTGCTCGCACTCCGCGCTGCTCGAACAGCCGCTGACCCGCTGGGCCGCCCGGCACCAGCAGGACGTCACGCTGCGCCGCGTCCCGGCGATCTGGACCGGCAGCCCCGACGAGGCCGCGCAGCGCGCCCACGCCCGGCTGTTCTACGCGCTGGACCGGCTCGGCGAGGTCGACCGGCTGCAGGCCGCGGTGTTCCGCGCCGTCCGCGAGCAGCGCACCGACCTGACCACCGAGCGGGCCGCTGCCGACTGGGCCGCCAAGCAGGGCGTGGACGCCGCGAAGTTCCGGGCCGCGTACGGCTCCGCGGAGGTCGACCGGGCGGTCGAGGAGGCCCCGAAGCTGTTCGCGCAGAACCGGGTCGCCGAGCTGCCCACCGTGGTGGTCGACGGCGCCGGCCGCACCTCGCCGAGCAAGGCGGGCGGCGTCGACGCGATGCCCGCCGCGCTCGACCAGCTGGTCGCCGAACAGCCCGCCCGCTGAGTCCCGTCCGGTCGCCGAGTCCCGTCCCGCCGGGCCCGCTCGGCCCCAACTCCCTGGCCGGAAAGGACGGTTCGGTCCGGAACCGTCCCGTACCGGGCTGAGCTGCCGCAATCTTCACCGAACCCGCCCCCGGCCCGCACACTCTGTGTCATTGTGGTCCGCGGGTCGGCCGGGCAGCACCGGCGGCCCGGCCCCGACGGCAGCGGTGCGTCCGGTTCCCCCGGCCGCGTCCCGCGCGCGGGGCGCGGCCGGGCCCGGCCGGGGGGATCGGCCGGGCGGGCCGGAGACGGCAGCCGGGCGGCGCAGGCACGCCGGACGGCACAGGCACCAGGGGCGAGCACAGCCTCCGGGGAGGGCGGGAGTCCGTGGGGGGACAGCGCGCGCAGGTCATCGACGAGCGGCAGGGGCGGGCCGCCCCGCCGGGCGCCCCGGTCCCGGCCGGGCCGCCGCCCGAGCTGGTCTTCACACGCCGGCTGCGCCCCGTCCAGGTGGCCCGCGAGCTGTGGGCGGCCCGGGAGTTGGTGCGGGCGCTGGCCGAGCGCGACCTGCGGGCCCGGTACAAGCAGGCGGTGCTCGGCTTCGCCTGGGCGGTGCTCACCCCGCTGGCGCTGTGCGCGATCTTCACCCTGGTGTTCCACCGGGCCGTCAAGATCGAGACCGGTGCCGTCCCGTACACCCTGTTCGCGTACCTGGGCCTGATCGTCTGGCAGTTCTTCTCGAACACGATGAACCAGGGCGCGCTCAGCCTGGCGAACAACCTGAGCCTGCTGAACAAGGTGTACTGCCCGCGCGAGGTGTTCCCGCTCGCCACCATGCTGGTCGCGACCGTCGACATGGTGATCGGCGTCGGCGTGCTGGGCCTGATGTTCCTGGTGTTCTGGACGGCCCCGGCCGCGACCTTCCTCTGGGTGCTGCCGCTGCTGGTGATCCAGTTCGCCTTCACCTACGGCATCGCGCTGATCCTCTCGGTCGCCGTGGTCTACCTGCGCGACGTGCGCCACCTGCTGCCGATCATCACGCAGATGGGCGTCTTCGCCACCCCGGTCGCCTACCCGCTGGCCAAGATCCCGCAGCGGCTCCAGGAGATCTACGTCGGCGTCAACCCGCTCGGCGCGGTCATCGAGGGCTACCGGAAGGCCCTGCTGTACGGCGAGGCGCCCGACGCCCGGATGACGATGATCGCCGCGGCCAGTTCGCTGGTCTTCCTGGTCGGCGGGTACCTGGTCTTCAAGAAGCTGGAAACGGGGATCGCCGATGTCGCGTGACTACCCTCTGGGCACCATCCGCACCGACCAGGTCTGGAAGCGCTTCCGCGCCGACCAGCAGCGGATGCTGCTGCGCGACCGGGTCGACCAGGTCGCCCGCCGCCTGCGCGGCGACCGCGGCGAGGACTGGCGCTGGGCGCTGCGCGACATCAACCTGCACATCGAGCCCGGCGAGTCGGTCGGCCTGATCGGCTCCAACGGCTCCGGCAAGTCGACGCTGCTGAAGATGCTGACCCGGGTGATGTACCCGTACGCGGGCGTGATCGACGTGCGCGGCCGGATCGGCGCCCTGATCGAGATCCGGGCCGGCATCCACCCCGACCTGACCGGCCGGGAGAACATCTACCTGTTCGGCGCGCTGCTCGGCCTCAAGCGCCGCGAGGTCGCCGGCCGGTTCGACGACATCGTCGAGTTCGCCCGGCTCGGCGGCGCGATCGACCGGCAGGTCAAGTTCTACTCGTCCGGCATGCAGATGCGGCTGGGCTTCGCGGTCGCCGCCTACCTGGAGCCGCACGTCCTGCTGGTCGACGAGGTGCTGGCGGTCGGCGACGCGGTCTTCCAGCAGCGCTGCCTGGACCGGATGCGCGAGGTCGCCGAGCAGGGCACCACGATCGTCTTCGTCTCGCACGACCTGCCCGCCGTCCAGTCGATCTGCCGCCGCGGCGTCTGGCTGGAGCAGGGCACCGTCCGGGTCGACGCGGGCATCAAGGACGCGCTGGCCGGCTACCGGGACTCGATCGAGGCCCAGTCCGAGGCGTCCGCCCGCACCGGCGAGCCCCTCCAACTGCTCAAGTACGAGGTGCGCGGCGAGGACGACGACGCCGCCACCCTGCACACCGACGAGCCCGTCACCGTCGAGCTCACCCTGGCCGGCGACTACCGCGGCGACGCCACCCTGCACCTGGGCGTCAGCGAGGGCACCTCCAGCCCGATCTTCCAGATCAGCCACGAGATCCGGATGACCGGCGGCGACCACAAGGTCGCCTGCGTCATCCCCCGGCTGCCGCTGCCGCGCGGCCGCTACACGCTCTGGACCGGCGTCTACTCGATCGGCAAGACCGACGGCGGCACCCTGATGAGCTGGCACTCGGCCGGCCAGTTCGACGTCTTCGGCCCGATGCTCGACACCCCGCCGCGCGCCGTCGTGATGGCCGCGCCGGTCTTCGTCCCGCACCAGTGGGAGGACTGACCGTGCGCTCCGTCCGGGTCCTGGTCCACCTCAACAACCTCGCCCTCGGCGGCGCCCAGCTCAACGCCGTCGACATCGCCCGCACCCTGCGCGACCGCGGCCACCAGCCCGTCCTCTTCGCCCAGGGCGTCGACGGCCCGGCCCCGCTGGTCGAACTCGCCGCCGAGCACGACCTCGACCTGGTGGTGGCCGGCGACCCGGGCACCCCGCACGCCGTGATCCGGGCCCGGCTCACCAAGCTCGCCGAGGAGCACGGCTCCCAGCTGGTCCACGCCTGGGAGGTCCGGGCCGCCCGCAACGCCTACTTCGGCCCCGGCCGCCAGGGCCGCCTCCCGATCGTCACCACCTTCTACGGCATCCGGATGCTCCGCGGCATGCCCCGCTACCAGCCGCTGGTCCTCGGCCTCGGCGCCCTGATGCCGGACGGCCGCGCCTTCGGCCACCGCGACCTGCGGCTGATCGAACCCCCGGTCGACACCGACGCCGACGCGCCCGGCACCGCCACCGACGCCGCCACCGCCTTCCGCGCCGAGGTCGGCGCCGCCCCCGACCAGCTCCTGCTCTGCATCGTCACCCGGCTGGTCTCCGGCCTGGAGAAGGACGCCGGCGTCTCCCGCACGATGGCCGCCGTCCGCCTCCTCGACGACCCGGGCCTGGTCCTCGCCGTCGTCGGCGGCGGCCCCAGCGAGGAACGCCTGCGCGCCGAGGCCGCCCGCCTCAACGAGGAACTCGGCCGCGAGGCGATCGTCCTCACCGGCCAGCGCCCCGACCCCCGCCCCGCCTACCAGGCCGCCGACCTCGTCCTCGGCATGGGCGGCTCCGCCCTGCGCGGCCTGGCCTTCGGCAAACCCGTCATCGTCCACGGCGCGAGCGGCTACACCGCCATCCACGAACCCGGCCCGCTGGTCGAACCGCACGCCTCCCGCTGCATGTACGGCCACGGCGACCACCCCGCCGACGCCAAGGCCCTCGCCGCCCAGATCCGCGCCCTCGCCGACGCCCCCGCCCGCCGCGCCGAACTCGGCGCCTGGGGCCGCGACTGGGTGGTCGGCCGCTTCTCCCTCGACCACGTCTCCACCGCCTTCGAGGAGATCTACCGCGAACTCCTCCGCCAGCCCCCCGGCCGCACCGCCTGGCTCCGCGACCTGGAACAGATGTCCCGCTACGAGTTCGTGAAGCCCACCGCCCGCCGCCTGCTGGGCCGCTGAACCCGTTCCGGTGGCGGCCCTCAACTCCCTTGCCGCAGCACCATCGTGACGAAACCGGCGCCGCCGCCACGGCTGCCCGGCCACCGCTCGCGCCAGCCGTCCGCCACCCGGAGGGCCTGCTCGCGGTCGGGGCCCGGCGGCTGGTCGAGGGCCCAGTCGGCGAGCGCGCCGGTCCGGGCCCAGGCGTAGGCGTCGAGCTCGGCGCGGCTGGAGGTGTGGCCGGCCACCGGCAGCCAGCCGGCGGCCCGGACGGCGGCGAGCGTCCCGGCCAGGTCCGGCAGCCCGCCGTCGGACGGCCCCGGCGGGCCGCCGCCCTCCCGGTAGGCCGTGCCGAGCAGCGCCGTGCCGCCCGGGGCGAGCAGCGGGCCGATCGCGGCGAGGGCCGGTCCGGGGCCGCCGAGGGCGGGCGTCGGGCCCACGCACAGGACGGCGTCGAAGGGCTCGGACGCGGTGAACTCCCGTACGCCGCCGTGGTGCAGGCCGATCCGCCGGTCGACGCCGAGCAGCCGGGCGGCGCGCTGGGCGGCGCGCAGCGCCTCCGGGTCGGGATCGGCGCCGACACCCCGCAGGGCGGGACGGGCGGCCAGCGCCCGCAGCAGCCACGGGGCCTCGCCGCAGCCGAGGTCGAGCAGCCGGCCGGCCGGGCGGTCCCGCAGCAGGCGGTCGAGCAGGGTGCGGACCGCCTCGTCGGACAGCGGGGCGGCGATCGGGTGGTCGCGGTGCGCGATCCGGGAGATCTCCTGACGCTCCATCGTCGGATCCTGCCCGCCGCGCCGCCCCGCTACTCGGCGGACGGCTCGGCCGGTTGCTCGGTGTGCGCGGGCGCGGGCGAGTGCGGCTGCGGCTGCGCGTGCGGCTGCGGCCGCGGGTAGGTGCGGCCCTTCCAGGCGGCGCCGCGGCCGCGCCAGTGCTGGACGGCCGAGTCGACCGTCATCAGCAGGTACAGCAGCGCGGTGAACGGCAGCAGCGGGGCGGCCGTGACGCGCTGCCGGTAGTAGCGGAGCATCGGCGCGTACGTCCCGGCCATCACCGCCCACGCGGCCAGGCCCGCCCCGGCGGTCCGCCACGAGCCGGCCGCGGCCCCGGCGACCGCCGCCACCGGCGGCACCAGGTAGACCAGCGCCAGGCCCGCGACCGTCCCGGCCAGCAGCAGCGGCGAGTACCGGAGCTGGGCGTACGCGCTGCGCGAGACCATCCGCCACAGCGGGCCCAGGCCGGGGTAGGGGCGGACCGAGTCGACCCGGTCGGCGAGGCCCAGCCAGGTCCGGCCGCCGGTGCGCTTGACCGCCCGGGCCAGTGACACGTCATCGATGACGGCGCCGCGGATCGCCGCGACCCCGCCCGCCCGCTCCAGCGCCGCCCGCCGCACCAGCGAGCAGCCGCCCGCCGCCGCGGCCGTCCGGGAGCCCGGCCGGTTGGCGCGCCGGAACGGGTACAGCTGGGCGAAGAAGTACACGAACGCCGGGACGATCAGCCGCTCCCACCGGCTCGCCACCCGCAGCCGGGCCATCTGCGAGACCAGGTCGAGCCCGGCGCCCTCACCCGCCGCGACCAGCGCCCGCAGCGAACCCGGACGGTGCGCGATGTCGGCGTCCGTCAGCAGCAGCCACTCCCCGTCCCCGGCCTGCCCGACGCCGTGCCGCAGCGCCCACAGCTTGCCCGTCCAGCCCTCCGGCAGCGGCGGGGGAGTGGTCACCGTCAGCTCCAGCCCCCCGGTCCGCGCCGCCAGCTCCCGGGCCAGCGCCCCGGTGCCGTCCGTGCTGTGGTCGTCCACCAGCACCACCCGGGCCCGCCCCGGATACTCCTGCCCGAGCACGCTCGGCAACGAGGACGGCAACACCTCCGCCTCGTCCCGGGCCGGCACCAGCACCACCACCGCCGGCCACACCGCCGGCTCCCCGTCCACCGCGGGCAGCCGCTGATCCGTCCGCCAGAACCCCCCGTGCCCCCACGCCAGCCCCACCCACACCACCAGCGACACCACCGAGACCCACCACAGGACCGTCACCCGGGCAGTCTGCCCGATCCGCCGCCGCCGACCCCCGAGGCGCGACGGCGCGGGGCTGCCGGGAGGGCGACGGGTTGCGGACGCGGCGGGTGCTCGCGGTGGCGGGGGCCCGGGCCGGGGGTCAGACGCGGGCGGCGGTCAGGAGTTCGCCCTGCGGGTAGGTGAGGGCTTCGGGCTGGAGGGTGGCGGGGCGGCCGGTGTGCAGGACGGTGAGGGTGGCGTCGCCGGGCGGGGTGGCGGGGGTGAGGCGGCGGAGGGTCTGGGCGGCGATGGCGTCGGCGGAGCCGTGCAGCCGGGCCGGGCCGGGGAGGGCGGCGGCGATCAGGTCGTCGATCAGTTCGTAGTGGGTGCAGCCGAGGACCACGTCGGTGGTGTCGGCGGGGGTGCGGGCGGCGGCGGAGGCGACGGCGGCGGCGATCGCGGCCCGGTCGGCCCGTTCGACGGCTTCGGCCAGGCCGTGGCAGGCGACCTCGTGGACCCGCGCGGCCCCGCCGAACTCCTCGATCAGTCCGCGCTGGTACGCGCTGCCGGTGGTCCGCGAGGTGGCCCAGATGGCGACCACGCCGCCGGCCGCGGCGGCCGGTTTGATCGCGGGGACGGTGCCGATCACCGGCAGCGCCGGCTCGAACTCGGCGCGCAGGTGCGCCAGCGCGTGCACCGAGGCGGTGTTGCAGGCGACCACGAGCGCGTCCGGCCGGTGCGCGACCGCGGCCCGGGCGCACGCCAGCGCGTGCGCGGTGATGTCCTCGGGGGTGCGCGGACCCCAGGGCATGCCGTCGGGGTCGCAGGAGACGACCAGGTCCGCGTCGGGCCGCAACCGGCGGATCGCGGCGGCGGCGGCGAGCAGTCCGATTCCGGAGTCCACGAGGGCGATCTTCACGAGCACCGACTCTACCCCGGGGGTGCGGGGAGCGACGGCCCCCGGTGGGCCGCCCGGCGCCGGCCCGGGGCGGGCGCGCGGCGGGCGCGGGGCGGGCGTGGCCTACGCCGTCCGGCTGACGGTATGACCGGTTTGCAGGCAGGTCCCGGTCCGTGACCGGCGGATCGCGGTGCGGCCGCCCAGGGTTGGGTCCCATGGGACAGCTGACAGCATCCAACGAGCGGAAACCGGCCGACGACCGGGTGTCGGGCACCGCTTGCACCAACCTGGTGGTGGCCACCATCGGCTTCGCGCTGACCTTCTGGGCGTGGAACCTGATCGCCCCGCTCGCGGGCGAGTTCGACAAGACCCTGCACATGTCGTCGTTCGCGCAGTCCTTCCTGGTCGCGGTGCCGGTGATCGTCGGCTCGCTGGGCCGGGTCCCGGTCGGGGCGCTGACCGACCGCTTCGGGGCGAAGCTGATGTTCCCGCTGATGTCGGCGCTGACGATCGTCCCGGTGCTGCTGCTGATCCCGGCCCGTGACTCGTACGGGGCGCTGCTGGCCGTCGGGTTCTTCCTGGGGCTGGGCGGCACCACCTTCGCGATCGGGGTGCCGCTGGTGAACTCCTGGTTCCCGCCGCACAAGCGCGGGCTGGGCGTCGGCGTGTTCGGGATGGGCATGGGCGGCGTCGCGCTGTCCGGGTACTTCACGCCGCGGCTGTGGAAGCACGGCCACGACCTGCCGTTCCTGGTGATGGCGGTCGCCCTGGCGGTGTACACCGTGGTCTCGTTCCTCCTGCTGCGCGACCGCCCCGACCGGGTGGTCCCGACCGCCTCGCTGGCTTCCCGGCTCGGCCGGGCGGGCCGGCTGCGGGTGACGTGGGAGCTGTCCGCGCTGTACGCGATCGGGTTCGGCGGCATCGTCGCGTTCGGCGTGTACCTGCCGACGTACCTGAAGACCTGGTACGAGCTGTCGGCCACCGACGCCGGCACCAAGGCGGCCGGGTTCGCGCTGGTCACGGTGGTCTTCCGGCCGTTCGGCGGCTGGCTGTCGGACCGGATCCACCCGGCCGTGGTGACCTGCTGGGCGCTGTCGGTCACCGCGCTGTTCGCGATCGTCCAGGCGTTCGACCCGGACCTCAGCCCGGTCGGCACCATCGCGTTCCTGGTGATGGCGGCCGGCCTCGGCACCACCAGCGGCTCCGTCTTCGCCCTGGTCGCGCAGGTCACGCCGGTCGCCCAGGTCGGCTCGGTGACCGGCATCGTCGGCGCGATCGGCGGCCTCGGCGGCTTCGTCCCGCCGCTGGTGATGGGCGCCATCTACAGCGCCAAGAGCAGCTACTCGATCGGCTTCATGCTGCTCTCCGACCTGGCGCTGGCGGGCGCCGTCTACGCGATCGGCCGGATGCGCGGCATCCGCCCCACCGCCGCCGACTGAGCCCGCGCCCGCCCGGCCGAGCGGCCCGCGCCCCCGGAGAGCCGAGGGGGTGCGGGCCGCTCCTCGCGTACCGGAGCCTCAGCCCTGCGCGCCGAGCAGCCGCCGCACGGCCGGCTCCAGGCCGGACAGGATGGTGTCGAAGCGCCGGGTCGAGGTGGTCGAGTCGACCTGGAGCCGGCTGATCCGCAGCGGGTGCTCCGGCAGCCGGGGGCCCAGCCGGTGGTCGGAGAGGAAGCCCAGCCGGTAGCCGAGCCGGCGCAGCACCGCGTCCGCCCGCTCGTCGTAGCCGCCGTCCGGGTAGGCGAACGCGGACGGGGCCTCGCCCAGCCAGCGGGTCAGCACCCGGTGCGCGCCGGCGATCTCCGCGTGCACGGTCGCCTCGTCGCAGCGCCGCAGCGAGGGGTGCCCCAGGGTGTGGTTGCCGACCGTGACGTCCGCGTCCCGCAGGACGCGCAGGTCCTCCGGGCGGAGCTGCTCGCGGGCCGGCGCGCGGCGGTGCGCGGAGACCCGCAGCTCGGCCAGGCTGCGCCGGCGGTCCGGGTCGGGCATCGCCTTCAGCAGCGCCAGCATCCGGTCCGGGTCGGCGCCGCGGGGCAGCAGCCGGGCCCGGCCGCCGTGCTGGGCGAGGAACCCCGCCTCGTGCCACCAGAACGGCTTCTCGGTGCCGACCAGCTCGGCGATCACGAACGCGGCCGCCGGGATCCGCCGCGCCACCAGCTCCGGCAGGGCGTGCCGCAGCACGGTGCGGTCCGGGTCGTCGAAGGTCACCAGCACCGAGCGCGGCGGCAGCGGCCGGCCCTCGGCCAGCGAGCGCTCCACGTCCCGCACCGACACCGGGGTGGCCAGCCGCCGCAGCCGGTCGAGCTGGGCGCCGAACGACCGCGGGTCGGTGATCCCGTGGTAGGCGAGGACGGCGAGGCGCTGCGCCGCCCGGGCCCGGAACAGCGGCTGGGCGGGGCTGAACCGCAGCCAACTGCCCCGGTCCCGCTCCCGCCCCCGCTCCCGGGGCCGGCGCGGGGCGGCGGCGGACGGCACGACGGGCTGGGGCGGGGCGCAGACGGCGGCGGCGGTGGTGGCGTACGACACGGTTCCCCCCTCGGTCGCCGGCAAGCGGCGTGGCGGTCCCGTCGGCAGGCGGAGCCCGGCCTCCGACCCCGGGCGCGGCGGCTCCGCACCCGAGTGATCTAGTCCGCGGCGGGCACTCCCGATCCCGTTCGTCGGACGGCTCCTGGATCGCTCAATGTAGTGGAGACCCACGACGTCCCGGGATGGTTGTACGCCGGACGGCGAGATTTCGCGGGCGGTCCGGAACCCGCCCGAAAGCACCCCTGAAGGGCACCGGAAGCGCTTGCGGACGGAGCCCCTCCGGGCGGCGTGCACAAGGGCACAAGGTCTGTGGCCCGCACCCCGGGACCGGGTTACCGTGGAGGGCATGGCAGACACCCGAAGTGACCGCGCCGTCACCCGCCGGTCCAGCGTGTTCGGCGGCTGCGCGCTGCGCCGGCACCAGCCGCTGCTGGCCCTGGTCGGCCTGGCGTGCGTGGGGATGGGCATCGCCGTCGCGGTGCTCGTCCCGGAGACCGACGGCCCCGCGTGGGCGATGGCCGTGGTCGGCTGCCTGGCGGCGGGCCTGCTGCTGCTGGCCCGGATCGGCCTGGCCCTGCTCCGCCCCGGCGGCGGCGCGACCCCCTGAGCCGGGCCCTGGGCCGGGTCTTGCGCCGGGCCCTGAGCCGGGCCGCCGCCGGGGCCGGACGACGCCCCGGTGACCGGCTCGCGACCGGAGAACGTCCACCAATGGGACAGGACCGGTCGGACCGGCTGATTTTCGGCCTACCTACGCACTTCTTTCACGTTTCCGGGGCAGCAGCCCCACAGTTCCCCCTACTGTGAAGCGCATCGCCCGCGGCAGCCGCGGGCCGGGGGAGTCACAGGGGTCGGTGCGGGGGCACCGCGAGGGGGAGTCATGGCGAGCACCGCCGCCCAGGCCGGTGGCATCCGGTCGAAGGTCAAGCAGCAGCTGGCCCGCGCGGCCGGCCGGGTGCCGGGCGAAGGCGCCACCGTCCTCATCTACCACCGGGTCGGCGGCGGCACGCCCGACGAACTCGACCTGGCCACCGCCGACTTCACCGCCCAGGCCGACCTGCTCGCCGAGCTCCCGCCCGGCCGGGTGGTCTCGCTGGACACCGCCGCCGACCGGCTCGAAGCCGGCCTGCGCACCCCCAGCACCGTCCTCAGCTTCGACGACGGCTTCGCCGACACCTACGAGACGGCCTGGCCGCTGCTCCGGGAGCGCGGCCTGCCGTTCACCGTCTACCTGGCCAGCGGCCTGGTCGGCGGCCCGATGCGCTGGGAGGGCTCCACCGCCAAGGGCGCCCCCGCCACCGGCCTCAGCTGGGAGCAGCTGCGCGAGATGACCGCCTCCGGGCTGTGCACCGTCGCCAACCACACCCGCAGCCACGCCCGCCCCGAACTGCTCACCACCAGCGAGCTCGACGCCTGCGGCGACGACGTCGAGCAGCACCTCGGCACCCGCCCCCGGCACTTCGCCTACACCTGGGGCCGCCCCGTCCCGCACATGGACGCCGCGCTGCGGGCCCGCTTCCGCACCTCCGCCACCGGCCGGGTCGGGCGGAACCTGCCCGGCTTCGACCCGGTCCGGTTCCACCGCGTCCCGGTCCGGCGGACCGACCCGATCGACTTCTTCCGGGCCAAGCTGTACGGCCGGCTGATCCCCGAACGCGCCTACGCCCGGATCGTCGCCACCGCGAAGGCGGTGGGCGCCGGTGCCTGACCAGCTCCCGCTCCGCCTGCGCGGCGAGGACGGCCGGCCGCTGCGGGTCGCCCACCTGACCACCGTCGACATGTCGCTGCACCTGCTGCTCGCCACCGAACTCACCGTCGACGTCGAGCACGGCCTGCACACCTACGGCATCAGCGCCCCCGGCCCCTACCTCGACCGGATCGAGCGCACCGGCGCCCGGCACCGGCCGCTGCCCTCGCTCACCCGGGCCTGGCAGCCGCGCGCCGACCTGGCCGCCGCCCGCGAACTGCTCGCCGCGCTGCGCGAGATCCGCCCCGACGTGCTGCACACCCACAACCCGAAGACCGGCGTGCTCGGACGCGTCCTCGGCCGGCTCGCCCGCGTCCCGGTCGTCGTCAACACCTGCCACGGCCTCTGGGCGCAGGCGCACGACCCGCTCGCCAAGCGGCTCGCCGTGCTCGGCGCCGAGGCGTTCGCCGCCCGCTTCTCGCACGCCGAGCTCTACCAGAACGCCGAGGACCACGCCACGCTCGCCCGCTGGGGCGTCCCCGCCCGGCGCGCCCGGGTCGTCGGCAACGGCGTCGACCTCGACCGGTTCCCCGCCCCCGGCCCGGACCGGGACGCCCTGCGTACCCGACTGCGCGCCGAACTCGGAGTCGCCGACGACGAGTTGCTGGTCGGCGGAGTCGGCCGCCGGGTCGCCGAGAAGGGCATCAGGGAGTACGCCGAGGCGGCCCGCGCGCTGGCCGGCAAGGCCCGCTTCGTCTGGATCGGCCCCGACGACCCCGACAAGCCCGACGCGCTGCGCGCCGCCGAGGCCGGCGTCGAGTTCCTCGGCGCCCGCGACGACATGCCCGCCGTGTACGCCGCCCTCGACGTCTTCGTCCTCCCCTCCTACCGGGAGGGCTTCTCCCGCTCCGGCATGGAGGCCGCCGCCAGCGGCCTGCCCCTGCTGCTCAGCGACATCCGCGGCTGCCGCGAGATCGGCACCCACGACCAGCACCTGCTGCTCACCCCGGCGGCCGACGCCGCCGCCCTGACCACCGCCCTGGACCGGCTCCTCACCGAGCCGGGCCTGCGGATACGCCTGGGCGCGGCGGCCCGCCGCCGCGCCCTCGACCGGTTCGACCAGCGCGCGGTCGCCCGGGTCTCGCTGGAGACCTACGCCGCCGTCGCCCGCGCCCGCGGGCTGCGCTGGACCACCGACTGAGCCCCGGCACACCCAGCACAGCGCACCGCCCGCACACCCAGCACCGACCACCGTCCGCACGACGACAGCCGTCCGCGCGCCGAGCAGCCCGAGGTGCGCCCGTGACGACACCACGCACCAACCCAGTTGGGGGAGAAATGAAGCGAGGGGGGGACCTCGCGATCACCACGCTGGCCGGGATCATCGCACTCCCGCTTGGCCTGCTGATCGCCCTCCTGATCCGCGCCACCATGGGCGGACCGGTGATCTTCCGGCAGATCCGCTCCGGCCGGCACGGCCAGGAGTTCCGCATCCTCAAGTTCCGCACCATGCGCGACAAGCAGTACGAGGACGAGCCCGACGCCCCGCGCATCACCCGCCTCGGCGCGCTGCTGCGCAAGACCAGCCTGGACGAACTCCCGCAGCTGTGGAACGTCGTCCGCGGCGACATGGGCGTCATCGGCCCCCGCCCCACCCTGCCCGAGCAGGTCGTCCACTACACCGACCGCCAGCGCGGCCGGCTCGCCCTGCGCCCCGGCCTCACCGGCTGGGCCCAGGTCCGCGGCCGCAACTCCATCACCTGGCCCGAACGCATCGAACTCGACCTCTGGTACATCGAGCACCGCGGCCTCCTGCTCGACCTGCGGATCCTCGCCCTCACCGCGAGGATGCTGCTGCGCCCCACCGGCATCACCGCCGCCGGCGGCGTCAACCCCGGCTTCCCCGTCCCGGCCCCCGCCGAGGCCCCCGCGCCGCGGATCGTCCTGCCCCGGCAGGCCACCGCGACCGCGCCCCGGCTGGCCCGGGAGGAACTGCGCGGTTGACCGGGGAGTAACGATTCGGCCGGGCGGCAGCGGGCGACCGCGACCGCCCGGCCGAGCACGTTGCCGGTGACGGACCCTCGCCACGCCCCCCACTGGCCCCCACTGGCCCCCCACTGACACTCACGAAGGACAGGAGAACGGCGCATGGTGTGGATCGCGGGCGCGGGCGGCGTCGGCCGGGAGGCGCTCGACGTGGCGCTCGCCGCGGGCGTCGGGGTCGCCGGGTTCCTGGACGACCGGCTGGCCGGCGGCGAGGTGCGCGGGCTGCCCGTCCGCAAGCCGTCCGAGCTGCCGGCCGGCGCCCCCTACCTGATCGGCATCGCCGACCCGGCGGTGCGCGCCCGGCTGGCCGCGGCCCTGGACGCGGCCGGCGGGCACCCCGTCACCCTGGTGCACCCCCGGGCGATCATCGCCCCGGAGACCGAACTGGCCGCCGGCTGCCTGGTGATGGGCGGCGCGCACGTCTCCAGCAGCGTCCGGCTCGGCCCGCACAGCCAGGTCCACTACAACGCGACGGTCGGCCACGACAGCCGGCTCGGCGCCCGCGTCACCGTCTACCCGGGCGCCAACGTCTCCGGCGCCGTCCGGCTGGAGGACGACAGCACGGTCGGCTCCGGCGCGGTCGTCCTCCAGGGCCGCACCGTCGGCCGCGCCGCGTTCGTCGGCGCCGCCGCCACCGTCACCCGCGACGTCCCCGCCGGGACCACCGTCATCGGCACCCCGGCCCGCCCGATGCCGCGCCGGGACGCCGAGGGGGCGCACTAGGCTGCCCGCATGGGAATCCCTGCGTTTCTGGCGGAACTGCGCGAGGTGGTCGGGCACCGGCCGCTGTGGCTGTCCGGTGTGTCGGCGGTGGTGGTGGACGAGGCCGGGCGGGTGCTGCTCGGCAAACGGGTGGACAACGGCCGGTGGGCGCTGATCGGCGGCATCATCGACCCGGGCGAGCAGCCCGCGGACACCGTGGTGCGCGAGTGCCGCGAGGAGACCGGCGTCACGGTGCTGCCCGAGCGGCTGGTCTCGGTCGCGGTCTCGCCGATGATCGAGTACCCGAACGGGGACCGCACCCAGTACCTCGACCTGGTCTTCCGCTGCCGCCCGCTCTCCGGCGAGGCCCGGGTCAACGACGACGAGTCGACCGAGGTCGGCTGGTTCCACCCGGACGAACTGCCCGAGCTGGAGGCCCGCGCGCTGGAGCACATCGCCCGCGCGCTGGCCGGCAAGGACCCGACCCACTTCGAACTGACCGAGGGCCGGGAGGGCTGACAGCGCCCGGCGCACGGCACCGGCGGGAGCGCGCGCCCGGCGCACTCCCGCCGGCCGGTGCGGCTCAGAGCGTGCGGAACCAGTCCGCGGTGCGCCGCAGGCCCTCCGCCAGCGGGACGGGCACCACGTCCGGGAACAGCTCGCGCAGCCGGGAGTTGTCGGCCTGCGAGTCCCGCACGTCCCCCGGCCGCGGCTCGACGTGCTCGGCCGCGACCGGCCCGCCCAGCACCCCGCCCAGCAGGTCGATCAGCTCCAGCAGCGAGGTCCGCGTCCCGAAGGCCAGGTTCACCGGGTCCGCGGAGACCACCCGGCGCAGCACCGCCTCGGCCAGCACCTGGGTGACCGTGCCGACGTAGGTGAAGTCCCGGCTCTGCCCGCCGTCCCCGTGCACCGTCACCGGCCGCCCGGCCAGCGCCGCGTCCAGGAACGCGGGCACCACCGCCGCGTACGCGTGCCCGGCCGGCTGCAGCGGGCCGAACACGTTGAAGAAGCGCAGCGGCAGCACGCCCAGGCCGTAGCAGTGGTGGTACGCGCCGAGGTAGGACTCGGCGGCGAGCTTGGAGACCGCGTACGGGCTCATCGGCACCGTGCGCATCGACTCCCGCTTGGGCAGCTCCCGGTTGGCGCCGTACACCGACGAGGAGGAGGCCGCCACCACGTACAGGCCGCCCGCCCGGCGGGCCGCCTCCAGCACCTCCAGGGTGCCGGTGGCGTTCGCCCGGTGGGTGGCCAGCGGGGCGGCGATCGAGCGCGGCACCGACGGCAGCGCCGCCAGGTGCACCACCGCGTCGGCGCCGGTGAACGCCGCGTCCAGCAGCGCCGGGTCGAGGATGCTGCCCTCGAAGAAGGCGGCGTCCACCCCGGCCAGGTTCGCCTTGCTGCCGGTGGACAGGTCGTCCACCACGCGGACCTCGGTCACCTCCCGGCGCGACGTCAACTCCCGGGCCAGATTGGCCCCGATGAACCCCGCTCCGCCGGTGATCACCACACGCATCGACGCGTACCACCCCTCGGTCGGGCCCCGGGACTCCCCCCGCCGGGCCGATGGGCCGACTCTAGCGGCGGACCCGTACCCGGCGTACGCGAAACCGGCACAGTCGCTGCCACACCGGAACGCATCGGACACCCCGGCCCGACCGGCGGCGCGGCCGGTCAGCGCTTCGGGAGGCGGGCGGTCTCCTCCGCCGCGTCCAGCACCGCCGCCAGGTCGCCGCCGGCCGTCGCGGTCGCCACCGCCGCGACCGCGCCCTCCACGAACGGGGCGTCCGCGAACCGGGTCGGGAACGGCAGGCCGTGCTCGTCGGCGGCCGCCAGCACCGCCAGCACGGTGCGGACCGGACCGTCCAGGTCGCACAGCACCGCGACGCCGTGCCCCTGGTCGACCCGGCGGGCCGCCGCGGCCACCAGCAGCGCGCTCACCCCCGGGCCGCCGTCCGCCGGGCCGTCCGCCGGGTCGCCGCCGGTCGCCGCCACCGGCGCCGGGTCGTCGGTCTCCGCCACGGCCAGCGCCAACGCCCGCACCGCCTCGGCCAGTTCCCGGCTGTGCGACACCAGCACCAGCCCCACCCGGCCCAGCCCGGACGGCCGGGCCGGGCGCGGCACCGACGGCGCCGGGGCGGTCACCGTGCCGGTGGCCGCCCCCACCGGCGGGGCCGACGGCGCGGTGCTGATCGGGATGACGTCGGCGCGGCTGCCGTCCCGCTGGTCCATCGGCTGCTCCCGGGTGCGTCGCTGACTGGCTCCTGCCCGCCCATCCTCACCCCGGCCCCGGCCCGATCCCGTCCTTTGGCGGCCTCTAGCACAGGTGTCGGCCGCGGACGGCCGGATCGGCCCATCTCCACACCCCGCCGGGGCCGCCCCGGCGGAACCGCCGGACCGGGCGCCCCCGAGTGGCTAGGGTGGACGCCCAGGACAACGGCCGGAAGCGGCCAGGAGCAAGGGGAGGGCACCCGCAATGGCGATGACGCCGGCAGAGGCGGCACAGGCGGCGGACGAGCGGCGCAAGATCGAGCTCGACCTCAGCGGGGCCGAGTGGCAGAACGCGGCCGGGGACGAGCAGGGCGTCCAGATCGCCTTCGTCGACGGCTACATCGCGATGCGCAACGGCGCGGAGCCGGACGGGCCCGCGCTGGTCTTCACCCCCGCCGAGTGGCGGGCCTTCGTGCTCGGGGCCCGGGACGGCGAGTTCGACCTGCGGAACCAGGGCCAGGGCCAGGGCCAGGGCCAGTAGCGGTAGCAGTATCCGACGGACGGCGGGCGATAGTGCCGGAGATGACCCGGTTCGCCCCCCGTTCACCGGCCCGTCACGCGGCGGAGGCCGGAGTTCCGGGGGCGCCGGCCCGGCCCCGGGGCCCGCGCGCAGGTGACGAGTGGGCATACGCCGAGGTTACAAAAGAGTTCTGATGGACCGAATCTTGTTGACTGGTCGACAAGCCTGCCAGCAGAGTAAGAGCAGGCAGACGCCGTGCCTACCGCCCCCACGCGGTATAGGCACGGCGCCCGCTTGTGCTGCCCGTCAACGGCGCCGATGACGGGCTCTCCCAACCCCACTGCCGCACAGGGGTGCGGCCGCCGTCGCAGCGGGAGTGACCCGACCGGGAAGAGCTACTCCCCGGCTGGGCCGAGCCCGGACCCCGCACGCCCCCACGCGGCGGTGATCCGGGCAAGGTCCGCGAGTGCGACGGCGAAGGGCCCCGCGAACCTGGCTCATGGTGTTATGTGGCTGTAGACGCACCGATCCTGATGGCGCGTGGACCGCCCGGAGCCGCCGGTTGATCACCCGCAGGCTCCAGGAACGGTCCAAGGACCATTGAATCAGCAAATGGTGCTCGGAGTTCACACGACCGCGTGCGCAGTGAGGGAATGCGCGCAAGGCACGCTGCGACAAACCGCTCCCTGTGGACATCGCCCCGGAGCGCCCGTCGTGCTGAACCGAACGTAGCCCGGACGGTTGCTCAGAGTCAACATTGGTCCCTGAGCGTAGATCTCGGCCTGATCGCGGACCCGCGCAGCGGCCCCCGCCCACCGGACACGTACGATGGGCCCATGTCATTTCTCCGCCGTCGCTCCGGACAGCCCGCGGGCCCGGACTTCGACGTACTGGCCATGGATCCGGGCGACTGGCCCGGCGACTACCAGGCCATGATCCTGGCCGGTCAGGACGGGTCCTGCCAAGGCATTTTCCTGCAGTACGACCTGCTCGGCGGCCGCGGCCCGGCCATGCTGATCGGCAACGTCCCGCAGGAGTCGCCCGCGCGCGAGAGCGAGGACGGCGTGCCCCTCGAAGCCCGCCAGCTGCTCGCCTCGTTGGAGAACGAGGAACCGGTCGACTTCGTCTCCGCCGAGGACTTCCCCGTCCTGCTCGGCGACGACCTGCTGATCGTCCGCAAGGTCAAGGTCAGCGAGGAGCGGCTCTACTGCTCCCAGTTCGGCCGCAGCGACGGGGTGCAGGTCACCATCGCCTCCTGGGACCGACCGATTTCGGACGACCTGTACCAGCTGCTCAAGCCGCTCCCGGCCGAGATGTTCCAGTAGGCCGGGCCCCGACATGCCCCGGCCGCTGCTGCTGACCCGACGCCTGCACGTGGACCTCCGGCGCACCGCCGGCGCGGCCTGTCCGGCTTCCTGACCGCCCCCAAGCCAAGTCACGGACGTCCGACAGCCCACGCCGCCCGCCCGGAGGCCCCGCCATGACCCGCACCGCCGCGCAGCCGACCGTCCCCACCCCCGCCGTGGCGGAGCCGACCGACGGCGCCGTCGACCGCGCCCTCGCCCGGCTGCCCCGGGTCGTCGACCTGCTGGCCGCCCGCGCCGCCGAGCACGACCGCGACGGCACCTTCCCCTACCAGGGCATCGAGACCGTCCACGAGGCCGGACTGCTCACCCTCACCGTCGGCCACCGCCACAACGGCCCCGGCGCCGGCCTCGCCGACACCGTCCGGGTGCTGGCCAGACTCGGCCGCGGTGACGCCTCCGTCGCGCTGCTCACCGCCAACACCCTGCTGCACCACGCCGAACAGGCCCGCACCGCGCCCTGGCCCGCCGCGCTCTACCGGCGGCTGCTCACCGAGTCCCGGCGCGGCCCCGCCCTGGTCGGCACGCTGCGCGCCCCGGCCGGCCGGCCGCCCGCCGTCACCGCGCACTGGCAGGGCGGCGCCTGGCGGCTCAGCGGCCGCGCCGCGCACTGCCCCGGCGCCGAGGCGCTCGCCTGGCTGGTCGTCGAGGCCCGCACCGCCGAGGGCCAGCCCCGGACCGGCCTGTTCCTGGTCCGCGCCGACAGCCCCGGCCTGGAGATCGACCCCGCCGCCGACCAGCTCGGCCTGCGCGCCGCGGCCGGCCACGACGTCCTGCTGGAGGACGCCCGGATCGGTACCGACGCCGCGCTGCTCCCCAAGGGCCCGGCCCCCGCCGCCGACCCCGTCGCCGCGGCCTGGCGGCAACTCGCCCTCACCGCCGTCCTGTTGGGCACCGCCCGGGCCGCCCTCGACTGGTCCGCCGGACGGCTCCGCGGCACCGCCGCCCTCCACCGCCGCCCGCTCGGCGAGCTCGACGCCGCACTGACCGGCGCCGAGGAACTCGTCCACGCCCTGGCCGCCCGCACCGACGCCGACCCGGAGGCCGCGAACCGCGCCCCCGCCGTCCAACTGCTGGCCGCCCGGACCGCCGCCGACACCGTGCAGCGGGCCCTCACCCTCACCGGCAGCGCCGGCCTCGACCGGCGCCACCCGCTGGAGCGCCACCTGCGCGACACCCTCAGCCTGCGCACCCAGCTCCCCGCCGAGGACGCCGTGCTGGACGCCCTCGGCGAGGCCCTGCTGACCGGTTGAGGCTCAGCGGGTGCCGACCGCCGCGCGGACCGCGCGGCGGGCCAGCGCCGCGTCGTCGTACAGCCGGCGGATCATGATCCGCTGCTCCTCGCCCGCGCCCGGGACGTCGTGCAGCCGCAGCTCGCGCATCAGCACCAGCACCAGGTTCACCAGGAACGCGTCCCGGGCCAGCGTGCCGCCGGACTGGGCGAGCTGGCTGATCTGCCGACGGGCCGCCGTGTCGCCGGAGAGCACGCTCCACAGCACCGCCAGGTCGTAGCCCGGCAGGTACCAGCCGGCCTGCTCCCAGTCCAGCAGGACCGGGCCGGACGGGGCCAGCAGGATGTTCCCCAGCAGCGCGTCGCCGTGGTTCAGCTGCCACGGCATCGAGGCCAGGCCGTGCAGCAGCCCGCGCAGGTCGCCCGCGTCCCGGTCGGTCAGCAGGCCCAGCGAGTGGAACCGGGCGATCTCGGTCTGGTAGTCCAGCGGCTTGCCGAACACGTCCGTCGGCGGCCGCCACAGGTTCAGCGTGCGCACCGAGCCGAGCACCGCGCGCACCTCGCCCGGCGTCGGCGCGTTCACCGGGTGCCGCTCGCGGGCCGCCGGACGGCCCGGCACCCGCTCCAGCACCAGCACGCAGCGGTCGTGGTCGGCCGCCACCAGCCGGGGCAGCCGGACCGGCGGACGGTGCCGGACGAACGCCCGGTACACCGCCACCTCGTGGTGGAACCGCTCGATCAGCTGCTCCGCCCGCTCCCCGCGCAGCGCCGCCGGCGCCAGGCACTTCGCCACCACCGGGGCCCGGCCGATGGTGCCCGCGATCAGGATGTGCCGGCTCCCCTCCCGCAGCACCTGGCGCGGCAGGAACGCCGGACATATCCGCGCGACGTTGGCGAGCACCGCCCGCACCGCCGGGGTCTGCAGCGCCGCCGGGTCCACCCGGTCCACGAACGCCTCCGGCGCCCGGCCCGCGGCGGGACGGCCCAGCCGCCCGGCCTGGTCGGTCAGCGGACGGGTCACCAGGGTGGTGCGCCCGCGCGGGTCGCGCAGCTCGGCGGCGCGCGGCGCGGGACGGCCCGCCCCGGCGGTCGGGGGGCGCAGGGCGGGGCGCGACGGGCGCGCGGTCGTGCCGTCCACCCCGGTCGGGGCGGAGGCGCGGCTACCGGTGCTGGCTGTCGAGTACATGGGCTGGTGAGGGTCCTTCCTTGACCGGCGGCAAAGCTGTGAGGGGCCCCTGGCTGGGGTCGGGGCCGGCCGGGTGGGGCGCGGGCGCCGGGCACGGTCGGCGGCCGCCCGGAACCGTCCGCACCCTGGGGAAGTGCGTCCGTCCCGACCTGCCGCGCCCTGCCCGGCGCCCCCGCGCCACCCGGTGCGCCACCCCCCGGTCCGCGACCTCCGGAAGGCCGCCTGACGTACCGTCGGATCGGAGTCCGGGCCGGTCGGGGGCCGTTCCGGCGCGGGGCCGGGGTGGCGCATACCTACCTGACACCCGAACGGCACTGGCACACCACGTAGCGCACCCTGGCGAACCCTGGCGAATGGTCGCTTGGCATGTGACAGAACGACTAGGGTCGACAACCAGCCGAGGATCCTGGGGGCTTCAGTTGAGCAAGGGGCCGAACACCAGACTGGCCGACCACTTCGCCCTGACCGGATGGTCCAAGGGCGAGCTGGCCCGGCTGGTCAACCGGCGGGGTGCCGCGCTGGGCGAGCAGCAGCTGTCCACCGACACCTCCCGGGTCCGGCGCTGGATCGAGCAGGGAGAGATCCCGCGCGACCCGGTGCCGAGGGTGCTGGCCGCCGTGTTCACGGAGCGGCTCGGCCGTGTCGTCACCACCGAGGACCTTGGTCTCGAACGACACCGGCCCACCAGGTCCGGCAGCAGCGCCACACCGCCGAAGGAGCCCTGGGCACCGGATCGGACGGCCGCGGTCCTCACCGAGTTCACGGGAATGGACCTCATGCTGAACAGACGCGGACTGGTCGGCGCCTCCGCCGCCCTCGCGGCCGGCGCGGTCATCGCCGACAACCTGCACGACTGGCTCACCGGCGGCGCCGTCGCCGAGGCGGCCGGCCGCCCCGGCCCCCGCCACGTCCTCACCCGGGGCGGGCCCCGCCCCGTCCTCGACGTCTACGAACCCGGACCGGTCGGCCACGAGGAGGTCGCCGCCCTCGAACACGCGGTCGAGGTGTTCCGGGCCTGGGACGCCTCGCGCGGCGGCGGCCTCCAGCGCAAGGCCGTGGTCGGCCAGCTCAACGAGGTCGGCGGCCTGCTCACCCACGGCCACCCGCCCGCGCTGGAGCGCCGGCTCTGGACGGTCGCCGCCAACCTCGCCGTGCTGGCCGGCTGGATGTCCCACGACGTCGGCCTCGAACCCACCGCCCAGCGCTACTTCGTGATCGCCGCGCAGGCCGCCCGGGAGGCCGACGACCGCCCCCGGGCCGGCGAGGCGATCTCCCGCGCCGCCCGCCAGATGCTCCACCTCGGCCGGGCCGACGACGCCCTCGAACTGATGCGGCTGGCCAACGCCAGCGCCGGCCCCCGGGACGGCACCCAGCCGCGCACCCGGGCCATGCTGCACACCGTCGAAGCCTGGGCGCAGGCCGCGCTCGGCCGCTCCGAGGACACCCGCCGCACCCTCGGCGAGGCCGAGGAACTGTTCGTCCGGGACAGCCCCGAACCGCCGCCCAGCTGGATGCAGCTCTTCAACGAGGCCGAACTGCACGGCATGCAGGCCCTGGTCTACCGCACCCTGGCCGAGCACGACCCCGCCGCCGCCCCGCTCGCCGTCCGGCACGCCAGGGCCGCCATCGCACTGCGCCAGAAGACCGGCCGGGAGCGCTCCGCGCTGCTCGACCGGATCACCCTCGCCTCCGTCCACTGGATCTCCGGCGAACCCGACGAGGCCCAGGTGCAGGCCAAGCTCGCCCTCGCCTCGATCAACGACACCTCCTCCAAGCGCACCTGGGACCGGCTGCGCGAGATGTACCGGCTCTCCACCCGCTACCGGGGCCTGCCCGAGGTCGCCGAACTCCGCGACCGGATCCACGCCGCGCTGCCCGCGCCCGGGAACGCCCGGCCGATCTGACCGGGGACCGGGGCGGCGGCCTTTCCGCGCCGCGCCCCGGCCGATTCGTGTCCGAACGCACAATGCATGGGGGAAGGGGCGGATCCGGTACGGACGGAACCGGTTTGTTGCGGCTGTGCTGCGGATATCCGTTGCCCTGTGTGCGGATCGGCCCCCCAGGCGGTAACCTTCGGTGATTCCGGCGCCCGGGCGCCTGAGCTGTGCCAACCGACCCCGGCGACGGAAATCCCGTTGCCACGACGACCGCCGCAACGGATGCTGACCTCATGTTCGAGCCAGTGATAGCGCCCAGCGCCAGCCTCCTCGGCCTCCTCCAGAGAGGCCGCGGAGACGGGCAGCTGCATGCGTTGGCCGCAGACCGCGACGAGGCGATCGCCGCCGTCGAGACCTGCGTCACCGACGACCCCCGCGCCGACTGGCAGGTCGAGAACCGCTCCCTGTACTACGCACGCCTCTACATGGAGCTCGAAGCCCCCCTCACCGGCATCGAGCTCCACCTGCACTCGCCGGAGGACAGCACCGACACCGACGAGGCCCGCACCGGCCTCGCCCTCTCCGTACTCGGACACCTCGCCGGCTACGGCCGCCGCGACGCCCTCGACCTGCTCCGCGCCTACACCACCACCGGAACCAACTGGGCCTGGGCCCTCGACGAACTCGCCCTGCGCGACACCGACGAGGCCCTGCTCGCCCTCGCCCCCGCCGTCCTGGACCGCTTCCCGGCCGGCCCGGAAGGCGACGCCGACCTGCGCGAGACCATCCGCGGCGCCTACGAACCGCGGGTCTGGCGACTGTGGGCCCCGCACCACCCCAGAGTGGCCGCCGCCGGCGAGCAGTCGCCGTTCGACCTCTGGCAACGCCAACTGAACCGCCCCGGCGTCACCCCCGGCTGGTCCACCGCCGACGTGCTCGCCTGGGCCGACCAGGGCGAGAGCACCGCACCCGACGCCCTCGCCCGCCGCGCCGCCGCCGCCGCCCGCTGCCTCACCGCCGTGGTCCGTCCGGAGGACGCACCGCTGCTGCACGACGCCGCCGGCTACGGCCCGGCCGGCGCCCGCTGCGCCGCACTGCGCCACCTCGTCGAACAGCGCGACCCGGCCGCCGCCGGACTCATCGAGACCGCCGCCGCCGACCTGGACCACCGGGTCGTCCGCGCCTCGCTGGAACTGCTCGGCCGGATGCGGGGTCCCGAGGCGCTCGCGCACGCCCGCCGCTGGGTCGACCCGGCGACCGGCGGCGCGGACAGCGCCCTCGCCCAGGCCGCCGCCCGGCTGCTCGCCGACGCCGGCGAACCCTGCGACGCCCCGCTGGTCGTCGCCGCCCTGCACCAGTGGATCTCGCTGAACGGCGTCACCGGCGCCGCCCTCGGCAGCCTGGTCGACGGCGTCGGCCGCCTGCACGCCACCGCCGCCGTCCCCGCCCTCCGGCACGTCTACGGCGAGGCCGCCTCCTCCGAGCTGCGCGGCCGGGCCGCCCAGGCGCTCGCCGTCACCGACCCGAACTTCGGGGCCGGCCCGGCCGTCGAGTGCCTCTGGGACTGCGAGGAGTCCACCCGCGAACTCGCCGCGACGCACGTCACCACCACCGGCGACGTCCGCGTCCTCGAACGGCTCCGCCGCCTCGCCGCCGACCCGGCCGAGGAGGCCGAGGTGCACGCCGCGGTCCGCGGCCGGCTGACCGCCCGCGACCGGTAGGGGTATCGGTACCGGCCGCACCGGTCCGGGTCGGGCGGGCGGCCGGGACCGGTAGGGTCGGCGGCATGCAGCCACCCACACGCCGCCACGGCCGGTACGTCGTCCCCGTCGCCCTCGCGCTGGGCCTGGTGCTCGGCGCGGCCGGGGCCGCGGCGGCGCACGTCGAGGTCGAGTCGTCGACCGCGCAGGCGCTCGCCGTCGGTGCCGAGGTCGCCTTCTCCGCCGAGGGCGAGTCCTCGACGGCGGGCATCGTCGACGTCAAGGTCGCCCTGCCCGCCGGGATCGCCCCCGCCGACATCACCCTGGTCAAGGCCCCGAGCGGCTGGACCCTCACCCCCACCGCCGACGGCTACGCGGTCGCCGGTCCGGCGCTCGCCCCCGGGGCGGCCGCCGACTACACGGTCAAGGTCCGGCAGCTGCCGGACGCCGAGTCGGTGGTGTTCAAGACCCTGGTCGACTACTCCGACGGCCACACCGACCGCTGGATCGAGCTCCCGCAGGGCGGCAGCAAGCCCCAGCACCCGGCGCCGGTGCTCGCGCTGAGCCCGGCCGCGCCCGGCGCGACGCCGCTGGCGGCGGCGGGCAGCCCGTCGGCCTCCGCTTCGGCTTCGGCCTCGGCTTCGGTTTCCGCGTCGGCCTCGGTCTCGGCTTCGGTCTCGGCGTCCGCGTCGGCTTCGGCGTCGTCGAGCCCGACCGCTGCCACCCAGAACGACGCGGACGGCGGCGGTGGCGGCAGCACCGCCGCGATCGTGCTCGGCGGCGTCGCCGGTGTCGCGGTGCTGGCCACGCTGGTGGTCCTGGTGCTGCGGCGGCGGAAGTCGCCGCCCGCGTAAGGGGGTTGTCGGTGGAGGCTGCCAGGATCACGGTCCATGAGCGTCATCGGCAGCTACCTGCGGCTGGCCCCCGCCGAGATCGCCCGCGTCCTCGCCGAGCCCGGCTGGGTCGCCGGGTTCAAGGCCGAGCAGGCCGCGCTGGAGCGCGGGCGCGGCCCGTCCGAGCTGCGGTTCCACGACACCGAGAAGGCCTGGGCGGGCCTGGCGCACCTGTACGCCCGGCGCGGGCTGCCGGTCGAGGTGGTCGAGGGCGGCGAGCCGCTGCCCGAGGAGGACGACTGGGGCTACGGGCCGCCGTCGCTGCTCGCGCCCGAGCAGGTCGCGGACGCCGCACGGCGGTTGGCGGCCGTCCCGTTCGCCGAGCTGGTCGACGGCCTCGACCCGACCGTCCTGGCCGCCGCCGAGGTCTACCCCGTCCGGATGTGGGACGACCCGTTCGCCTTCGAGTACCTGGCCGCGCACCACGCCGACCTGCTGCGCTACCTGGAGCGGGCCGCGCGCTACCGGCACGGGCTGCTGGTCTGGTACTCCTGACTGCTTAGATGACCGCAGCCGGGGCGGGGGCGGGGGTCGGGGCGGGGTGCGGGAGGCGGCGGACGGCGGGGGAGAGCAGCGGGAGCAGGGCGAGCGAGCCCTGGGCGAGGGCGGCGGCGGTGGCCAGCACGGGAGCGCCGAAGCGGGCGGTGAGCGGGCCGCAGGCGAGCTGGCCGAGCGGGATGGCCAGGTAGCAGAGCACGTCGGCGTTGGCCGAGACCCGGGACAGCACGCCGTTCGGCAGGTGCTCCTGGAGCGAGGTCTCCCAGGCGGTCGCCGACAGCGCCAGGCCCAGGCCGGAGGCGGCCGCCGCCGCGAACAGCAGCGCGGCCGGGGCGTGCCGGCCGAGGGCGAGCAGCGGCAACGGGAGCAGCAGCCCGGCGAGTTGGCCGGCGGCGAGCAGGCGGCGGGGCGCCAGCCGGTAGGCGGCGGCGTCGGCGAGCAGCAGTCCGGCGCCCCGGGCGGCCAGCAGGACGCCCCACAGCGCGGGGCCGGCCAGCGCCGGGCCGAGGATCTGCCAGGGGCCGACCAGCAGCAGGTTGGTGGCGCAGCAGGACCAGGTGGTCCACCAGAGCCAGCGGGTGTGCCGGAACACCGTCCAGCCCTCGCGCAGTTCCCCGTACAGGCCGGTGGGCCGGTCGGGGTCCCGGCGCGGGCCGGTCGGGAGTCCGGCCAGCAGGTAGGCGGCGGGCAGGTAGCTCGCCGCGTCCAGGGCGACCGCCCAGCCGGGCCCGGCGCCCGCGACCAGCAGGCCGGCCAGCACCGGGCCGAGCACCTTGCTGCCGTTGCCGGCCATGCCGAGCAGGGCGTTCGCGGGCCGCAGCCGGTCGGCGGGGACGAGCTCGGGCAGCACCCCGCGCAGCGCGGGCGCGGTGAACGCCGTCAGCGCGCCGTTCGCGAACTCCAGGGCGGCGAACGGCGCGAGCGCGTAGTGGCCGGTGAGCAGCAGCGCGGCGGCCGCGCCCTGGCTGAGGCCCGCGCCGAGGTGGGTGACCAGCAGGACGGTGCGCCGGGGCAGCCGGTCGGCGACCGCGCCGCCCAGCAGCATCAGGCCGAGCAGCGGCACCATCCGGACGGCCAGCACGGCGCCCAGGTCGGCGGCCCGCCCGTCGGCGGCGTCGAGGACGGCGAAGGCCAGCGCGACCGGGGCCATCGCGCTGCCCAGCAGCGAGACGGCCCGGCCGAGGAAGAAGCGGCGGAAGCCGGAGTGGTGAAGGAGTGGTGGAAGCACCCGCAGAGTGTGGGAGGGCGGGCGCCGGCGGCTCTATTGTTTCGGGTTCCACCGAAAGGTTGCCGCAAGCCGGTCGTGCGCTTGCCGTGCGCTTGCCGCGCGCTTGCCAGCGGCCGGCCGCGAGCCGGTCGGGGTCGTCGGGACGAAGGGAGAGGTGTGCCGTGGTCGTGCTGCGGCTGGACTCGTTGGCGCTGTCGCGCTCCCGGTTCGCGCTGTCGCCGTTCGCCGAGACGCTGGCGGCCGTCGTCCAACTGGCCCGCCCGTACAGCGAGCCGTGGGCCGCGGCCTGGCGGGAGCGGCACCGTCCGGCGTTCCTCGCCCGGCTGGCCGGGGACGGGTACGCGCGCGGGCTGGTCGAGCTGATCGCGGCGACCAAGTACCTGCCGGACCACCTGACGCTGCCGCCCGGCGGCGGCATGGAGACCACGCTGGAGTCCGAGCTCGCCGAGGTGGCGCGGGTCCCGGACGAGACGGCGGTCGCCGGACTGCGGACCGCGCAGCGACACGCCTGGGCCGGCCAGCGGCTGGACTGGCTGACCGGCCACGGCCACGGCGCCCGGGCGGCCGCGCTGTTCCGGGAAGTCTGGGACACGCACCTGGCCGCCGACTGGCCGACCCGGCGGGCCGCCCTCCAACGGGACGTCACCCACCGCGCCGGGCTGCTCGCCGCGCACGGCTGGCCGCGGGCGCTCCAACGGATGAACCGCACCAGCGAGTGGGTCGGCGCGGACGCCATCCGGTTCAGCGACCGGCCCGGCCCGGACCGGGTGGTCGGACCGGACGGCATGCTGTTCGTCCCGGTCACCGCGCAACGCAGCTCCTGGCTGTGCGAGGCCCCGGGCCGCCCGTTCGCCATGGTGTACGCGGCCCGCGGGACGGGCGAGGAAGCCGACGCCGCCCCGACCGGAGACGGCGAGGCGCTGGCCCGGCTGCTCGGCGTCGGCCGGGCACAGATCCTGCGCAACCTCGCCGTACCCGCCACCACCAGCGAACTCGCCCTGCTGCTCGCCCAGTCGGTCGGCACGGTCGGCGGCCACCTGGCGATCCTGCGCGACACCGGCCTGGTCGGCCGGACCCGGGTCGGCCGCCGGGTGCTCTACCACCGCACCGAGCTGGGCGACCGGCTGGCGGCGGGGCCGGGCTGAGACCTCCCCCGCGACGGGCCGGCCGACCGGCCAGGCGACGCAGAACTCGTTGCCCTCGGGGTCCACCCACACACAGAACTAGATGTTCTGGAGTGAGACATGGGTACGGCGCTGCTGGTCAGGGAGTCGGATACTGCGTCAGCCTCGGTCACTACGAGAACGACAAGCAGATTGCGGCCCGGTACGGGCGCGACACCAGCAAGGGCGGTAACTGACATGACCAACGATGTCGAGAAGGCCGCCGAGAAGGCGCGTTGTGCCGAGCGCGCTGCCGAGTACGACCGCGAGTTCGTGAAGTCCTGGCAGCAGCAGGCCGACGGGCACTCCACCCGGGGGCACGAACTGCATGCCGAATTCCTCGAACTCCTCTCCGCCGAACCGTGGTTCAGGGCATATGTTGCCCACCGCGCCGAGCGGTACAAGCGGGAGAAGACCCTCACTGCTGCGCAGAACGCGCAAGGCTACCTGGGACAGCCGGTCACGATGCCTGTGCAGCGCTGGTACGACCTGCGGTTCCTTGACGACCCCACCGGCGAAGTGGACAAGGCCGCGGAAGCTCTCGGCGCGACCTATGCCGCCGAACTGGAAGCCAAGCGCACTGCCTACGTTGAAGCCACGGCCTGACGTGGCTGTTGACGCGTTCGACCCGGGGCCGGACGGAACCTATCCGCATTTCCCCCGGGACGCGCAGGGGCAGCCTGTGTGGGCCGACTCCCCAACTGGTCTGCCAGTAGCCAACGGTGGGGACCCGATGCCGCGCGGGGTCCAGCGGATGCGCGACCCGGGATCCGGCCGTGTGCTGCTGGTGGACGTGACCCCGAGGCAGCCGAACGGTGAGCCGATCAACCCGCCGGCCGTTCCTCCGGCGGCTCCTGCATGAGGCGGCGGAGCGGTGAAAGGCCGACCATCCCACCTGCCGCTCACAACGTGGACGGCGGGCCCGGGTGGGCTGCGATACGCCGAGCGTTCCTCGGCCGGTATCCAATGTGCCAGGTGTGCGGAGAGGAAAAGGCTTCGCTGGTGCACCATTTCCCGCGCTCCCGGGAACAACTGCTCTCGGACGGCGTGCGCTACCCGAACGCGCCCGCTCGCCTTCGGGGCATCTGCGCGTTCTGCTACTACACGTCGTACGCCGCAGAGGTGCAGGAGGCAAACCTCCGATGCCGTGAAGTGGCGTCCGCGGAGCGGCGGCGGATCGTCCCGGTGCTCGAAGTGGCCGCCTGGCTCGGCGAAGTGGACCACTCGACCGTCAAGGACCTGTGCGTCTGCGTCGCCCGCATCGACCAGGCCGAACGCGACCTGTCGACACGCGGACTGATCGTCACCGCCGAGCGCGGCACCGTGAAGAACGGGGCCGCCACCATCGCAGCACAGTACCGATCACAACTCGCACGCTAAATAAGCGAGTTGGGACTCTCGCCGAGTTCACGGGCCGCCATCGCACCGCCGGAACCAGACGACGAATCCGACATCTGGGACTGAACACAAGTCCCGCCCTGTCCACCCCTGCGGGTGGCCGGGGCCGGGCTCTCTGTCGTTCCTGGGGCCCCGTGAGTGACCCTGGGCAACTGCGCGCCGAAGCGTGGGGCAGTCACTGCCCACCGCCTGACGGTCGAGTTGCCGAGGCTCGCGGCGTAGCTGGCGGTCCGCCGTTCGAGTGAATCGAGCGGCGGACTCTGTGGTTGGGTCCGGCGTAGGCTGCCGGTTATGACGACGGCGGTAGGGAGTTTGATCGAGGAGCTGCGCCGAGGGCTGGGCATGTCTCAGGACCAACTAGCAGCCCGTCTGAACAAGTTGGGGAACTGTACGACCATGACACGGCAGCTGATTTCCCGATGGGAGAACGGCTACCAGGGGCGGAAGCCTGGTCCGCGCTGGCTACCACACTTGGCTACTGCCTTGGAAGTACCTCTACATGCCTTGGAGAGTGCGGACGTGATTCGACGATCTTTCTTGACGAGCGTCGCCGCAACTGCGATAGCTCCCGCGGCCACTGCGGATTTGCTGTCCCATGGGTTCGCCGCCGCTCTCCACGGCGGGCCATCGGCAGACGACTGGCAGGGACGGCTGTATGTCTATGGCCAGGACTACATGTCTTCTGGCGCGGAGGAGATTCAGCGTCGCCTTGCCGCGGACATGGTGGTCCTGCAGCAACAGATCGAGGGGTCCCGCATGTGGGAGGTGGCGGCGAGACTGTCCGTGCTGTTCGCCAAAACCTTTCCGGGCAGCGACGCCGCCAGGACGACGACTTGGTACGGCATGGCCGCTGCTGCCGCTGACCGATCCGACGACCGGGGTACGCGGGTATGGGTGCGGGGGCGGGCTGCTATCGCTCTCGGCTACGAAGGAGCGTCCCTTGCCGTCGCGGAGAGGCTTGCGGACCAGGCGTTGGCAATCGACTCTCGCCCGTCCTTGGGCCGGCTCAACGCCATCATGGGCAAGGCGCATGCTGCCGCACTTCGGGGCGACCGGCGAGCGGCCTTGCAGCTCAACGACGAAGGATGGAGGGTGTTCGAACGAGTTGCATCACCCGCGAACGCACAGTCGGACTATGCAGTCCCCGAGTGGCGAATGAATGTCTTTTCGTCTCTGTTGCTTGCCCGACTCGGCGAGGAGAAGCGGGCCGAGTACGCGCAGGAGCAAGCGCGGGCGCTGCTCCCTCCGACGCTGCCGCGGTTCGCAACACACTTGGAACTTCACCGAGGGCTGATGCTCGCACAGGCAGGAGACCGAAGGGGTGGCGTGGCGTATGCCCGTGCTGCACTCAATGCGCTTCCCGCAGACAAGCAGTCCCTGACGCTGCGTCTGCTGCTGGCAGAAGTTGAAGCCGCGTAGCGGTTGGCTACCCCTTGTGGCTACCCCGTAACTGACAGGTAGTCATTAGTCGCAGATTTTCCCCGAACAGTTCGCACGGCTCGGGGAGACACCGCGTGATCTACTCGCTCGAACAGACTCGCCAGCAGTGGCGGGCCGCCGCACTGGCGGTCGGCCGCAACCCGCTGGACGACTACGACCCGAAGATCAACCAGCAGGTCGGCACTGGGTGGTCGGTCGGCTGGCCCGCGTGCCAGTGTTCCCGGCCGAAGTGCCCGTACCGCCCGGAGCCGACGTGATGGGGCCGAGCTGGCGGGCCCTCGCTGACGTCGCCCTGGCGGTCGTCGTCGGTGGCGTACCCGTCGTTCCGGTGGTCCTGGCGCTGCTCGACCAGAACAACGTACGGCGCTGGGCGTGGGTGTTCGTCGCCCTGGCGCTCGCCATGGTCATGGTGGCGTTCGGTCCCGGCTGGACGCTCCGCGCGCATCGCCGGTTCGGTCGCCGGCACCGCCGCAGACAGGGCCCCGGGTGAGAGCCCCGGGCACGATCCCGCCCGAGATGATCCGTGCCGCGCGGTGGTCCCCCGGGTGGTACTACCCGTGCGGTCGTGAGCGGTACTGGACCACCGCCGTGCCCGCGATGGGGCCACGCAGCGTGGTGACCGTATGCCGCGACCACCACCGGCCCTACCTGGTGCGGCCCGCCTAGGCTCGCCGACTTGCCCGCTGGTGCCGCGCGTTGAAGCGCCAGCGCAAGGGCATGTCGAACCCCTGATCTCCCGGAGCCTCCCCCCTTGCTCCGGGTTCCCCGCCGATCCCACCTCCAGTTGGCGGGGAGGCACGCGCCCCCGCGCGTGCCGGGTGTCCTGCCCACTACTTGAGCCCCGGGCAGGGCACCCCTTCCCCAACTCCCTTGCCACGGTCGAGCTGTACGGGGGCAGCTCGACCGAGACAAGGCCCGATTTCCGTCGGTCCCATCCGACGGAGGGGCGCGCCGGTCGCGTCCTGGTGTGCCCCGTCCCCTCCTCGGAACGACAGGGCGGGGCACCTCCTCCCAGCACCCTGCCCCGGTCGAGCCGTACGGCGGACAGCGCTCGACCGAGGGCGGGGCCCAACCACCACCACCGCGAGGACCGATGAACGTCTTCCAGCCGGCGGTCGAGCCGGTATCCGAGCCAACGCCCGAACAGCGGACTTGGCTGGTCGCCTTGTACGACGCGGGTACGCCCTTGTACCTGGTCGCACACGCCACGGGGCGCTCTGCGCCCTGGATGCGCAGACGGCTCGAACGGTGGGGGCGCCGGTCCGGGGGCACGAGGAGTCGCAGAAGATCCGAAGGAAGCGGGGGACGGAGGTTCCCACGCTCCCGGATTTCCCCGTCAGCGCCGGCGGAAGTGTTTTCGTGCCCGGGGGGTCCGAGGCCCAACGTGTGTATCTGTTCGGGCCCTCGCCCGGGTCGGTCGCGCTCGACACCCGAACCGACGGGCGGCACGGCATCGTGTGCAGCTCGGACACGGGCACCGTGTACCTGCGGGAGCCCGGTCGGAACGGGGCTCGATGGGACTGCCCGATGCAGTACATCGCCCCGCCGGCCCCCGACGCCGCCGCGCTCGTCCGGAAGCTTGACGCCCAACGGCCGCCGCACTCCGAGGGCAGTGCAGCGGCACCGCGGGCCGCCTAAACCCCCGCCCCCGGTGACGAGTGTCGGACGGCTCGGACGACCGGGGGCGGGGCCGACCCGATCACGACTCTGCAAGGGGCAACTCCCATGGGATACGCCGACGTTCCGGCCGACATGTACCAGCGGACCCGGCGGGGGGCTCAGGGCTTGGCCCGGGACGACCAGGGCCGGGTGCTGTTCGTCCGGACCCTGTACGGCAAGGGCTGGATCATGCCGGGAGGGGCGGTCCACGACGACGAGTGGATCCCCGACGCGATGGCCCGGGAGTGGGCCGAGGAGACCGGCCTGCACCGGGAGTTCGGCGCCCTGCTGGCCGTCGACCAGGTGCCGGCGGACCCGGACAGCGGGTCGAATCCCGGCATCGACTTCGTGTTCGACGCGGGCGTGTTCACGGACGGACAGGCGGCGGCGCTGCGGGTGCCCGTCGGCGCGGTGACCGAGATCGGCGGGTACGAGTGGGTGCACCCCGACAAGTTCGACGGGCACGAGTGCATCGCCGAGTACACCGCCCGCCGGGTCCGCCAGGCCCTCGCCGCCCACCGCGCGGGGCTGTGGGTGCCGTTCCTGCGCCACGGCGTCCCCGACCCTGCGGTGTAGCACGTCACAGATTCCGCCCGGGACTCGCTCACCGGGCGGTGCCGGACCCGGCGGTCGTCGCAGGAAAGCCTCCCGCCGGGGCAGGGCCGCCATCCCACAGCCCGGATACCGACCGGTGTTCGGTTCGCACCGACACGAGGAGCCGTCAGGATGAACACGCCCACGCCCGGCCCGAGCCACCCGCCCGTACCCGGCCCCATGCCGCCGGGAAGCAGCAGCGGCACCACGGCGGCGTAACAGCACACGTTCGATCAACCAGACGTAGAGAAGGAGTTGGACCATGGGTTGGGGAACCGGCAAGGGCGGCGAAAGCGGTGGCGGGAAGCACGGGGGTAAGAAGGACCCCGGTACGGCCACCCCGAGCCCCGACAGCCAGAGCGGCAAGAGCGGCAACAAGCACGGCAAGGACAAGTAGTTGACGGACCACGTGCACCAGTCGGAGCGGGCCGCCCTGCGCGGCCTGCTCTCGGCCGTCAGCGAAGATCTCGGCCACGACGTGGCCCCCGAATGGGTGGCGGCGGCCGAAGCCGCACCCCGGACGCTCTTCCTGCCCGATCGGATCTGGCTGGGAGACGAACACGGCGGCTACACGCCGTGCGATCGCCAGAGCGACCCGGTCGGCTGGGCCGCAGCAACGTACAGCAACGCGCCAGTAGTCACCCAAGTCAACGACGGAAAGGACCCCGGGGACGACCCGTGGCCGTCGTCGTCCGCTTCCGCCCCCGCGATCGTCTTCCGCATGCTCGACATGCTCGACCTTCACGACGGCGCGACCGTGCTGGAGATCGGGACCGGCACCGGGCTGACGGCCGCGTACATGAGCCACCGGCTCGGCTCCGAGAACGTGGTGACCGTCGAAGTCGACCCGGAAGTCACCGAGCTTGCCCGCGGCAATCTGGCACGGGCCGGGTTCCACCCGGAAGTGGTCTGCGGGGACGGTACGCGCGGGTGGGGGCTGCGGGCCCCGTACGACCGGGTGTCGGTGACCTGCGCGCTGCGGAGCGTCCCGGCCGCGCTGATCGAACAGACCGGGCGCGGGGGGAAGATCCTGACTCCCTGGGACAACCCGTGGATCTGCTGGGGTCTGCTGCTGTTGACCGTGACCGGGGGTGGCAACGCGGAGGGTCGTTTCAGTCCGTACAGCGCGTTCATGCTCGCCCGCAACCAGCGGACGGACCTGCGGATCTACCGGGACGTGGTGCGCGACGAGCACCTGCCCGAGGAGTCGCGCACCGAGCTGCCCGCCCACGACATCGCCGCGGACGGGTGGGAGTTGGCGTTCACCCTCGGGATGCTGCTCGGCGACGTGTGGAAGGCGTGGGACAACGAACCGGACGTCGACGGGGTCGCCCGCCGGCTCTGGCTCGCCACCACGGACGCGACGTCGTGGGCAGCCGTGGACCGGGCGGGTGAGGGGTCGGACGGGTTCACCGTGTGGCAGTACGGCGAACGGCGCCTGTGGGACGAGGTGGCCGAGGGTTACGCCTGGTGGCACGCCCAAGGGGAACCGGGACCGGAGCGCTTCGGGCTGACCGTCACGCCGGACGGCACGCATCGGTTCTGGCTCGACCGCCCGGAGAACAGCGTCCGAGTCCGGAGCGAGCGGGGTTAGGCCGTCGATACCGGGTATCGCGGGTGTTCGACTCGCTTCCCTGGTGCGACAGGTCGGGAATGCGGTATCGAGCCCTGGAGTGCTGGGCGGTGCCGCCCGAGAAGTAGCCGCAGTAGACAGCAAAATGCCCCGTTCGGCCAAGTGCCGGGCGGGGCTGTGTCGTTGGTGCTGGTCGTACCGGTGCGCTCAGAACCGGTAGTCAAGTGTGTCGGGGTCGCGGAGGATTCACCAATGGCCGGCCGGGCCCTGGTCCTGCTCCTCGATCCGGGTGGCGCCGAGCTTCTCCAGCCGGGTGACCACGGCTTCGAGTTCTCCGCCGGAGTGGATGTCGATGTGCAGCCGGTTCTTGCCCTGCTTCGGCTCCGGGACGTCCTGGAACAGGATCCGGCGGCCCTGGCCGATGCCGCTCACCGGGGCGTACGGGTCCTCGGGGTGGCGGACGGCCGAGTGGCCGCGGAACAGCTTGCGGCCGTCGCGTTCGAGCACCGCGGTGGCCGGGAGGGCGGCCGGCGGCGAGCAGGTCGTCGATCAGCGGGGTCGGGTCCTCGACAAATGGGGCCAGGATGGGGACATTTTTGCGTTCACGCCGTTAATCGCCCGACGGTGCTATCTGTAGGCGCATTCCTTCATATACTTCTCTCAGGTCCCGAGCATCGGAAATCCTTCGCACCTCTACTGCTTTGACGACTTCGAGGGCGCGCCAATGGTTAGATGGTGCGACTCGACCGGATAGCATGGCGCGCTGTGCCGAATCACATGCTTCATCCAATCGATCAGTGGCCATCAGGGAGAGTGCCAGATCAATATTTGCGGATGCCACCCGGCGAGGCCATTTGCTAACGTCGTCGGAGGGCGAGAGTCGCGAAATAACCTCTCGCGCATATGCTTCGGCTGCCGGATCGCCGAGCCATGCAAGTGTGGTCGCCGCATAGGCGAGCGACTTGGCCGGGTCATATTGGAAATGATGTTCCGGCCGATTTGGAATACCCATCGCTGCGGAAAGTGCCTGCACTCGATCTATTGCGGCATAGGTCTCGGTAGAATATCCCAAGCGTGCAAATGCTCGCCCCTGCTGCGCAAGGGACTGGATTTCAATCGAGCTTCCGGCGGGCGCCAACTGCTGAGCAGTAGCGCTGAGTTCTGCCGCCTTGGAGTAGTCGCCATCAGTGAGAATCCGCCAAGCATCAGTTTCAAAGCACCATGCCTGAATTTCTGAGTTCTCGGCATGCTGCGCTAGAGTCATCGCTGTTCGCAGCCTTGCCGTTGCTGCGTCTTGCTGATTGAGATCGATGTGCAGAGTTGCACCAAGGAGAGAGAACCAACCACCTATTACGAGTAGCTGTCGATGTTCGGCGAGGGTCTTCTTTGCTTCCATGAGTTTGGCTACATAAAGCGCATGTTTTCGCACCTGCCCCAAGAGTTCTTGCGGGGCTGCGGTCGGATATTTGGTTGCGAGATCATGAAAAGTCATCTCAAGACGGTCAAGAGTTTCTCGGCCTACGTCGCTGGCAGAGACCCTGCGCGCAAGCTCCAGTGCTTCGATCTCATCGTCATGTTCCAGCGTGATGGCGGAGGAGATTTCGCCCCGCGCAGGCTTCGGGGTGACTGTGGCGTATAGGAGAGAATCGAGCTCTATTAGCGTGACTCGCAATACCTTGGCCAGGGTTGGGCGCTGCCAATCCTGGGGGTCTACCTTCCCGCTTTCCCAGCGCGCCACAGTGGAGCGATCCACGCCAAGGTCCTGAGCAAAGGAGTCCTGAGTGAATCCAAGGGCCTTTCGCCTTTCAACAAGGGCCCTGCGTCGCTCTGCCATGCCGCCTCCCGGTCTCTGACCCCCGTTCTAGCAGGCCAGAGCACTCGATGCAGAGACTCTGAGACATGGATGCCACGCAGATGCGTCATCGCTGCTCTGTCCAAGTGCGAACAGCAGCCCTGTACTGGTGCATCACACAGTCCGGCGCTGATCGGAGGGACAGCAGTGAAACGCCCAAGCATCGTGACCGGCGCCCTGGTGGTCGCGGTCGCCCTCGGCCCGGCCGCTCTGGTCGCCCTCGGCGCGTTCGACTCCGGCCCTCACGGCGGCGTGTGGTGGTTCTTCGGCCTGGCGGTCGCCATGCTCGGTGTCGTCGACGGCGGAGACTGGGAAGCGTGTTGGCGCCGACGACGGGCCGTCCGGCGGTCCCGCCTGCGAATCAGGGTTCGCCACGTCCGATCCGGCGGGCCGCCGTGATGCTCGCGGCCGAGGCGTTTTCCACGCTGGTTGGGATCGGCGAGGCGGTACTACCGGGGCCGCCCGAGGAAGACGACGGGAACGAACGGGTACCCGGGGACTGCTGGCTCTACTGCGAACGCGAGTCGGTCCCGGTGCTCTGGCTCGGACCGGTCACCGCAGCCGGCGGGGTCCTGGCCGGGCTGCTCGCCTGCGCGGAGTGCATCGCCGTGCTTCACGGCAAGGCAGTGGCCGCGACGCTCGGGCGGGATCGTTCACCGCTCGTTCGCCCCGGTCGGGCCCGGCATGCCCGTTCCCGGTCCGCTTGATCTCCCCGGAGCGTAGACACCCCCGACGCTCCGGGGTTGCCGCCGGTCCGACCCGGCGGAAGGTGCGCGGTGGGGCGCAGCGCACCCGTTGCCCTGGTCCGGCTCCCCGGCAGGACCGGGGCGACACCCAAGACCCCCGGCGGAAACCTGTGCCCGCCGGGAAGCACAACCCCCGCCCCGGTGACGTGACGCGTGGACGGCACGGACGACCGGGGCGGGGCCCAAGACCAGAACTCAGGTACGGAGAGCGGCACATGAACGAGTGCCCCGAGGGGCCCGGACACAAGGTCGAGCGGTCCACGCAGCCCGGAGCCATGCAGAGCGGCCCGCAGGGGCCCGTCTGGCGGTGCCTGACCTGCGGCCGGTGGGGCGGCGTCATGACCGCAGAGTGGGCCGCCCTGTTCCCTGGTGAACCGGTGCTGTTCCCCCTCGGGTGGACACGTGCCGGCTCGCCCGTGCCGATCCGCAGCACCCGCGCGTAGCCGCGCCCTTGAACTCCCGTCCTGGCGGGCGGTCGGGAATCACCCCTTCCGCCAGGGCGGGCCCGACTCCCGCTCCGGGCACTTCAACCCCCATGCCCCGGGCGGGGCACGACCACCCCGCCCGGTTCGGCTCTGGACACGGCGAATCGGCCGGGGTGGGATAGGCAACTCGGTTTCATGGCCGAGGTGTTGAACTTTCGACGTTCGCAGGAAACGGAGGTACAGCACAGATGACGCAGGCGCCCGCACCGTGGGGCACTCAGCGAATGGGGCCGTACGCGGCCACCACCACGGTTCCGCAGTACACGCCCGTGATCGACCCCGAAACCCAGATCGCGGTGATCGTGGACGAGCACGGCCGGACGGTCGAGCTGGGCAGCCACGGCACCAGCACGAGCGGTTTGACGCCCACCACGACCACCCCGGGTGACGGGGCCGGGCCGGGTGGCGCGACCGACTCCGACAGCACCGAGTCGTACGACCAGGACCAGAGTTCCGGCTGATGCGTGACAGCAGGTCGGTACTGGTGCTGACCAACCCCTACGACGTGACTGCGGACGTGGTGCTGCGGCTCCTTGCCGAGCGCCGGGTTCCCGTGGTCCGTCTCGACCCCGGCATCGACCTGCACGCGGGTGCCTCGCTGACCGCCACGTACCGCACGGGCGACCAGCGGGGCACCCTGCGCACGGCGAGCCGGGAGATCGACACCACGCGGATTCGCTCCGTGTGGGTGCGCAGGCCCTCGCCCTACGAGGGGCCGCCGGGGTTGACCGGCCAGGACCGCCGGTTCGCCGCAGAACAGGCCCGGTGGGGAGCAGGCGGCATCTTGGCGTCACTGCCGGGCGCGCACTACGTCAATCACCCGTGGAACAACCGGGCCGCCGAGTTCAAGCCTGCGCAGCTCTCGACCGCGCAGCGCTGCGGGTTCCTGGTGCCCAGCACGGTGATCACCGACGACCCGCACGAAGCGCGGACGTTCGCCGCTCAGCAGTCCGGCGGAGTGGTCTACAAGCCCGTGTGGAACTCGCCCTACCGCGTGGAGAATCAGCCGCACAGTGTGTGGGTCCGGGAGGTGCGCGCGGCCGAGATCACCGACGCCGTGTCCGTCTGCCCCCACATGTTCCAAGCCAAGGTGGACAAGGCGTTCGACGTGCGGGTGACCGCCGTGGGCAGCCGACTGTTCGGGGTGCAGATCGACAGCCCCGATCTCGACTGGCGCTACCGTCAAGACCTGATGACGTGCACACCGATCGAGGTACCCGCGTCGGTCGCGCGTGCGGTTGCGGCCTATCTCGCCGAACTCCGTTTGCACTACGGCGCGTTCGACTTCGCTGTGACCCCTGCGGGTGACTGGTACTTCCTTGAGTGCAACCCGAACGGCCAATGGGCATGGCAGCCGGCGCAGACCACCGCCGCCATCGCACAAGCTTTAACCGACCAGCTGGAGAAAGGCCCCGAGACGTGAGCACATCGGCTCAGCTTCGCAGCGCCTTGGCGGACAGCCTCGCCGAGGACGGCACCCTCACCGAACCCGAGTGGCGCAGCGCGGCCACCACGGTTCCCCGCGAGCTGTTCACGGGGTCCTACTTCCTGCCGGTGGCGGGCAGTGTCCCCACGAGATACCGGCCTGTCCGGGAGGGTGATCCCGGGTGGCTGGAGGGTGTCTACTCCGATGAGACGCTGATCACCCAACTGGACGGCCGGATCAGGCCCGACGACGTGACCGAGGACGCCGTGACCGGCTCCCCGTCGTCGTCGTCCACCCTGCCCTCCCTGGTGCTGCGGATGTGGCGGCAACTCGGCGCGGAGGCCGGTCACCGGGTGCTGGAGATTGGCACCGGAACCGGGTACTCGACTGCCCTCGGTGCGCACCGCCTAGGGGACGCCAACCTGACCAGCATCGAGTACGACCCGGTGGTCGGCGGGGCCGCTGCCACGGCGCTCAAGGCGGCCGGGTTCGCGCCCCGGCTGATCATCGGTGACGGGCTGCGCGGCGACCCACAGGGCGGCCCGTACGACCGGCTGATCGCCACCTGTTCGGTCCGTTACGTCCCGCTGCCGTGGCTGCACCAGGTGAAGCCCGGCGGGAAGATCCTGGCCACCCTCTCCGGGTGGAGCTACGCCAACGCTCTCGCACTGCTCGACGTGACCGGCCCCGGAGAGGCCACCGGCCGGTTCCTCCCCGGGTACACCAGTTTCATGATCGCCCGGCCGCACGACCGGCCGCCCCGCCCGACGCTGGCCCTGCTGCCCGGAGAGGAGCGTCCGAGCCAGATCGACCCCGCCAAGCTCGACGACTGGACCGGCGGTTGGATCGCGCAACTCGCGGCCCCCTCCGCCGAACGCATGGGGGCGGGGGCGGAACAGATCCTCTGGGACGTCTCCACCGGTTCGCAGGCTCGGACCACCCCCAACACTGACGGTGGGTGGACCGTCGTCCAACGCGGTCCCGTGCGCCTCTGGGACCGGGTGGAACGAGCGGTGCAGCAGTGGCAGACCGCCAACGAGCCTCACCAGGAACGGTTCGGGATCACTGTCTCGGCCGCCGGACAGCGCGTCTGGCTCGGCGCCGAGGACGGCCCCGGGTGGGACCTGCCGATCTGACGCACGCGGGCCTGTGGGCCAACACCGTGCACCGCTCTGGCGGGTGGTCAGACAGCAAAACGCCCCGTTCGGCCAAGTGCCGGGCGGGGCTGTGTCGTTGGTGCTGGTCGTACCGGTACGCTCAGAACCGGTAGTCAGGTGTGTCGGGGTCGTGGAGGATCCACCAATGGCCGGCCGGGCCCTGGTCCTGCTCCTCGATCCGGGTGGCGCCGAGCTTCTCCAGCCGGGCGACCACGGCTTCGAGTTCGCCGCCGGAGTGGATGTCGATGTGCAGCCGGTTCTTGCCCTGCTTCGGCTCCGGGACGTCCTGGAGCAGGATCCGGCGGCCCTGGCCGATGCCGCTCACCGGGGCGTACGGGTCCTCGGGGTGGTGGACGGCCGAGTAGCCGCGGAACAGCTTGCGGCCGTCGCGTTCGAGCACCGCGGCGGCCGGGAGGGCGGCAGCCCGGAACTCGGCGAGGGCGGCGGCGTCCCGGGTGTCCACGACCGGTTTCCACGTGAGCGCCATGGCACGGGATTCAATCGGACGTCGGATCGAGTGGCAATCAGCGTGGGGGTGTGCCGGAACGGCGGCGGGGACGGGCGGCCGGGGGATCCGGCGGCCCGTCCCCGTGGGCGGCGGTGGGGCGGGGGGGTCAGTGTGCGGCGCCCGCGTCCGGTGCCAGGACGCCGGTGGTGACGAGGGCGATGATGGTGATGCCGAGCAGGATCCGGTAGATCACGAACGGCGTGAAGCTGTTGTGCGAGATGTACTTCAGGAACCAGGCGATGGCGGCGTAGCCGACCGCGAAGGCGATCAGGGTGGCCAGGATGGTCGGTCCCCAGGCGGGTGCCGGGCCCTCGCCGATCTTGAGCAGTTCCAGGCCGCCGGAGGCCAGCACGGCGGGGATGGCGAGCAGGAAGGAGTAGCGGGCGGCGGCTTCCCGGCTGTAGCCGAGGAAGAGGCCGGCGCTGATCGTGCCGCCGGAGCGGGAGACGCCCGGGATCAGGGCGAGCGACTGGGCGCCGCCGTAGATCAGGGCGTGCCTGAAGTTCAGCGACTCGATGCCGCGGGCGTTGCGGACGGCGCGGGAGCGGTCGGCGATCGCCAGGATCACGCCGAAGACGATCAGCGTGGTGCCGATCAGGCGCAGGTCGCGCAGGGTGGTCTCGATGGTGTCCTGGAACAGCTTGCCGAGGATGCCGATCGGCAGCGTGCCGAGGATCACGTACCAGCCGAGCTTCGCGTTCTGGTCGCGCCGCCACTCGGCGCGGAACAGCGAGAGCGTCCACGCCTTGACGATCGCGCCGATGTCCTTGCGGAAGTAGATCAGCACCGCCGACTCGGTGCCCAGCTGGGTCACCGCGGTGAACGCCGCGCCCGGGTCGTCCCAGCCGACCAGGGCGGAGAACACCCGCAGGTGGGCGCTGGAGGAGACCGGCAGGAACTCGGTCAGGCCCTGCACCAGGCCGAGCACGGCCGCGTGGAACCACTCGATCACCGGACACCCGCCGCGGATATCTCTCGGAGGCTCAGCATGGCGGTTGTCCTGTTCGCTCGTGGGGCGGTGGCGGTCCGGCGGCTCGGGGTGCTGTCCGGTGAGCCCAGATGATAAGGGGTCCGGGTGTCCCGAAGATCGCAAAGGGATACCGGATGACGAATCCGACTTATCGGACCGGGGTGGAGGGTTCGGCCGCCCACTCGGCGCGGGTCAGCGCGTAGACCACGTCGCCGTGCTCGCTGCCCGGGATCGGGTCCGGCCAGTCGACGAGGAACGACCGGACGTGGCGCAGGCCGGCCCGCTCCAGGACCCGGCGGGAAGGCGCGTTCACCGCCATCGTGGTGGCCACCACCCGCCCGGCCGCCCGCTCCGCGAACGCCGCCCGGACCAGCCCCGCCGCCGCCTCGGTGGCGTACCCCCGGCCCCGGGTGGCGGGCAGCAGGCGGTAGCCCAGCTCCAGGTCCGCCGGGTCCGGCCGCTCGACGAGTCCGACCGAGGACGGCGGGCGGAGCGCCGCCCAGCCCAGGAAGCGCCCGGCCGCCTCCACCGCCCAGCAGCCCAGCCCGTCCGGCAGTTCGGCGTACTCGCGCAGCAGGCCCGGCAGCAGCTCGTCCGCGACCCGGGCGGGCGGGACGGGGCGGCCGTCGTCGAGGTACCGCATCACCTCCGGGTCGCCGCAGAGCGCGGTGACGGCCGGCAGGTCGGCGGGGGTGAGGCGGCGCAGGACGAGGCGGGCGGTGCGCAGGCGCGGCGGGTGCGGTCGGGACGGGGGCATGTGGCGAGCAGAGCACCGGGGGCGGGGGCGGGGCAAGTGCTTTCCGCCGGGGGTGCTTCGAGGTGCTTCGAGGGGCGGAATGGAGGAGCGGGTCACTGTGTTGTCCTGGAAAGTTCACTGTGCTGAACTGTCCGTTCCATTCGACCCCGGGGGAAGCGTCATGATCGCCCTGCTGCTCGCGCTCGGCAGCTCACTCGCCTACGGCTGCGCCGACTTCCTCGGCGGCCTCGGCGCCCGCCGCGCGCACGTGCTGCGCACCGTCCTGATCGCCGCGCCCGCCAGCCTGGCCCTCGAACTGCTGCTCTGGCCGCTGCTCGGCGCCCGGTTCGAGGCCGGGGCGGTCGGCTGGGGCGCCGCCGCCGGGGCGGCGTCGGCGGCGGCGTTCGCGCTGCTCTACCGGACGCTGGCGATCGGCCCGATGAACGTGCTGTCGCCCGTCACCGCGCTGGTCTCGGCGATGCTGCCGGTCACCGTCGGCCTGCTGCAGGGCGAACGGCTCGGCGCCGCAGGACTGGTGGGCCTGCCGTTGGCGCTGGTCGCGGTGGTCCTGGTCAGCGCGGGGACGGCCGACGGGCAGGCCCGGGTCACCCGCCGGGCCCTGCTGCCGGCGCTCGGCGCGGGCACCGCGATCGCCGTCCAGCTGGTCTGCCTGCACCAGGCCCCCGCCGGCAGCGGCGTCGCCCCGCTGATCGTCGGCCGCGCGGTCACCTCGCTGCTCACCCTGGCCGCCGCCGTCCTGCTGCGCCGCCGCCTCGGCCCCGAACGCCCCGCGTACGGCCTGGCGGCCGCCGCCGGGGTGCTCGACTCGGGCGCGGGCGTGCTGTTCCTGCTGGCCGCCCGCGGCGGCGACCTCGCCGTGGTCGCCGTGATCACCGCGCTCTACCCCGCCGGCACCGTCCTGCTGGCCCGCGCCGTCCTCGCCGAGCGTGTCCACCGCGGCCAACTCGCCGGCCTCGCCACCGCCGCGTTCGCCGTCGGCCTGCTGGCGTTGGCCTGAGCCCCCGCCCGGCCCGGCGAGGTCCCCGGCCTACTCGGCGGCGGGCTGCGGGTGTTCGGCGAGCCATGCCTCCAGGGCGGGGCGGACGGCGTCGGCGACGCAGGCGCGGGCGGGGGCGTTGTCGAGGTGGCGGCGGGTGGCGCCGCCGAACTCGGGGACGTCGAGCTTGACCGAGACGACGGCGGTCAGGGCGGCTGGCGGGGCGGTGCGGCCGAGGACGGCGCGCAGGGCGTCGTGGAGGCCCTGGAGGTGGGTGCCCTCGCTGGTGGGGCGGCTGTTGGCGTAGCCGTGCAGGCCGCCGTGGCCGGTCCAGGAGAGGGCGAGGTCGAGGGTGCCGCCCATCCGTTCGTCGGTGGCGCGGACGGTGAGGGTCTCGGCGGGGTCGCCGCCGAGGTGGGCGACGAAGTCGGCGCAGGTGAGCCGGCGGAAGCGCTCGGTGCGGGGCGGGAAGGGGCGGGGAGGGGCCTTCCGGGGCGGGCGGGGGGAGGGGAATCCGGGGAATTCTCCGGGTGGGGCGGAGGTCAGCTGAAAGCCTCGACGCGGACGCCCGCGGAGGCGAGCGCGCCCCGTACCCGCCAGGCGAGTTGGGCGGCGCCGGGGGTGTCGCCGTGGACGCAGAGCGAGCGGGCCTGGACGCTGACGGGCTCGCCGCCGACCGCGGTGACGGTGGCGTCGCGGGCGATGCCGACGGCGCGGGCGATCACCTGCTCGGGGTCGTGCACGACGGCCTCCGGGTCGCGGCGCGGGACGAGGGTGCCGGCCCAGGTGTAGGCGCGGTCGGCGAACGCCTCGGTGACCACCGGCAGTCCGACGCCCTCGGCCACCGCCAGCAGCCGGGAGCCGGGCAGGCCGAGCAGCGGCAGCGGGCCGTCGCAGATCGCGCCGGCCCGCAGCACGCCCGAAACCACCGCCTCCGCCTGTTCGTTGTCGTGCACCACCCGGTTGTAGAGGGCGCCGTGCGGCTTGACGTAGGAGACCCGGGAGCCGGCCGCGCGGGCGAACACCTGGAGCGCGCCGATCTGGTAGGCGATCTCGTCGGCCAGCTCGTCCGGCGGGACGTCCATGGCGCGGCGGCCGAAGCCGGCGAGGTCGCGGTAGGAGACCTGGGCGCCGATCCGAACCCCGCGCTCGGCGGCCAGCGAGCAGACCCGGCGCATCGTGGACGGGTCGCCCGCGTGGAAGCCGCAGGCGACGTTGGCGCTGGTGACCACGGAGAGCAGGGCCTCGTCGTCGGTCAGGCTCCAGCGTCCGAAGCCCTCGCCCAGGTCCGCATTGAGGTCGATCACCGTGTCGGCCACTGTTCTCCTCGTCCGCCCTTCCGCGCGCGGGCCGATCCGGCCGCGAGGTCCGTTCCTGGGGGTGATCGTAGGGCCTGACTGTTTCGCCGGTGGTGGTGGTCGCCGTCCCGGCGCCAGGTTTTACCCGGGGGGTCGCGGACGGGCCGCGCGACGGCCACCCGCTCGGCGCAACGCCCGCCGGGGAGGCGGCGGGCGCGGGGTGTTGACGGCTGGTCAGGAGTGGGCGGCGAAGGCGCGGACGGGCGGGGCTCCCGGTCCGGCGGTGGTCAGGCGCGCGGCCAGGGGCGGCCCTGGATCCGTTCGATGTCGCGGTTGAAGCGTTCCAGCACCTCGGCGAACTCGGCCAGGTCGGCGGACGTCCAGCCGTCGACGACCCGGGCCAGGCCCTGGATCGACCAGTCGCGGTCCTGGTGCAGGCGGCGCAGGCCCTCGTCGGTGATCCGCAGCTTGCGGGCGACCCCGCCGTCCGGGTCGGGGATGCGGTCGACCAGGCCGGCCCGGAGCATCGCGGCGGTCTGCCGGTTGACGGTGGAGGTGTCCAGTCCGAACGCCTCGGCGAGTTGGCCGATGGTCAGCGGGCCCTCGGTCTCGATCCGGCTGAGCAGGGTGTAGGCGCTGCGCTCCAGGGCGTCGGGGCCCCCGTTGGTGCGGGCGGTGGCGAGCACCTGGTGCCGGGCGAGCAGCATCATTTCCCGTTCGATCAGAGCGAGTTCCTCGTCGCGCCGCATGCTCTTCCGGCTCCTCCGTCCCTGGTGTCACTTTTCGGCAGCATAACCCGCAGGGCTGCCATATGTATGGTACACATTGTATGCATCATGCATATGTAGTCAGAGCGAAGAGATGGAAGTACCCCATGAGTCAGGCACGCACCGGCCCCGTCGTCGGAGTGCTCGCCGGCGCGGGCATCGTGGTCTCGCTGATGCAGACCCTGGTCGTCCCGCTGATCCCCAAACTGCCGTCCCTGCTGCACACCTCGGCCGCCAACGCGTCCTGGGCGATCACCGCCACCCTGCTGGCCGGCGCCGTGGCCACCCCGGTGCTCGGCCGGCTCGGCGACATGTACGGCAAGCGCCGGATCCTGCTCGTCAGCCTCACCATGCTCGTCATCGGCTCGCTGATCTGCGCGTTCGGCAGCTCGCTCGCCCCGATGGTGATCGGCCGCGCGCTCCAGGGCGTCGGCGCCGGCGTCATCCCGCTCGGCATCAGCATCATGCGCGACGAACTCCCGCCGCAGAAGCTCGGCTCCTCGATGGCGCTGATGAGCTCCTCGCTCGGCATCGGCGGCGCGTTCGGCCTGCCGCTGTCCGCCCTCATCGCCCAGAACGCCAGCTGGCACGCGCTGTTCTGGATCTCCGCCGCGCTCGGCCTGGCGATCGCCGTCGCCGTGTTCCTGCTCGTCCCCGAGTCGCCGGTCCGCTCCGGCGGCCGCTTCGACGTGGTCGGCGCGATCGGCCTCACCGCCGGCCTGGTCGCCCTGCTGCTCGCCATCTCCAAGGGCAGCGACTGGGGCTGGGGCTCCGGCACCACCCTGGGCATGCTCGCCGCCGCCCTGGTGATCCTCCCGGTCTGGGGCTGGTGGGAGCTGCGCACCGAACAGCCGCTGGTCGACCTGCGCACCAGCGCCCGCCGCCAGGTGCTGATGACCAACCTGGCCTCCGTGGTGATCGGCTTCGCGATGTACGCGATGAGCCTGGTCGCCCCGCAGCTGCTCCAGCTGCCCACCGCGACCGGCTACGGCCTCGGGCAGTCGATGGTCCAGGCGGGCCTCTGGATGGCCCCCGCCGGCCTGGTCATGATGCTGCTCTCGCCGATCTCCGCCAAGCTCTCCAGGGCCAAGGGCCCCAAGGTCTCGCTGCTGGTCGGCGCCGTCGTCATCACCGGCGGCTACCTCGCCGCGCTCGGCCTGATGGGCCACGCCTGGGGCGTGCTGGTCTTCTCCTGCCTGATCAGCGGCGGCATCGCGTTCGCCTACGCGGCGATGCCCGCCCTGATCATGGGCGCCGTCCCGGTCTCCGAGACCGCCGCCGCCAACGGCCTCAACACCCTGATGCGCTCCATCGGCACCTCCAGCTCCTCCGCCGTCATCGGCGTGGTGCTGGCCCACATGACCACCGACTTCGGCGGCCACCCGCTGCCCTCGGAGAGCGGGTTCCGCACCGCCTTCCTGATCGGCGCGGGCGCGGCCGTCGCCGCCGCCCTGGTCACCCTGGCCATCCCCGGCGTCCGCCGCGCGGTCACCGGCGGCGGCGCCGGGGGCGTCGGCGGCCAGGCCGGCCCGAAGGACGCGGCCCCGCGGGGCGGCGTCACCGAGGGCGCGACCGCGCAGTAGCAGCAGAGCAGTAGCCGTCACCGGGGGCGCGACCGCGAAGCAGCCGGCCGCGCCCCCGCGTCGTCGCCGTGCCGGGCCCCCGCGCCCCCGCGTCGTCGCGTCGTCGCCGTGCCCGGCCGCGCCGGGCCATGGCTTTCGCGCAGGTCACGGCAGTAGGGTGCGCGGATGGCGACCCATGAGCGAGAGATCACCGCACCCGTCGAGCTGTGCCGCCCCGACGGGCGGCTCGACCCCGACGCCGTCGGCTGGTCGCGGACCCCGCTGCACCGGGCGAACCTGCGCGGGTGGGGGCGGACCAAGCGCTGGGAGTACTGGTGCGTGACCACGCCCACCCACCTGCTCGCGCTGACCGTCAGCGACCTCGACTACCTCACCCTCGACACCGCCTACTTCCTCTCCTGGGACGAGTACGGCGTCCTCGAGGACCACGAGCGCACCGCGATCGCCCCCGGTCTGCCCGGCCGCCGCACCGCCTTCCCCGAGGGCGTGGCCGGCTCCGGCGGCCCGTACGGCGGGGACCTCGCCGGCGGCCCCGCGCGGCCGAGCCGCCGGAAGGTCCGGATCTCGATCACCCACGAGCCCGGCGGCACCCGGCTGCGCGCCCGCGCCCTCACCGCCGACCTGCGCCCGCTGGAGGCCGACCTGCTGGTCGCCCTGCCGGACGGCCACGAGACCCTGTCGGTGGTGGTGCCCTGGGACGACGAGCGCTTCCAGTACACCTCCAAGCACACCGCCCGCCCCGCCACCGGCACCGTCCGGCTCGGCGACCGGGTGTACGACTTCGGCGCGGACGGCGACGCCTGGGGCGTGCTCGACCACGGGCGGGGCCGCTGGCCGCGCTCGCTCGGCTGGAACTGGGGCGCCGCCTCCGGCCGCACCGACGGGCACACCGTCGGCCTCCAGTTCGGCGGACAGTGGACGGCCGGCACCGGCAGCACCGAGAACGCGCTCTGCGTGGACGGCCGCCTCAGCAAGATCGGCACCGAGCTGGCCTGGCACTACGACCCCGCCACCCCGCTCGCCCCCTGGCGGATCACCACCCCCGGCAGCGACCGGGTCGACCTCGCCTTCGTCCCCTTCCACGACCGCCGCACCCGCACCGAGGCCGGCCTGATCGCCAACCGCACCGACCAGTGCTTCGGCCGCTACCGGGGCACCGTCCGCACCGACGACGGCCTGCGCGTCGAGGTCGACAACCTGCTCGGCTGGGCCGAGGACGTCCGGATGCGCTGGTGACGCCCCCGCCCATGTGCCGCCTGCACGGCCCGGGACCCGACCTCGCCGCCCTGGTCGGCCGCCGGCTGACCGCCGTCGTCGCGTCCTGGTACAGCCACGGCGGCGAGCGCGCCGCCGAGCCCGTGGTGGTCTGGCTGCGCGACGACCACGGCGGCTGCACCTTCGTCGGCACCGGCGCCGACTGGTGCCTGATCGTCGCCGACGACCGCCCGCACGCCGACGTCGACCTCGGCGACCTGGGCCGCCTCGACGTCCGCGACGCCCCGCACGGGACCCCCTTCGCCCCGCACCTCGGCCACCCCGTCCTCGCCGTCCGCCAGGAACACGCCCCGGGCACCGGCCGCACCGCCCTCGAACTCGACTTCCCCACCGGCACCGTCCGCTGCGAGTCCTGGGACGGCGACCTGCGGATCACCGCGCGGCCGGAGCACGCCGACGACCGGGCCGGCCGGAGGGCTTAGGGCCGGAGGCTCAGGGGCGGGCGGTTCAGGGGCAGGGGACGACGCGGGCGAAGTCGTGGTGGGTGGCGACGGCCTGCTGCCACTCCAGGGTGCGGATCATGCGGTGGACGATCAGCAGCGGGACGACGCCGACGACGCCGAACGACATGTCGACGAATTGCCAGAACAGCGGTATGCCGCGCAGCGGGCCGCAGATCAGGGCGAGCGGGATGACGCCGCCGCAGGCCAGCATGGCCCAGCGGACCACCCAGACGTTGCGGACCGGGTCGCGCAGCGGGCCCCAGAAGGCGGCGGCGATCACCAGGTGGGCGAAGGCGAGCCAGTCGGTGCCGTAGGCGAGGAAGGGGTAGTCGCCGTAGCCGGTGGCGACGCCCTCGCGGACGTGGTGCACCCAGGCGTCGAGGGCGGGGGAGAGGCCGTCCAGGCCGGTGGCGTCGACCAGCCGGGCCAGCAGCGAGGTCTCGGTCTGCAGGGGGAAGGCGGTCAGGCCGCTGAGGGCCAGGCAGACGACGAACAGGGCCAGCCAGCGCCGGATGCGGCGGCGGACGAGCGCGGTGTCGGCGGCGGGTGCGGAATCCGGTCCGGCCGTGGTGGAACCGGCCGGGACGGTGGCGGTGTCGGACATGGGGAGCCCCCCTCATGGCGCGGGTGCCGGAGACGGCACGCGGTGTCGCAGCAAGGACTCTAGACCTGAATTTGAACGCGTTCAACACGCCGGGACAGGCCCCCCAAAAGGGGTTTTTCGGACCTGTCAGGGGAAAGCCCTAATCTTGTCCCCCGTGACCGCCATCGCAGACCAGCCCACCCGGCCCGCTCCCGGCCCGGCCGCCGACGAGGGACTCGCCCGCCGGCTCAAGGCGCTGGCCTGCACGGCCCCGCTGCACGACCTGGACAGCCGCAAGGTCAACCTGGCCGGCGAGTACGCCTCGTACACGATGGCCGAGGTCGGCCTCGCCGCCATCGACCTGGTCACGCTCAACATGGACTTCGACACCGGCGCCGACCGGGACATAGTGCTGAGCCGCCTGCTGCCCCGGATCGCCGCGCAGAACCCCGGCCGGGCCGCCGCCGAGCACGAGCGGGTCGCCCGCTGGGTGCTGGAGTCGCTGATCAACGTCGGCAGCGTCGACCGCGGCTTCCGCGCCGTCTACGGCACCTTCGGCGCCGACGGCGGCTACACCCGGCGCGACTACGACTTCAAGCTGATCGAGGAGGTCCCCGGCCAGGACGGCGGGGTCTACCTGCGGACCACCGACGAGGCCGTCAACGTGCTGGTCGGCGCCCTCGACACCGACGTCACCAGCGCCCAGATCGCCGCCGAGGTCAAGCTGGAGGTGCTGATCCGGCGCGGCCGCCTCGCCGACGCCCAGCTCGCCGCCGAACAGGCCCGCTACCGCACCGTCCAGTACGCCGAGACGCTGCGCCGCGCCCTGGAGGCCACCCGGCGCAACGTCCGCGCGGTCGACTGGATGGAGACCGTCCCCGACCTGATCGACGAGGCGCTCGACCACATCGCCGACCGGTACCGGCACGAGAACGCGATCCTCACCAACATCCGCAAGGCCCGCGACGAGAGCGTCGACGGCGAGCACAAGCGCCGCGCCGCCGAACTCGTCGACATCGTCAAGGACTGCATCCGCCGGCACACCCAGCTGCAGACCCGGCTGCTGGAGGCCGGCCCGCTGTTCCGCGCCGAACAGGACCGGCAGGCCTTCGCCGCGCCCACCGCCCGCAGCGGCGTCGACCTGTACGGCCAACTGCTCGCCCCCGTGCTCACCCTCCCGCTCGGCGACGCCACCCGGCCCACCGACGCGTTCTTCGCCCGCGCCACCGGCCTGCGCACCCCCGTCTCGGTCCGGGTCGCCGACCTGGTCGACCTGCTGCTCACCCCGCCCGTCGAACGCGAGCACCTCGGCGCCGAGCTCCCCGAACCCGACCTGGTCGCCACCCCCGACGACAGCCGCTTCTCCGAGGCCCAACTGGAAGCCGCCCTCGACCTGCTCGACCTGCCCGCCGACGCCCCCCGCCGGCTCTCCGGCCTGCTCGCCGACGCCCGCGCCCGCGGCGCCGAACCCGGCGGCGACGGCGACGGCGAGGAACTCGCCTACCTGGTCACCCTGCTGGCCGTGCACGCCGCCAGCCCGCCGGTCGGCACCGCGTACCGGCAGGGCGAGGAACGGCTGCTGTTCGCCGTCGACGACGGCACCCGGCTGGACGACCCCGGCTTCGGCGGCGCCGACCTGATCGTCGGCAGCGCCCTGCTGGACGCCGCGGGCATGGCCGCCGACCGCAAGGACGCCAAGGGCACCGGGGCGGCCGGGTGACCCGTACGCGCACCGCCCGCACCCGCCGCACCGCCCGCACCCGCCGCACCGCCCGCACCCGTACCGCCTGCCGGACCCGCACCACTCGCACCGCCCGGATCGAAGGAGCCCTCGGATGACCACCACCAGCGAGGCGTGGACACCGCCCGAGAGCGAACCGGCCGCCGCCGCGCCCGCGCCGATCAGCCCGGCCGACGTCGCCGAGGCCGCCCGGCTGGTCTCCTTCGGCCTCCAGGCCAAGCTGCTGCCCGCGCGCGACGCCGAGTACGCCGAGCTGGTCCGCCGCTACCGGGACGACCCGTCGTTCGGGCGGCTCGCCGACGCCGTCGCCACCGGCATGGGCCTGGTCGTGCTGGAGGTCTCCGCCCGGGCCGGGATGGCCGTCGCCGCCGCCGAGGACTCGGTGTTCGCCGTCCGGATGGGCGACTACTCGCGGCGCGCCGCCTCCGAGTCCACCGACCGCTTCCTGCACGGCCTGGCGCACCTCGCGGTCGCCGCGCTCGCCTTCCCCCGCCCCGAGGACCTCGCCGACGACGGCTACCTCGGCCGGGTCACCGTCAACGGCGTGGACGCCTTCGTCCGGCAGGCGTGCCGCCGGCTGGAGGAGCGCGCCGAGGCCGAGGGCACCAACACCGACCCGGCCAGCGACGCCCCCGGCCTGGAGGCCGCCTGGCGGGTCTGGGCCCGCCGCTCCGCGACCGGCGCCACCAAGGACGCCCGCCGGCTGGCCGGCTCCACCACCGGCATCGTCTCCAAGGCGGTGTCCTTCCTGGTCGACTCCGGCTTCCTGCAGAAGACCTCCGACGACTCCGGCGGCACCTACCGCACCACCGCCCGCTACCAGCTCCAGGTCCGCGACCTGGCCGGCGGCGCCGCGATGGCCGAACTCCTCGACCTGGGCGTCGTCCCGGTCAGCGACGGCACCCCCACCCTGGCCCCGCCCGACGAGAGCGACGACCTGGTGGCCGACGCCGGCCTCCCGTTCCACGCCCTCTGACCCACCCACGGCACCGCCGCAACCGCTCCAGGAGAACCACCGCACATGTACGAGCTGAACCGGGTCCGCCTGTACTCGATCGGACCGGCCGGCGCCCGCTACGCCGACACGGTGCTCGACCTGCGCGGAGTCGGCGAGCCGGTGCCCGAGCCGCAGCCGCAGCAGATCGGCCTGTTCGGCGAGGAGCCCGAGGGCCCGCAGCGCCGCCCCGCGCCGGCCGGCGTGCTGTTCCTGGAGAACGGCGGCGGCAAGTCCGTGCTGCTCAAGCTGATCTTCTCGGTGATGCTGCCCGGCCACCGCAACACCCTGGGCGGCGCCTCCTCCGGCGTGCTGCGCAAGTTCCTGCTCGCCGACGACTGCGGCCACGTCGCCCTGGAGTGGCAGCACACCGTCACCGGCGAACTCATCGTGGTCGGCAAGGTCAGCGAGTGGCGCGGCCGCCAGGTCTCCTCCGACCCGCGGAAGTTCGCCGAACTCTGGTACTCCTTCCGCCCCGGCCCCGGCCTCACCCTGGACGCCCTGCCGGTCGCCGAACGCCCCGCCCTCACCGGCGACCAGCAGGCCCGCGGCCGCCGCCGCACCATGAAGGGCTTCCGCGACGCCCTCACCGAGGCCGGCAAGGCCCACCCCTACCTCGACGTCACCTTCGAGGAGATCCACGACCGCTGGATCGAGCACCTCGGCGCCCTCGGCCTCGACCCCGAACTCTTCCGCTACCAGCGCGAGATGAACGCCGACGAGGGCGAGGCGGCCGGCCTGTTCGCCGTCCGCAACGACGCCGACTTCACCGACCTGCTGCTGCGCGCCGTCACCGACACCCGGGACACCGACGGCCTCGCCGACCTCGTCCACGGCTTCGCCGCCAAACTCGGCCGCCGCGCCGAACTCGCCGCCGAACGCGACTTCACGGCCGGCTCGGTCGACCTGCTGCAGCGCATCGTCGACGCCACCGCCGCCCGCGAGACCGTCCGCGAGGGCCACCGCGCCGCCGACCGCCGCACCCGCCGGCTCGCCCTGTCGCTCACCGCCCGCTCCGGCGTCGAACGCGACCGCGCCCACGACCTCGCCGTCGAGGTCGCCGCCGCCGCGAGCGCCGTCACCGCCGCCGAGACCGACCGCACCCGGCACTCGCTGATCGTCTCCGAACTGACCTACCGGCACGCCACCCTCGGCCTGGAGGCCGCCACCGCCGACGCCGCCCGGCTGCGCCGCGAACTCACCGACGCCCGGGCCCAGTCCGCCGCCTGGCAGGCCGCCGAGGCCGTCCTGCGGCACCGCGCCGCCGCCGACCGGGCCGGCCGGGTCGCCGCCGCCATCCGGGAGGCCGAACTCGACGCCGCCCCCGCCCTCGCCGCCCGCGACCGCGCCGCCGGCGCCCTCGCCCGCGCCCTGGAGACCGCCGCCGCGAGCGCCGAGACCCGCGCCGACCAGGAGGAGCTGCGGGCCGACGAACTCCAGCAGGACGGCGCCACCGCCCAGGCCGAGGCCACCGCCGCCGCCACCGCCGCCCAGAAGGCCCGCTCCGAGGCCGAACACCTCCGCCAGCGCCTCACCGAGGTCGAGCAGGAGACCGCCGCCGCCGTCGACGCCGGCTGGATCGACGACTCCGGCGCCGAACCCGACCCGGCCCGCGCCGCCCTGCACGCCGCCGACGCCGAGACCGCCGCCACCGAGGCCCTCGACCGGGCCCGCACCGCCGCCGAGCAGAGCGCCGTCCGGGCCCGCGAGAGCGCCGCCGCCGAGGCCCGCGCCGAACTCGCCGCCGCCCGCGCCGCCGACGCCCGCACCGCCGCCGCCCGCGCCCTCGCCGCCGAACAGCGCACCGCCGAACAGCTCGCCGCCGAACCCCGGCTCGCCGAACTGCTCGCTCTCACCCCCTACCAGGACGGCGCCGACGAGTCCGAGGGCTTCCTCACCCCGCGAGTCCTCGACGCCGCCGCCGAAGACCTCCGCGAACTGCTCGACCAGGCCGTCGCCACCGCCGAACGCACCCTGTTCGACCTGCGCACCGCCGCCGCCGACGACTCCCGGATCCTCGCCGCCCTCGGCGACGGCGGCCTGCTGCCGCCCGGCCCCGACGTCCTCGCCACCGTCGAACACCTCGGCGAACAGGGCATCCCGGCGCTGCCCGGCTGGCGCTACCTCGCCCAGTCCGTCGACCCCGCCGACCACGACGCGATCCTCGCCGCCCGCCCCGAACTCGTCGACGGCGTCGTCGTCACCGACCCCGCCTCGCTCGACCGGGCCCGCGAAGCGCTCGCCGCCGCCGCCCTGCTGCCCCGCTCCACCGTCGCCGTCGGCACCGCCGCCGCGCTGATCGCCCCGATCCGGGAAGAACCCGCCTTCTTCCTGGTGCCGCCGAACCCGGCCATGCACAACGAGACCGCCGCCGACGACGAACGCCGCGCGCTGCGCACCCGCGCCACCGCCCGCGAGGAGCACATCCGCGAACTCGCCGCCCGGCTCGGCGGCGACCGCGCCCTCGCCGCCCGGCTCGCCTCCTGGCACGCCAGCTGCCCGCCCGGCACCCTCGCCGAACTCGCCGAGGCCGCCGCCGCGGCCGCCGGACAGGCCGAGACCACCGCCGCCGAACTCGCCACCCTGCGCGCCGACCACGCCGAGGCCGACGCCGAGCAGCAGGCCGCCGCCGCCCGCCACGAGGAGTGCCGGGAGGCCGCCCAGCGCGCCCGCCGCCGCGCCGACGCGCTGGCCGGCCTCGCCTTCCGCCTCCGCGAACGCGCCAACTGGACCCGCCGGCTGCGCGAACTCGCCGACGACACCGCCGAGTGCGAACGCCGCCAGGCCCAGTGCGCCGAACGCGCCCGCACCTGCGACGAGGACCGCCGCGCCGCCCAGCGCGCCGCCGACGACGCCCGCCGCACCGCCCGCACCCTGCGCGGCGAACGCGCCGAACTCGCCGCTGTCGACACCAGCGCCGAACCGCAGCACCCCGCCCCCGCCTCGCTGCCCGCCCTCCGCGAGGCGTACCGGGCCGCCGCCCAGCTCTACGAGAAGGTCGGCGTCGGCGCCGACCTGCGCGCCGAACAGGCCCGCGCCGAGAGCGACGAGACCGCCGCCGCCGCCGAACTCCAGCGCCTCAGCAACAAGGTCAAGGCCCGCGCCGAGGAACTCCTCGCCAGCCCCGACGGCGCCGACGGCCCCGCCCGGCAGGCCGCCGCCGCCCGCGCCGAGGAACTCGTCGCCCTGATCGAGGCCCGCTCCGACGCCGCCTCCGAGGAGGTCGGCCGGCTGCGCGGCGACGCCGAACGCTCCGCCCCCGCGGGCGGCGAGGCGCACACCGAACTCCCCGAGGACCTGCTCCCCGCCGACCCCGAGCACGCCCAGGCCCTGCTCCGCACCGCCACCGCGCTGCTCGCCGAACGCCGCGAACGCGTCGAGGCCGCCCGCACCGAACACGGCGACCTCCAGCGGACGCTGGACCAGGCGCAGGCCGCCGCCGGCGACTTCGAGGAACTCGCCGGACAGCTCCGCGACGCCCTGCGCGACAACGGCGAGGAGAGCGACGCCGAAGCCGACGCCTACCTCGGCTCGCTCGCCGCCGCCCGCTCCGCCGTCACCGACACCCGGCGCGCCATGCGGGCCGCCGCCACCGAGCTCACCGGCGCCGAACTCGCCGTCCGGGACGCCGCCGACGCCCTCGTCCGGCACGCCAACGCCGCCCGCTACGAGGCCGTCCGCACCCCCGCCCGGCAGCAGATCCGCGAGCTGCCCGCCGTCGCGCTGCCCGACCACGCCGCCGCCTGGGCCGCCGCGTTCGCGCCCCGGCTGCGCGTCCTCACCGACGAACTCGCCCAGCTGGAACGCAACCGCTCCTCCATCGTCGACCGGCTGCGCGGCCTGGTCGAGACCTCGCTCGGCACCCTGCGCGCCGCCCAGCGGCTCTCCCGGCTGCCCGAGGGCCTCGGCGAGTGGTCGGGCCAGGAGTTCCTCCGGATCCGCTTCGACGACCCCGACCACGCCGTCCTGGTCGAACGCCTCGGCGAGGTCATCGACGAGGCCACCCGCGCCGCCGTCAAGAAGAACTCGGACCTGCGCCGCGACGGCATGTCCCTGCTGCTGCGCGGCGTCGCCGCCGCGATCGGCCCCAAGGGCGTCTCGGTCGAGATCCTCAAGCCGGACGCCGTGCTGCGCGCCGAACGCGTCTCGGTCGGCCAGATGTCGGACGTCTTCTCCGGCGGCCAGCTGCTCACCGCCGCGATCGCGCTCTACTGCACGATGGCCGCGCTGCGCGCCAACGACCGCGGCCAGTCCCAGCTCCGGCACGCCGGCACGCTGTTCCTGGACAACCCGATCGGCCGCGCCAACGCGACCTACCTGCTGGAGCTCCAGCGCGCCGTCGCCGACGCGCTCGGCGTCCAACTCATCTACACCACCGGCCTGTTCGACACCACCGCGCTCGCCGAGTTCCCGCTGGTGATCCGGCTGCGCAACGACGCCGACCTGCGGGCCGGCCTGAAGTACATCTCGGTCGAGGAGCACCTGCGCCCCGGCCTGCCCGCCCCGCAGGCCCCCGACGGGCCGGCCGTCCACGGCGAGATCACCGCGACCCGGGTGTTCCGCAAGCCCGAGTAGCGGACGCGCGGAGGCCGCGGCCCCGGACGGTCGTCCCGTCCGGGGCCGCGGCCCCGTCATGCGCTCGTGCGGTGGTGCGGTGGTGCTACTGCCGGGTCGAGACGGTCACCGAGGAGACCCGCATCGGGTGCCCCGGCTCGGTCGCCGCGCCGGGCGAACTGCCGAACGCCTCCGGCAGGTTGCCGCCGATCGCGACGTTCAGGATCAGGAAGATCCCGTGGTGGACGGCCTGGTCCCAGGCGGCCGGGTCGACCCGGTCGGCGGTGACCTTGAAGTACTCCTGGCCGTCGCGCAGCCAGCGGACCTGCTCGGGGCTGGTGGAGCGGTCGACCTCGACGGTGTAGGTGTGGAAGGCGCCCCAGCAGTCCGCGCAGGGCCGCTCGCCGGAGCCCAGGCCGTTCGGCTCCTGGCAGGGGCCGCCGGGCGTGGTGCCGCAGTGCAGGGTGCCGAACACGCCGCGCCCGCCGACGGATTCGACCACGTCCAGCTCGCCGACGCCGGGCCAGCCGGTGTAGCCGTCGCGCAGCTTGCCGCCGAGCGCCCAGAACGCGGGCCAGTACCCGGCCGCGGCCTTGCCGCTGACGGCGGGCAGCGCCAACTCGGCCTCCACCCGCAGGACTCCGCCGGCCGGGGCGGCCAGGTCGGCCCGCCGGGACTCGATCCGGCCGGAGGACCAGCGGCCCGCCGCGTCCCGGGTCGGCGTGATCTCCAGCGCGCCCTTGCCGTCCAGGCGGACGTTGGCGGTCGAGTCGGTCATCGTCTCGACCTCGCCGGTGCCCCACCGGGCGGCCGGGCAGCCGGGGTAGCAGGTGCCCAGGTCGTACTGCCAGGTGGCGGCGTCGGGCCGGCTCCCGGCCGGGCCGTCGAACTCGTCCCGCAGCAGGGTGGTCCAGCCGGTGCCGAACACGCCCTGGTCGGTGAGGAGCTTGTCGAGCCGCGGGGTGAGCACCACGGCGGCCGCGTTGGTCAGGTGCGAGTCGTCGCGGTACAGCAGCACGTGCTCCAGGACGGCCGGGCAGCCGCGCCCGCTGGGCGGGCAGAGCACCGAGTTGACCTCGACGGTCTTGACGCCGGGGAACTTCCCGGCGGCGATCTCCTCGGCCAGCGGGTCGGCGTACAGGCCCTCGGTGCGCGGGAAGTCGCAGGCGGAGGTGGTGTTCGGGTGCCCGGAGACGCAGGCCGGGACGTCCCGGCCGGGGATCGGGGTGTCCTGCAGGTAGACGATCGGGACGCCCAGCTCCCGCAGCGGGGTGAGGGTCTGCTCCCAGCCGCGCAGCAGCGCGGCCCGGTCGCCGGTGTAGCGGTTCAGCGTGGAGACGACGATCAGCTTCGGCTTCGGGCCGTCCTTGAGCCGGGCCAGCGCGTTCGCCCGCCAGGTGTCGCACTCGTGGTAGGTGCGGCCCAACTGCGGGTTGACCACCTCGATCTCCGGCAGCGGGCAGCCCTGCTTCACCAACTCCTCCACGGAGAGGTGGTGCTGGGCGGCGATGCCGAGCAGCGCGGAGAACCACTGGCCGGCGTGCGAGTCGCCGAGCAGCACGATCCGGTCGTCGCCCGCGCCGAACCGGCACGGCGGGCTGGTGGTGTCGGCCGGGTTCACCTCGCAGGCGCCGTCCGGCGGGAAGTCCTGCCGGGCCTGGACGGGGTTGGGCACGGTCGGCGCGTGCGGCGGCGGCGCGGCGGCCAGCAGGCTGCTGCCCTCGCGGGCGCCCGGCGGCAGGCCGGACGGGTCCGGCGGGGTGGCCGGGCCCAGGTTGCGGATCGTGCCGGAGCCGACCACCAGCGCCAGCAGCACCGGGAAGACCACCGCGGTCAGGCCCAGCGACAGCCCGCGGCGCGGGATCTCGCCGAGCACCCGGCTGCGCCGCAGCGGCTGCTCCAGCCAGCGCAGCGCGGCGTACGCGGGCACGGCGGCGGCGGCGGTCAGCGCGGCCTTGACGCCCCAGTGCAGGGTGCCCCAGCGCGCCTCGGCGAGGACCAGCACCGGCCAGTGCCACAGGTACAGGTTGTAGGAGAGCCGGCCGATCGCGCGCGGCGCGCCGAGCGACAGCGCCCGGCCGACCAGGTGGGTGCCGCCGGAGCCGGCCAGGATGATCGCGGCGGTGGCGGCGGTCGGCAGCAGCGCGGCGTAGCCCGGGTAGCGGGTGCCGGCGTCGAACAGCAGGGTCGCGGCGAGCACCCCGGCCAGGCCGCCGAGGCCCAGCAACTCCCGTACCAGCCGGGGTATCCGGCGGATCGGCAGCAGGGCGACGACGGCGCCGGCGGCGAACTGCCAGGCCCGGGTCGGGGTGGAGAGGTAGGCGCCGGCGCTCCAGTGCAGCGAGAGCCAGAACGAGCCGGCGCCGAGCAGCACGGTCAGCCCGAGCAGGGCGCGGCGGCGCCAGGCCCAGCGGGCGGCGAGGGCCAGCAGCGGGGCCCAGAGCAGGTAGAACTGCTCCTCGACGGCGAGCGACCAGAAGTGCAGCAGGGCGCTCGGGTCGCGGCCGGCCGCCAGGTAGTCGGTCTGTTCGGCGATGAAGCGCCAGTTGGCGACGGACAGCGCGGAGGCGAGCACGTCGCGCTCCAGGTCGGCCCGGCGCAGCGGCGCGGTGAGCAGGGCGCCGAACACGGCGGTGACGGCCAGCACGACGGCGGCCGAGGGCAGCAGCCGGCGGGCCCGGCGGGAGTAGAACTCGGTCAGCCGGACGCGTCCGTGCCGCGCGGTCTCGGTGCGCAGCAGGCCGGTGATCAGGTAGCCGGAGACGACGAAGAAGACGTCGACCCCGACGAAGCCGCCGGCCAGGCCGGGAACGGCGGCGTGGAAGGCCAGTACGGCGAGGACGGCGACGGCCCGCAGGCCCTCGATGTCGGGGCGGAACTTCGGCCGCTCGACCGGTGCTTGGCTCAGCACGACGGTGAGCGGGGCGGTACTCGGGGCGGTACTGGTGGACACGGGAGCGTGGACCTTTCAGCCCAGCCAGGGCAGCATCGGGGCCGCCCAGCCGGAGGCGAGCAGGGCGATCAGGGCGAGCGTGCTCGTGACGGCGAGGGCCTCGGGCCAGCGCCGCGGCCGCATCGCCGGGCGGGCCCCGGATTCGGTGGACTCGGTGGCGCTGGGCCGGAGTTCGGCGTACAGGTCGCGGATCAGCGGCACCCCGAGGTGCAGCTGCACGGCCAGGTACAGGGCCAGGCCCCAGGTGGTGTTCCAGCCGTGCAGGTAGGTCGCGACGGCCACGCCGAGGCCGGTGGCGGCCAGCGTGCCGGCCGTCCAGACCAGTGAGGCGACCAGCACCTTGCGGGCCATGCCGCCGGAGCGGCCGGGCTTGGCGACGCCGGTGGGCACCCAGGCGGCGCTGCGGCCGCGGGCGGTGTGCCAGTAGGCGGTGGCGGCGGCGAAGCTCATCAGCACGTTGGCGCGCAGCACTTCGGAGCGCCAGCGGGTGCGGCTGACCCGGGGCAGCAGCACGTGCCACAGCCAGAGCAGCGAGAGCATCGGCAGCACGTACCAGGCGCGGACCTCGCCGGGGAAGGCGAACAGCATGACCAGCGGCGGCAGCGGCGCGGTGAGCACGTTGACGGCGGCGGCCAGGTAGCCGACGATGCCCTCGTCGAAGCAGCGGCGCATCCGCCAGGTCATCGCCTTGCGGGCGGCCCGGTCGCCGATCAGGTGCAGGTTGCCCATCGTCCAGCGGTACTGCTGGTTGACGAAGCTGGTGGTGGAGTCCGGCGAGGTGCCCTTGGCGACCAGCACCGGCACGTACCGGGTGGTGTAGCCCTGCTGGTGCAGGGCGAGGCCGGTGTACATGTCCTCGCTGTGGTCGAGCCGGGCGAAGCCGCCGGCGGCGTCGATCGCGGCGCGCCGGTAGACGGCGTTGGAGCCGCAGCAGATGGCCGCGTCGGAGGCGTCCCGGCTGGGCTGCACCCAGCGGAAGAACCACTCCTGGGCGGAGCCGGCGGCGCGCTGCACCCAGCCCATCGAGGCGTCGGTGTCGAAGCACTGCGGGCTCTGCACGATGCCGACCTTCGGGTCGCCGAAGTACGGCAGCAGGTGCCGCAGCATGTCGGCGCGCGGTGCGAAGTCGGCGTCCAGGATGGCGATGAACTCGCCGCTGCCGAGGGTCAGCGCGTGGTTGAGGTTGCCGGCCTTCTTGAACTCGCCGCGGTTCGGTCGGACCACGTAGTGATAGCCGAACTCCTTTGCCAGCGAGGCGACTTCGGGCCGGTCGGCGTCGTCGAGCACCCAGACGTCCAGCTGTCCGGGGTACTCGCTCCGGGCGACCGCGCGGTAGGCGTTCTCCAGGATGTCGAGCGGTTCGCCGCAGGTCGGCAGGTACAGGTCGACGGACGGCGGTGCGGCCGGCTGCCAGGCGGCGACCAGCAGTTCGTGGCCGGGCCGGGTGTAGCGGCGGCGGCGCAGTCCGTTCAGGCAGGTCAGCGCGAGTGCGACGGCGTTGACGCCCAGGACGGCGAGGAACGGCCACAGGGCCGGGGTGCGCAGCGAGAAGCTGAGCATGGTGCCCGCGCTGAGCGTGAAGGCGAGGGCGGAGAGCAGCGGGACCCAGCGGCGCTGAGGTCCGAAATACCAATAGAGCTCCTGATCGGATGGTGGTGACGGAAGGTGATTGGCAGTCATTGGGCCCCCCACGGCCAGACATTGACACCTGTCGCCGAGCAGATTACCTGATTGGTATAGACCAAATGACCACGCAGGATGAACACCGGGGCAACTCAGGTGAAGGCGGTGTGACCAGCCATGACCGTGTCAGGCGAGGGTGACGCCACGGTGGGCGAGTGGCCTCCGGGACGGGTGACGTGCAGAGTGGCACGGCGGTTCCGGGGCGCGGGTGGCGGGCGCTCGCCGGGCGTTCTGGCGGGATTCCGCCGAGACCTGACGGATCGTCAGGTGGCACTGGGTGACGATCGGGGCACCCGGTAACGGCCCTTCGGGGCAGCCGGCGGCGGCCCTTTCGGGCGCCCGCTCGGCGTTCGGTGCTCGGCTCTCGGTGCTCAGCGCTCGGCGGCGGTGGTGGTGGCAGCGGGGGAGAGCGCCGCGCAGGACGGGACGGCGGCCAGCACCGACTCCAGCAGGCCGGGGAAGCGGGCGGCCAGGTCGTCCGCGCGCAGCGCGTTCATCTTGGAGGTGCCGCGCCGGTGCTGGCGGATCAGCCCGGCCTCGCGCAGCACCCGGAAGTGGTGCGTCATCGTCGACTTGGTGACCGGCAGGTCGAACGCCAGGCAGTTCAGCTCGCTGCCGCCGCTGCCCGCGAGGTCGGCGACGATCCGCAGCCGCATCGGGTCCGCGAGCGCGTGCAGCACGGCGACCAGGTGCAGCTCCGACGCCGGGGGCTCGGGGAGCAGTCCCGGGCAGTTCGGGTCGTGGTCGAGGGGCGTGTCGCGGGGCACGTCGTGGGCCATGGGCCCATGGTACGACATCTCTCGTAGTTTGACAGTTCTCGTAGTACGGTGTGTATCGTACGAAGCGCGGCAAGGCCGCAAGACGCAGTGAAGCCGAGTCCGGAACCACAGGAAGGACGGGCAGCAGTGAGCGCCCTCTTCGAGCCCATCACCCTCCGTTCGCTGACCATCCCCAACCGGATCTGGCTCAGCCCGATGTGCATGTACTCGGCCGCCCCCGAAGGACCCGAGACCGGCGCCGTCACCGACTTCCACCTCGCCCACCTCGGTTCCCGGGCCGCCGGCGGCGCCGGACTGGTCATGGTCGAGGCGACCGGCGTCCGCCCCGACGGCCGGATCTCCCCGTGGGACCTCGGCCTGTGGAACGACCGCCAGCAGGAGCAGCTCGCCCGGGTCGCCGCGCTGATCGCCCAGCACGGCGCGGTGCCCGCGATCCAGCTCGCCCACGCCGGCCGCAAGGCGTCCAGCCAGAGCCCCGCCACGGGCAGCGGTCCGCTGCCGATCGACCAGGGCGGCTGGCAGGTCGTCGGCCCGTCCCCGATCCCGTTCGACGAGGACCGGCAGGTGCCCGCCGAGCTGACCGAGGCGCAGATCGCCGAACTGGTCGAGGACTTCGCCGCCGCCGCCCGCCGCGCGCTGGCCGCCGGGTTCCAGGTCGTCGAGGTGCACGGCGCGCACGGCTACCTGCTGCACCAGTTCCTGTCGCCGATCTCCAACCACCGCACCGACGGCTACGGCGGCGACTTCGCCGGCCGCAGCCGCCTGGCCCGCGAGGTCGCCACCGCGGTGCGGGCCGTCTGGCCGGCCGAACTCCCGGTGTTCTTCCGGGTCTCCGCCACCGACTGGCGCCCGGCGGAGCCCAGTTGGACGGTCGAGGAGTCCGTCCTGCTGGCCAAGGAGCTGCAGCTGATCGGCGTCGACCTGGTCGACGTCTCCACCGGCGGCAACGTCCCGCACGCCGAGATCACCATCGAGCCCGGCTACCAGGTGCCGTTCGCCGAGACCATCCGCCGCGAGTCCGGCATCGCGGTCAACGCGGTCGGTCTGATCACCGACGCCGACCAGGCCGAGCGGATCGTCGCCGACGGCCGCGCCGACGCCGTCATGCTCGGCCGCGAGCTGCTGCGCGACCCGTACTGGCCGCTGCACGCCGCCCGCGAACTCGGCGTGCCCCGCAACTGGCCCGCCCAGTACGGCTTCGCGGTCGGCCCGCGCGGCTGACCGCCACCGCCCCGACCGGCTCCGAACGCCCCCCGACCGGCCCCCGGACCTGCTGACAGGCTCGGGGGCCGGTCCGCGCGGCCCGGCCGCCGGGGCTTGCTAGGGTGCCTGCGATGAGTGAAGCGACGGCGCGGCTGCGAACGGCAATCGCGGGGAACCTGAAGCACGCCCGGCTGGTCCGCGGCCTGAGCCTGCGCGACCTGGCGGAGCGGGCCGGCGTGAGCAAGGGCCTGCTGTCGCAACTGGAGCACAGCGCGGCCAACCCGACGATCGAGGTGCTCGGCGCCGTCGCCGCCGCGCTCGGCCTGGAGGTCGCCGACCTGATCCGCACCCCGCTGTTCGAACCGCAGGTGCTCTCCGCCCGCTCGGCCGAAGAAGCCTCGCGCACGCTGTTCGCCGGCACCGAGGCCCGCCGGATCGCCCTCTACGAGACCGCGCTGCCCCCCGGCGGCACCCACGACAGCGCCCCGCACGGCCGCGGCTCCGAGGAGTTCGCCTACGTGCTGTCCGGCGCGGTCGTGCTGACCCTGGAACAGCGCTCGGTGGCGCTGCGCGCGGGCCAGGCGGTCCGCTTCTCCGGCGAGGGCGAGCACAGCTACCGGGCGGCCGAGGACGGCCCGGTCGAGCTGATCACGCTGCTCGCGATGCCCTCCGACTGACCGCTCGGGCGACCTGGGCGGCCCGGCGCCCAGGTCGCCTGACCGGCCGTCAGGGCTCCAGCAGGACCAGGCCGCGGTAGCTCGGGGTCCCGTACCAGGCGAGGCGGTCCAGGGTGGCGGCGGGGAGCGGGAGGTCGACGGCGTCGAGCCAGCTCTCGCCGAAGTTGGCGTCCGTCCACGGGTCGTGGGCGAGGAACACGTCGGGGCCCGCGGTGCCGTGGACGGTGATCCAGTGCGGGCAGCTCTCGTCGTGCATGCCGAACTGCTCGATCAGCACCAGGGCGACCGCGCCGCCGGCCAGCGCGGTGCGCAGGGTGTCGAGCGAGAACGCCTCGGTGCGGACGTCCAGGCCGCGTGCGGCGGCCTCGCGGCGGAACCCGTCCTGGAGGAAGGCCCGCAGGTCGCGCTCCTCGTCGTTGACGCACAGCTCCAGCAGCACCGGCTCCTCGGTGGAGAGCAGCACCCGGGCCCGGGCGCCCTCGTCCGCCGCGGCCAGCGCCAGGCCGACCGGCTCGCAGCCGCCGACCGTGGTGGCCCGCCGCCACAGCCGCAGCTCGGCCTCCCGGGTCGGCCGCCCGCGCAGGCCCAGCGCGGCCAGGCCGATCTGGAGCGCGGCCGGGCCGCAGGTGAAGTCGGTGGTCTGCCGCAGGTACGGGACCGCGCCGGGCTCGGCCGGGGACGGCTCGCGCAGCAGCACCTGGCCGCGCGGCGGCGCCGCGTGGAACGGGCCCGCCACCGGCCCCGACCAGCGCGGCGGCTCGGGCAGCGCCCGCCAGCCGGCCGCGAGCGAGTGCTCCCAGTCGGTGTCGTCGGCGTCCGGGGCGAACTCGCGCTTGACCGAGACGGCGCCCTCGGCCCAGGCCCGCGCGACCACCGCGTCCACCAGCCGCGCCGTCAGCGCGGCCCGCTCGGCGGGCTCGGCGGCCGCCGTCCAGACGTCCGCGATCTTGCGGTAGGCGGTCAGCGGGCGGTGCACCTCGAAGGCGGCGCCGACCAGTTCACCGTCCCGCCGGGCCGTGTACAGGGTCGCCACCTGCACCCCGCCGTGCCGGTTCCACCGCCGCAGCAGGGCCGGGGGCAGGGCGTCGAGTCCGGCGGCGACCGAGGTCACGTCGGCGGGGACGGGCAGCGCGTCGATCAGCGGGTCGGCGGCAGGCACGGTCAACAGGCTCCGTAGCTAGGGGAGTGGGAGGAGGATCAGCGGGTGGCGAGCAGCTGCCGGGTGTACGGGTGGGCGGGCGCGCCCAGCACCGTGCCGGCCGGGCCGTGCTCGACCACCCGGCCCCGGTGCATGACGTAGACGCGGTCCGCGACCTGGCGGGCGATGCCCAGGTCGTGGGTGATGAACAGGACGCCGAGGTCGAGTTCGCGGCGCAGCCGGGCCAGCAGGTTCAGCACCCCGGCCTGCACCGACACGTCCAGCGCGGACACCGCCTCGTCGCAGACCAGCACCCGCGGGCGCGGGGCCAGCGCCCGGGCGATCGCCACCCGCTGCCGCTCGCCGCCGGAGAGCTCGCGCGGGCGGCGGTCCAGGTGGTCGCGCGGCAGGCCGACGAGCGCGAGCAGGTCGGCGGGGTCGTCGCCGGGGCGTCCGGCGGCGCGCAGCGCCTCGCGCAGGGCGGTGCCGACGCTGTGCCCGGGGTTCAGCGCCGCGTACGGGTCCTGGAAGACGATCTGCACCCGGCCGGGGTCGGCCGTCCGCCGCCGGGGGGTGCCGGGGCTGCCGGGGTCGTCGGGGTCGGCGAGCGGGAACTCCACCGTCCCGGCGTCCGGCCGCTCCAGGCCGACCAGGCAGCGGGCCAGCGTGGTCTTGCCGGAGCCGGACTGGCCCAGCACCACCACCGCCTCGCCCCGGTCCAGCCGCAGGTCCACGCCGTCCACGGCGGGCCGCTTGGTCCGGGCGAACCGCTTGACCAGCCCGGACACCAGCAGCGCGGGCTCCGCGCCGACCGTCCCGGGCCGCTCCGCCGACCGTTCCGCCACCGCCGCCGCCACCGCCGCCGGGTTCGGGGCCGCCGCCTGGGTCTCGCCGATCCGCAGGCAGGCGGCCAGCTGGCCGCCACCGCCGGGGGCGGGGGCCAGGACGGGGGTGTAGCGGTCCCGGCAGTCGTCCCGGGCCAGCTCGCAGCGGTCCGCGAAGGCGCAGCCCGCGCCGACCGCGTGGGCGGCCGGGACCCGGCCGGGGATGGTCGGCAGCAGCGGCAGCCGCCGGTCCGCCGGGGGCTCGCAGGCGGCGAGCCGGGCGGTGTACGGGTGGGCGGGGGTGTCCAGCACCTGCGGGCCGGTGCCGGTCTCGACCAGCCGGCCCGCGTACATCACGCCGATCCGGTCGGCCCGGCGGCGGGCCAGGCCGAGGTCGTGGGTGATCAGGACGACGGCCATCCGGCGGTCCCGCTGGAGCCGGGCGATCAGCTCCAGCACCTCGTGCTGGGTGGTGGCGTCCAGTGCGGTGGTCGGCTCGTCGGCGATCAGCAGTTCCGGGTCGGCGGCCAGCGCGGCGGCGATCGCGACCCGCTGCCGCATGCCGCCGGACAGCTGGTGCGGGTACCGCCCGGCGGTGTCGGCGGGCAGGCCGACCTCGGCGAGCAGCGCGGCCACCCGCCCGGCCCGCTCGGCGCGGGAGGCCCGGGAGGCCCGGGAGGCGCGGGACGGTTTGCCGGGCAGCGCCCAGCCGATCTGCGCCCCGCAGGTGTGCACGGGGGAGAGCGAGGTGAACGGGTCCTGGAGCAGCAGCGCGATCCGGCCGCCCCGGACGGTCCGCCACTGCCGGGCGTCCGGGTCGAGCGGGACGGCTTCGCCCGCCAGCTCCAGCGCGCCGGTGGCCCGGACCCCGGCGGGCAGCAGGCCGCTGAGCGCCTTGACCGTCATCGACTTGCCCGAGCCCGACTCGCCGACCAGGGCCAGCGTCTCGCCGCGCTCGACCCGCAGGTCGAGGCCCGCCACGATCACCCCGGCCGGCCCCGTCACCCGCAGGTCGCGCACCGCCAGCAGCGGGACGGCGACCGCGGTGGCGGTGGCGGCGGGGGAGACCGCTGCCGGTTCGGCTCGGCTCATCGGACGGCCACCTTCCGGTCCAGGCGCTCGGCGAGCCAGTCGCCGAGCAGGTTGACGCTGGTCGCGGCCAGGATGATCAGTACGCCGGGCAGCACCGGGGCGAGCGGGTTGTCGACCATCACCCGCTGGCCGTCGGCCAGTTGGCGCCCCCAGTCGGCGGCGCCGGGCGCCACGCCCAGGCCCAGGAAGGAGAGCGAGGAGAGCGCGACCATCGCGAACGCGGTGTTCAGCAGCGCGTTGGCGACCGCGACCGGCGCGGTGTTCGGCAGCACGTGCCGCAGCATGATCCGGCCCGGCCGGATCCCCAGCACCCGCGCCGACTCGATGTACGGGCGGGTGGCCTGCTCCATCACCGCGGCCCGGACCAGCCGGACGTCCGTCGGCGAGAAGAGGACGACCAGTACCAGCACCGTCACCCAGTAGCCGCCGCCGAGCATCCCGACCACCACCATCGCCAGCAGCACGGCGGGCAGCGCCAGCAGCAGGTCCGCGTACCGGCCCACCACGGTGTCCAGCCAGCCGCCGCGGAACCCGGCCAGGGTGCCGAGCAGCAGGCCGACCAGCATCGAGCCGCCGGCCACCACGACCGGCCCGACCAGCGCCGAGCGGGCGCCGCGCACGGCGAGCGAGAGGACGTCCCGGCCCAGCGCGTCGGTGCCGGACAGGTGGCCCTCGACGCCGGCGCCGACCGTGCCCAGGTAGAGGTCCTGGTCGAGGGCGTGCGGCGCGAGCAGCGGGCCGGCCAGCGCGCAGAGCACCGCGACGGCGAGGAACAGCGCGCTCAGCAGCACCGTCAGCGGGGCGCGGCGCAGGGCGGCGAGGCGCGGCAGGGCGCGGCGCGGCGGAGCGGGGCGCGGCGGAGCGGGGCGGCCGGTCATCGGGCGTCCACCGCCCGGGCCCGCATCCGGGGGTCGATCGCCAGGTAGGCGAGGTCCACCGCCAGCGTGACCAGCGAGACGAGCAGGGCGATCGCCAGGGTCAGCGCCTGCACCACCGCGAAGTCCTTGAACAGCACCGAGGACTCCAGCAGCGAGCCGAGCCCGGGCAGCGCGAAGGTGGTCTCCACCAGGACGGTGCCGCCGAACAGGTAGGCGACCAGCAGGCCCAGGCTGGTGACGATCGGCACGGCCGCGTTGCGCAGCACGACGCCGAGCACCCGGCGCCCGCCGAGGCCGCGGCCGCGGGCGAACACCACGTAGTCCTCCTCCAGTTCGCGGACCACGGCGGCCCGGGTCAGCTTGACCACGAACGCGCCCAGGCCCAGCGCGAGCGCCACGGACGGCAGCGCCAGGTGCCACAGGCCGTCCAGGAAGCCGGTGCCGGTGCCGTACACCGGGAACCACTCCAGGCCGACGCCGAAGACGTACAGCAGCAGCAGGCCGACCGCGAAGCCCGGCGCGCTCACGCCGACCACCGAGCCGCCGACCAGCAGCCGGTCCAGCAGTCGGCCGCGCCGCAGCGCGGCGGCCACCCCGGCCGGGACGCCGAGCAGCACGGACAGGCCGAAGGCCAGCCCGCACAGCGCGGCGGTCAGCCCGAGCCGCTCGCCGAGCACGGACGACACCGGCTCGCCGGTCCGGACGGAGCTGCCGAGGTCGCCCCCGAGCAGGCCGGACAGCCAGCGCCCGTACTGCCGCAGGAACGGTTCGTCCAGGTGGTACTGGGCCCGGACCTGGGCCAGCGCCTCCGGGGTGGCGTTCCGGGTGCCCAGCAGGTTGCGGGCGATGTCCCCCGGGGCGAGGAACAGCAGGCCGTAGACCAGCAGCGACAGCAGGAACAGCAGCAGCAGGGCGGTGCCGAGCCGCCGCGCCACGAAACCCGCCAGCGGGCGCGCCCCGCCCGCGGCCGCCTGCACCGGCCCGGCCGGCTCGGGCTTTGTCACGGGCGCTTCGGGCGCGGGGGCTTCGGGCGCGCCGGGGTCAGACGGCCGCATGGATCCGGGTGGGCCACTGCGACACCATCGTGTAGGAGGTGTAGCCGGTGACGCCGACGGTGTCGCGCAGCGCCAGCGCCGACTGCCCCCACCAGAGCGGCGCGTAGGCGGCGTCGGCGGCCTGCGCCTGCTGGGCCTGGAGCAGCAGTTCGGCCCGGGCGGCCGGGTCGCCGGTCGTCGCGGCCCGGCCGACCAGGTCGGTGACCTGCGGGTTGGCGTACTTGGCCGGGTTGTCGGGGCCGAGCAGCCAGGAGACGATCTCGCCCGGGTCGCCGGTGGTGTTGAAGTACCAGAAGAAGGTCAGCCCGGGGAAGGAGTTGATCTCGGCGATCCACTGCTCCAGCGGCAGCTCCTTGACGTTCAGCGTGACGCCGATCTTCTTCAGCTCGGCGGCGAACGCCAGCGCGGCGGTGCCCAGGTGCGGTCCGCTGCTCGGGTATGACAGGTCGGCGGTGAACCCGCCCGGCACCTTCGACCGCGCCAGTTCGGCCTTCGCCTTCTCCAGCGAGTACTCGTACTGCGGGACGGTCGCCAGCTTGGCCGCGGCCTGCTCCGGCGTCCACAGGCCGCCGAACTGCTCGGGGGTGGAGAGCGCGGTGGCGACCCGGCCGTGCCCGTGCAGCACCTCCTTGACGATCGCGGCCCGGTCGACCGCGTGCGCGACCGCCTTGCGCACGTGCGGGTCGTCGAACGGCGCGACGGTGGTGTTGAAGGTCAGGCCCGCGTACGAGCGGTCGGGCGTGTAGACGATCCGGGTGCCGCCGATCGACTCCCACTGCCGGGCGGCGGTCAGCGGCACGTTCAGCGAGGCGTGCGTCTCGCCGGACTGCCAGGCCAGCCGCCGGGTGTTGTCGTCCGGGATGAAGTCGATCCGGAGCTTGGCGACCTTCGGCGCGGTGCCCCACCAGTGCGGGTTGCGGGTCAGTTCGAGGTGCGAGTCCGGCTTGAACTCGGTGACCTGGTACGGGCCGGTGCCGGTCAGCAGCGACGCGGCGGTGCCGATCTTCCCGCCGGTGCTCTCCCAGTACGCCTTGGGGGCGATCCAGAGCGCCTGCGCGGCGGTCGCCAGCCACTCGAAGGCGACCGAGCCGCTCTTGCTGACCAGGGTGACCTCGTTCGGGCCGGTCTGCCGCGCGGACTCCAGGTCGGCCCAGTAGCTCGCGGTGCCGGGGGAGACCGTGCTGTCCGCCGCCATCGTGACGGAGTGCAGGACGTCCTCGACGGTGACCGGGCTGCCGTCGTGGAAGCGGGCGCCCTCGCGCAGCGTGTAGACGTGCGTCCGGTCGTCGGTCTTCGTCACGGCGGAGGCCAGCGCCGGGACGAGCCGGCCGTCGCCGTCCACGCCGACCAGGCCCTCCATCGCGACGGTGGCCGCGTAGTAGTTGAGGATCCCGGACTCCTGCCCGGGGTACAGGTTGGAGAGCGAGCCCGGCAGCGAGACCCGCAGCAGCGGGATCTCCTTGCCGGTGTCCCGGCCCGCCGCGGCCTGCCCGCCGCCGTCCGCCGCCCGGTCGCCCCGGGAGGGCTGCGCCCCGCAGGCTTCCAGCAGCGCACCCACGGACAGCACGGCGGCGCCGGTGAGGGCGCCCTTGAGGATGCTGCGCCGCCGGAGGGCGGGCGGCGGGGAGACCTGGGACATCGTGTTGCCACCTGTGCGCGTGGTGCCGAAGCCCGTGTCCATTGGAACGGGCCATTTGGATTGAATTAGTAAACACCTGGCGCCTGAGGATGGCTACGGAGAGGGCTGTGACCTCTCTCGCAGTGGCCGAAAACATCCGCATAGTGAGACAGGAGCGTCCAATCCGACCCCCGGCGACCGACCCCGGGGCGGGGTCGGCGCACCACGGGTGAAAGTCCGGATGGCGGACGGTTCGATTCCGGATACTGGCGGCGGCCGGTCTCAGGAGGCCGCCGCGCTGCCCGCCGCGCTGCCCGCCGACGCGGGCGCCGGGTCCCCGGCCTCCGCGTCCCCGTCCCCGTCCTTCCAGCGGCCCGGCTCGACCATGAACGCCCCGAGCGCGACCCCCAGCAGCGGGACGGCCGGCAGCAGGGTCAGCACGCCCTGCGGGCCGTGCCGCTGGGCGATCAGGCCGAACAGCGGGGCGATCAGGCCGCCCACGCTGACCGCCAGGCCGAGCGTGACCCCGGCCGCCGTGCCCGGACGGTTCGGCAGGTAGTCCTGGCCGAGCTTCACCAGCACCGCGAACGGCAGGTTCAGCGTCGCCCCCGCCAGCACCGCGAACAGCAGCGGCGCCCACGCCCCCGGCGCCACCCGCAGCAGCACCAGCGCGGGCACGGTCAGCGCGGTGCCCCACTGCGCGGTGCGCACCATGCCGATCCGGTCGGCCAGCCGCCCGCCGCCCAGCGTCCCCGCGACGCCGCCCAGCAGGAAGCAGGTCAGCGCCGCCCCCGCCAGCAGGTGCGAGGCGCCCAGCTCCCGCAGCCAGTACAGCTCGATGAAGGTGCTCACCCCGAAGAACACCACTGAGCGGACGACCTCCACCCCGGTCAGCACCGCGAACGGCCGCCAGCGGTCCCGCCCGCCGCGCCGCGCCGCCCCGGCGGTGTGCGGGTACGTCCGGTGCCGGGCCCGGAACAGCAGCGCCGCCATCAGCAGCGCCGGCAGCGTGAACACCGCCGTCGCCCGCACCCCCCACGCCGCCAGCAGCGGCGTCGCCAGCACCGGCGCCAGGAAGAACCCGACGCTGCCGCCCGCCGCGAACACGCTCATCGCCCCCGCCGAGTCGCCCGCCGCCTCCCGGGCCGCGCGCCCCGCCGCCGGGTGGAACGCCGCCACCCCCAGCCCGGAGAGCAGCACCAGCACCCACACCAGCGGATAGCCGTCCGCCAGCCCGCTCAGCCCCGCCCCCAGCCCGGCCAGCGCCAGCCCGGCGGCCGCCAGCCAGGGCAGCGGCCGCCGGTCCACCAGCAGGCCCACCAGCGGCTGCGGCACCGCGCTGCCCAGCGTCGCCGCCAGCGTCAACCCGCCCGCCGCGACGTACCCGTAGCCGCGCTCCAGCACGAAGTACGGCACCACCGCGGGCACCAGGCCCTGGTACAGGTCGTCCACGGCGTGCGCCGCGCCCCACATCCGCATCCGGCGCCAGGTGCCGGCCGTGCCGCCCGCCGCCTCGTCCCTCACTTCGTTCGTCATGCCGACCAGGCTGGCGGTCGGGACGGGGTGCGGGCTTCCGGTACTCTGCCAATCCGTGTCGCCAACCCGCCAAACCGCCGTGGGCGGGCCGCCGCCCGCCGCGCGCCACCAGCCGGAGACCGGCCCGAGCCGGCACCCGCTCGCGCACCGGCAGCGGATCGACTGGCACTGGCACGACGTCAACCAGCTGATCACCCCCGGCCGCGGCGTGCTGGAGGTCAGCACCCCGCAGGGGCGCTGGGTCGTCCCGCCGCACCGCGCGGTGTGGCTGCCCGCCGGCGTACCGCACGCCCAACAGGCCCACGGGTCGAGTGAGTTGCGCTGCCTGATCTACCCGGCCGAGACCAACCCGCTGCGGCTGAGCGCGCCCGCCGTGCTCGCCGCCACCCCGCTGCTGCGCGAGATCATCGCCCACCTGACCGGCCCCGACGCCCCCGCCGGACGCCCGGCCCGGACCCTCGAACAGGCCGCCCTGGACCAGCTCGCGCACGCCCCCGAACTCCCGCTCGGCCTGCCGCGCCCCGCCGACCCCCGGCTGCGCGACCTGGCCGAACTGCTCGCCGCCGACCCGGCCGACGGCCGCTCGCTGGCCGAGCTCGGCCGCGCCGTCGGCGCCGCCGAACGCACCCTCAGCCGGCTGTTCCAGCGCGAGCTGGGCCTCGGCTTTCCGCAGTGGCGCACCCAACTGCGCCTCCAGCACGCCCTGTTGCTGCTCGCCGAGGGCCGCTCGGTGACCGGCACGGCCGCCGCCTGCGGCTTCCGCTCGCCGAGCGCGTTCATCGAGGCGTTCCGGCACGCCTTCGGCACCACGCCCGGCCGCTACCAGCAGGACTGACGCCGGGTCGGCGGTGCCTGGTCAGCGGTGCCGGGTCCGGGTCTGGACCTCCCGGCCGTATCCGCGCGAACCGTCCAGCGGGTCGGCCGAGTTGGGGACGCGGCGGCGGGAGGCGGCGACCTGGCGGGAGACCACCACGTCGATCAGGCACCAGGCGGTGAGGAAGACGCCCACCGCCATCAGCGCCAACGCCGGTGTCAGCAGGTCGGTGTGGGCCCAGGAGGCGAACAGCGCCACCACGAAGGCCACCAGGGTGAACGCGAACGACACCCCCGCCCGGACGGCGGCCGCCCGTACCTCGTCCGGCAGCCGACCGCGCCGACGAACGGCCATCGCCACTCCCTGTGCGTCCGTGTGCCCGGGCCCGCCCCCGCCGTCCGGGTGCGCCAAGACCTGGCCTGCCCAGCCCGGTTGAGGCTATGCCGCCGACCGGGCCAATCCCACCGGGAGCGGGCGTGTCGCGCCGATCTCGTCCCCCGTCCCCGTCAGGATCGTATTCGGCCCCGCAAGGGCGCCCTCCCGGCGGGCCCGCCGGGAGGCCGGCCGGCCGGGCGGCCGGGGGTCGGTCAACCGTGCGGGCGGGGTGGGGAGTTCAGTTCGGCAGGGTGGCGTCGAGTTCCTCCAGCGCGCCGACCACGATGGTCCGCATCGCCCGTTCGGCCAGCTCGGGGTCGCCCGCGCAGATCGCCTGGGCGACGTCCCGGTGCAGCTGCACCGCGTACTCGCGCGGGCGGTGCGGCATCAGCCGGTGCTCGGTGCGGCCGGTGAGGACGGCGCCCACGGTGTCCTTGAGGTGCGCGAACATCTCGTTGCCGGAGGCCCGGAGCACCGCCGCGTGGAAGGCGATGTCGTGCGCCAGGAAGGCGTCCAGGTCGGCGGCCCGCGCGGTGACGGTCAACTCGACGGCCAGCGCGCTCAGTTCGCGGCGGTCGTCGTCGCCGGCGTGCCGGGCCGCGAGCGCCGCCGCGGCGGGCTCCACCGCGACCCGCAGCGAGCCCAGCGAGCGCAGCTGCGCGGACCGGTCGGCGCCGGCCAGCCGCCAGCGGATCACCAGCGGGTCGAACACGTCCCAGTCGGCCTTCGGCCGGACGGTGATCCCGACCCGCCGGCGCGGCTCGACCAGCCGCATCGACTCCAGGATCCGCACCGCCTCCCGCACCACCGTGCGGGACACCCCGTACCGCTGCTCCAGCTCCTCGGCGCGCAGCACGGTTCCCTCCGGCAGTTCGCCGGAGGCGATCGCCGGGCCGAGGTCGGCGAGCAGGCGGCCGGGCAGGCCCTGGATCTCCATCGGCCCAGCTTATCGGCGCCCGTGGCGGGAAGGCGGTGCCCGTCCCGCCCGGCCGGACCGCCGCCCACCAGGCCGGACGCGTAAAAGTATGACGATTAGGTTTCGACCGCTTGAATAAGTCATACCTTTGCGTCAAGGTTGCCCACGCAAGCAGGCAAGGACAGGAGCACCACCCATGGCTCTCAGTGCCGAGAACCAGCAGCCGCCCGTCGTCGTGGTGATGGGCGTCTCCGGAGTCGGGAAGACCACCGTCGCCCGGCTGCTCGCCGACCGGCTCGGCCTCCCGTACGCGGAGGCCGACGACTTCCACCCCGCCGCCAACATCGCCAAGATGACCGCCGGCACCCCGCTCGACGACCGCGACCGGCAGCCCTGGCTGCGCGCGCTCGGCGACTGGCTCGGCGAGCGCGCCGCGGCCGGCAGCGGGGGAGTGGTCACCTGTTCCGCGCTCAAACGGGACTACCGCGACGTGCTGCGGGCCGCCTGCCCGGACGCGTTCTTCCTGCACCTGACCGGAACCCACGACCTGGTCGGCGACCGGCTGGCGCACCGCACCGGCCACTTCATGCCGCCCTCGCTGCTGGACTCCCAGTACGCCCTGCTCGAACCGCTGCGGGCGGACGAGGACGGCACCGCGCTGGACGTCGGCACCGACCCCGAGACGCTCGTCGACCGCGCCGTCGCGGCCCTGGCGCAGCGCAACCGCTGAACCCCCCCACCCCACCCCCACGTCACACCCCCGCCGCCGGACGCCCGACAGCCGGCCGGAGGCGGGCCGTCAATGGAGACCCCCGTGACCCCCACCCTGCTGGCCGCCGGCGCGCCGGCGCTGCCGCACACCGCGAGCAACGGCCAACTGCTGCTCGCCGTGCTGCTCGCCATCGGCGCCATCGTGCTGCTGATCACCCGGTTCAAGCTGCACCCGTTCCTGGCCCTCACGCTCGGCTCGGGGCTGCTCGCCGCCGTCGCCGGCGCGCCCTTCGACAAGCTGCTGGCCAGCTTCTCCACCGGCTTCGGCGCCACCGTCGCCTCGGTCGGCCTGCTGATCGGCCTCGGCACGATGCTCGGCAAGCTGCTCGCCGACTCCGGCGGCGCCAACACGATCGCCGACACCGTGCTGGCCCGCACCGGCCCGAAGCTGCTGCCCTGGGCGATGGCGCTGATCGCCGCCGTGCTCGGCCTGCCGCTGTTCTTCGAGGTCGGCGTGGTGCTGCTGGTGCCGATCGTGCTGCTGGTGGCCCGGCGCGGCAACGCGCCGCTGATCGCGATCGGCATCCCCGCGCTGGCCGGCCTCTCGGTGCTGCACGGCCTCGTCCCGCCGCACCCCGGCCCGCTGGTCGCGGTCGACGCCCTGCACGCCGACCTCGGCGTCACGCTGGCGCTCGGCCTGCTGATCGCCGTCCCGACCCTGATCGTGGCGGGCCCGCTGTTCGGCCGGCTCGCCCAGCGCTGGGTCGGCCCGCTGGAGCTGCCCGCCGAGACCGCGCCGGTGGAGACCGCGAAGCGCGAGCGCACCCCGCGGTTCGGCGCCGTGCTGGCGACCATCCTGCTGCCGGTCGTGCTGATGCTCGGCAAGGCGCTGGCGGACGTCCTGGTCGACGACCCGAAGGCGACCGTGCAGCGGGTCTTCGACTTCGTCGGCTCGCCGCTGATCGCGCTGCTCGCCGCGACCCTGCTGGCCATGTTCACCCTCGGCCGGGCGGCCGGCTTCGACAAGGGCAAGGTCTCCGAGACGGTCGGCTCGGCGCTCGGCCCGATCGCCGGCATCGTGTTCATCGTCGGCGCGGGCGGCGGCTTCAAGCAGACCCTGATCGACGTCGGCGTCGGCCAGGCGGTCAGCGAGTGGTCCGGCAAGTGGCACGTCTCCGCGCTGCTGCTGGGCTGGCTGATCGCGGTGCTGATCCGGCTCGCCACCGGCTCCGCGACGGTCGCCACCATCACCGCCGCCGGCATCGTCGCCCCGCTGGCCGCCGACATGTCGACCAGCCACTCCGCGCTGCTGGTGCTGGCGATCGGCGCCGGCTCGCTGTTCCTGTCGCACGTCAACGACGCCGGGTTCTGGCTGGTCAAGGAGTACTTCGGGATGAGCGTCGGCCAGACCCTGAAGTCCTGGTCGGTGATGGAGACGATCATCTCGGTGGTCGCCATCGCGCTGATCCTGCCGCTCAGCCTGGTCATCTGACCACGGCCGCACCCTCCCCGCGGACCGCGACGCCCTCCGGACTTCCCGCTTCTCCCGGAGGGCGTCGCCCTGCCCTCAGCCCCGCAGCAGCTCCGCGGTGCGCTTGCGCACCTCCGCGCCGTCCAGCCCGCGCACCGTCAGCGTGGTGCGCCGCCGCAGCACGTCGTCCACCGTGTACGCCCACTCCTGCTCGGCCGCGTACACCACCTGCGCCCACACGTCCGGCCCGTCCGGGTGGATCCGCTCGCCCAGTTCGGGGCGCTCGGCGATCAGCCGGGCGATCTCGAAGGAGAGCGTGCCGTAGTGGGTGGCCAGGTTGCGGGCCACCAGCGGGTCCATCCGGCTGCCGGGCTCGCGGTCGGTCAGCAGGCGGCGGGCGACGGCCTGCGGGGCGCCGATGCCCGGCAGCGGGACGGTCGGCGGGATCGGCGAGACGTCCTCGGCCAGCCCGACGCCCGGCGCCCGCTTGAGCTGCTCCAGGATCACCCGGCCGATGTGCCGGTAGGTGGTCCACTTGCCGCCCGCCACCGACAGCATCCCGGCCCGGCCCTCGGTCACCACCGTCTCCCGCTTCGCCGCCGCCGTCGACCCCGGCCCGCCCGGCAGCACCCGCAGGCCCGCGAAGGCGTACGTGATGTCCTCCCGCCGCAGGTGCTCGCCGCGCACCGCGTGCCCGGCCTCGGCCAGGATCTGGTCGACGTCCGCCTCGGTGGCCCGGACGTCCAGCGGGTCGCCGGTGTACTCCTCGTCCGTGGTGCCCAGCAGGACGTGGTCCTCCCACGGGATCGCGAACGACACCCGGTAGTGGTCGATCGGGATGGTCAGCGCCGCCCGCCACGGCGCCTGCCGCCGCAGCACCACGTGCGCGCCCTTGGACAGCCGGATCGACGGAGCCGCGCCCGCGTGCTCCATCCGCCGCAGGTGGTCCACCCACGGGCCGGTGGCGTTCAGCACCAGCCGGGCGTCCACCCCGAACTCGGTGCCGTCCAGCGCGTCGCGCACCTCCGCGCCGGTCACCCGGCCGCGGGTGAAGCGCAGCCCGGTCACCTCGGCGTGGTTGAGCGCCACCGCGCCCGCGTCCACCGCCGCCCGCACCGTCATCACGGCCATCCGGGCGTCGTTCATCTGGTGGTCGCCGTACACCGCGACCCGCCGCAGCCCCTCGGTGCGCAGCCCCGGCACCGCCCGGGCCGCCGCCGCGGGCGACACCACCCGGCCCAGCCCGTCGCGGAACGCCGACAGCGCCGAGTACAGGAACACGCCCGCGCCCAGCTTCGGCGCCGAGTGCGGCCCGTCCTCGTACACCGGGACGAAGAAGGTCAGCGGACTGACCAGGTGCGGCGCCACGTGGGTGGCCAGCGCCCGGCGCTCCCGGTGGTTCTCGGCGACCAGCCGCACCGCGCCGGTCTGCAGGTAGCGCAGCCCGCCGTGGACCAGCTTGGACGAGGCCGAGGAGGTCGCGCCCGCGAAGTCCCCGGCCTCCACCATGGCGACCTTCAGCCCGGCCTGGGCGGCGGTCCACGCGGTGGCGGTGCCGAGGATCCCGCCGCCGATCACCAGCAGGTCGTAGCGGGCCCGGCCGAGCAGCTCGCGGGTGGCGGCGCGGGAGGCGACGCGGCCGGCGGCGCGCTCGGCGCCCAGGGTCGGGACGGTGGCCGAGGTGGGCGGGGTGGTTGCCATGGCGTGTGTCGGACCGGCCCTGGGCCGGGTCCGCTGCTCCTTCCGGTCGGTGGGGGTGCTGCGAGGGCGGGGCGGGGCGGCCGCGGGGGCGGGCCCGGGTCAGGCCCCGGGCTGCTCGGGCTGCTGCTCGTCCTGGTCGATCCAGCCCATGGTGCGCTCCACGGCCTTCAACCAGTTGCGGTGCTCGCGCTCGCGCGTGTCGGCGGCCATCCGGGGCGTCCACTCGGCGGCCCGGTGCCAGTTGGCGCGCAGCGTCTCCAGGCCGTCCCAGAAGCCGACCGCCAGGCCCGCCGCGTAGGCCGCGCCGAGCGCGGTCGTCTCGGCCACGTACGGGCGCTCGACCGGGACGTCCAGCACGTCGGCGATGTACTGCATCAGCAGGTTGTTGGAGGTCATGCCGCCGTCGACCTTCAGCGCGGTCAGCGTCACGCCGGAGTCCTTCTCCATCGCGTCCACCACCTCGCGGGTCTGCCAGGCCGTCGCCTCCAGCACCGCCCGGGCCAGGTGCCCCTTGGTGACGTACCGGGTCAGCCCGGTGATCACGCCGCGCGCGTCGGAGCGCCAGTACGGCGCGAACAGGCCGGAGAACGCGGGCACCACGTACGCGCCGCCGTTGTCCTCGACGGTGCCCGCCAGGGTCTCGATCTCGGCGGCGGTCGAGATGATGCCGAGCTGGTCGCGCAGCCACTGCACCAGCGAGCCGGTCACCGCGATCGACCCCTCCAGCGCGTACACCGGCGGCCGGTCGCCGATCCGGAAGCCGACCGTGGTGAGCAGGCCGTGGTACGAGTTGACGATCTTCTCGCCGGTGTTCAGCAGCAGGAACGTGCCGGTGCCGTACGTCGACTTGGCCTCGCCCTCGGCGAAGCAGGTCTGGCCGAACAGCGCCGCCTGCTGGTCGCCGAGCGCCGCCGCGACCGGCACGCCCGCCAGGTCGCCGACCGCCTCGCCGTACACCTCGGCGGAGGAGCGGATCTCCGGCAGCATCGCGAGCGGGACGCCGATCGACTCGGCGATCCGCTCGTCCCACTCCAGCGTGTGCAGGTTCATCAGCAGCGTGCGGGAGGCGTTGGTGACGTCGGTGACGTGCCGGCCGCCGTCCACGCCGCCGGTCAGGTTCCAGATCAGCCAGCTGTCCATCGTCCCGAACAACACGTCCCCCGCCTCGGCGCGCTCGCGCAGGCCCTCGACGTGGTCCAGCAGCCAGCGGATCTTCGGCCCGGCGAAGTAGCTGGCCAGCGGCAGGCCGGTCTCCCGGCGGAACCGGTCCTGGCCGACGTTGCGGCCCAGTTCGCGGCAGAGCGCCTCGGTGCGGGTGTCCTGCCAGACGATCGCGTGGTGCACCGGGACGCCGGTGTGCCGGTCCCACAGCACGGTGGTCTCGCGCTGGTTGGTGATCCCGACCGCCCGGACGTCCGCCGCGGTCAGCCCCGCCCGCTCCAGCGCGCCGCGCACCACCGAGCGGACCCTGGTCCAGATCTCCGCCGCGTCGTGCTCCACCCAGCCGGGCTGCGGGAAGAGCTGCGCGTGCTCCTGCTGCTCGACGGCGACGATCCGGCCGTCCGCGTCGAACAGGATGCACCGGCTGGACGTGGTGCCCTGGTCGATCGCGGCGATGTGGCGGGCGGTCCTGCTGGCGGTCATGCGGTTCCTCGGCTCACGGACGTCGACGGGGCGGGGGTGACTCTTCGTCAGTCCCCGTGCGCGCGGGTCCGGCAAACCAGGCGGGCGGGCGGTCCGCCGAGCCTCTCCGGACTGCTGTTCGACAATGTCGAACAGCCTTCGGAAGCCAACCGCAGCCGGATGCCCCCCGTCAAGGCGGTGTGACGCAACCCGCCCGCCGCACGGGCGCGCGACCGGCCCGCCGCATGGGCGCGCGACCGGCCCGCCGCATGGGGCGCGGAAGTCGCCGGGGGCTCAGAACCGGTGCGCGCCCAGGTCCCGGGAGATCGCCCGGGCCGCCGTCCGCACCGAGGCCACCAGCGCCGGGCGCACCGCGCCGTCCGGGCCGCACACCGTCTCCACCGCGCCCGACACGCACACCGCGCCGACCGGGTTGCGCCGCCGGTCCTGGATCAGCGCCGCCACCGAGGCCACCCCCTCCCAGGTCTCCTCCACCGCGTCCGCCCAGCCGCGCTCGCGGACCAGCGCGCACTGCGCGTCCAGCGCCGCCGGCTCCGTCACCGTCCGGGCCGTGAACGGCTCCCACGGGCCGTCGCCCAACTCGCCGCGCGCCACCGGGTCGTACGCCAGCAGCACCTTGCCCAGCGCCGTCGCGTGCAGCGGCTGCATCGAACCGACCTCCAGCACCTGCCGCGAGTCGTCCGGCCGGAACACGTGGTGCACCACCAGCACCCCCCGCTGGTGCAGCACCCCCAGGTACACCGTCTCCCCGGCCGCCCGCGCCAGGTCGTCCGCCCACACCAGCGCCCGGGCCCGCAGCTCGTGCACGTCCAGGTAGCTCTGGCCCAGCCGCAGCAGCTCCGCGCCCAACTGGTACTTGCCGCTCTCCGGATCCTGCTCGACGAAGCCCTCCTGCTGCAGCGTCCGCAGGATCCCGTGCGCGGTGCCCTTCGCCAGCCCCAGCCCCGCCGCCACCTCCGACAGGCCGAGCCGGCGCTCCCCGCCCGCCAGCAGGCGCAGGATCGCGGCCGCCCGCGACAGCGACTGGATCGCACCGGGCACCCGCCCACCTCCACTGACCACCGGTCGACAATGCCGACCACCATGCCGGAACGGGGCGACGCGCCCCGGACGACCGTACTACCCGGCCGTCCGGTTCCGCCCGCCCGCCCGTTCCGGCTGCCCGGCATGGTCAGCCGCGGGTTCGCGGGCTCAGGCGTCGGCGTCGGCGTCGACGCCGGGCTCGGCGACCCAGCCCGCGATCAGGACCAGGCCGGTCGGCCGGTGCACCGCCAGGAACGCGAACGGCCGGTCGAACGCGGCGCGTGCCCAGCGGACCGGGAAGCGGGCGGAAGACCCCGAGGCGCCCCGGGGCACCTCCAGCTCGGTGACCGCGCCGGCCTCGAAACCCGCCGCGGAGAACTCGGCGGTGGCGGCCTGCCCGGCCCGGCCGACCTTGAGCGGGACGGTGCGGCTGATGCCGGGGAAGTGGCTGCCGTCGCCGGTGGCCGCGCGCAGGCCGAACGCCCCGGCGTGCGCCAGCAGGTCGTGCTCCACCCGGACCTCGAAGCCCGCCGTCACCAGCAGGGCCTGGTGCTCCGGCTCGCTCGACTCCACCGAGCGCAACCGCAGGCCGGGGCCCGGCGCACCGTCCGGCAGGTCGGTCAGCCGCCGCCGCTCCGCCGCGCCCGCCACCAGCTCGAACCCGGCCCCGACCACCGCCGCCGGCTCGGCACCGGGCTCGCCCAGCACGAGGTGGACGTCCACCTCGCCGCCGCCCGCGACCCGGACCTCCGTCACCGGGCCCGCCGAGGTCTCCGCGAGCGCGAGCCGCTCGAACAGCCCCGGGCCGGACGCCTCCAGCATCAGGGGCTCCAGCCCGGCCCAGGGCCCCTGCTGCGGCTGGTGCCGGCAGCGGTGGAACCGCCGTGCCCACCTGGTGCGCACCGTCAGCGCCGAGGCCAGCACCAGCAGCGCCCCGCTCGGTTCGATCGACAGCCCCGGCACCAGGCCGCCGGTCCGCTCCCGCGCCCAAGCGTCCAGCGCCGCCCGGTCCTTGGCGGCGTCGCCGGTCAACTGCCCCCACAGCGAGGCGTCCAGGCTCTCCCGCCAGCCGTCCTCGACCCCGGCGTCCGCCGCCGTCCACACGCCGAGCGCGGCCGCGCAGCCCGGCACCCTCCGGATCAGTTCCAGCAACTCCCGTGCCTGGGCGGGTGCTTGGTCGGCGGGGGCGCCCAGGGCCTGTGCCAGTTCGGTGCGGGCCGGGCCGGCGGCGCCCGCCGCCAGCGCCGCGAGCAGCGGCCAGACGCCGAGCGCCGTCCACGCCTGGTTGACGGTGTGGTCCAACTCCCGCCCCCAGCGCGCTCCCAGCGCGTTGACCCGTTCGATCGCGTCCGTCGCCATGCTCGTCCCCCCTCGGTCACGCGCCCGCTCAGGACGCGGTGCCGGGCTCGGCGACCCAGCCCGCCATCAGTACCAGACCGGTCGGCCGGTGCACCGCCAGGAAGGCGAACGGCCGGTCGAAGCTCGCGGTGGCGGCCCGGGGTCGCTCCCGGTGCGGCGGCACGCCCGCGCCCAGCCGGGCCCGGAGCGCGGTGACCGCGCCCGCCTCGAAGCCCGCGGCCGAGAAGGCCGCCAGCGTGCTCTGCCGGGCCTCCGCCACGTACAGCGGCATCCGGCGGCTGATGCCGGGGAACCAGCCCTCGTCCTCGGCCCCGGCGGCGGTCAGGCCGAACAGTTCGGCGCGTTCGCACAGGTCGTGCAGGGCGCGGACGGTGAACGCGACCGTCCGCAGGGTGCCCAGGTCCTGCTGGCGGCCGTCCGTGCGGGGCGCCAGCCGCAGGCCGGGGGCGGGTGTGCCGTCCGGCAGGTCGGTGAGCGGGATCCGGGGCAGCGCGCCCGCGACCAGGTCGAACCCGGCCGCGACCACCGCGCCGGGGGTGGCGGCCGGTTCGCCCAGCACGAGGTGGACGTCGATCCCGCCGCCGCCCGTGATCCGGACCTCCGTCACCGGGCCCGCCGCGCCCCGCGCCACCGAGATCCGCCGGAACAGCTCCGGTCCGCTGTGCTCCAGCCCGTCCACCGGGCGGCCCGCCCACGGCCCCGCCGCCACCTCGGCGAACCCGGGGCGGAACGGCACCGGCCAGCGGGTGCGCACCAGCAGGGCCGAGGCGAGCACCAGTTGGGTGTCCTGGTCGAGATCGAGCGGCAGCCCGGGGAGCAGTCCTTCGGTCTGCTCCCGGGCCCAACCGTCCAGCGCCGCCCGGTCCTTGTCCCGGTCGCCGGTCAACTCCCGGTGCGCGGAGGGGCCGAGCAGCGCGGCCCAGGCCGGTTCGACCCCGGCGTCCGCCGCCGTCCACACGCCGAGCGCGGCCGCGCAGCCCGGCACCCTCCGGATCAGCTCCAGCAACTCCCGCGCCTGGGCGGGCGCTTGGTTGGCGGGGACGCCCAGGGCCTGTTCCAGTTCGGTGCGGGCCGGGCCGGCGGCACCCGCCGCGAGCATGGCGAGCAGGGGCCAGACGCCGAGCGCCGTCCACGCCTGGTTGGCGGCGTGGTCCAACTCCCGTCCCCAGCGCGCTCCCAGCGCGTTGACCTGCCCGGTCGCGGTCGGCCGGGCGGGCGGCGCTCCGAGGGGCAGCGGCCGGTTCCGGTCCGGCGGGGGCGGGTTCCGCTCCGGCGGGGGCGGCGGCGAGGGGCGGTGGTTCACGCGGCGCCGCCCAACTGCCGCCAGAGGGCGTCGGGGTGGCGTACTCCGGTCCGGTAGGTCCAGTGGATCCGCATCCCGTCGTCCGGTGCTCCGAGCGCGTCGGCGGCCACCCCGGCGGGGAGCAGCCGTACCCGCGGCCACTCCGGGGAGGCCACCGCGAGCGGCTCGCCGGCCGCCTGGCGGTGGGCGAAGTGGGCGACCCAGCAGGCGTTCGACATCCGCGGGCATCCGCCGACGACCCGGTCCAGCGTGTCGCGCAGGGTGCTTCCGGCGGGGACGAGCCACTGGCCCTCGTGCGGGGCCCGGCAGTCGTCGCCCATGCAGACGCTGTCCCGGGTCGTGACGATTCTCATGCCCGGGAGCCTACCCGCTTTTCGTCGCTTTGACGATAAGCGGAGGCGGTTCAGGCCCGCAGCGCCGCCGCCAGCCGGGCGATCCCGTCCGTCCCGACCCGGCAGCAGCCGCCGACCAGCCGGGCCCCGGCCGCCACCCAGTCCGCCGCCAGGGCCGGGTCGAAGGCGGCCTCGCCCGTCCAGTCCCGGGCCGCCGCGTCCCAGCCCTCCCCGCTGTTCGGGTACGCCACCGCCGGCAGGCCGGTCACCTCCGCCGCCAGCGCCACCGCCGCGTCCACCTCGCGCGGCGCGCAGCAGTTCACGCCCACCGCGATCGTCTCCGGCACCTCCGCCACCAGCGCGAACACCTCCGACAGCGGCTCCCCGCCCCTGGTCAGCCCGTCCGCCGCGCCGAACGAGAACCACACCGGCACCCCCAACCCCCGTACGCAGTCCGCCAGTACGGCCGCCTCCAGCAGGTCGGGCACGGTCTCCACCGCCAGCACGTCCGGCCCCGCGGCCGCCAGCGCCTCCAGCCGGGGGCGGTGGAACTCCGCCAGCTCCGCCGCCGACAGCCCGTAGTGGCCCCGGTACTCGGAGCCGTCCGCCAGCACCGCCCCGTACGGGCCGACCGAGGCCGCCACCCAGCGCGGCCGGCCGTCGCCCAGCTCCGCCGACACCTCCTCGGCCGCCAGCCGGGCCACCTCCACGCTCAGCGCCAACAGCCGGTCGGTCTTCGCCGCGTCCACCCCGCGGGCGGCGAAACCCGCCCGGCTGGCCTGGTAGCTCGCCGTGGTCGCGACCTGCGCGCCCGCCGCGAAGTACGCCCGGTGTGCCGCCAGCAGCTGCCCCGGCTCGTCCAGCAGCAGTCGGGCCGACCAGAGCCCGTCCGACAGGTCGCAGCCCTGCTCGGCCAGCCGGTTCGACAGTCCGCCGTCGAGCAGCACCGGGCCGTCCGCCATCGCCGCCACCAGGGCCGCGCCGGAAGGGGAAGCACCGAAGTCCGTCACCATCCCTCCAGCCTGCACCCGCCCGCCGTCCCCGGCGAACCCGGGGGTGGTGGACCGGGGTGCGGCGGATCCGGGGCGCATTCCGGCCGACCGCGCGCCGGCCCCGCTCCGGGCTCCGGGCATCCTTCGATCCTAAGCCCGGTGCGATGCCCGGATGGTGGCGGAACGGGCCGGGTCACCCGCCCGGGAGCCGTCTGTCGAAACGGTTGACGCTGTCCCCAAATCGTGGTGCGGAGCCGCGAGTTCAGAGACCGTCGAACCGACGGAGCGTCAACGAACCGCGAAACTCACCCGGTTGGCGGCACGTGTGCGATCCGTTGCGCAGCGTGCCGGTAGTGTGACGTTCCGTTGCCACGCCGATTGTGTGACGGCCCGTCCGAACACACCGCGGGCGCCGGCTCGCCGACCCTGTCCCCGGGCCGCCCGCCGCCCGCGCCAGACCCACACTGGAGAACCTCCACCATGACCACTTCCGTGCAGCTCGACCGTACCCAGAAGCGCTTCGACCTCTGGGACGTGAACGGCGACGGCCAGATCGACCGCGCCGACTGGGACGCCGAGGCCCAGCGCATCCTGCAGGCGTTCGGCGAGGCCCCCGGCACCCCGGCCGCCCGCCAGCTGACCGACGCCTACCTCGGCATGTGGGGCTTCTTCGCCGACAAGGCCGGCATCGACGAGCAGACCGGCGCGCTCACCCCCGAGCAGTTCAACCACATCGCCGAGGAGCACGTCCTGGAGAACGGCGGCGCCGGCTTCGGCCGCGTCGTCACGCCGACCATCCAGGCCATCGTCGAGCTGGTCGACGTGGACGGCGACGGCCAGGTCAACCCGGCCGAGTTCAAGTCCTGGCTGGACGCGATCGGCGTCCACGACGTCAACCCGCTGGAGGCGTTCGCCCAGATCGACGCCAACGGCGACGGCCAGCTGTCCGTCGAGGAGCTGGTGCAGGCCGTGCGTGCCTACCACCTGGGCGACATCGACGTCCCGCTGCTCGGCCGCTGAGCGGTCCTGCCACCAGGCTGACCACCGAGGGCCCGGAACGGGGATGGCGCCCCCCGTTCCGGGCCCTGCCGCTGCCCCGTCCGTTCTTCCGACCCCGTTCCGCCTCGGCGGACCCCCGACCCCGTTCCGCCTCGGCGGACCCCCGACCCCGTTCCGCCTCAGCGGACCTCGTCCGCCGGGACGAAGCGCACCGGCAGCTCCGGCCGCAGGTCCAGCTTCTCGCCGGTGAGCAGGTGGTCGGCGGCGATCAGCACGTTGTAGTGGTTGGGGAAGTGGCAGCCGTCGAAGCCCAGCACCGTGCCCACCCGGTGCTCGCCGACGTACACCTCGTCGCCGCGGTCCAGCACCCCGGCGACCGCGATCTCCGCGAACCCCAGGAACCCGACCCGGTCGATCCGCGCGCCCGCCACGGTGTCCCGCTGGTCGGTGGTGACCAGCTCGTGCACCTCGCCGGCCCGCACGCACCGGCTGGCGAACGGCTCCAGGCTCATCCCGCGCTCGGTGCGGCTGTGCAGCAGCACCTTCACCAGCGTGCCGGTCACCGTCCGCTTCGGCCCGTTCTCGCGCAGCGGCGGCACGCCCTGCCAGTCCTGCCAGCCGGCCAGCGGGTCCCGGATCATCCGCGCACCCCCGCCCCGGCCGCGTCCGCCGCCGCCACCGCGGCCGCCTCGGCGCGGTACGCCGCCTCGACCACCCGCAGCGCGTCCACCCCGTCCGGGCCCCGGTCCGTCGGCCGGTCCGTCCCGCCGGGCCCTTCGCCGCGCAGCAGCCCGGCGAACTCGCCGACGATGCCCTCGTACTCGTGCCACAGCGACTGCTTGAAGCCCTCGTGCCCGGCCAGCAGGTCCGCCCGCAGCGCCGATCCGTCCGCCAACTCGACCTCGACGTCCTTGAGTTCGCCCGGGTACGACCAGTCCAGCAGGATCCGGCCGCGCACCCCGCCGGGGCCCGCCAGCTCCAGCTCGGCGGACCGGTCCACCCCGCCGCCGTCGCGCGCCACCCGGGCGCCGGTCAGCTCCAGCGGGCCGGCCAGCAGCCGCAGCAGGTCGTACGCGTTCGGGCCGTTGTCGGCGACACAGCCGCCGCCGCACCGCTCCGGGTCCAGGTACCAGCGGTCCCGGCCGACGTGCTCCTCGATCAGTTCGAAGTAGCGCGCGGTCACCGACCGTACGGGGGAGGGGTGTCGGGCCACGGTCGCGGCCAATTCCCGCACCGCCGTGTTGTAGCGCCGGTGGAAGGCGGTGAACAGCGGCACCCGCCGCTCGGCCGCCAGCGCCGCCAACTCCTCGCCCTCGACGGCCCGCAGGGCCAGCGGCTTCTCCACGCAGACCGGCAGTCCGGCCCGCAGCGCGTCCCGGGCGATCGCCAGGTGCAGGTCGTTCGGGACGGTCACCACCACGGCGTCCAGCCCGCCCGCCGCCAGCATCTCCCGGTGGTCGGTGAAGCACGCCACCCGGCCGCCGAACGGCTCCAGCACCGCCGCGTCCCGGTCGCACACCGCCGACAGCCGCACCCCCGGCACCCGCTCCAGCGCGGCCAGGTAGAACCGCGAGATCACCCCGAGCCCGACCACCCCGAACCGCAGCCCGCTCACCGGCCGCCCTCCCCGCAGGTGTCGGCGTCCACCGGTCGGATGCCGAACCGCCCGGCGATCTCCGCCAGTTCGGCCAGCAGCGGCGCGGCCAGCGGCACCCCGTCGCGGTACGACTCGGCGGTGCGCCGGGCCTCGTGCCAGCCCGGGTACGCCACTGGGCCCGAACTCCCTTCGGCCGGCGGGCAGTCCAGCACCGTGCCGAACAAGGTACGGGCGTCCAGCGCCAGTTGCCCGGGATCCCGGAGCGTCGCCGGGGCGATCGCCAGCGCGAACACGCCGATGTCGTCGTCCCGCCCGGACGGCCGTCCGTCGCCGGTCAGCGCGTCCGGCTCCGGGCCCAGGCCGGCGCCCGGCAGTAGCGCCGCCAGCACCTCCACCATCAGCCCCAGCCCGAAGCCCTTGAACTCGCCGCCCGAACCGGCCCCCAGCCAGAGCAGGTGCGCCTCGCCCCGGTCGAACGCCCCCGGGTCGGTCACCGGCTGCCCGTCCGGCCCGGCCAGCCAGCCCTCCGGGATCGACCGGCCCGCCCGCTCGGCCGCCCGGACCCGGCCGGTCGGCACCGCCGTGGTGCTCATGTCCAGGACGTACGGCGGCAGTTCACCGGCCGGCGCGGCCACGCTCCACGGGTTGGTGCCGAGCAGCGCCACCGCGCCGCCCGGCGGCCGGGCGATTCGCTGGCGGCCGCAGTTCGACGCCAGCAGCCCGATCATCCCGCGCCCGGTGACCCGCGCCGCGTGGTGGCCCGCACAGCCGAAGTGGGTGGCCCGGCGCACCGACACCAGCCCGATCCCGTACCGCTCGGCCCGCTCCGCCGCCAGCTCCATCGCCGCCCCGGCCTGCCACAGCCCGAGCGCCCCGGCCGCGTCCACCAGCACCGCCGCCCCCCGGTCGGCCAGCACCACCGGCTCCGCCAGCGGATCGGCCCGCCCCTCGGCCAGCAACGGCAGGTAGAGCCGGCCCAGGTTGGCCAGCCCGTGCGAGTCCATCCCGGCGGCGTCGCCGTAGCAGAGCGCCTCCGCCGCCTCCCGGGCGCGCTCGGGAGGCAGCCGGTGCGCGGCGAACACCTCGGTGGTGAAACGGATCAGGTCGGCGTACGGGACGCGGACGGTGCCGGCGGCACTGGGCGCGGACGCCACGGTGGTCACGGGGAACAGCCTCCAGTCGGGAAGGGGAATCAGGTGGTCTCGGGGTCGGCCGGGTCAAGGGCCGCCGGTTGGTCTCAGGTCCGGGGGTTGTTCTCAGGTCCGGGGGTTGTTCTCAGGCCGGGGGTTGTTCTCAGGCCGGCCGTTGGTCTCAGGCCCGGCGGCTGGTCTCAGGCCCGGCCGTGGCGGGCGAAGGCCACCAGCAGCCGGGCCACCGCCGAGGCGAAGGCGTCGAGCTGCGCGGCCTCGGCGAACTCGCCCGCCGCGTGCGCCCGGTTGGCGCCCAGCTCGCCCGGGCCGAGCACCACGGTGAACGCGTCGTCCGGCAGGCCGGCCGTCCAGATCGCGTCGCAGGTGAAGGCCGGTTCGGTGTCCGGCATCCGGGCGATCCCGGCCGGTCCGGTCAGCAGTTCCTCGAACGCCGGGTGCCGGTTGTCCAGGACGGGCAGGCCGCGCTTGGGCCAGTCGAGCCGGGTGATCCGCGCGCAGTCGGCGGCGGTCCGGGCGAACTCCGGCAGCCCGCCGAACAGGTGCCGGAACTCCGCCAGTCCGGAGCGGACCGCGGCCGCCACCGCCCGTTCCGCCCGGCGGCCCGAACCGGCCTCCCGGTAGGGGAGGTTGAGCAGCAGCTCACCGATCCCGTAGACCCGGTTGTGCAGCGGGCCGGTGCTCATCCCCGCCACGCAGACCGGGTCGCGCGGTCCGGCCGCGCCGCCCAACTCCCGTGCCAGGTGCTGGGCGAGGAAGCCGAGCAGGACCGTCGCGTTGTGGCCCGCCTCCGGGCAGTCGTCGATCGCGTCCTCGCCGCGCACCCGCAGCCGGGCGGTGGCGGCGGCGGTGGAGCGGGGCAGGAAGCGCAGGCCGGTCGGCTCGCAGAACACGTTCAGCGCGCCCACGTACCCGGCCTCGACCAGCGGACGGGTGCCGAACACGCCCATCGCGCCGCCCTCCTCACCGGACACCGCCTGCACCAGCACCGCGACCTCCCGCCCCACCCGGGGCTCCGCCGCCACCGCCGCCCGCACCCCGGCGAGCAGCGCCACCGCCGGGCCCTTGGCGTCGATCGCGCCCCGCCCGGTGAACCGCCGCCCGTCGAAGCCGACCGGCTCCCGGCCGGCCACCGTGTCCAGGTGCACGTTGAACATCACCGTCGCCGCCCGTGGCAGCGCGGGCCCCAGCCGCAGCACCAGGCTCGGCTGGCAGGCCAGGAAGCCAGGACCGGCCGCCGACCGCACCGCCTGCCGGACGGTCAACGGCACGTCCGGCCGGTCGAGTTCGGCCACCCCGGGCGCGCCCCGGTACAGCTCGGCCAGGCCCAGACCGGCCGCCGCCCGGGCGTACGCCTCCAGCGCCTCGGGCAGCAGCGGCGGCGGCGCGCCCGGCCCGGCCTCCAGCGGCCCGGCGGTCGGCAGCCGCAGCAGGTCGAGCAGCAACTCCCGCTCGCCCGGCGAGAGTCCGGCCTCCAGTGGAAGGGTCTCAGTGAGCACCGGACGCCACCCCCACGGCCGCGTCGGCGCTCGCGTCGGCGGGTTCCGCCTGCCTGGGCGTCGGTGCCTCCCAGGCCAGGCCGCCCGGGACGAGCCGCCAGCCGGGGGAGTGCGGCAGCACCTCGCGTTCCACCAGCGCGGTCAACGCCCGCCCGGCGGCGACGAATCCGCTCTCGGACCCGTTCTCGGAGCGGCCGTCCGCCGCCAGGCCCTCGTGCGGCCGGGTGGCCAGGTGCGGTTCCAGCGACCAGCCGCCGCGCCAGCCGCGCGCGGTCAACAGCCGCAGCGACTCGGCGAGTCGGGCGTCGCCCGTGCCGGGCAGCACGTACCGGGTCCGCTCGCCGTCGCCGACCGCGTCCTTGATGTGCACGTGGTCGACGTACTCGACGCTCCGGCGCAGCAGTTCGAACCCGTCGTAGCCGTACGGCACCCCGTTGCCGGTGTCGTGCAGCAGCCGCAGCCCGGGGTTGTCCACCGAGGTCATCAGGTCGAGCGTGTTCTCGATCGAACTCCCGCCCCAGCCCGCGCAGTTCTCGTGCAGCACGACCTGGTTGCCATGCTCCGCGCCGATCGCGAAGCCGTGCATCCGCTCCAGGGCCAGTCGGCGCCACTCGGCCGCCGGCAGGCCGGTGGCGTTGGGGTAGGACATGATCCGGATCCGGTCGGTGCCGAGCAGTTCGGCGCGGACGGCGAGCCGGTGGAACTCCAGGACGTCCGCCGTGGGGTCGCCGGTGATGTCGGAGGCCCAGTTGCCGATCCGGGAGGCCAGGCCGGAGACCCGGATGCCGTGCCGCTTCAGGGTGGTGGCGATCGACCTGACCTGCCGGGTGTGCAGGTCGGCGACCCAGACGCCGTCCACCGTGCGCAACTCCAGCTCGCGCCAGCCGAGTTGCTCCAGGGCGTCGATCTGTCCGGCCAGGTCGGGGGCGGCCTCGTCGCCGATCCCGCCGAACCGGATCGCGGGCCGCCGGGCCGCCGGTGTCCGGTCGTCCCGCCGCTGCCGGGCCCGCCCGCCCTCGCGGAGGGTGCTCACCGGGCGGCCGCCGTCCGCCGCGCCACGGCCCCGCCGCGCCCACCGCCCCGCCCACCGCCGGGCGCTCCGCCGGGCACCCCGCCCCGGCCGCCGTCGGCGGCGATCGCCTTGGCCCGGTCGAGCAGCCGCACCACCTGGGCGTTCACCCCCAGGTCGGGGTGCGGCCCGCGCCCCGACCCGGGCGCCGCGTAGTAGCCGTAGGTGTGCTCCAGGAAGCCGCCGAGCGCGTCGTCGCGCAGCAGTTCGGTGTGCTCGCCGTCCCGGTCGATGACGGTCAGCCGGGCGTACGCGTCGGCCTCGCTGCCGGGGAAGTGGCCGATCAGGGTGCCGTGCGCCAGTTCCAGGGTGACCCGGCGCTCGCGCACCGGCGAGGTGAGGTCGGAGCGGATCCGGGTCCACGCCCCGCTGTCGTGCTGGAGGTTGAGCCAGGCGGTGCCGAGCCGGGGCAGCACCCGGCCGCCGACCACCATGTCGGTGCCGCCCGCGCCGGTCACCTCGCCGGGTCCGGCCAGCGCCAGGCAGAGGCCCAGCGAGTGCGGCAGTTCGACGTCGAACGCGGTGGGGTGCCCGTCGCCGGCCAGCGAGCGGGAGAAGCGCGGCTTGCGCTGGACGACGTGGATCGTCCGCAGCGGCCCGTACGCGTCCTGGGCGAGCAGCGCGCGCAGCCGATCGGTCAGGCGGCTGCCCAGCCACTGGGCGACCACCACCAGGTCGATCCCGTACCGGTCGCGCAGCGCGAGCAACTCGTCCAGGCCGCGGCTGTCGGCGGCCACCGGCTTCTCCAGCAGCACCCGGCGGTAGCCGAGCCGCCCGAGCGTCTCCAGCGCGGCGGTCCGCTCGGTGGGCGGGGTGCACAGGTGGACGACGGTGCGCTCCGGGTCGGACAGCCGGGGCGCCTCGGCCAGGCTGGTCGGGCGCAGGTCGGCGGCGGCCCCGGGGCGGCGGTGCGGGTCGACGGCGAGCACCGGCCCGGGGGCGAACAGGTGCGCCGTGCCGGGCGCGGCGCGCAGCCGGCGCAGCACCGGGAGGTGGAGTCCGTGTCCGGCCCGCCCCATTCCGACGAGTAAGGTACCGAGTCCGTTCGACATGGCGAGACGTCATTCCTTCCGCGTCGTGGTACTGCCTCGTCCGGTATTCAAGCAGTACTTCGGCGGCGATCCGATCGGCCGTCAAATCCCTTACCAGGAAGGCCATTCGAAGGAGTGAAACCTGGCATCTCGGCAGTTGGACGCGGTGTACGGGGCATAGGTTCGAGGGCGGTTCTCTTGAGCCCGTCTAATCCATACAATCCGATGAGAGTTTCATGGGTGCCACTACCGCTCCGGACACCTCCCCGGCCGTCCCCTTCTTCACCCAGGCCGAGACCTTCGAATCCCTCTGGCCCACCACCCGGCGCCACCTCGACGCACTGATGGACCGCGGCAAGTACTCGCACGGCCCCAAGGTCGAGGAGTTCGAGACCGCCCTCGCCGCCTGGACCGGCGCCCGCCACGTGATCGGCGTCAACAGCGGCACCGACGCCCTCGTCCTGCTGCTGCGCGCCGCCGGACTGCGCCCCGGCGACGAGGTGATCGTCCCCGCCTACAGCTTCGTCGCCTCCGCCACCTCGGTCGTGCTGGCCGGCGGCCGCCCGGTCTTCGCCGACATCGACCCGGTCAGCTACGGCCTCGACCCGGCGAGCGTCGAAGCCGTCCGCACCGACCGCACCCGGATGGTCATGCCCGTCCACCTGTTCCACCAACTCGCCGAACTGGATGCCCTGCTGGCCACCGCCGACCGGCACGGCCTGACCGTCGTCGAGGACAGCGCCGAGGCTTTCGGCATGCGCTGGGACGGCCTGCACGCCGGCCTGCACGGCGCCGGCGGCGTACTCTCCTTCTTCCCCACCAAGACCCTCGGCGCGATCGGCGACGCTGGCGCCGTCCTCACCGACGATCCCGAACTCGCCGAAGCCGTCTCCGCGATGCGCCACCACGGCCGCACCGGCCGCACCCTGGACGACTTCCCCACCATCAACCGCCCCACCGAACTCCTCGGCACCAACAGCAAGATGGACGACATCCAGGCCGCCGTCCTGCTCGCCAAGCTCGGCCGCGCCGACCAGGACATCGCCCGCCGCGCCCACCTCGCCGCCGCCTACACCGAACGCCTCACCGGCACCCCCGGCCTCACCCTCCCCACCGTCGTCCGGCGGGACGCCGCCACCAATCCGGTCTGGTACGTCTACCTGATCGAGTCCGACCACCGCGACGAACTCGCCGACCACCTCGCCCGGCACGGCGTCCAGACCGAGACCTACTACCCGACGCCGCTGCACCTCCAGCCCTGCTTCGCCGAACTCGGCCACCGACCGGGCGAGTTCCCGCACGCCGAGGCCGCCTGCGGCCGCGCCCTCGCGCTCCCGCTCTACCCCGACCTCGCCGACCGCCAACTGGACCTGGTCAGCGACCTGGTCCGCGACTTCCAGCACGGAAAGCAGCGCTGACCCGCCGATGACCGCCACCACCACCGCCAGCGCGGCCGCCGCCGAAACCGCCGCCGCCACCATCCCGTTCTTCCCGCCCGACCTCTTCGAGGACGACCGCGACCTGCTGCTCGACACCGTCCGGGACGTCGCCACCGACCCCGCCCAGCGCTTCATCCTCGGCGAACGCACCGCCCGCTTCGAGGAGTTGCTGCGCACCGAACTCGGCGCCGGCCACGTCATCGCCTGCGGCAGCGGCACCACCGCGCTCACCCTGATCCTGCGCGCCGCCGGCCTCGGCCCCGGCGACCAGGTGATCGTCCCCGCCTACGGCTGCGCCCCGCTCGCCAACACCGTCCTCGGCGTCGGCGCCACCCCGGTCTTCGCCGACGTCGACCCGCACACCCTGGTCATCGACCCCGACGCCGCCGAAGCCCTGATCACCCCCCGCACCAAGGCGCTGCTGCCCGCCCACATGTTCTCCGTGATGGCCGACATGCCCCGGCTGCGCACCCTCGCCACCCGGCACGGCCTGCGGCTGATCGAGGACTCCGCCGTCGCCCAGGGCGCCGTCCTGGACGGCCGTCCGGCCGGCACCTGGGGCGACGCCGGCCTGTTCTCCTTCGTCCAGGTGAAGTCCTTCGGCGGCCCCGGCGAAGGCGGCGTCGTCATCACCGACGACCCCGAACTCGCCCGCACCGTACGGATGCTGCGCAACCACGGACAGGACGGCGTGCACCGCTTCCGACACCACCTGATCGGCCTGAACAGCCGCTTCGACGAGGTCCTCGCCGGCTTCCAGCTCCGCCGCCACCCCGGCCTGGCCGGCCGCCTCGCCCGCCGCGCCGAGATCGCCGCCCACTACACCGCCCACTTCACCCCGCTCGCCGACCGCGGCGTCCTCCCGCCCCCGCCCGGCACCAACGGCCGCTGCTACTACGTCTACACGCTGCTCGCCGAACGCCGCGACGACCTCAAGCGGCACCTCGCCGTCCACGGCGTCGACAGCCACGTCTACTACCCGCAGGCGCTGCCCCAGCAGCCCGCCTTCGCCCCCGCCGCCCCCGCCGACGGCCACTGGCCGCACGCCGAACGGGCCGCCCGGCAGAGCCTCTCGCTGCCGATCTACCCCCACCTCACGGACGCCCAGGTCGACCGGATCACCGAAGCCGTCCTCGCCTTCCCCGGCTGACCGCCCCCGCGCCGGGCGCCCCCGTCCGACACGGGGGCGCCCACCGGCTCACCCCGCCGCCCCCACCGCTTCCTCCGCTTCCTCCGCCTCCGCCGGTCCGGCCGCTTCCGCCGCCCGGACGGCCGCCGCCGCCAGCTCCGCGACCACCCGCCGGTCCGGCTTCCCGGAGCCGAGCAGCGGCATCCGCTCCAGCAGCACCAGCCGCTCCGGCAGCTTGTACCGCTCCAGGCCGCACAACTCCGCCAGGAACAGCGCCAGTTCGCCGAGATCGAGGGCCTGCCCGCGCGGCACCGCGCACACGCACATCCGCTCGCCGAGGTCCGGGTCCGGTACCGGCACGCACACCGCCTCGGCCACCTCCGGGTGCCCCTCCAGCAGGTGCTCCACCTCTGCGGTGGAGATCGACACCCCGCCCCGGTTCACCGTCTGCCGGATCCGGTCCAGCACCCGCAGCGAGCCGTCCGCCTCCAGCACCCCCCGGTCGCCCGAGCGCACCCAGCCCCCGTCCACCCGCAGCCGGGCGTCCAGCTCCGGTGCCCCGACGTGGCACAGCGGCGTCATCGGCCCGCGCGCCTGCAACTCGCCCGGCACCCCGGCCGGCACCGGCCGCCCGTCCGGCCCGCAGACCCGGAACTCCGCGACCGCCGGATCCGGCCGGCCCACCCGCAGCACGTCGCCGTCCGGATCCGTCCACCGCGCATGGCAGTTGAGCCCGTCGCTGGCCCCGTACACGTTCACCACCGGACAGCCGAACCGCCGCAGCGCCGCACCGAGCACCGCCGGGGAGAGCGCCGCCGCGCTCGACACCACCGCCCGCAGCGAGGACAGGTCCTCGCCCGGCGCCGGGAGCAGCTCCGCCATCCGGCGCAGCATGGTCGGCACCGCCGCCAGGTGCGTCGGCCGCCACCGCCCCACCGCCGCCAGCGCCCCCGCCGGGTCGAACCGCTCCCCGACCGGCGGCAGCAGCACCGTCGCCCCGCACCGCACCAGCGCCACCACCGCCAGCGAGCCGTACGCCGTCGCCGGGCTGACCAGCAGCAGCACCCGGGGCGGCGTGCCGTCCGCCGTCTCCAACACCCGCTCCACGTACCGTCCGCGCCCGCCCGCCAGGGCGTTGTGCGAGTACGCCACCAGCTTCGGCGCGGCCTCCGAACCCGAGGAGACCAGGATCCGGGCCGGCGCTTCCGCGTCCACCGCCACCGGGGCCCACCCCGCCCGCTCCGGCCACGGGTCCTCGCCCAGCACCACCACCTCGTGCAGGTCCGGCAGTTCCGGCCGCAGCCCGTCCACCAGGGCCTTCCACTCCGGCACCGTCACCACCGCGTCCACCCGCGCCGTCCCCCACACCGCCAGCAGGTCCCGCCGCCCGTGCCCCGGCGTGCACGGCAGCGCCACCGCGCCCAGCGCCGCCACCGCCAGATCCACCACCAGCGCCCGCCGGTCGGCGGGCACCTTCACCCCCACCACCGAGCCGGGCCGCACCCCCCGCCCGGCCAGCCCGGCCGCCAACCCCCGTACCCAGCTGTCCAGTTCGGCGTACGTCAGCTCACCGCCGCCGTCCACCACCGCCATCCGGCCGGGCACCGCCGCCGCCCGCTCCGCGAACAGTTCGTACAACCCCCGCCCCGGGCACCACCCTTCAGTCACCCAGCGCTCCCGCAGCGCCCGGTCCACCCGGTCGGGGAACTCCACACCCGCCACCGAAACCCACGTCACGACCACCACTCCCGTTCACGTTCCGAAACCGCCCGACCCACCCGAACTATCCGAACTCCCAAGGCGCGCGGACGAACGCGCACCCGTCCGCGCCGAACTCCAGCACCGCCGCCAGCCGCGGATCCCGCGCCAGGACCGCCAGGTCCGTGCACACCTCCGCGTCCACCACCCCGCCACCGGCACCCGTACCGGCGTCCCCACCCACCCCGCACAGCAGCCGGGCCGCCGACAGCAGCGAGGACTCCACCCGCTGCGCCCGCCCGGTCCGCTCGCGGGCCTCCAGCCCGGCCACCGTCCCCGCCGCGCACACCAGGCCGCCCAGCACGTCGCAGACCGTCAGCAGGGTCGGCCGCGGCGGCCCCCCGGCCGGGGCCAGCAGCGCGGCCAGCCCGGAGTGCGCCTGCACCGGGTAGTCGGTGCTCAGTCCGGGCCCGCCGCCGCTGGCCTGCGCGTACACCAGCCCGGGGCGCAGCGCGGCGACCGCCTCGGCGTCCAACCCGAGCCCGGCCACCTTCGCGGGTGCCAGACTGTGCAGCAGGACGTCCGCCCCGCCGATCAACTCCCGTACCGAGGAACGGCCTTCCGCGCTGCGCAGGTCCGCCTCCAGTACCCCCTTGCCGCGGTTCAGCGCCGCGAACCTGGCCGACACCGCCGCTCCGCCGACCTCCGCCAGCGGCGGCACCCCGCGCAGCGGGTCCCCGCCCGGCGGCTCGACCCGCACCACGGCGGCCCCGAGCAACGCCAACACCCGCCCGGCCAGCGGCCCCTGGACCCGCCGGGTGATCTCCACCACCGTCACACCGTCCAGCGGGCCGCGCGCGAAACCGGACCCGCCACCGCCCCCCACCGCCGCCGTCGCGCCGGCCCGCAGCCGCCACGGCATCCCGCCCAGTACGGCCGGCCGCTCCGCCACCGCCGTCAGCTCCACCCCGCACTCCGCCGCCACCCGCACCAGCCGCGCGTACCCGACCGCCCGCGCCGCCGCGAACAGCTCCGGCGGCAGCGGACACGCCGCCGTCCCGTACCGGCTCTGGAACGGCGGCCAGGCCCGGCCCACCACCCTTCGCGGTACGCCCAGTTCGGACCAGAACCGCAGCCAGCCGTCCGCCTCCAGCGCCTCCAGTTCGAACCACACCCCGTCCGCCGAGCCGAACGGCGGCCCGCCCGTCCCGGTCGGCTCCGCCCACCCCTGCTCCGGCGCGGTCGCCGCCGCCAGGTACTGCGACAGCCCGAGCAGCGCGCCCTGCACCACCGACACGCCCACCTCGCGGTACGCCGCCCCCAGCCGCCGGGCGCGCAGCGCCGCCAGCGCCCCGGTCGCCCCCAGCACCCCGGCGGCCACCGACGCGAAGTCCACCCCCAGCACCGTCGGCCCGCCGTACCGTCGCCCGTGCACGTGCGCCACCCCGCACGCCGCCTGCACCTCCCGCTCGCTGCCCACCGGCAGTGCCGACGGCCCGGCCCAGGACACCCGGCACGCCAACTCTCCGCCTACCTCAAGCACTTCCCCCTCCGCCACGCCCACCCCGGAGGCCCGCAGCAGCCCCGCCGCCACCTCCTCCGCCACCCGGGGCCGCACCCCGAGCGCCGCCGCCGCGCCCCCCGTCACGGCCGCCGCCCGCGCACCGCGTACACCACGTTCGAGCAGGCCAGGAACCGCGGATCGGCGAACAGCCCGCGCAGCTCGGCGAGTTCGTCGTCGCTCAGCCCCTCCCGGAGCAGCGCCTCGCGCAGGTGCCCGGTGTTGTGCAGTTGCATCTCCAACTGCGGTGTCCCGGGCGCCAGCAGGTCGATCCGGGCCCGCGCCTCGACATCGGTGAACCCGGCCCGGAGCAGCGCGTCGGCGCACTCGCGCCCCCAGCCCTGGTGCGAGCCGCGGGCCCGGAAGGCCCGCAACTTCGCCTGCTGGTACCGCTCGTAGAGCTGCCGGGCGCGCGCGTCCGGCGCGGTGAGCAGCGGCGCGTACTCGGCGTCGAACTCCAGCAGGTGCAGTACGCCGCCGGGCCGCAGCGCGGCGAACAGCCGGGCCAGGACGGCGTCCCGCTCGGGCAGGTGGGAGAGCACCAGTCGCGCGTGCACCAGGTCGAACGCGCCCTCGGGCAGCTCGTCCCGCACCACGTCGTGCCGCCGCACCACCAGGCCGGGCCGCTCCGGCACCGGCAGCGGCACCAGGTCGGTGGCCAGCACCGAGCCCCCGGGGGCGACTTGACCGGCCAGCCAGAGCGCGACGCTGCCCGCCCCGGTGCCCACGTCGAGGCAGCGCATCCCGGGCCGGACCCCGCCCGCCCGCAGCGCCTCGACGCTGACCGGGTCGAGCCAGGCCGCCAGGCAGCGGTGCTGCCCGGCGGCGTGCGCGCTCCCGTTGTCGAACAGGTACGAGCCGGTCGCGGCGGTCACCGGACACCCCCCGCCGCGCCCGCGCCCGCGCCCGCAGCCGCGCCCGCGCCCGCAGCCGCGCCCGCGCCCGCAGCCGCGCCCGCGCCCGCGCCCGCAGCCGCGCCCGCGCCCCGGACCGACCCCGACCCCGCCGCGTGCGCCAGCACCCGCCGCGCCGCCAACTTCCCGGACCGCACGGCCCCTTCGCTGCTCGGCCGGAGCATCACCCAGTCCCCGGCGTACTCGACGGCCCGGGTCGGCCGGTCCAGGAACGCGGCCCGCTCCCGGACGGCGGCCGGCGCGCCCTGCGGCAGCCCGAGCGGGAAGCGGTGCACCAGGGTCCGGACGGTCGCGGCCCGCAGGCCGGGCAGGAACCGCTCGGCCTCGGCGCAGAGCACCTCCGCGATCCGCTCGTCCGACTCGCCGAGCAGCCCGGGGGAGGCCCACGGCGAGGCGAACACGCTGACCAGGCCCTTGCCCTCGGGGGCCCGCCCTTCGGCCTTCAGGTGGTCGAGGATCAGCCCGGCGCACACCCGGCTCTCGCTCTCCGGCACCGACAGCGCGTAGCTGGACGCCCCGGTCGGGCCGGGCAGCGGCCGGTCCAGCAGGCAGGCCGTCTTGAGCATCGGCGTGTAGCTGCCGGCCGCGAGGTACGGCCGTTCGTCGGCCGGCAGGTCGTCCCCGCGCAGGTCGAGGGCGAGCGGCGCGGGCACCGCCAGCACGGCCTGCCGGGCGGTCACCCGGGTGCCGTCGGCGAACTCCAGCAGCACGCCGCCGTCGGATCCGGCCCGCTCCCGGACGGCGGTGACCCGGCGGCCGAGTTCGACCGGCAGCCGGTCGGCGAGCAGGCGGGCCAGGGTGTCCATGCCGTCCCGGTAGGTCATCCAGCGGGCTCCGGCGCCGCCGACCGAGAGCAGGGTGGCGGCCATCGGGGCGAGCGCGGAGTCGTCCGGCCGCCAGCCGAAGCAGTGGCCGGAGAGCGGTTGCAGCATGCCGGCGAGGAGTTCCCGTCGTCCGGCCGATCCGGCGCAGTACTCGCTCAGGGTGGCGTCCCCGCTGGGTGCGGTCTCCGGCCGGTCGGGGTCGAACCCGCGCCAGGCGGTGGCGAGTTCGGCGGCGAACCGGAGCCAGGCCCAGCGGCCCCGCCAGGACAGTCCGGCGCCGGTCAGCAGGCCCTTGGGGTGGCCGAGGTGCGGGTGGGCCCGGCCGTGCCGCCAGAGCGCGAAGCCGGGTTCGATCACCGGCACCCGCTCGGCGGGCAGGCCGACCGCCCGGATCAGCTCCCAGGTCGCCTCGTACCCGGCGCCGGCGATGGTCTCCGCGCCCTCGTCCAGCAGCCAGCCGTCCACCCGGCTGGAGGCCATCCGCCCGCCGACCCGGTCCGCGCCCTCGTAGACCCGCACCGACCGCCCGGCCGCGGCCAGGTGGTGCGCGGCGGCCAGTCCGGCGATCCCGGCCCCGACCACCGCGACGTCGACGCCCGACGTTTCCGATACTTCCGAGGTCATCTCAAACCACCTCCGCCGAAAGGGCGTTCACGTCCACAGTCCGGTTCCGATGCCGGCGCTCCCGGCCAGCACCCGCTCGCGCAGCTCGTGCCGCCGGACCTTCCCGGTGGCGGTCCGCGGCACCGCGTCCCAGCCGACCACCAGCGGTTCGGCCAGCGGCGGCAGGTCGCGCACCGCGTCCCGCCAGCGCGCCGGATCGAGCGCGCCGTCCGCGGTGACCAGCACCGGCTGCGGGCGGCCGTCGGCCACCGACAGCAGCACGGCCTCCTCGACGTCCGGCAGCCGCTCGTGCAGGACGTCCTCCAGTTCGACGCAGCTCAGCCCGGGCACCATGTCGACCTCCCGGTCGAGCACGAAGACCCGGCCGTCCCGGGTGCGGGTGCCGAGGTCGCCGGTGTTGAACCAGCCGCCGTCGAGCTTGCGCCCCCAGCGCTCCGGCTCGTCCAGGTAACCGAGGCAGAGCGCCCCGGTGCGGGCGTACAGCAGGCCGGTCTCGCCGGGCCGGGCGGTCCGGCCGGGCCGCCGCGGGTCGGCGACCTTGACCCGGACCCAGCCGGGCACCGGCCGCCCCAGGTCACGGGTGGTGGGGTGGCGCAGGCCGGACGCGGCCAGCGCGCCCCGGGTGAGGAAGCGGAAGCTCAGCGGCCCGGTCTCGCTCTGTCCCCAGCCCTGCATCCACAGCGGCCGCCGCCGCCGGGTGGCGTCCAGGAAGGCCCGGACGGTCGGCGGGTGCATCGCGTCGAAGGTCGAGATGAACAGCCGCACGTCCCGGAACGGGTTGTCCGCCCCGGCGGTCAGCGGCTGCCAGCGCACGTAGCTGGACGGCAGCGCCTCCAGCACGGTCGGCGGGTGCGCGCCGAGCAGCGCGGCGGCCGTCGCCGGGTCCGAGTCGGGCAGCAGCGCGACGGTCCGCGGCGCCCGCCAGAACGCGCTGACCGTCCAGGTCAGCGCCCGCCCGTGGGCGAACGAGATCGCGCTGGCCACGGTGTCCTCGCGGCGCGCCGACAGGACGGGCCAGGGCCGGGCCTCGAACGCGGACAGCCGCCGGATCAGCGTCCGGGTGGAGTGCACCACCAGCTTGGGGACGCCGGTGGTGCCCGAGGTGTGGATCACCGCCAGCGGCTCGTCCTCGCCCCGGGAGCGCACCGCGGGCACCGGCCCGCCGCGCAGCCCGTCCACCGTCAGCGCGCCCGCCCAGTCGCCGTCCAGGCAGACCGTCCGCCCGGCCGGCGCGGTCAGCTCCACCCCGGCCGCCCGCGCCCCGGCCAGCACGCCCCGCTGGGTGACCAGCACGTCCGCCCGCAGCCGCCGCAGCAGCGCGCCCAGCGCCTCGGGGGGCACCCGGTCGGACAGCAGCGCCGGCACCGCCCCGATCCGGGCCGCCGCGCAGGCCAGCAGCACGTAGTCCCAGTGGTTGCGCTTGACCACCGCCACCGACGACCCCGGCCCGGCCCCGGCCGCCGCCAGCCAGGCCGCGGTCTCCCGCACCAGCTCGGCCAGCTGCGCGGTGTCGTACCCGGTGCCGCGCTCCGGCGCCAGGTCCAGCGGACGGCCCAACCGGACGTCCACCGAAGGACGTTGCTCGGCCAGCGTGTCGAACAGCGGCCCCAGGTCGAGCGGCAGCCGCCGGAACAGCGGCCCGCGCCCGCCGCTCACGCCCCGGGCCCCCGCCCGCGCCCCCGCGCCGCGCCCGCCGCTCACAGCCCGCCGCCGGTCACCGCGAGCGCCAGGTCCACGCCGACCAGCAGCGCGCAGCAGACCCGGTGCAGCCGGATCCCCAGCCGGCGGGCGAGCAGGATCTCGCCCCGGACGAACCCGAGCACCCACTGCCACCCGCGCAGCGCCACCACCGGCGCCATCACCAGCGGGAACCACCAGGGCGCGAACCCGGCCACCGCCGAGCCCACCAGCAGCACCGCCTCCAGCGCCGAACACCCGGCCACGAACGCCGCGTTGCCGCGCGGCGGGAGCAGCACCGCGGCGGTCCTGCGCCCCACCGCGCGGTCGCCCGGGATGTCGTTGGTGTTGGAGTACACGCCGAACAGCAGCGGCCCGAGGCCGAACACCAGCGCCTGCACCACCGCGAAGCCGTCGGCCCGCCCGGTCAGCAGCCCGTACAGCGGCAGCACGAAGAACCAGCCGAGCGCGGCCAGGAAGAACTCCTGGAAGCCGTTGTAGCTGATCCGCAGCCACCAGGTGTACTGGAAGCCGAACACCGCCAGCGCCGCCGTCCCGGCCACCGCCCACCCGGGCCGGGCGGGCGCCACCGCGACGGCCGCCGCCCAGCACAGCACGCACAGCGCGACGGTCAGCCAGCCGAACCGGATCGCCTGCCGCTCCGTCAGGGTGCCCGCCACCAGCGGCTTGCGGGCCAGCCGCCGGGCCGGCGCGTCCGGCCCGTAGTTCACCGCGTCGCTGCCGTCCCGGTAGCCGGTGACGTCGTCGAAGGTGCACATGGCCGCGCTCATCGCGACCTCGCCGCCGAGGAACAGCACCAGCACCGCCAGGACCGCTCCGGCGTCCGCGCCCGTCCCCGCGGCCAAGACCAGCGCGGCCACCAGCGGGACGCTCAAGTAGTAGTCCCAGATGTCGAGTTTGGCCAGCCTGGCGTACGCCCGCCAGGGGATCGGGGCCACCTCGGGGGCAGCGGGAAGGGCGACGTGCTCCACGGGAAACGCAGTCCTCTCGACCGGGGGCGGCCGCAACCCGGGACGCGACTGCCGCGGGGGGCCGGAGACGAACGAGCCGACCGCGCGGAGGGTGCGCCCATTCGCCAGGACGGACCAGGGGTCGGCTGATCGCCATCATGGCATAGCGGGACCGTTCGGACGCATTTCTCCGATCGAATGCAAAAAGGGCGATCGGGTATTTCCCCGACCGCCCGTGCGATCATCCGACCGCCTATTCGCGCAGGCGCACTACGCGGAGAAGCTCCCCGCCCCGCCCGGCACGTGCGTCCCGTAGCCCGGCTGCACCACGACCGAGGGACCCAGGCAGAACGGGTTGCCGTAGACCTTCACCGGCCGGTCCGTCTGGTTGGTCAACACATGCGCCACCGTGGGAAGTTGCTGACAACCGACCGGGTCGCGGTAGACGTCCAGCGGCTGCGCCTCGGTCGAGAACACCACCACGTCGCCGCTCGCCGCCCGCCCCGCCGCCGGAGCCGGGGCCGCCAGGCCGAGCACCGCGCCCGCCGCCACCAGGGAAACCAGAATCGCTCGCACAATCATCCTTGACGAAGAGAGTTCCCGCACCGGTTCGCGGGATCACCCCCATCGCTATCGTGCGCACACCACCGCATTCCAATCCCGGTTCCCGGATTCACCCGCCCGGCCGGACCGCACCCCCGCCCGCCCCGCGTCACCGCACCCCCGCACGCCCCCACGAGCACCCGCCCGGCCCCACCGCCCCGACCCCGCCCCGCCCGTCACCCGTCCGCACTACCATCGCCCCCATGACGACCCAGCCGTCCGCCCGCCCCACCCCCTTCGGCCCCCACACCCACTGCCACTGGTGCGGAGCGCCCTACCCGGCCGGCACCGACGCCTGGCCGCGCACCTGCCCGGCGTGCACCGAGATCAGCTACCGCAACCCGCTCCCGGTCACGGTCGCGCTGCTCCCCGTCCACCACCCCGACGGCGACACCCGGCTGACCGTCATCCGCCGCACCATCGAGCCCGGCCACGGCCTGCTCGCCCTGCCCGGCGGCTACATCGACTACGGCGAGAGCTGGCAGCAGGCCGCCGTCCGCGAACTGCGCGAGGAGACCGGCATCCTGGCCGACCCCGGCGAGGTCCGGCTGGTCGCCACCGACTCCGACACCCTCGGCGGCTTCCTCTGCCTGTTCGCCCTCCTTCCGGCCCGCAACCTGGCCGACCTGCCGCCCTCCGTCCCCACCGACGAGACCGAGGGCTGGCAGCTCGCCACCGTCGACACCCCGCTCGCCTTCCCCTTCCACACCCGGGTGGCCCGCTCCTGGTTCGACGGCGAGTTCCCCCGCCACTGACCCCCGCCACTGACCCCGGCCCGGCCCCGGCCCGGCCCCGCCCCGACCCGACCCCGCCCCGCGACGGCGGTGTCGGGGCGGCGGCCGCCGCTACCGCCCCAGCACCGCCATCGCCGCGTTGTGCCCCGGGATCCCGCTCACCCCGCCGCCGCGCACCGCCCCGGCCCCGCACACCAGCACCCGCGGCCGCCCGGTCCCCACCCCCCACCGCCCGGCGTCCGCCGCGCCGCCCGGCTCCCCGTCCCGGAACGGGAACGCCAGGTCCCGGTGGAAGATGTTCCCGCCCGGCAGCCGCAGGTCCGCCTCCAGGTCCAGCGGCCCGCGCACCTCCAGGCAGGGCCGCCCCGCCGCGTCCACCGCCAGGCAGTCCGCCAACGGCTCCGCCAGCACCCCGTCCAGCGCCGCCAGCACCCCCGCCAGCGCCGCCGCCCGCACCCCGACCGGATCCTCGGCGAACAGCCGGGCGGGCAGCTGCAGCCCGAACAGCGTCAGCGTGTGCGACCCCTCCGGCACCCCCGGCCCCAGGATCGACCGGTCCGCCAGCGAGTGGCAGTAGATCTCCGACGGCGCGGGGGAGGGCAGCCGCCCGGCCGCCGCCGCCCGGTACGCGCCCTCCAGCTCCCGGTACGACTCCGCGACGTGGAACGTCCCCCCGAACGCGTCCCGCGGGTCCACCGCCCCGTCCCGCAGCCGGGGCAGCCGGCGCAGCAGCATGTTCACCTTCAGCTGCGCCCCCTCCGGCCGCTCCCCGCCGCGCCCCTCCCCGCCCAGCAGCCGCTCCAACTCGGCCGGCGCCGCGTTGCACAGCACCCAGCGCGCGCCCACCTGCCGCTCCACCCCGTCCGCGTCCAGGTACCCGACCTCGGCCGGCCCCGCCGCCCCGCCCGGGTCGACGGCCACCACCTCGCACCCGGTCCGCAGCTCCGCCCCGCCCGCCAGCGCCGCCTCCGCCAGCGCCCCGGTCACCGCCCCCATCCCGCCCACCGGCACGTCCCAGTCGCCCGTCCCGCCGCCCACCACGTGGTAGAGGAAGCACCGGTTCTGCCGCAGCGAGGGGTCGTGCGCGTGCGTGAACGTGCCGATCAGCGCGTCCGTCAGCACCACCCCGCGCACCACGTCGTCGGCGAACCGCCGCTCCAGCGCCTCACCCAGCGGCCGCTCGAACAGCTCCGCCCACGCCACCGGATCGTCCACCCGCGCCCGCAGCTCCGCCCGCGACGGCAACGGCTCGGTCAGCGACGGGAACACCCGCTCCGCCACCCGCCCGGTCATCCCGTAGAACTCCCGCCAGGCCGCGAACTCCCGCTCCCCACCCGTCAGTTCCCGGAACGACTCGCCCGTCCGCCCGGCGTCCCCGCCGTCCACCAGCAGCCCCCCGGCCCGCCCGTCCCGCTGCCACGGCGTGTACGAGGAGATCCGCCGCCGCCGCAACTCCACCCGCACCCCCAGGTCCGCCAGGATCCGCCGGGGCAGCAGGCTCACCAGGTACGAGTACCGCGACAGCCGGGCGTCCACCCCCGCGAACGCCCGCTCCGACACCGCCGCCCCGCCGACGCGCCCCAGCCGCTCCAGCACCAGCACCCGCAGCCCGGCCCGCCCCAGGTACCCGGCCGCCACCAGCCCGTTGTGCCCGCCACCCACGATCACCACGTCGTACGCCACCGTCATCCCGCCGGTCTACCACCCCCCGCCCGCCCCCACCAGTGCGCGTGCCCGCCCACCCTGGACCCCCGGACGCTCACGTGGCATGGTCAGCACCGTCAGCACCCCCAGGACGGCACGCCACCAGCCCGACCGTCCCCACCACGGCCTGGAGAACACCCACGTGAGCACCCCGCCGACCCCCCAGGACCAGCAGCAACCGCACCCCGAGCCGCTCTGGCGCCCCGACCCCGCCCGCGCCGCCGCCAGCCGCCTGGTCGCCTTCCAGCGCTGGGCCGCCGAACACCACGGCGCCCCCGCCGCCCCGCTCGCCCCGGTCAGCACCGACGCCGAGGCCGCCACCCGCTACGCGGACCTCCACCGCTGGTCCACCGACGACCTCACCCGCTTCTGGACGGCCGTCACCGCCTACTTCGACGTCCGCTTCCACACCCCGCCCACCGCCGTCCTCGCCGAACCCGCCACCATGCCCGGCGCGCGCTGGTTCCCCGGCGCCACCCTCAACTACGCCGAGCACGCCCTGCGCGCCGCCGAGGACCCGGCCAACGCCGACCGCCCCGCCATCCTGCACCTGGACGAGCGCACCGCCGAGCCGACCGCCACCACCTGGCCCGAGCTCCGCCGCCAGGTCGGCTCGCTCGCCGCCGCCCTCCGCGCCCACGGCGTCCGCCCCGGCGACCGGGTCAGCGCCTACCTGCCCAACATCCCGCAGGCCGCCGTCGCCCTCCTCGCCACCGCCGCCGTCGGCGCCACCTGGACCAGCTGCGCCCCCGACTTCGGCGCCCGCAGCGTCCTCGACCGCCTCCAGCAGATCGAGCCCACCGTCCTGTTCGCCGTCGACGGCTACCACTACGGCGGCAAGGACCACGACCGCACCGGGGTGGTCGCCGAGCTCCGCCGCGAACTCCCCACCCTCACCACGGTCATCCACGTCCCGCTGCTCGGCACCCCCGCCCCCGAGGGCACCCTCCGCTACGACGACCTGGTCGCCGCCGACACCGAGCCGGTCTTCGAACCCGTCCCCTTCGACCACCCGCTCTGGGTCCTCTACTCCTCCGGCACCACCGGCCTCCCCAAGGCCATCGTGCAGAGCCAGGGCGGCATCCTGGTCGAACACCTCAAGCAGGCCGCCCTCCACCTCGACCTCGGCCCCGACGACCGGTTCCTCTGGTACACGTCCACCGGCTGGATGATGTGGAACTTCCTGCTGGCCGGCCTGCTCACCGGCAGCACGATCGTCACCTACGACGGCAGCCCCGGACACCCCGACACCGGCGCCCTCTGGTCGGTCGCCGCCCGCACCCGCGCCACCGTCCTCGGCACCTCCGCCGCCTACGTCATCGCCAGCCGCAAGGCCGACCTGCACCCCGGCCGCGACCTCGACCTCTCCGCCGTCCGCTGCCTCGGCACCACCGGCTCCCCGCTCCCGCCCGACGGCTTCCAGTGGATCTACGACGAGGTCGGGTCCGACCTCTGGCTGGCCTCCGTCAGCGGCGGCACCGACGTCTGCTCCTGCTTCGTCGGCGGCGTCCCCACCCTCCCCGTCCACCTCGGCGAGATCCAGGCCCCCTGCCTCGGCGCCGCCGTCGAGTCCTGGGACGCCGACGGCCACCCGCACACCGACACCGTCGGCGAACTCGTCGTCACCAAGCCCCTCCCGTCGATGCCGATCGGCTTCTGGAACGACCCGGACGGCCACCGCTACCACGACAGCTACTTCGACACCTACCCCGGCACCTGGCGCCACGGCGACTGGATCACCGCCACCTCCCGGGGCACCGTCGTCATCCACGGCCGCTCCGACTCCACCCTCAACCGCCAGGGCGTCCGGATGGGCTCCGCCGACATCTACGAGGTCGTCGAACGCCTCCCCGAGATCGCCGAGTCCCTGGTCATCGGCCTGGAGGAACCCGACGGCGGCTACTGGATGCCGCTGTTCGTCGTCCTCGCCCCCGGCGCCGAACTCGACGACGCCCTCACCGCCCGCATCCGCACCTCGCTGCGCACCGAACTCTCCCCGCGGCACGTCCCCGACGAGGTGATCACCGTCGCGGGCCTCCCGCACACCCTCACCGGCAAGCGCCTCGAAGTCCCGGTCAAGCGCCTGCTCGGCGGCACCCCGCTCACCAAGGCGGTCAACCCCGGCTCCGTCGACGACCTCGACCACCTGCGCTTCTTCGAGCGGCTCGCCGCCACCCGCAAGCAGTCCTGACCCCGGCCCCGCACCCGGAAAGGCCCCGAAACGGCCCCGAGGGGTCCCGCTGCCACCCCCCACGGCGACAGCGGGACCCCTCGGGAGATCACTCCCCGCCCCTCACCCCTCCTCACCCCTCCTACCGGCCGGTCAGTACCCGCTCCGCCGCCGCCCGGGCCTCCCCGGCGGTGTCCGCCGCCCGCGCCGCCTCGGCCGCCCGCTGGCACTGCGCCAGCGTCGCCCCCGCCAGCGCCGACCGCACGTACGGGATCGCCGCCGCACCCATCGACAGGCTGGTCACCCCGAGCCCGGTCAGCACGCACGCCAGCAGCGGGTCCGACGCCGCCTCCCCGCACACCCCGCAGCTCTTCCCGACCGCCTTCGCCGCGTCCGCCGACGCCGCGATCAGGTCCAGCAGCGCCGGCTGCCACGGGTCCTGCAGCCGCGCCAGCGACCCGACCTGCCGGTCCGCCGCGAACGCGTACTGCGCCAGGTCGTTCGTCCCCAGCGACAGGAACTCCACCTCCCGCAGGATCGCCGCCGCCCGCAGCGCCGCCGACGGGATCTCCACCATCGCGCCGTACTTCGCGTCCAGCCCCACCTCCCGGCAGGCCGCCGCGAACGCCCGCGCGTCCACCCCGTCCGCCACCATCGGCGCCATCACCTCCAGGCGCACGGTCAGCCCCTCGGCCGCCCGCGCCAGCGCCCGCAACTGCGTGCGCAGCACCTCCGGGTGCTCCAGCAGCGTCCGCAGCCCGCGCACCCCCAGCGCCGGGTTCGGCTCGTCCCCGGGCGTCAGGAAGTCCAACGGCTTGTCCGCCCCCGCGTCCAGCACCCGCACCACCACCCGGCCGCCCGGGAACGCCTCCAGCACCTTCCGGTACGCCTCGACCTGCTTCTCCTCGCCCGGCGCCTTCGCCGAGTCGTCCAGGAAGAGGAACTCGGTCCGGAACAGCCCGACGCCCTCAGCCCCGTTCTCCAGCGCCGCCGGCACGTCCGCCGGACCGCCCACGTTCGCCAGCAGCGGCACCATGAACCCGTCCGAGGTCCGCCCCGGCCCGGTCGAGGCCGCCAGCGCCGCCTTCCGCTCCGCCGCCAGCCGCCGCAACTCCTCCTGCCGCTCCGCCGACGGCTCCACCAGCACCTCGCCCGAAGCCCCGTCGACCGCCACCACCACCCCCTCCGCCACCTCGGTCGCCCCCGCCAGCGCCACCACCGCCGGCACCCCCATCGCCCGCGCCAGGATCGCGCTGTGCGACGTCGGCCCGCCCTCCTCCGTCACGAACCCCAGCACCAGCGACGGATCCAGCAGCGCCGTGTCCGCCGGCGCCAGGTCCCGCGCCAGCAGCACGTACGGCTCGTCACTGTCCGGCACCCCCGGCATCGGCACGCCCAACAGCCGCGCCACGATCCGGTTCCGCACGTCGTCCAGGTCCGCCACCCGCCCCGCCAGGTACTCACCCGCCGCCGCCAGCAGCTCCCGGTACGCCGCGAACGCCTCGTACACCCCGCGCTCGGCGCTGCTCCCGGCCTCGATCCGCCGGTTCACGTCCGCCAGCAGCTCCGGGTCCTGCGCCATCAGCGCCTGCGCCTCCAGCACCGCCTGCGCCTCACCGCCGGCCAGGTTCCCGCGCGCGTTCAGGTCCGCCGCCACCGCCTCCACCGCGGCCCGCGCCCGGTCCCGCTCCCGCGGCACCTCCTCGGCCGGCACCTGGGTCACCGGTGGCTCCAGCACCGCCGTCCCCATGTGCCGCACCTGCCCGATGGCGACCCCGTGGCTGACCCCCACGCCCCGCAGCGTCCGCTCCATGGTTCCGAAACCCCTTCGCCGTCCGTCGCCGTCAGTTCCGTCAGTTCCAGATGAACAGCTCGCCGCCGGCCGTGACCTCACCGGACTCCGCCACCCCGCTCAACTGCTCCGCCGAAGCCTCCAGCGCCACGATCGGCGAGATCGGCGACTTCCCCGCCGCCTCCACCGCGGCCGGGTTCCACTTGATCACCGGCTGCCCCCGCTTCACCCGGTCCCCCTTGTGCACCAGCAGCTCGAACCCCTCCCCGTTGAGCTGCACCGTGTCGATCCCCAGGTGCGTCAGCACCCCGTGCCCGTTCTCGTCCATCACCACGAACGCGTGCGGGTGCATCGACACCACCTGCCCGTCCACCGGAGCCACCGCCTCGATCGGCTCCCGCAACGGATCGATCGCCGTCCCGGGCCCGACCATCGCCCCGGCGAACACCGGATCCGGAACATTGGCGAGGCCGACGGCGCGACCGGCGAGCGGCGACGTGACAGTGGTCATGGTGGAGCCTCCCAGGTACGGAGTACATCGCGTGCGGCCGCGGGGCAGCGGCCCATTGATCGACTGAACCCAAATTACGTCAACTTCGGACATCTCATGACATAACGCCCGCGAGCCGCCCGGGTGAAGATCGCCACCCGCCCTCATGGAAGCGCATACGAACCGACCGCCCCGCACCATCTCCGCCGCCCCCGCCACCCACAAGTGGTCTAGTCCTCTCGGCCGACCCGCCGCACTCTACGGCATCCGAGTGACCCCCCAACCGCCACGCCCGCACCCCTCACACGCGCCCAACCGGGCGACCCCGCCCGTCCCCCGATTAGGCGCCCGGCCACGGACCCGCTATGGTTGCTCAGGTCGCCGCGCAACGGCGGTAAACAGAGCAAGTCGGATGAGTAAAGCTTCGGTCAACGCCAAGCAAACAGTCTGATAAGCTCGAAACACGAAAGAACGAAGCGCCCGGAGATGCGGTCGGAAGGCCGGTCGAAGGAAGCGTCCGTTCCTTGAGAACTCAACAGCGTGCCAAAAGTCAACGCCAGATATGTTGACATCCCCGGCCGGCCGACTCGTTCGGTTGGTTGGAGATTCCTTTATGAAGTAACACTAGCGAGGACGCAGTGCGCGGGACCGCCCTATTCCGGCTGGTCGCCGCGCCGCTCTTTGTGAGAAGCATTCACGGAGAGTTTGATCCTGGCTCAGGACGAACGCTGGCGGCGTGCTTAACACATGCAAGTCGAACGGTGAAGCCCTTCGGGGTGGATCAGTGGCGAACGGGTGAGTAACACGTGGGGAATCTGCCCTGAACTCTGGGACAAGCCTTGGAAACGAGGTCTAATACCGGATACGACCGCTTCCCGCATGGGGGGCGGTGGAAAGCTCCGGCGGTTCAGGATGATCCCGCGGCCTATCAGCTTGTTGGTGGGGTAACGGCCCACCAAGGCGACGACGGGTAGCCGGCCTGAGAGGGCGACCGGCCACACTGGGACTGAGACACGGCCCAGACTCCTACGGGAGGCAGCAGTGGGGAATATTGCACAATGGGCGAAAGCCTGATGCAGCGACGCCGCGTGAGGGATGACGGCCTTCGGGTTGTAAACCTCTTTCAGCAGGGAAGAAGCGCAAGTGACGGTACCTGCAGAAGAAGCACCGGCTAACTACGTGCCAGCAGCCGCGGTAATACGTAGGGTGCGAGCGTTGTCCGGAATTATTGGGCGTAAAGAGCTCGTAGGCGGCCTGTCGCGTCGGATGTGAAAGCCCGGGGCTTAACCCCGGGTCTGCATTCGATACGGGCAGGCTAGAGTGTGGTAGGGGAGATCGGAATTCCTGGTGTAGCGGTGAAATGCGCAGATATCAGGAGGAACACCGGTGGCGAAGGCGGATCTCTGGGCCATTACTGACGCTGAGGAGCGAAAGCGTGGGGAGCGAACAGGATTAGATACCCTGGTAGTCCACGCCGTAAACGTTGGGAACTAGGTGTTGGCGACATTCCACGTCGTCGGTGCCGCAGCTAACGCATTAAGTTCCCCGCCTGGGGAGTACGGCCGCAAGGCTAAAACTCAAAGGAATTGACGGGGGCCCGCACAAGCAGCGGAGCATGTGGCTTAATTCGACGCAACGCGAAGAACCTTACCAAGGCTTGACATACACCGGAAACTGGTAGAGATATCAGCCCCCTTGTGGTCGGTGTACAGGTGGTGCATGGTTGTCGTCAGCTCGTGTCGTGAGATGTTGGGTTAAGTCCCGCAACGAGCGCAACCCTTGTTCTGTGTTGCCAGCATGCCTTTCGGGGTGATGGGGACTCACAGGAGACTGCCGGGGTCAACTCGGAGGAAGGTGGGGACGACGTCAAATCATCATGCCCCTTATGTCTTGGGCTGCACACGTGCTACAATGGCCGGTACAAAGGGCTGCGATGCCGCGAGGCGGAGCGAATCCCAAAAAGCCGGTCTCAGTTCGGATTGGGGTCTGCAACTCGACCCCATGAAGTTGGAGTTGCTAGTAATCGCAGATCAGCATGCTGCGGTGAATACGTTCCCGGGCCTTGTACACACCGCCCGTCACGTCACGAAAGTCGGTAACACCCGAAGCCGGTGGCCTAACCCGTGAGGGGAGGAGCCGTCGAAGGTGGGACCAGCGATTGGGACGAAGTCGTAACAAGGTAGCCGTACCGGAAGGTGCGGCTGGATCACCTCCTTTCTAAGGAGCACACGGCAGCTTCGGGCGAATGTCCCGGAGTGCTAGCTCATGGGTGGAACGTTGACTATTCGGCACACACGGTGATGGAGATCGCGAGTACTGCCCTTCCGGGGCGTGGAAAGCGGTGTTCCGGAGGCGGGTGTGTCGGGCACGTTGTTGGGTCCTGAGGGAACGGCCAGTGGTCGTTGTCTTCAGGTTGCCGGCCTCATGCCGGGCGTCCCTGTCTTGGGGGTGTCGGGTTTGGGTGTCTGGTCGTTGTTTGAGAACTGCACAGTGGACGCGAGCATCTGTGGCCAAGTTTTTAAGGGCGCACGGTGGATGCCTTGGCACCAGGAACCGATGAAGGACGTGGGAGGCCGCGATAGGCCCCGGGGAGCTGTCAACCGAGCTTTGATCCGGGGGTGTCCGAATGGGGAAACCCGGCAGTCGTCATGGGCTGTCACCCATACCTGAACACATAGGGTATGTGGAGGGAACGCGGGGAAGTGAAACATCTCAGTACCCGCAGGAAGAGAAAACAACCGTGATTCCGGGAGTAGTGGCGAGCGAAACCGGATGAGGCCAAACCTTGAGCGTGTGAGACCCGGCAGGGGTTGCGCTCAAGGGGTTGTGGGAAAGTTCTTCAGTCGTCTGCCGGCGGCTGGGCGAGTCAGAAACCGTATGGGTAGTCGAAGGACATGCGAAAGGTCCGGCGTAGAGGGTAAGACCCCCGTAGACGAAATCTGTACGGCTCGCTTGAGCTTCTCCCAAGTAGCACGGGGCCCGAGAAATCCCGTGTGAATCTGGCGGGACCACCCGCTAAGCCTAAATATTCCCTGGTGACCGATAGCGGATAGTACCGTGAGGGAATGGTGAAAAGTACCGCGGGAGCGGAGTGAAATAGTACCTGAAACCGTGTGCCTACAAGCCGTGGGGGCAGCCTTCGGGCTGTGACTGCGTGCCTTTTGAAGAATGAGCCTGCGAGTTTGCGGTGTGTAGCGAGGTTAACCCGTGTGGGGTAGCCGTAGCGAAAGCGAGTCCGAATAGGGCGTTCGAGTTGCATGCCCAAGACCCGAAGCGGAGTGATCTAGCCATGGGCAGGTTGAAGCGCGGGTAAGACCGTGTGGAGGACCGAACCCACCAGGGTTGAAAACCTGGGGGATGACCTGTGGTTAGGGGTGAAAGGCCAATCAAACTCCGTGATAGCTGGTTCTCCCCGAAATGCATTTAGGTGCAGCGTCGCGTGTTTCTTGCCGGAGGTAGAGCACTGGATAGGCGATGGGCCTCACCGGGTTACTGACCTTAGCCAAACTCCGAATGCCGGTAAGTGAGAGCGCGGCAGTGAGACTGTGGGGGATAAGCTCCATGGTCGAGAGGGAAACAGCCCAGAACACCGACTAAGGTCCCCAAGCGTGTGCTAAGTGGGAAAGGATGTGGAGTCGCAGAGACAACCAGGAGGTTGGCTTAGAAGCAGCCACCCTTGAAAGAGTGCGTAATAGCTCACTGGTCAAGTGATTCCGCGCCGACAATGTAGCGGGGCTCAAGCACACCACCGAAGTCGTGTCATTGCAGCATATAGGGCCAACGCCTGCTGTGATGGGTAGGGGAGCGTCGTGTGCCGGGTGAAGCAGCCGAGGAATCGAGTTGTGGACGGTTCACGAGTGAGAATGCAGGCATGAGTAGCGATACAAGAGTGGGAAACTCTTGCGCCGATTGACCAAGGGTTCCTGGGTCAAGCTGATCTGCCCAGGGTAAGTCGGGACCTAAGGCGAGGCCGACAGGCGTAGTCGATGGACAACGGGTTGATATTCCCGTACCCGCTTTGAAGCGCCAACGTCGAACCTCTTGATGCTAAGCCCGTGAAGCCGGCCCGGAGTCTTCGGACAAAGGGACGTGGTGGAGCCGGTGACCCAACGGGGTAGTAGGTGAGCGATGGGGTGACGCAGGAAGGTAGTCCAGCCCGGGCGGTGGTAGTCCCGGGGTAAGGGTGTAGGCCGAGTGATAGGCAAATCCGTCACTCATCAAGGCTGAGACCTGATGCCGAGCCGATTGTGGTGAAGTGGATGATCCTATGCTGTCGAGAAAAGCCTCTAGCGAGTTTCATGGCGGCCCGTACCCCAAACCGACTCAGGTGGTCAGGTAGAGAATACCGAGGCGTTCGGGTGAACTGTGGTTAAGGAACTCGGCAAAATGCCCCCGTAACTTCGGGAGAAGGGGGGCCATTGCTGGTGACGGGACTTAGCTCCCTGAGCTGGTGGTGGCCGCAGAGACCAGCGAGAAGCGACTGTTTACTAAAAACACAGGTCCGTGCGAAGCCGTAAGGCGATGTATACGGACTGACGCCTGCCCGGTGCTGGAACGTTAAGGGGACCGGTTAGTCACGATTCGTCGTGGCGAAGCTGAGAACTTAAGCGCCAGTAAACGGCGGTGGTAACTATAACCATCCTAAGGTAGCGAAATTCCTTGTCGGGTAAGTTCCGACCTGCACGAATGGCGTAACGACTTCTCGACTGTCTCAACCACAGGCCCGGTGAAATTGCATTACGAGTAAAGATGCTCGTTTCGCGCAGCAGGACGGAAAGACCCCGGGACCTTTACTATAGCTTGATATTGGTGTTCGGTTCGGCTTGTGTAGGATAGGTGGGAGGCTTTGAAGCCGTGACGCCAGTCATGGTGGAGCCATCGTTGAAATACCACTCTGGTCGTGCTGGATGTCTAACCTGGGTCCGTGATCCGGATCAGGGACAGTGTCTGGTGGGTAGTTTAACTGGGGCGGTTGCCTCCTAAAGGGTAACGGAGGCGCCCAAAGGTTCCCTCAGCCTGGTTGGCAATCAGGTGTTGAGTGTAAGTGCACAAGGGAGCTTGACTGTGAGACTGACGGGTCGAGCAGGTACGAAAGTAGGGACTAGTGATCCGGCGGTGGCTTGTGGAAGCGCCGTCGCTCAACGGATAAAAGGTACCCCGGGGATAACAGGCTGATCTTCCCCAAGAGTCCATATCGACGGGATGGTTTGGCACCTCGATGTCGGCTCGTCGCATCCTGGGGCTGGAGTAGGTCCCAAGGGTTGGGCTGTTCGCCCATTAAAGCGGTACGCGAGCTGGGTTTAGAACGTCGTGAGACAGTTCGGTCCCTATCCGCTGTGCGCGTAGGAGTGTTGAGAAGGGCTGTCCCTAGTACGAGAGGACCGGGACGGACGAACCTCTGGTGTGCCAGTTGTCCTGCCAAGGGCATGGCTGGTTGGCTACGTTCGGGAGGGATAACCGCTGAAAGCATCTAAGCGGGAAGCCTGCTTCGAGATGAGCACTCCCACCTCCTTGAGAGGGTAAGGCTCCCAGTAGACGACTGGGTTGATAGGCCGGATATGGAAGCCCTGTGAGGGGTGGAGTTGACCGGTACTAATAGGCCGAGGGCTTGTCCTCAGTTGCTCGCGTCCACTGTGTTGTTCTGAAACAACGACCCCCGCCGACACGGGTGGGTGGTGCACAGTTTCATAGTGTTTCGGTGGTCATAGCGTGAGGGAAACGCCCGGTTACATTCCGAACCCGGAAGCTAAGCCTCACAGCGCCGATGGTACTGCAGGGGGGACCCTGTGGGAGAGTAGGACGCCGCCGAACAATCATTGAGAGAAAGCCCCCCGACGGGATGTCGGGGGGCTTTCTTGTTGTAGGGTCAGTCCCGCACGGTTGTCGGTGGTTAGTACAGGAGGCTCCGCACGGTGGAGGTCCAGGAGACGCGAGTTCAGACCGACCGGGTCCTCACGATCCCCAATCTGCTGAGCATGGCTCGGCTGGTGGGCGTGCCGATCTTCCTGTGGTTGGTGCTGTGGCCGGTCTTCGGGGGGCCGAAGAACGACGGGTGGGCGATCGTCGTTCTGATGTTGAGCGGGGTCAGTGACTACCTGGACGGGAAGCTGGCTCGGCGGTGGGGGCAGATCAGCCGGCTGGGGCAGTTGTTGGACCCGGCCGCGGACCGGTTGTACATCGTTTCGACGTTGGTGGGGTTGACCTGGCGGGAGATCCTGCCGTGGTGGTTGACGGCGTTGTTGGTGGCGCGGGAGGCGTTCGTCGGGGTGGTGCTGTTGCGGCTCAACCGGGCGGGGTACGGGCCGTTGAACGTGAGTTTCCTGGGGAAGGCGGCGACGTTCAATCTGATGTACGCGTTTCCGCTTCTGCTGCTGGGGGTCGGTGAGGGGTGGGTGCACCGGGTTGCGGGAGTGGTGAGTTGGGCGTTCATCTGGTGGGGGACGACGCTGTACTGGTGGGCCGGCGCGCTGTACGCGGTGCAGGCCCGGCAGATCCTCCAGGCGGAGCGTTCGGCTGCCGTTTGAGATCAGCATGAGATGTTTTACACGGCCTCCACGGTGAGTCGGACGTTTTCTTCCGGGTAGACATGCGTCGGACCGGTTTGATGGACCCGCAGGGGTTCACCACCGCGAAGGAGGACGCACCCGTAATGAAAGCCGTTGTGATGGCGGGCGGGGAGGGCACTCGACTCCGCCCGATGACTTCCAGCATGCCCAAGCCGCTGCTGCCGGTGGCCAATAGGCCGATCATGGAGCACGTGCTGCGGCTGCTGAGGCGGCACGGCCTCAACGACACCGTGGTGACCGTGCAGTTCCTGGCCTCGTTGGTCAAGAACTACTTCGGTGACGGTGAGGAACTGGGCATGCACCTCACCTATGCCAACGAGGAAACACCGCTCGGTACGGCCGGCAGTGTGAAGAACGCCGAGGACGCGCTGCGGGACGATTCGTTTCTGGTCATCTCCGGTGACGCACTGACGGACTTCGACCTTTCCGATCTGATTGCCTTTCACCGTGAGAAGGGCGCACTGGTGACGGTGTGCCTGACCCGGGTGCCGAACCCGCTGGAATTCGGTATCACCATCACGGACGAGGAGGGGAAGGTCGAGCGCTTCCTGGAGAAGCCGACCTGGGGGCAGGTGTTCTCGGACACCGTGAACACCGGTATCTACGTGATGGAGCCGGAGGTCTTCGACTACGTGGCGGCCGGCGAGTCGGTCGACTGGTCGAGCGACGTGTTCCCGCAGTTGCTCAAGGAGGGCAAGCCGGTCTTCGGCTACGTCGCCGAGGGCTACTGGGAGGACGTGGGCACGCACGAGAGCTACGTGAAGGCCCAGGCGGACGTCCTGGAGGGGAAGGTCCAGGTCGAGCTGGACGGGTTCGAGATCTCGCCGGGCGTGTGGGTGGCCGAGGGCGCCGAGGTGGACCCGGAGGCGGTGCTGCGCGGGCCGCTGTACATCGGCGACTACGCCAAGGTCGAGGCCGGCGTGGAGCTGCGCGAGCACACCGTGCTGGGGTCGAACGTCGTCGTGAAGCGCGGGGCGTTCCTGCACAAGGCCGTGGTCCACGACAACGTGTACGTGGGGCCGCAGAGCAACCTGCGCGGGTGCGTGGTCGGGAAGAACACCGACGTGATGCGGGCCGCGCGGATCGACGAGGGGGCGGTGATCGGTGACGAGTGCCTGATCGGCGAGGAGTCGATCATCGCGGGCAACGTCCGGGTCTACCCGTTCAAGACGATCGAGGCCGGCGCGTTCGTCAACACGTCGGTGATCTGGGAGTCCCGCGGCCAGGAGCACCTGTTCGGGGTGCGGGGCGTGTCGGGCATCCTGAACGTGGAGATCACGCCGGAGCTGGCCGTGCGGCTGGCGGGGGCGTACGCGACCACGCTGAAGAAGGGCGCGACGGTCACCATCGCGCGTGACCACTCGCGCGGTGCGCGGGCGTTGAAGCGGGCGATGATCTCGGCGCTGCAGACCAGCGCGATCGACGTCCGCGACCTGGAGAACGTGCCGATGCCGGTGGCCCGGCAGGCGACGGCGCGGGGGAGTGCGGGCGGGATCTTCCTGCGGACCACCCCGGGGGTGCCGGACTCGCTGGACATCCTGTTCTTCGACGAGCGCGGGGCCGACCTGTCGCAGGCCGGGCAGCGGAAGCTGGACCGGGTGTACTCGCGGCAGGAGTTCCGGCGGGCGTTCCCGGGCGAGATCGGCGACCTGCTGCACCCGGCGAGCGTGTTCGACTCGTACGCGACGAACCTGTTGCGGGCGGTGGACACCTCGGGGGTGCGGGAGGCCGGGCTGAAGGTCGTGGTGGACGCGGCGCACGGCAGCGCGGGTCTGGTGCTGCCGAGCATCCTGGGCCGGCTCGGGGTGGAGACGCTGACGGTGGCCGGCGGCCTGGACGAGGCGCGGCCGACCGAGGACGCGGACTCGCGGAAGGCGGCGCTGGCCAGGCTGGGCGAGCTGGTGGCGTCCTCCCGGGCGGCCTTCGGGGTGCGGTTCGACCCGGTGGGTGAGCGGGTGTCCTTCGTGGACGAGCTCGGCCGGGTGATCCAGGACGACCGGGCGCTGCTGGTGCTGCTCGACCTGGTGGCGGCCGAGCGCCGCTCCGGGCAGGTGGCGCTGCCGGTGACGACCACGCGGATCGCCGAGCAGGTGGCGGCGTACCACGGCACCCAGGTGATCTGGACGACGACCTCGCCGGACGACCTGGCGAAGGCCGCGGCGGCGGAGGGCACGGTCTTCGGCGGGGACGGGCGCGGCGGTTTCGTGGTGCCCGAGTTCTCCGGCGTGCTGGACGGCGCGGCGGCGTTCGTGCGGCTGGTCGGCCTGGTGGCGCGGACGCAGCTCACGCTCAGCCAGATCGACGCCCGGATCCCGCAGGCGCACATCCAGAAGCGGGACATCGCGACGCCGTGGGCCGCCAAGGGCATGGTGATGCGCTCGGTGGTGGAGGCGGCCGGCAGCCGGAAGCTGGACACCACGGACGGCGTCCGGGTGGTCGAGCCGGACGGCCGCTGGACGCTGGTCCTGCCGGACCCGGCGGAGGCCGTCACCCACCTGTGGGCCGAGGGCCCGGACGACGAGGCGACCGAGCGGCTGCTCGACGAGTGGGCCACGGTCGTGGACGGCGCCGGGAGGTAACGCGGGGGAGACGTGGTGGGGGCGGGCCCGGCGGGCCCGCCCCCACCCGGGTTTGTCACGATCCTGTGCCGAAACCGTCCTGCGGGCCCGGGAGCTGGTCGTAAGGCACCTCGTGGTCGTGAAACGATGTCCCGCATGCCAGCAACGCCGACACCGAGTGACCCGGAGGGGCGCTTCCGCCGCCCGGACGCCTCGATGTCCCTGCTGACCACCGTCATGGAGCACTCGCTCGACGACGGGTACGCGGAAGCGGCCCGGGCGCGCGGCGCGGAGGGCAGCTCGCGGCTGCCGACGACGGCCAAGGGACGGCTGGTGCTGGCCGTCGGGCTGGCGCTGGCCGCGGTCGTGGTGACGGTGGGGGCGGTCAACACGCACGCCGCGGCGCCCGTCCTGGCGCAGGAGCGGGACGCCCTGGTCAGCCGGGTCAACGACGCCAACGCGGCGGCCGACGAGCTGCAGCGGCAGGTCGAGGAGGACCGCGACAAGGTCGAGCGGGCCCAGGACGCGGCGCTGCAGACCGGGGACGGCGACGCGGCGGCGCTGCTGGCGGCGCGGACCGGGACGGGGGAGATCACCGGGCCCGGCGTCAAGCTGGTGATCGACGACGCGTCCGGCAGCGGCTCCGGCGGCAACGTCAGCGATCCGCGCAACACGACCGCGTACGGCAAGAACGGGCGGGTCAAGGACCACGACCTGCAGTACGCGGTGAACGGGCTGTGGCTGGCCGGCGCGGAGGCGGTGTCGGTGAACGGGCAGCGGCTGACCGCGCTGTCGGCGATCCGGGCCGCCGGTGACGCGATCCTGGTGGACAACCGGCCGCTGGTGCCGCCGTACACGGTGCTGGCGATCGGGGACGGGCCGCGGCTCGCGCAGGCCTTCCAGGACAACCAGGGCGGCCGTTACCTGAAGATCATCCAGGACAGCTACGGGATCCGTTCGACGGTGTCGGCGCAGAAGTCGCTGACGCTGCCGGCCGCGCTGGGCGTGACGCTCCGGGTGGCCGGGGCGGAGGCGTCCGCGGAGCCGGGCGCGAGCCCGAGTCCGAGTCCGAGCGCGGGTCCGTCGTCGGGCGAGGCCGCGAGTCCGTCCCCGTCGCCTTCGGCGTCGGGGACGCCGAAGGCCGGGGTGCCGTCGAAGTCCGCGCGGTCGACCGCGAAGTCCACTCCCACCGGAACAGGAGCTGCTACACCGTGATTGCCGTACTGGGTCTGCTGATCGGCGTGGTCGTCGGCGTTTTCGTGCAGCCGGAGGTGCCGAACGCGGTCGTGCCGTACCTGCCGATCGCGGTGGTGGCGGCGCTGGACGCGGTGTTCGGCGGCGTGCGGGCGATGCTCGACGGGATCTTCGACGACAAGGTCTTCGTGGTGTCGTTCCTGTCGAACGTCGTGGTGGCGGCGCTGATCGTGTTCCTGGGCGACCAGCTGGGCGTGGGTTCGCAGCTGTCCACCGGCGTGGTGGTGGTGCTGGGCATCCGGATCTTCTCGAACGCGGCGGCGATCCGCCGGCACGTGTTCAGGGCGTAGGGGGCGGCTGTGAGCGAGGAGAAGGAGCCCCGGGAGCGGGCCGAGGAGCCGGCGGCGGAACCGGCCGCGCCGGAGGAGGCGACGGAGGCCGGGGCGGCCGGGGAGCGGTCGGACACGCCCGGGGCGGAGCCCGAGATCGGGCCGGAGCCGGAGCCTGCGCCCGAGCCCGAACCGGTGGGGGAGGCCGAGAAGCCGGCGGCGGCGTCGCGGGAGCCGGTGCCGCTGCCCTCGGACGGGCGGACGCGGCTGCTGGCGGCGGTGTGGCCGCCGCGGGTGTCGCGGGGGCAGCTGGTGGTGGCGCTGCTGCTGTTCGCGCTGGGGCTGGCGCTGGCGATCCAGGTGCGCTCGACCAACGACCACAGCGAGCTGCGCGGGGCCCGCCAGGAGGACCTGGTGCGGATCCTGGACGAGCTGGACGGCAAGCAGCAGCGCCTCCAGTCGGAGAAGACGCAGCTGGAGCAGTCCCTGGCGCAGTTGGAGAACTCGTCCAACCAGGCCAAGGAGGCCCAGGAGCAGACCCGGAAGAAGGCGGCCGAGCTGGGCGTGCTGGCGGGGACCGAGAAGGCGACCGGCCCGGGGATCGTGCTGACGATCGATGATCCCCAAGGGCAGGTGAAGGCGGATATGCTGCTGGACACCCTGCAGGAACTCCGAGCGGCGGGGGCGGAGGCGATTCAGATCAACGACGTGCGCGTGGTGGCCGGTACGTACTTCACCGACAACTCGTCGGGCGGCGTGCAGATCGACGGCAAGAGCGTCTCGCAGCCGTTCCGCTTCACCGTGGTGGGCAACCCGCAGGACCTGACTCCGGCGCTGAACATCCCCGGTGGCGTGGTGCGCAGCCTGGAGAACCACCAGGCCCGGGCGACCATCGTCCAGCAGCAGAAGGTGCTGGTGGACGCGCTGGCCACGCCGAAGCCGCTGCAGTACGGCAAGCCGGCGGCGAAGTGACGGGGCGCGCTCCGTACGGTTCGTCAGCTGCGGGCGCCCCCCGGTGGTGGGTTTCCGCGGCGGGTCGGCGACACTGGGTCTTACCGTTCGTCAGTCCCCGGTCCGATGCCGGGCCCACCGCCACACCGAGCCTTGAACCCTGCCCCGCGGGCGGTTCTGTCACACGCAAGGGGATTCGCCCGTGAGTTTTTTCTCGAAGCTTTTCGGCCGCAACAAGAAGGCGGCGGAGGCGCCCACCGCGCGCTACCGGCAGGAGGAGGCCGGGGTGCCCCCGATGCGTCCGGCGCCGGAGGGGCAGCGTCCGATGTACCGGGACGACGTGACCCAGGGCGCGGGCATCCAGACCGGGCAGTTCGACACGGCGTACGGCGCGTCGGTTGATTCGTCGGGCGGGCCGCGCATAGGTTTCGCGTCAGGACCCTCAACCTCCGGTGGAGGGTTTGCCCCGGACCCCTATGCCGGGCACGTCCAGTCGGGTGTGCCGCGCCAGGAGGCTGTGAACATGGCTGGCACCAGCCCGTGCCCGCGGTGCGGCAACCGGAACCCGGCGCAGGCCCGGTTCTGTTCGAACTGCGGTACTCAGCTGCGTGGCGGCGGGTTCCCGGAGGGCGCGGCCGAGACCACCTCGACCATCTCGATCTCCGGCATCGAGTCGTACGACCCGACGGCGACCTCGACGGGCGCCACGCCGGCGCTGTCGGCCGAGGTGATGGCGGCGATCGACGCGCTGCCGCCGGGCTCGGCGCTGCTGATCGTGCAGCGCGGCCCGAACTCGGGCAGCCGGTTCCTGCTGGACTCGGACGTGACCACGGCGGGGCGGCACCCGCAGGGTGACATCTTCCTGGACGACGTGACGGTGTCGCGTCGGCACGTGGAGTTCCGTCGGCAGCACGACGGCGGCTTCTCGGTCGCGGACGTGGGCAGCCTGAACGGCACCTACGTGAACCGGGAGCGGATCGACGAGGTGCTGCTCGGCAACGGCGACGAGGTGCAGATCGGGAAGTACCGGCTGGTGTTCTTCGCCAGCCACCACCGGGGGTACTGACCACTTCTCCGTTGGGAGCCCGAGTGACCCCACAGATTTCCACCCCGTCCCTCGGGACCTCGCCCGTGCCGGCCTCGCGCCGCACGGGCGAGGCGCGCCGGCGGGGCGACGAACTGCTGTCGATCGGCGCGGTGCTGGCCTTCCTCCGGGACGACTTCCCGGAGGTGACCATCTCCAAGATCCGCTTCCTGGAGGCGGAGGGCCTGGTCGAGCCGCAGCGCACCCCGTCCGGCTACCGGAAGTTCTCGGCGGCGGACGTGGAGCGCCTGGCGTACGTGCTGCGGATGCAGCGCGACCACTACCTGCCGCTGCGGGTGATCCGCGAGCACCTGGACGCGATCGAGCGCGGCGAGCAGCCGCCCGCGCTGCCCGGCGCGGAGAGCCGGCCGGGGCCGCTGGAGGAGGCGGACCGGGAGCTGGCGGCCGCCGCTGCCGCCGGGCCGGGCGGGGTGCGGCTGGGCCGGGCCGAGCTGATCGCGGCGGCCGAGGCGCAGGAGCGCGAGCTGGTCGAGTGGGAGGCCTACGGACTGGTCCAGCCGGGCCCGGACGGCGGCTACGACGGGGACGCGCTGCAGATCGCCCGGTTGGTGGCGGAGCTGGGCCGGTTCGGCCTGGAGCCGCGGCACCTGCGCGCGATGAAGGCGGCCGCCGAGCGCGAGGTCGCCCTGGTGGACCAGGTGGTCGCGCCGCTGCGGCGGCACCGCAACCCGCAGACCCGGGCGCACGCGGAGGCGACGGCGCGGGAACTGGCCACCCTGTCGGTGCGGCTGCACGCGGCGATGGTGCAGGCGGGACTGCGCTCCAGGAGCTGAAAGGCCGGTGACGGGCGGGCGGCGGCGGTCCTGATCCCGAGGGCCGCTGCCTGCTGCGCTTTCCTATCGGGGGCGCGCGCCCTAGGGTTGCTGGTGTGAATGAGCTCGACGTCGTGGGTGTCCGGGTGGAGATGCCCTCCAACCAGCCGATCGTGCTGCTGCGCGAGGTCGGCGGGGACCGCTACCTGCCGATCTGGATCGGGCCGGGGGAGGCCACCGCGATCGCCTTCGCCCAGCAGGGCATGACCCCGGTGCGGCCGTTGACGCACGACCTGTTCAAGGACGTGCTCGGCGCGCTCGGCCACCAGCTGACCGAGGTGCGGATCAACGACCTGCGGGACGGGGTGTTCTACGCCGAACTGGTCTTCGCCGGTGGTGTCGAGGTGAGCGCGCGCCCCTCGGACGCGATAGCGCTGGCGCTGCGCACCGGTACGCCGATCTACGGGAGCGAGGAGGTGCTGGCGGAGGCCGGCATCTCGATCCCGGACGAGCAGGAGGACGAGGTCGAGAAGTTCCGCGAGTTCCTCGACCAGGTCTCGCCGGAGGACTTCGGCGGCGGCCCGCAGTAGCCGTCGCGAGTGGTCGCGAGCGGTCGCCGGTTCGTCCGGACCGCTAGCCCGGGTGGTGGTGGGCCGCAACTCGGGATTGCTGAAAAGTCGTTCCGGTACCCGCGCATGGGGCACGAATAACCACTCGATGGGGTGAAGTTTGTGGAAGCCCCCGGCGTGGCGATCGTTGACGGTGCTCGGGCGACTGCCTACCGTCAGGTGATGGCCCGCCGGACGGGCCACCCGCAGCCCGGGGCCCGCCAGGGCTCCCGCGGGTCCCGTGGGGCCTTGGGCGGTACGGACGGAGGTTGGCGATGAGCGGCACCGGCGACGAGACGCGTTCCGGAGCGCTGTGCGCGGTGCACGTGCCGCGCGCCGGCCGGGCCCTGATCGGGCGGCCCTGGCGGCCCGAACCCGAGGCGGAGGAACTGCCCCGGCTCGGCCGCTTCCCGGCCGTCCAACCCGGGCAGCCCGCGATCGAGCGGCTGGCCCCGACCTCCGCGCTGGTCGGCTACCGCGGCCCGACGGCCTGCGCCGCGGCCGGCATCACCTACCGGCAGCTCGACTACTGGGCGCGCACCGGACTGCTGGAGCCCTCGGTGCGCTCCGCCTACCCGGCGGGCGCGCAGCGGCTGTACAGCTTCCGGGACATTCTGCTGCTGAAAATCGTCAAGCGGCTGCTGGACGCGGGCGTGTCGCTGCAGAACATCCGGGTGGCCGTCACCCACCTGCAGTCCGCCGACCAGGCCGGCCTGACCGGGCTGACCCTGATGTCCGACGGCGCGACGGTCTACGAGTGCACCTCGCCGCAGCAGGTGGTCGACCTGCTGAACGGCGGCCAGGGCGTGTTCGGCATCGCGGTCGGCGCGGTCTGGCAGGAGCTGGAGGGCACCCTCGGGCGGCTGCACGGCGAGCGCACCGACACCGGCGAGACGCTGGTCGGCAACGACCCGGGCGACGAGCTGGCGCAGCGGCGCAACCGCGCGGTCTGAGCGCGCGCCCGCGGCCCGCGGTGACGCGGCCGGGGAACCGGCGGGCGGGCCGGGGTCGTCCTGGTCGGTGTGTCGACGATCTTGAGGTGGGCGGGGCGGCGGGCCCGGAGCGGGTGGCTGGCGGTACGGCCGGCGGACCGGCGGCGGCAGCGCCGGTGGTTCCAGGCGGTGCTGCTCTGCTCCGTCCTCGGGCTGGCGCCGAACGCCTGGCTGTACCTCACCCAGTCCGCGAAGGTCGGCACGGTGGCGAGCGCCCCCGAGGCGCCCGTCGCGGTGGTGTTCGGCGCCGGGCTGGTGGACGGCGAGCCCTCCCCGTACCTGGCGCACCGGCTGGACGCCGCGCTGGAGCTGTACCGGGCGCACAAGGTGCGGGCGATCCTGGTCACCGGCGACAACGGCACCGTGCAGTACGACGAGACCGACGCGATGCGCGGCTACCTGATCGGGCGCGGGGTGCCCGCGGTGCGGGTGGTCGGCGACTACGCGGGCTTCGACACCTGGGACTCCTGCACCCGGGCGCACCGGATCTTCGGCGTCGACCGGGCGGTGCTGGTCAGTCAGACCTTCCACGTCCGGCGGGCGCTGGCGCTGTGCGAGGCCGCCGGGATCGACGCGTACGCGGTCGGGGTGGAGGAGTGGCACGACACCACCTGGAGGTACGGCGGGCTGCGGGAGACGGCCGGGGCGGTGAAGGCGGCGGCGAACGTGCTGCTGCGGCCGGACCCGACGCTGCTCGGGCCGCGCGAGGACGGGGTGGCGCGGGCGCTCGCGGACGCGGCCTCCGCCGGGTAGGCGGGATTGTCGGTGTGGCGGGGGATGATCGAGCGGTGCGGACCGTGCCGAGCATCATCCACCTCGACATGGACGCCTTCTTCGCCGCGGTGGAGCAGGCGTCCAAGCCGAGCCTGCGCGGAAAGCCCGTCATCGTCGGCGGCCTCGGCGGGCGCGGGGTGGTCTCCACCGCCTCCTACGAGGCCCGGAAGTTCGGCGTGCACTCGGCGATGCCGATGGCGCAGGCCCGCCGGCTCTGCCCGAACGCGGCGTTCCTGACCGGCCGGTTCGCGGCCTACCGGGCCAACAGCGAGATCGTCATGGGCCTGCTGCGGGAGCGCTCCCCGCTGGTCGAACCGCTCAGCCTGGACGAGGCGTTCGTCGACCTGGAGGCCGGACCGTACGGGCCCGCGCTGGCCGCCGCGACCACGCCCGCCGAGGCGGCCCAGCTGGTGCTGGCGCTGGCCGAGGACCTGCGGGCCGACATCGTCGAGCACACCGGGCTGACCGCGTCGGTCGGCGCGGCCGGCTCCAAGCTGATGGCGAAGATCGCCTCCGAGCGGGCCAAGCCGGACGGGCTGGTGCTGATCGAGCCCGGCTCCGAGCGCGCGGTGCTCGCCCCGATGCCGGTGCGCGCGCTGCCCGGGATCGGCCCCGCCACCGAGCAGGCGCTGCGCCGCGCCGGGCTCGCCACGGTCGCGGACCTCGCGGAGGCCGGCTACGGGGAACTGGTCGCGCTGCTCGGGAAGGCGCACGGCGCGGGCGTGTTCCAGATGTCGCTGGGCTGGGACGAGCGGCCCGTGGTGCCCGACCGGGACGCCAAGTCGGTGTCCGTCGAGGACACCTTCGAGGTCGACCTCGCCGACCGGGACCGCATCACGCGCGAGGTCGAACTGCTCGCCGCGCGCTGCGTGCGCCGGCTCCGGGCGACCGGGCGCTCCGGGCGGACGGTGGTGCTGAAGGTCCGGCGCTTCGACTTCTCGACGCTGACCCGCTCCGAGACGCTGCGCGGGCCGACCGACGACGAGGAGGTCATCACGGCGACGGCGCGCCGGCTGGCGGCGCAGGTCGACGTCACGGGCGGCGTGCGGCTGCTGGGGGTCGGCGTCGCGCAACTCGCGGACTTCACGCAGGAGGACCTGTTCGCGCAGTTGGAGCGGGAGGAGAAGGAGGCCCGGGAGGCCGGGGAGCAGGCGGTCGAGCAGGACGTGGTGGTGGAGGAGGAGGCGGCGGTCGCGGAGCCGGCGGCGCGGCGGTGGTGGCCGGGGCAGGACGTGACGCACCGCGAGTTCGGGCCCGGGTGGGTGCAGGGCAGCGGGGTCGGGCGGGTGACGGTGCGGTTCGAGACGCCGTACTCGGGGGTGGGGAAGGTGCGGACGTTCGCGGTGGGGGACGAGGAGCTGGAGCCCTCGGAGGCGCTGCCGTTGCGGGCCGCGGCGGGGTAGGGCGGGGAGCGGGGGCGGGGGAAAGGGACGGACCCCCGCGCCGATGCCCTTGGCGTGGGGGTCCGTCCGCTGCTCGCGTGTGTCCAGGACGCGAGGGGGCGCTGTCAGGCGCCGGTCTTGGTGAGGGCCGGGGAGGGCTGCTCGGTGGGGGCGGGGGCGGACTTGACGGTGCGGATGGCGAAGGGGACGGCGGCAGCGATCAGGCACATGGCGCCGGCCACCCAGAAGGCGCTCTGGTAGGCGTTCTCGGTGGGGAGCTGGATCGGGATCGGGAGCTTGAGGGTGTCGCCGGTCAGGATCGCGCTCATCACGGCGGTGCCGACCGCGCCGCCGACGGTGCGCAGGACGGCGTTCATGCCGTTGGCGATGCCGGACTGCTCGGCCGGGACGGCGCCGTTGATGTAGGCCGGCATCGCGGCGTAGGCGAGGCCGACGCCGAGGCCGAAGACCGCGGAGGAGAAGTAGAGGTCGAACTCGGCGCCGTGGCGCAGCGCCAGGTAGGCCATCGAGACGGCGCCGAGCAGGCCGCCGAGGACCAGCGGGAGGCGGGGCCCGCGGCGGGCGATCAGCAGGGCGCCGAGCGGGGCGGCGACCATCGAGCCGAGCGCGGAGGGCAGCAGCATGACGCCGGCGTGCAGGACGGTGGCGGTGAAGCCGTAGTGGGCGAGCTTCTCCGGGGTCTGCGCGAAGTTGCTGATCACCATGAACGAGCCGTACATGCCGAAGCCGATCAGCAGGCCGGAGATGTTGGTGAAGGCGACGGCGGGGCGGGCCATCATCGACAGGTCGACCAGCGGGTGGGCGACCTTGGACTCGACCAGGATCCAGAGCAGGGCGACCACGGCGGCGACGGCGAACAGGCCGAGGGTGCGGGTGGACGTCCAGCCCCAGTGGTTGCCCTGGCTGACGGCGATCAGCAGGGCGGAGAGCCAGCCGGCCAGGGTGAGCGCGCCGAGCGGGTCGGCGCCGCCCTCCTTGTCGACGACCGGGTCGGCGGGGACCCGCAGGACCACCAGGGCGACCGCGATCAGGCCGAAGACCAGGCCCATCCAGAAGATCGACTTGTAGCTCCAGTGCTCCAGCAGCAGGCCGGTGGCGACCAGGCCGAGGCCGGAGCCGACGCCCATCGAGGCGGAGATCGCGGCGACGCCGCCGGTGACCTTGTGCCGGGGCAGCTCGTCGCGGACGATGCTGATCGCCAGCGGCAGCACGCCGCCGCCCGCGCCCTGCAGCACCCGGGCGATCACCAGCCAGGTGAAGGAGTGGGTGCCCACCGCGAGGGCGGAACCGAGGACCAGGCCGGCCAGCGAGACCAGCAGCATGGGCTTGCGTCCGCGCAGGTCGCCGAAGCGGCCGAGCAGCGGGGTGAGGACCGCCGCGGAGAGCAGGTTGGCGGTCATCAGCCAGGTGATGTTGGAGCCCGAGACGTTCAGCTCGCGGGCCAGGCCCGGCAGGATCGGGACGACCGCGGTCTGCACCACGCTGAAGGCCAGCATGGCCAGGATCAGGGCGGGCAGGACCCGGGCACTGGTGGGCTTGGCGGCCGTGGGGGTGGGCTGTGGTGCCTCACGCACGGGGGACTCCTCCGACGGGTTGCTTCAGACGGTTGCTCCGGATGCCCGCTCCGCGGTGCTTCATGCGGGAGATAGTGCAGGAGCTGAAGTAACGATGTCGGGAGATGCTTCACTATGTCAAATATCGATTGGTGAAGCTTTGGCAAAGCGGCGACCCCGGCCCGCCGAAGCGGACCGGGGCCGGGGGGCTGGCGGACCGTCGCTCAGGAGCGCAGCGGCTCCGGCCGGGCGTGCTCGGCGCCGCCGTTCGCGGCGGCGGCCGACTGCGGCTTCGCCAGGGTCGGCGACTGCGGCTGCGCGTTCCACGGCTGGCGCTGCTGCGGCGCCTCGCCGTCCTGGCCGGCGGCGGCCGCGTCGTGCACCTCCACCTGCTCGCGGCGCAGCTCCTCGCGGACCACCTCCTCCTCGGTGTACCGCTCCACCACCAGCCGCACCCGCTCGATCGGCGCCAGGTACTTGCGCACCACCGGGCGCTCCTCGCGCAGCGTGACCTCCTCGACCGCCTCGGCGATCTCCTGCTCGCTCAGCGAGGCCCGCTCCGCGTCCGAGACCGGGATCCGCTCCACCCGCACCCGCTCGCGCACCACCGGCACCCGGCGCTCCACCTGCTCGGTGGTCACGTACTTGCGCAGCCGGGTGGTGCCCACCGCGTGCCACTCGGTGGTGATGTCGATCCGCTCCTCGCGGCAGGTGATCTCCACCGGCGCGGTCGGCTCCGCCGGCCCCGCGTGGGCGCCCGGGGCGGACGGCGACTGCGGGGTCTGCTGGGGCTGTTGCTGCGGCGGCTGCTGCTGCCGGGCGGGCTCGGCCTTGGCCGCCGCGAAGGCGGTCGGCGCGGCCACGGCGGCGGGGGCGGCCGGGGTCGGGGTCGGGGCCGGGGCGGAGGCGACGGTGCCGAAGTCGTGGTCCGCCGACGGCTCCTGGCGCGGCTGCTCCTTGGCGACCGTCCCGGCCGCTCCGGCCGCCGCGGCCGCCTTCGCCGCCGGCTCGGCCGCCGGGCCGGAGCCCGCGTCGCCGCCCGCGTCCAGCCCGTAGTAGCGGTACAGCTGCAGCTCCTGGGCGGGCGAGAGGTGCTGGCCCACGCCGAAGTCCGGCGACTCCTTGATCAGCGACTTGTCGTACGGGACGCGCAGCTCGTCGCCCGCGAACTCGCTGGTGGTCAGCGGGACGAAGGCGTCCCGGCCGAAGATCCCCGTGCGGACGGCCGCCCACTCCGGTTCGCCGGTGGCGTCGTCCAGGTACACCTCGTCGACCGTGCCGATCTTGTCACCGTTCCGGTCGACCGCCTTGTGCCCGATCAGGTCGCGCGGATCGATATCGGTCTGCACGCTGTCCTCCAGTCCTGCCGCTCCTCGGGGATGTTCGGGGGGCGGCCGGAGGAGCGTGGTGGGCCGCCACTCCACACCAAACGGCACGTAACGGACGGCGGCACTCCGGAAGCCGCCGTCCGGGGCAGATCACAGGGCCGCACCGGTGATACGCGGAGCCCGCGCTGGTAACCTCGGAGGCGACCGCCGAGCCCGCTCGGGAGAGTCCCGACCCCGCCGAGCAGGTGGGACGCGGGGCGCCGAAGGAGCAACCCCTCCCCGGAATCTCTCAGGCATCCGTACCGAACGGGACAGGTCACTCTGGAAAGCAGGGCAGGACCGTCGGCACCGGAGCCGGCGACCCCGGCCCTCGCCGACGGTGCAAGCCGCCCGGGCCCGCCCGGACGCGCGAAGCTCTCAGGTACCGATGACAGAGGGGGAGGCTGACGGGTTCGTACGCCCAGGCGCTCCCACGGCCGCCGACCGCGTGCGCACCACCGCCGGTCCGCGACCAGGAGGCCCGACCCCCATGAACGCCCAGCCGACGCTCAGCGACCTTGAGCAGGCCAGCCCCTTCGAGCACCGCCACATCGGCCCCGACAGCGAGGCCCAGCAGAAGATGCTGGCCCAGGTCGGCTACGCCTCGCTGGACGAGCTGTCCGCCGCCGCCGTCCCCGACGCCATCCGCAGCCTCACGGCCCTCGGCCTGCCCGCCGGCCGCAGCGAGGCCCAGGTGCTCGCCGAACTGCGCGAGCTGGCCGACCGCAACCAGGTCCTCACCTCGATGATCGGCCTCGGTTACTACGGCACCTTCACCCCGCCGGTCATCCTGCGCAACGTGCTGGAGAACCCGGCCTGGTACACCGCCTACACCCCGTACCAGCCGGAGATCTCGCAGGGCCGCCTGGAGGCGCTGCTCAACTTCCAGACCGCGGTCGCCGACCTGACCGGCCTGGACACCTCCGGCTCCTCGCTGCTCGACGAGGGCACCGCCGCGGCCGAGGCGATGTCCCTGGCCCGGCGCGTCACCAAGGTCAAGGGCGGCGTCTTCCTGGTCGACGCCGACACCCTGCCGCAGACCATCGCGGTGATCCGGACCCGTGCCGAACCGACCGGCGTCGAGGTCGTCGTCGCCGACCTGTCGGACGGCATCCCCGCCGAGATCGCCGAGCGCGGCGTCTTCGGCGTGCTGCTCCAGTACCCCGGCGCGTCCGGCGCCGTGCGCGCGATCAAGCCGGTCATCGACCAGGCGCACGAGCTCGGCGCGATCGTCGCGGTCGCCGCCGACCTGCTCGCCCTCACCCTGCTGCGCTCGCCCGGCGAGCTCGGTGCCGACATCGCCTGCGGCACCTCGCAGCGCTTCGGCGTCCCGATGGGCTTCGGCGGCCCGCACGCCGGCTACCTGGCCGTCCGCGCCGCGTACGCCCGCAACCTGCCCGGCCGCCTGGTCGGCGTCTCGGTCGACGCCGACGGCAACCGCGCCTACCGGCTCGCCCTGCAGACCCGCGAGCAGCACATCCGCCGCGAGAAGGCCACCTCCAACATCTGTACGGCGCAGGTGCTGCTCGCCGTGATGGCCTCGATGTACGCCGTCTACCACGGCCCCGACGGCCTCGCCGACATCGCCCGCCGCACCCACCGCTACGCCGCCGCGCTCGCGGCCGGCCTGCGCGCGGGCGGCGTCGAGCTCGCCCACGACACCTTCTTCGACACCGTCACCGCGGTCGTCCCGGGCCGGGCCGACGAGGTCGTCGCCGCGGCGCTGGCCGGCGGCGTCAACGTGTTCCGGGTCGACGGCGACCGGGTGTCGGTCTCCTGCGACGAGACCACCACCCGCGAGCACCTGGCGGCCGTGTTCGCCGCGTTCGGGGTGCCGGCGGAGATCGCCGAGGACGCGGACGCGCTGCCCGCCGCGCTGCTGCGCGAGGACGAGTACCTCACCCACCCGGTCTTCCACAGCCACCGCTCCGAGACCGCCATGCTGCGCTACCTGCGCCGGCTCTCCGACCGCGACTACGCGCTCGACCGCGGCATGATCCCGCTGGGCTCCTGCACCATGAAGCTCAACGCGACCACCGAGATGGAGCCGGTCACCTGGCCCGAGTTCGGCCAGCTGCACCCGTTCGCCCCGGTCGACCAGGCCGAGGGCTACCTGACGCTGATCCGCGGCCTGGAGCAGCAGCTGGTCGAGGTCACCGGCTACGACGCGGTGTCGATCCAGCCGAACGCCGGCTCGCAGGGCGAGCTGGCCGGCCTGCTGGCCGTCCGGGCGTACCACCGGGCGAACGGCGACACCCAGCGCGACGTCTGCCTGATCCCGTCCTCCGCGCACGGCACCAACGCGGCCTCGGCGGCGATGGCCGGCATGCGGGTCGTCGTGGTGAAGACCCTCGCCGACGGCGACGTGGACGTCGAGGACCTGCAGGCGAAGATCGCCCAGCACGGCGAGCAGCTGGCCGTCCTGATGGTCACCTACCCGTCCACCCACGGCGTGTTCGAGACCGAGATCACCCGGATCTGCGCCCTCGTCCACGAGGCCGGCGGCCAGGTGTACGTCGACGGCGCCAACCTCAACGCGCTGGTCGGCCTCGCCAAGCCCGGCAAGTTCGGGGCGGACGTCTCGCACCTCAACCTGCACAAGACCTTCTGCATCCCGCACGGCGGCGGCGGCCCCGGCGTCGGCCCGGTCGCGGTCCGCGCGCACCTCGCGCCGTACCTGCCCAACCACCCGCTGCAGGCCGAGGCCGGCCCCGCGACCGGCGTCGGCCCGATCTCGGCCGCGCCCTGGGGCTCGGCGGCGATCCTGCCGATCTCCTGGTCGTACGTCCGGCTGATGGGCGGCGAGGGCCTCAAGCGCGCCACCCAGGTGGCCGTGCTCAACGCCAACTACATCGCCAAGCGGCTCGCCCCGCACTACCCGGTGCTCTACACCGGCCCCGGCGGGCTGGTCGCGCACGAGTGCATCATCGACCTGCGGCCGCTCAGCAAGGAGACCGGCGTCAGCGTCGACGACATCGCCAAGCGGCTGATCGACTACGGCTTCCACGCGCCGACCATGTCGTTCCCGGTCGCCGGGACGCTGATGATCGAGCCGACCGAGTCCGAGGACCTGCACGAGATCGACCGCTTCTGCGAGGCGATGATCGCGATCCGCGGCGAGATCGAGAAGGTCGGCGCGGGCGAGTGGGCGGCCGAGGACAACCCGCTGCGCAACGCCCCGCACACCGCGGCGATGCTGGCCGGCGCCTGGGAGCACCCGTACACCCGCGAGGAGGCGGTCTTCCCGGCCGGCGTCAACCCGGCGGACAAGTACTGGCCGGCGGTGCGCCGGATCGACGGTGCGTACGGCGACCGGAACCTGGTCTGCTCGTGCCCGCCGCTGGACGAGTACGACGCGTAACGCATGACGGAGGCCGCCCGGCGGGGGAGTTCCCTCGGCGGGCGGCTTTTCCGCGTCTGCCCTTCCGTCTCGCGCAGTTCCCCGCGCCCCTGGCGGGGCGGGGAGGGGGCGCCTCCGGCGGGGGAAAAGGGCGAAGCCGCCCGGTGGAGGGGCGGCTTCGGGGGTGGGCGGGGTGGATCAGGAGTAGACGGGGCCGGTGAACTTCTCGCCGGGGCCGGAGCCGGGGGCGTCGGGGACGAGGGACGCCTCGCGGAAGGCGAGCTGGAGGGAGCGCAGGCCGTCGCGCAGGGGGGCGGCGTGGAAGTTGGAGATCTCCGGGGCCCCGGCGGTGACCAGGCCGGCGAGGGCGGTGATGAGCTTGCGGGCCTCGTCGAGGTCCTTGTCGGCCTCGCCGTTCTCGGCCAGGCCGCACTTGACGGCGGCGGCGCTCATCAGGTGGACGGCGACGGTGGTGATCACCTCGACGGCGGGGACCTCGGCGATGTCCCGGGTCAGGTCGTCGAAGCCGAGGGCCTGGTCGGACTCGTGCGCGTGGTCGGGCTGGCTGGTCAAGGCGTCACTCCGGGGTGCTGGTGCGAAAGCGCGGTACGGAAGGAGCGTACAAGGCGGGTGGGGAGGGGTCGGAATACCGGTCGGGCGGAAAACGCTGGTATGATTCGAGACTGACCGGCCAGGGGACCCTTCGGGTTGCCCGGCCAGCAAGTGGAGGCTCCACTCCAGGAGGCCCGAGAGGGCAACCGCGACAGTCTCCCACCTGATCGGCCGAAGGGTCGGCAGGTTCGGTCCGCGATGGGCGCCCGTACGGGAATGTTCGTCGACAGTGGTGCCCGCGAGGGCATCCCGGAACGTGTGGAGCCCCGCCTGTACCGTGCGGGGCTTTTTTCGTGCGCTCGGTGTCCTCCGCGGAGGACAGCGGAGCATGAATGAAGCCCCGCCCAGTGGTCGAAAACCACTACGTGCGACCGCCGCCCGACGGCCGCATCGGAAAAGGTGCAACCGAGGAGGCCCCATCAGCACCGAGCCCCGCATCAACGACCGGATTCGCGTCCCCGAGGTGCGACTCGTCGGTCCCAGCGGCGAGCAGGTCGGCATCGTCCCGCTCGCGAAGGCGCTGGAGCTTGCCCAGGAGTACGACCTGGACCTGGTCGAGGTCGCCGCCACGGCGCGCCCGCCGGTGTGCAAGCTCATGGACTACGGCAAGTTCAAGTACGAGTCCGCCATGAAGGCCCGTGAGGCGCGCAAGAACCAGGCGCACACGGTCATCAAGGAGATGAAGCTCCGGCCGAAGATCGACCCGCACGACTATGACACCAAGAAGGGTCACGTCGTTCGGTTCCTCAAGCAGGGCGACAAGGTCAAGATCACGATCATGTTCCGCGGTCGTGAGCAGTCCCGCCCCGAGCTGGGCTTCCGACTGCTGCAGCGGCTCGCGGACGACGTCCAGGAGCTGGGCTTCGTGGAGTCCGCTCCGAAGCAGGACGGCCGAAACATGATCATGGTTCTCGGCCCGCACAAGAAGAAGACCGAGGCCATGGCCGAGGCCCGCGCCGCCGCTGACGCCCGCAAGGCGGAGCGGCTGGGTCGCGGACCGGCCGCGGACGACGTCGACGACGACGTGGCGGAGGTCGAGGAGACCGAGGCCGTCGAGGCGGAGGTCGAGGCCGACGCCGCCGACGACGCCGCTGTCGTCGAGGACGCCGCCGCCGAGGTCGAGCAGCCCGCCGAGGCCGCCCAGGACGCCTGACCCCCGGGTCAGGAGCCGGGCAGCCGAGGCACCCGGTTCCGGGGCGTCCCGCCCTGGAGACGAGATCCATCCAGTTCCGGCCCGCACCGCACGGTGCGGGCCGGAACGGACCGACGAGGAGATACGGCGACATGCCGAAGCAGAAGACGCACAGCGGCGCCAGCAAGCGCTTCAAGATCACTGGCTCCGGGAAGGTGCTGCGCGAGCGTGCCGGCCGTCGCCACCTGCTCGAGCACAAGCCCTCGACGCTGACCCGCAAGCTGGCCGGCACCGTTGAGCTGGCCCCGGGCGACGCGAAGAAGATCAAGAAGCTTCTCGGCAAGTGATCGCCCGCCCGCGACCGGGTCGCGGGCACCAGCTGATCCTTTCCGACCGAATCGAATAACGGACCGCCGGCACGACCCGAGGTCCGGAACCAAGGAGTAATGAAGTGGCACGCGTCAAGCGGGCAGTGAACGCCCACAAGAAGCGCCGGGTCATCCTCGAGCGGGCCTCCGGCTACCGCGGTCAGCGTTCGCGCCTGTACCGCAAGGCCAAGGAGCAGGTCACCCACTCGCTCGTCTACAACTTCAACGACCGCAAGAAGCGCAAGGGCGACTTCCGCCAGCTCTGGATCCAGCGCATCAACGCCGCTGCCCGTGCCAACGGCATCACCTACAACCGCTTCGTCCAGGGCCTCAAGGCCGCGGGCGTCGAGATCGACCGCAAGATGCTGGCCGAGCTCGCGGTGAACGACTCCGTGGCGTTCCGCGCCCTGGTCGAGGTCGCCCAGAAGGCGCTCCCGGCGGACGTCAACGCCCCGAAGGTCGCCGCCTGATCCAGGCACTCGCCCTGAAAGCGTTCCCCGGACCCGCAGGCCGCCCGGCCTGCGGGTCCGTCGCGTACCGCGACCCCGTCGCGCGTCGCGCCCCCGCCCGTCCGTGACGAAGATCGTGAGCATGAGCACCGAGACCCCCCTGCTGACCTCCCTGCGCTCCCCGCGCGTCGTCGCCGCCCGCCGCCTCGCCAAGCGCAACCAGCGCGGCAAGGAGCGGCGCTTCCTGGCCGAGGGCCCGCAGGCCGTGCGCGAGGCGGTGGCGTTCGGGCGGCTGCCGGACGGCGAGCACGCCGTGGTCGAGGTGTACGTGACGGCGGAGGCCGCCGAGCGGCACGCCGACATCGTGGCCGCCGCGCGGGCGGCCGGGCGGCCGGTGCTGACCGCCACCGAGGAGGTCGTCGCGGACATCTGCGACACCGTCACCCCGCAGGGCATCGTCGCGCTCTGCCGGTTCATCGACACCCCGTTCGAGCAGGTGCTGGCGGCCCGGCCCAAGCTGGTCGCCGTGCTCGCGCACGTCCGCGACCCCGGGAACGCCGGCACCGTGCTGCGCACCGCGGACGCGGCCGGGGCGGACGCCGTGGTGCTGACCGACGCGTCGGTCGACCCGTACAACCCGAAGGCGGTGCGGGCGTCCGTCGGGAGCCTGTTCCACCTGCCGGTGGCGACCGGGGTGCCGGTCGAGGAGGCGGTGGCCCGGCTGCGGGCGGCCGGGGTGCGGGTGCTGGCGGCCGACGGCGCGGGAGAGCGCGACCTCGACCAGGAGCTCGACCAGGGCACCCTGGAGGGCCCGTGCGCCTGGGTGTTCGGCAACGAGGCCTGGGGCCTGCCGGAGGAGACGCGCGCGCTGGCGGACGCGGTGGTGCGGGTGCCCATCCACGGGCACGCGGAGAGCCTGAACCTCGCGACGGCCGCCGCCGTGTGCCTGTACGCCTCCGCGCGCGCCCAGCGCTCCCCGCGCGGGTGTCGCGCCGAGGGCTGAGCGCGCTAGGGTCGATTCCTGGGCCTGCGAGGGGGCAGGCGGGGGAGGACACCCTATGGGCGGCGTCAACTGGGCACCGGTCGCACCCGACGACCTGCCCGACGGACTGGTGGTCGCGGACGGACAGGGCCGGGTGGTGGTCTTCAACCGCGCCGCGGAACGCATCACCGGGCGCTCGGCACACTGCGCGATCGGCGTCGAACTGGCGCTCGCGCTCCCGCTGGAGGACCTGGAGGGCCGCCGCTGGTGGCCGCTCACCGACCCGTACGGCGGGCTCGCCACCCGCACCGGGCAGCCCGAGCGGAACCTGCTGTTGGACGGCCGCGAGGTGCTGGTCTGCGCCCGGTACGTGCGCGACGCGCCGCGCGGGCCGGTCCGGCAGGTGGTGGTCACGCTGCGCGGCACCGAGGCGCGGCGGCGCACCGAGCGCTCGCACGCCGAGCTGATCGCCACCGTCGCGCACGAACTGCGCTCGCCGCTGACCAGCGTCAAGGGCTTCACGGCGACCCTGCTGGCCAAGTGGGAGCGGTTCAACGACGGCCAGAAGCGGGTCATGCTGGAGACCGTCTACGCCGACGCCGACCGGGTGGTGCGGCTGATCGCCGAACTGCTCGACATCTCCCGGATCGACGCCGGCCGGCTGGAGATCCGCCGGCAGCGGGTCGACCTGGCGGCCGCGGTGCGCCGGCACGTGGCGGGCAAGGTCGCGGCCGGGATCCCCGCCGAGCGCTTCGACATCCGGGTCGACGGGCCGCCCGCCGAGCAGTGGGGCGACCCGGACAAGCTCGACCAGGTGCTGGCCAACCTGCTGGAGAACGCCGTCCGGCACGGCGAGGGCACCGTCACCATCGAGGTCGGCCCGGCCAAGGAGCTGGTCGAGGTGCCCGGCACGCCGCCGCGGGTGGTCGAGGGCACCGCGGTGACCGTCAGCGACCAGGGCGCGGGCATCCCCGAGGAGGCGATGCCCCGGGTGTTCACCCGGTTCTGGCGCGGCTCCAGGCGCGGCGGCACCGGCCTCGGCCTGTACATCGTGAAGGGCATCGTGGAGGCGCACGGCGGGGTGATCCGGATCAGCCGGGCCGACGGCGGCGGCGCCCGGTTCCGGTTCGTGCTGCCCGGCGGCGTCCCCGACTTCATGCTCTGAGCCGGTCCGCCGCGCGGTCCGTCGCGGTGGGCGGTCGCGGCCTGCGACTACACTCGACCCTTGGCGTTCCTGGACGCCCGGCGACGCAGCAGACCTGATCACGAGCAGGAGCACGGGAAAGATAGAGATGTCGGCACCCAATAAGTCGTACGACCCGGTCGAGGTCGAGGCCCTCAAGCCCGAGGTGGTGGAACAGGCCCGGGACGAGGCGCTCGCCGCCTTCGCCGCCGCCGCCGACCTCGACGAGCTCAAGCAGGCGAAGGTCGCCCACACCGGCGACCGCTCCCCGCTGTCGCTCGCCAACCGCGAGATCGGCGCGCTGCCCCCGCAGGCCAAGGCCGCCGCGGGCAAGCTGATCGGCCAGGCCCGCGGCGCCGTCAACCAGGCCCTGGCCGCCCGCCAGGTCGAGCTGGAGGCGGAGCGCGACGCCCGGGTGCTGGTCGAGGAGGCGGTGGACGTCACCCTGCCGTACGGCCGCGTGCCGCGCGGCGCCCGGCACCCGCTGACCACGCTCGCCGAGCGCATCGAGGACACCTTCGTCGCGATGGGCTACCAGGTGGCGTCCGGCCCCGAGGTCGAGGCGGAGTGGCTGAACTTCGACGCCCTCAACCTGCACGCCGACCACCCGGCCCGCTCGATGCAGGACACCTTCTTCGTCGAGGCGCCCGACGGCACCGCCGACTCCGGCATGGTGCTGCGCACCCAGACCTCGCCGGTGCAGATCCGCGCGATGCTGGCCGGCGAGCCGCCGCTGTACGCCGTCAGCCCCGGCCGGGTCTACCGGACCGACGAGCTGGACGCCACCCACACCCCGGTGTTCCGCCAGGTCGAGGCGATCGCGGTCGACGAGGGCATCACCTTCGGCCACCTCAAGGGCACCATCGAGGTGCTGGTCGAGAAGCTGATCGGCGGCGGCCTCGAACTGCGCTGGCGCCCCTCGTACTTCCCGTTCACCGAGCCCAGCGCCGAGATCGACCTGCAGTGCTTCGTGTGCCGCGGCGCCTCGGTGGGCAACCCCGACCGACCGTGCCGGACCTGCTCCTCGGAGGGCTGGATCGAGCTCGGCGGCTGCGGCGTGGTCAACCCGCGGGTGCTGGTCGCCGCGGGCATCGACCCGAGCCGCTACAGCGGATTCGCGTTCGGCCTGGGCCTGGAGCGGATCCTGATGAACCGCCACAACGTCGCCGACATGCGCGACATGGTCGAGGGTGACGTCCGCTTCACCCTCCCGTTCGGGATGGAGATCTGATGCGCGTCCCGCTTTCCTGGCTGCGCGAGTACGTCGACCTGCCGGCGGGCGAGACCGGCCGCGACGTCGCGGCCCGGCTGGTCCGCGCGGGTCTCGAGGTGGAGACCGTCGAGCAGCTCGGCACCGACATCAAGGGCCCGCTGGTGGTCGGCGAGGTGCTCTCCATCGAGGTGCTGTCCGGCTTCAAGAAGCCGATCCGGCACTGCTTCGTGAACGTCGGCAACGCCAACGGCACCGGTGAGCCGCAGGAGATCGTCTGCGGCGCCACCAACTTCGAGGTCGGCGACAAGGTCGTGGTGATCCTGCCCGGCGGCGTGCTGCCCGGCCCGTTCCCGATCTCCGCCCGGCAGACCTACGGCCACACCTCGGCCGGCATGATCTGCTCCGCCCGCGAGCTCGGCATGGGCGACGACCACAACGGCATCATCGTGCTGCCGCCCGAGTTCGAGGCCGGCACCGACGCCATCGAGCTGCTCCAGCTGGTCGACGAGGTCCTCGACATCGCGGTCACCCCCGACCGCGGCTACTGCCTGTCGATGCGCGGCGTGGCCCGCGAGGCCGCCGCCGCGTACGGCCTGCCGCTGGCCGACCCGGCGCTGCTGGACGTGCCGCCCGCCAACGCGTACGGCTACCTGGTGAAGGTCGCCGACCCGGTCGGTTGCGACCGGTTCGTCGCGCGCACCGTCACCGGTGTCGACCCGGCCGCGAAGTCGCCGATCTGGCTGCAGCGCCGCCTGCAGAAGTCCGGGATCCGCCCGATCTCGCTGGCCGTCGACATCACCAACTACGTGATGCTGGAGGTCGGCCAGCCGCTGCACGCCTACGACCGCGGCCGGGTCGACGGGCCGATCCAGGTCCGCCGCGCGGTCGAGGGCGAGACGCTGACCACGCTGGACGGCGTGCAGCGCAAGCTGTCCGCCGAGGACCTGCTGATCTGCGACAACTCCGGCCCGATCGGCCTGGCCGGCGTGATGGGCGGCGCCACCACCGAGATCCTCGACCCGGTCGTCGACGCCGAGACCGGCGCCGTCACCGGCACCACCGAGATCATCGTCGAGGCCGCGCACTTCGAGCCGATCGCGATCGCCCGCGCCGCCAAGCGCCACAAGCTGCCCTCCGAGGCGTCCAAGCGCTTCGAGCGCGGCGTCGACCCGGAGGCCGCCCGGGCCGCCGCGCAGCGCGCCGTCGACCTGCTGGTGCTGATCGCCGGCGGCACCGCCGAGGCCGGCGTCACCGACATCGCCGCCCCGCACCCGGTGCGCACCATCCCGATCGACGCCGACCTGCCCGACCGGGTGGCCGGCGCCGAGTACGGCCGGGAGACCGTCACCCGCCGCCTGCAGGAGGTCGGCTGCTCGGTCAGCGGCACCGACATCCTGGAGGTCACCCCGCCGTCCTGGCGGCCCGACCTGACCGACCCGTACGACCTCGCCGAGGAGGTCATCCGGCTGGAGGGCTACGACAACGTCCCCGCCCGGATGCCGGTCACCCCGCCCGGGCGCGGCCTGTCCGAGGCGCAGCGCTTCCACCGGCGGGTCGGCGTGGCGCTGGCCGGCGCGGGCTACGTGGAGATCAACGCGTACCCGTTCGTCGGCGAGGCCGCGTTCGACGGCCTCGGGCTGGACGCGGACGACCCGCGCCGGCGCACCGTCAAGCTGGTCAACCCGCTGAACGACGCCGAGCCGGCGCTGCGCACCACCCTGCTGCCCGGCCTGCTCGGCGCGCTGCGGCGCAACGTCGGCCGCGGCAACACCGACCTGGCGATCTTCGAGACCGGCACGGTGTTCCTGCCGAAGGCCGAGCCGAAGGTCGCGCCCCGGCTGCCGGTCGACCGCCGCCCCACCGAGGAGCAGCTCGCCGAGCTGGACGCCGCCCTCCCCGACCAGCCGCGCCGGGTCGCCGTCGCGCTGACCGGCGAGCGGCTGCCGTCCGGCTGGTGGGGCAAGGGCGCGCCGTCCGGCTGGGCGGACGCGGTCGAGGCCGCCCGGGTGGTCGCCGCCGCCGCGGGCGTCGAACTGACGGTGCGCCAGGCGCAGTACGCGCCCTGGCACCCGGGGCGCTGCGCCGAACTGCTGGTCGGCGACGAGGTCGTCGGCCACGCCGGCGAACTGCACCCGCGCGTCGTCAAGGCGCTGCACCTGCCGGAGCGCACCAGCGCGATGGAGCTCGACCTGGACCTGCTGTTCGCGGACGGCCGCCGGGTCTCCGGCCCGCCGGTCTCCGCCTACCCGGTGGCCACCCAGGACGTGGCGCTGATCGTCGACGCGGGCGTGCACGCCGCGGACGTCGAGTCGGCGCTGCGCGACGGCGCGGGCGAACTGCTGGAGTCGCTGCGGCTGTTCGACGTGTTCACCGGCGAGCAGGCGGGCGCGGGCAAGAAGTCGCTGGCCTACACGCTGCGCTTCCGCGCCACCGACCGGACGCTGACCGCCGACGAGGCGTCGGCGGCCCGCGAGGCGGCCGTCACGGTGGCCGGCGAGCGGACCGGCGCGGTGCTGCGCGGGGCCTGACGGCCCTTCGGAACGCGGTGGCGGAGCCCCGTCGCACCCCCTGGCGGGGGAGCGGCGGGGCTCCGTCGTGGGCGTGGGCGGGGCCGGCCGGACGGTCGGACGGACGGGCTTTGCGCGGCCCGGCCCGGGGGTGCTAGGTTCTCGTCGCCAGCCTTCGAACGCGCCCACGCGGCCGCGTCGGAGGCTTTTTTCATGACTGGTCATGGATATCTGGCGCTGCTGCGGCAGCGGGAGTTCGCGGGGTTGTACACGGGTTTCACCCTGCTGACGGGGGCCGGGACGCTGTCCGGGTTCGCGCTCGGCGTGCTGGTGCGGGAGCGCACGGGGTCGCCCTTCCTGACGGCGATGAGCATGTACGGCTCGTCGTTCGCGGCCGTGCTGGGCGCGCTGACGCTGATGTCGGTCGCCGACGGGGCGCGGCCGCGCCGGACGCTGGTGGCGCTGCACCTGCTGGCGCTGGCGGCGACGGCCGCGCAGGCCGTGCCCGGGCTGCCGCTGGCGGTGCGGTTCGGGCTGCTGCTGGTGGTCGGGCTCTTCCAGGCGCTGGGCACCGGGACCCGGATGGGCCTGCTGGCGGAGATCGTGCCGGCGGCGGGCTACGCGCGGGCCCGGTCGCTGCTGAACGTCACCGCGGGCGGGGCGATGGTGCTCGGCTTCGCGTCCGGCGGGGCGCTGCTGACGCTGCTGACCCCGTACCGGCTGATGGGCGTGGCCGCCGGGTTGACGGCGCTGGCGGCGGCCGTGGTGGCGGCGACGGTGCGGGAGCGGTCGGTGCGGCCGCCGCGCCGGTCCGGGCTGCGGGAGACCTGGCGGGGCAACGTCGAACTGCTGGGCCGGCCCGGGCGGCGGGCGCTGCTGCTCAACCTGTGGGTGCCCAACGGGCTGGTGGTGGGCTGCGAGGCGCTGTTCCTGCCGTACGCGCCCGGGCGGGCCGGGACGCTGTTGGCGGCGAGCGCGGCCGGGATGCTGGCCGGCGACCTGCTGGTGGGCCGGCTGCTGGACGCGGCCCGGCGGGCCCGGCTGGCGTACGGGCTGCGGCTGCTGCTGGCCGGGCCGTTCCTGCTGCTGGCGGCCGGGCCGCCGGTGTGGGCGGCGGCCGTGGCGGTGGGGCTGGCGGGCGTCGGGTTCGCGGCGACGCTGCCGTTGCAGGAGCGGCTGCTGGCGCTGACCCCGGACGCGGCGCGCGGCCAGGCGCAGGGCGTGGAGTCGGCGGGCCGGATCGCCTGGCAGGGCGTCGGCGCGGCGCTGGCGGGCGCCCTGGCGCAACTGGTCGGGGCGCGCTGGGCGATCGGGGCGCTGGCGGCGCTGTCGCTGCTGGTGACGGTGGTCTCCCGGCCGGCGGTGCGGCGGGCGGGGCGGGCGGCGGCGGGGGCTGGTGCGGCGGCCGGGGCCGGGGGCGCGGCGGTCGGGCCTGGGGGCGGGGTCACAGCGGTCGGTGCATGACGTACAGGTCGACGTAGCCGTGGCGGGGGTGGTGGAAGCCCTCCGGGACGGTGCCGACCACCGTGAAGCCGAGCGAGCGGTAGAGGCCGACGGCCGGGGCGTTGGAGGCGACGACGGCGTTGAACTGCATGGCGCGGAAGCCCTGTTCGCGGGCCCAGCGGAGGGCTTCCACGCACAGCGCGCGGCCGGTGCCGCGGCCGGCGTGGTCGGGGTCGACGAGGAAGCTGGCGCTGGCGACGTGGCCGCCGTTGCCCCACTGGTTGTTGTTCATCTTGGCGGTGCCGAGGACGGTGCCGGCGGCCTCGTCGACGGCGACCACGGTGCGGTTCGGGGCGTCCAGCAGCCACCAGTCGCGGGCGGTGTCGGACGTCAGGTCGGTCGGGTAGGTGAAGGTCTCGCCGGCGGCGATGACGCGCCGGAAGAACGGCCAGACGGCGGACCAGTCCTGCGGGGTGGCTTCACGGATCTCCATCCGGCCCAGGATGGCCGCCGCCGGCGCCGTCGGCCAGCGGTTTTCGGCGGGGGCGGGGCCGGGGGTGCGGCGGGGGCGGGGTGGGCGAGGGGGCGTTGGTGGCGGTTCGTTCGGTGGAATGTCGTACGCCGGATGCCGTCAGACGTCTTGCGGCGGCGTGATGCGGACGCTTCAATCTAAGTTAGGAAACTTTCCTAACCCTCATCCGCGGGCACCCCCGTGCCCGCGGCCGGCACCCCCAGACGGAGCGTCAGATGCACCCCAGCAAGCACCGCACCGCCCGCACCGCCCGCACCACCCGGGCCGCCCTCGCGATCCTGGCCGGCGTCCTCCCGCTGACCCTGGCCGCGACCGGCGCCGGCCACGCCGCCACCCCCGCGGCGGGTGGCACGAGCGCCGTGCGCGCCGCGGCGGTGGCCGCCGTCGGGCTGGACGACCCGGCGAAGAAGGAGATCGCGATGAAGCTGGTCTCCTCGGCGGAGAACTCCTCGCTGGACTGGAAGGCCCAGTACAAGTACATCGAGGACATCGGCGACGGCCGCGGCTACACCGGCGGCATCATCGGTTTCTGTTCCGGCACCGGCGACATGCTGGAGCTCGTCCAGCACTACACCGACCTCAAGGCCGGCAACGTGCTGGCCAAGTACCTGCCCGCGCTGAAGAAGGTCAACGGCACCGACTCGCACACCGGCCTCGGCAGCGCCTTCGTCAACGACTGGAAGACCGCCGCCAAGGACACCGTCTTCCAGCAGGCCCAGAACGACGAGCGCGACCGGGTCTACTTCAACCCGGCGGTCAAGCAGGCCAAGGCGGACGGGCTGCGCGCGCTCGGCCAGTTCGCCTACTACGACGCGATCGTCATGCACGGCCCCGGCACCAGCGCCGACAGCTTCGGCGGGATCCGCGCCGCCGCCCTGAAGAAGGCCAAGACCCCCGCCCAGGGCGGCGACGAGGCCACCTACATCAAGGCGTTCCTGGACGCCCGCAAGGTCGTCATGAAGCAGGAGGAGGCGCACGCCGACACCAGCCGGGTCGACACCGAGCAGCTGGTCTTCCTCAACGCCAAGAACTTCGACCTCAACCCGCCGCTCAAGTGGAAGGTCTACGGCGACCCGTACGAGATCAACTCCTGACGGCGGGCTGACGGGCCCCCGCCCGGCTGAGCCCCTCCCCGGCACCCGAACGGCCCGGCGTCCGCACGCGCCGGGCCGTTCGCTTCGCTGACGGACGGTCAGCACACTTGCTCCGCAAGGTTGTTACGGATCGGACACATTCCGTGCGGATCCCCCGCACGGCTCGTAGCGTCGCCCCTGACCCGTGTCCGTCCCGAGGGGAAACCATGCGCCGCACCCGAGCGATCGCCGCCCGCCTGACCGCCGCGCTGGTGCTGGCGCCGGTACTGGGGGCGGCGGTGGCGGGCTGCGGGGCGGACGGCGACGGCGCGGCGCGGGGCGCGGACGACGGCCGGCGGGCCGCGCTCGGCGACGTCGAGGTCACCGCCTGCCGGGTCGACGACGAACTGCGGTGGCCCTCCGCGACCGTCCGGATCACCAACCACACCGCGACCACCAGCAACTACGTGGTGCAGATCGCCTTCGAGGACGGCAACGGCAGGCAGGTCACCGTCGGCGTCGCCGCCGCCAGCGCCGTCCCGCCCGGCCAGGACGCCCTCGAACGCGCCCAGGGGACCGCCGACCCGTACGGCCCGGTCAGCTGCCGGGTCGCCGACGTCGCCCGCTACGCCAGCCCCTGAAGCCGGAGCCGGGCCGCCCGCGTCACGAAGCCGGGGCGGCCCGGAAGGCGGTGACGACCGGTCAGGACGCGGTGTAGTCGTAGAAGCCGCGGCCGGACTTCCGGCCCAGCAGGCCCGCGTCGACCATCCGGGAGAGCAGCGGCGGGGCCGCGTACAGGGGCTCCTTGTACTCGTCGTACATCGACTCGGCGATCGAGACGATGGTGTCCAGGCCGATCAGGTCGCACAGGCGCAGCGGGCCCATCGGGTGGGCGCAGCCGGCCTCCATGCCCTTGTCGATGTCGGCGGCGGTGGCGACGCCGGTCTCGAACATCCGGACGGCGGAGAGCAGGTACGGGACGAGCAGGGCGTTGACCACGAAGCCGGCCCGGTCGCGGGCGCGGATCGGCTCCTTGCCGAGCACCTCGACGGCGAACTGCTCGGCGCGGGTGGTGGTCTCGGCGGAGGTGGTCAGGGTCGGGATGACCTCGACCAGCTTCTGCACCGGCGCCGGGTTGAAGAAGTGCAGGCCGATCACCTGCTCGGGGCGGCCGGTCGCGGCGGCCAGCTTCACGATCGGGATGGAGGAGGTGTTGGAGGCGAGGATGGCGTCCCGCCGGGTCACCACCTGGTCCAGCGTCTGGAAGATCCTGACCTTGACGTCCTCGCGCTCGGCGACCGCCTCGACCACCAGGTCGCGGTCGCGGAAGTCGGCGAGTTCGGTGGTGAACGCCAGCCGGGCCAGCGCCGCGTCCCGGTCCTCCTCGGACAGCTTGCCGCGCCGCACCGCGGTCTCCAGCGAGTTGGTCAGCCGGGTCCGCCCCAGCTCCAGGGCCTCGCCGCTGGCCTCGGAGATCAGTACGTCCAGGCCGGCCCGGGCGAAGACCTCGGCGATGCCCGACCCCATGAGGCCGCAGCCGACTACTCCGACGCGCGCGATGTCGCTCACTCAAATGCCCTTCGGGACGGAGCCGGGGGTCACCCGGCCGGGGTGTCGCGGGCGCCGTGGCCCGCCCGGACGACGGTACTACCTGCCTTAACGCCCGTTCACATCGGTGCGGGCCGGACCGCCCCGCCCGCCGGGCGCGCCGGGCGCTCGGCCGAACGGGTGAGCGTCGGCGGTGCGCCGCGCGCGCTCCCCCCGCGCGCCCCCCGGCGGGGACCACAATGCGGCCCAGGTCCGGCCCGGAGACGGGACCGGAGGAGGGACCGGAGGAGGGAGCAGGCAATGGGGACGGGATCACTCGCCGGACAGGTCGGACTCGTCACGGGGGCGGGCAGCGGCATCGGCCGCGAGACCGCCATCGGACTCGCCGCCGAGGGCATGGCCGTCGGCCTGATCGGCCGCACCCAGGACAGGCTGATCGCCACCCTCAAGGAGTGCGTCCGGCACGGCGCCCGCGGCGTCGCCGTCACCGCCGACGTCACCCGCCCCGGCGCCGTCCGGGAGGCCGTCCGCTCGATCGAACGCGACCTCGGCCCCGTCGACCTGCTGGTCAACAACGCCGGACAGGTCGACCGCGCCGAAGTGCCGATCTGGGAGACCGACCCCGCCCAGTGGTGGCAGGTCGTCGAGACCAACCTGCGCGGCCCCTACAACCTGCTGCGCCACGTCCTGCCCGGCATGGTGCGGCGCGGCCGCGGCCGTGTCGTCAACCTCAACAGCGGCTTCGCGCTGCGCCCCGACGGCCGCTACACCGCGTACGCCACCTCGAAGGGCGCGCTGCTCCGGCTCTCCGACAACATCGCCGACTCGGTCGGCGAGCACGGCGTCGTGGTGCTCGACATCAGCCCCGGCGCCGTCGCCACCGAGATGACCGCCGGGATGGAGATGTTCCGGGACATGAAAGCCTGGGGCTCCATCCCCTACATGGTCGCCGTCACCGTCGACGCCGCCCGCGGCCGCTTCGACGGCCTGCACGGGCGCTTCCTGCACGCCGGACGCGACAACCTGGAGACGCTGGTCGCCTCCGCCGCCGCCATCCGCTCCTCCGACGCCCGCACGCTGCGGCTGCGCCCGTACGGGCCGGAGGACCCGATGGCGTAGCGGCGGCCTTCGGGAGGCTGCTCTCGGGAGGCGGCCTTCGGGAGGCTGCTTTCGGGAGGCGCTTCTCAGGAGGCGTCGAGCAGGGCGGCCAGGTCGGCGTCCGGGAGGGAGCCGGCCGGGCGGCCGGTACGGGCGAACTCGGCGGCCAGCCGCTGCAGGGCGGCGTTCAGCGGGGCCGGGACGCCGTGCAGGCGGCCCAGCAGGACGATCTCGCCGTTCAGGTAGTCCGCCTCGATGTCGCCGGTCCCGCGCGCCAGCGACTGCCAGGACGAACCGCCGCCGCGTACCGCGCCCGGCAGCGGCAGCAGCGTCACCCGCTCGCCGCGCACCGCCTGCTGCTCCTCCTCGGACGGGTGGGCGATCCCGGCCGCCGCCAGCACCGCCTCGCCCTCCGCCCGCACCCGCCGCCAGGCCCGCATCCGCAGCTCGCCGTCGATCGGGCCGGCCACCGCCTCCAGCGCGTTGCCCAGGTTGCTCAGCAGCTTCGCGTACTTCCAGGCCATCACGTCCGGGCGGGCGTACGCGTCGAAGTGCGCGCCGGCCAGGTCGGCGGCGATCCGGGCGGCGGTGGCGTCTGTGCCGTCGGTGGCGGCGTCGGTGCCGGGGGAGTGGTGCGGGGCGTGCGGGTAGCGGCCGAGGTGCAGCACGCCCGAGCACGGGGAGCCCGCCGCGGAGACCGCGCCCGGCTCCAGGTGGGCGGACGGCAGCCACACGCACATCCCGTAGACCCGCTCGAAGCGGCGCAGCGCCAAGCGCTCGTTCTCCACCCCGTTCTGCGCGCACACCAGCGGCAGCCGCTCGGCCGCCGTCCCGCCGCCCGCGACCGGGCGGGGCGCCCACTGCTCCAGCAGGGCCGTCGAGTGCTGGGTCTTCACCGCGAGCAGCAGGACGTCGTCCGGCGCCAGCTCGACCTCGTCCGGGCCGCCGACCGCCGGGACCGGCAGCCGGTGCGTGCCGTCCGGGACGGTCAGCCGCAGGCCGCCGGCGCGCAGCGCGGCCAGGTGCGGGCCGCGGGCGACCAGCAGGACGTCGTGTCCGGCCTGGTGCAGCCGGCCGCCGATGGTGCCGCCGACCGCGCCGGCGCCGATGATGAGGTAGCGCATGGGGTGGAGCATGCCACGGGCGGCAACCCGGTCGCCGGGGCGGGGAGTTGGTCAGGCGCAGAGCTCGGAGGCGGTCACCGCGTGCAGGCCCTTCTGGGTCAGGCCGTCCAGGATCGCCGGGAGGGCCGTCACCGTGCCCGGGTGGCCCATGTGCAGGGCGACCACCGAACCGGCCGCCGCCGCCTTCAGCACCCGGCGGGTCACCGTGTCCGCGCCCGGGTCCGCGTAGTCGTGCGGGTCGACGTCGAAGGACAGCACGTGCGCGTAGCCGACCTGCCGGGCCTGCTCCTTCACCATCGCGTTCGCGTACTGCGTGGCGGACGGCCGGAACCAGCGGCCGATCGAGCCGGTCAGGCGCTCCAGACGCTGCGCGCACTGCGCTATCTCCTCGTGCGCCTGCTCCGGGCGCATCGTCGAGATGTCCAGGTGGTTCTGGGTGTGGTTGCCCAGCTCGTGGCCCCCGGACAGGATCCGCTGGGCGATCTGCGGCTGCTCGTCCAGCCAACTGCCCACCGCCAGCACCGTCAGCCGGGCGCCGTGCTGCTCGGCCGTCGTCAGCAGCGCGTTGGCGATCGCCGGATCGCCCTGCCCGTGGAAGGTCAGCGCCAACTGCGGCCTGCTGTGCGGACCGGACACCACCTCCTGCGGAGTGTCCGGGGCGAGCGGCGGCAGCGCGAACGGCGTCGCGGACGGGGAGGCGCTCGCGGACGGGCTCGGGCTCAGGCTCGGGCCCGCGGACGGCGACTCGGCCAGGTGGGCGGGCTGCGGACGGGCCGCCACCGAGGGGCCGTTCGCCCCCTTGCCGTCGGAAGGGCCGCCGCACGCGGCGACGAGACCGCCGGCGGCACCGAACGCGGCCAGGCGGGAAGCGGAACGCAGAACACTGCGGCGGTCGACAGTCATCGCGGCCTACCCTATGCGGACGCCTCGGCAGGGCGGCAACGGCTACCGCCCGGACGAGTGGCCGGGCGGTGAAGAGGGAGGGGCGGGAGCGGGGGAGGGAGCAGGGACGGGGGAGGGAGCAGGGACGGGGGAGGTGCTCAGGGTGCCGAACAGCAGGGCGGCGGTGACCAGGGCCGCGCCGAACAGTTGCGGCACGGACGGGACGGCGCCGGCCAGCAGCGCCCCGGACAGCGTCGCGGTCAGCGGGACCAGCCCGCCGAACAGGCCCGCCCGGTCGGCGGGCAGCACGGTCAGCGCCGAGTACCAGAGCAGGAACGCGCCGCAGGTCAGCACCGGCCCCAGGTAGAGCAGGGCGGCCAGCTCGCCACCGGACGGCAGCCGCGGCGCGGCCGGCGCGAACGCCGCCAGGGCGGCGAACAGCGGCACCGCCAGCGCCGTGGTGTACGCCGACACCCGGACCGGCCCCAGCCGCGGCAGCAGCGGCACGGCGAGCAGCGAGAACGCCGCCTCGCACAGCAGCGTCCCGGTCGCGAACAGCAGGCCCAGCGCGTCGCCGTGCCCGAAACCCTGGGTCAGCGCCGCCCCGCACACCACCAGTACCGCCGCCACCAGCAGCCGGGCGGCCGGCCGGCGGCCCGCCAGCAGCGGGCCCGCCACGCCCAGCAGCAGCGGGGTGCAGCCCACCACGCTGCCGACCACCGCCGGGTCGGTGTGCCGCAGCGCCGCGACCAGCAGCAGGTTGAACCCGAACAGGCCGGTGCCGGAGAGCGCCAGCAGCAGGGCGAGTTCGCGGGCCGTCAGCCGGTGCGCGAGCCGCGGCCGCCGCCGGGCCAGCGGCAGCAGCACCGCCGACGCCAGGGCGTAGCGCAGGGCCTGGCCGCCGGCCACCGGGTACGAGGCGAAGACGGCGCTCACGCCGGTGGACGCGCCGAGCAGCGCCATCGCGGCGGCCGCGCGGGCGGTGCCGGCGGGAAGGGCGGCCCGGGAGGGCGGGGCGGTCTGGGCGGTTGGGGAGGGCGGGGCGGTCGGGGCGGTGGTTTCTGCCATGGGTGCCACGCTAGGAGCGAGGTGGTTCGGTTCCCAGGGCCACTTGAGGGCCTCCGGAGGGGACCACTTCGCGGGCGTGTCGGGGTTGCGGACCCGGCCCGGGACGGCGTGGACTGTACGGAGGGGGCCGGGGCCGGTTCTGGGGGCAGAGTCGGAGTCGGAGGAAGGAGCGGGCGTGGTACGGGAGTTGCTGGTCGCGTGGGAGCCGGCGGGCGGGGAGCTGACCGGACGGCTGGTGCGGGCGCTGCGGGACGCGGTGCGGGAGGGGCGGCTGGTCGGCGGGGAGCGGCTGCCCGCCAGCCGGGCGCTGGCCGTCGAGTTGGGGGTGTCGCGCGGGGTGGTGGTCGAGGCGTACGAGCAACTCGCCGCCGAGGGCTACCTGGTGGGGCGCCGGGGGTCGGGGACCAGGGTTGCGGAGGGGGTCGCGGTGGAGCGTCCTGAGCCGGCCGGGGCGGTGGCGGAGGCCGAGCCGCCGTACGACCTGAAGCCGGGCACGCCGGACCTCGGGGCGTTCCCGAGGGCGGCCTGGGCCGGGGCGGTGCGCAAGGCGCTGCAGGGCGCCGCGAACCGGGAGCTCGGGTACGGGGACCCGGCCGGACTGCCGCGGCTGCGCGGGGAGTTGGCCGCCTACCTGGGGCGGGTGCGGGCGGTGGCCGCGCGGCCGGAGCGGGTCGTGGTGGTCAGCGGCGTCGGGCAGGGGCTGGCGCTGCTGGCCGGGGTGCTGGCCCGGCGCGGCTGCGGGCGGATCGCGGTGGAGGACCCCGGCTCGCCCGGCACGCTGGAGCTGCTGCGCGCCCACGGGGTCGAGCCGGTCGGCGTACCCGTCGACGAAGAGGGCCTGGTGGTAAGGGAGTTGGCGGCTTCCGGGGCGGAGGCGGTGCTGGTCACGCCCGCGCACCAGTACCCGACCGGCGTCGCGCTGTCGGCCCGCCGCCGGGGCGAACTCGCCGCCTGGGCCCGGGCGGGCGGGCTGGTGGTGGAGGACGACTACGACGCCGAGTTCCGCTACGACCGCGAACCGCTGGGCGCCGTCCAGGGGTTGGCGCCGGAACGGACGGTGTACCTGGGCTCGCTCAGCAAGACCCTGGCGCCCGGGCTGCGGCTCGGCTGGGCGGTGCTGCCCGGCGGCTCGGGGAGCGGGCTGGGGGGACGGTCGGGGGGCCGGTCGGCGGGCGGGTTGGTCGAGGAGTTCCGGGAGGCCAAGCGCTACGCCGACCTCGGTACCGGTGCGGTCGACCAACTCGCCTTCGCCGCACTGCTGGAGGGCGGCGGCTACGACCGCCACCTGCGCGCCGTCCGCCCCCGCTACCGGGCCCGCCGCGATGCCCTGGCGGCCGCGCTCGGCGAGCACCTGCCGCAGGCCGTGCTGCGCGGCGTCGCGGCCGGGCTGCACCTGTACGCCGAACTGCCGTCCGGCACCGGCGAACGGGAGTTGGCCGCGGCGGCGCTCCGGCGCGGGGTGCGGGTCGCGCCGGTCGGGCCCGGGCGGCTGGCGCCCGGGCCGGCGGCCGTCGCGCTCGGCTACGCCGGGACGGCCGAGCGGCGGCTGCGCGAGGCGGCGGCACTGCTCGGCGCGGCGTACCGTGAGGTCGGCTGACGAGGAGAGTTGACGATGCGTCAGGAGAACGGCACGGCCTGGTCGGTGGCGATCACGATCACCACCGCGACCACGGCGAGCACCGCCGCCAGGTTGATCGCCTGGACGAGTCCGCGCTGCTGCTTGGGCGCGTAGCCGAGGGCGGCGCCGGCGGCCAGGCCGGTGAGCAGGCCGCCGAGGTGGCCCTGCCAGGAGGCGAAGCCCGCCGAGAGCGCCATCCACAGCACCAGGGTGACCATCATCTGGTTGCCGCCCAGCGGGTCGTAGCCCTGGCGGCGGCTGAGCACCCAGTACCCGCCGGCCAGGCCGAAGACCGCGCCCGAGGCGCCCAGCGCCAGCGTGTTCGGCGCGATCCAGTAGGTCAGGGCGGAGGAGCCCAGCGCCGACAGCAGGTACAGCGCGAGGAAGCGCAGCACGCCGAGCCGGTCCTCGACCACCCGGCCCAGGTTCCACAGCCAGTACATGTTGAACACGATGTGCAGGATGCCCATCGGCCACTCGGTCGGCCCCAGGTGCAGGAACGCGCCGGTGATCAGCCGCTCCCACTCGCCGTGCGCGATGCCCGACAGGTGCGGCACGTAGGTGGCCGGGTCGTAGTCCGCGGGCGGCGGCAGCACGCCCGAGCCGAGCACCGCGAACCGGTCCACCGTCTCCGGCCGGACCAGCTCGACCACGTACGCGGCCACGTTCAGCGCGATCAGCACGATCGTCGCGTACGGGCGGGAGGTGATCCGCCCGCCGAACGCCGTCCGGGCCTGCCGGACGTTCTGCCGGCCGGACTTGACGCACTCCACGCACTGGTAGCCGACCGCCGCGTCACGCCGGCAGTCCGGGCAGACGTTCCGGTCGCAGCGGGTGCAGCGGACGTACGACTCCCGGTCGGCGTGCCGGAAGCAGGTCGGCGACGGCGGCTCGGGAACCGGGGCTCCCGAGGCGGGATGCGTGGCGGCCATGAAACGGGTCCTCCCCTGGGCGGTGGCGCTCGGGCCCGGGGGTCTCCACGGCGAGCTTCCACGGCGAAACGGCGCTCACCCTAGAGCACGGCGCGGACGGTGCGTCCACCAGGGAGGGCGGGGAGGGCGCCGCCGCTCGGCGGCGCGGGGTTCACCGGCGGGTGGCGCTCAGGACCGTGAACTTCGGGCTGCCCGCCACCGTGCGGCAGTTGCCGAACAGGCGGCGCAGCCTGACGTGGTAGCCGAGGTGCCGGTTGCCGACCACGCGGAGTTCGCCGCCCGGGCGCAGGACGCGGCGGGCGCCGGTGAACATGCGGTGGGCGATGGCGTCGGTGGTGGCCTGGTGGGAGTGGAACGGGGGGTTCAGCAGCACCAGGTCGGCGGAGGCGGAGGGGACGTCGGCGAGGGCGTCGCCGACCAGGAACTCGGCGCGGCGGCCGGGGCCGAGATTGCCGCGGAAGGTCTCCTCGGCGGAGGCCACGGCCTGGAACGACTCGTCCACGAAGAGGAGTTCGGCGTCCGGGTCGGCGAGCGCGGCGGCCGTGCCGAGGATGCCGTTGCCGCAGCCCAGGTCGACGATCCGGCGCGGGGCGCCGGCGGGCTCCGGCAGGTGCTGGAGGAAGAAGCGGCTGCCGATGTCGAGGCGGTCCGCGCAGAACACGCCCGCCTGGTTGGCGACCTGGCGGCCCGACAGGACGCCGATCCCGTCCGGCAGCCGGTAGCGCAGCGGCCACGGGTTGGCGGGCCGGACGGGCTCCGGGGCCGGGGCGGTGTGGATCAGGCGGGCCTTGCGGACGGCGAGCGAGGTGCGGGTCGGGCCGAGGATCCGCTCGAACAGGTTCAGCGTGGAGGTGTGGATCTCGGTGACCATGCCGGTCCCGGCGACCACCGTGCCCGGGTGCACCGCCGGGGCCAGCCGGTGCAGCTGGTCCTCCAGCAGCGCCAGGCTCTTCGGGACGCGCACCAGCAGCACGTCGATCCGCTCCGGCGGCGCGTCCTGGGTGCTGCGGACCGCGACCGCCGCCGGGTCGGCGCCGTTGCGGGCGAGGTTCGCGGCGATCGCCCGGGAGGCGAGGTACGAGTCGGTGACCGCCGTCAGCGCGGCGCCCTCCGCCGCCGGAGCGGCGGCCAGCGCGGTCGACAGCGCGCCCCAGCGGTCGCCGAGCACGGTGACCGCCCCGTCCAGCGGCACCGCCTCGTCGTGCAGGTGCCGCAGCAGGTACTCGTCGGCGGCGTCCCAGGCGCGCAGCCGCTCCCGCGGGTCCTCCGGGAACCGGGCCAGCTCGAACTCGCCCCAGGCGGTGGTGAAACAGTTCATCGTGCCCACCAGGCTAGCGGAGGGCGCGATGGCGCTCGGATGACTACGGAGAGTGGCGAATGGACGGGCCGGGGCGGCGGCAGCGGGTGGTCGGGGCGGTGCTCGGCTCGGCGGTCGGGGACGCGCTCGGCGCGCCCTTCGAGTTCGGGCCGGCCGGGATGTCCGGGGCCAGGTTCCCCGGCCCGGCCGCGATGTGCGGCGGTGGCGCTGGACGAGGGTGGGCGCCGCTGAGCCGCCGGGGGCGTCAGGTGGTGAGGACCAGGGCCGCGTTGTGGCCGCCGAAGCCGAAGGAGTTGGTGAGGGCGGCGCCGGCCGGGAGCGGCCCGGAGGCGGTGAGCAGGTCGAGGGGGTGGAGGTCGGGGTCGGGGTCGGTGAGGTTGCGGACGGCCGGGGCGTACTGGTGGTGCAGCGAGTAGGCGGTGGCGAGGGCGGAGAGGGCCCCGGCGGCGCCGAAGAGGTGGCCGGTCATCGACTTGGTGGCGGTGACGGCGGGGCGGTGCGCGCCGAAGACGCGGGTCAGGGTCTCGGCCTCGGTGTGGTCGCCCAGCGGGGTGGAGGTGGCGTGCGCGTGGACGAGGCCGATCGCCTCGGGCGGCAGGCCGGCGTCGGCGAGGGCGGCGCGGACGGCGCGGGTCTGGCCGTCCGGGTGGCCGGCGGTGATGTGGTGGGCGTCGGAGGTGACGGCGGCGCCGGCCAGGGTGGCGTAGCGGCGGTGGCCGGGGCGCAGGGTGGCGCGTTCGAGGACGAGCACGGCGGCGCCCTCGGCGATGACGAAGCCGTCGCGGCCGGTGTCGAAGGGGCGGGAGGCGCCGGCCGGGTCGTCGTTGCGCAGCGAGTGCGCGCGGGCCTGGGCGAAGCCGGCCAGCGGGAGCGGGTGCAGGCAGGCTTCGGTGCCGCCGGCCAGCACGACGTCGGCGCGGCCCAGCCGGATCAGGTCCAGGCCGAGGGCGACGGCCTCGGCGCCGGACGCGCACGCGCTGACCGGGGTGTGGGCGCCGGCCCGGGCGCCGAGGTCGATGGAGACCCAGGCGGCGGGGCCGTTGGCCATCAGCATCGGGACGGTGTGCGGCGACACCTTGCGGACGCCGGAACGCTCCAGCACCCCGTTCTGGTCGAGCATCGTCACCGAGCCGCCGGTACCGGTGCCGATGACCACCGCGAGCCGCTCGCCCTCGACAGCGGGCCGGCCGGCGTCGGCCCAGGCTTCGCGGGCGGCGATCAGGGCGATCTGCTCGCTGCGGTCGAGCCGGCGGGCCTCGATCCGGTCGAGGACGGCGGACGGTTCGACGGCGAGCTGCCCGGCGATCCGGATCGGCAGCTCGGCGACCCAGGGGCGGTCGATGGCGCGGATGCCGTTGTGCCCCTCGCACATGGCCCGCCAGGTGTCGGGCGCGGTCCCGCCGAGCGGGGTGGTGGCCCCGAGACCGGTGACCACGACGCTGTCGTGTGCGGTGCGCATGGTGATACTCCCGTTGTGAAGGCAGCACAATGACCGGGCCCGTCGGCGGTCGGCCGGGCGGATCCGATGGGGCTCACTCTTCCAAGGGGGGAGGGCGGGGAGGGTTGCCGGGCGTGACTGAGTCGCCCCTGCTGGGTTTGTAGGGTTCACACAGGTTTGTCTGAGGGGGTGTCAGGAGATCGCGCGGCCGGGGGCGGCGCGGGTGCCGGTCAGGGCAGCAGGGTGCGGGCCCGGGTCAGCAGGGCGGTCAGTGCCAGGTCGAAGGCGGCGTCGGTGCGGCCCGGCCCGGCGGCGCGCAGTGCCTCGGCGAGGCGGGGGGTGTCGGCGTTCGGGTCCCAGACGGTCTCGGGGGCGGCCAGGTCGAGCACCGAGCCGAGCACCACGTTCTCCACGGCGGTGAGCAGCGGCATCGCGGCGGCCGGCGGGAAGCCGCTGTCGAGCAGCAGCGCGACGGCGCGCTCGTACTGGGCGAGCACCTCGGGGGCGGCGACCTGGCTGGTGGTGAGCAGCAGGATGGTGCGCGGGTGGGCGGCGAACGCGGCGCGGTACGAGCGGGCCCACGCCTCCAGGGCGGTGTCCCAGGGGCGCAGGTCGAGGGTGGTCAGGTCGATCGCGGCGGAGACCTGGACGCGCAGCAGTTCGACGATGCCGGCCCGCCCGTCCACGTGGTGGTAGACGGAGGCGGTCTGCACGCCGAGCCGGCGGGCGATCCGCGGGACGCTGAAGTCGCCGTCCTCGTCGACCAGGGCGAGCGCCGTCGCGCCGATCCGCTCGCGGTCGAGCAGGGCCTTGCTGGGCCGTCCCATGCGCTGCCGCCCCCGTCGCGATGTCCGTCGCCGCCGTCGTGACCTCGGATTCCGGGTCTTCCCAGAGGGTAGTGCGCCGGGCTAGGGTGCCAAAACCATCAACCTTTAGGTTTATGGTCGTCCGCAGTCGGGACCACCAGCCGGACCCCCCACCCGGCCGCCAGAAGGGCTCCCCATGACCGACACCCCCACGCTGCGCCGCGGCAGCCTCGGCACCGCCGACATCGCCTTCTTCGTGGTCTCCGCCGCCGCCCCGCTCACCGTGATGGCCGGCGTCGCCCCGCTCGCCCTGCTGATCGGCGGCATCGGTGCCCCCGCCGGCTACCTCGCCGCCGGTATCACGCTGGCCGTCTTCGCCGTCGGCTTCACCACCATGAGCCGGCACGTCCGCAACGCCGGCGGCTTCTACGCGTACATCACCCAGGGCCTCGGCCGCCCCGCCGGGTTCGGCGCCGCGCTGCTCGCCCTGCTCGGCTACCTCGGCATGAACATCGGCGTGTTCGGCCTGCTCGGCTCCGCCACCAGCGACACCGTCGAGGCGCTCACCGGCCACCGGATCCCCTGGCTGCTGCCCGCGCTGATCGGCCTGGCGGTGATCTGGTACGGCGGCTTCCGCTCGATCGACTTCGGCGCGAAACTGCTCGGCGTCCTGCTGCTCGCCGAGACCGGCATCCTGGTGCTGCTCGCCGCCGCCGTGCTGCTCAAGGGCGGCGCGCACGGCCTCAGCCTGCACTCCTTCGCGCCCGGCAACGTCCTCACCGACGGCATGCCCGGCGTGCTCGCGATGGCGTTCGCCGCGTTCACCGGCTTCGAGTCGACCGTCATCTACCGCCGCGAGGCCCGCGACCCCGACCGCACCGTCCCGCGCGCCACCTACCTGGCCGTCGCCTTCCTCGGCCTGTTCTACGCCTTCGTGGTCTGGACGGTCATCCAGGCGTACGGCGACACCGAGGTCGTCGCGGCCGCCGCCCAGGACCCGGGCGGCCTGTTCTTCACCGCCATCGACCAGTACGTCGGCGGCTGGGCCGCCGACCTGATGCACGTCCTGATCGTCACCAGCATCCTGGCCTCGCTGCTCGCCTTCCACAACGCCACCAGCCGCTACGGCCTCGCCCTCGCCGAAGAGGGCCTGCTGCCCCGCGCGCTCGGCCGGATCCACCCCCGGCACCGCTCCCCGTACGTCTCCGGGCTCGCCCAGAGCCTGCTCACCCTGCTCGTCGTCGGCGTGTTCGCCGCCGCCGGGGCCGACCCGTACACCCAGCTGCTGCTGTGGGTGAACACCCCCGGCATGCTCGCCCTGGTCGCGCTGCAACTGCTCGCCGCCGTCGCCGTGCCCTGCTGGTTCCGGCGCCGCCCCGGCCACGGTGAGGGCGCGCTGCGCACCGTCGCCGCGCCCGCCCTCGCCGCCGTGCTGCTGACCGGCGCGCTCTGGCTGGTGGTCGACCACATCGACCTGCTGACCGGCGCGTCCGACACCGTCAACCGGGTCCTGATCCTGATCGTCCCCGCCGTCTTCGCCGTCGGCGTGCTCTACGCGCTGCGCACCCGCGCCCGCCGGCCCGGGGTGTACGCGGCGTTCGGCGCCGAACCGGCCGAGGCCGTTGGCGCCGACGTCGCTGCCGCTGAAGCTGACGCTGGCGCACCCGCCGCGGCGACCCCCGGCCGCTGACCGAACCACCCCCGCACCACCAGGAGTCCACCGTGTCGCCCGACACCATCGTCCTCGCCCGCACCGTCCACACCCTCGACGCCACCACCGACGCCACCACCGCCGGCGCCACCGCCGTCGCCGTCGCCGACGGGCTGATCACCGCGGTCGGCACCGCCGCCGACGCCCGGCGGTGGCGCGGCCCCGGCACCGAGCTGATCGACCTCGGCGACGCCGTCCTCGTCCCCGGACTGGTCGACGGCCACAGCCACCCCGCGCTCGGCCTCGAACTCACCACCGGCACCGACCTGTCCGCCGTCCGCGACCTGGACGGCCTGCGCGCCGCCCTCGCCTCGGCCGAACGGCTCGACGGCTGGGTGCTCGCCTGGAACCTCGACCACAACGCGTTCGGCGACCGGCCCGTCCACCGCTCGGCCGTCGAGGACGTGCTCGGCCCCGACACGCCCGCCTTCATCCGCCTCTACGACGGCCACTCCGCGCTCGCCACCGGCCCCGCCCTGCGCGCCGCCGGCGTCACCGGCCCGCGCACCTTCGCCCAGCGCGCCACCGTCGTCTGCGACCCCGACGGAACCCCCACCGGCCACCTGATCGAACACGCCGCGATGGACCTGGTCACCGCCGTCATGCCCAGCCTCCCGCTCGACCAACGCCGGGACGCCCTGCACGCGTTGCTGCTCCGGATGGCCGGCGGCGGCCTCGCCGGGGCACACGTGATGGACGCCGGCGGCGACATCCTCGACCTGGTCCGCGCCATCGAGGACACCCGCCACCTGCCGCTGCGCCTGCGCATCGCCCCCTGGTGCATGCCCGGCACCGACGCCGACGGCCTGCGCGAACTCGCCGCGCTGCAAGCCGAATCCGGACGGAACTGGCTGGTCGGCGGTGTCAAACTGTTCGTCGACGGCACCGTCGAAGGCGGCTCCGCCTGGCTCGAACACCCCGACTGCCACGGCGAGGGCACCGCCGCGCTCTGGCTCGACCCCGCCGAATACACCGACGTCGTCCGGCAGTTGGACGCGTACGGGGTGCGCACCGCGACGCACGCGATCGGCGACGCGGGCGTCCGGCACGTACTGGACACCGTCGCCGCCCTGCCCGGCCGGGGCCGCGGCCGGCACCGGATCGAACACATCGAGACGCTCGGCGACGAACAGGCCCGCCGCTTCGCCGAGTTGGGCGTCCCCGCGTCCATGCAGCCCACCCACTCCGCGTACACCAGGGCCGACCACACCGACGCCTGGTCCACCCGCCTCGGCACCGAACGCGCCGACCGGGCCTGGATCTGCCGCACCCTGCGCGACACCGGCGCCACCCTCGCCCTCGGCTCCGACTGGCCGATCGCCCACCACGACCCGCGCGGCGTCCTCGCCTACGCCCGGCTGCGCCGCCACGCCGGCACCGACACCACCCCCGTCAACCCCCTCCAGGCCCTCACCCCGCTGATGGCCCTGGAGGGCTACACCACCCACGCGGCCCGCGCCGCCGGCGAATCCGACCGCACCGGCCGGATCGCCCCCGGACTGCGCGCCGACCTCACCGCCTTCGCCCTCGACCCGCTCACCGCCGACCCGGACGCCTTCGCCGGGACGGCCGTGCCGCTCACCATGTCCAACGGCGTGGTCACCAACCGGGGCGGGTCGTAGGCGGGTTCAGCCCGAAGCCGAAGGCTCCGCGGGCTCTGCGGGCTCCGAGGGTCTCGCGGACTCTTCGAGGTAGGCGTGCAGGGCGGCCGCGCCTGACAGCAGGGCGCGGCCGCGGGCGGTCAGCCGGTCCTGCCAGGCGGCCAGGGTGGGGCGGACGGCCTCCGGGTCCGCCCCGGCCGCCCGCAGCCGGTCCAGGATCTCGGCGGTCCGGGCCAGGCCGTGGCCGCCGCGCCGGAGCTGCTCGGCGAGCAGCGACTCGCGGACCTGTGCGGGCGGGTAGACGCGGTAGCCGGTGCGGGGGTCCCGCCGGGGGGTGACCAGGCCCGCGCGCTCCCACGCGCGCAGGGTGGCCGGGCGCAGGCCCAGGCGGTGGGCGAGCGGGCCGATGTGGGTGCCGGCGGCGGGCCCTCCGGTGCGGACGGCGGGCTCGTCGGCGTCGGTGTCGGCGGGCGGCAGGTGGTCGAGAGCGGTGCGGACCGCCGCCAGGGTCCGGCGGTCCTCGGCCAGCACGGCGTGGCCCGCGTCGACCAGGCGCAGCGCCTCCGGCAGGTCGCCCGAGGTGGCCGCCCGCACGATCGCGGTCGCCGCCTGGTGCCCGTGCCCCGGAACCAGCGCCAGGAACGCCCGCAGCGCCGCCGCGTGCCGCTCCCCGTACTGCCGGTAGCCGTGCGCCGAGCGGGCCGCGGGCGGCAGCACGCCCGCCTCCTCGTAGTTGCGCACCGCCTGGGTGGACAGGCCGTGCGCGCGGGCCAGGTCGATCGGGCGCAACGCCATGGTGTTTGAAGCTTTCCTGCTCGAATCCCGGGCTGAGAGCGGAAAAGTCTACACCGGGACTTCAACGATACGTTGGAAGCCATGACCGCCTCGCTCGGGAACGCCGCCCGCCCCTTCTCGCCCGCCGCCCTCACCGACCTCGTCCCCGCCGGCACCCGGCTGCTCGCCCTCGGCGAGCCCACCCACGGCGCCGAGGAGTTCCTCGACCTCCGCAACGAACTCCTCCGCCACCTGGTCACCGCGCACGGCTACCGCTCGATCGCCGTCGAGAGCGACTGCCAGGCCGCCCTCACCCTCGACGCCTACGCGGGCGGGGCGGGTGGTTCGGCTGGTTCGGACGGTTCGGACGGTTCGGACGGCGAGCTGGACACCGTGGTGCGGGCAGGGTTCAGCCACGGCTTCGGCGCGTACGCCGGGAACCGCGAACTCGTGCGATGGGTGCGGGAGTTCAACGCGGGAGTGGCGGCCGGCGAGCGGGTCAGGATCTACGGGGCGGACGGGCCGCTGGAGTACACCGGGGCCGCCGCGCCCGGCCCCGCGCTGCTCCGGCTGCGCGCCTTCCTGGCCGCCCGGCTGCCCAGCGAACTCCTGCCCACGGAAGCCGAGTTGCTGCGCCTGCACGGACCCGGCGCGCGCTGGACCGAACCCGCCGCCGCCCTCGACCCGGCCCGCTCGGTCGGCCGCACCGAGGACGCCGGCCGACTGCGGCTGCTCGCCGACGAGTTGGGCACCCTGCTGGCCGCACACCGGCCGCAGTTCCAGCACGAGGAGGACGCGCTCTGGCGCGCCGAACTCGACGCCCGCACCGCCGCCGGCCTGCTCCGCTACCACGCCGCCACCGCCGACCCCGGCCCCGGCCGGTTCGACTCGCTGATGCGGCAGCGCGACCTGATGATCGCCGACAACCTCGAAGCGATCCTCCGCCGCGAAGCCCGCCGCGGCCCCATCCTCGCCTTCGCCCACAACCGGCACCTCCAGCGCGAAGCCGGCCGCCTCACGCTCGCCGGCCGTCGACTCCACTGGTGGAGCGCCGGATCCCTGCTCGCCTCCCGCCTCCCCGACGGCTACGCCTTCCTCGCCACCACCTTCGGCACCCGCCTCCCCGACGACCACCCCGCCCCCGACACCCTCGAAGGTCTGCTCTCCACCCTCCCCGGCCCGCGCACCGTCCTCGACCCGGCCCGACTCGCTGCGGTCGTCAAGGAGTGGGGATGGGTGAAGGAGCGGGTCCCGGCCGACCACACCTACTTCGGACTGGACCCGGCCGAGCTGGAACGGGTGGACGGCGTACTGTTCGTCCGCGAGATCGCCCGCCAGCAGGGGCTGTTCGGCGGAACGGCGGACTGACCGGCCCGGGCCCGGCCCAGTCCGCGCGGCTCGGCTCGGCTCGTGCGGCTGTGCACGGCTCCGCGTGGCAGCGAAAACACCTGGCCGAGGGTGCGGCGGCCGGGGATGATGCCCGGATGAGGCGTGTGTGGGCCGGGCTGGCCGGGAATCCGGCGCTGCCCGCAGCGGTGCTGGAGTGGCTGGTCGGGCTGGAGGACCCCGATCTGGGGCTGGAGTTGGCCGAGCGGACGGACCTGACCGAACAGCAGGTCGAGGCACTGGCCGAGCGCGGGATCGCCGAAGCCGGACAGCTGGTCGCGGCCGGCCGGATACCGGCCGAGCGGGTCGACCCGCGACGGCGGCCGTTCGCCGCGCTGGCCCTGCTGCGGGCCGGGCGGGCGCCGGAACCGGACGAGTGGGCCCGTTTGCTGCTCGAACGACCCGACCTGTGGCGGGAGTTGGCGTCCACCGAACGGCTTCCCGCCGCAGCCGCCCGGCACCTGCTGGCCGCTGCCGACCAGGACGTCCTGATCGAACTCGCCGAGGCGCAGCCCGATCCGGGCGTCCTCGTCGCACTCGCCGCGCATTCCTCCTGGCACGTCCGGCGGGCCGTCGGCTGGAACCCCGCCGCACCGCCCGACGTCCTCGCCGACCTGCTGAACAACCGCCCGGCACTGGAGAGTTGCGAGGTCTGCGAGCGCCACCCCGTCCCCTGGACGCACCCGCCGGACTGCCCGGACCCCGCCTGCGACCTGCCCGCCGGAGCCGCCTGCGACGGCAGCCACCAGTACGCCCGGCACGCCATCGTCGAAGGCGCGCTCGCCCACCCGGCGGCGCCCGCCGCCGACGCGCTCCGCCAACTGGACGCACCGTCCGCGTTCCTGCGCGCCCGGCTCGCCGAACGCACCGACCTCGACCCGGACGCGTATGCCCAACTCGCCGACGAAAAACAGCTGTTCGTGCTCACCGCACTCGCCGAGAACCCGGCGATCGGTGAACCGCTGATCCGCCGACTGGCCACGATCGCCCACGAGTCGGTGCGCCGGGCGGTGGTCCTCAACCCCGCCGTCCCGCTCGACCTCCTCGACCGGGCCCGGGACGGCGTCGTCCTCAAGCTCGGCACTGCCCTGCCGCCCCGGATCGCCGCCGCCGACCCCGACGAGACCGAACGCCTCGCCGCATCCCCCGACCCCGAGATCCGCCGCCTGCTCGCCCTGCGCCGCGACCTGCCCCCGCACGTCCGCGACCGCCTCGCCGACGACCCGGCCGCCCGGGTCGCCAACGCCATCGCCCCCCACCCCGGCCTGGACACACGGCAGTTGACCTCCATGCACCGCCGCCACGGCCGCCACGTCGGCCCCGGCATCGCCACCAACCCGAACGCCCCCGCCACCCTGCTGCGCGCCCTCACCACCGGCGACCACAACGTCGCCACCCTGCGCGCCCTCGCCCGGCACCCCGCCGCCGACGGCCCCACCCTCACCGCCTGCCTACGCGACCGCCGCGCCCGCGAACAGGCCGCCACCCACCCCGCCCTCCCCCTCGACCACCTCCGCACCCTGCTCGCCGACCCCGCCACCACCCACCACGCCGCCGCCAACCCGTCCCTCCCACCCGCCGACCTGCTCCGCCTGCTGCCCCCGGGAGCCCTGCCGGACTGAGCCGCACAGGGCCGCGGGGCCCGCCCGGTCAGCGCCGCCGGCGGCAGCAGGCGCTCCGCCAGGGCGCGGGCGGCGGACGGGTCGGGTGGGGCGGGGGCCGGGTGGCGCGGGCCGTCGAGGGCGGCGGCGGGGAGCGAACGGGCGGGCAGCGCCGACCAGTCGGGGCGGTCGAGGACGTGGACGTGCGCCTCGGCGTGCGCCCGGCCGTCGTGCTCGCCGGACGGGGAGACGTGCAGCCGCAGCCGCCGGGCGTCCAGCCACTCGGCGCCCAGCACCCGGCGGCCGGGCGGGCCGGTGAGCAGCGGGACGGTCCGGCCGGTGTCCGGGCGCGTCGGCGCAGGCGACGGCGAGCAGTCGGCGGCCCGGGTCGGCGACGGCCAGGACGGGTTCGCCGAGCGGCTCGATGAGCGGGCCGGCGGACGGGGGCATGCGGGACTCCTCGGGACGGGCCGTCACCGGTCGGGCCGGTGGACGAGCGGGGTGAAGCAGCCGGGCGGTCAGCGAACGCGCCGACGCGGGCCGCCCCGGGCAGGGACGGCCCGCGACGGCGGGAGACCAGACAAGCAGGGATTCGGGTGAGCAGGGACTCAGGGGCTCAGCGGGTGGTCTTCTCCTCGCGGCCCTCGACCACGACGGCCGGTTCCAGCGGGGAGGCGATCTCCTGCGGCTTGCTGCGCGAGGCCCAGTCGCGGATGCCGAGCACCACCATGACGAAGAAGATCGAGTACACGATGCCGGAGAAGTACAGCTTCGAGTGCACCGCCAGCGGCACGCCGACCAGGTCCACCGCCAGCCAGACGAACCAGAACTCGATGTAGCGGCGGGCCTGGCTGTACATCGCGATGATCGAGCCGACGAAGATCCAGGCGTCCGCGCTCACCATCCACATCGGCGCGCCCGGGTAGAACGAGGCGTCCTGCCACTTCAGCACCGCGGCGAAGGCGATCGTGCCGAACACCATCGCGGCCATCAGCACCGCGCGTTCGTTCCAGTTCGCCCAGCGGACGTTGATGGCGCCTTCCTGTTCGCGGCTGCGCTTCCAGGTCGCCCAGCCCCAGGACGCCGAGATGATGATCACGACCTGCCTCGCGGCGTTGCCGCCGAGGTGCACGTTCAGGCTGGCGATCAGCAGGAACACCGAGCCGAGGATCTGCACCGGCCAGGCCACCAGCGACCGGCGCAGCGCCAGCCAGACGGTGGCGAGCGCCAGGATGTTGCCCAGGAAGTCGGACCAGTAGACGGGGAACAGGCCGAAGAAGCTGAACTGGCTGTTCAGCCAATTGAATGCGCTCATGACTCACACCTTTGTTCGTACGGAGCGAGGTGGTGGGGGAGGTGGCCGGCCCCCGGAGGGGAAGGGGGAGGGGCCGGTCGGGCACGCGGGCGTCGGGCGCGGTGACGAGGGTGGGGGGCGGGGGTGCGTGCCGGGGGAGAAGGGGATGGGTGGAGAACGGTCGGCCCCGCCGGGAAGCGGGGGAGAGGGCGGGGCCGACCGGGTCTGGGGGTGGGGTCAGGTCGGGGTCGCGGCCGTGGGGCGGGCGCGCAGGCCGGCGGGGGAGGCCAGCAGGGCGTCCGAGCGGCGGACGTCCTCGCGGGCGGCGGCGAGCAGGGCGTCGACGGTGGCGAACCGTTCGGTGTCGCGCAGCCGGGCGACGAACCACAGCTCGACCCGTTCGCCGTACAGGTCGTCCGAGGTGTCGTGGCAGTGCACCTCGACGTGCACCTCGGACGAGTCGCCGAAGGTCGGGTTGGTGCCGATGCTGACCGTCGCCCGGTGGACCCCGCCGGTGGCGGGGCGGGCCAGCCAGCCGCTGTAGATCGCGGGCGGCGGGACGACCGTGCCGGGGACGGGGGCCAGGTTGGCGGTGGGGAAGCCCAGGCCCTTGCCCCGGCCGGCACCGTGCACGACGGTGCCGGCGAGGGGTGGCGGGAGCGGGGCGTGCTCAGGCATGGGGGGTGAGCTCGCGGAACTGGCTGGTGTGGAAGACCAGCGGCTCCACGCCCGGGAACAGCCGGGCGGTGAGCAGCTCCAGCAGGACGATCTCGTGGTCCCCGCCGTCGTACACCGGGCCGACCCGGGCGGTCAGCCAGAGCGCCGCGTCGTGGATCAGTACCGCGCCGTCGCCGGTCGGCTGCCAGGGCGTGCCGTCGAACCGGTCGCCCGCCCGGGAGGCGAGCTTGCGGCACAGCGCGCCCTGGCCGTGGCTGAGCACGCTCAGCCCGAGCACCGGGGCCTCGGCCAGGCGCGGCCAGGTGGTGGAGGTGCGGGCCACGCTGATCGCGACCATCGGCGGTTCCAGCGAGATGGACACGAAGGAGCTGGCCGCGAACCCGACCGGTTCGCCGTCGCGCAGCGCGCCGATCGCGACCACGCCGGTCGGGTACGCCCCGAACGCCTGCCGCAGCGCGCCCGCGTCCAGCTCGCTCGGCTCGCTCGGCCCGGTCGGCCCGGCCGGCTCGCTCGGCCCGCTCGGTTCGGTGGGGTGGTGGGCGGGAGTGGCCATGGCCGTCGCCGTCCTCTCGTGGTGCTGGGGCGGATCGGTGGAACGGGTGGGAAAGGGTGGCGCGGCGGAGGTCAGTGCCGGTGCCGCGCGGCCGGGTGGCTGGCGGGCAGCGCCCGGTCGCCGGAGCCGGTCAGCCGCTCGCGCAGCGACTCGCCCGGCCCGTACGCGCCGCGGAACACGCCGCGCTCGCGCAGGATCGGCAGCACCGACTCGACGAACTCGACGGTCGAGGCCGGCTGCACGGGCGGCGAGAGCAGGAAGCCGTCCAGGTCGGCGCCCTCCGCCAGCGCGCAGATCTCGTCGGCGATCTCCTCGGCGGTGCCGACCACCGGGCGGGCGCCCACGCCGTGGGTGTGCCAGTCGGCCAGCACGTCGCCGACCGTCTTGTCCGCGAACCGGGCGACCTGGGTCTGCGACATCTCGGTCGACAGCTCGCTCATCGGGGTGTCCGGCGCGTACGAGGACAGGTCGAGGCCGGTGAACATCGCGTACGAGGCGACGGTGACCTCGGGGCGCTGCGCGTCCAGGATCCGCTGCCAGCGGCGCTCGGCGTCCGAGGTGGTGGCGCCGACCACGCAGGAGAACGCCGACATCACCTTGACCTCGTCGGCCTTCCGCCCGGCCCGCACGGCCTCCGCGCGGATCGCCTTCGTGTGGGCGGCCAGCTGTTCGACGCTGCCGCTGCCGACGAACATGCACTCGCCGTGCCGCCCGCCGACCCGGCGGCCCGCCGGGGAGGCGCCGGCCTGGAACAGCACCGGGGTGCCCTGCGGGGAGCGGGCGGTGTTGCCGTAGCCGTGCGAGCGGAAGTACGCGCCCTCGTGCTCGACCGGGTGCACCTTCGCCGGGTCGGCGAACCGGCCGGCCTTGTCCTTCTCCAGCGCGTCCGGCTCCCAGGCGCCCTCCCAGTACTTGTAGACCAGCTCCAGGAAGTCCTCGGCCATCGCGTACCGGTCGTCGTGCGCGACCATGTCCATCCCGAACGCCTTGACGGCGGTGTCGGCGGTGCCGGTGGTGACCACGTTCCAGCCGAGGCGGCCGCCGGAGAGCTGGTCCAGGGTCGCGAGCCGGCGGGCGAACGCGTACGGCGGCTCGACCAGCACCGAGCCGGTCACCACCAGGCCCAGGTCGGTGGTGGAGGCCAGCAGCGCCGAGGCGATCACGAACGGGTCCAGCCGGGGCAGGTCGAGGGTCTCCTCGGTGGCGATCGGCGGGCGGACCCCGTCGATCTCCGACCAGCCCCAGGCGTCGGCCAGGAACAGGAAGTCCAGCTTGGCGTCCTCGCACAGCCGCGCCACCTCCTGCCAGTAGCCGAGGGTGTCGAACAGGTGGCGGCGGCTGTCGGGGTGCCGCCAGGTGGCGGTGCCGCTGGCGTTGGTCTGGGCGTTCTCGAACAGGCCGAGCTTGAGGCTGCGCATGGGTGTTCTCCGTTGAACAGGACGGGCGGGAGGGAGGCGTGGGGGCGCCGGCGGCGCCGTCAGGACGCGGCGCGCGCGTCGAGCTGCTCCGCGTACGGCATCGAGGACTGGGCGCCGAGCCCGGTCACCGCCAGCGAGGCCGCCCGGACGGCGCGGGCCGCGGCGGCGGGCAGGTCGGCGCCGCGGGCGAGCGCGTCGGCGAGGGCGCCGCAGAAGGTGTCGCCGGCGCCGACGGTGTCGACGGCGTCCACCACGGGGGCGGGCAGGTGGACGCCCGGGCGGCCCGGCTGCTTGATCAGCGCCCCGTCCGCGCCGAGCGTCACCACCACGGCGCCGCACGGCAGTTCGGCGCGCTCCAGCAGTTCGCGGGCGGCGGCCGGGCCGGACACCGGCCCGGTGCCGAGCAGCGCGGCCAGCTCGCCCAGGTTGGGCACCAGGACGTCGACGGCGGCCAGCACCTCGGCGGCCACCGGACGGGCCGGGGCCGGGTTGAGGACGACCGTGCCGCCCTGCGCGCGGGCCCGCAGCACGGCGGCGGCCACCACCTCGGCGGACACCTCGTGCTGCACCAGCACCACCTCGCCGGGGGTGCGGGCCAGCCACTGCGGCAGGTCGTCGACCGAGAGGACGGCGTTGGCGCCGGGGTTGACCACGATGGTGTTCTCGCCGAGCCGGTCGACCACCACCGAGGCGATCCCGGTCCGGGCGTCCGGCGCGGTCAGCACCGCGTCCAGGTCGACGCCCTCGGCGGCCAGCGCCCGGCGGATCGGCTCGCCGTCCGACCCGACCCGGGCCACCAGCCGCACCTGCGAACCGAGCCGGGCGGCCGCGACGGCCTGGTTGGCGCCCTTGCCGCCGACGCCCTCGACGAAGCCCCGCGCGAGCACGGTCTCGCCGGGCCGCGGCAGGTCCTCGACGGTCAGGACGAGGTCCCGGTTGACCGAACCGACGACGGTGATGGACGGCATATCTGGGGCTCCTCGGGAACCGTGGGAGATCGATCTCCCACACTCTGGACCAGCACTCACGAAGCGTCAAGTACCCTCGTGCTGCGCATTCCGCCAGCTCAGGCGTGCCGGAGCGGCGCGGGCCGATCCGAGACCGGGCCGACACCGTTCCGACACCTCGACCGCCGCGAAACCGCACGCCACGCGCACCACACGGCACGCCGCACGCCGTACGCACCACGCCACCCGCACCACACGGCACGCCGCACGCACCACACACATCGCACACCGCACCGCCGCCACCACGCCGCCACACCGCACCGCCGCACCCCACACCGCCGTACCCCACACCGTTCCGACCGGGGAGGACCCCACGTGACAGCGCCCCGACTCCTCGACGTGGCCGCCGCCGCCGGCGTCTCCCGCGCCACCGCCTCCCGCGTGCTGGCCGGCACCCCGCGCAACGTCGACCCCGACCTGGCCCGCCGGGTCGAGGAGGCCGCCCAGCGCCTCGGCTACCGCACCAACCACTCCGCGCGGGCGCTGCGCACCGGCACCACCGGCACCGTCGGCGTGGTCGTCCCCTCGCTCGCCAACCCCTACTTCGTCCAGCTCGCCGACGCGATCGCCCAGCAGGTGCGGGCCGCGGGCGGGCAGCTGGTGGTCTCCGACGCGGCGAACTCGCCGACCATCGAGGCCGAGCAGATCGAGACCCTGCTGAGCGGGCGGGTGGACGGGCTGCTGGTCGTCCCGGTCTCCGCCGCGGCCTCCGGGGCGGCCGTCCGGGCCGCCGCCGGGCGCGCCCCCGTGGTGCTGTTCGACCGCTGGGCGCGCGGCTCCGGCACGGTCGCCGTCACGCTGGACAACGCCGCCGCGATGGGACTGCTGCTCGACCACCTGGACGGCCTCGGCCGCCGCCGGATCGCCATGGTCGCCGCCGGCCAGGCGTCCTCCTCCGGCGCGGAACGCCTCGCCGCCTTCACCGCCGCCCGCGGCGCCGACGCGCCCACCGTCCTGCTGCCCAGCTTCACCACCGACGCCGGCCGCACCGCCGGCCGCCGGATCGCCGGGCGCCGCGCCGAGATCGACGCCGTGGTCTGCGGCGCGGACGTCCTCGCCGTCGGCCTGGTCAGCACCCTGCAGCGGGCCGGGGTGTCGGTCCCCGGCGAGATCGCCGTCACCGGCTTCGACGACACCGAACTGCTGGAGCTCCTCGACCCCCCGATCACCTCGCTCCGGCACCCGCTCGCCGCGATGGCCGAACGCGCCCTCGCCCTCCTCCAGGCCCCCGCCGCCGACCGCACCGAGGACGTCGAGCGCTTCACCCCGCAGCTCGTCGTCCGCAGCTCCACCGACGCGAACGCCCCGGCCTGACGGACGCCCCGGCCCACCACCGCGGGTCCGGAGCCCGCTCCCCGAACCCCGCCGGCGCGCCGTCCGCCACCCGACCGGCTCGGCCGGCCGGCCGTTCCACGCGTCGGCCGGTTCCGGCGGCGCGAGGTGCACCCGGTTTCCCAGGCGCGGCACTGTGCGGTGCCCCGCCGACAGCGCGCCCCGGGCCCGGCGGCGCGCCCCGGTTCCGGCGGCGCGGGCCTACTTCCCGCGGCCCGTGAACCGGTTGACGTCGGCCCGCAGGCGCAGCCAGGTGGGGTCGCCGGGGGCGCTCTCGGTGACGGTGTCGAGCTTGTCGCGGTCCCAGTCGCGCTCGCCGTCGGTGTAGTGCAGGTGGGCTTCGAGGTCGCCGTCCGCGGGGGCCTCCTCGGTGGCGGCGAGGAACGCGGCCGCGTCCTCGGCCGGGGTGGTGGTCGCGGGGGCGGGGGCGGGGGCGGGGTCGTCGTCCTCGGGGAGGGGGGTCAGCAGGGTGAGGCCGCCGTTCTCCTGGGCGACCAGGAGTTCGCCGGCGGCGGTCGCGGCGAGCGCGGTGACGGCCAGGGTGGTGGGGCCCTGGTGTTCGACGGACTGCCCGGCCTCCAGGTCGAGTTCGATCAGCGAGCCGGTGGGGGTGCCGATCCACAGCACGCCGGGTCGCCGGCCGAAGGCGAGGTTGTGGCGCGGCCATTCCTCGTCCCGGGAGAGGACGGTGTGCAGCACCCGGCGGAGCGAGGGGAAGGCGAAGACGTCCAGCGAGTCGACGTAGGCGTTGCCGCGGAGGGCGAGGTGCCGGCCGTCGGCGCTGAACAGCGGGGCGCCGTAGCCGTCGACGTCGAGGATCAGCGCGCGCCGCAGTTGCCGCATCGCGCCGTCGGGGCCGCCGGGGCGGCCGAACACGCAGAAGGTGGCGCCCTGGTCGCTGACCAGGGTGGCGACCAGTTCGCCGGAGGGGTGGACGCCGATGCCGGTGTCCCACCAGCGGGCGGTGGTGGCGGCGCCGGTGGCGGGGTCGAGGACGGTCGAGCGCTCGCCGTCGTTGTCGGTCGAGGCCCACAGGGCGCGGCCGTCGGGGCTGTGGGCGAGCGCCTCGCAGCCCGCGGGGGCGGGGAGCGGTTCGGCCGGGCCGTCGGGCGTCCAGCGGCGCAGCAGCGCGCCGTCGGCGACGGTCAGCAGCGGTTCGCGCGGGTGCCAGGCGAGCGGGGGCAGGCAGGTGTCGTGCCAGGCGCTGGTGAAGAGTTCGACGTCCAGGCCGCCGAGGGCGCGCAGCTGCCCGTCGGAGCAGTCCCAGACCCGGATCCGCGAGCGGTCGGCGTCCTCGTCGGTGCTGATCCCGGCGGCCAGCGGGAGGCGGGGGTGGCAGGCGAGCAGGTCGACGGGGCGGCCGTCTTCGGTCAACAGCCCGGCCAGCGAGGCGAGATCGGTCATGGGGCCACCCTAGGAGGTGGGCACGACAGGTTTCCGGCCTGCCGGATCCTTGCATGATTTTGCTAGCCTGCGTATATTCATGCTGGGCTCCAGGAGGGAATGCCATGGTATTGCGAGTAGCGGTCGCGGGCGCGAGCGGGTACGCGGGCGGCGAGGTGCTGCGCCTGCTGCAGGCGCACCCCGAGGTGGAGATCGGCGCGCTGACCGGCGCCTCCAACGCGGGCCGGCCCCTCGGCGCGCTCCAGCCGCACCTGATCGGCCTGGCCGACCGGGTGCTGGAGCCGACCGACCCGCAGACGCTGGCGGGCCACGACGTCGTCTTCCTCGGCCTGCCGCACGGGCAGTCCGCCGAACTCGCCGCCCAGCTCGACGAGGACGTCCTGGTGGTCGACCTGGGCGCCGACCACCGGCTGAAGTCGGCGGCCGACTGGGAGCGGTTCTACGGCTCCGCGCACGCCGGGACGTGGCCCTACGGCCTGCCCGAGCTGCCCGGCCACCGCGAGGCGCTGCGCGGCAGCAGGCGGATCGCCGTCCCCGGCTGCTACCCGACCGCCGTCAACCTCGCCATGTACCCGATGTACGCCGCGGGCCTGGCCGAGCCGGAGGCGGTGATCACCGCCGCGTCCGGCACCTCCGGCGCCGGCAAGGCCGCCAAGACCCACCTGCTGGGCAGCGAGGTGATGGGCTCGATGAGCCCGTACGGCGTCGGCGGCGGCCACCGGCACACCCCGGAGATGTCCCAGGGCCTGTCCCCGGTCGCGGGCGAGCCGGTCACCGTCTCCTTCACGCCGACGCTGGCGCCGATGCCGCGCGGCATCCTCGCCACCTGCTCGGCCAAGGCGCGGCCCGGCACCACCGCCGACGGGCTGCGGGCGGCCTACGAGAAGGCGTACGGCGACGAGCCGTTCGTCCACCTGCTGCCCGAGGGCCAGTGGCCGCACACCTCGTCGGTGTACGGCTCGAACGCGGCCGTGCTGCAGGTGGTGCTGGACGAGCACGCCGGGCGGATCATCGCGATCAGCGCGATCGACAACCTGGTGAAGGGCACCGCCGGCGGCGCGGTGCAGAGCATGAACATCGCCCTCGGCCTCCCCGAGGAGCTCGGCCTCCCGCTGAACGGAGTCGCACCGTGACCACCCCCCAGGACCAGAACACCGGCGTCACCGCGGCCAAGGGCTTCCGCGCGGCGGGCGTCACGGCCGGCATCAAGGCGTCCGGCAACCCGGACCTCGCGCTGGTCGTCAACGACGGCCCGCTGCACGCCGCGGCCGGCGTCTTCACCTCCAACCGGGTGCACGCCGCGCCGGTCAAGTGGTCCCGCCAGGTGCTGAACGACGGCGAGTTGGCCGCCGTGGTCCTCAACTCCGGCGGCGCCAACGCCTGCACCGGCCCCGAGGGCTTCCAGGACACCCACGCCACCGCCGAGAAGGTCGCCGCCGAGCTCGGCGTCGGCGCGATCGAGGTCGCGGTCTGCTCCACCGGCCTGATCGGCGTCCGGCTGCCGATGGACAAGCTGCTGCCCGGCGTCGAACTGGCCGTCGCCGCGCTGTCGGAGACCGGCGGCGAGAGCGCCGCGATCGCCATCAAGACCACCGACAGCGTGCACAAGACCGCCCAGGCCACCGCCGCCGCGGGCTGGACGGTCGGCGGCATGGCCAAGGGCGCGGGCATGCTCGCCCCCGGCCTGGCCACCATGCTGGTCGTGGTCACCACCGACGCCGTGGTCGACTCCGCCGCCCTGGACGACGCGCTGCGCGCCGCCACCCGCACCACCTTCGACCGGGTCGACTCCGACGGCTGCATGTCCACCAACGACACCGTGCTGCTGCTGGCCTCCGGCGCCTCCGGGGTCGCCCCCGAGCAGGCGGAGTTCGCCGAGGCGGTGCGCGCCGTCTGCGCCGACCTGGCCCGCCAGCTGATCGGCGACGCCGAGGGCGCCTCCAAGGACATCCGGATCGACGTCGTGAACGCCGCCACCGAGGCCGAGGCCGTCGACGTCGCCCGCACCGTCTCCCGCAGCAACCTGCTCAAGTGCGCCATCCACGGCGAGGACCCCAACTGGGGCCGGGTGCTGTCCGCGATCGGCACCACCTCCGCCGCCTTCGACCCGGACCGGCTGGACGTCGCCATCAACGGCGTCTGGGTCTGCCGCGACGGCGGCGTCGGCGAGGACCGCGACCTGGTCTCGATGAAGGACCGCGAGGTCGTCATCACCGCCGACCTCAAGGCCGGTCGGGCCTCGGCCAGCATCTGGACCAACGACCTGACCGCCGAGTACGTGCACGAGAACAGCGCCTACTCCAGCTGACCCCAGGGGGACGACCCACCGCCATGCAGATCGCACCCAAGGGCGAACAGGCCCGCAGCAACGCCGCCCTGCCCAAGGCCCGCACCCTGATCGAGGCGCTGCCCTGGCTGGAGCGCTTCCACGGCAAGACCGTGGTCATCAAGTTCGGCGGCAACGCCATGGTGGACGAGGACCTCAAGGCCGCGTTCGCCCAGGACGTCGTCTTCCTCCGGTTCGCCGGCCTGCACCCCGTCGTGGTGCACGGCGGCGGCCCGCAGATCAGCGCCCAGCTGGAGAAGCTCGGCCTGGAGTCCTCGTTCACCGCCGGCCTGCGGGTCACCACCCCCGAGACCATGGACGTGGTCCGGATGGTGCTCGCCGGGCAGGTCCAGCGCGAACTCGTCGGCCTGCTCAACACGCACGGCCCGTTCGCCGTCGGCATGACCGGCGAGGACGCCCACACGATGACCGCCGCCAAGCGCTACGCCGTGGTCGACGGCGAGCAGGTCGACATCGGCCTGGTCGGCGACATCGTCAACATCGAGGCCGGCGCCGTGAAGGCGCTGATCGCCGACGGCCGGATCCCGGTGATCTCCTCGATCGCCCGCGGCACCGACGGCCACGTCTACAACATCAACGCCGACACCGCCGCCGCCGCCATGGCGGTCGCGCTCGGCGCCGAGATGCTGGTGGTGCTCACCGACGTCGAGGGCCTCTACAAGGACTGGCCCGAATCCGACGACGTGATCAGCCAGTTGAACGCCAGCGAGCTGGAGGAGATGCTCCCCACCCTGGCCTCCGGCATGCTCCCCAAGATGGAGGGCTGCCTGCGCGCCGTCCGCTCCGGCGTGGGCACCGCCCGCGTCCTGGACGGCCGGGTCCAGCACAGTCTGCTGCTGGAGATCTTCACCGACGAGGGCATCGGCACCATGGTCGTGCCCGACGACGACGGCACCGTCCTGGGGGGCCTGGCATGAGCGGCAACGACAGCATCACCGCGCGGTACCAGCAGAGCCTGATGAACAACTACGGCACCCCGCGGATCCCGCTGGCGCGCGGCGAGGGCTCGTACCTCTGGGACGCCGACGGCACGCGGTACCTCGACCTGGTCGGCGGCATCGCCGTCAACGCGCTGGGCACCGCCCACCCCGCGATCGTCGAGGCGGTGACCCGGCAGATCACCACCCTGGGCCACGTCTCCAACCTGTTCATGGCCGAGCCGACCATCGAACTCGCCGAGAAGCTGATCGAGCTGTCCGGACGCCCGGGCAAGGTCTTCTTCTGCAACTCCGGCACCGAGGCCAACGAGGCCGCCTTCAAGATCTCCCGGCTGACCGGCCGCACCCACCTGGTCTCGCTCCAGGGCGCCTTCCACGGCCGCACCATGGGCGCCCTCGCGCTCACCGCCCAGCCCGCCAAGCAGGACCCGTTCAAGCCGCTGCCCGGCGACGTCACGTACGTCCCGTTCGGCGACGTGGAGGCCCTGCGCGCCGCCGTCACCACCGACACCGCCGCCGTCTTCCTGGAGCCCATCCAGGGCGAGAACGGCGCCATCCCGCTCCCGGACGGCTACCTGGAGGCCGCCCGCGAGATCACCCGGGCCACCGGCACCCTGCTGGTCCTGGACGAGATCCAGACCGGCACCGGCCGCACCGGCCACTGGTTCGCCCACCAGGCGTACGAGGGCGTCGAGCCGGACGTCGTCACCCTCGCCAAGGGCCTCGGCGGCGGCCTGCCGATCGGCGCCGTGCTGGCCTTCGGCCCGGCCGCCGACCTGCTCGGCCCCGGCCACCACGGCACCACCTTCGGCGGCAACCCGGTGGTCGCCGCGGCCGGCCTGGCCGTGCTGCGCACCATCGAGGAGCAGGGCCTGCTGGAGCACGCCGCCAAGCTCGGCGAGCGGCTGCGCTCCGGCGTCGAGGCGATCGGCGACCCGCTGGTCGACCACGTCCGGGGCAAGGGCCTGCTGCTCGGCATCGTGCTGACCGCGCCGGTCGCCGCCCGGGTCCAGGCCGCCGCCCAGGAGGCGGGCTTCCTGGTGAACGCCGCCACCGCGGACGCCGTCCGGCTGGTCCCGCCGCTGGTGCTCACCGAGGAGCAGGCCGACGCCTTCCTCGCGGCGCTGCCCGCCATCCTCCGGACGGTCCGCGAAGCCGCCCCCGACGCGAACAGCTGAGCGTCTTTCAGGAGAATCATCAGTTATGACCGAACACCGACCCGAGCCCGCGACCCCCGCCAACGGCCCCACGCCGCAGGTCCCGCAGACCCGCACCGCGCGCCACCGGCGGATCGTGGACCTGCTGACCCGTCAGCCCGTCCGCTCGCAGAGCCAGCTCGCCAAGCTGCTCGCCGACGACGGGCTGGTGGTCACCCAGGCCACCCTCTCCCGGGACCTGGACGAGCTCGGCGCGGTGAAGATCCGCAACCGGGACGGCGCGCTCATCTACGCCGTCCCGGCCGAGGGCGGCGACCGCACCCCGCGCGCCCCGATGGGCGAGTCCGCCAGCGAGGCCCGGATGGCCCGGCTGGCGGGCGAGCTGATGGTCTCCGCCACCGCCTCCGGCAACCTGGTGGTGCTGCGCACCCCGCCCGGCGCGGCCCAGTTCCTGGCCTCCGCGATCGACACCGCCGAGGTGTTCGAGATCCTGGGCACCATCGCCGGCGACGACACCGTGCTGCTGATCAGCCGCGACGCGGCGGGCGGGCAGGCGCTCGCCGACCACCTGATGCAACTCGCCCAGGCCAAGTCGCAGTAGTTCCGGGCTGTTTTAAACACGCTGTGCGGTACTGGTTTGTGAACTCATACGCGGTGGTGCATACTTATGCCTAACGCCGCATGGAACCTGTGTTGTGAATGGAGATAGCCGTGACCGATCGCGTCGTACTCGCCTACTCGGGCGGTCTGGACACGTCCGTCTGCATCGGCTGGATCGCCGAGGAGACCGGCGCCGAGGTCATCGCGGTCGCGGTCGACGTCGGCCAGGGCGGTGAGGACCTCGACGTCATCCGCCAGCGCGCGCTCGACTGCGGCGCCGTCGAGGCCGAGGTCGCCGACGCCCGCGACGAGTTCGCCAACGAGTACTGCCTGCCGGCCCTCAAGGCCAACGCGCTGTACCAGGGCCAGTACCCGCTGGTCTCCGCGCTCTCCCGCCCGGTGATCGTCAAGCACCTGGTCGCCGCCGCGCAGAAGCACGGCGCCACCACCGTCGCCCACGGCTGCACCGGCAAGGGCAACGACCAGGTCCGCTTCGAGGTCGGCATCCAGTCGCTGGCCCCGAGCCTGAAGTGCATCGCCCCGGTCCGCGACTACGCGATGACCCGGGACAAGGCGATCGCCTTCGCCGAGGCCAAGAACCTCCCGATCGTCACCACCAAGAAGAACCCCTACTCGATCGACCAGAACGTCTTCGGCCGCGCCGTCGAGACCGGCTTCCTGGAAGACATCTGGAACGCCCCGATCGAGGACGTCTACGAGTACACCCAGAACCCGGCCACCGAGCGCGCGGCCGACGAGGTCGTCATCACCTTCGAGGCGGGCGTCCCGGTCGCGATCGACGGCCGCAAGGTCACCGTGCTCCAGGCCATCGAGGAGCTGAACAAGCGGGCCGGCGCCCAGGGCGTCGGCCGCCTCGACATGGTCGAGGACCGCCTGGTCGGCATCAAGTCCCGCGAGATCTACGAGGCCCCCGGCGCGATCGCCCTGATCACCGCCCACCAGGCCCTGGAGAACGTCACCGTCGAGCGCGAACTGGCCCGCTACAAGCGGCAGGTCGAGCAGCGCTGGGCCGAGCTGGTCTACGACGGCCTGTGGTTCTCCCCGCTCAAGCGCGCCCTGGACGGCTTCGTCAACGAGGCCAACCAGCACGTCTCCGGCGAGATCCGGATGGTCCTGCACGGCGGCCGCGCCGTCGTCAACGGCCGCAAGTCGGACCAGTCGCTGTACGACTTCAACCTCGCCACCTACGACACCGGCGACACCTTCGACCAGTCCATGTCCAAGGGCTTCATCGAGATCTTCGGCCTGTCCTCGAAGATCGCCGCCCGCCGCGACCTGGCCTGATCCACCGGCAGCACCCCGCCCCGGCCGCCCGCGGCGGCCGGGGCACCGCCACACCCAGACCCACCCCTCGAAGGAGCCCACGCGATGACCGCCGACCAGCCCGCAGACGTCCGCCTCTGGGGCGCGCGCTTCGCCGACGGCCCCTCCGAGGCCCTGGCCAAGCTCTCCGCCTCCGTCCACTTCGACTGGCGGCTCGCCCCGTACGACATCGCCGGCTCCAAGGCGCACGCCCGGGTCCTGCACAAGGCCGGGCTGCTCGCCGACGCCGAGCTCGACGGCATGCTGGCCGGCCTCGACCAGCTGCTGGCCGACGTCGAGTCCGGCGCCTTCACCGGCACCGTCGCCGACGAGGACGTGCACACCGCGCTGGAGCGCGGCCTGCTGGAGCGCCTCGGCGCCGACCTCGGCGGCAAGCTCCGGGCCGGGCGCTCGCGCAACGACCAGATCGCCACCCTGTTCCGGATGTACCTGCGCGACCACGGCAAGGCCATCGGCGCGCTGGTCCTCGACCTCCAGGAGGCCCTGGTCGGCCTCGCCGAGGCGCACCCGGCCACCGCGATGCCCGGCCGCACCCACCTCCAGCACGCCCAGCCGGTGCTCTTCGCCCACCACGTGCTGGCCCACGTCCAGGCCCTCGGCCGGGACGCCGAGCGGCTGCGGCAGTGGGACGCCCGCACCGCCGTCTCCCCGTACGGCTCCGGCGCGCTGGCCGGCTCCTCGCTCGGCCTCGACCCGGAGGCCGTCGCCGCCGAGCTCGGCTTCGAGCGCGGCTCGGTCGGCAACTCGATCGACGGCACCGCCTCGCGCGACTTCGTCGCCGAGTTCGCCTTCGTCACCGCGATGATCGGCATCAACCTCTCGCGGATCGCGGAGGAGATCATCATCTGGAACACCAAGGAGTTCGGCTTCATCACGCTGCACGACGCCTTCTCCACCGGGTCGTCGATCATGCCGCAGAAGAAGAACCCCGACATCGCGGAGCTCGCCCGCGGCAAGTCCGGCCGCCTGATCGGCAACCTGACCGGCCTGCTGGCGACCCTGAAGGCCCTGCCGCTGGCCTACAACCGCGACCTCCAGGAGGACAAGGAGCCGGTCTTCGACTCCTGCGACACCCTGGAGGTGCTGCTCCCGGCCTTCACCGGCATGGTCGCCACCCTGACCGTGCACCGCGAGCGGCTGGAGGAGCTGGCCCCGGCGGGCTTCTCGCTCGCCACCGACATCGCCGAGTGGCTGGTCAAGCAGGGCGTCCCGTTCCGGGTCGCGCACGAGGTGGCCGGCGCCTGCGTCAAGGTCTGCGAGGCCGAGGGCATCGAGCTCGCCGACCTGACCGACGCCCAGTTCGCCGCGATCTCCCCGCACCTCACCCCCGAGGTCCGCACCGTCCTGTCGGTGCACGGCGCCATCGCCTCCCGCGACGGCCGCGGCGGCACCGCCCCCTCGGCGGTCGCCGTCCAGCTCGCCGAGGTCAAGCAGGACCTCGCCGTCCAGCGGGCCTGGATCGGCTGAGCCCGGTCCGCCGTTCCCCGGGCCGCCGCCCGCCCCCGGGCCTACCCTTGAGCCATGGCCGAAGCAGCCGCCGCGCTCGCCGAGGGGTTCCGGGGCGAGATCCTGGTGCCCGGGGACGCCGGGTACGACGCGGCCCGCGCGGTGTGGAACGCCGCCGTGGACCGGCGGCCGGAGCTGATCGCCCGCTGCACCGGCGTCGCGGACGTGCTGCTGGCCGTCGCGGTGGCCCGGGAGCACGGCCTGCCGGCCGGGGTCCGCGGCGCCGGGCACGGCCTCGCCGGGCTGGGGACCTGCGACGGCGGGCTGCTGATCGACCTGTCCCGGCTGACCGGCGTCCGGGTCGACCCGGCCCGCCGGCTGGCCCGGGCGCAGCCGGGGGTGACCTGGGGGGCGTTCGACCACGAGACGCAGGCGTTCGGCCTGGCGACCACCGGCGCGCCGTACTCGGGCGCCGGGATCGCCGGGGCGACGCTCGGCGGGGGAGTCGGCTGGCTGGCCCGGGCGTACGGGCTGACCTGCGACAACCTGGTGGAGGCGGACGTGGTGACCGCCGACGGGCGGCTGCTGACGGCGAGCGCCGCCGCCCACCCGGAGCTGTTCGCGGGGCTGCGCGGCGGCGGCGGCAACTTCGGGGTGGTGACCTCGTTCACGTACCGGCTGCACCGGGTCGGCCCGCACGTGCTGTGCGGCGCGCTGTACGTGCCGGTGGAGCTGCTGGCGCCGACCCTGGCCGCGGTGCGCGACTTCATGGCGGACGCCCCGGACGGCCTGACGGTGGGCGTCGAGTTCGGCCGCCCGCGCGGCGTCCCGCGGCTGCCGGACCGGACGGCGCTGCGGATCGGCCTGTGCTGGTCCGGCCGGGCCGACCGGGGCCGGGAGGCGGTCGCCCCGCTGCGCGCCCTGCCGGGGGTGGTCGCCGACACCGTGCAGACCCGCCCGTACGCGCTCTGGCAGCGGATGCTGGACGCGGACCGGGGCCCGGGCGCGGGCAACTACGGCCGCTCCGAGTTCCTCTCGGTGCTGGACGGCGCGGCGATCGACCGGCTGGCCGCCCGGGTGGCGGCGATGCCCGGCCCGCAGGCCCGGCTGCAACTGGCCTTCCTGGGCGGCGCGGTGGCCCGGGTCGGCCCGGACGACACCGCCTACACGCACCGGACGGCGCCGTACCTGCTGAACGCGGTGGGGCGCTGGACGGACGGCCCGGCCCGGCCGCAGGTGGAGTGGGCGCGGGAGTGCTGGGAGGCGATGCGCCCCTTCTCCTCCGGCGGCGCGTACGTCAACCTGATGGGCCAGGAGGGGCAGGCCCGGGTGGTGGAGGCGTACGGGCTGGCGAAGTACGAGCGGCTGGTCGCGCTGAAGGACCGCTACGACCCGGCGAACCTGTTCCGGTTCAACCAGAACATTCGGCCGAGCGGGTGAGGACGCCACCCGAGGGGGCGTGACGCTCGCCACGTCGGGCGTCCGGAAGGTTGAGAACAGCCGGCGCCTGGGTAGAGCGGTGGCGAACGTCTCTCTTGACGGTCGTCCGGCCGCCCGGATACTGAGCGTGAGCGCGTCAGTCCCGGTGACCCGGACCACCGTCCGGCGGGACGCGTCGCGCTTCTCCCGGGCCGGGCCGATCCCCGTCCGGGCACACCTCGGAACAGGAACCGGTGCCAGACCCTCACTCGCACGCGCCGGGCACTTAACGATGGAGGCCCCCGCACATGGGCATGAGTGTGATCATCGCAGCGGCACGACCGGAAGAGGCGGAGCAGATCCTCAAGCTCCAGTACCTCGGCTACCAGAGCGAAGCGGAGCTGTACGGCGACTGGACGCTGGAGCCGCTGACCCAGACCCTGGAGAGCCTCCAGGCCGAGCTGTCCGAGCACCGGGTGCTGGTGGCCCGGCTCGGCGACGAGGTGGTGGGCAGCGTCCGCGGCTGGGTGGACGAGAACGGCGTCGGCCAGATCGGCCGGCTGGTGGTGCACCCGCGGATGCAGCGGCACGGCCTCGGCCGCCGCCTGCTGGAGGGCCTGGAAGCCCAGCTGACGGCCGACGGCGCGGCGGGCGGCTTCGAGCTGTTCACCGGCCACCGCAGCCTAGGGAACCTGCGGCTGTACCGCAGGCTCGGCTACCGCGAGACCGAGGTGCGCGAGGTGTCGCGCCGGCTGTCGATCGTGACACTGGCCAAGCCGGTGCCCGCCACCCTGGCCGCCTGACCCGCCTGACAGCATCCTGCGGCGCCCGACCCGAACGAGGGGTCGGGCGCCGCAGTGCTTGTGCCGCAAGGGTCGTGTCCGCAGTGTGGACGCCGAGTCCCGGAAAATGGGACGTGGACCAAATGTCTGATTTACTGGGTTCCATGACCACGACGACGACATGCATCCCCACCGGCGCGACGCCGGCAGGTGAGTCGCGCATGTGCTGCCGTCGAATGTGTCGCCGCTGAGGCACTCGCCCGGCACCCGTTGACGCCCCGTCCGCTGATGACTCGTTAGGGCCACGCCCACAGGCGGCCCGGCCGACCGGCGGACATGATCGTAGCGACGCCGGCCGCCCGCTCTTCCCCCGGCACCCGCGTGCCCCTCCCGCCACTGGCGCGGACGCCCCACGGCTGTCCGCAGACGAACAACGGAAGCAGCTGTGATCACCACCAACGGCCTGACCAAGGTCTACCGCTCCCAGGACCGCGAGGTCCGGGCGCTGGACGACGTCGACCTGCACGTGCGGCAGGGCGAGGTGTTCGGGGTCGTCGGCACCAGCGGCGCCGGCAAGTCCACCCTGATCCGGTGCGTCAACCTGCTGGAGCGGCCCACCTCCGGCACCGTCACCGTCGACGGCGTGGAACTGACCGCGCTGTCCGGCAGCGAGCAGCGCGCCGGGCGCGAGCTGCGCGCCGCCCGGCAGCGGATCGGCATGGTCTTCCAGCACTTCAACCTGCTCTCCTCGCGCACCGTCCAGGACAACGTCGAACTGCCGCTGGAGATCATCGGCCTGGACCGCCGCGAGCGCCGCCGCAAGGCCGCCGAACTGCTCGACCTGGTCGGCCTCGCCGACAAGGCCCGCAGCTACCCCGGCCAGCTCTCCGGCGGCCAGAAGCAGCGCGTCGGCATCGCCCGGGCACTGGCCGGCGACCCCAAGGTGCTGCTCTCCGACGAGGCCACCAGCGCGCTCGACCCGGAGACCACCCGCTCGATCCTCAGGCTGCTGCGCGAGCTCAACCAGCAGCTCGGCCTGACCGTCCTGCTGATCACGCACGAGATGGAGGTCATCAAGTCGGTCTGCGACTCGGCCGCCCTGATGCGCGGCGGCCGGGTCGTCGAGGCCGGGCAGCTCACCGACCTGCTCGCCGACGGCCACTCGCGGATCGCCCGGGACCTCTTCCCGCTCGGCGACTTCGGCACCGGCGGCGACCCGGAGCGCACCGTCCTGGAGATCACCTTCCAGGGCGACGCGCCCGCCCAGCCGTTCGTCTCCCAGCTGGCCCGCACCTACCAGATCGACATCAACATCCTCGGCGCGGCCGTCGAGACCATCGCCGGCCGGCTGGTCGGCCGGATGCGGGTCGAACTGCCCGGCAGCCACACCGACAACGTGGTGCCGATCGGCTACCTGCGCCAACAGGGCCTCCAGGTGGACGTCCTCGACCTGTCGAACGGAGCGGCGGCATGACCTGGGACCAGATGCAGGAACTCATGTGGCCCGCCACCTGGGAGACCTTCGGCATGGTCGGCATCGCCGGCCTGGCCAGCCTGGTGATCGGCCTGCCGCTCGGGCTGCTGCTGGTGCTCACCGACCGGGGCGGCCTGCTGCAGAACCTGGCGGTCAGCCGGGTGCTCGGCACGGTCGTCAACCTCGGCCGCTCCATCCCGTTCGTGATCCTGATGGTCGCCGTGCTCCCGCTCACCCGGGCGGTCGCGGGCACCACGCTCGGCTGGCAGGCCGCCAGCGTCCCGCTCGCGATCGGCGCGATCCCGTTCTTCGCCCGGCTGGTGGAGACCGCGATCCGCGAGGTCGACGGCGGACTGGTCGAGGCGCTCAAGTCGATGGGCGCCGGCACCGGCACCATCGTCCGCAAGACCCTGCTGCCCGAGGCGCTGCCCTCGCTGGTCGCCTCCGCCACCACCACGGTGATCGCCCTGATCGGCTACTCCGCGATGGCCGGCACGGTCGGCGGCGGCGGCCTCGGCGACCTCGCCATCCGCTACGGCTACCTGCGCTTCGAGACCGCCTTCATGTGGGTCATCGTCGCCGAGCTGGTCGTCATCGTCACCGCGATCCAGCTGCTCGGCGACTTCGCCGCCCGCCGGCTCTCGCACCGCGGCGACTACCGCAGCCCGCTCGGCTTCTTCCGCTCCGCCACGGCCAAACCGGACGGCACCGAGGAAGACCTGCTCTCCTCCCGCTGACCCGACTCCTCCGCCCCTCCGCTCCTCCGCTCCTCCTCCCACCGACTTCCCGTCCCCGCACCACGGGACGGGCACCCCCGGCCCCACCAGGGCCGTTCGCATCCCGCAGAAAGGCACTTTTCGTGCGTAACGTCCTGAAGACCACCGCCCTGACCGCCACCGCCGCCGGCCTCGCGCTCACCCTCGCCGCCTGCTCCTCGGACTCCGGCTCCGGCTCCGGCGCCTCCGCCGACCCGAACAAGCCCCTGGTGGTCGTCGCCAGCCCCACCCCGCACGCGCAGATCCTCAAGTTCGTGCAGGACAACCTGGCGGCCAAGGCCGGCCTCAAGCTGGACGTCAAGGAGGTCACCGACTACGTGACCCCCAACACCTCGGTCCAGGACGGCTCCGCGGACGCGAACTACTTCCAGCACCAGCCCTACCTGGACGACTTCAACAAGAAGAACGGCACCGACATCGTCTCGGTCGAAACCGTCCACCTGGAGCCGCTCGGCGTCTACTCCAAGAAGGTCAAGAGCGTCGGCGAGCTCAAGGACGGCGCCCAGGTCGCCGTCCCCAACGACGCCACCAACGAGGGCCGGGCGCTCAAGCTGCTCGCCGCCAACAACGTCATCACCCTCAAGAGCGGCGCCGGCACCACCGCCACCGTCCAGGACATCGCCACCAACCCGAAGAACCTCAAGTTCAAGGAGCTGGAGGCGGCCCAGCTGCCGCGCTCCCTCGACGACGTCGACGCCGCCGTCATCAACGGCAACTACGCGCTGGGCGCCAACCTCAAGCCCGCCACCGACGCCCTGGTGCTGGAGAAGGCCGAGGGCAACCCCTACGCCAACATCCTGGCCGTCAAGAAGGGCCACGAGAGCGACCCGCGGGTCAAGAAGCTCGCCGAGCTGCTGCACTCCGACGAGGTCAAGAAGTACATCAACGACAACTTCCAGGGCGCCGTCATCCCGGCGTTCTGACCCCTCGCCCGACCGTCCGGCACCCCCTCGGTGCCCCCGGCCTCCCCGCCGGGGGCACCGTGCTGACGAGCCGTGAGGTGCGGAGCGGGTACGCTGGCACGCCCGACGAAGGGGCGGGGCGTACGGTGTGTCCACGACCCGGCGAGGAGAGACGGCATGGTTGCGAACTTCCCCGAGACAGCGATCAGCACCGAACGGCTGCTGCTGCGCGCCCTTGAGGAGCAGGACGCCCCCGGACTGACCGCCATGCTCGGCGACGAACTCGTCCAGACCTGGACCGGCCACCCCCGCCCCTACCGGCCGGACGACGCCCGCGAACTGATCACCCGGCACGCCCCCGAACGGCGGGCCCGGGGACGCGGAATCGTCTTCGCCGTCACCGAACACCTCACCCAGCGGCTGGTCGGCCTGCTCGAACTCGACCGCACCGACTGGCACCTGCGCGCCACCGAGGTCCGCTTCGTCACCGCCCCCTGGGCCCGCGGCGAGGGCTACGCGCCCGAGGCCGTCCTCGGCACCGCCCAGTGGCTGTTCGAGGACCGCGGCTTCCAACGCCTCGAACTGCGCACCGCCGCCGGCAACACCGCCGCCCAGCAGGTCGCCCAGAAGACCGGCGCGATCAGCGAGGGCGTGCTGCGCAACGCCGCCATAGTCCGCGGCGGCGAATGGGGACCAGGCCCCGAGGAGCACACCGACCTGATCGTGTGGAGCCTGCTCCCCGAGGACCTCGACCCGCCGGAACCGGTCCATCCCGACGACCGCTACCACGCGCTGCCCCGCTGACGCCCCGGCCCGCTGACGCCCCGTCCCAGCCTGCTGACGCCCCGCCCCGCCGCGCGCCTCTCCGCGCCCCTCCGTACCTCTCCGCGCCCCTCCGCGCCCCTCCGCGCGCGGAGTCCGCACGTCCGTACGCCCGTTGTTCACACCCCGGCGCGCGCCACGGCTCCGCACCACCCCGGCCAGGCGGTAGCCTCTGCCCAGGGAGCGCCCCCGGCGCACCCCACCAGGGGCGGACACGGCGTAGGGAGAACAGCCGCAGATGGCTGACCGGATCACGGTCATCGGGTGGGACGGCACCCCACTGACCCAGGCCGCCGCCGGCGCGCTCGCCGGAGCCACCCTGGTCGCCGGGGCGGGCTACCAGCTCGCCGCCCTCCCCGTCCCCGAACGCGCCGAACGCATCGGCCTCGCCGACCTGCGGGCCGCCGCCCGCCGGATCGCCGACCACCGCGGCACCGCCGTCGTCGTCGCCGAGGGCGACCCCGGCTTCTTCGGCGTGGTGCGCACCCTGCGCCGCCCCGAGTACGGCCTCGAACTCGAAGTGCTGCCCGCCGTCTCCTCGGTGGCCACCGCCTTCGCCCGGGCCGGCATGGCCTGGGAGGACGCCCAGGTGGTCTCCGCCCACGGCGGGCGCCTGCGCCGCGCGGCCAACGTCTGCCGGGCGCACCCCAAGGTCGCCGTCCTCACCACCGGCGGCGCCGGCCCCAGCGAACTCGCCCTGATGCTGCGCGGCGTCCCCCGCACCTTCGTGGTCTGCGAGGCGCTCGGCACCTCCGAGGAGGACGTCACCGTCCTCACCTCCGAACGCGTCCCCGACCACGACTGGCGCGACCCCTCCGTCGTCCTGGTCATCGGCAACGTCCCGCCCGCCGAGGCCGCCGCCGGCTGGCTGGCCGGCAAACCCCTCGACCACCCCGGCGCCCAGCGCGGCTGGGCGCTCCCCAGCCAGGCGTACGCCGGAGCGGACGCCGAGGCCCGGCGCCCCCGCGCACTCCCGCCGCACGTCCGCGCGCTGGCCCTGGCCCGGCTCGCCCCCGCCCCCGGCGACCTGCTCTGGACGGTCGGCGCCGGGGACGGCGCGCTCGCCGTCGAAGCCGCCCGGTTCGGCGCCGCCGTGGTCGCCGTCGAGGCCGAGCCCGCCGACTGCGCCCGGATCTCCGCCAACGCCCGCAAGGCCGGCGTCGAGGTCGAGACCGCCGCCGGCTCCGGCCCCGAGGTGCTCGGCGCCCTCCCCGAACCCGACGCCGCCGCCGTCGAGCACGGCGGCCCCGCGATGGTCCGCGCCATCGCCGCCCGCAAACCCGAACGCCTGGTCGCCGTCGCCCGCACCCTCGCCGAGGCCACCGAGACCCGGCACATCCTGGACGGCGCCGGCTACCGCACCGACGGCCTGCTGCTCCAGTCGGCCCCCCTGCGCGCCGAACCCGCCGACGGCGCCGGACCCTCCTTCGGACGCGGCGACTACACCCTGCTGATCTGGGGCGAACCGTACGACTGAGCTCCGGAAGAGCTCCGAACGCGCCCCCGCGCGCTGTCCGGACCAAGGGGTACGGTGATCCCGGTCGCATCCGGACACGGTTTCGAGATCGGCCCCGGTTACGGCCGGTAGGGTTTCCCCGGGGGACCAACCCGTCGAAGCAGCACCGCGTCCGATCAGGTCCGGTTGCAGCCCATTTGACACGTTGCACCCCGGAACGGCCCGCTTCGCGGGCATTCGACGTGGTGCGCACCCGCCCGGAAGAATGCCGTGAGGGTCCGGAGCGGCCGCGCGGTCGTGCCGGTTGCCCGGGGCCGTCGTTGTTTCTGATGGCACGCCACCCGTGCGGGTGACGGCCGGTGGAGTAAGGGACGGGTCGGTGCGGTTCCGTTCCGGCGAAGTGGGCGGGGCCTCCGGGGACCTCGCCGAGGACGCGCAAGCGGCCTGGAAGGAGCATTGACATGACCGACGGCGGCCACGCCCCCAGCGCCGGTCCCCTCGCGCCCGAACCCGGGCCCGGCGGACCCGTTCCGGAGCCCCACCTCGGCGCGCCCCTCCAGCCCGCCGCGCCGGTCGCACCCGGTGCGCCCGCTGTACCCGGTGCGCCCGGTGCGCCCGGTGCGCCCGGTGTGCCTGGTGCACCCGCCGGGTCCTGGCACGGCGACCAGCGGCCCGCGTACACCTTCCTCGACCAGCCCGACGGCGACGAGGACGACGACGTCCTGCTGATGCCCGGCCCGCAGACCGCCTGGGGCGACGCCGTGCAGCCCGCCGCCGAGGGCGCGGAGGCGGCCGAAGCCGCTGCCGTGCCCGCTGGTGTTGCCGGTGTTGCCGGTACTGCTGGTGTCGCTGGTGTCGAGCAGCCGCCCGGCACGCCCGTCGCGCCGTCCTGGCCGCCGCTCGAACCGCCCGTCCTCACCCTCGCCGTGCCGGTCGAGGCCGCCGTGCCGGCCGCGCCCGCCGCGGTCGAGGCGCCCGCCGAGGAGGACGCCGCCGGCACCCTGCACCTCGGCGCCCCGCAGGCGCAGCCCGCTGCCGTCCAGCAGCCGGTGCCGCCGCAGCCGCGCCGCCCGCTGCACGCCGGACCGCCGATCCCGGACCCGTCCCTGATGACCGGTCACGTCCCGGTCCGCTCACTCGCCGACCGTGGCCCGTCCGTGCCCGGCGGCACGCCCGCGTACGGGGTGCCGGTGCCGGTTGCCGAGCCGGTGCAGCAGGCGGCGACGCCCGCGCAGGGTGTGCCGGTGCCGGTCGCGGTGCAGGCCGTCCCGGTGCCCGCGCCCGTGCAGCCGGAGGTGGTGGAGGCCGCCGCGGCCGTCGTCGCCGCCGTGCCGGTCGAGGCCGCGCCCGCCGCGAGCCTGGCCCCGGTGTTCGTCGAGCCGGTGGCCGAGGCGACCCCCGTCGCGGAGCCGGTCGCCGTCGAGCCCGCTGCCGTGCCCGCTCCCGCGACCGAGGCTGAGGCCGAGGCGGTGTCCGAGCCGGCCGCCGCCGAGGCGGTCGAGGTCGTCGAGCCCGCTGCGGCCGTCGTCGCCGAGCCCGCTGCGGCCGAGACCGAGCCTGAGACCGAGCCCGCTGCGGCCGAGGTCGTGAACGCGGAGACGGTGAGCGGCGAGGCCGTCGCGGAGCCGATCCCCGACGCGGCCGCCAAGTCGTCCGGACGGGGTGCGCACCGGCGCATCTCCGCCTTCCTCGCCGCGCCCGCCGGCCTGCCGCTGCTGGAGCCGGAGACCCCGGCCGCCGAGCCCGCCCCCGCCGAGGCCGTTGCGGTCGAGCCCGCCGTCGCCGAGCCGGTCGAGGCCGTGGACGCCGTCGAGCCCGTCGCCGTCGAGTCCGTCGCCGTCGAGTCCGTCGCCGTCGAGGTGGCGCCCGAGGCCGTCGAGGCCCCCGCCGAGGAGCCGGCGACCGAAGCCGAGCCCGCTGCGGAGGCCCCCGCCGAGCAGCCCGAGGCCGCGCAGCCCGAGCCCGCTGCCGAGGTCCAGGCCGAGGCCGAGGTCGCCACCGAGCCGGTCGCGCCGGTCGAGCAGCCCGAGGCCCCGGTCGAGGCGCCGGTCGTCGAGGTCGAAGCCGCGCCCGTCGCCGCCGAGCCCGAGGCAGTCGAAGCCGCCGCGCCCGTCGCCGCCGAGCCCGAGCCCGCCGTCCAGGCCCAGTCCGAGGCCGAGCCCGTCGCCGCCGAGGCCGAGCCCGAGGCCGGTCCCGTCGCCGAGGCCGAGCCCGAGGCCGGTCCCGTCGCCGAGGCCGAGCCCGAGGCCGGTCCCGTCGCCGAGGAGGAGCGCCCGCCCGCCGCGCCCGGCTACGACGAGGCCGGCCGGGAGGCCGTGCACCAGGTGATCCGGGAGCGGCGCGACATCCGCAACGGCTTCCGGTCGGACGCGATCCCGCACGAGGTGCTGATCCGGGTGCTGGAGGCGGCGCACACCGCGCCCAGCGTCGGCTACTCGCAGCCGTGGGACTTCGTGGTGATCCGTTCCGCGAAGACCCGCCGGAGGATGCACGAACTGGCGGAGCGCCAGCGCGAGGCGTTCGCGGACTCGCTGCCCAAGGGCCGGGCGAAGCAGTTCAAGGAAATCAAGATCGAGGCGATCCTGGAGACGCCGGTCAACATCGTGGTGACCGCCGACCGCACCCGTGGCGGCCGGCACACCCTGGGCCGGCACACCCAGCCGCAGATGGCCCCGTACTCGGCCGCGCTGGCGGTGGAGAACCTGTGGCTGGCGGCCCGGGCCGAGGGCCTGGGCGTCGGCTGGGTGAGCTTCTTCGACGAGGAGGAGCTGGTCCGCGAGCTCGGCCTGCCCGAGCACCTGGAGGTCGTCGCCTACCTGTGCGTCGGCTACGTGGACGCGTTCCCGGACGAGCCGGAGCTGCAGCAGCAGGGCTGGGCGAAGAAGCGTCCGCTCTCCTGGGTGGTGCACGAGGAGCAGTACGGCAACCGCGCGCTGCCCGGCGAGGAGCCGCACGACCTGCTGTCCGACACGCTGCGCGGCATCCGCCCGCTGGACGCCAAGGCGCTCGGCGAGGCGTGGGACCGGCAGAAGCGGATGACCAAGCCGGCCGGTTCGCTCGGCGTGCTGGAGCTGATCGCGGCCCAGCTGTCCGGCCTGGCCCGGCAGTGCCCGCCGCCGATCCCGGAGCCCGGCTGCGTGGCGATCTTCGCCGGCGACCACGGCGTGCACGCCCAGGGCGTCACCCCGTGGCCGCAGGAGGTCACCGCGCAGATGGTCGGCAACTTCCTGGCCGGCGGCGCGGTGGTCAACGCCTTCGCCGCGCAGGTCGGCACCGAGGTGTGCGTGGTCGACGTCGGCGTGGCCGCCGAACTGCCGGACGCGATCCAGCAGGGCCGCACCACCGGCCTGCTGCCGCGCAAGGTCAAGCCCGGCACCGACGACATGACCCAGGGCCCGGCGATGAGCCGGGACGAGGCGCTGCGCGCGATCGAGGTCGGCATCGAGACCGCCCGCGACCTGGTCGCGGCCGGCAACAAGGTGCTGATCACCGGCGACATGGGCATCGCCAACACCACCGCGTCCGCCGCGCTGATCTCGGTCTTCACCGAGACCGACCCGGCCGAGGTGACCGGGCGCGGCACCGGCATCGACGACGAGACGCACCTGCGCAAGGTCGAGGTCATCCGGCAGGCCCTCGACCTGCACAAGCCCGACCCGGCCGACCCGATCGGCGTGCTGTCGGCCGTCGGCGGCCTGGAGCACGCCGCGATCGCCGGGTTCCTGCTCGGCGCGGCCTCGCTGCGCGTCCCGGTGATCCTGGACGGCGTGATCGCCGGTTCGGCCGCCCTGGTCGCCAAGGCGATCGCCCCCGAGGTGCTGGCCGCCTGCATCGCCGGGCACCGCTCCGCCGAACCCGGCCACCAGACCGCGCTCGCCAAGCTCGGCCTGCGCCCGCTGATCGACCTCGACCTGCGGCTCGGCGAGGGCACCGGTGCCCTGCTGGCCCTCCCGCTGGTGCAGAGCGCGGCCCGGGCGATGCACGATGTAGCCACCTTCGACTCCGCCGGAGTCACCGAGAAGGTCTGACCCGCCGTTCCCGGCCGCCCCGGCCACCCCCACCAGTGCGAGAGGGGGCGGCCGGGGCCCCCACCCGTACCGGCTCAAGGGCGCGCCGGCACAGGGCTCCCGCCCACGGGCCGTCCGGCCCGCCGCCGGACCGCCCAGCACCGCCGCCACCCAGGAGCTCCCCCTCATGACCGCGCCCACGCCGCACCCGTCCACCCAGGGCCTCACCCCGTACCCGGTCGGGCTGCTGCTCGCCGGCCGCCGCGTCGTCGTCGTCGGCGGCGGACAGGTCGCCCAGCGCCGACTGCCCGCGCTGATCGCGGCCGGCGCCGAGATCCACCTGATATCCCCGGCCACCACCCCCGCCGTCTCCGCGATGGCCGACGCCGGCGAGATCACCTGGCACCAGCGTCCGTACGCGGACGGCGACCTCGCCGACACCTGGTACGCCCTGGTCGCCACCGACGACCCGGCGGTCAACACCGCCGTCTCCGCCGAGGCCGAGCGCCTGCGGGTGTTCTGCTCGCGCAGCGACGACGCCTCCGCCGCGACCGCCTGGACGCCCGCCTCCGGCCACGACTCCGGCGCCACCGTCGCCGTCCTCACCGGCGACCCCCGGCACTCCGCCGCGCTGCGCGACTCGATCGTGGCCGGCCTGCGCGACGGCTCCCTCGCCGCCCGCCAGTACCGCGCCCGCGGCGCCGGCGTCGCCCTGGTCGGCGGCGGGCCCGGCGACCCCGACCTGATCACCGTCCGCGGCCGCCGCCTGCTCGCCGACGCCGACGTGGTCGTCGCCGACCGCCTCGCCCCCCGCGAACTGCTCGCCGAGCTGCCCCCGCACGTCGAGGTGATCGACGCCTCCAAGATCCCGTACGGCCGCTACATGGCCCAGGAGGCGATCAACCGGACCCTGATCGAGCACGCCAAGGCGGGCCGGTTCGTGGTCCGCCTCAAGGGCGGCGACCCGTACGTCTTCGGCCGCGGCGGCGAGGAGCTGCTCGCCTGCGTCGAGGCGGGCGTTGCGGTCACGGTCGTCCCCGGCATCTCCTCCTCGATCAGCGTCCCGGCGGCCGCCGGCATCCCGGTCACCCACCGCGGCCTGACCCACGAGTTCACCGTCATCTCCGGGCACGTCGGCCCCGGCGACCGCTCGCTCACCAACTGGGCGGCCGTCGCCGGGATGACCGGCACCCTGGTGCTGCTGATGGCCGTCGACAAGATCAGCGCGATCGCCGCCGAGCTCGTCGCCCACGGCCGGGCCGCCGACACCCCGGTCGCGGTCGTCCAGGAGGGCACCACCGCCGGCCAGCGCCGGGTCGACGCCACCCTCGCCACCATCGGCGCCACCGTCGAGGCCGAGGGCGTCAAGCCCCCGGCGGTCATCGTGATCGGCGACGTGGTCCACGTCCTCGGCGGCTAGCCGGACGGCGCGCGCAGCGGGAAGGGGAACGGCCGCGGGCCGTTCCCCTTCGTCGTTTCCGGCCGCCGGGCCGCGGCCGCCGGGCTTGGGCGACACGCCGCCGGGCTCGGGCAACACGCCGCCGAGCTCAGGCGACACGCCGCCGGGCTCGGGCGGCAGGCTGCCCGGTCGGGGCGGTCCGGACGGTCCGGACGGTCCGGGCGGCGTGTCGCAGGTCGCGGGCGGCCAGGGCGATCATGACGGCGGGGATCAGCAGGTCGGTGGCCAGGATGCCGCCGGTGTTCCCGGCCGCGTGGTCGCCGTGGGCGAACCACTGGTGGAGGTGGCCGGCCGCCGCGCCCTGCGCCCGCTGGAGGCCGAGGGGTACGTGGCGGTCGACATCGACCCGGCCCACCGCCGCCGCCTGGTCACCCTCACCCCGCTCGGCCTGGCCGCCTTCCTGGCCGAGGGCAAACCGCTGGAGGAGGAGTTCCGCGCCGCCCTGCTGGAATCCGGCTTCCCCTACGAGCGGTACCTCGCCGACACCCGGCGGCTCGCCGCCCTGCTCGCCCCCGCCCCCGCCGCCGCCCCCGCCGCCCCCGTCCCGGTACGGCGCCCGGCGGGGAAAGCCGGGGAGGCCGGCTGAGCGCGGGCCGCGGCACCCGGCCCCGACGTGCGAAAATCGTCCGGTGTCCGAGCCACTCACCGTCACCGACGCCGCCGACCCCCGGCTGAGCGACTACACCGACCTGACCGACGTCGAACTGCGGCGCCGGCGGGAGCCCGCCGAGGGACTGTTCATCGCCGAGGGCGAGAAGGTGATCCGCCGGGCGCTCGCTGCGGGCTTCCGGATGCGGTCGATGCTGCTGACCGCCAAGTGGCTCGGCGTGATGGCGGACGTCATCGAGGGGACGGACGCCCCCGTCCACCTGGTCGACCCGGTCCTCGCCGAACGGGTCACCGGCTACCACGTGCACCGGGGCGCGCTCGCCTCGATGGAGCGCAAGCCGCTGCCCGGCGCGCCCGAGGTGCTCGCGGGGGCCCGCCGGGTCGCCGTCCTGGAGGGGCTGGTCGACCACACCAACCTCGGCGCGATCTTCCGCTCCGCCGCCGCCCTCGGCATGGACGCGGTGCTGCTCTCGCCGGACTGCGCCGACCCGCTCTACCGGCGGGCCGTCAAGACCTCGATGGGCGCGGTGTTCTCCGTCCCGTACGCCCGCCTCGACCCCTGGCCGGACGCGCTCGGCGCCGTCCGGGACGCCGGGTTCGAGCTGCTCGCCCTGACCCCCTCCGGCGCCGAGGACTTCACCGCCGCCCGCCCGCACCTGCTGCCCAAGGCCGCGCTGATGCTCGGCGCCGAGGGCGACGGCCTCACCCCGAAGGCCCTCGCCGCCGCCGACCAGCGGGTGCGGATCCCGATGGCGCACGGCATCGACTCGCTGAACGTCGGCGCGGCCGCCGCGATCGCCTTCTACGCCGTCAACCACGGCTGACCGGCCCGCCCGGGAGGCGCGTCGGCGAGCCCCCGGGAGGCGCGGGAGGCGGGCCTCAGGCCGCGGCGAACAGCGCCGCGTCCGCGTCGTCCAGCACGAAGCCGTTGTCGAAGCGCACCCGCACCGACGAGCGCGGGCCCAGCTCCCCGTACGCCCGCCAGCTCGGCTCCAGCTCGGCGAGCTGCGCCTCCAGCCGGCGCAGGCTCTCGGCGGGCATGGTGTGCCCGTAGTCCTCGAACAGGGCCCGCAGCCGCTCGTACTCGCGCACCTCCTCGGGCGGCGGCAGCTCCCCGGTGACCCGGACGACGGTGCCCTCGACGCCCGCGCCCAGCAGCAGGAAACCCGCCGGCGGGCCGTCCGCCCCGACGGACGCCCCGACGGACGCCCCGACGGACGCCCCGCCCAGCGCCAGGTCGTCGAGCAGCCTGACGCGCTCTCCCTCCACCAGGGCCATCGTCCCCGCACCTCCCGGATCACCGTCCGCCGCCGCCGGGACCGGCCGCGGTCGGACCCACTGGGCCGCGCCCACTGGTCACCCCCATTATCGGACGGCCGACGGACCACCGGACTTCCCTCCGCACCGGGTCCTCCGCTAGACAGTGCGGTGTGATCATCACCCTTGGAGAGCGCGCCCTCGCCCGACTCCGCGACTACGCCCGACTGCCCGGCTACCGGGGCCCGTTGGTGCTGGCCGCCCTGCTCGCCGCGGTGCTCTGCCTGCCGCACGGCTCAGTGCACGGCGCGCTGATGGTGGCCTGCGTCCTGGCCGGCTTCCTCGGCACGCTGCTGACCGTGCTCTTCGTACCGGTCACGCTCCCGCTGCTGGCCCTCGTCCTGCTGCCCGCCGGCTGGCTGGCCCACCGCCACCGCGCCCGGCTGCGGCCGCCCGCCCGCCCCGGCAACAGCGTCCTGCTCGGCTGCGCGCTCGGCGTCACCGCCCTGCTGCTCGGCTGCAGCGTGCCCGGCGCCGACTACGGACTGCTCGGACTCGGCGCGTTCACCCTGCTCGCCCTGCCCGGCGGCTGGCTGCTCTGGCAGCAGACCCCCTGGGCCCACCGGGACGCCCCCGCGCCTGGCCGGTGGCGCTGGGCCGCCGTCCCGCTGCTGCTCACCGCCGGCGCCCTGCTGATCCACTACGACGTCCCGGCCGACGCCCGGTTCGCGGCCTCCCGCGACACCCTCACCACCCACGCCCGGCACACCCTCGCCACCGGCTCCACCGACGCCGCCTGGGTGGCCGGCTACCGCCTCGAACACGCCGAACTCGCCTCCGGCGGCGTCACGTTCACCATCGCGGGCGCCGGCGTCTTCGCCCCGCACGGCTACGCCTACCTCCCGCAGGGCCTCCCCGCCAAGCCCACCGTCTCCTACACGGACCTCGGCGGCGGCTGGTACAGCTGGTCGGGCGCCGACCACTTCTGAGCCGGCCGCTGCCACGCCACGCCTTCCTACGCGGCCCGGCGGGCCGCCGGCGGGCTGATCGGTTGCGGCGCCGGCCGCCGCGGGTCGTGGTGCCGGCGGCCGGTCAGGTCGCCGACCCGCAGCACCAGGTCCGGCGCCGGGGGAGCGGGCCACAGCGTCAGCCGGTGCTCCTCCACCGCGCGGGCCGCCGTGTCCGCCTCCCGCCCCCGGTCCCGCCCCCGGGTCTGCACCCGCACCCGGTACCAGCCGCGCCCGGCCCGCGCCAGGTTCCCCGGCCCGGCGACGTCCACCCCGTCCCAGGCCCGTAGCCGCAACTCGCCGCTGCTGTACAGCGACAGCTCCACCACGCTCTCCCACTCCGGCCCCGGCTCCGGCGGCCGCCCCCCGGCGCTCCCCACCGCCAGCCGGACCAGCCCCGTGTGCGTCCCGCACAGCACCGTCAGGTGGTCCGGGCAGCCCGCGGCCACGCCGTTCCCGTGGAACAGCCGGTCCAGCGCGTGTGCGTCCCAGCCGTCCGGCAACTCCGGTCCGTACAGGAAGTACTGGCAGTACGCGACGTGCATCGCGTCGGTCGTCCACATCATGCGCACATGCTGCCGCCCCGTACTGACAAGCCGTCACCGCGCGTTCGGCCCCCTCCGGTAACGTCCCGGCCATGCCGACCGCACCGACACCCGTCGTCCTGGAGGGCCGCCTGGTGCGGCTCGAACCGCTCAGCACCGCGCACGTCCCCGCCCTGTTCGCCGCCGGCGGCCGCGACGAGGAGGTCTGGCGCCACCTCAGCGCCCCCACCCCGCAGACCGAGGACGACCTGCGCGCGATCGTCACCGCCCGCCTCGCCGACGCCGCCCGCGGCCACCGCCTCCCGCTCGCCGTCCTCGACCGGGCGAGCACCGCCGCCATCGGCACCACCAACCTGCACAGCTGGGACGTCCGCACCGGCCGGATCGAGATCGGCGGCAGCTGGCTCGGCCGCCGCTGGTGGCGCACCGGAGCCAACCGCGAGGCCAAGCTCCTGCTGATGGCGCACGCCTTCGACACCCTCGGCTTCACCGAGATCCGCTGGCGCGTCGACGCCGCCAACACCCGCTCCCGCCAAGCCGTCACCCGCCTCGGCGCCCGCCCCGCCAACCCCGCCGCCGCCTCCTCCGCGTCGCACGGCCTGCTCCACTACACGCTGCCCGCCACCACCTGGCCCGCCACCCGCACCCGCCTCACCGCCGACCGCTGAACGGAGCACCGACCGCATGCTGACCGGCCTCGCCGCCAACCCCGCGCTGCCGGCCGACCTGGTCGACCGCCTGCTCGCCCGCACCGGAGGCCGGTACACCCGCCAACTCGCCGCCCGCACCGACCTGACCGCGGGACAGCTCGCCACCCTGCTCGAACGGCACCCGACCTCCACCGTCCTCCACCAGCCGCTGCCCCGGGCCGAGCACCACCGCCTCGCCGACCACCCCGACGAGCGGGTCCGGGTGGCGCTGGTCCGCGCCGGCGCGCCCGACGACCGCCACCTGTGGGAACGGCTCGCCGCCGACCCGTCCCCCCGGGTCCGGACGACCCTCGCCGAGTCCGACCGCACCCCCGCCGACCTGCGCGCCCGGCTCGCCCGCGACCCCGACCCGGAGGTCCGCGCCGCCCTCGCCCAGTGGTGGCCCGACGCGCCCGAACCCGTCCGCCGCATCCTGCTGACCGACCCCGAGGAGCGGGTCCGGGCCGCCGCCTGCGCCCGGTACTTCCGCCGCCTGCCGCACCCCGTCCCGCCCGCCGACCTGGTGCCGGCCCTGCTCGCCGACCCGCCCACCCGGGCCGGCGCCGTCCCGCACTGCGACCCGGACACCACTGACCTCGACCGCCTCGCCGCCGACCCCGACCCGGAGGTCCGCCGCGCCCTCGCCACCCACCCCCGGCTGCCCGCCGCGATCCGCGACCGCCTCGCCGCCGACCCGCGCGCGACGGTCCGCCTCGCCGTCTTCGCCCGCCCCGACACCCCCGACGCCGACCGCGCCGCCCTCCACGACTCGCTCACCGGCCCGTTCGAACCACCGGGGGAGGACGTCGACGAGGAGACCGCCATCGAGATCGAGATCGACCGGTTCGAGATCGGTGTCGGGCTCTGGCTGCTGCACCTGCCCTGGGCCACCGCCGACCCGCTGCCGCACCTCGACTCGCCGTACGCCGTCATCCGCCGCTCCGCCGCCCGGGCACCCGGCCTGCCCACCGAGGCCCGCGCCCGGCTGCTCGCCGACCCCGACAACGAGGTCGCGCTCGCCGCCGCGGCGAGCAGCCCCGACCCGATCGACCTGGCCACCGCCGAACGCCTCGACCGCGAGCACCGCCCGCCCAAGCGGATGCACTGGCGCCCCGCCGACAGCCATCCGCTACCCGTCACCGCGCTGCGCCGCCTGGCCACCGATCCCGAACCCCGGATGCGCCAACTCGCGCTACGCGACTCCGAGTTGCCCGCCCACCTACTGGAACGCCTGGCCGCCGACCCGGAGCAGCGCGTCCGCCACACTGCCGCGAGCCACCCCGGCCTCACCCCGGCCTCACCCCGGCCTCACTGCGCGCGCTGCTCGCCGACCCGTCCGCGCCGGTCGCCGAGGCCGCCGCCGCCAACCCGGCACTGCCGGTCGAGGAGATGCGGGCGATGCTGGACGCCGCCGGGCTGTGACACGACCAGGCCCGCCGAGCCCGGTCAGGACCCCGCCCGACCCGCCGTCGGCAGAACGGCTAGCGCGCCGAGCCCGAGACGCCCGAGCCCGGCCAGGACTCCTCCAGGCCGCCGTCCGCGCGGACGGTGTACCGGGTCGAGGAGACCGCGCCGGTCCGGTCGACCTTCTCCTCGCGGATCAGCGCGCCGTTCTCCACCCGCCAGACCGCGCCGGCCTCCGGGTTGGCGGCCGAGGCCCGGTCGGCGATCAGGACGGGGGCGCCGCCGGTGAAGCCGTACAGCTGCACCAGGTCGACCGGCACCGCGCCCTCCAGCCGGCGCAGCACCACCAGCGCGGCCTGCGCGTCCCGGTAGCGGGCGGGCAGCACGGCGGCCAGCGAGACCGGCGGGCCGCCCTCGGTGGAGTGCCCGTCGCGCAGCCGGATCGCCGGGCCGCCGGACGGGTCGGTGTAGCTCAGGTTGGGCCAGTCGACCTGCGGCGGGGTGCCGAGGGACGGGGCGAGCCCGGTCTCCGCGTGCCCCGTGGCGCCCGCGCCGTCCACCGACAGCGCCGTCCCGGCGGCCTGCCCGGTCTGCCCGGCCTGGCCGGTCACCACGGTGTCGGGGCGCGGGGCGAGGCCCTGCGCGTCCCGGTTCTCACAGCCCTGCGCGACGGCGATGGCCAGTGCCACGCCGAGGGTGACCGTGACGAACACCACCAGCCGCTGCCGCAGCAGCCGCTGGCGGGGGGTCGGCCGCCCGCCCAGGGTGTGCGGGACGCGCCCGGGCGGGGGAGTGCGGTCGCGGCCGGGTACGGGGGTGCGCTGCCCGAGGTGCGCGGGGCGGCGCTCGCGGACGGTGTCGCCGTCCCGGGCCGGGTGCCGCCCGCCGGGGCCGCCGGGGCGGGCGGCGGGGCGCGCGGCGTCCTGCCGTGGCATCGCGGGCGCGGCCACCGCCCGGCCGCCGGGCCCGCCCGGGCCGTCCGCCTTCGCCGCCGGGCGCCCGCTCTCCGCCCGGCTGCCCGCCGGGCGGCCGCCGGCCACCGGGCGCCCGCCCGCCGCGCCCGGGCGGACACCGCCGCCCGCCGCCGCGCCGGGCCGGACCGGCCGCGCCTCGGCCTCCTCGACGTGAGCCGCCGGGGCCGCCGGAGCCGCCGGAGCCCCCGCCTCGTCCACCCGACCGGCGGCGGCGGCCGCCGCCCGTCCGGCCCGGCCGCCACCGCTCCCGCCGCGCGCCGCGAGTTCGCTGAGGCGCTCGTGCAGCGCCGCGGCCGGCGGGCGCTCGGACGGCTCCTTGGCCAGGCAGGCGCGCACCAGCGGCGCCAGCACCGGCGGGATGCCGGTCAGGTCCGGCTCCTCGTGCACCACCCGGTACAGCATCACCTCGGACGAGGCGCCCGACCCGAACGGCGACTCGCCGGTCAGCGCGAACGCCAGCGTCGCCCCGAACGCGAACACGTCGGTGGCGGGCGTGACGGCCGCGCCGCGCACCTGCTCGGGCGCCAGGAAGCCGGGCGAGCCGACGGCGGTGCCGACGTGGGTGAGGGTGGAGGCGCCGCGCGACCAGGCGATGCCGAAGTCGATGATCCGCGGACCCTTGGGGGAGAGCAGGATGTTCGACGGCTTGAGGTCGCGGTGCACCACCCCGGCCTCGTGCACCTTCACCAGCCCGTCGGCCAGCGCGGAGCCGATCCGCGCCGCGTCCGCCCAGGCCATCGGCCCCTCTTCGGAGACCTGCTTGTACAGCGAGGGCCCGGGCACGTACGCGGTGGCCAGCCAGGGCCGGTCCGCCTCGATGTCCGAGCCGACCACCCGGGCCGTGCAGCCGCCGCGGATCCGCGAGGCGGCGGCGATCTCCCGGGCGAACCGGGTGCGGAACTCGGCGTCCTCGGCCAGCTCGGCGCGGATCAGCTTCAGCGCGACCCGCTGCCCCTTGCGATCGGAGCCGAGGTACACCACGCCCATCCCGCCGGCGCCCAGCCGCCGGTGCAGCCGGTACGGGCCGACGATGCGGGGGTCCTCACGCCTCAGCCGCATCATTGCCATCTGCCCGTACCCGTTTCCGTTCCGTCCGCCCGCGGAGTGAGGCCCCGTCGGATCGGGGCATCGTCAGACGACTGTCTCGGGACAGCTTACGGACAGGCGGCGACCCCGCGTCGACACGCAACACGCGAACCGCCGGTCGGATTGTCGGATTGACGCCGTACGTGTGTTCCGGGGCCGCCCCGAACCCGCCCACCACCAGCGGCGATCCGGGCCCGAACCGATCCGCCCGCGCCGCCCGGCCACCCCCGCGCCAACCCCTCGCCCCACCCTCGCCGGCTCCCCGCCCCACCGCCGACAGCCCGTCAGCACCCCACCCCGCCCGCCGGGCTGACCGCCGGACCGCCCGGCCCCCAAGGGCCGCCCCCGGACCGGTCTAGGGGTACCGGCCACCCCGTCTCCGCCTCCAGGAGTACGCCGGAGCGCCGCGCCTCATCCCAGCGGAGGCGGTCGGAACCGTGCGCGGGCATGAGGACCCCGAAAGTCCCGCCGCATACGGTTGTTACCAGCGAGGGCGGCCCCGCTCGTCCCCCGAGAAGCCGCCCCCGCTGCCAACGGAACCGCACCCCGGTCCCACCCGACGAACCCGACCACGCAGCAGCACCAGCCCGGCAGGAGCACAGCACACCATGGCACCGCTCAGCAGAGCCCTTCGCCGCCGCCACCTCCCCGCCACGGAGACCCGGCACCCGGTCGTCGCCCTCGCCATCGTCCTGCCCTGCGCCGTGCTGCTGCTCGCCCTGTTCGGAGCGTGGGACCAACTGGCGACCCAGACCAAAGCGGTCGCCGACCTGATCGGGCGCTGACCCCCTCATGGGGTAGGGGTCTTCGCCGGCCGGAGCCGCCCTCACGGTCGTGGACGGACCGAGTGAGTGGCACAGGCTGCAGCTCCGGCCAGACGGACGGCCGGGAACGACACGTCGGTGAGGGCGTGCCGTTCCCGGCCCTTCGCCGTTCCCTTCCACCCCGCCCCGTCCCGTCCCGTTCCATCCCACCGCCGGAACGACGAGAGCCGCAGTCCGATGTCGGACTGCGGCTCTCAACCGTGGTGCGCGATACTGGGATTGAACCAGTGACCCCTACCGTGTCAAGGTAGTGCTCTCCCGCTGAGCTAATCGCGCGGGTGCGCCAGGACTTTCCGCAGGTGGGAAGCCTGAGTGCGCGATACTGGGATTGAACCAGTGACCCCTACCGTGTCAAGGTAGTGCTCTCCCGCTGAGCTAATCGCGCGGGTCGATCCGTCGGATCGTGATCCGAAGACCAGTGCGCGATACTGGGATTGAACCAGTGACCCCTACCGTGTCAAGGTAGTGCTCTCCCGCTGAGCTAATCGCGCGGGGAGGACCGTCGGTCGAGACCGAACGGAACCTCTTGGAGGTGGAGACGGGATTTGAACCCGTGTACACGGCTTTGCAGGCCGTTGCCTCGCCTCTCGGCCACTCCACCAGGCAACTTCTTGTACTGCTGTCCTACTGCTACTGCTGTGTTGAACTCCTGGAGAAAGATCCTACCCTGTTCTCCATCGAGCGGACGACGAGATTCGAACTCGCGACCCTCACCTTGGCAAGGTGATGCTCTACCAACTGAGCCACGTCCGCCTGTCTCCCGAGGTGCTTTCCGGTTTTTCCCGGCTGCGCTCCCTGGCGACGTGTTGAACTCTAGCGGATTCCCGGCCCAGCTGAAAAATCCGTTCCCGCAGCGTGGCGCGGGGGTGGCCGCCGGACGCCGAACCGCCCGGCCCGGCCCGGTCGTTCCCGGAGGCCCCCGACCTAGACTTCCCGGTACCGGGGCGATCCCCCGGGGCCCGCCCCGCGTCCGCGCGGACCAGCAGCGGGCAGCACCGAAATCCGCGCAGGAGAACCGTGTCCGGCCGCACCTCCCCGCCCAGCCCCGACCAGCCGATGGCCCGCTTCGCCGGCCGCCTCGCCACCGGGCTGCGCGAAGTCACCCACGACCCGGCCGCCTTCGAACACGGCGGATTCTGGGCCGTCGCCCACGACTTCGAGGGACGGCTCACCTGCGCCCGGTTCGCCGACGTCCGCCCCGATCCGGCCCCGCCCGCCACCGACCGCTGGCAGGGCCCCGCCCCGGACGCCTGGCACAGCTCCCTCGACGCCGACGCCTACCGGGCCGGAGTCCGCCGGATCCGCGAGCACATCGCCGCCGGCGAGGTCTACCAGGCCAACCTGTGCCGCGTCCTCAGCGCGCCGCTGCCCGACCCCGACCGCACCGACATCGACGCCCTCACCGGCCTGCTCGCCGCCCACAACCCCGCGCCGTACGCCGGAACGATCCGCCTCCCCGGGCACGGCGTCGAGATCGCCACCGCCTCGCCCGAGCTCTACCTCTCCCGGCGCGGCCGCACCGTGCTGTCCGGCCCGATCAAGGGCACCGGCCGCACCGAGGACGACCTGCTCGACAAGGACCACGCCGAGAACGTGATGATCGTCGACCTGGTCCGCAACGACCTCGGCCGGGTCTGCGGGACCGGCACCGTCACCGTCCCCGACCTGTGCGCCGTCGAGAAGCACCCCGGCCTGGTCCACCTGGTCTCCACCGTCCAGGGCACCCTGCGCCCCGACGCCGGCTGGCCCGAGCTGTTCGCCGCCACCTTCCCGCCCGGATCCGTCACCGGCGCCCCCAAGAGCAGCGCCCTGCGGATCATCCGCGCCCTGGAGACCGCCCCCCGCGGCCCCTACTGCGGAGCGATCGGCTGGGTCGACGCCGACCACGGCGAAGCCGAACTCGCCGTCGGCATCCGCTCCTTCTGGATCGAACGGACCGACCCCGGCGCGCCCGTCCTGAAATTCGGCACCGGCGCCGGAATCACCTGGGACTCCGACCCCGACCGCGAATGGCGGGAAACCGAGCTGAAAGCCGCCCGACTGGTGGCGATAGCCTCCACCGGCACCCCCGAGACACCCGAAGGAGCAACCCGCCGATGATCTGGGTCAACGGAACCCTCACCGCCGAGGACGACGCCGCACTCCCCGTCCTCGACCACGGACTCACCGTCGGCGACGGCGTCTTCGAAACGCTCAAGACCGAGCACGGCGAACCCTTCGCGCTCACCCGGCACCTCGACCGCCTCACCCGCTCCGCCCGCGGCCTCGGCCTGCCCGACCCCGACCACGACCGAGTCCGCGAGGCGTGCGCCGCCGTCCTCGCCGCCAAGCCGCTGCCGCTCGGCCGCCTCCGCATCACCTACACCGGCGGCACCTCCCCGCTCGGCTCCGAACGCGGCACCGCCGCCCCCAGCCTGGTCGTCGCCCTCGGCAGCGCCAACCCCCGCCCCGAGACCACCGCCGTCGTCACCGTCCCCTGGCGCCGCAACGAGCACTCCGCCGTCGCCGGCCTCAAGACCACCTCCTACGCCGAGAACGTCGTCGCCCTCGCCGCCGCCCACCGGGCCGGCGCCAGCGAGGCCCTGTTCGCCAACACGGCCGGCCGGCTCTGCGAGGGCACCGGCTCCAACGTCTTCGTGGTCCTCGGCGGCCGCCTCCTCACCCCCACCCTCGCCTCCGGCTGCCTGGCCGGCATCACCCGCCGCCTCGTCCTCGACTGGACCGGCGCCGAGGAGACCGACCTCCCCCTCGAAGCCCTCGCCGACGCCGAGGAGGTCTTCCTGACCTCCACCCTCCGCGACGTCCAGGCCGTCACCCGGGTCGACGACCGCGAACTGCCCGGCGTCGGCCGGGTCACGCGTGAGGCGATGGAGGTCTTCGCGGAGCGGGCGGCCAAGGACGGCGACCCGGTCTGACGACGGCCGGGGCGGGGTAGGACGGGCGGGGTAGAAGCGTGCCAGGGGCGGGAAGGGGAGACGGCATGACCACCACGTTGCGGCCCGACGGGGCCGAGGAGCCGGGGGTCGGCGGCGGGCGGACGCAGCGCTGGCACGTCATGGTGAACGGGCGGCGGGTGGGCGGGCTGCGGACCAACGCGTGGGCCCGCAGCGGCCGGTACCCGGGCGAGATCTGCGAACTGGAGATCGCCGAGCCCGACCGCCGCCGCGGCCGCGGCACCGTCGCCGTGCTGGCCGCCGAGGAGGTGCTGCGCTCCTGGGGCTGCGTCCGCGCGCAGCTCCTCGTCCCGGCCGGCGCCACCGTCGCGCTGCGCCTCGCGCAGACCCTCGGGTACGTCGAGCAGATGCGCAACCTCGACAAGGACCTCGGCGAACTCCCGCCGCTGCCCGCCGGGTTGACGGCCCATCCGATGACCGAGCAGGAGTTCCCGGCCTGGCGGCAGACCGCCATCGACGGCTACCGCGCCGACCTGGTCGCCGGCGGCCTCGGCGCCGACGAGGCCGCCACCCGGGCCGCCGAGGACCACCGCCGCGCCCTCCCGGCCGGCCTCGGCACGGTCGGGACGGTGCTGCGCCGCCTGCGGGACGCCGACGGCACCGTCCTCGGCACCGTCTGGGTCACCCTCCACCAGGACCGGCACCCCGACGGCGGCTCGATCGCCTGGGTGATGGTGGTCGAGGTCGCCCCCGAGCACCGCGGCCGGGGCCACGGCCGCGCCCTGATGCACCTCGCCGAGCGCGAGTGCCTGCGGGCCGGCGTCCGCCACCTCGGCCTCAACGTGTTCAGCACCAACGCGGTGGCCATCGGCCTGTACGAGTCGCTGGGCTACCGGCCCACCCGGTACGTGCTCAACAAGCCGCTGCTCTGACCGCCGGCCCGCCCGCCCGCCCGCTCAGCCGCTCAGCCGCTCAGCCGTTCCGCTCCAGCAGCCCGACGATCCGCTCCAGCAGCCCGTCCTGCGACTTCCCGCCGTCCAGCCGCTCCCCGGCCACCACGTACGTCGGCGTGCCCTCCACGCCGATCGCCCGGCCCTCGGCCACGTCCGCGTCGACCCACAGCATGTGCCGGCCGTCGATCAGCGCGGTGTCCACCTCGTCCGCGTCCAGCCCGACCGCGCCCGCGATCTCCACCAGCGCCCGGGCCCCGCCCCGTTCGACCTCCTCCAGCCGGTCCAGCACGGCCTCGGCGAACTCCCAGCCGCGGCCCTGCTCGAACGCCTCCGCCGCGGCCTCGGCCGCCGGGTACGCGTGCTTGTGCTTCTCCAGCGGGAAGTGCCGCAGCTCGACGGTCAGCGCGTCGCCGAACCGCTCCCGCAGCGCCCGGACGTCGTCCAGCGCGGTGCGGCAGTCGGGGCACAGCAGGTCGCACCAGAACTCGACCCGGGGCAGCGCGACGGGGGAGGGGGCGGGGGAGGAATCACTCATGCCGCCCAGTCTCCCAGGCCGCCACCCGCCCGCCGACCGCCCGGACCGCGCCGGGCCGCTCCGGATCGCTCCGGACCGCCGGGGCTCAGCCGCCGGTGGCCGGCACCGCCTCCGCCGAGCGCTGCCGGGCCCGGTACGCGGCGACGTGCAGCCGGTTGCCGCAGGTGCGGCTGTCGCAGTAGCGGCGCGAACGGTTGCGCGACAGGTCGACGAACACCCGGGCGCAGCCCGGTGCCTCGCAGCGGCGCAGCCGCTCCAGCTCGCCGGCCATCACGATGAACGCCAGCGCCATGCCGAGCTCCGCGGCCAGGTGCCGGCCGACCGCGGCGTGCGGGGCGAAGTAGTGGATGTGCCAGCCGTGGTCGTCGTGGTTGGTCAGCCGGGGCGTGGTGCCGGCCTCCGCGACCAGGGCGTTCACCAGTCCGGCGGCCCGCTCGACCGACCCGGCCGAGAACACCTCGCGCAGCCGGGAGCGCAGCTCGTGCACGGCGGCCAGGTCGGCCGGGCCGAGCGAGTCGATCTCGCTGATCTCCTGCCGGACCACGAACGCGCTCAGTGCCGCCACGTCGGGCAGCTGTTCGCTGCCGCACGCCTCCGGCGCCGTGTTCAGCAGCTCCACCAGGATGCTCAGCGCGCACTCGGTGTCATGGGTGATCAGCACGTGGGGGCTCCTCACGCGGCGCCGGCCCCGGGCCGTCGCGTCGGTCATCGCGCGCCGACTCTACCGGCCCGGGCCCCGGGCGGGGGCGAGACCGGGGCCTGCGGGCGGACGGTCGAGCGGGCCGGGACGCGACTGCGCCCCGGGTGTCCCCTCCGGTGGGAGGGGACACCCGGGGCGGGACCCCGAGGCCGCCGGGGCGGCTGCGAGCTGCGACCGTGCCCCCGAGTAGGACGGTGCGCATCGAGGCGTTCCCGCCGCCGCGCGACGGCGGGCGTACTCGTTCGGGGTTCAGTTCTCGGCGAGGATGTGGGACAGCTCCCGGTCGAGGTCGAAGTGACGGTGTTCGGTGCCGGGGGGCACCGCGGCGTCCGTCCGCTTGAGGAAGGACTCAAGCGCCCGGGCCGGGGCCTCCAGCAGGGCCTCTCCTTCCGGAGAGCTCAGGGCGATGCAAACCACGCCTTGACCGTGACTGCGGGACGGCCACACCCGGACGTCGCCGGTACCGGTCGGTCGGTGCAGCCCCTCCGCGAGGAGGTCGCGGGCGAACACCCACTCCACGGTCTCGTCTGCTCCGGTGTGGAACGTCGCATGCACGGCATAGGGGTCGGCAGTGTCGTAGCGCAGGCCCGCGGGGACGGGCAGTGAGGACTCGCTGGACACGATGAGGCGCAGGTGCAGCTCGCAGCTGACCGTGGTGTTCATAAGCGCCAGGGCCTTTCGCTCAGTGTGCGCTCGGGGAATCGCACGTCGGCGAACGGACCATCCCACCTGAAAGCCCGGTGTAAACCCGTCTGTCCCGATTCCGGTGCGAGTCGTACCCCTTCCGGCGCATTGCGGAATCCTCCGGCCGGTCCGGGTGCCGGGGCGGCGGGCCGGTAACGCCAGGGCATTACCGGCGGTCGCACCGGGGCGGGCCGCGGAGGAACTGGAGGAACCCACGAACCTGGCCCGCTCCGGGCCGGCCGGTCCGGAGCGGCGACCGCGCCGAGCCGGGCGGTCACTCGGCGTGGCCGGTCCGGGCGGATGGTCCGGTCGGTCGGTCGCGCCGCTGGTCGGGGGCGCCGCCGCCGGGCGTCCGCCGGGGCGCGGGGCCGGTGGCGGGCTCGGCGGGGGCGAGGGTGTTCGGAGCACCCGCGCGGATGGGGTAATGTTTTCCCTGCACCCGGGCGATTAGCTCAGCGGGAGAGCACTTCGTTCACACCGAAGGGGTCACTGGTTCGATCCCAGTATCGCCCACCGGAATGCACAGGCGTAGGGCTCCGACTTGTTTATCAGGTCGGGGCCCTACGCCTTTTCCGCGTGCTCCGACCGGAGTTCTGACGCGCATTCAACCTGCCCTCCCGGAAGGGGAACTGGGGGACCGTCCGCGGAACGGGGTGCGGAACGGGCCGGGGAACGGATTGTGAACCCGGCCCCAAGTGGTGCTACAGTTCTTCTCGTTGCCCGGGCGATTAGCTCAGCGGGAGAGCACTTCGTTCACACCGAAGGGGTCACTGGTTCGATCCCAGTATCGCCCACCGAGCACCAACCGCAGGCCCCGACCACGCCGTCGGGGCCTGCGGCGTTTTCCGACACGGCCCCACGCAGCCCGACACGGCCCGGCCCGGCACGCCGCTGACGGCCACTCAGGCCGCCAACTCGCAGGCGTGGCCCGGCTCCAGGCGTTCGCCGCAGCGGCAGCGGGCCGGACGCAGCGGCCAGGCGGTGTCCACCCGTTCCGGCCGCTCCTCCCGGTCGAACCACCGCTGCAGCCCGCGCGCCTGCGCCGCGTGCCAGACCGCCTGCCGCAGGTGCAGCTCGGCCGGCGTCAGCCCGCCCAGCTGCGCCGCGTGCCGGGCCGCCACCGCGCGGACCAGCTCCATCGCCGCCAGCGCGTCCGCCGCCGCGTCGTGCGCGCCCACCAGCGCGACGCCGTAGTGCGCGCACAGGTCGGTCAGCGTGCGCCGGCCCTTGCGGTAGCGGTCCGCCTGCTTGTCCAGCACCCGCGGATCGAGCACCAGCAGCTCCGCCCCGTCCAGCGCCTCCGCCAGCGAACCGGCCCGGTGCCGGCGCAACTCCCGGTCCAGCAGCGTCAGGTCGTACGGCGCGTTCATCACCACCAGCGGCACGCCCGCCCGGGCCTGCTCGGCCAGCGCCCGGGCCACCTCCAGCGCGACCGCGCGCGGCGGCCGCCCGTGCGCCCGCACCCGCTCGTCCGAGATGCCGTGCACCGCCCGGGCCGACTCCGGGATGGGCACGCCCGGATCCGCCAGCCACGTCCGGACGGTGGCCGTGCCGGCGGGTGCGGACTGCACCACCAGGGCGGCCGAGACGATTCTGTCCCGCTCGACGTCGACACCGGTGGTCTCGGTGTCGAAGGACGCCAGCGGACCGCGATACCAGGAACCAAGCTGCTGCATGACGCCCCCTCAGACGCCGCACGGTCCTTGCCGGGAGCCGCTGCCACCGAGGACCGGTGCCAGCGGCCGCACCGTGCTGGAGTGATACCGCACTCGGCGGCCCGCCAACCGTCCCGGTGGCCGAATGGTGGCGGAACGTGACCGAACGACCGCGCGGCCGCTCCCCGGGCCGTGGCGACGGGGACGCGGCCCGGCTCGGTACCATGCACGGTGCAGCGGTCGTGCTGCGCCAAGGTAGCCAGAACGTCAGGAGAGACCGGTGACGGACGTCCGGATCATCATCAACCGCGAACCCGATCGGGAAGAGCGCGTGGTGACCACGGGCACTACGGCCGCCGAGCTCTTCGCCGACGACCGCGCCGTGATCGCCGCCCGGGTCGGCGGCCAGCTCAAGGACCTCGCCTACGCCGTCCTGGACGGCGACGAGGTCGAACCCGTCGTGATCTCCAGCCCCGACGGCCTCGACATCCTGCGGCACTCCACCGCGCACGTGATGGCCCAGGCCGTCCAGCAGGTCTTCCCCGAGGCCAAGCTCGGCATCGGCCCGCCCGTCCGGGACGGCTTCTACTACGACTTCGACGTCGAGCGGCCGTTCCAGCCGGACGACCTCAAGGTCATCGAGAAGAAGATGCAGGAGATCATCAAGCGCGGGCAGAAGTTCTCCCGCCGCGTGGTCACCGACGAGGCCGCCCGCGAGGAGCTCGCCAAGGAGCCCTACAAGCTCGAACTGATCGGCCTCAAGGGCTCCGCCGCCACCGCCGGCGAGGGCGCCGACGTCGAGGTCGGCGCGGGTGAGCTCACCATCTACGACAACCTCGACCCGAAGACCGGCGAGCTCTGCTGGGGCGACCTCTGCCGCGGCCCGCACCTGCCCAGCACCCGGCACATCCCGGCCTTCAAGCTGATGCGCTCCGCCGCCGCGTACTGGCGCGGCAGCGAGCGCAACCCGATGCTGCAGCGCCTCTACGGCACCGCGTGGCCCACCAAGGACGAGCTCAAGGCCCACCTCGACTTCCTGGAGGAGGCCGCCAAGCGCGACCACCGCAAGCTCGGCAACGAGCTCGACCTGTTCTCCATCCCCGAGCAGATCGGCTCCGGCCTCGCCGTCTTCCACCCCAAGGGCGGCATCATCCGCCGCACCATGGAGGACTACTCGCGCAAGCGGCACGAGGAGGAGGGCTACGAGTTCGTCTACACCCCGCACGCCACCAAGGGGAAGCTGTTCGAGACCAGCGGCCACCTCGACTGGTACGCCGACGGCATGTACCCCCCCATGCAGCTGGACGAGGGCGTCGACTACTACCTCAAGCCGATGAACTGCCCGATGCACAACCTGATCTTCGACGCGCGCGGCCGCTCCTACCGCGAACTGCCGCTGCGCCTGTTCGAGTTCGGCACGGTCTACCGGTACGAGAAGTCCGGCGTGGTGCACGGCCTGACCCGCGCCCGCGGCTTCACCCAGGACGACGCGCACATCTACTGCACCCGCGAGCAGATGGCCGACGAGCTGGACCGCACCCTGACCTTCGTGCTGGACCTGCTGCGCGACTACGGCCTGAACGACTTCTACCTGGAGCTCTCCACCAAGGACCCGGAGAAGTTCGTCGGGTCGGACGATGCGTGGGAGGAGGCTACCGCCGTCCTCGCCAGCGTGGCCGAGAAGCAGGGCCTGCCGCTGGTGCCGGACCCGGGCGGCGCGGCCTTCTACGGCCCGAAGATCTCGGTCCAGGCGCGCGACGCGATCGGCCGGACCTGGCAGATGTCGACCATCCAGCTCGACTTCAACCTGCCGGAGCGCTTCGACCTCGAGTACACCTCGGCGGACGGCTCGCGGCAGCGGCCGGTCATGATCCACCGGGCGCTGTTCGGCTCGATCGAGCGCTTCTTCGCGGTGCTGCTGGAGCACTACGCGGGCGCGATGCCGCCGTGGCTGGCCCCGGTCACCGTCACCGGCATCCCGATCACCGACGAGCACGTGCCGTACCTGCTGGACGTCGCGGCCGAGCTGAAGAAGCACGGGATCCGGGTCGAGGTCGACACCTCGGACGACCGGATGCAGAAGAAGATCAGGAACGCGCAGAAGACCAAGGTCCCGTTCATGCTGATCGCGGGCAACGACGACGTCGAGGCCGGCGCGGTGTCGTTCCGCTACCGCAGCGGCGAGCAGAAGAACGGCGTGCCGAAGGACGAGGCGATCGCCGAGATCGTCGAGGCGGTGCGCAGCCGGGTGCAGGTCTGATCCCGGTAGGGCCGGTGTGACGGGCGGGGCGGTCTCCTTCGGGAGGTCCGCCCCGCACTGCTCTGTTCGTGGGCCGGGGCGCTTATGCTGGCGGGCATGACCAGTGAGCCGGAACTGCAGCGGGGCGTGGGGGAGCCGGACGGCTTCCGTCGCCTGTGGACACCCCATCGGATGGCGTACATCCAGGGCGAGAACAAGCCCACCGGCCCGGCTCCGGACGACGGTTGTCCGTTCTGCTCGATCCCGAAGCTGAGCGACGAGGACGGGCTGATCGTGCAGCGCGGCGGGTCGGTGTTCGCGGTGCTGAACCTGTACCCGTACAACGGCGGGCACTTGATGGTGGTGCCGTACCGGCACGTCGCGGACTACACCGAGCTGGACGGGCCGGAGACGGCGGAGCTCGGGGAGTTCACCAAGAAGGCGATGACGGCGCTGCGGGCGGCCTCGGGGGCGCACGGGTTCAACATCGGGATGAACCAGGGGGCGGCCGCCGGGGCGGGGATCGCCGCGCACCTGCACCAGCACGTGGTGCCGCGCTGGGGCGGGGACACCAACTTCATGCCGGTGGTGGGGCAGACCAAGGTGCTGCCGCAGCTGCTGGCGGACACCCGCAAGATGCTGGCCGAGGTATGGCCGGTTTGAGCCTGTCCCGGGTGGCGGGCTGACTATGCGTTCAGGGGCGTACGGGAGGTCTCCCGTACGCCCCTGAACGCGTGCCGCGGCGGGGCCGGCTCAGCCGGCGTCGTACTTGTCGGCGCGGAACGGGCGGGCGCCCTGGAGTTCGCCGCGCAGGACGTTGGAGCGGTTGGCGATCCGGTCGGTGGCGACGTCGTGCTCGTCCAGGAACTCGATCACGGCGGCGTGGATGATGCCGAGGACCGGGCTGGGCAGGTAGATCGTGTCGTCCGACTTGTAGCGGCTGTTCCAGGTCGGGTCGGCCCACGCCTGGCGCAGGCAGAGCGGTTCGGGGAAGGAGATGCCGCCGCCGAGCCACTTCTGCAGGCCGGGGATCTTGTGGAAGGGCGCCCGGACGGCCTGGCGGACCACCTCGTCGTCGGTGACGACCGGGAGTTGGACGGTGCGGGTCTCCCAGAAGCGGAGGGTCTTGGCGACGTCCTTCTCGGGGGTCTTCGGCTTGGAGGTGAAGTAGCCGTTGATCGGGCCGAGGGTGTGCGGGGTGACGTGGATCTGCAGGTTCTGCGCCAGCACCATCGTGTTGATGACGATGGTGGAGACCAACTGGCCCTTGTGCAGCACGAACTGGACGGCGATCCGGTGCCGGGTGTCGGCGCCGAGGCTCTGCTTGCTGGCCAGCTCCTGGACGGCGAAGTCGCGCATCCGGTCGCCGTCCATGTCGGGGCCGGAGGGGCGGCCGATCTCGTCGGCGCCCTCGCCGGTGTCCAGCACCACCCAGTGGCTGATCTGCGGCTTGGGCAGGCCGCCGTTGGGGACGTCGCTGCTGGTCAGCCGGGAGAGGCGGTCGGCGATCCGGCGGGTCAGGTCGGCGACGTGGAAGGTGCGGAAGTCGGGGTGGCCCTCGGCGGGGCGGAGGTCCTCGCGCAGCGACCACTCGGCCCAGCGGGCGCCGATCCCGAGGATGCCCTTGGGGCCCGCGTAGTGCTGGATGTTGGTGTTCTGCTCGGTGGTCAGCCGGTCCAGGCCGGCCTTCAGGGTGTTGGCCTTCTTGTCCAGGTGGTCCTTGGGCACGGCCTTGGGGACGACGGCGGCGACGGCGCTGCCGCCGACCAGGTCGCCCCAGCGGGCGCGCTGCTGCATCACGCTGGCGACCACGGTGCGCTTGGCGAGGTACCAGCCGAGGGCCGGGCCCAGCATGACCACCCGGAAGTACAGGCCGAGCAGGCCGTCGAACGGCGGGCGGATCAGCAGCAGCAGGGTCAGGCCGAAGGCGAGCAGCAGGGCGGCGGTGCCGACGAAGCCGTCCCGGGCGGCGGACTTCTTGCTGCCGAGCCAGGCGCGGGCCTGGTAGGCGGCCAGCCAGACCAGCGTGCCGGGGAGGAAGAGCACGCCGAACAGCAGGGTGAGGCCGGCCAGTCGGCGGTCCCGGGCCTCGCGCAGGTCCTGGGCGGCGAGGCAGTGCTCGACGACCATCCGGATGTCGGTGCCGTGCGAGGGGACGAGCGGCTTGCGGCCGCCGCCGAGGGTGCGGTCGATCAGCGCGCGGCTGAACGCCTCGCCGGCGCTGGGGCGGAAGAGCGCGAACCGGCCCTTCTTGATCCCGATCCCGGCGAGGGCCTCCAGCTCCGTGTACTCGCCGGTGCGGTACGCGGCGGAGGAGAACGCCTGGGTGACCGCGGTCTGGTTGCCGACGTCCGTCCGCGGTACCTGCGCGCCCGGCGTCATGTCGAGCTGAGTCACCTGTGCAGCTCCTTCTCCCCTGATCGATCTGCGGCAGGTTACCGTGCGGCGGCCCGGCTGTGCGGATCATCAGCTGATCCTGGGTCACATCTCGGCCGCGTGCGGTGGTTTCGGGGGGATGTTGCCCCGTGCGGGCGGGTTCGACGCCCCCGGTTTGTCGGCCGGCGCCGCGGGGGTGGAGGATCACCGCCATGACGAGTGCGTACGCACCGGGGCCGGTGCTGGTTTTCGACGGCGATTGCGCGTTCTGCTCCAGCTGCGTGCGGTGGGCGGAGCGGTACCCGCGGCAGAGCCTCTCCTCGGCGGGGTGGGACGCGGTGGCGTACCAGTTCGCCGACCTGGCGGCGCTGGCGGAGTTCACCGGCGGGGAGGTGTCGGCGGAGCGGGCCTCCCGGGAGGTGCTCTGGATCACGCCGGACCGCCGGGTGTACGGCGGGGCGCAGGCGGTGGCGCGGCTGCTGATGCGGTCGGGCGGGCTGTGGGCGTGGGCCGGCGGAGTGCTGGCGCTGGCGCCGGTCCGGCCGGTGGCGGACGTGGTCTACCGCTGGATCGCGAGGAACCGGGACCGGATGCCGGGCGGCACCCCGGCGTGCGCGCTGCCGCGCCGCTCCTGACCGCGGCTACCCGTCCGGGTGCCGGGCGGCGAGGTGCGCGGGCATCGGGGCGTGCCGCAGGTAGCGGCGGGTGAACCGGCCGGTGCCGTGCGAGAGCGAGCGCAGGTCGAGCGGGTAGCGGGCGAGTTCGAGCTCGGGGACCTCGGCGCGGACCAGGCTGAGGCCCTCGCCGCCGACCTCGGTGCCGAGCACGTGGCCGCGGCGGGCGGAGAGGTCGCCGAGGACGGCGCCCTGGTACTCGTCGGGCAGCAGCACCCGTACCTCGTCGACGGGTTCGAGGACCTCGACCGAGCCGTGCTCGGCGGCCTCCTTGAGGGCGAGCGCGGCGGCGGTCTGGAAGGCGGCGTCGGAGGAGTCGACCGCGTGCGCCCGGCCGTCGGTGAGGGTGACCCGGACGTCGGTCATCGGGTGGCCGCGCAGGCCCCGGGCGAGCTGGGCGCGGACGCCCTTCTCGACCGAGGGGACGAAGTGCCGGGGGACGGTGCCGCCGACCACCCGGTCGACGAACTCGAAGCCGCCGCCGGGCAGCGGTTCGACGGTGAGGTCGCAGATCGCGTACTGGCCGTGGCCGCCGGACTGCTTGACGTGCCGGCCGTGGCCCTCGGCGGGGGCGGCGAAGGTCTCGCGCAGCGCGACCTGGTAGTCGACGGTGTCGACCCGGACGCCGTGCCGGGCGGTGAGCCGGTCCAGGGTGACGGCGAGGTGGGCCTCGCCGGTGCACCACAGGACGAGCTGGCCGGTGTCCGGGTTCTGTTCGACGCGCAGCGCCGGGTCCTGGGCGGAGAGCCGGCCGAGGGCCTGGGAGAGCTTGTCGTCGTCGGCCTCGGAGCGGGCCCGGACGGCGGTCGGGAGCAGCGCCTCCGGCAGCGGCCAGGGCGGCAGGGCGGCGGCGTCGGGGGCGTCGGCGCCGGTGAGGGTGTCGCCGGTGCGGGCGCTGGTGAGCTTGGTGACGGTGGCGAGGTCGCCGGCGACGGCGTGCGGGACGGGGCGCAGCTGGTGGCCGAGCGGGCTGTGCGGGGCGGTGAGGTGCTCCTCGGTGCCGTCGGGGAGGCGGGCGGCGGTGTCGGGGCGCAGGGTGCCGGCGAAGACCTTGAGCAGGCTGAGGCGGCCGAGGTAGGGGTCCTCGCCGGTGTGCACGACCTGGGCGGTGAGCGGGGCGTCCGGGTCGGCGGGGGGCAGGTCGTCGGTGCGGTCGGCGGGGGAGGGGAAGGCGTCGGCGAGCAGGTCGAGCAGGGCGTCGCAGCCGGTCCGGTCGGGGGCGGTGGGGGCGGTGGCGAGGACGGGGTGCAGGGTGCCGGCCAGCACCTCGCGGCGCAGCCCGGCGGTGAGGGCGGGGAGGTCGAGCGGTTCGCCGTCGAGGTAGCGGGCGAGCAGGGTGTCGTCCTCGCCGGCCAGCGCCTCGACCAGCCGGGCGCGTTCGGCGGCCGGGTCGGGGGTGTCGCCGGGGGCGCCGTACGTCCGGCCGGTGAGCAGGTCGGTGAGGCCGTGCAGCCGGCCGTCGCGCAGGTCGACGTGGTGCAGCGGGCGGACGGTGTCGGGGGTGCCGAGGGTGTCCTGGAGCATCCGCAGGACGTCGTCGAGGCGGACCCGGGCGGTGTTCAGGTGGGTGAGGACGACCGCGCGGGGGAGCCGGGTCCGCTCGCAGCGGCGCCAGAGCTCCAGGACCGGGCGGGGCAGCTCGGGGTCGGCGGCGGAGTGCACGAACAGGGCGGCCTCGGCGGCCCGCAGGGCGGCCTGGAGCTCGCCGGCGAAGTCGGCGTAGCCGGGGGCGTCCAGCAGGTTGACCTTGTGGCCGCGCCAGGGCAGCGGGAGGAGCGCGAGCTGGACGGAGCGCTGCTGCCGGTGCTCGATCTCCTCCCAGTCGGCGGTGGTGGTGCCGTCGGGGACGGTTCCGGCCCTGGTCAGGACGCCGGCGGTGTGGGCGAGGGCTTCGGCGAGGGTGGTCTTCCCGGTGCCGCCGGCGCCGACCAGGGCCACGTTGCGCAGCAGGTCGGGCCGGTCGGCGCTCGGTGCGGGGGTGCGGGCCGTCCGGTCCGGCATGGCTGGCCTCCTGCCGCTCGATCAGCGTGGATACCATTGTCCGGCCGGGCGGGTGCATCCGCGCGGTCGCCCGGCGGGCTCAGGTCCTGTCCGGTCGAGCTTGTCGGACCGGCGCGCGGCGCCGTGCGCCCGGCGGGGCCGACCGGAGGGGACCCGGTGGCCCGCGGGTGCCATTCCGAGGAGCGGAGCGGACCGGAAGGCCATGCTCAACAAGTACGCGCGTGCCTTCTTCACACGTGTCCTCACCCCGTTCGCCGCGCTGCTGCTGCGCTGGGGCGTCAGTCCGGACGCGGTCACCCTGATCGGCACGGCCGGTTCGGTGGCCGGCGCGCTGGTGTTCTTCCCGCGCGGGGAGTTCTTCTGGGGCGTGATCACCGTCACGCTGTTCATCTTCTCCGACCTGGTGGACGGGAACATGGCCCGCCAGGCGGGCCGCTCCAGCAAGTGGGGCGCGTTCCTGGACTCGACGCTGGACCGGGTCGCCGACGCGGCGATCTTCGGCGGCCTGGCGATGTGGTACGCCGGGGGCGGGAACGACGACCTGCTGTGCGCGGTGGCGGTCTTCTGCCTGGCCAGCGGCCAGGTGGTGTCGTACACCAAGGCGCGCGGCGAGGCGCTGGGCTTCCCGGTGAACGTGTCGGGGCTGGTGGAGCGGGCGGAGCGGCTGGTGATCAGCCTGACCGCGGCGGGTGTCGCGGGCCTGCACACCTTCGGGGTGCCGTACGTGGAGTGGCTGCTGCCGGTCGCCCTGTGGGTGGTCGCGGCGGGCAGCCTGGTGACGGTGGCGCAGCGGATGCTGACCGTGCGCCGGGAGTCGGCGGAGCTGGAGGCGGCGGCCGCCGCCGAGGGGGTCAAGTGAGGGAACGGTTGGTCGACGCCGCGTACGCGGCCGGCTGGGCGGGGCTGCGGCACCTGCCCGAGCCGGTCGCGCGCGGCCTGTTCGACGCCATCGCCGACGTGGCGTGGCGGCGGCGGGGCAAGGGGGTGCGGCAGCTGGAGGCCAACCTGTCGCGGGTCCACCCGGACGCGGACGGGATCCGGCTGCGCGAGCTGTCCCGGGCCGGGATGCGCTCGTACCTGCGGTACTGGCGGGAGTCGTTCCGGCTGCCGGCCTGGAGCCGGGAGCGGATCGCCGGGGCCGTGACGGTGAAGAACCTGGAGCAGTTGGACGAGGCGATGGCGGCCGGGCGGGGCGCGGTGCTGGCGCTGCCGCACATGGCGAACTGGGACCTGGCGGGCGCGTGGATCGCGTCCGCCGGCGGGCGCCCGTTCACCACGGTCGCCGAGCGGTTGAAGCCGGAGTCGCTGTTCGACCGGTTCGTGGCGTACCGGGAGGGCCTGGGGATGGAGGTGCTGGCGCTGACCGGCTCCCAGGTCTCGGTGGTCGGGACGCTGGCCCGGCGGCTGCGCGAGGGCCGGCTGGTCTGCCTGGTCGGCGACCGGGACCTCTCGGAGGCCGGGATCGAGGTCGACTTCTTCGGCGAGCCGACCCGGATGCCGGCCGGCCCGGCGGCGCTGGCCCAGCGGACCGGGGCGGCGCTGTTCCCGGTGTCGCTCTGGTACGACGGGCCGGTGCTGCGGGCCGAGATCCACCCGGAGGTGCGGCCGTCCGGCGAGGGCACCCGGCAGGAGCAGACCGCCGCGATGACCCAGGCGCTGGCGGACGTGTGGGCGGACGAGATCCGCGCGCACTCGGTCGACTGGCACATGCTGCAGAAGCTGTGGCTGGCCGACCTGACCCCGAGGCGGGCCGCGGCATGAGGATCGGCGTGGTGTGCCCGTACGACTGGGACGTGCCGGGCGGGGTGCAGTTCCACATCCGCGACCTGGCGGAGCACCTGATCCGGCTCGGGCACGAGGTGTCGGTGCTGGCCCCGGCGGAGGACGAGGAGGCGCTGCCGCCGTACGTGGTCTCGGCCGGGCGGGCGGTGGCGGTGCCGTACAACGGGTCGGTGGCGCGGCTGAGCTTCGGGATCCTGTCGGCGGCCCGGGTGCGGCGCTGGCTGCGCGAGGGCCGGTTCGACGTGCTGCACGTGCACGAGCCGAACTCGCCGTCGCTGTCGATGCTGGCCGCGTGGGCGGCGACCGGGCCGATGGTGGGGACGTTCCACACCTCGAACCCGCGCTCGCGGGCGATGATCGCGGCCTCGCCGATCCTGCAGCCCGGCCTGGAGAAGATGTCGGGCCGGATCGCGGTGTCGGAGTACGCCCGGCGCACCCTGGTGGAGCACCTGGGCGGCGACGCGGTGGTCATCCCGAACGGCGTGGACGTGCGGTTCTTCGCGGACGCCGAGCCGAACCCCGCGTGGCAGGGCGGCGCGGCCGAGGGCGGGCCGGGCACCATCGGCTTCATCGGCCGGATCAACGAGCCGCGCAAGGGCCTGCCGACGCTGCTGGCCGCGCTGCCGCGGATCCTGGCCGAGCGGCCGGGCGTGCGGCTGCTGGTGGCCGGCAAGGGCGACGAGGCGGAGGCGGTCGCGGGCCTGCCCGCCGAGGCGCGGGCCCGGGTCGAGTTCCTCGGCATGGTCTCGGACCGGGACAAGGCCCGGCTGCTGCGCTCGGTCGACCTGTACGTGGCGCCGAACACCGGCGGCGAGTCCTTCGGCATCATCCTGGTCGAGGCGATGTCGGCCGGCGCCCCGGTGCTGGCCAGCGACCTGGACGCGTTCCGCCAAGTACTGGACGGGGGCGCGGCCGGCGAGCTGTTCCCGGTCGAGGACGCGGACGCGCTGGCCGCCTCCGCGGTCAAGCTGCTCGGCAGCCCCGAGCGGCTGGCGGCGCTGCGCGCGGCGGCCTCCCGGCACGTGCGGCGCTTCGACTGGGAGACGGTCGGCGCCGAGGTGCTGTCGGTGTACGAGACGGTGACCGACGGGCGGCCGCCGGTGGCCGAGGTCGAACCGTCCGACCGCCGTTCGCGTCCGAGTCGTTGAGCCGTCCCCGCAGAATCGCCCCCCGCAGAATCGGAAGAGGTAGCCCCGCATGCCGCTGATCACCGTCGACTACACCGACCGGCTCGCCGGCACCTTCGACCGGCGGGGCTTCGGCCTGGCGCTGAACCGGCTGGCGGTGAAGCTGCTGGACGCCAAGCCGGCCGGCTGCAAGACCCGGTTCCGGCGCACCGAGGAGGCCGTGGTCGGGGCGGACACCGAGACCTTCGCGCTGGTCGCGGTGAAGGTGGAGATCTTCCCGGGCCGGAGCGCGGAGGCCAAGGCGGCGCTGGGCGAGGCCGTGCTGGCGGCGCTGCCCGGCTACCTGGGCGGCGAGGCCGGGCCGGTGCAGGCCACCGTGCAGGTCGAGGAGTTCGACCACCGGGCCTACCGCTCGGCGGTGCTGGGCGGCTGAGCCGGTACCGTAGCGCCCCGTGGCTACCTGGATCTGGGCCGTTGCGGCCGTCGTACTGTTCGCCGTCTACCTGAGCTGGACGGCGGGCAGGCTCGACCGGCTGCACGCTCGGATCGACGCGGCCCGGGCCTCGCTGGACGCCCAACTGCTGCGCCGGGCCTCGGTGGCGGTGGAGCTGGCGACCTCCTCGCTGCTGGACCCGGCGGCGTCGATCCTGCTGCTGGAGGCGGCGCACGGGGCCCGGCAGGCCGAGGCCGAGCAGCGCGAGGTGGCGGAGAGCGCCCTGAGCCTGGCGCTGCGCGCCGTGCTGGACGAGCCGGCGCAGGTCGCCGCGCTGCGGGACGCGCCGGGCGGCGAGGAGGCGGTGCGCGACCTGGTCGAGGCGGTGCGCCGGGTACCGATGGCCAGGCGTTTCCACAACGACGCGGTGCGGGCGGCGCGCGCGGTGCGCGAGCACCGGCTGGTGCGCTACTTCCGGCTCGCCGGCCGGGCGCCGTTCCCGATGGCCTTCGAGATGGACGACGAGCCCCCGGCGGCCCTCACGCCCGAGGGCGCGCCCGCGTAGGCTTGGCACCGTTTCCCGCCCCAGCCGGATCGCTGGACCGATTGTCGTATGGCGGGGGTGGCCCTGGACCATGTGGCGTATGGGTCGAGGAGCCCCCGGGCCTACGATAGATCGATAGCACCGGTTCATTTCTGAGTGAGGTCTTCACGTGTCCACCACCCCCACTTCCGCCGAGCAGCCCCAGGTCGGCACCGCCCGGGTCAAGCGCGGCATGGCCGAGCAGCTCAAGGGCGGCGTGATCATGGACGTGGTCAACGCCGAGCAGGCGAAGATCGCCGAGGACGCCGGTGCGGTCGCGGTCATGGCGCTGGAGCGGGTCCCCGCCGACATCCGCAAGGACGGCGGCGTGGCCCGGATGTCCGACCCGAACATGATCGAGGAGATCATCGCCGCGGTCTCCATCCCGGTGATGGCCAAGTCCCGGATCGGCCACTTCGTCGAGGCCCAGGTCCTGCAGTCGCTCGGCGTCGACTACATCGACGAGTCCGAGGTGCTCACCCCGGCCGACGAGGTCAACCACTCCGACAAGTGGGCGTTCACCACCCCCTTCGTCTGCGGCGCCACCAACCTGGGCGAGGCGCTGCGCCGGATCGCCGAGGGCGCGGCCATGATCCGCTCCAAGGGCGAGGCCGGCACCGGCAACGTGGTCGAGGCCGTCCGCCACCTGCGCCAGATCAAGAACGAGATCGCCAAGCTGCGCGGCTTCGACAACAACGAGCTGTACGCGGCCGCCAAGGAGCTGCGCGCCCCGTACGAGCTGGTCCGCGAGGTCGCCGAGCTCGGCAAGCTCCCGGTCGTGCTGTTCTCGGCCGGCGGCGTGGCCACCCCGGCCGACGCCGCGCTGATGCGCCAGCTCGGCGCCGAGGGCGTCTTCGTCGGCTCCGGCATCTTCAAGTCGGGCGACCCGGCCAAGCGCGCCGCCGCCATCGTGAAGGCCACCACCTTCTTCGACGACCCGAAGATCATCGCGGACGCCTCCCGCAACCTGGGCGAGGCCATGGTCGGCATCAACTGCGACACCCTCCCCGAGGCCGAGCGCTACGCCAACCGCGGCTGGTAGCCACCCCGCGTGAGCGGCCCGCCGTGCGAGGTACCGGCACGGCGGGCCGCTGCGTGGAGTCCGGGCCCCGAAGTTCGAGAACGAAGAGGTAGTAGACCGTGAGCATCCCCACCATCGGCGTGCTGGCCCTGCAGGGCGACGTCCGCGAGCACCTGGTGGCGCTGGCCGCCGCCGACGCGCTGGCCCGGCCGGTGCGCCGCCCCGAGGAGCTGGCCGAGGTGGACGCGCTGGTGATGCCGGGCGGCGAGTCCACCACGATCTCCAAGCTGGCCGTGCTGTTCGGCCTGATGGACCCGCTGCGCGCGCGGGTCGCGGCCGGCATGCCGGTGTACGGCACCTGCGCCGGCATGATCATGCTGGCGGACAAGATCCTGGACGGCCGGGACGACCAGGAGACCGTCGGCGGCATCGACATGACCGTCCGCCGCAACGCCTTCGGCCGGCAGAACGAGTCCTTCGAGACCGCCATCCCGTTCGCGGGCCTGCCCGGCGACCCGGTCACCGGCGTGTTCATCCGCGCCCCCTGGGTCGAGGCGGTCGGCGCGGACGTCGAGGTGCTCGCCGAGGTGCCGGCCGCGGACGGCCCGGACGCCCGGATCGTCGCGGTCCGCCAGGGCAACCTGCTGGCCACCTCCTTCCACCCGGAGCTGACCGGCGACCACCGCGTCCACGAGTACTTCGTCCGGATGGTCGAGGCCGCCGGGCGCTGAACGCCCGTGCGGCGCGGTGACCGTGTGCCACCCGGCGGTGCGGCACCGGTAAGATCTCCCCTGTTCATTTCCCATTGGCGACGAAAAGGAGCTGGCGATGTCCGGCCACTCTAAGTGGGCTACCACCAAGCACAAGAAGGCCGCGATCGACGCCAAGCGCGGCAAGCTCTTCGCCAAGATGATCAAGAACATCGAGGTGGCGGCCCGCACCGGCGGCGGCGACCCGGCCGGCAACCCGACGCTCTACGACGCCATCCAGAAGGCGAAGAAGAGCTCCGTCCCGATCGACAACATCAACCGGGCCGTCAAGCGCGGTTCCGGCGCGGAGGCCGGCGGCGCCGACTACTCGACGATCATGTACGAGGGCTACGGCCCGAACGGCGTGGCCGTCCTGATCGAGTGCCTCACCGACAACCGCAACCGCGCCGCCTCCGACGTGCGCGTCGCGATGACCCGCAACGGCGGCAACATGGCCGACCCGGGCTCGGTCTCCTACCTGTTCAACCGCAAGGGCGTCGTGATCGTCCCCAAGGCGGACGGCGTGGACGAGGACAAGATCCTGGACGTCGTGCTGGACGCCGGCGCCGAGGAGGTCAACGACCTGGGCGAGGCCTTCGAGGTGATGTCCGAGGCCACCGACATGGTCGCGGTCCGCACCGCGCTGGTCGACGCCGGCATCGACTACGACTCGGCCGACGCCAACTTCGTCCCCAGCATGCAGGTCGAGCTGGACGCCGACGGCGCCCGCAAGATCTTCAAGCTGATCGACGCGCTGGAGGACAGCGACGACGTGCAGAACGTCTTCGCCAACTTCGACGTCTCCGACGAGATCATGGCCGAGCTGGACGCCTGATCCCGGCGATCCCGCGCCCTTCCCCGCCCGGCGGCCCGCTGACGGCCGCCGGGCGGAGGCGTGTCCGGGGCCGTGTCCGGAGCCGGTTGTCGGCGGCCGGGGGTAACCTGCGCAGATCGGAGAGAGGCGGCGCCGTGCGCGTGCTGGGTGTGGACCCTGGGCTGACCAGGTGCGGCGTCGGGGTGGTCGAGGGACTGCCCGGGCGGCGGCTCGACATGCTCGGCGTCGGCGTGGTGCGCACCCCGTCGGACGACGAGATCGGCCCGCGGCTGCTCGCCATCGAGCAGGGCCTGGAGTCCTGGCTCGACCGGTACCAGCCCGAACTCGTCGCCGTGGAGCGGGTGTTCGCCCAGCACAACGTCCGCACCGTGATGGGCACCGCGCAGGCCTCGGCGGTCGCCGTGCTCTGCGCGACCCGCCGCGGCATCCCCGTCACGCTGCACACCCCCAGCGAGGTCAAGGCCGCCGTCACCGGCTCGGGCCGGGCCGACAAGGCCCAGGTCACCGCCATGGTCACCCGGATCCTGCGGCTCGACGCCCCGCCCAAGCCGGCCGACGCGGCGGACGCCCTCGCGCTGGCGATCTGCCACATCTGGCGCGGCGGCACGACGAACCGGCTGACCGCGGCCATCAAGGCGCACGCCGCGGGCGGCGGCTCCTGGCACGGCGCCCGGCCGGACGGGCCCGACGGGCCCGGTCGGGCGGCGGCCGCCCCCCGGGCGGCCCGCGGCGGCGCGCCGGGCCGCCCGCGCAGTTCCCCGCGCCCCTGACGGTCGGGCGCGGGCAGACGGCAAGCACTGGAACCATCGAGAGGAACGACTTCACCGTGATCGCCTTCGTGCAGGGCCCGGTCGCCGTGGTGGGGGCCGGGGTGGCCGTGGTGGAGGTCGGCGGGGTGGGCATGGCGGTGCAGTGCACGCCGGCCACGCTGGCCACGCTGCGGGTGGGGGAGACCGCCCGGCTGGCGACCTCGCTGGTGGTCCGGGAGGACTCGCTGACGCTGTTCGGCTTCGTCGACGACGACGAGCGGGCCACCTTCGAGGTGCTGCAGGCGGCGCCCGGGGTCGGCCCGAAGCTCGCCCAGGCGATCCTCGGCACGCACTCGCCGGAGGCGCTCCGGGTGGCGATCGCCGGCGGCGACGAGAAGGCGCTGATCGCGGTGCCCGGCATCGGCAAGGCGAAGGCCGCCAAGCTGCTGCTGGAGTACAAGGACAAGCTCGGCGCCCCGCACGGCAGCGTCCCCGCGCAGAAGCCGGTGGCGGCCGGCCCGGCCCCCTGGCACGAGCAGCTGCACGCGGCCCTGGTGGGCCTCGGCTACGCTCCGCGGGAGGCGGAGGAGGCGGTCGCCCGGGTCACCCCGGAGGCCGAGGCGCAGTCCGTGCCGGACGTCGGCGCCCTGCTGCGACTGGCCCTGCGCGGGCTGAACCGGGCCCGCTGACCGGCGCCGGAGCAATGTGACGACACGTCACCAAGTCGACATGGAGAGCGGTTTACCGATGAGCCCGTACGAGTCCGACCCCGCTGACCGCCTGCTGACGGCGTCCGCCGACGGCGAGGACCAGGCGGTCGAGGCGGCGCTGCGCCCCAAGCTGCTGGACGAGTTCATCGGCCAGGAGCGGGTGCGCGAGCAGCTCTCGCTGGTCCTCCAGGCGGCCCGCAAGCGCGGCGCCGCGCCGGACCACGTGCTGCTCAGCGGCCCGCCCGGGCTCGGCAAGACCACCCTGTCGATGATCATCGCGGCCGAGCTGAACGCCCCGATCCGGATCACCTCCGGGCCGGCCATCCAGCACGCGGGCGACCTGGCGGCGATCCTCTCCTCGCTGACCGAGGGCGAGGTGCTGTTCCTCGACGAGATCCACCGGATGTCCCGGCCCGCCGAGGAGATGCTCTACATGGCGATGGAGGACTTCCGGGTCGACGTGATCGTCGGCAAGGGCCCCGGCGCCACCGCCATCCCGCTGGAGCTGCCGCCGTTCACGCTGGTCGGCGCGACCACCCGGGCCGGCCTGCTGCCGCCGCCGCTGCGCGACCGGTTCGGCTTCACCGGCCACATGGAGTTCTACGCCCCGGCCGAGCTGGAGCGGGTGGTGCACCGCTCGGCCGGCCTGCTGGACGTCGAGATCGACCCGGCCGGCGCGGCCGAGATCGCCGGCCGCTCGCGCGGCACGCCCCGGATCGCCAACCGGCTGCTGCGCCGGGTCCGGGACTTCGCCCAGGTCCGGCACGACGGCCTGGTCAGCCGGGAGATCGCGGCCCGGGCGCTGGAGGTCTACGAGGTCGACGCGCGCGGCCTGGACCGGCTGGACCGGGCGGTGCTGGAGGCGCTGCTCAAGCTGTTCGGCGGCGGCCCGGTGGGCCTCTCGACCCTGGCGGTGGCGGTCGGCGAGGAGGCCGAGACGGTCGAGGAGGTCGCCGAGCCCTTCCTGGTCCGGGAGGGCCTGCTGGCCCGCACCCCGCGCGGCCGGATCGCCACCGCGGCGGCCTGGCAGCACCTGGGGCTGACCCCGCCGCAGGCACCGGCGGCGGCGAGGGCGGCGCGGGGCGTCCGGCAGAACGGGCTATGGGCCGACGGGCAGGCATAACTCCGTCGCCTTATCGGGGGTTTATGTGCATGCCAAGGCTCGCCACTTTCGGCGGCACACTGGCATGCTTGGCGTTGTCCGTTCAGTGCGGGTCGCCTAGACTCCGCCGGACCGCCCCAGTCACCCGACGGGCCGACGTACACGCACTGGCCGCCGCACCGGCGGCCGACAAAGGACCCTGGCTGTGCAATACATCATCTTCCTCCTTCCGCTCCTCGCCATCTTCATGATGATGCGCTCGCAGAAGAAGCGTCAGGCCCAGGCGCAGAGCATGCAGAGCACGCTCCAGCCGGGGGCCGGGGTCCGCACCATCGGTGGCATGTACGCCCTGGTCAAGGCGGTCAACGACGAGACCGTCGAGCTGGAGGTCGCTCCCGGTGTGGTGGCGCACTACACCAAGGGCGCGATCGCGGCCGTCCTGGAGCCGCTGGAGTACGACGCGATCATCAACGGCCGTCCCGCCGAGGATGCGTCGGACGAGGCCGCCGAGGCCGTCGAGGCGGACGCCGAGGAGAAGCCGCTGAGCCTGTCCAAGGACGAGGCGAAGGCCGACGCCGAGGCTCCCGAGAGCAAGTAGTACGGTCGGGGGCGACCCTCGACCAGCGGCATCCGCCGCAAGCCCAACAGGACCTCTTGGGCCGTCGTGCGTCCGTCGTCCTCCGCTCCCGCCGCGCGGGGGAGGAGGCCGGCCGCCGGGCGGCATGGACAGGGAGAAACGAGCAAGGTGGCAACACCCAAGTCGCGGTCGCGCGACGGATACCCGGGACGGGCGCTGGCGCTCATCCTGGTGGTCACCGTCGGCCTTGTGGCCCTCATGTTCGGGACGGGCAACACCAAGCCCCGTCTCGGTATCGACCTCGCCGGTGGTACCAGCGTCACGCTGACCGCGAAGTCGGATGACCCCTCCGCGGTCAACAAGACCAATCTCGACACCGCGGTGAACATCATCCAGAAGCGTGTCAACGGCATGGGCGTCTCCGAGGCGGAGGTCCAGACCCAGGGCAATGCCAACATCATCGTCAACATTCCCGACGGTGGTAACACGCAGCAGTCCATCGACAAGGTCGGTGACACCGCCAAGCTCTACTTCCGCCCGGTGCTGGCCGCCGAGCCGTCCGGCGCGGCCGCCCAGCAGCCGAGCCCGTCCGCCAGCGCCTCCGGCGGCGCCTCGGCCTCGCCGTCGGCCGGCGCCTCCGCCGTGGCCGGCTCGCCGAGCGCCTCCGCGTCGGCCCCCGCCTCGGCCTCGGCCTCGGCGACCAAGGCCGGCCGCGCCCTCTCCGGCGCGCTGCAGGCCGACCCGACGGCGTCCGCCTCCGGCTCGGCCTCGGCCCAGCCGTCCGCCTCCGCCCAGGCTTCGGCGCCCGCCGCCAACCCGAGCGCCGCGCCGACCCCGGACGCCGAGACCCTCGCGCTCCAGCAGAAGTACGCCGCGCTGGACTGCAGCGACAAGGCGCAGCGGCTGAACTACCAGAAGACCAACGACCCGACCGCCCCGGCGATCGCCTGCTCGTACAACGACGAGCAGGGCCTCTGGTACAAGTTCGTGCTCGGCGGCGTCGCGGTCAACGGCCAGGACGTCACCAAGGCGCAGGCCGTGTACGACACCCAGACCGGCAAGGGCTGGATGGTCGACCTGTCGTTCAACGACACCGGCTCCAAGGCCTTCGCGGCCACCACCGGCCAGCTGGCCACCCAGTCCTCCCCGGCCAACCAGTTCGCGATCGTGCTGGACGGCCAGGTCGTCTCGCACCCGTACGTGCAGGAGTCGATCACCGGCGGCAACGCCGTGATCAACGGCACCTTCACCTCGGACGAGGCCAAGTCGCTGGCGAACGTGCTGAGCTACGGCGCGCTCCCGCTGGACTTCGTGAAGAGCGACGTCACCACCGTCTCCCCGCAGCTCGGCTCCGAGCAGCTGAAGGCCGGTCTGATCGCCGGTCTGATCGGCATGGTCCTGGTGGTCGCCTACTCGCTGGTCTACTACCGCGGCCTGGGCCTGATCTCGATCGCCGGCCTGGTCGTCTCGGCGGTCCTGACCTGGTCGATCATGAGCCTGCTCGGCGCGGGCATCGGCTTCGCGCTGAACCTGCCCGCGGTCTGCGGCGCGATCGTCGCGATCGGCATCACCGCGGACTCCTTCATCGTCTACTTCGAGCGGATCCGGGACGAGGTCCGCGAGGGCGCCCAGCTCCGGGCCGCCGTGCAGCGGGCCTGGCCGCGGGCCCGGCGCACCATCCTGGTGTCGGACTTCGTGTCCTTCCTCTGTGCCGCGGTGCTCTACCTGGTCTCGGTCGGCAAGGTGCAGGGCTTCGCCTTCACCCTGGGCCTGACCACCCTGCTCGACGTCGTGGTGATCTTCCTGTTCACCAAGCCGCTGATCACCCTGCTCGCCCGTACCAAGTTCTTCGCCAGCGGCCACCCGTGGTCCGGCCTGGACCCGAAGCGGCTCGGCGCCCGTCCGCCGATCCGCGGCTCCCGCCGCCGTTCCACCACCACCCAGGAGGTCTGACCCATGTCGCTCCGCAACATCGGTCACCGCCTCTACCAGGGCGAGGTCTCCTTCGACTTCGTCGGCAAGCGGAAGATCTGGTACTCGATCTCCGCGGTGATCGTCCTGGTGGCCGGCATCGGCCTGGCCATGGGCCTGCACCTGGGCATCGAGTTCAAGGGCGGCTCGGTCTACACCGTGCACAAGCCCGGCCTGTCGGCCTCGCAGGCGAAGGACACCGCCGACAAGATCATCGGCTCGAACACCGCGCTGGCGCAGACCACGGACAAGGGTGACGTCCGGATCCAGGTCAGCGCCCAGGAGTCGATCCCGGCGACGACCTTCACCAAGGAGTTCTCGCAGGCGATCGGCGTCCAGGAGCAGGACATCAACGCCCAGGTGATCGGCCCCTCCTGGGGCGCCGACATCTCCAAGAAGGCGCTGACCGGCCTGATCGTCTTCATGGTGCTGGTCACCATCTACATGGCGATCGCCTTCGAGTGGCGGATGGCGGTGGCCGCCCTGGTCGCCCTGATCCACGACCTCCTGATCACCATCGGCGTCTACGCCCTGGTCGGCTTCGAGGTCACCCCGGGCACCGTGATCGGCTTCCTGACCATCCTCGGCTACTCGCTCTACGACACGGTCGTCGTCTTCGACACCGTGAAGGAGAACACCCGGGGCCTCACCAAGCAGTCCCGCCGCACCTACAGCGAGGCCGCCAACCACGGCCTCAACCAGACCCTGGTGCGCTCCATCAACACCACGGTCGTCGCCCTGCTCCCGGTCTCGGCGCTGCTCTTCATCGGCGGCGGCTTCCTGGGCGCGGGCACCCTGAACGACATCTCGCTGGCCCTGTTCATCGGCCTCGCGGCCGGTGCCTACTCCTCCATCTGCGTGGCCACCCCGCTGCTCGCGCAGCTCAAGGAGCAGGCGCCGGACATGAAGGCGCTGGCCAAGCGGGTCGCCCAGCGGCGCGCCTCGGAAGCCAAGGCGAAGGCCGAGGCCGAGGCCAGGGGCGAGGAGTTCGACGAGGTCGAGGGCGAGGACGGCGACGGGGAGCAGGTCGCGGCCGGTATGGTCGGACAGCGTAACCAGCCGGTCAGCCGCGCCCGCGGCAAGGGACGGCCGTCCGGCAAGCACTGACCCTCCGCGAAGGAACCCCCGTGACCTCCACCACCGACCCCGCCCTGTCCGAGCTGCTCAACAGCCGGATCCGGGACGTGCGGGACTACCCGAAGCCGGGTGTCCTGTTCAAGGACATCGCCCCCCTGCTGGCCGACGCCGAGGCGTTCGGCGCGCTGACCCGGGCGCTGGCCGAGCGGGCGCGGGAGCTCGGCGCCACCAAGGTGGTCGGGCTGGAGGCGCGGGGGTTCGTGCTGGCCGCGCCGGCGGCGTTCGCCGCGGGCCTCGGGTTCGTCCCGATCCGCAAGAAGGGCAAGCTGCCCGGCGAGGTGTTCGCCCGCTCGTACGACCTGGAGTACGGGTCGGCGACGCTGGAGGTGCAGTGCGACGCGTTCGAGCCGGGCGAGAAGGTCCTGGTGGTGGACGACGTGCTGGCCACCGGCGGGACGATCGCGGCCTCGCTCGACCTGGTCCAGGAGGCCGGGGCCGAGCTGGTCGGCGTGGTCGTGCTGATGGAGCTCGGCTTCCTGACGGGGCGCGCGAAGCTCGCCTCGCACCTGCACGGGGCGCCGCTGGAGACCCTGGTCGTGGTCTGACGGCCCGCTGTTCGAGCACCGCCCGGGAACGGATCCGTTCCCGGGCGGTGGCGTTCCCCCGGCGGACGCGCCGCCGCGCGGGGGCGCGCTGTCGGTACGATGAAGGTTGATCCGACGTAGGAGTGTCCTTGCCCGACGAGGTTGTGCCCACGGCCGCTGCCGCCAGTTCCCGTTCCTCGCAGGGCGGGATGCGGGCTCGGCTTGCGCGGCTGGGCGGACAGCGCAGTTCGATGGTCAACCCGGTGCTGGAGCCGCTGTTCCGGACGATCCGGGCCAACGACCCCAAGGCCGACCCCGGGCTGCTGAAGGACATCGAGCGGGCTTACGCCGTCGCGGAGAAGTGGCACCGCGGGCAGAAGCGCAAGAGCGGCGACCCGTACATCACCCACCCGCTGGCGGTGGCCACCATCCTGGCCGAGCTGGGGATGGACGCGCCCACCCTGATGGCCGGGCTGCTGCACGACACCGTCGAGGACACCGACTACGGCCTGGAGACGCTCCGGCAGGACTTCGGCGACTCGGTGGCACTGCTGGTCGACGGCGTGACCAAGCTGGACCGGGTGAAGTTCGGCGAGGCCGCGCAGGCGGAGACCGTCCGCAAGATGGTCGTGGCGATGGCCAAGGACCCCCGGGTGCTGGTGATCAAGCTCGCCGACCGGCTGCACAACATGCGCACGATGCGCTACCTGAAGCGGGAGAAGCAGGAGAAGAAGGCCCGCGAGACGCTGGAGATCTACGCCCCGCTGGCGCACCGGCTGGGCATGAACACCATCAAGTGGGAGCTGGAGGACCTGGCCTTCGCCATCCTCTACCCCAAGATGTACGACGAGATCGTCCGGCTGGTGGCCGAGCGCGCCCCCAAGCGGGACGAGTACCTGGCCACCGTGATCGACCAGGTGCAGGGCGACCTGCGCGGGGCCCGGATCACCGCGCAGACCACCGGCCGGCCCAAGCACTACTACTCGGTCTACCAGAAGATGATCGTCCGGGGCCGGGACTTCGCCGAGATCTACGACCTGGTGGGCATCCGGGTCCTGGTCGACACCGTCCGCGACTGCTACGCGGCGCTGGGCACCATCCACGCGCGGTGGAACCCGGTGCCGGGGCGGTTCAAGGACTACATCGCGATGCCCAAGTTCAACATGTACCAGTCGCTGCACACCACGGTGATCGGCCCCGGCGGCAAGCCGGTCGAGCTGCAGATCCGCACCTTCGACATGCACCGCCGGGCCGAGTACGGCATCGCCGCGCACTGGAAGTACAAGCAGCGGGCGGTGGCCGGCGCGTCCAAGGTGCGCACCGACACGCCGACCCACGGGCGGCAGCACGACAAGGCCGACGCGGTCAACGAGATGGCCTGGCTGCGGCAGCTGCTCGACTGGCAGAAGGAGACCGAGGACCCGAGCGAGTTCCTCGAGTCGCTGCGCTTCGACCTGTCCAGCAACGAGGTGTTCGTCTTCACCCCGAAGGGCGACGTGATAGCGCTGCCCGCGCAGGCCACCCCGGTGGACTTCGCGTTCGCGGTGCACACCGAGGTCGGCTACCGGTGCATCGGCGCCCGGGTGAACGGCCGGCTGGTGCCGCTGGAGTCGACCCTGGAGAACGGCGACACCGTCGAGGTGTTCACCTCCAAGGCGGAGAACGCCGGCCCGTCCCGGGACTGGCTGAGCTTCGTCAAGTCGCCCCGGGCCCGGAACAAGATCCGCGCCTGGTTCTCCAAGGAGCGCCGCGAGGAGGCGATCGAGCAGGGCAAGGAGTCGATCGCCCGGGCGATGCGCAAGCAGAACCTGCCGATCCAGCGGATCCTCACCGGGGACTCGCTGGTCACCCTCGCCCACGAGATGCGCTACCCGGACATCTCCTCGCTCTACGCGGCGATCGGCGAGGGCCACGTCGCCGCGCAGGCGATCGTGCAGAAGCTGGTCCAGGCGATGGGCGGCGAGGAGGGCGCGGTCGAGGACCTCGCCGAGACCGCCACCCCCTCGCACCAGCCGCGCTCGATGCGCCGCCGCGCCAAGGGCGACCCCGGCGTCATCGTCAAGGGCGTCGACGACGTCTGGGTGAAGCTGGCGCGCTGCTGCACGCCGGTGCCCGGCGACCCGATCGTCGGCTTCATCACCCGCGGCAACGGCGTCTCGGTGCACCGCGCGGACTGCGTCAACGTGGAGTCCCTCCAGCAGCAGCCCGAGCGGATGATCGAGGTCGAGTGGGCGGCCACCCAGTCCTCGGTGTTCCTGGTCGCGATCCAGGTCGAGGCGCTGGACCGCTCCCGGCTGCTCTCGGACGTCACCCGGGTGCTCTCCGACCAGCACGTCAACATCCTCTCGGCGGCCGTCCAGACCTCCCGGGACCGGGTCGCGATGAGCCGGTTCACCTTCGAGATGGGCGACCCCAAGCACCTGGGCCACGTGCTCAAGGCGGTGCGCGGCGTCGAGGGCGTGTACGACGTCTACCGGGTCACCTCGGCGCGCAACAAGTAGCCGCCCCGCCCGCGCCGCCGCACCGCGCCCCGCCCGCTCCGGTCGCCGCCCGCCCCCGCCCCGCCGACACTGGCCGGGTGGGGGCGGTCGGCTTTCCGGGAGGCAGCGTGCACGGGATACGGGTGGCGACGGCGGTGGCGGGCGCGGCGCTCGTCGCGGCGCTGGCGGCCGGCTGCGGGAGCACCGGCGGGAGCGCCGCCGCGAACCAGGTGGCGCCCGCGGCCACCGGCGGGGCGGTGGCGGGGTCCCCGCTGGCGGCCTCGCGGGGCGGCGGCAACGGCGTCGAGCGGCTCACCGCGGACGAGGCGCTGGAGCGCTCGGTGGCGGCGCTCAAGGCGGCCGGCACCGTCCGGGTGGCCGGCGCGGTCACCGGCCAGGGCGGCCGGATCGAGATGGACCTGCGGATCGACACCGCCGGGAACTGCGCCGGCACGCTCAGCCAGTCCGGCACCGGCGGCTTCCAGGTGGTCAAGGCCGGCCCCGACCTGTGGGTCAAGCCGGACGCCGCGTTCTGGGCGGGCCACGGCGGCAGCGCGATGTCCGACCTGGTCGGCGACCGGTACCTGAAGACCACCGCCGACGACCCCGACTTCGGGGACATCGCCGAACTGTGCGACCTGAACACCATCGCCGACCAGCTCGGCGGCGCCCGGAGCGAACTCACCAAGGGCGAGCCCACCACCGTCCAGGGCCGCCCCGCGCTCCCGCTGGCCGGCGACGCCGGCAGCGGCACCGGCACCCTGTACGTGGCCGCCACCGGCGACCCGGTACCGCTGAAGCTGGAGAAGAGCACCGGCTCGGTCGAGTTCAGCGAGTTCGGCACCCCGGTGCCCAGCGCCACCCCCGGACCCGACCAGAGCCTCGACCTGGACCGGCTGGGCTCGCCCGAACCCTCCGCCAGCGTGGTCTGAGCACGCGCGAGGGGCCCCCGTCCGGTGCGGACGGGGGCCCCTCGCGGCGGGTGCGCCGGATCAGGAGGTGAACTCCTGCAGCGACTTCTGCGCCTGGTCGAGCAGCGCCTGGCGGCCCTCCAGCTCGGCCTCCAGCTTGGCGGCCCTGGACGCGTTGCCCGCGGCCCGCGCCTTGTCCAGGTCGGCGCGGAGCTTGTCCACGGCGGCCTGCAGCAGGGTGGTCATGCCGGTGGCGCGGGCCCGCGCCTCCGGGTTGGAGCGCTGCCACTCGGCCTCCTCGGCCTCGCGGACGGCGCGCTCCACGGCGCCCAGCCGGCCGTCCAGCTTCGGACGGGCGTCGCGCGGGACGTGGCCGATCGCCTCCCAGCGCTCGGAGATCTCGCGCAGCGCGGCCTTGGCGGCCTTCAGGTCGGTGATCGGCAGGATCGCCTCGGCCTCGACCAGCAGCGCCTCCTTGGCCTTCTGGTTCTCGCCCTGCTCGGCGTCGCGCTCGGAGAACGCGGCGGACCGGGCCTGGAAGAAGACGTCCTGGGCGCCGCGGAAGCGGGCCCACAGCTCCTCCTCCGCGTCCCGCTGGGCGCGGCCGGCCGCCTTCCACTGCGTCATCAGGTCCCGGTAGGCGGCGGCCGTCGGGCCCCACTCGGTGGAGCCGGACAGCGCCTCGGCCTCGGCGACCAGCTTCTCCTTCACCGCGCGGGCCGAGTCGCGCTCCGAGTCGAGCGCCGCGAAGTGCGACTTGCGGTGCTTGGAGAACACCGAGCGGGCGTGCGAGAAGCGGTGCCACAGCTCGTCGTCGCTCTTGCGGTCCAGCCGCGGCAGCGCCTTCCAGTTGTCGACCAGGGCGCGCAGCCGGTCGCCGGCCTCCCGCCACTGGTTGGACTCGGCGAGCTGCTCGGCCTCGGCGACCAGCGCCTCCTTGGCGGCCCGGGTCTCCTCCTGGGCCTTCGCCTTGGCGGCCTTGCGCTCGCCCTGCCGGGTCTCGATCTCGCCGGCCAGGGTCTCCAGGCGCTTGGCGAGCGCGTCCAGGTCGCCGACCGCGTGCGCCTCGACGACCTGCGCGCGCAGGTGGTCGAGCGCGGTCTGCGCCTCCTTGGCGGCCAGGTCGGTCTTGCGCACCCGGTGCTCCAGGAGGGCGATCTCCGCCTCCAGGCCCTGGAACTTGCGCTCGAAGTAGGCGAGGGCCTCCTCGGGGGAGCCGGCCTGCCAGGAGCCGACCTGGCGTTCGCCGTCGGCCGTCCTCACGTAGACGTTCCCCTGCTCGTCGACACGGCCCCACGGGTCGCTGCTCACAGCGCCTCCTCCACATGACGCCACGCCCACGGGCGGGAGCGTCGTCCACAGTTGATGTGCGGCGGACCGATGGAGTCCGCCGTCCCGAGCCGTCGTGGTGTCGCGCCGAGGGTGACGGCCGACGGTCAGGGCACCCTATACAACAGCAACATAGGCGACCAGCGCCGGTGCTGTCCGCATCCGGCGCCGGTCGATTTTCGCGGCGGGTCAGCCCTTGGCGGTGGTGATGCTCGCGACCTTGACCGGCGTGGCCGGCGCGCCGTCGCCGCCGCCGCCCTGGACGCCCGCGTCGGCGATCTTCTGCAGCACGTCGAGGCCGCCGGTGATCTTGCCGAACGGGGTGTAGCTGGGCGGCAGTTGGGTGTCCTTGTAGACCAGGAAGAACTGGCTGCCGTTGGTGTTCGCGCCGGAGTTGGCCATCGCCACGGTGCCCGCCGGGTAGGTGGCGCCGGTCAGGTTCTCGTCGGCGAACTGGTAGCCGGGGCCGCCGGTTCCGGTGCCGGTCGGGTCACCGCACTGCAGGACGTAGATGCCCTGCGTGGTCAGCCGGTGGCACTTCGTGTTGTCCCAGAACTGCTGACCGGCCAGGAACGCGAAGGAGTTGACCGTGTGCGGGGCCTTCGCCGCGTCCAGCGAGAAGGTGACCTTGCCCGCCGAGGTGTCCAACGTCGCGGTGTAGGCGGCCGCGGTGTCGATCGTCATGGCCGGCTCGGCCGCCCACTGCTTGCCGGAGGCCGACGGACTCGGCGCGGCCGAGGCGGCCTTGGAGTCCTTCTTGTCGTCCGAGTCGAGCGCGCCGCTGGCGACGGTCGCGATGCCGCCCACCACCACGACGGCCAGGGCGCCGGCCACGATCGCGTTGCGCCGCCTGCGCTTGGCGGCCGCCTCGGCGCGCGCCTGCGCCTGGCGCTCGTACTTCTCACGGGCGAGCTGCCGCCGCCGCTGTTCGCTGGTGACCACCGGACGTTTCTCCTGCTGGACGGTGTGGATGGGGGAGTTGCTGCTGTCGTGTGCGGATCATCGCACCCGCAGGCGGCCCAGTGTAAGGACCCCGCGCGTCAGGACGGGATCAGCGCGACATGAGAAAGGGCTGAACGCACCGGACAACCGGTTCGCCCGCGGCCCGGTGCCGCCGGTAGGCTGCGGGGGAAAAGCAGACCGCCACCGCATGGAACGTAAGGACTCGCGTGTTCGTCGCCGGATTCCCCGCCGGGGCCTGGGGCACCAACTGCTACCTGGTCGCACCCGCCGCCGGCGAGGAGTGCGTGATCGTCGACCCGGGCCACGAAGCGGCCGCCGGGGTCGAGGAGTTGATCCGCGAGCACCGGCTCAAGCCGGTCGCGGTACTGCTCACCCACGGGCACATCGACCACGTCGCCTCGGTCGTCCCGGTCTGCGGCGCGCGCGGCGTCCCGGCCTGGATCCACCCCGAGGACCGCTACATGCTGGCCGACCCGGAGAAGGCCCTGGGCCGCTCGCTCGGGCAGCAGCTGATGGGCTCGATCACCGTCGGCGAACCGGACGACGTCCGCGAGTTGACCGACGGCGGCGTGCTGGAGCTCGCCGGGCTGCACCTCACCGTCGACCACGCCCCCGGCCATACCGGGGGGTCGGTGACGTTCAGGACGCCCGCGTCGGCGGAGGTTCCGCCGGTGCTGTTCTCGGGCGACCTGCTGTTCGCCGGCTCCATCGGGCGTACCGACCTCCCGGGCGGGGACAGCGCGGCGATCATGCGCTCGCTGGCCCGGGTGTGCCTGCCCCTCGACGACGCGACCGTGGTGCTCTCCGGCCACGGCTCCCAGACCACCATCGGCCGTGAGCGCGCCACCAACCCCTACCTCCGGCAGGCGGGCGGTGCGCCGGGCGCGCCGGCCTTCCCGCGACGAGGAATGTGACGGAAGAGAAGTTGAGCACCTTCACCGCCCCCAAGGGCACCTACGACCTGCTCCCGCCCGAGTCGGCGACCTTCCTGGCGATCCGCGAGCGCCTCTCCGCGCCCGCCCGCCGCGCCGGGTACGGGTACATCGAGACCCCGGTCTTCGAGGACGTCAAGCTGTTCTCCCGCGGTGTCGGCGAGTCCACCGACATCGTCACCAAGGAGATGTACAACCTCACCACCAAGGGCGGCGACGAGCTCGCGCTGCGCCCCGAGGGCACCGCCTCGGTGCTGCGCGCCGCGCTCCAGGCGAACCTGCACAAGCAGGGCAACCTGCCGGTCAAGCTCTGGTACTCCGGCTCGTACTACCGCTACGAGCGCGCCCAGAAGGGCCGCTACCGCCAGTTCGCGCAGGTCGGCGCGGAGGCGATCGGCGCCGAGGACCCGGCGCTGGACGCCGAGTTGATCATCCTGGCCGACGACGCCTTCCGCTCGCTCGGGCTGCGCGACTACCGGCTGCTGCTCAACTCGCTCGGCGACCAGCGCTGCCGCCCGGCCTACCGGGCCGCCCTGGTCGCCTTCCTGGCCGGGCTCGACCTGGACGAGGAGACCCGCCGCCGCGCGGAGATCAACCCGCTGCGGGTGCTGGACGACAAGCGCGAGTCGGTGCAGGCCCAGCTCGGCGACGCGCCCAAGCTGCGCGACCACCTCTGCGAGGAGTGCAAGGCGTACGACGCGAAGGTGCGCGAACTGCTCACCGCCAACGGCGTCGCCTTCGTCGACGACCCCAAGCTGGTCCGCGGCCTGGACTACTACACCCGGACCACCTTCGAGTTCGTGCACGACGGCCTCGGCGCGCAGTCCGCGATCGGCGGCGGCGGCCGCTACGACGGCCTGTCCGAGATGATCGGCGGCCCGGCGCTGCCCTCGGTCGGCTGGGCGCTCGGCGTGGACCGCAGCTACCTCGCGCTGGAGGCCGAGGGCGTCGCCCTCGACCTGCCCGCCGCCACCTCGGTGTACGTCGTCGCGCTCGGCGAGGAGGCCAAGAACGTGCTGTTCGCCAAGGTGGTGGAGCTGCGCCGGGCCGGCGTGGCCACCGACCTGGCGTTCGGCGTCAAGAGCATCAAGAACGCCATGAAGTCCGCCGACCGCTCCGGCGCCCGCTTCGCGCTGATCGCCGGCGACCGGGACCTCGCCGAGGGCGTCGTCCAGCTCAAGGACCTGACCACCGGCGAGCAGACCCCCGTCGCCCTCGCGGCGCTCGTCACCACCCTGAAGGAGAAGCAGCTGTGATCCGCACGCACGACGCGGGCACGCTCCGCGCGGAGCAGGCCGGCACCACCGTCACCCTGGCCGGCTGGGTGGCCCGCCGCCGCGACCACGGCGGTGTGGCCTTCATCGACCTGCGCGACGCCTCGGGCACCGTGCAGGTCGTGGTCCGCGACCTGGAGTCGGTGCACGGGCTGCGCTCCGAGTACTGCGTCAAGGTGGTCGGCGAGGTCCGGGTCCGCCCGGAGGGCAACGAGAACCCGGACATCCCGACCGGCGCCGTCGAGGTCGTCGTCGAGTCGATCGAGGTGCTGTCCGAGGCCGCGCCGCTGCCGTTCCAGGTCGCCGAGTACGAGCCCGGCTCGGTCAACGAGGAGGTGCGGCTGCGCTACCGCTACCTCGACCTGCGCCGCGAGGGCCCGGCCCGCGCGCTGCGGCTGCGCTCGAAGGTCAACCACATCATCCGCACGGTGATGGAGGAGAACGACTTCCTCGACATCGAGACCCCGTACCTGACCCGCTCCACCCCCGAGGGCGCCCGCGACTTCCTCGTCCCGGTCCGCCTCCAGCCGGGCCACTGGTACGCCCTGCCGCAGTCGCCGCAGCTGTTCAAGCAGCTGCTGATGGTGGCCGGCATGGAGCGGTACTACCAGATCGCCCGCTGCTTCCGCGACGAGGACTTCCGGGCCGACCGGCAGCCCGAGTTCACCCAGCTCGACATCGAGGCGTCGTTCGTCGACCAGGAGGACGTCCTGGCGCTCGGCGAGAAGATCGTCGGCCGGATCTGGAAGGACGTGCACGGGTACGAGATCCCCGACCCGCTGCCCCGGCTGGCCTACGCCGACGCGATGGCCCGCTACGGCTCCGACAAGCCGGACGTCCGCTTCGGCCAGGAGCTGACCGACCTCACCGCGTACTTCCAGGGCACCGAGTTCCGGGTCTTCCAGGCCCCGTACGTCGGCGCGGTCGTGATGCCCGGCGGCGCCTCGCAGCCCCGCAAGCAGCTCGACGCCTGGCAGGACTGGGCGAAGGCCCGCGGCGCCCGCGGCCTCGCGTACGTCCTGGTGGACGCCGAGACCGGCGAGCTGCGCGGCCCGGTCGCCAAGAACCTGTCCGAGGAGCACCTGGCCGGCCTGGCCGCCGCGGCCGGCGCCAAGCCGGGCGACGCGGTGTTCTTCGCCGCCGGCAAGAAGACCGCCTCGCAGGAGCTGCTCGGCGCCGCCCGGCTGGAGATCGGCCGCCGCTGCGACCTGATCGACGAGTCCCAGTGGGCGTTCCTCTGGGTCGTGGACTTCCCGATGTTCGAGCCGATCGAGGACGACAAGGGCGAGTTCCAGGGCTGGCACGCCGTGCACCACCCGTTCACCGCGCCGACCGCCGAGTCGCTCGCCACCTTCGACACCGACCCGGGCAGCGCGCTCTCCAACGCGTACGACCTGGTGCTGAACGGCTCGGAGCTGGGCGGCGGTTCGATCCGCATCCACCAGCGCGACGTGCAGAAGCGGGCGTTCGACGCGATCGGCCTGTCCGAGGAGGAGGCGGCCGCGCAGTTCGGCTTCCTGCTGGACGCCTTCAACTACGGCCCGCCGCCGCACGGCGGCATCGCGCTCGGCCTGGACCGCGTGGTCACCCTGCTGGGCGGCTACGACACCATCCGGGACGTCATCGCCTTCCCGAAGACCTCCACCGGCGGCGACCCGCTGACCGGCGCCCCCACCACCATCACCCCGGCCCAGCGCCGGGAGGCCGGCGTGGACGCCCAGCCCAAGGCCAAGGACGGCGCCAAGGACGGCGTCAAGTCCGAGGCGGAGAGCGGCGCCTGACCCACCGTCAGGTGACCGTCCGGTCCTGACGGCGCATCACAAAGATCACGATTCGTCCCGGCCCCGGCCGGTGCGCGGCCACCAGGAGTAGGCTGCCACCGCCCGGGGCCGGAACGCTGCACCACCCGGTGGGCCGCACAACGGGGTGCAGAGCGCAAGAAGGGTCAAGGATGACCGTACGAACCAGAGTCGAACTCCCCTCCGACACCGCCGAGACGCGGCGGGTGCACATGGCGGCCTTCCCCGGCCCCGAGGAAGCGGACCTGGTGGACGCGCTGCGCCGCGACGCCGCCTGGCTGCCCGCCCTCTCGCTGGTCGCGGTGGACGACCGCGAGGTCGTCATCGGCCACGCGCTGCTCACCCGGCTGCGGATCGGCAACGGCAAGGGCCTCGCGCTCGCGCCCGTCGCGGTCGCCCCCGAGTGGCAGCGCAAGGGCGTCGGCACCGCCGTGGTGCGGGCCGCGCTGGACGCCGCCGCCCAGGCCGGCGAGCGCGTCGTGGTGGTGCTCGGCGACCCGGACTACTACGGCCGGTTCGGCTTCACCCCGGCCGCCGGGCACCGGATCACCGGCCCGTTCGACGTCCCGGAGACGTACTTCCAGGCCCTGCCGCTGCCCGGCGCCGACGGCGTCCCGCACGGCGTGTGCCGCTACCCCGCGCCGTTCGCCGAGGTCTGAGCGGCCGCCGCTTCGGGGGACCGGCCGCCACCGGTCGCCCGGAACTGCACCTCCAGGTGCAGCCGGCAGGACTCGGCGAACGCCTCCATGGCCGGCGTGGCCGGCCGCCCCGGCAGCCGGAACAGCCCCACCAGGCTCGGGCCCAGCCCGCGCACCGGCAGGCAGCGCACGTCCGGACGGCCCGCCCGGCGGCCCACCGAGCGCGGCGCGAAGCCGATCCCCTGCCCGCAGGCCACCGCGGCCATCCACTCGTCCGCGTTGTGCGCCACCGCGCCGATCCGCACCGGCCGCTCGCCGCGCTCCGGACCGCCCAGCCAGTAGCCGCGCCAGGCCCCGGACTGCTCCGGGATCGCCACGAACGGCTCGTCCCACAGCTCCGCCGCGTCCACCTCGGACCGGTCGGCCAGCCGGTGGTCGGCCGCCACCACCACCCAGCGCTCCTCGGTGCCCAGCGGCAGGCACGCGTACCGCTCGGCCAGCGCCGCCGGGGCGTGCCACAGCGCCAGGTCCAGCACGCCGGAGGCCAGGCCGGAGGACTCGTCGAACCAGTCGTTCTGCCGCATCCGGAGCCGCCAGCCCGGCATCCGGCGGGCGAAGTCCTCCACCGCGGCCCGGCCCAGCAGGTTGATCGTCGAGCCCTCGAAGCCGACCCGCAGCTCCCCGCCCGCCCCGGCCGCCGCCCGCCGGACCGCCCGCAGCGCCTCCTCCCAGCCGGCCAGCAGCGGCGCCGCGCGCGCCAGCAGCTCCGCGCCGGCCGCCGTCGGCGTCATCCCGGCCCGCGAGCGGTGGAACAGCTCCACCCCCAACTCCCGCTCCAGCGCCCGCACCTGCTTGGTCAGCGTCGGCTGGCTCACGCCCAGCCGGGCCGCCGCCGAGGTCAGCTGGCCCTCCTCGCCGACCACCGCGAGGCAGCGCAACATCCGGGTGTCCACATCCATGCCGCCAGGTTATGGACCAATGCATTGGACCGGGACCACCGGGGTGTCGCACAGTTGTCCGGCCTTCCCCGGCGCGACCGGCACCGGCGGCACGGGGGTCCGTCGGTGCCCGTCCGGGGAGGCCCGCCCGACCTGCGCGGACGCCCGCCGCGGCTTAGCCTGGGGGATCGTCATCGGCGCGGTGAGCGGAGGTACGCAGTGGCAGCGGCCAAGGGTGCGAAGGCGGGCAAGCGGGGATCCGGCGGCAAGCGGATGCCCAAGAAGGCGTACGAGGACGAACTGCTCCGGCTCCAGCGCGAACTGGTCAAGCTCCAGGAGTGGGTCCGCACCGAGGGCGTCCGGATGGTGATCGTCTTCGAGGGCCGGGACGCCGCCGGCAAGGGCGGCGCGATCAAGCGGGTCACCGAGTACCTCAACCCCCGGATCGCCCGGATCGCCGCCCTCCCGGCGCCCACCGAGCGCCAGCGCGGCCAGTGGTACTTCCAGCGCTACGCCGAGCAGCTGCCGGCGGCCGGCGAGATGGTCCTGTTCGACCGCTCCTGGTACAACCGGGCCGGCGTCGAGAAGGTGATGGGCTTCTGCACCGACGAGGAGTACTGGCAGTTCCTGCACCAGTGCCCCACCTTCGAGCGGATGCTGGTCGAGGCCGGGATCCTGCTGCGCAAGTACTGGTTCTCGGTCAGCGACGTCGAGCAGGAGCGCCGCTTCCGCGACCGGCTCGACGACCCGATGCGGCAGTGGAAGCTCTCCCCGATGGACGTCGAGTCCATCACCCGCTGGGAGGACTACTCGCGGGCCAAGGACGAGATGTTCGTCTACACCGACATCCCCGAGTCCCCCTGGAACGTGGTCGAGAGCGACGACAAGCGCCGGGCCCGGATCAACATGATCGCCCACCTGCTCTCCAGCGTCCCGTACCACGAAGTGGTCAAGCCCGCCGTCACCCTGCCGCCCCGCCCCGAGCCGCGCGGCTACCAGCGGCCCCCGCGCGACCTCCAGAAGTACGTCTTCGACCACGCCGCGGCCGTGCTGGCGCAGCACGGGCAGTAGGGTCGAGCAATGGCGAAGTACTTCGACGTGCACCCCGAGACGCCCCAGCCGCGCACCGTCTCCACCGTGGTGGCGAGCATCCGGGACGGCGCCCTCATCGCGTACCCCACCGACTCCTGCTTCGCGCTCGGCTGCCGACTGGACAACCGGGACGGGCTGGACCGGATCCGCACCATCCGCAAGCTCGACGAGCGCCACCACTTCACCCTGATGTGCGAGGACTTCGCCCAGCTGGGCAGGTTCGTCCAGCTCGACAACAACGTCTTCCGGGCGATCAAGGCCGCCACCCCCGGCAGCTACACCTTCATCCTCCCCGCCACCAAGGAGGTGCCGCGCCGGCTGCTGCACCCCAAGAAGAAGACCGTCGGCGTCCGCATCCCCGACCACGCGGTCACCCGGGCGCTGCTCGCCGAGCTCGGCGAGCCGCTGGTCTCCAGCACCCTGCTGCTGCCCGGCGAGGAGGAGCCGATGACCCAGGGCTGGGAGATCAAGGAGCGCCTCGACCACGTCCTCGACGCGGTCGTCGACTCCGGCGACTGCGGGACGGTGCCGACCACGGTGGTCGACTTCTCGGACGGCACCGCCGAGATCGTCCGGTACGGCGCGGGGGACCCGGAGCGCTTCGAGTAAGGCCGCGGAGCGGGGCTGTCGGCGGCGTCGCATAGGCTCGGGGCGTGGACGAGCCCGACCTTTTCACGCACGCCGCCGAGGAACGCCAGAGCACCGAGCCGGGGCGCGCCCCGCTCGCGGTGCGGATGCGGCCGCGGACGCTGGACGAGGTGGCCGGGCAGCGGCAGCTGTTGAAGGACGGCTCGCCGCTGCGCCGGCTGGTCGCCGGGTCGAAGGGCCCGGCGGCGACCAGCTCGGTGATCCTGTGGGGCCCGCCGGGAACGGGCAAGACCACGCTGGCGCACGTGATCAGCCAGGCGGTGGAGGGCCGGTTCGTCGAGCTCTCGGCGATCACGCACGGCGTCAAGGAGGTCCGGGCGGTGATCGACGGCGCCCGGCGCGCGGTCGGGATGAGCGGCCGGGAGACCGTGCTGTTCCTGGACGAGATCCACCGCTTCTCCAAGGCCCAGCAGGACTCGCTGCTGCCCGCCGTGGAGAACCGCTGGGTCACCCTGATCGCCGCGACCACCGAGAACCCGTACTTCTCGGTCATCTCCCCGCTGCTGTCGCGCTCCCTGCTGCTGACCCTGGAGTCGCTCACCGACGAGGACGTCCGGATCCTGCTGCGCCGGGCCACCGCCGACGAGCGGGGCCTGGGCGGCAGCGTCGAGCTGAGCCCGGAGGCCGAGGACCACCTGGTCCGGCTGGCCGGCGGCGACGCCCGGCGGGCGCTGACCACGCTGGAGGCGGCGGCCGGGGCGGCGCTGGAGCAGGGCGAGAAGGTGCTGACCCTGGCGGCGACCGAGACCGCGGTGAACCAGGCCGCGGTGCGCTACGACCGGGACGGCGACCAGCACTACGACGTGGCCAGCGCGCTGATCAAGTCGATCCGCGGCAGCGACGTGGACGCCACCCTGCACTACCTGGCCCGGATGATCGAGGCGGGCGAGGACCCGCGGTTCATCGCCCGCCGCCTGATGATCTCCGCCAGCGAGGACGTCGGCCTGGCCGACCCGACCGCGCTGCCCACCGCCGTCGCCGCCGCCCAGGCGGTCGCGCTGATCGGCTTCCCGGAGGCCCGGATCATCCTCTCCCAGGCCGCGATCGCGCTGGCCCTGGCGCCCAAGTCGAACGCCGCGTACCTGGCCATCGACGCCGCCCTGGCGGACGTCCGGCAGGGCCTGGCCGGCGCGGTGCCCGCGCACCTGCGGGACGCGCACTACGGCGGCGCGAAGAAGATCGGGCACGGCAAGGGCTACCAGTACCCGCACGACCTGCCGGAGGGCATCGCCGCCCAGCAGTACGCGCCGGACGAGGTGCACGGCAAGGAGTACTACCGGCCGACCAGGCGCGGCGGCGAGGCCCGGTACGCGGACATCGCGGAGTGGACCAGGGCCCGGCTCAAGGGGGAGTAGTCGGAGGGGGTCGGACGGTCCCGTATAGTAGGGGGGTGTGTCCCGGGCCCGGGGTTCCGCGAGGAACGACCGGCCGCACCAGCGGGGCACCGAACCGGGCTCTCCCGCAAGGGAGTTCCCCAGGAGCGGCGCGCACCGGCCTTCGGTGTCGCGGGCGTCCCCCCACCCTCACCGGTCGGCGGACCCCCGTGTGCAAGCACATAGTGCCCGGTCGCGGAGAGCGGCTGACCGTCCGGCAACGGGCGGTTTTTCTCCGGACCGCGAGAAGCGTCCTCCGTCAACACCTGGTGACAGCCGTAACTGAACAGGAAAAGGAAACATGGCGAACCAGAAGCGCCCCAAGGTCAAGATCGCCCGTGCCCTCGGCGTTCCGCTGACCCCGAAGTCCGTCAAGTACTTCGAGGCCCGTCCGTACCCGCCCGGCCAGCACGGCCGCGGCCGCAAGCAGAACTCTGACTACAAGGTCCGTCTGACCGAGAAGCAGCGTCTGCGCGCGCAGTACGACCTCAGCGAGAAGCAGATGGCGCGTGCCTTCGAGGCCGCCAAGAAGATCGAGGGCAAGACGGGCGAGGCCCTGGTCGGCCTGCTGGAGGTCCGCCTCGACGCCCTGGTCCTGCGTTCGGGCATCGCCCGCACCATCTACCAGGCCCGTCAGATGGTCGTGCACGGCCACATCGAGGTCAACGGCGCGAAGGTCAACAAGCCGTCGTTCCAGCTGAAGCCGGGCTACGTCGTCACGGTCAAGGAAAAGTCCAAGGAGAAGGTCCCCTTCCAGGTGGCTCGCGAGGGCGGCAACGCCGGCGAGGGCCAGACCCCGAAGTACCTCGAGGTCAACCTGAAGGCCCTGGCCTTCCGCCTGGACCGCGCGCCGCAGCGCCGCGAGGTCCCGGTCGTGTGCGACGAGCAGCTCGTCGTCGAGTACTACTCGCGCTGACCCGCGAGCGGAACGCCCCCTCGGTCTCCGGACCGCGGGGGCGTTTCCCGTTCCCGGGGGGACGGGCCGCCCTCCAGGGCGCGGCGGACCGCGGCGTCCAGGGCGAGCCGGGAGCCGAGCCGGAAGGCCGCCGCGTGCTCCTCCTCGGTCAGGCCGGCCCGGGCCCGCCGCTCGCACTCCAGGTGCGGGCCGTTGAACGAGCGGGAGCCGAAGAACGGGGTGCCGACGGCCCGCCAGAGCCGGTGCGCGGCGCCCTGCAGCACCCGGGCCTCGAACAGGTCGGCGCGCGGGCCCTCGGTGGCCAGCAGCGCCAGCAGGTCCATCGCCAGCACGATGCCCAGCAGGTCGCGGAACAGGTGGTTGAGCCGCATCGACTCGCGGGCGAGGGCCCGGGCCCGGCCCAGGTCGCCGGCCTGCCGCCGGGCGAAGGCCATCGCGTACAGGCAGTACCCGTACGCCCACTGCTCGCCGTGCTCCTCGCAGGTCTCCCGGACCCGCTCCATCCAGGCCCGGCCGTTCGCCTCGTCGCCCTGGAAGAGGTGGGCCAGGGCCAGTTCGAACATGGCCATCAGGACGTTGGAGTTGAGCTCGCCGAGCGCGTCGTAGTGCCACAGCGCCTCCTCGAACAGCTCGGCGGCGCGGGCCGGCTCGTCGCCGATCAGGGCCGCGCAGCCCTGCCGGTGGACGGCGTAGGCCAGCGCCCGGTCGTCGCCGGTCTCCAGGGCCTGCCGGCGGCACTCCTCCAGGACCGGGCGGGCCCGGTCCAGGTCGCCCTGGAGGGTGGCCAGGTAGCCGGTGACCCAGAGCGCCTTGGCCCGGGCGTCGGTGGGCTCGGGGGCGAGCGCCAGGGCCCGGTCCAGCCAGTGCCGGCCCTCGCCGAGGTGGCCGGTGCCGACCCAGAAGTACCAGAGGGTGCCGGCCAGCACGAGGGCCTGCTGCTCCTCGCCGGGCTCGGCGAGCGAGAACTCCAGCGCGGCGCGCAGGTTGGGGTGGGCGAGCCGGGTGCGCTCGGCGGTCTCGGGCTGCCGGGGGCCGAACCACTCGACCTCGCCCCAGGCGGCGACGCCCAGGTACCAGTCGCGGTGGCGGCGCCGCAGCCGGGGCTCGTCGTCGCCGGTCCGCAGCCAGCCGGCGCCGTACTCGCGCAGCGTGTCGAGCATCCGGAAGCGGGCCGGGCCCTCGCCGTCGAGCCGCTCCAGGACGGACTTGTCGACCAGCGAGTCGACGAGTTCCAGCACGTCGTCGGCGTCCAGGCCGTTGCCGGCGCAGACGTACTCGGCGGCGTCCAGGTCGAAGCCGCCGGCGAAGACCGCGAGCCGGGCCCAGAGGGAACGTTCCTGCATGGTGCAGAGTTCGTGGCTCCAGCCGATCGCGGTGCGCAGCGTCTGGTGCCGGGCCGGGGCCGTCCGGTCGCCGCCGGTGAGCAACCGGAACCGGTCCTCCAACCGGGCGGCCACCTGCTCGACCGAGAGCGCCCGCAGCCGGCCCGCCGCCAGCTCGACCGCCAGCGGGATGCCGTCCAGCCGACGGCAGAGCAGCGCCACGCCGTCCCGGACCCGGCCCTCCAGCCGGAAGCCGGGCAGCACCGCCGCCGCCCGGTCGGCGAACAGCAGCACCGCCTCTGCCTCGCCCCGGCCGGCGGCCGGCTCGACGGCCAGCGGGGCGAGCGGCAGCAGGTGCTCGCCCGCGGCGCGCAGCGACTGCCGGGAGGTGGCGAGCACCCGCAGGCCGGGCGCGGCGCGCAGCAGCGCGTCCACCAGCTCGGCGCAGGCGTCGACCAGGTGCTCGCAGCCGTCCAGCACCAGCAGGGCCTCGCGGTCGGCGAGTTGCTCGACCAGCACGTCCAGCGGCGGGCGGGCGGTGTGGTCGGTCAGCCGGAGCGCCTCCAGCACGGCGTGGCCGAGCAGCAGCGGGTCGCGGACCGGGCCGACCTCGGCCAGGTGCGCGCCGTCCGGGAAGCCGCCGGCCAGCCGGGCGGCGGCCCGCAGCGCCAGCCGGGACTTGCCCACCCCGCCCGGGCCGGTCACCGTGACCAGCCGGGCCCGGCCCACCAGCGCGGCCAGCGCGTCGAGTTCGGCGGCCCGGCCGACGAAGCTGGTCACCTCGGCGGGCAGCGGTCCGCGGCCCCCGGGCGCTGCCGACGTGCTGCCCATGGACGCCCCCGTCGCTAGGAAACCCGTCGGGCCGCCGGGAAACCCGCGACCCGTCGGCCTGTCGGCCCGCGCTGCGCGAGCCGAATCCCCCAACGAGGTGACCTGACGGTAGGTTACGCGCGGTTCCGGGGCGTCCGACCGGGACGGCGGCGGGGCGCGGACGGGGCGGCGGCGGGACGGGGACGGGCCCGGAACGGGTCGACCGGCGGATATACCGGTCGGGGAACGGGCCGTCGGCGCGATAGGGTTTCAGCGGACGTTGTCCAATTTCCGCAAAGACAGCGAGGGAGCGCGTCAAGGTGACCGTGGGAGAGCTGGCCGGGCTGCTGGTCGCCGTCTTCTGGGCGGTCCTGGTCACCCTGCTCGCCGTGGTGCTGGTGCGGCTGTCGAAGGTGCTGCGGGAGGCGACCGGGCTGGTCGCCGCCGTCACCGAGCAGGCCGTGCCGCTGCTGCGGGACGCGAACGCCGCCGTGCGCAGCGCGAACGAGCAGCTGGAGCGGGTCGACGAGATCACCGCCAACGTGCAGGACGCGGCGGCCGACGCGAAGGCGCTGTCGTCCACCGTGGCGGCGACGCTGGGCGGGCCGCTGGTGAAGATGGCGGCGTTCAGCCACGGCGTGCGCAAGGCCGTCGCCCGGCAGCAGGCCGGGCCGGTCGGGGTGCCCCAGCAGGCCGGTGAGCGCGAGGAGTTGGCCCGGATGATCCGGGCCGAGGTGCGGGCCGCGACGGCGCCGCGCGGCGGGTTGCTGGCCCGGGTCCGCCGGGCCGTGAGGGGCTGACGGCGATGGTGCGCAGGATCTTCTGGATGGCCGTCGGCGCGGGCGCCACGGTCTGGGCCATGAGCAAGGCCGACGAGGCGGTGCGCCGCCTCACCCCGGACTCGCTGTCCGGCACCGCGGCCCGCGGCGCCCTGCGGTTCGGCGACGCCGCCAAGCGTTTCGCCCGGGACGTCCGGACCGGGATGGAGGAGCGCGAGCGCGAGCTGCGCGCCGACCTCGGCCTGGACGGCACCGCGGTGGTCGAGCCGCCGCGCCGCCGCGCCCTGGGCGGGTCGGCCGCCGCCGACGACGGGGTCCGAGCTATCTCGGCGGCCCCGGGCTCCCCGGCCGCCGCCCTGCCCCCGTCCCCGCGCACCGAGCGCCGCACCACCCCCCAGACCATCGTTGCCAAGCCCCGACAGCGCGAGCTGCCGGGCCGCACGACCGATCGGAAGGACCCCCACTGATGGAGTCGGCAGAGATCCGCCGCCGCTGGCTGCGCTTCTTCGAGGAGCGCGGCCACACCGTCGTCCCGTCGGCCTCGCTGGTCGCCGACGACCCCACCCTGCTGCTGGTCAACGCCGGCATGGTGCCCTTCAAGCCGTACTTCCTGGGTGAGATCAAGCCGCAGTTCTCGCGCGCCACCAGCGTGCAGAAGTGCGTGCGCACCCTGGACATCGAGGAGGTCGGGAAGACCACCCGGCACGGCTCGTTCTTCCAGATGTGCGGCAATTTCTCGTTCGGCGACTACTTCAAGGAAGGCGCCATCAAGTTCGCCTGGGAGCTGCTGACCAGCCCGGTGGCGGACGGCGGCTACGGCCTGGAGCCGGAGAGGCTCTGGATCACCGTCTACCAGGACGACGACGAGGCCGAGCGGATCTGGCGCGAGGTGATCGGCGTCCCCGCGGAGCGGATCCAGCGCCTGGGCATGAAGGACAACTTCTGGTCGATGGGCGTCCCCGGCCCGTGCGGCCCGTGCTCGGAGATCAACTACGACCGCGGCCCCGCGTACGGCGAGGAGGGCGGCCCGGCGGTCAACGGCGAGCGCTACCTGGAGATCTGGAACCTGGTCTTCATGCAGTACGAGCGCGGCCACGGCGACGGCAAGGACGGCTTCGAGATCCTCGGCGACCTGCCGAGCAAGAACATCGACACCGGCCTCGGCCTGGAGCGCCTGGCCGCCGTCCTGCAGGGCGTCGACAACCTCTTCGAGATCGACACCTCGCGGATGATCCTCGACCGCGCCGCCGAGCTCACCGGCCACACCTACGGCGCCGACCACCGGTCGGACGTCTCGCTGCGCGTGGTCACCGACCACTTCCGCACCGCGCTGATGCTGGTCGGCGACGGCGTCACCCCCGGCAACGAGGGCCGCGGCTACGTGCTGCGCCGCATCCTGCGCCGGGCGATCCGCAACATGCGGCTGCTGGGCGCCACCGAGCCGGTCGCCAAGGACCTGATCGACATCTCGATCAAGGCGATGGCCCCGCAGTACCCGGAGCTGGAGACCGACCGCAAGCGGATCGAGACGGTCGTCGTCGCCGAGGAGAACGCCTTCCTGCAGACGCTGCGCTCCGGCACCAGCCTGCTGGACGCCGCGGTCACCGAGACCAAGCAGTCCGGCGGCGCGGTGCTCTCCGGCGAGCAGGCGTTCAAGCTGCACGACACCTACGGCTTCCCGATCGACCTGACCCTGGAGATGGCCGAGGAACAGGGCCTCCAGGTCGACGAGGCCGGCTTCCGCCGCCTGATGCAGGAGCAGCGCGACCGCGCCAAGGCCGACGCCAAGGCGAAGAAGACGGGCCACGCCGACGTCGCCGCGTACCGCGAGGTCGCCGACCGGGCCGGCGCCTCCGTCTTCACCGGCTACGCCCACACCGAGGGCGAGGCCACCGTGGTCGGCCTGCTGGTGGACGGCGTGCCGTCGCCCGCGGCCACCGAGGGCGACGAGGTCGAGCTGATCCTCGACCGCACCCCGTTCTACGCCGAGGGCGGCGGCCAGCTCGCCGACCACGGCCGGATCCGCCTCGACTCCGGCGCGGTCGTGGAGGTCCGGGACGTCCAGCAGCCGGTGCCCGGCGTGATCGTGCACTCCGGCGGGGTGCTGTTCGGCGAGGTGGTGCTCGGCGCGTCCGCGTACGCCACCATCGACACCGACCGCCGCCGGGCCGTCTCGCGCGCCCACTCGGCCACCCACCTGACCCACCAGGCGCTGCGCGACGCGCTCGGCCCGACCGCCGCCCAGGCCGGTTCGGAGAACGCGCCGGGCCGCTTCCGCTTCGACTTCGGCTCGCCCGCCGCCGTCCCCGGCTCGGTGCTGACCGACGTCGAGCAGAAGATCAACGAGGTGCTGGTCCGCGAACTCGACGTCACCGCCGAGGTGATGACGATGGACGAGGCCCGCAAGCAGGGCGCCATCGCGATGTTCGGCGAGAAGTACGGCGACTCGGTGCGCGTGGTCACCATCGGTGACTTCTCCAAGGAGCTGTGCGGCGGCACGCACGTCGGCAACACCGCCCAGCTGGGCCTGGTGAAGCTGCTCGGCGAGTCCTCGATCGGCTCCGGCGTGCGCCGGGTCGAGGCGCTGGTCGGCGTCGACGCGTACAAGTTCCTGGCCCGCGAGCACACCGTGGTCGCCCAGCTGACCGAGCTGGTCAAGGGCCGCCCGGAGGAGCTGCCGGAGAAGATCTCCGGGATGCTCGCCAAGCTCAAGGACGCCGAGAAGGAGATCGAGAGGTTCCGCGCGGAGAAGGTCCTGCAGGCCGCCGCGGGCCTCGCCGAGGGCGCCGAGGACGTCCGGGGCGTGGCCCTGGTCGCCGCCCGGGTCGGGGACGGCACCGGCGCGGACGAGCTGCGCAAGCTGGTGCTGGACGTCCGGGCCCGGCTCGGCTCCCGCCCGGCCGTGGTCGCCGCGTTCACCGTCGCGAACGACCGCCCGCTGACCGTGATCGCCACCAACGAGGACGCCCGCGGCCGCGGCATCAAGGCCGGCGAGCTGGTCCGCGCCGCGGCCAAGACCCTCGGCGGCGGCGGTGGCGGCAAGGACGACGTCGCGCAGGGCGGCGGCACGAACCCGGCCGCCGTCGCGGACGCCATCGAGGCCGTCCGGGCACTGGTGGCCGAGCGCGCGTGAGTGAGCAGCCCATGGAGGAGAAGGTCTTCCGGCGCGGCCGGCGGATCGCCGTCGACGTGGGCGACGCCCGGATCGGGGTCGCGGTCTGCGACCCCGACGGGCTGATCGCCACGCCGGTGGAGACCGTCCCCGCCGGGGGCCGCTCGCAGGCCCGGCTGAAGGCGATCGTCGAGGAGTACGACGCGGTCGAGGTCGTGGTCGGCCTGCCGCGCTCGCTGAACGGCAAGGAGGGCCCGGCCGCCGCCAAGGTCCGCGAGTACGCGGGCCGGCTGGCCGGCCTGCTGTACCCCGTCGGCGTGCGGCTGGTGGACGAGCGGATGACCACGGTCACCGCCGCCGCCGGGCTGCGGGCCTCCGGCCGGTCGTCCAAGAAGGGCCGCTCGGTGATCGACCAGGCGGCCGCCGTGGTGATCCTGCAGTCGGCCCTTGAGACCGAACGGGTGAGCGGTCGGGCGCCCGGTGAGAGTGTCGAACCGGTCATCTGATCGGGGCGGGTTAGCTTCCCGGTAGAGGGGCCCGTGCGGACGCGCGTCCGCACGGGCCCCTCTCTCCTTGCCCGCCGCCGGAAGGGCCCCCGTGACCGACCCGTACAGCGCGCCCGGACTCACCCCCGGCCACCTCGGCGCCCCCGTCGTCGAGCCCGAGGGCGCCCCGCCCGGACTCCCGTACGGCGTCGAACCGCCCGACCCCGAGCAGGTGCGCACCCGCGCCGCGTGCTGCCTGAGCGTCGCCGGACTGCTCGGCGTGGCGCTGTCGGCCGCGCTCGCGCTGGTCGTGCTCTGGCCCGAGGGCAGGCAGCCCGCCGCCGACTACGCGGGCGGCGGCAGCGGGCAGGTGCAGGTCTCGGTCCCGCAGGGGGCCAGCCTCACCCAGATCGGCAAGGTGCTGACGGCCAAGCACGTGGTCGCCTCCACCCGGGCGTTCACCGACGCCGCCGCCAAGAGCCCGGCGGGCAACCAGATCCACCCCGGCACCTACACCCTCAAGGAGAAGATGTCGGCGGCCTCCGCGCTCAACGTGCTGCTCGACCCCTCCAACGCCAACGCCCTGACCATTCCCGAGGGTTGGCGCTCCAGCCAGGTCTTCGGCGCGATCGACACCCGGCTCGGCCTGGCGGCCGGCACCGCCAAGACCACCGCCGAACAGCACCTCGCCGACCTCGGCCTCCCCGCCGACGCGGCCGGCCACCTGGAGGGCTACCTCTACCCCGCGACCTACCCCGTCACCGGCGACAGCACCCCGCTGACCCTGCTGAAGGACATGGTCAAGGAGGCCGGCGGCATCCTGGACGACCCCTCGGTCGCCGAGGCCGCGGCGGCCAACGGCGTCTCCCCGTACGGCCTGCTGGCCGTCGCCAGCCTCGCCCAGGCCGAGGCCGACAACCCCGAGGACATGGCCAAGGTCGCCCGGGTCGTCTACAACCGCCTCGCCAAGAACATGCCGCTGCAGCTCGACTCCACCATCAACTACGCGCTCGGCCGCTCCACCCTCACCACCACCCACGACGACACCCGGCTCGACTCGCCGTTCAACACCTACGCCCACCCCGGCCTGCCGCCCACCCCGATCGGCAACCCCGGCCGCGACGCGCTGCGCGCCGCCGTCCACCCCGCCGACGGTGACTGGCTGTACTTCGTCACGGTCCAGCCGGGCGACACCCGCTTCACCGACAGCGACGAGCAGCAGCGCAAGAACGTCGAGGAGTTCAACGCCTACCGAGCCCAGCACGCCCCCACCGCTCCCAGCGGCCCCGCCACCCCCTCACCCTGAACCACGGACGGTCCCGGCGCTTGGCTACGCTGCGGTACGGTAGCGTCTCCCACCACGTGCCATGCGAATGGCACGCAGGTTCGACGGGCATCCTGGACACACCCGGTGAGGGGATCGATGACTGATCAGAGCGGGCGCTACGGCTCCCAGGGCGACCAGCCGTGGTACCCGGGCGAGCAGCCCCAGGCCCAGGGCCCGTACGGCCAGCAGCAGGACTACGGCCAGCAGTACCCCCAGCAGCAGGGTTATCCGCAGCAGCAGGGCGGCGGTTCGTACGGCGGGCAGCAGCAGTTCGTCCAGCAGCCGGGCATGCAGGCGCAGCAGGGTTACCCGCAGCAGCAGCAGGGCGGCGGTTCGTACGGCGGGCAGCAGCAGTTCGTCCAGCAGCCGGGCATGCAGGCGCAGCAGGGTTACCCGCAGCAGCAGGACGGCGGTTCGTACGGCGGGCAGCAGCAGTTCGCGCAGCAGCCGGGCATGCAGGCGCAGCAGGGTTACCCGCAGCAGCAGGACGGCGGTTCGTTCGGCGGGCAGCAGCAGTTCGTCCAGCAGCCCGGGGCGCAGGCGCGGCAGGGCATGCCGCAGCAGGGCTTCCCGGCCGGGCAGCAGCCGCAGGCGCAGCAGGTGCGGCAGCCGGAGCCGGAGCCGGTGGGCGGGCCCGGGCCGGACGGGATCGACTGGGAGGCGGAGGCCGCCGCGCTGGAGAACCCGGGCGGTGGCGGGCAGCGGGCCGACCAGCGGGTGGACGAGGCCGAGGAGTGGGCCGAGGAGGAGTACCTGGAGGAGGAAGAGGAGCACGGCTCGTTCCTCTCCGAACAGGACGACTCCCGGGAGGCCGAGCGCAAGCGCAAGGAGAAGGGCAAGAAGTCGGGCCGCCGCAACGGCGGTGCCTGCCTGGTGGTCGCGCTGGTGCTGCTCGGCGGCGTGGGCGCCGCGGGCTGGTGGGGCTACGGCTTCTACCAGAAGAACTTCGGGCCGCCGCCGGACTTCGGCGGCGCCGGCACCGGCTCGGTGAACATCACGGTCAAGGAGGGCGCCCTCGGCGACTCGATCGGCCGGACGCTGGTGGACGCGGGCGTGGTGAAGAGCGTCAAGGCGTTCACCAACGCGTACGAGAAGGACTCCCGGGGCCGCGGCATCCAGCCCGGTGTCTACACGCTGAAGCACCAGATGTCCGGTGAGGCCGCGCTGGTGGAGCTGGTGGAGTCCAACGGCGGCAACGCGCTGATCATCCCCGAGGGCCTGAAGGCCGTCGACGTCTACGCCAAGGTCGACGGCAAGCTCAAGCTCCCGCCCGGCACCACCGCGAAGGTCGCCAAGGAGCAGGTCGGCAGCCTCGGCCTGCCCGCCTACGCCAACAACAACCCCGAGGGCTTCCTCTGGCCGACCCGGTACTCGGTCGCCGAGGGCATGAAGCCCGAGGAGGTGCTGAAGCAGATGGTCGCCAACGCCGTGCAGCGGTACGGCGACCTGAAGCTGGAGGAGGCGGCGCAGAAGCTCGGCCTGAAGAACGCGTACGAGGTGGTGACCGAGGCCAGCATCCTGCAGGCCGAGGGCAACAACTCGCAGGACTTCGGCAAGATGGCCCGCGCCATCTCCAACCGGCTCACCACCACCGTCACCCAGCACAAGCTGGGCCTGGACACCACCCTGCAGTACTCGCTGGGCCGCACCAAGCTCACCGACCAGGAGATCAACGACGCCTCGAACAAGTACAACTCGTACATCAACCCGGGCCTGCCGCCGACCCCGATCGGCAACCCCGGCGAGGAGGCGATCGAGGCGGTGCTCAACCCGCCGGCCGGCGACTGGGTGTTCTGGCTGGCGACCTCGCCGCAGGAGACCAAGTTCGCGTCGACCGGCGCCGAGCACGCCAAGAACACCCAGGAGTGGTGCGCCAGCCGGAACCTCAAGTACGACGCCAAGCACGTCACCTGCTCCTCCAACTGACCGGGGCGCGGACGGGCCGCGTCCGGTGGGCGATATCGCTTTGCGGGCGGAGCGGGTGGGGCGGGTAGCGTGATCCGGATGGAGACCACGGAGAGCGCCCCGCCCCTGTCCGAGCCCGTGACGCCGGAGGCCGTGACGCCCGAGCCCGCGCTGCTGGAGGCCGACCGCGTCGACGTGGTGCGGGGCGGGCAGTACCTGCTGCGGGACGTCTCGCTGACCGTCCGGGCCGGCGAGCACTGGGCCGTGCTGGGGGCCAACGGGGCCGGGAAGAGCACCCTGCTGTCGCTGCTCGGCGCCGTCGAGCACCCCACCGCCGGCACCGTCAAGGTGCTCGGGCGGCAGCTCGGCCGGGTCGACGTCCGGGAGCTGCGCGCGCACCTCGGGCACGTCAACCCGCGGCACCCGCTGCGCTCCCCGCTGACCGTGCGGCAGGTCGTGCTGACCGGCACCACGCAGACCATCGAACCCGACCTCTGGCACCGGCCGACCGCCGAACAGCTCGACCACGCCGAGGAGTTGATCCACACCCTGGGCATCGGCCACCGGGCCGAGCACGCCTGGACCACGCTCTCCCAGGGCGAGCGCGGCCGCGTCCTGATCGCCCGCGCGCTGATGCCCGAACCCCGGCTGCTGCTGCTCGACGAGCCCGCCACCGGACTCGACCTGACCGCCCGCGAACAGCTCCTGGAGAGCCTGGACGAACTGCGCGCCCGCTACCCCGAGGTGGCGTCCGTGCTGGTCACCCACCACCTGGAGGAGCTCCCCGGCAGCACCAGCCACGCCCTGCTGCTGCGCGACGGCCTGACCACCGCCGCCGGGCCCGCCACCGAGGTGCTCACCACCGAACTGGTCTCCGCGTGCTTCCGGCACCCGATCCGGATCACCCACAGCGAGGGCCGCTGGTCCGCCCGCACCCGCCGGGGCGCCGAGTGAGCACCGCCCCGGCGGGGCGGCCGGCGGCCGCCGTTCCCGCCTGGACGCTGCGCCCCGCCACCGCCGCCGACCTGGAGCCGCTCGCCGAACTGCGGGCCGCCGCGCTGCGCCCCGACCTGGAACGCCTCGGCCGCTACGACCCGCACCGGGTCCGGCAGCGGCTGCGCGACGCGTACCGGCCCGAGCACACCTCGGTGATCGAGGCGCCCGGGCCGGTCGGCTGCCTGGCGCTCGCCCCCGACGAGCGGCCCGGCACCCTGCTGCTGGAGCACTTCTACCTCGACCCGGCGCTGCACGGCCGCGGCCTCGGCACCGCCGTGCTGCGCGCGGCGCTGGCCCGGGCCGACGCCGCGGGCCTGGCCGTCCGGCTGAACGTGCTGAACGGCAGCCCCGCCCGGCGGCTGTACGAGCGGCACGGTTTCGCGCTGGAGTCCGAGGACCCGGTCGACGTGTACCTGTACCGCCCCGCCCGTCCCGCTGCCCCTGGAAAGGACGCTTCGTGACCACCCCGCACCGGGCCGCCGTGCTCGGCTCGCCGATCGCCCACTCGCTCTCCCCGGCCCTGCACACGGCCGGCTACGCCGCGCTCGGCCTGACCGGCTGGCGGTACGGCCGGCACGAGGTCGACGAGGCGGCGCTGGCCGGGTTCGTCGGCGGGCTCGACCCCGCCGAGTGGGCCGGGCTCTCGCTGACCATGCCGCTCAAGCGGGCGATCCGCCCGCTGCTGGACACCGTCAGCGACACCGCCCGCGCGGTGGACGCCGTCAACACCGTGGTCCTCGACCGCGACGGGCGGCGGCACGGCGACAACACCGACGTGCCCGGGCTGGTCAACGCGCTGCGCGAGCGCGGCGTCCACCGGGTCGAGTCGGCGGCCGTGCTGGGCGCCGGGGCCACCGCCTCCTCCGCGCTGGCCGCGCTCGCCGAGATCTGCGACGGCGAGGTCACCGCGTACGTGCGCGGCCCCGAGCGGGCCGCCGAGATGCGGGCGCTGGGCGAGCGCCTCGGCGTGCCGGTGCGCACCGCCGACTGGGCGGCGGGCGCGGACGCGCTGGCCGGGCCGCTGACCGTCTCCACCACGCCGGTCGGCGCCACCGACGGCTTCGCGCCCGGGCTGACCGCCGCGCCGGGCGTGCTGTTCGACGTGCTCTACCACCCGTGGCCGACCGCGCTGGCCGCCGCCTGCCTGGAGCGCGGCGGCACCGTGCTGGGCGGGCTCGACCTGCTGGTGCACCAGGCGGTGCTGCAGTTCGAGCGGTTCACCGGCGTCCCGCGCGGGCCGCTGGCCGCGATGCGGGCGGCCGGGGAGGCGGCGCTGGCCGGCTGAGGCGGCCGGGCGGGGGCGTTGTCCACGGACCTGACGGACGTTGTCCGGTACCCGGACCGTGGCCCCGACCACGTGCGGGACGTGAAAAGATCGGAGTCATCCCGCCGCTTCCCGGCGGCCGGGGGCAGGACGAGGCCGGGTCGGCCGCAGGAGCGCGGCGGGCCGCTGACGAAGGAGCTTTCGGTGGGTAGCTTGCGCTGGCTCACGGCGGGGGAGTCGCACGGCCCCGCTCTGGTCGCGACGCTGGAGGGCCTGCCGGCCGGGGTGCCCGTCACCACCGCCATGGTGGCCGACGCGCTGGCCCGCCGCCGGCTCGGTTACGGCCGCGGCGCGCGGATGAAGTTCGAGCAGGACGAGGTGACCTTCCTCGGCGGCGTCCGGCACGGCGAGTCCATGGGCTCCCCGGTCGCGATCATGGTCGGCAACACCGAGTGGCCGAAGTGGGAGCAGGTCATGTCGGCCGACCCGGTCGACCCCGAGGTGCTGGCCGGGCTGGCCCGCAACGAGGCGCTGACCCGGCCGCGCCCGGGCCACGCCGACCTGGCGGGCATGCAGAAGTACTCGATCGACGAGGCCCGGCCGATCCTGGAGCGCGCCAGCGCCCGGGAGACCGCGGCCCGGGTGGCGCTCGGCGCGGTCGCCCGCTCCTACCTCAAGGAGACCTGCGGCATCGAGATCGTCAGCCACGTGGTCGAGCTGGCCGCCGCCAAGGCCCCGGCCGGCGTGCTGCCGCTGCCCGCCGACGAGGCCCGGCTGGACGAGGACCCGGTGCGCTGCCTGGACGCCGACGCGTCCAAGGCGATGGTCGCCGAGATCGACCAGGCCCACAAGGACGGCGACACCCTGGGCGGCGTCGTCGAGGTGCTGGCGTACGGCGTGCCGGTCGGCCTGGGCTCGCACGTGCACTGGGACCGCCGCCTGGACGCCCGGCTCGCGGCCGCGCTGATGGGCATCCAGGCGATCAAGGGCGTCGAGGTCGGCGACGGCTTCGAGCTGGCCCGCGTCCCCGGCTCGCAGGCGCACGACGAGATCGTCCCGACCCCCGAGGGCGTCAAGCGCACCTCCGGCCGCTCCGGCGGCACCGAGGGCGGCCTGTCCACCGGCGAGCTGCTGCGGGTGCGGGCCGCGATGAAGCCGATCGCGACCGTCCCGCGCGCCCTGCAGACCCTGGACGTGCGCACCGGCGAGCCCGCCAAGGCGCACCACCAGCGCTCCGACGTGTGCGCCGTCCCGGCGGCGGGCATCGTCGCCGAGGCGATGGTCGCGCTCGTGCTGGCGGACGCGGTGGCGGAGAAGTTCGGCGGCGACAACGTCTCCGAGACCCGCCGCAACGTGCAGTCGTACCTCGACAACCTGATCGTCCGATGAGCACACCGGCCACGCCCGCGGTGGTGCTGGTCGGCCCGCCCGGCAGTGGCAAGTCCACCGTCGGGCGGGTCCTCGCCGAACGCCTCGGCCTGCCGTTCCGGGACACCGACACCGACATCGAGCGGGCCGCCGGCAAGCCGATCCCGGAGATCTTCGTCGACGAGGGCGAGCCGCACTTCCGGCAGCTGGAGCGGGACGCCGTCCGGGCCGCCGCCACCGGCCACCCCGGCGTGCTCGCGCTCGGCGGCGGCGCCGTGCTGGCCGAGGAGACCCGGGCGCTGCTCGGCCCGCTGCCCGTGGTCTTCCTGGAGGTCGCGCTCGGCGACGCGGTCAAGCGGGTCGGCCTGGACGCCCCCCGCCCGCTGCTCGCCGTCAACCCCAGGGCCCGCTGGCGCGAGCTGATGGAGGCCCGCCGCCCGCTCTACCTGGAGGTCGCCACCGCCGTGGTCGACACCGAGGGCCGCACCCCCGAACAGGTCGCCGACGCCGTACTCGAAGCACTGGAGTGGAGGAACCCCCGTGTCTGACACCGACATCGTCAGGATCCAGGTGGCCGGCAGCGACGGCCACGCCCCCTACGAGGTGCTGATCGGGCAGCAGCTGCTCGGCGAACTCGCCCCGCTGATCGGCCCGAAGGCCAAGCGGGTCGCGATCATCCATCCGGAGGCGCTGGAGGCCACCGGCGAGGCGATCCGCGAGGACCTCGCCGCGCAGGGCTACGAGGCGATCGCGCTCCAGGTGCCGAACGCCGAGGACGCCAAGAGCGCCGAGGTCGCCGCGTACTGCTGGTCGGTGCTCGGCCAGACCGGCTTCACCCGCAGCGACGTGGTGGTCGGCCTCGGCGGCGGCTCCACCACCGACCTGGCGGGCTTCGTCGCCGCCACCTGGCTGCGCGGGGTGCGCTGGATCTCGGTGCCCACCACGCTGCTCGGCATGGTCGACGCGGCCGTCGGCGGCAAGACCGGCATCAACATCGCCGAGGGCAAGAACATGGTCGGCGCCTTCCACCCGCCCGCGGGCGTGCTGGCCGACCTCGGCACCCTGGAGACGCTCGGCAAGCACGACTACGTCTCCGGCCTGGCCGAGGTGATCAAGGCCGGCTTCATCGCCGACCCGGTCATCCTCGACCTGATCGAGGCCGACCCGGAGGCCGCCACCAGCCCGGCCGGCCCGCACACCCTGGAGCTGATCCGGCGCGCCATCCAGGTCAAGGCCGACGTGGTCTCCGGCGACCTCAAGGAGTCCGGCCGCCGCGAGATCCTCAACTACGGCCACACCCTGGGCCACGCCATCGAGCGCAACGAGCGCTACAAGTGGCGGCACGGCGCGGCGATCTCCATCGGCATGGTGTTCGCCGCCGAACTCGGCCGCCTCGCCGGGCGGTTGGACGACGCCACGGCCGACCGGCACCGCGCCGTGCTGGCCTCCGTCGGCCTGCCGCTGACCTACCGGGCGGACGCCTGGCCGAAGCTGCTCGACGCCATGAAGATCGACAAGAAGTCGCGCGGCGACCTGCTGCGCTTCGTCGTCCTGGACGGCCTGGCCAAGACCTCCATCCTGGAGGGCCCCGACCCGTCCGTGCTGGTCGCCGCCTACGGGGAGGTCTCCGGATGAGCACCCGCGTCCTCGTCCTGAACGGCCCCAACCTGGGCCGGCTGGGCTCCCGCGAGCCCGACGTGTACGGCTCCACCTCGTACGCCGGACTGGTCGCGCGGTGCGCCCAGCTCGGCGCCGAACTCGGCCTCGACGTCGAGGTGCGGGAGACCAACTCCGAGGCGGAGATGGTCGGTTGGCTGCACGAGGCGGCCGACGCCAAGACCCCCGTGGTGATCAACCCCGGCGCGTTCACGCACTACTCGTACGCGATGCGGGACGCCGCGGCGCAGCGCACCGCGCCGCTGGTCGAGGTGCACATCTCCAACCCGTACACCCGCGAGACCTTCCGGCACACCTCGGTCATCGCCGCCGTCGCCTCCGGCACCATCGCCGGCTTCGGCCTCGGCTCGTACGAACTCGCGCTGCGCGCCCTCGCCGAGCAGCTCACCGCCCGCTGAGCGGTGCCCCGGCCCGGTGGCGGACTTGTGCCCGCCACCGGGCCGACGTGTACATTCGGCGCAGGGAGGTGACGGTGAGCCAGTACGCGCAGAACCAGCACGCGGGGGGCCAGGTGCCGCCCCGGCCGGCCGCGTCCCCGCAGCCCGCGGGCCCGCCGCCGACGGGCCCTCAACCGCCTTACCACGGCGGCACCCAGGCGATCCCGACGCTCGGGCCGACCGCCCCCAGGACGGACCGGCCGACCGTCCCGCTGAAGGCCGTCGGACCGGTCGCCCCCGGCGGCACCGGCCACTTCCTGCTCCCCGCCGGAGGAACCGTCCAACTCCCCGCCGCGCCGCCCCCGCAACCCGCGTTCCCGGCCCCGCAGCCCGGCTTCCCGGGCCCGCCGCCGCTCGGCCCGCTCGCCGTCCTGCTGATCGGCCCGGCCGGCGCCGGCAAGACCACCGTCGCCCGGTACTGGGCCGAGCGCCGTCCTACCCCCACCGCGCACATCAGCCTCGACGACGTCCGCGAGTGGGTCCAGGCCGGCTTCGCCAACCCGCAGTCCGGCTGGAACACCGCCTCCGAGGCCCAGTACCGGCTGGCCCGCCGCACCTGCGGCTTCGCCTGCCGCAACTACCTCGCCAACGGCATCTCCTGCATCATCGACGACGCCGTCTTCCCCGACCGCCCCGCGATCGGCCTCGGCGGCTGGAAGCGCCACATCGGCCCCGGCATGATCCCCGTCGTCCTGCTCCCCGGCCTCGACCGGGTCCTCACCCGCAACGCCGAACGCTCCGGCAACCGCCGCCTCTCCGACGACGAGGTCGCCCGCATCCACGGCCGGATGGCCGGCTGGCGCACCTCGGGCCTCCCGATCATCGACAACTCCAACCTGAGCGTGCCGGAGACGGCGGCGGCGCTGGACCGGGCGGTCATGAGCCGGCTGCAGGCGCGCTGAGGTCGCGCCGCGGGGCGGGCGGGGCGCGTGGGTCCCGCCGCCCGGGGTGCGGTCAGTCCTCGGTGAAGTAGTGGTCCTGGGCGAGGTCGTCGAGCAGGCCCGGGTGGGTCGGGTGCCAGTCCAGGAGGGCGCGGGTGGCAGCGGCGGAGGCGGGCAGGTCGAGCGGGACGACGCGGGCGAGGAAGCCGAAGTGCTCCTCGGCCCGGGCGGCGTCGACGGGGGCGGTGGGGAGGCCGAGGCGGGTGCCGACGCGTTCGGCGATCGCGCGGAAGGGGACGCCCTCGTCGGCGACGGCGTGCAGGCGGGTGCCGGCCGGGGCGTGTTCGAGGGCGAGGCGGTAGAGCCGGGCGGCGTCGCGGGTGTGGACGGCGGGCCAGTGGTTGGCGCCGTCGCCGAGGTAGCCGGAGACGCCGGTCGCGCGGGCGGTGCGGATCAGGATGGGGACGAAGCCGTGCCGGTCGAGCGGGCTGTGCACGACCGGGGGCAGCCGGACGACGGAGCTGCGCACGCCGTCGGCGGCCGCGTCGACCAGGGCCCGTTCGGCTTCGGTGCGCGGGGCGCCCGGGGCGACCCGGGACTCCAGGGCGGGCTGCCCGGGGGCGCCGCCCGCGGCGGTGCCCCCGGTGCCGACCAGCGGCTTGCCGGTGCCCGCGAGGGCTTCGACCAGGGCCCGGACGGCCTTCAGGTCGTCGGCCATGGCGCCCGCGTAGTCGCCGCCGAGCATCACCTCGTGCTTGAAGGCGAGGTGGACGACGCCGTCGGCGGCCGAGGCGGCGGCCCGCAGGCCGTCGAGGTCGTCGAGGTCGCCGCGCCGGACGTCCGCGCCGAGGGCGGTGAGCGCGGCGGCGGAGGCGTCGGAGCGGGCGAGGCCGGTGACGCGGTGGCCGGCGGCGAGCAGGTCGGGGACGAGGGCGGAGCCGAGGTGGCCGGTGGCTCCGGTGACGAGGACGCGCATGGGTGGACCTCCGGTTGATGAGACCTTGTCCCGTCACCATAGCCCGCCGGGGCCGGTGACGCGACCAAGTCCCGTCGCGTAGAATCCGGACCATGGCCAGATGGGACCCGAACGCCCGCGAGCGGCTGGTGCGCGCCGCGCTCGACCTCTTCGTCCGCCAGGGCTACGACCGCACCACCGTCGCCGAGATCGCCGAACGGGCCGGCCTGGCCAAGAGCACCTTCTTCCGGCACTTCGCGGACAAGCGCGAGGTGCTCTCCGGCGGCGACGCGCTGGCCCGGCTGTTCGCCGGCGCGGTCGCCGCCGCCCCGCCCGGGGCCGGGCCGCTGGAGGCCGCCGGGGCCGCGCTGGCCGCCGCCGGGGAGCACGCGTTCACCGCCGAGCGGTACCCGACCGTCCGCGAGCGCCAACAGGTGGTCGCCGCCAACCCCGAGCTCACCGAGCGCGAACTCCTCAAGCGCGAGGCCCTCGCCACCGCCCTGGCCGACGCGCTGCGCGAGCGCGGCGTCCCCGATCCGGCCGCCGTCCTCACCGCCGCGCTCACCCTGCTCGCCCTGGGCGCCGCCCTGGCCCGCTGGACCGACCGCCCGGGCCTGGACTTCGCCGCGCTGGCCCGCGAGGAACTCACCGCCCTGCGCGACACCGCCGCCACCCTCTGAGGAGCCCCCGTGCGCCCGCCCGTCGCCGACGTCGGCGAGCACGACGCCCTGATCGACCGCACCGCGCTGGCCGGCCCCGGCCACCCGCTGCTCGCCGTCACCACGCTGCGCCCCGAGGACTGCGCGGAGCCCGCGTGGTACGAGCAGGAGACCGCGTACGGCACCGAGTTCCGCGCCCCGGCGGCGGCCGTCGAGGAGATCAACGCCAACCTGTCGATCGGCAACCTCGGCTTCGAGGAGTTCGCCGCCGCCGCGCACCGCGACCCCGAGGGCCGGTACCGGCCGGGCGCCTGAGGCCGGGCCCGTCCGTCCGGCCTGGGAGAATGGACCCCTCGCCGACCACCACGACCGAGGAGTTGACGCCGGTGCCCGAGGGGCATGTGATCCACCGCCTGGCCGGGGAGCACGACGAACTGTTCGGCGGCCGCCCGGTGCGGGCGTCCAGCCCGCAGGGGCGGTTCGCCGAGGGGGCCGCGCTGATCGACGGGCGGGTGCTGGACGAGGCGCAGGCGCACGGCAAGCACCTGTTCCTCGGCTTCGGCGAGCACTGGCTGCACGTGCACCTCGGCCTGTACGGCACGTACGCCTTCGGGGCGGGCGAGCCGCCCGAACCGGTCGGGCAGGTCCGGCTGCGGATGGTGGGCGACACCGGCTACGCCGACCTGCGCGGCCCCACCGCCTGCGAGCTGCTCACCCCCGCCGAGAAGGCCGCCGTCCACGCCCGGCTGGGCCCCGACCCGCTGCGCCCCGGCGACGCGGGCGACGCGGCCTGGTGGCGGATCTCCCGCAGCGGCAGCACGATCGCCGCCCTGCTGCTGGACCAGAAGGTGCTGGCGGGCGTCGGCAACGTCTACCGCGCCGAGGTGCTGTTCCGGCTCGGGATCAGCCCGCACCGCCCCGGCCGCGCGCTCTCCCGCCCGGAGTGGGACGCGATCTGGGCCGACCTGGCCGCCCTGATGCGCGACGGCGTCGCCGCCGGCCGGATCGACACCGTCCGCCCCGAGCACACCCCCGAGGCGATGGGCCGCCCGCCCCGGGTCGACGACCACGGCGGCGAGGTGTACGTCTACCGCCGGTCCGACCGGCCCTGCCTGGTCTGCGGCACCCCGGTCCGCACCGAGGAGCTGGCCGCCCGGAACCTGTTCTGGTGCCCGCGCTGCCAGCGGGCGTGACGCCCCGTCAGCGGGTCAAGCCTTGACGCAAGGTTGACCACGCCTTGGGCGAGGGCTCCGGAACGGCGCTCCTATTGTCGGGTCCATGCCCGTGCAACCGTTCCAGGGCCCGCGCCCCACCCCGGCGCTCCCGGTCCTGCCGTACCGCAAGCCCACCAGGGGACGCGACTACTGGGTGCTGGACGACGTCCTCCCGGACCCGGACGCGGTGCGGGCCAGGCACCTGGCGCGCACCGACTGGGACGAGGGCTACCCGCACCGGCCGGAGTCCTGGCCCGGCCTGCGGGCGATGCCCGGGCTGGAACCGGACGAGCTGGCGCACGTCGAGGCGCTGGTGCGGGCGGCGACCGGGGCCGGGCGGATCTGGGCGCTGGACCAGGCCGAGGGCGGCACGTTCAACCACAACTGCGTGCAGGTGGTCGGCGCGGGGGAGTGCGAGCCGCGCCCGCACACCGACTCGCGCTCGCTCTGCCGGTACGCCGCCGTGCTCTACCTCAACCCGGCCGTGCCCAAGCGCTGCGGCACCAGCTTCCACCGGCAGAGCTTCCCCGGCGGCCGGCTCGGCGGCAACAGCGTGGTCGCCCCGCACGACAACCTGGTGGACGCCCTGGGCACCCGCTTCGTCCCGCCGGACTCGTTCACCGAGGACCTGGCCGTGCCGCACCGCTACAACCGGCTGCTGCTCTACACCGCCAACCTGATCCACACCGCGACCGAGTACCACGGCGCGACGCTGGAGGAGAAGCGGATGACCTGCGTCTTCTTCTGGATGGCCTGACAGTCCGTCACCACGTTCCTGACCAGGCGTGATCTGCGCCACCCGGGCCCCGGTGCGCTCTTGCCGCCGGGCCCGGGCCGGGCCTACGGTGGGCGGGCCGTGGTGTTCGGGAAGCCGGTGCACCGCGTCCGTCACGAGAGTGTGCGGCGCGGGAGTCCGGAGCGGCCCTCGCCACTGTGATCGGGGAGTCGTCGGCTCCCACCCCGTGCCACTGGCCGCCCGCGGCCGGGAAGGCCGGGAGCCGGCGCGCAACACCCCGTCAGCCAGGAGACCGGCCACGGCATCTCACGAAGTGATCCACGAGGTGCTGGAGCGTGAACGCGGATGACCGCGCATGAGTCGACCCTGCCCGGGAACGAACCCGGGACCCCCCTGCCCGCCTTCCGCTGGCGGCGCGAGGACACCCTGCGCACGGCCGGGCTGATGGCGGTGATCCTGGTGCTGCACGCGGTGGCGTTCGGGACGCTGCTGTTCCTGGTCGCGCCGCACCACTACGCCGTCGGCACCCAGGTGTTCGGCGTCGGCCTCGGCGTCACCGCGTACACCCTGGGCATGCGGCACGCCTTCGACGCCGACCACATCGCGGTGATCGACAACACCACCCGCAAGCTGATGGCGGACGGCCGCCGCCCGGTCTCGGTGGGCTTCTGGTTCGCCCTCGGGCACTCCTCGATGGTGGTGCTGATGGCCGCCCTGGTGGCCGGCGGCGCGGCGCTGGCCGGCACCCTGATGGACGAGGACTCCGCCACCCACCAGGTGCTCGGCACCATCGGCACCACCGCGTCCGGCGCCTTCCTCTACCTGATCGCAGCGCTCAACCTGGTCGCCCTGCTGGGCATCTGGCGGGTGTTCCGGGCGATGCGGGCCGGCGAGTACGACGAGGCCGAGCTGGAGAGGCATCTGGCGGCGCGCGGTCTGCTGGCCCGGCTGCTGAACCGGGCCACCCGCTCGATCAGCCGCCCCGGCCAGATGTTCCCGGTCGGGATGGTGCTCGGCCTGGGCTTCGACACCGCCACCGAGGTCACCCTGATGGTGATGGCGGGCTCCGGCGCGGCCTCCGGCCTGCCCTGGTACGCGGTGGTCTGCCTGCCGCTGCTGTTCGCCGCCGGGATGAGCCTGTTCGACACGCTGGACGGCACGTTCATGAACTTCGCCTACCAGTGGGCGTTCGCCAACCCGGTCCGCAAGGTGTACTACAACCTGACCATCACCGGGCTGTCGATCGCGGTGGCCTTCGTGATCGGCACCATCGAGCTGGTCGCCGTGCTGCACGACAAGTTCGACCTGGCCGACCCGGTCACCGGCTGGATCGCCGGACTCAGCCTGGACAACGTCGGCTTCGTGATCGTCGGCCTGTTCGTGCTGGTCTGGGCCGCGGCGATCGGCTACTGGCGGATCGCCAAGCGCTCCCGCGCGTTCGCCGGGGCCGGCGCCGGGGCGTCCTGACGGCGGGTTCTGACGGCGGGTCAACCGGTGGCCAGGAGCAGCGTCCCGGCCACCGCGAGGCCCGCGCCCAGCACCTGCACCCGCAGCAGCCGCTCCTTCAGCAGGCCGCGCGCCATCAGCGCGGTGACCACCGGGTAGAGCGAGGCCAGCACGGCCGCGACCGCCACCGGACCCAGGTAGGAGGCGGCCGCGTACAGGCCGTTCGCGGCCACGTCGGCCACCCCGACGGCGGTCAGCGCGGGCAACTCGCGCAGGCCCGCCCGCAGTTCGAGCGGCTGCCGGCGGGCCGCGGCGGCCAGCAGCCCGGCGCCGACCGCGGTGTTGGTCAGCCGCTGCACGCACAGCGTCAGCAGCAGTGCGCCGCCCGCGCCGGCGTGCGCGACCAGCGCCAGCACCGCGCCGAAGGCGAACGCCGCGCCCAGCGTGAGCGCCAGCACCCGCCCGCCGACCGCGGGCCCGCCGCGCTGCGGGCCGCCCGCCAGGGCGACCCCGGCGACCGCCACCGCGATGCCCGACGCCTGGACGGGGCCCGGCCGTTCGCCGAGGAACAGGCCGACCCCGATCGGCACCAGCACGCCGACGGTGGCCAGCGGCGAGACCACGCCCATCGGCCCGAGCGCCAGCGCCCGGTAGAACGCCAGCAGCGCGAACGGGCCGATCGCGCCCGCCGCCACCGCGTACCAGAGGGCCGGCCCGGCCCCGGCCCAGCCGCCGCTCGCGGTCACCGCCACCGCGAGCACCGCGGCGGCCGCCGCCTGCGAGAGCACCACCACGGTCAGCGCGGGCAGCCGCCGGGTGATCGCCCCGCCGCCGTAGTCGGCGACGCCCCAGAGCAGGCTGGCGAGCAGCGCGAACGCGGCGCTCATGAGGCGGCGGGCAGGGCGTGGGGGAGGGCGGGAGGGGCGGCGGACAGCATGGTGGACTCCGCAGTACAGTCGGTGGACCTGTCGATGCCGCCGCAGCATAGTTCACTCTGATGCACTGGCCCAAGCAGAATATTGGACTGCCCCGTGCTGGACGCCGATCTCGTCACCCAGGCCCTCGCCCGCAACCTCAAACGGCTGCGCCTCGAACGCGGCCACACCCTGGACGCCCTGGCCGCCCGCTCCGGGGTCAGCCGGGGCATGGTCGTCCAGATCGAACAGGCCCGCACCAACCCCAGCGTCGGCACCGTGGTCCGGCTCGCCGACGCGCTCGGCGTCTCGATCGCCCGGCTGCTCGACTACGACGCCTCCTCCGAGGTCCGGATCACCCCGGTCGAGGACGCCGTCCGGCTGTGGACCGGCCCCGGGGGCGGCAGCGGAACCCTGCTCGGCGGCACCGAGGCCCCCGGGCCGCTGGAGCTGTGGTCCTGGCGCCTGCACCCCGGCGAGGCGCACACCTCCGACCCGCACCCGCCCGGCACCGTCGAGATCGCCCGGGTCGACGAGGGCGTCCTCACCCTCACCCTGGACGGCCGCGACCACCGCGTCCCGGCCGGCTCCACCGCCTCCTACGAGGCCGGCACCGCCCACGGCTACCGCAACGACGGCGACGCGCCCTGCCTGGTCACCATGGTCGTCTCGGTGCCCCCGCCCGGGGCCTGAGCAGGCCGAAGGGCCCCGGGGGAGCCCGGGGCCCTGCGCGTCGTTCCGGTCAGCCGCCGTACCGGCGCCGGTACAGCTCGACCCGGCCCTCGGTGTCCATCAGGCGGGCCCGGCCGGTGTGGAACGGGTGGCTCGCCGAGGACGTCTCGACGTCGACCACCGGGTACGTCCGCCCGTCCGCCCACGCGACCGTGCGGTCGCTCGCGGCGGTGGAGCGGGTCAGGAACGACAGGCCCCCGGTCTTGTCCCGGAAGACCACCGGACGGTACTCGGGGTGGATTCCCTGCTGCATGACTGTTCCTCCTCGCCGGCTGCGTGCGCGGGTGCGCGCACGGGTGCGTGATCGATCGGACGGGTGCGGTGCGGGCGCCGCGGTCAGCGGGCCTCGCGGAACTCCACGTGGCGGCCCGCCACCGGGTCGAACTTCCGCAGGGCCATCCGGTCGGGGTCGTTGCGGCGGTTCTTCCGGGTCACGTACGTGAAGCCGGTGCCCGCCGTGGACCGGAGCGTGACCACCGGTCGCAGTTCGCTGCGTGCCATCGTCTCGTCCTTCCTCTCCCGGCAACGATTGCCGTTTTCATCAGGTCACAACGCGACGCCCCCCGCCCGCATTCCCGCCCGCGCCCCCGTTTCCCGCGCCCCCGTTCCCCGTGCCCGGCCGCGCCCCGCCCCCTACGGCCGGTCCCGACAGGCGCCCCGGCGGACCCGTTCGTACGCTCGGACCATGTCCGACGCGCACGCCGCCCGACGCGAACGCCTCCGCGAGTACTGCAGCGCCTCCGGAGCCGACGCCGCGCTGATCACGCGCGCGGCCAACGTCCGCTACCTGACCGGCTGCCCCCCGCTGGGCGCCGCGCTGCTGCTGACCCGGGAGCGGGCGGTGCTCGCGGTGCCCGAGGACGCCGAGCCCGGCGAGGGCGGCGAGCGGCCCGGCGACCCCGAGGTCACCCGGCTGCCGGTGCCCGCCGAGGGCGACGCCGCGTTCGCCGCCGCCGAGGCCGCCGCCCGGCTGCGGGTGCGCGACCTCGCGGTCGAGGAGCACGACCTGACCGTGGACCGGCACCGCGCCGTCGCCCGGCTGCTGGGGGCGACCCGGCTGCTCGACCTGGACCGGGCGGTGGAACGGCTGCGGGTGGTCAAGGACGAGTACGAGCTCGCCGACCTGCGGATCGCCGCCGAGATCGCCGACCAGGCCCTCGGCGAGCTGCTCGAATCGATCCTGGTCGGCCGCACCGAGCGGCACCTGGCGATGGAGCTGGAGCGCCGGATGATCGACCACGGTGCCGACCGGGCCGCCTTCCCGGTCTCGGTCGGCACCGGCAGCCACTCCGGCCTGGAGCGGCACCAGCCCACCGACCGCCGGGTCGAGGAGGGCGACTTCCTGACCGTCGCGCTCGGCGCCCGCTACCGCGGCTACGGCATCTCCACCGCCCGCACCTTCGTGATCGGCGCCGCCCCCGCCGCCTGGCAGGTCGAGCTGCACCGGCTGGTCTTCCGCGCCCAGCGGGCCGGCCGGGAGGCCCTCGGGCCGGGCGTCGAGCAGCACGTCCCGGACGACGCGGCACGTTCGATCCTCCAGGCCGCGGGCCACCCCGAGCGGTCCGTCCACGCGCTGGGACACGGCATCGGTCTGGAGATCCGGGAGGCTCCGCGCCTGGGGCCCGCCGACATGGGTAAACTGGACAACCGCGTGCCGGTCACCGTCGGTCCGGGGGTCCATCTCCCCGGTCGGGGCGGTGTCCGGATCGAGGACACGCTCGTGGTGCGGCCTCCCGAGGAGGGCGGGCCCGAGCTGCTCACCATCACCACCAAGGAGCTCCTCGCGCTGTGACCGGAAGCGGTCCCGGCGGCGCGCGGCTTGGTGTTCCTTGACAGCGGACATATCAGGAGTAAGTGCGCCCGTGGCTACCACGAACGATCTCAAGAACGGCATGGTCCTCAAGCTGGACGGCGGCAAGCTCTGGACCGTCGTCGAGTTCCAGCACGTCAAGCCCGGCAAGGGCCCGGCCTTCGTGCGCACCAAGCTGAAGGAGGTCCTGTCCGGCAAGGTCGTCGAGAAGACCTTCAACGCGGGCATCAAGGTCGAGACCGCCAACGTCGACAAGCGGACCATGCAGTACTCGTACCGTGACGGCGACACCTTCATCTTCATGGACCTCGACACCTACGACCAGGTCCCGGTCGAGGCCGCCACCGTCGGCGACGCCGCCAACTACCTGCTGGAGGGCTTCGAGGCCCTGGTCGCGCAGAACGAGGGCGTCCCGCTGTACATCGAGCTCCCCGCCGCGGTCGAGCTGGTCATCGCCGAGACCGAGCCGGGCCTGCAGGGCGACCGCTCCACCGGCGGCACCAAGCCCGCCACCCTGGAGACCGGCGCCGAGATCCAGGTGCCGCTGTTCGTCACCACCGGCGAGAAGGTCAAGGTCGACACCCGCGACGGCAGCTACCTCGGCCGGGTCAAGTAACCGTGGCAACTGCTCGTAGCAAGGCCCGCACCCGGGCCTTCCAGATCCTGTTCGAGGCGGACCACCGCGGTGTGTCCCCCGAACGGGTGCTCGCCGACTGGATCGCGCGGGCCCGCGACCCCCGTCCCGACGAGGGCATCCCGCAGGTCGCGGAGTACACGATGCAGCTGGTCGAGGGGTACGCGCAGCACGCGCGGACCATCGACGACCTGATCTCCACCTACGCGGTGGGCTGGACGATCGACCGGATGCCGATCGCGGACCGCAACGTGATCCGGCTCGGCGCGTACGAGCTGATCTGGGAGGACGGGACGCCCGACGCGGTGGTGCTGGACGAGGCGGTGGAGATCGCCAAGGAGTTCTCCACCGACGAGTCGCCGGCCTTCGTGAACGGCCTGCTCGCCCGCTTCATGGAGCTCAAGCCGAGCATCCGGCGCTGAGCCCGCACGCCCCTCGGAGGCCGCCGGACCTGTCGGTCCGGCGGCCTCCGCGCGTAAGCTACCGACAGGTAATGTCTTGCCTCGTCCTGTCCACAGCTTGTCACCTGCGCAGAAGGGCCGCGGAGCCATGCCCGAGACCACCCCCGCCACCCCCGCCTTCGAGTTCGACCGGGCCGTCGCGCTCACCCCGCACCCCGAGGAGGCCGGGCGCTACGACGGCGAACTCGGCGACGGCTGGCAGATCGGCGGCGGCGTCAACGGCGGCCTGCTGCTCGCCTTCGCCGCACGCGCCCTCGCCCTGGAGGCCGGCCCCGGCCACCCGCACCCGCTGACCGTCAGCGGCACCTACATATCGGCCTCCCGCCCCGGCCCGGCCACCGTCCGCACCGAGATCGTCCGGCGCGGCCGCAGCCTCGCCACCGGCAGCGCGGTGCTCTCCCAGGGCGGCACCGAGCGGCTGCGGGTCACCGCCGCCTTCACCGACCTGGCCGGCCTGGACGGCGAGGTCGCCACCACCGCGCTCCCGCCCGCCCTGCCGGCCCCCGAGCAGTGCGTCGGCGTCGAGCACGCCCCGCGCGAACTCCTCAGCCAGGCCGCCCTGTTGGAGCGCCTCGACCTGCGGCTCGACCCGGCCACGATCGGCTGGGCGCTCGGCCGGCCGTCCAAGGAGGGCCGGATCCAGGGCTGGTTCCGGCTCGCCGACGGCCGCCCCGCCGACCCGCTCTCGCTGCTGCTCACCGCCGACGCCCTCCCCCCGGTCACCTTCGACCTGGGCCGCCCCGGCTGGGCCCCCACCATCGAACTGACCGTCCACCTCCGCGCCCTGCCCGCCGACGGCTGGCTGCGGGTCTCGCACGCGACCCGGAACGTGGCCGGCGGCTACTTCGAGGAGGACTGCGAGATCTGGGACGAGAACGGCCGACTGGTCGCCCAGTCCCGGCAGTTGGCCATGGTGCCGCGCGCCTAGCACACCCGTGCTGACGGCCGGTTGCAGAGTTGTGACAGGCCGTGTGTGTGGGACGGGTGTGGGCGGGGAGGACTGGGTCAGCAGTTGCTCGACCGAGATACCCCGGGAGCCACCGATGTCCAGGAACAGCCGCCGGCCGCGCCGTTGCAGTGCAGAGCCCTCGCGTCGGGGCGAGGAGGCCTTCGTGACCGGGATCCTGACCAGCGAGGCGGACTTCGAGCGGGTCCGCGGCTGGCAGGTGACGGACGCGCCGGACTACCCCGGCTACCTGCGCGAGGCGGGCGAGCTGCTGGCCGAGGCGGTCGAGGAGTACGGGGTGGTCCGGGCCCGGATGTTCCACCCGGAGGACTTCGCGGACTACTGCCTGCTGCACGGGCTGGACGTGCGCGAGCAGGCCGCCCGGGACGGCTACCTGGTCAACCCGCCGCTGCAGACCCAGCTGGTCACCTACCGCGGCGAGGACCTCGCCGACTTCCTGCCCCGGCTGGTCCGGGCCCGGGAGGGCGGCCTCGCGCTCGGCCACGCGGACCTGCTGATGGACGGGGCGCTGCGCGGTGCCGGGCCGGCCGCCGCCGACCCGCGGGCGCGCTGGACGTACCAGCAGGCGTCCGAGGTGTTCCGCCGGGTGCTGGTCGGCGCGGGCTGCGGGGCGTACGAGTTCCGGGTGGTGGTGGACGCGCCGGGCGGGCCGCTGGAGGCGCGGGTCCGGGTGCTGCACTGGGAGGACGGCGCGGTCCGGATCAACGACGAGGACCTCGAACTGGTCACCGCGGTGCTCTGCGCCGGCCTGTACCGCGAGCTGCCGGGCGCGGCCGTGCTGCACGGGACGCAGGGCTCCGGCGCGCTGTGCGGCGAGTACCGGGAGGTGGCCTGGGCCTGGCGGAGCACCGGCTACGAGTGGTCGCCGGCCGGGCTGGCGGTGCAGGGCGTCGCGGCGGAGCCCGGCTTCAGCCTCGGCACGGTGGTCTGAGCCCGCTCCGGGGCGGGTCCGGGGACGGCGACAGCGGGGCGGGAGAACGGCTGGTGCCGTTCTCCCGCCCCGCTGTGACGTTTCTTCAAACGGGGGAGCCGACCGGAGGTCAGCCCGCGTCCTCCTCGCGGACGGCGCGGCGCGCGTCCGGGTTCAGCACGCCCCAGCTGATCAGCTGCTCGGTGAGGATCGAGGGGGACTGGTCGTAGATGACGGCCAGCGTGCGCAGGTCGTCCTGGCGGATCGAGAGCACCTTGCCGTTGTAGTCGCCGCGCTGCGACTGGATGGTCGCGGCGTAGCGCTGCAGCGGGCCGGCCTTCTCGGACGGGACCTGGGTCAGCCGCTCCAGGTCGAGGACCAGGCGCGGCGGCGGCTCGGCGGCGCCGCCCGGGGTGCCGCCGGGCAGCAGCTCCTGCACCGGGACGCCGTAGAACTCGGCCAGCTCGGCCAGGCGCTGCACGGTGACCGCGCGGTCGCCGCGCTCGTAGGAGCCGACGACCACAGCCTTCCAGCGACCCTGGGACTTCTCCTCGACGCCGTGCAGGGAGAGCCCCTGCTGAGTGCGGATCGCCCGGAGCTTGGCTCCGAGCTGCTTCGCGTAGTCGCTGGACAATGGATCTCCCCGGACGAGATTGCTTCGCGTGATTGCTTCGCGTGCGCTGAAAAGTGAGTCACCGAAGGGTCTCTGCGGAGCACCTTCGTAACTCACTGTGAGGTTACGTAGAGTGAGGGTTGCGCGTCAAGCCGAATGGGGCACTCGTGCGAACGGGCTCCGGGCGGGCCGCGATCAGCACACTGCTACCATGGGCGATGCCTCGACCGCGGTCGGGCCCCGGCTCCGGTCGGGAAATTCTCCAGACATCCTTTAAGGCCCGTCCCGTGAGGCGGGGAAGGAGGTCTGCTTCGGCATGACCACACCCAGTTCGAACCCGCGCGCCCCGCACCAGGTGCTGGACGCCACCGACATCGCCCGGGTCATCACCCGGATCGCCCACGAGATCGTGGAACGCGCCAAGGGCGCGGAGGACGTGGTGCTGCTCGGCATCCACACCCGCGGCGTCCACCTGGCCCGCCGGCTGCAGGCACGGCTGTCGCAGATCACCGGCTGGGACATCCCGTTCGGGACGCTCGACATCACCATGTACCGGGACGACCTGCGGCTGAAGCCGGCCAGGGCCCTGGAGCACACCGAGGTCCCCGCCGGGGGCATCGACGGCAAGCTGGTCGTCCTGGTCGACGACGTGCTGTTCTCCGGCCGGACCATCCGGGCCGCGCTGGACGCGCTCAGCGACATCGGCCGCCCGCGGGCCGTCCGGCTCGCCGTGCTGGTCGACCGCGGCCACCGGGAGCTGCCGATCCGCGCCGACTACGTGGGCAAGAACCTGCCCACCTCGCTGCGCGAGGCCGTCCAGGTCAGGCTGGTCGAACAGGACGGGCTGGACGCCGTCCTGCTGGGAGACCGCGACTACGCCGCCCGGTCCTCCCAGGCCCTGGCCGCCGACCCCGAACTCCCGGAGTAGAGCCGCGTGAAGTGCCACCCCGTCTCCACCGAAGCCCAGGAGGCCGCCCAGTGACCACCTACCTGATCCGCAACGCCCAGCTCCTCGGCGGCGCCCCCCAGGACATCCACATCGTCGACGGCGCCTTCGCCGCGATCGGCGAGAACCTGGACGTCCAGGCCGACATCGACATCGACGCGCACGGCCTGGTCGCCCTGCCCGGCTTGGTCGACCTGCACACCCACCTGCGCGAGCCCGGCCGGGAGGACGCCGAGACCGTCCTCACCGGCACCCGGGCCGCCGCGATGGGCGGCTACACCGCCGTGCACGCGATGGCCAACACCTTCCCGGTCGCCGACAGCGCCGACGTGGTCGAGCGGGTCTGGCGGCTGGGCCGCGAGTCCGGCTACTGCGACGTGCGGCCGGTCGGCGCCGTCACCGTCGGCCTGGAGGGCAAGGAACTCGCCGAGCTCGGCGCGATGCACGACTCCGCCGCCGGCGTCCGGGTCTTCTCCGACGACGGCAAGTGCGTCGACGACCCGGTGCTGATGCGCCGCGCGCTGGAGTGGGTGAAGACCTTCGACGGCGTCGTCGCCCAGCACGCCCAGGAGCCCCGGCTGACCGCCGGCGCCCAGATGAACGAGGGCGCGGTCTCCGGCGAGCTCGGCCTGGCGGGCTGGCCCGCCGTCGCCGAGGAGTCGATCATCGCCCGGGACGTGCTGCTCGCCTCGCACGCCGGCGCCCGGGTGCACATCTGCCACCTCTCCACCGCCGGCTCGGTCGAGATCGTCCGCTGGGCCAAGAGCAAGGGCTGGGACGTCACCGCCGAGGTCACCCCGCACCACCTGCTGCTCACCGACGAGCTGGTCCGCACCGACGACGCGGTCTACAAGGTCAACCCCCCGCTGCGCACCGCCGAGGACGTCGAGGCGCTGCGCCGGGCGCTGGCCGACGGCACCATCGACGCCGTCGCCACCGACCACGCCCCGCACCCCGAGGCCGACAAGGACTGCGCCTGGGCGGTCGCCGCGATGGGCATGGTCGGCCTGGAGACCGCGCTGTCGGTCGTCCAGCAGACCATGGTCGACACCGGCCTGCTGAACTGGGAGGGCGTCGCGGACCGGATGTCGCACCGCCCGGCCCGGATCGGCCGGCTCGCCGGGCACGGACGGCCGATCTCGGTCGGCGAGCCCGCCAACCTGGTGCTGTTCGATCCCGCGTACCGTGGAGTCGTGAACCCCGACACCTTCGCGACCCGCTCCCGCAACAGCCCGTACAAGGGGATGGACCTGCCCGGACGGGTGCACGCGACCTTCCTGCGCGGCGAGGCCACGGTGCTCGCCGGAGAGCTGGTCGAGCGCTGATGCCGCTCGCCACCGAGAAGGGCCAGGTCACCGACTGGCCCGGCTACATCGGCGCGACGGTCGGCCTGCTGGTCGTGATCGCGCTGGTGTACTGGCTGATGCGGCAGGGCTGGAACTGGCGGCGCACGCTCCAGTCCGACCTGCCCGAACCGCCCGCGGCGCCGGCCGAGACCGGCCCGGCGCTGCTGACGGCGCCCGGCCGCTACCACGGCTCCACCACCGCCGGGAACTGGCTGGACCGGGTCGTCGCGCACGGCCTGGGCACCCGCAGCCTCGCCGAACTGACCCTCACCGAGCGGGGCCTGCTGGCCCGCCGCCCCGGCGAGGACGACCTGTGGATCCCGGCCGCGGCGCTCACCGGCGCCCGCACCGACTCCGGCATCGCCGGCAAGGTCGTGCCCAGCGGCCTGCTGGTGGTCGGCTGGACGCTGGACGGCCGCGCGCTGGAGAGCGGCTTCCGCCTGGACGCCGCCGCCGGGCACGACGACTGGGTCGAGGCCGTCGAGGCACTAGTGACACGTACGAAGACGATGATGAAGACGGAAGAGGCCGCCACATGACCGCACCTGCCCCCACCACGCAGCGCACCAGGCGCGTGCCTGCCGTGCTCGTCCTGGAGGACGGCCGGACCTTCCGCGGCCAGGCCTACGGCGCGGTCGGCGAGACCTTCGGCGAGGCGGTCTTCAACACCGGCATGTCCGGCTACCAGGAGACCCTGACCGACCCGTCCTACCACCGCCAGGTGGTCGTGATGACCGCCCCGCAGATCGGCAACACCGGCTGGAACGACGAGGACGACGAGTCGCAGCAGATCTGGGTGTCCGGCTACGTCGTCCGCGACCCCTCCCGGGTCGCCTCCAACTGGCGGGCGAAGCGCTCGCTGGACGAGGAGCTGGAGCGCCAGGGCGTCGTCGGCATCAGCGGCATCGACACCCGCGCGCTCACCCGCCACCTGCGCGAGCGCGGCGCGATGCGGGTCGGCATCTTCTCCGGCCCGGCGCTCGCCGAGCAGGCCGAGCTGCTGGCCAAGGTGCAGCAGGCCCCGGAGATGAAGGGCGCCGACCTGTGCGCCGAGGTCGCCACCAAGGAGACCTACGTCGTCCCCGCGATCGGCGAGAAGAAGTTCACCGTCGCCGCCGTCGACCTGGGCATCAAGGGCATGACCCCGCAGCGGATGGCCGAGCGCGGCATCGAGGTGCACGTGCTGCCCGCGAACTCCACCGTCGAGGACGTCTACGCCGTCCAGCCCGACGGCGTGTTCTTCTCCAACGGCCCCGGCGACCCGGCCACCGCCGACCACCAGGTCGAGGTGCTGCGCGGGGTGCTGGCCAAGAAGACCCCGTTCTTCGGCATCTGCTTCGGCAACCAGATCCTCGGCCGGGCCCTCGGCTTCGGCACCTACAAGCTCAAGTACGGCCACCGCGGCATCAACCAGCCGGTGCAGGACCGCACCACCGGCAAGGTCGAGGTGACCGCCCACAACCACGGCTTCGCCGTGAACGCGCCGCTGGACAAGGTGAGCGACACCCCCTTCGGGCGGGTCGAGGTCTCCCACGTCTGCCTCAACGACGACGTGGTCGAGGGCCTCCAGGCGCTCGACATCCCCGCCTTCAGCGTGCAGTACCACCCCGAAGCGGCAGCCGGCCCGCACGACGCCGCCTACCTCTTCGACCGCTTCGTGAGCCTTATGGAGGGCCAGCGTGCCTAAGCGCACCGACATCAAGTCCGTTCTGGTCATCGGCTCCGGCCCGATCGTCATCGGCCAGGCGGCGGAGTTCGACTACTCGGGCACGCAGGCCTGCCGGGTGCTCAAGGCCGAGGGCCTGCGGGTCATCCTGGTCAACTCCAACCCGGCGACCATCATGACCGACCCGGAGATCGCCGACGCCACCTACGTCGAGCCGATCACCCCCGAGTTCGTCGAGAAGATCATCGCCAAGGAGCGCCCCGACGCGCTGCTGCCGACCCTCGGCGGCCAGACCGCGCTGAACACCGCGATCTCGCTGCACAAGGCCGGCACGCTGGAGAAGTACGACGTCGAGCTGATCGGCGCCGACGTCGAGGCGATCAACAAGGGCGAGGACCGCGAGCTCTTCAAGGGCGTCGTCGAGGCCGTCAACGCCAAGATCGGCCACGGCGAGTCCGCCCGCTCGGTGATCTGCCACTCGATGGACGACGTGCTGGCCGGTGTGGAGACCCTCGGCGGCTACCCCGTCGTCGTGCGCCCGTCCTTCACCATGGGCGGCGCCGGCTCCGGCTTCGCCCACGACGAGGAGGACCTGCGCCGGATCGCCGGCCAGGGCCTGGCCCTCTCGCCGACCACCGAGGTGCTCCTGGAGGAGTCCATCCTCGGCTGGAAGGAGTACGAGCTGGAGCTGATGCGCGACAAGAACGACAACGTCGTGGTGGTCTGCTCCATCGAGAACTTCGACCCGATGGGCGTGCACACCGGTGACTCGATCACCGTCGCCCCGGCGATGACCCTCACCGACCGCGAGTACCAGATCCTGCGCGACATCGGCATCGCCGTGATCCGCGAGGTCGGCGTCGACACCGGCGGCTGCAACATCCAGTTCGCGGTCGACCCGGTCGACGGCCGGGTCATCGTCATCGAGATGAACCCGCGCGTCTCGCGCTCCTCCGCGCTGGCCTCCAAGGCGACCGGCTTCCCGATCGCCAAGATCGCCGCGAAGCTCGCCGTCGGCTACACGCTGGACGAGATCCCCAACGACATCACCGAGCAGACCCCGGCCTCCTTCGAGCCGACCCTCGACTACGTCGTCGTCAAGGTGCCGCGCTTCGCGTTCGAGAAGTTCCCGTCCGCCGACGCCACGCTGACCACCACCATGAAGTCGGTCGGCGAGGCCATGGCGATGGGCCGCAACTTCCCCGAGGCGCTGAACAAGGCGCTGCGCTCGCTGGAGAAGAAGGGCTCGCAGTTCACCTGGGTCGGCGACCCGGGCGAGAAGGCCGAGCTGCTGGCCAAGGCCGTCGTCCCGACCGACGGCCGGATCAACACCGTCATGCAGGCGATCCGGGCCGGCGCCACCCCCGAGGAGGTGTTCGACGCGACCCGGATCGACCCGTGGTTCGTCGACCAGCTCTTCCTGATCAACGAGATCGCCGTCGAGCTCGCCGAGGGCGACAAGCTCGACCCCGAGCTGCTGCGCCACGCCAAGCGGCACGGCTTCTCCGACCAGCAGATCGGCGAGATCCGCGGCCTGAAGGCCGACGTGGTCCGCGAGGTCCGGCACGCGCTCGGCATCCGCCCGGTGTTCAAGACCGTCGACACCTGCGCCGCCGAGTTCGCCGCCAAGACCCCGTACTTCTACTCGTCCTACGACGAGGAGAGCGAGGTCGCCCCGCGCACCAAGCCCGCCGTGATCATCCTGGGCTCCGGCCCGAACCGGATCGGCCAGGGCATCGAGTTCGACTACTCCTGCGTGCACGCCTCCTTCGCGCTCGCCGACGCCGGGTACGAGACCGTCATGGTCAACTGCAACCCGGAGACCGTCTCCACCGACTACGACACCTCCGACCGGCTCTACTTCGAGCCGCTCACCCTGGAGGACGTGCTGGAGATCGTCCACGCCGAGCAGCAGGCCGGACCGCTGGCCGGCGTCATCGTCCAGCTCGGCGGCCAGACCCCGCTCGGCCTGGCCCAGGCGCTCAAGGACAACGGCGTGCCGGTCGTCGGCACCTCGCCCGAGGCGATCCACCTCGCCGAGGAGCGCGGCGCGTTCGGCCGCGTCCTGCGCGACGCCGGCCTGCCCGCGCCCAAGCACGGCACCGCGTTCTCCTTCGAGGAGGCCAAGGCGATCGCCGACGAGATCGGCTACCCCGTGCTGGCCCGCCCGTCCTACGTGCTCGGCGGCCGCGGCATGGAGATCGTCTACGACGAGCCCTCGCTCGCCTCCTATCTGGAGCGGCACGCCGGCCTGATCTCCGAGCACCCCGTGCTGATCGACCGCTTCCTCGACGACGCCGTCGAGATCGACGTCGACGCCCTCTACGACGGCGAGGAGCTGTACCTCGGCGGCGTCATGGAGCACATCGAGGAAGCCGGCATCCACTCCGGTGACTCCGCCTGCGCGCTGCCCCCGATCACCCTCGGCGGGTACGACATCAAGCGGCTGCGCTCGGCCACCGAGGGCATCGCCAAGGGCGTCGGCGTGCGCGGCCTGATCAACATCCAGTTCGCGCTGTCCGGCGACATCCTGTACGTGCTGGAGGCCAACCCGCGCGCCTCCCGCACCGTGCCGTTCACCTCCAAGGCCACCGCCGTCCCGCTGGCCAAGGCCGCCGCCCGGATCTCGCTCGGCGCCACCATCGCCGAACTGCGCGCCGAGGGCCTGCTGCCGCGCGAGGGCGACGGCGGCACCCTGCCCGCCGACGCGCCGATCTCCGTCAAGGAGGCCGTGATGCCGTGGTCGCGCTTCCGCGACGTGCACGGCCGCGGCGTCGACACCGTGCTCGGCCCGGAGATGCGCTCCACCGGCGAGGTCATGGGCATCGACCGGGTCTTCGGCACCGCCTACGCCAAGTCCCAGACCGGCGCGTACGGCGCCCTGCCCACCAAGGGCAAGGTGTTCGTCTCGGTCGCCAACCGCGACAAGCGCAACCTGGTCTTCCCGGCCCGCGCGCTGGTCGAGCTCGGCTTCGAACTGCTCGCCACCACCGGCACCGCCGAGGTGCTGCAGCGCGGCGGCATCCCCGCCACCGTGGTGCGCAAGCACTCCGACGGCGAGGGCCCGGACGGCGAGAAGACCATCGTCCAGCTCATCCACGAGGGCGGGGTCGACCTGATCATCAACACCCCGTACGGCACCGGCGGCCGCCTCGACGGCTACGAGATCCGCACCGCCGCGGTCTCCCGGGGCGTCCCCTGCCTGACCACCGTCCAGGCGATGGGCGCGGCCGTGCAGGGCATCGCCGAGCTGCGGCGCGGCGACGTCGGCGTGATGTCGCTGCAGGAGCACGCGGCGCTGATCAACTCCGGCCGCAACTAGGCCCTGTCCGGTCGATCTTGCCGGGCGCGCGACGCCGGATCATCCCGGCTGGAAGCACCGGCCCCACACCCAAGTACATCCAGTACGAGGGCGTGGGGCCGGCACTCCCAGCCGGGCGCCCGACGCCGCGCGCTGATCCGACAAGATCGACCGGACAGGACCAGGTCGAAACCGTGGGGGGCACGCCGGTCCGGTCACCGGCTGCCCCCCACGTCCATGTCCCGGCTCGGCTCGGCTCTCGGAGGTTCACCCCGCGATGTACAAGCTCCTGTTCAACCTGGTCTTCAAGAAGATGGACCCGGAGAAGGCCCACCACCTGGCGTTCTTCTGGATCCGGCTGGCCCACTCGGTGCCCGGCCTGCGCTCCCTGGTGCGGGCCCTGCTCGCCCCCCGCGACCCCCGGCTGCGCACCGCCGCGCTCGGCCTCGACCTGCCCGGGCCGTTCGGCCTCGGCGCGGGCTTCGACAAGAACGGCATCGGGATCGACGGCCTCTCCATGCTCGGCTTCGACTTCGTCGAGATCGGCACCGTCACCGGCGAACCGCAGCCCGGCAACCCCGCCCCCCGGCTGTTCCGCCTGGTCGAGGACCGCGCCCTGATCAACCGGATGGGCTTCAACAACCAGGGCGCCGCCCGGGTCGCCACCCGCCTCTCCACCCGCCCGCACACCACCAGCACCCCGGTGATCGGCGTCAACATCGGCAAGACCAAGGTCGTCCCGGAGGACGAGGCGACCGCCGACTACCTGAAGAGCGCGAAGGCGCTCGCGCCGTACGCCGACTACCTGGTCGTCAACGTCTCCTCGCCGAACACCCCCGGACTGCGCAACCTGCAGGCCGTCCAGGTGCTCGGCCCGCTGCTCTGGGACGTCCGCAAGGCCGCCGACGAGGTCACCAACCACCACGTCCCGCTGCTGGTCAAGATCGCCCCCGACCTCGCCGACGAGGACATCGACGAGATCGCCGACATGGCCCTCCACCTCGGCCTCGACGGCATCATCGCCACCAACACCACCATCGGCCGGGACGGGCTGCGCACCCCCGCCGCCCGGATCGAGGAGATCGGCATGGGCGGCCTCTCCGGCGCCCCGCTCAAGGCCCGCGCGCTGGAGGTCCTCGAACGGCTGCGCAAGCGCACCGACGGCCGGCTCGCCATCATCTCGGTCGGCGGCATCGAGACCGCCGAGGACGCCTGGCAGCGGATCCTGGCCGGCGCCGACCTCGTCCAGGGCTACTCCGCGTTCATCTACGAGGGGCCGTTCTGGATGCGCAAGGTGCACAAGGGCCTGTCGGCCCGGCTGCGCGCGGCCGGGTACGCGAACATCGGCGAAGCGGTGGGCAAGGGCAACCGCTAGGCCCCGGACGCCCGGCGGGGCGCCCCGCCGACGAGGAACACGACGAACACGACGGAAGACGGCAGATGACTGACACCACCCCCTTCGGCACCCGCCTGCGCACCGCCCTCGACACCCGGGGCCAGCTCTGCGTCGGCATCGACCCGCACGGCTCGCTGCTCACCGCGTGGGGCCTGAACGACGACCTGGCCGGCCTGGAGACGTTCTCCCGCACGGTGGTCGAGGCGCTGGCCGACCGGGTCGCCGTGCTGAAGCCGCAGGCCGCGTTCTTCGAGCGCTTCGGCAGCCGCGGCATCGCGGTGCTGGAGCGCTCGGTGGCGGAGGCCCGGGAGGCCGGGGCGCTGGTGCTGATGGACGCCAAGCGCGGCGACATCGGCTCGACCATGGCCGCGTACGCGGAGACCTTCCTGGCGCCGGACAGCCCGCTGTTCTCGGACGCGCTGACCGTCAGCCCGTACCTGGGCTTCGGCTCGCTGCAGCCGGCCGTCGACCTGGCGCACGCCAACGGCTGCGGCCTGTTCGCGCTGGCGCTGACCTCGAACCCGGAGGGGCACGAGGTGCAGCGCGCGGTCGGCGCGGACGGGCAGAGCGTCGCGCAGGCGGTGCTGCGGCGGCTGGCGGCGGAGAACGCGGGCGCCGAGCCGCTCGGGTCGTTCGGCGCGGTGGTCGGCGCGACGCTCGCCGACGCGGGCGTCGACCTGGCGATCAACGGCCCGCTGCTGGCGCCCGGAGTGGGCGCGCAGGGTGCCACCGCGGCCGACCTGCCGCGCGTCTTCGGCGACCAAGTCCGCAACGTCGTCCCCTCGGTGAGCCGTGACGTGCTCAAGCACGGGCCGTCGGTGCAGGCCCTCCGGCAGGCCGCGCAGGTGTTCGTCGACGATGTGAGGGCCGTCACAAACTGATGGGTACGGGGTTGCCAACTCGGTTGATTTGACCGGAAAACTCCCAGCTCGGCACCGGCTGACCTGGACTTTTCGTGTTCTTTTCCTGACGCGGCGGCCCAAGTTGGGTAGTGTCCGGCGGTAGGACGCCAGTTGGCGGTGGTCACGGCCACCTCCGCAGGTCAGAGCCTGTGGCGTCCGGGCACCACCCAGTCATGGCTCATCCCTTCCATCCACACCTGAGGTGAACGGCGTGGCTCTTCCGCCCCTTACTCCCGAACAGCGCACCGCCGCGCTCGCCAAGGCCGCCGAGGCTCGCCGGAAGCGCGCTGACGTCAAGAACCGGCTGAAGCACTCGGGCGCCTCGCTGCACGACGTCATCAAGGCCGGCAAGTCCGATGACGAGGTCATCGGCAAGATGAAGGTCTCCGCTCTGCTGGAGTCCCTGCCGGGCGTCGGCAAGGTGCGCGCCAAGCAGATCATGGAGCGCCTGGGCATCTCCGAGAGCCGTCGCGTGCGCGGCCTCGGTACGAACCAGATCGCTTCCCTGGAGCGGGAGTTCGGCGGCGCCGCCTCCTGAACGGAGGCCGGTGTCAGCGGAACGTCCGCGATCCGGGATAATCGGTACATGAGTGAGCGTCCGCGGCTGACCGTGCTCTCCGGCCCCTCCGGGGTCGGCAAGAGCACGGTCGTCGCTCATATGAGGAAGCAGTTCCCCGAGGTCTGGCTGTCGGTGTCGGCGACGACCCGGCACCCGCGCCCCGGTGAGCGCGACGGTGTGCAGTACCACTTCGTCGACCACGAGCAGTTCGACAAGCTGGTGGCCAACGGCGAGCTGCTGGAGTGGGCGGTCTTCGCCGGGAACCGGTACGGCACGCCGCGGCAGGCGGTGCTGGACAAGCTCGACAAGGGCGAGCCGGTGCTGCTGGAGATCGACCTCCAGGGCGCCCGGCAGGTCAAGGAGTCGATGCCGGAGGCCCAGCTGGTCTTCCTGGCACCGCCGAGCTGGGAGGAGCTGGTGCGCCGGCTCACCGGCCGGGGCACCGAGTCGCAGGACGTCATCGACGAGCGGCTGGCGGCGGCGAAGGTCGAGCTGGCGGCCGAGGCGGAGTTCGACACGACGCTGGTCAACACCTCCGTCGAGCAGGTGGCGGCCGAACTGCTAGCCTTGCTCGGTGTAGCCTGACCTGATCGGCTGCACCCAGCCGGTCCGGGATCTGGGTCCTGCGACACAGGTCCTGACAAAACCACTTCGGAAGGTTCAGCGTGTCCTCTTCGATGACCGCGCCCGAGGGCATCATCAACCCGCCGATCGACGAGCTGCTCGAGGCCACCGACTCCAAGTACAGCCTGGTGATCTACGCGGCCAAGCGCGCCCGCCAGATCAACGCGTACTACTCGCAGCTGGGCGAGGGCCTGCTGGAGTACGTCGGCCCGCTGGTCGACACCCACGTGCACGAGAAGCCGCTGTCGATCGCGCTGCGCGAGATCAACGCCGGCCTGCTCACCGCCGAGGCGGTCGAGGGCGTCTGAGCCCCGAGAGCCACCGCAGGGCCCGTTCCGACGCCGCAGGGCGGCCGGGGCGGGCCCTGCGCCGTTCGCGGGATCCGGGGGTGCGGGAGCCCGCGCGGTGTGCCCGGTGACACGTCGCGACGCCTCGCTGAGGGGTCGTAAGGTGGGCGCGAGTCCGTCGCAAGCGCCGTGGTGAAGGAGAGCCGACCGTCATGAACGCGTCCCGTGTGGTCCTCGGGGTGAGCGGCGGGATCGCCGCGTACAAAGCCTGTGAGCTGCTGCGGAGGTTCAGCGAGTCCGGGCACGAGGTGACGGTGGTGCCGACCGCGGCGGCGCTGCACTTCGTCGGCGAGGCGACCTGGGCGGCGCTCTCCGGGCGGCCGGCGGCGACCGAGACCTGGGAGCGGGTGCACGAGGTCCCGCACGTGCGGATCGGGCAGCAGGCGGACCTGGTGGTGGTCGCCCCGGCCACCGCAGACCTGCTGGCGAAGGCCGCCCACGGGATGGCGGACGACCTGCTGACCAACACGCTGCTGACGGCGCGCTGTCCGGTGGTGTTCGCGCCCGCGATGCACACCGAGATGTGGGAGCACCCGGCCACCCAGGAGAACGTGGCCACGCTGCGGCGGCGCGGCGCGATCGTGATCGAGCCCGCGGTGGGCCGGCTCACCGGTGTCGACACCGGCAAGGGCCGGCTGCCCGACCCGGGCGAGATCTTCGCGCTCTGCCGCCGGGTGCTCCAGCGCGGCGCGCTGGAGCGGGACCTGGCGGGCCGGCACGTGGTGGTCTCGGCGGGCGGCACCCGCGAGCCGCTCGACCCGGTGCGCTTCCTCGGCAACCGCTCCTCCGGCAAGCAGGGCTACGCGCTGGCCGCCACCGCCGCGGCCCGCGGCGCCCGGGTCACCCTGGTCGCCGCCAACACCGAGCTGCCCGCCCCGGCCGGGGTCGACGTCGTCCGGGCCGGCACCGCGCGGCAGCTGCGCGAGGCGGTGCTGCGGGCCGCCGAGGACGCCGACGCGGTGGTGATGGCCGCCGCCGTCGCCGACTTCCGCCCCGCCGAGTACGCCAGCGGCAAGATCAAGAAGGTCGACGGGATCGAGCCCGCGCCGATCGCGCTGGTCCGCAACCCCGACATCCTGGCCGAGGTCGCGGCCGACCGGGCCCACGACGGGCAGCTGGTGGTCGGCTTCGCCGCCGAGACCGACGACGTGCTGGCCAACGGCCGGGCCAAGCTCGCCCGCAAGGGCTGTGACCTGCTGGTGGTCAACGAGGTCGGCGACGGCAAGGCGTTCGGCCAGGACACCAACAGCGCCGTCCTGCTCGGCGCGGACGGCACCGAGGTCCACATCGCGGACGGTCCGAAGGACATCCTGGCGGACGCGATCTGGGACCAGGTGGTCGCCCGACTGCCCCGCCACAGCGCCGAGACGGAGCACTGAGCGGGACAACAGCCCTGCTCACTCGGCCAGTTGGCGCCCCCTGCGGCGGACCGCCCGGTGATCACCCGCGCTGAGCGGCGGCGATCCGGGCGGTGTGATTCGCGTCGCGGACACGACGGACCTCGCAGGGGAGCCCCCGCGATCGGTAGCCGACCGTTACACTCCACACCAGGAATCAAGTCTTTCCGGATGCCTCGGGACTTCCGAGCGCATTCAGTCAGCAGCCGCTGCAACCCCAGGGAGCGCTGTGTCTCGCCGCCTGTTCACCTCGGAGTCCGTGACCGAGGGACACCCCGACAAGATCGCTGACCAGATCAGCGACACCATCCTGGACGCCCTCCTGAAGGACGACCCGACCTCCCGGGTCGCCGTGGAGACCCTGATCACCACCGGCCTGGTGCACATCGCCGGCGAGGTCACCACCAAGGCGTACGCGCCGATCGCCCAGCTCGTCCGCGAGAAGATCCTGGAGATCGGCTACGACTCGTCCAAGAAGGGCTTCGACGGCGCCTCCTGCGGCGTCTCGGTCTCGATCGGCGCGCAGTCCCCGGACATCGCGCAGGGCGTGGACACCGCCCACGAGCACCGCGTCGAGGGCGACGACGACGAGCTGGACCGGCAGGGCGCGGGCGACCAGGGCCTGATGTTCGGCTACGCGTGCGACGACACCCCCGAGCTGATGCCGCTGCCGATCACGCTGGCGCACCGGCTCTCCCGCCGGCTGACCGAGGTCCGCAAGAACGGGACCATCCCGTACCTGCGCCCCGACGGCAAGACCCAGGTCACCATCGAGTACGACGGCGACCGCGCCGTGCGGCTGGACACCGTGGTGGTCTCCTCGCAGCACGCCTCGGACATCGACCTGGACTCGCTGCTGACCCCCGACATCCGGGAGTTCGTGGTCGAGCCGGAGCTCAAGGCGCTGGCCGAGCAGGGCATCAAGCTGGTCACCGAGGGCTACCGGCTGCTGGTCAACCCGACCGGGCGCTTCGAGATCGGCGGCCCGATGGGCGACGCCGGCCTCACCGGCCGCAAGATCATCATCGACACCTACGGCGGCATGGCCCGCCACGGCGGCGGCGCGTTCTCCGGCAAGGACCCGTCCAAGGTCGACCGCTCCGCCGCGTACGCGATGCGCTGGGTCGCCAAGAACATCGTCGCGGCCGGCCTGGCCACCCGCGCCGAGGTCCAGGTCGCGTACGCGATCGGCAAGGCCGAGCCGGTCGGCCTGTTCGTCGAGACCTTCGGCACCGAGACCGCGCCCGTCCTGAAGATCCAGGAAGCCGTCACCCGGGTCTTCGACCTCCGCCCGGCCGCGATCATCCGCGACCTCGACCTGCTGCGGCCGATCTACGCCCAGACCGCCGCGTACGGCCACTTCGGCCGCGAGCTGCCGGACTTCACCTGGGAGCGCACCGACCGCGCCGAGGCGCTGAAGGCCGCTGTCGCGGGCTGAGTCCGCTGCTGTTCCGGGAGCCGTCCGCCGGGGAGTCACCTCCCCGGCGGACGGCTCCGTCGTGCTGCCGGGGTCGCCGGGGTTGTCGGCGGGGTCCGCTAGGTTGGGGGGCGTGAGCAGCGCGGACGGCACCGGGGAGCAGTTGGCGTTCATCCGGGAGACGGTGCGCCGGGCGAAGCCGCGGGCCGCGCGCGGCGTCGTGCTCGCCGAACGGCAGCCGGTGGCCCGGGTGCTGGTCGACAAGGGCGTGCTGAGCCTCGACCAGTACTTCGACTACGCGGTGCCGGAGGCGATGTCCGCCGACGCCCGCCCGGGCGTCCGGGTCCGGGTGCGGTTCGGCGGGCGGGTCGGCGCGCACGGGCGGCGCGAGGGCGGCACGCTGCACGACGGGTTCATCGTCGAACGGCGGGACGACTCCGACTACGCCGGCCCGCTGGCCCCGCTGGCCCGGGTGCTCTCCCCCGAACAGGTGCTCACCTCCCGGCTGCTGCGGCTCTGCCGGGCCGTCGCCGACCGCTACGCCGGGACGCTCGCGGACGTGCTGCAACTCGCCGTCCCGCCCCGGCACGCCGGCGCCGAGAGCGAGCCCTCGCCGCGCCCGCTGCCGCCGCCCCCGGCCCCCGCGCCCGGCAGCTGGCAGCGGTACGCGCACGGCCCCGAGTTCCTCGCCTCGCTGGCCGGCGGGCACGCGCCGCGCGCGGTCTGGACGGCGCTGCCCGGGCCCGAATGGCCCGCCGAGATCGCCCGGGCCGTCGCCGCCGCCCTCGCCGCCGGGCGCGGCGCGCTGGTCGTGCTGCCCGACGGGCGGGCCGTCGCCCGGGTCGACGCGGCGCTGCGCGACCTGCTCGGCGAGGGCCGGCACGCCGTGCTGGCCGCCGAGGCGGGCCCGCAGGAGCGCTACCGGCGCTGGCTCGCGGTCAGCCGCGGCTCGGTGCGCGCCGCGATCGGCACCCGGGCGGCGGTGTTCGCCCCGGTCCGCGACCTCGGCCTGCTGGTGGTCTGGTCGGACGGCGACAGCAGCCACGGCGACCCCAACGCCCCCTACCCGCACGTCCGCGAGGTGGCGCTGCTGCGGGCCGCCGAGGAGGGCGCCGCGATGCTGCTGGGCGGTGTCTCGATGACGGTCGAGGCCGCGCAACTGCTGCGCTCCGGCTGGGCCCGCCCGCTGGCGGCCGACCGCGAGACCGTCCGGCTGACCGCGCCCCGGGTGCGCACCGTCACCGAGTACGACCAGGCGCGGGACGGCGCCGCGCAGGCCGCCCGGCTGCCCTCGGTCGCCTGGGAGACCGCCCGGGAGGCGCTCACCCGCGGCCCGGTGCTGATCCAGGTCCCGCGCAGGGGCTACGCGCCCCGGCTGGCCTGCGCGCGCTGCCGGGAGACCGCCCGCTGCCGGGCCTGCGGCGGCCCGCTGGAGTCGCCCGCGGCGGACAGCGCGCTGCGCTGCGCCTGGTGCGGCACCGAGGAGCACGACTGGCACTGCGTCGAGTGCGGCTCGTTCCGGCTGCGGGCCGCGGTCGTCGGCGTGCGGCGGACCGCGGAGGAACTCGGCAAGGCGTTCCCGCGCGTCCCCGTCCGCACCTCCGGGCGGGACGCCGTGCTCGCGACCGTGCCCGGCACGCCCGCGCTGGTGCTCGCCACGCCCGGCGCCGAACCCGTCGCCGACGGCCCCGGCTACGCGGCCGCGCTGCTGCTGGACGGCTGGGCCCTGCTCAACCGGCCCGACCTGCGGGCCGGCGAGGAGACCGTGCGGCGCTGGCTGACCGCCGCCGCGCTGGTCCGCCCGGCGGGCGACGGCGGCACGGTCGTGGTCGTCGCGGAGGCGGCGGCCCGGCCCGTCCAGGCACTGGTGCGGTGGGACCCGGCCGGGCACGCCGGGACGGAACTCGACGAGCGGGAGGAACTGCGCTTCCCGCCGGTCTCCCGGATGGCCTCGGTCACCGGCTCGGCGCGGGCGGTCGCCGACCTGCTGGGGCTGCTGCGGCTGCCGGCGGGGGCGGACGTGCTGGGGCCGGTGCCGGTGCCGGTCTTCGGGGGCGGCGGGGGCGGCGGGGGCGGTCTCCCGGGGGCGGGCGGGCCCGGGGGGGCGCGGGAGGACGGGCTGGAGCGTGCGCTGGTGCGGGTCGCGCCGGGGCAGGGGGCCGCGCTGGCGTCCGCGCTGAAGGCGGCGCAGATCGCGCGGCTGGCGTTGCGGGGGGCGGAGACGGTGCGGATCCGGGTCGATCCGACGGACATCGGCTGAGGCGCGGGCGGTCGGGCGCGGAGGGCGGGTGGGGCCTCAGTTGGCGAAGCCGCCCTTGGGCTGGATGATCTCCAGGTTGGTGCCGTCCGGGTCGTTGAAGTAGGCGACCTTGGTGCCGAGGGCGGCGTCCGGGGTGACCTCGCCCGGGAGGAAGGTGTAGGCGTCGCCGAGGAAGTCGTACCCGGCGTCCCGCATCCGGCGGTGGACGGCGTCCAGGTCGGAGACGGAGATGCCGACGTGCGCGGCGCGGGTCAGGTTCATCGGGGTGTCGGTCGCGGTCATGGGATCGGTTCCTCTCGTACGCGGGGCGGGGGTACGGGTGTGGGGGCGGCGTGCGGAATCGATTCTGCTTGGGGCCGGGGAGCGCGCGAGCGGCCGGATCCGTCCGGGGCGGTGAGGGGCCTCGGTGCGGAGCCGACCGCTCGGGGCGGGACTAGCGGGTGCGCTGGGGCATCAGCGGGCTGGCCTGGCGGGCCTGCGGGATCGGGGGGCGGCCGACGACGGGGACGATCGGCGCGGCGGGCGCGGGGGCGGGCGGGGGCGCGGGGGCCTCGGTCTCGCGCGGGGAGGGCAGCAGCTCGCCGGTGGGGCGGCGCATGCCGTAGCGGCGGTGGACGGCCTGCTTGGTGACGCCGAGCGCGGAGCCGACCGAGTCCCAGGAGAAGCCCAGGGCGCGGTCGAACTCGACGGCGGCGGCGACCAGGGTCTCGACGCTCTCGCGCAGCTCCTGGGCGAGGCGGACGGTCGGGGCGGGCGCGCGGCCGTAGACCACGAAGCCGGCGGAGGTGCTGGGGCGGCGGGGGCGGTAGACGTTGCCCAGTTGGGCGGTGAGCGTGCGCAGGGCGTCGACCTGGCGGCGGACCCGCTCGATGTCCCGCACCAGCAGGTGCAGGGACGCCCGGGCCCTGGCGTCGTGGTTGATCTGCTCGGCCATGGCCTCGTTGCCACCTCTCGGTCGGGTCGCGTGCTCGGGGCGCTCGCGCGTCCCGGTCAATTCGCATTGACCAACGCACGTCGGGTCGTTGGGTCACGCGTGGAGTACGACTCGGGATATGCCAGTGGCCGCTCCGGCCCGGTCGCGGGGATTGCATAGACTTCTCGGGGCAGCCCGTTTCCGTGTCGTCCGGCGTGCTGCGGCGGGCCGGTCCCGCGGGCGGTCCCGTGGGCGGTCGCGGGTGGTCGTCGTCAGTCGTCGTCGGTGCAGAGGGAGTCGCAGTCTTGGCAGTTCAGCCGATCCGGATCTTCGGTGACCCGGTGCTGCGGGCGACCGCGAAGCCGGTGACCGTCTTCGACAAGGAGCTGCGGAAGCTGGTGAAGGACCTCACCGACACCATGCTGGAGGCTCCCGGAGCCGGGTTGGCCGCGCCGCAACTGGGCGTCTCGCTGCGGGTGTTCACGTACAACGTGGACGGGGTGGTGGGCCACCTGATCAACCCCGACCTGTCGCTCACCGAGGAGGAGCAGGACGGCCCCGAGGGCTGCCTGTCGCTGCCCGGCCTGCGGTTCGACACCAGGCGGGCGTACGGCGTGGTGGCCAAGGGCGTCAACATGCACGGGGAGCCGGTGGAGGTGGAGGGCACCCAGCTGCTGGCGCGCTGCATCCAGCACGAGACCGACCACCTGGACGGGATCATCTTCATCGACCGGCTGGACCGGGAGACCCGGAAGGCCGCGATGAAGGCGATCCGGGAGGCGGAGTGGGGCGGCGGCCCCGCGCCGACGGTGCGGATCTCGCCGCATTCGACCTTCGGTCCGATTCGCTGACGCTCCGGTGCGGCGGGTGGTCGGCGGGTTCGCCGATCATCCGTTGGTCATTTTGGGAAAAGGTGATGGTCGGACGGTGCGGTGGTCGGACCGGGTGATCGTCCGACTGTCATCTTCCGACAATCCGATGGTCCGACCGCTCGATTCCAGTGCAGTACCAGTTGTCAGCTCCAGCCCCACTGAAAGGCCGTGCTCCGTGCGTCTCGTCTTCGCCGGTACCCCCGAGGTCGCCGTTCCCGCCCTGGACGCCCTGCTGGCCTCCCGGCACGAGGTGGTCGCCGTGGTGACCCGCCCCGACGCGCCGGCCGGGCGCGGCCGCAAGCTGGTGGCCAGCCCGGTCGCGCAGCGCGCCGAGGAGGCGGGCATCGAGGTGCTCAAGCCCGTCCGCCCCGGCGAGCCGGAGTTCATGGCCCGGCTGGCCGAGATCGCCCCCGACTGCTGCCCCGTGGTGGCGTACGGCGCGCTGATCCGGCCCGGCGCGCTGGAGATCCCGGTGCACGGCTGGGTCAACCTGCACTTCTCGCTGCTGCCCGCGTGGCGCGGCGCCGCGCCCGTCCAGCACGCGCTGATGGCGGGCGACGAGGTCACCGGCGCGTCCACCTTCCGGATCGAGGAGGGCCTGGACTCCGGGCCGGTGTACGGCGTGCTGACCGAGACCGTCAAGCCCGCCGACACCAGCGGCGACCTGCTCGGCCGGCTCGCGCACGCGGGCGCCGACCTGCTGGTGCGCACCATGGACGCGATCGAGGACGGGCAGGCCCGCCCCGAGCCGCAGCCGCTCGCCGGGGTGTCGCTGGCGCCCAAGCTGACCGTCGAGGACGCCCGGATCGAGTGGACCCACCCCGCGCTGCGGGTCGACCGGGTGGTGCGCGGCTGCGCGCCCGCGCCCGGCGCGTGGACCACGTTCCGCGGCGAGCGGCTCAAGGTGACCGGCCCCGTCCGCCTGCTGCCGGGCGAGACCGCGCTGGCGCCGGGCGAGTTGGCGGTCGCGAAGAACAGCGTCCGGGTCGGCACCGGCAGCCACGAGGTGGAGCTCGGCGAGGTCCGCCCGCAGGGCAAGAAGGCGATGCCGGCCGCGGACTGGGCGCGCGGCGCGCGGATCGAGTCCGGGGAGCGCTTCGAGGGCTGAGGCCGCCCGGGCCGCTGCGGAGCGGGTGCTGCGGAGAAGGTGCTGCGGCGGGTTCGGCCTAGACTTGGGGGAGACCCTCGTCGGGTCGGACCTGATCCGCAGCACCTTTTGTTTCGAGGCATTCGTTTTGAGCACCCCCGCCGGCGCGAAGCGCGCCCCCCGTCCGCACCGCCGTCCGAAGAAGGACCCCGCCCGGATCGTCGCGTTCCGCGCGCTGCGGGCCGTCGACGAGCGCGACGCGTACGCCAACCTGATCCTGCCGTCGCTGCTCCGCGAGGCCGAGCGCAAGGGCATGGAGCGGCGCGACGCCGCGCTCGCCACCGAGCTGGTGTACGGCACGCTGCGCGGCCAGGGCACCTACGACGCGGTCATCGCGGCCTGCGTGGACCGCCCGCTGCGCGAGGTCGACCCGCCGGTGCTGGACGTGCTCTCGCTGGGCGCGCACCAGCTGCTCGGCACCCGGATCCCCAGCCACGCCGCGGTGTCCGCCACCGTCGAGCTGGCCCGGGTGGTGCTCGGCGACGGCCGCGCCAAGTTCGTCAACGCCGTGCTGCGCAAGATCAGCGCGCAGGACCTGGCGGGCTGGGTCGCCCAGGTCGCCCCGCCGTACGAGGACGACGCCGAGGACCACCTGGCCGTCGTCCACTCGCACCCGCGCTGGGTGGTCTCCTCGCTGTGGGACGCGCTCGGCCGCTGGCAGCCCGCCGCGAGCGGGCGGCAAGCGATGGAGCAGCTGCTGGAGGCCGACAACGCCCGCCCCGAGGTGACCCTGGTGGCCCGCCCCGGCCGCTCCTCGGTCGCCGAACTGCGCGCCGCGCTGCCCGAGGTCGAGGACGGCCGCTGGTCGCCGTACGCGCTGCGGCTCACCGACGGCGGCGACCCCGCCGGGGTGGACGCGGTGCGGGAGAACCGGGCCGGCGTGCAGGACGAGGGCAGCCAGCTGGTCGCGCTCGCCCTCGCCAACGCGCCGCTGGACGGCCCCGACCGGCTCTGGCTGGACGGCTGCGCGGGCCCCGGCGGCAAGGCCGCGCTGCTCGGCGCGGTCGCCGCGGCGCGCGGCGCGGCGCTGGTCGCCTCCGAGAAGCAGCAGCACCGCGCCCGCCTGGTCGCCCGCGCGCTGGACGGCAACCCCGGCCCGTACGCCGTGATCACCGCCGACGGGACGCGCGGCGCCTGGGAGCGGGGCGCGTTCGACCGGGTGCTGGTCGACGTGCCGTGCTCGGGCCTGGGCGCGCTGCGCCGCCGGCCCGAGGCGCGGTGGCGCCGGCGCCCCGAGGACATCGCCGGATTCGGGCCGCTGCAGCGGGAGTTGCTGCGTTCGGCGCTGGACGCGGCGCGGGTCGGCGGGGTGGTCGGCTACGCGACCTGCTCGCCGCACCTGGCGGAGACCCGGGCCGTGGTCGACGACGTGCTGCGCGGCCGGGAGGACGTCGAGTGGATCGACGCCCGCCCGCTGCTGCCCGGCGTCCCCGACCTCGGCGAGGGCCCGGACGTCCAGCTCTGGCCGCACCTGCACGGGACGGACGCGATGTACCTGGCGCTGCTGCGGCGGACCGCCTGACGGTAAACTCCCTTCCCTGGCAAGGGAATCGGGGGAGCCGTGTCGGAGGACCCGGAGTTCGCGGTGCTGATCGCCTCGGTCGGCGAGCGGCGGATCGCGGTGTACCAGGAGCTGCGGAGAGCGGTTTCCTGGAGCCTGTGGGGGGCGAGCCGGGCGTTGGCCGAGCTGCCGCTGGAGCTGCCGTCGACCTGGCAGTTCCCCGAGGCCCGGCGGCTGGTGGCCGCCCTGCGGGCGGCCGGGGCGACGGCGGGCCTGCGGTGCGGCTGGTGCGCGCGGGCGGTGGATCCCGAGGTGCCGGCGGATCCGGGGCCGTGCCGGGAGCAGACGGGGTTCTACGGGGATCCGTGCCGCGCCTCGGCCTGACGGTGCGTCAGTCCGCCGTCAGGAGCGCGGTGATGAGGCGTTGCAGGCCGCGTTCGAAGGCGGCGTCCGGGTCGGGCGGGGCGCCGCTCTCGGCGAGGGTGGCGGTGAGGTTCGGGTAGCGGCCGGTGGCGGTGGCGGTCTGCAGGTAGCGGACCAGGTCGGTCAGCCAGCGGGCGCCGGCCTGCGCGGAGCGCTGCTGCCAGTCGGTGAACTGGCAGACGTACCCCGTCAGTTGGGAGAACGCCTCCATCTTGGCGGTGCCGCCGAGCGGAGTGCCGGCCAGCGTGGCCAGGTGGAACTCGGTGACCCGCAGGCCGTTCGGACCGAGGCTCGGGCGGTGCGTGATCAGCGTGGTGGCCCAGCCGTGCCTGGTCAGGATCCCCCGCAACTGCCGGGCCAGCATGGTGAGATCGGCCCGCGGGTCGCCGCTGGGCTCGGCCGGCAGGTCGTACTCCTCGGCCAGCAGGTCGACCAACAGGTCGAACAGGTGCTCCTTCTTCGGCACGTAGTTGTACAACGACATGGTGCCGGCGCCGAGTTCGGCCGCGACCCTGCGCATGGTGACCGCGTCCAGCCCCTCGCGGTCGGCGAGGCCGAGTGCGGCCCGCGCGATCGACGTGCGGCTGTGCGCCGGCCTCGGCCCGCGGCCGGAGTACTCCGGGCGCAGCCAGATCAGCTCGGGTTCCTCGCCGGACGACATTTCGCTTGATCACCTCGGGGGCCAGTCTAGGCGCTGCGGGGGAGGGCGGCTCGGGGCGTGCGGGGTGGTCCGGGTGTGCGAGGTGTTCCGGCTGTTCCGGGTGTTCCGGTTGTGCTGGGCTTCTTGGTCGCGCTTTTCTGCGTACGGCGTACCTAGTATGGTGGCGTTACTACGTACGATGTACTCGGAAAGGGCCTGCCATGAGCGACCCGGTCATTGCCGTACGCGGCCTGTCCAAGGGCTTCGGCGCCACCACGGCGCTCGACGGACTCGAACTCGACGTCCCGGAAGGGGCGGTGTGCGGCCTGCTCGGCCCCAACGGGGCGGGGAAGAGCACCCTGGTGCGGATCCTCGCGACGCTGGTGCGTCCGGACCGGGGGTCGGCGCGGGTCTGCGGGCACGACGTGGTGAAGGAGGCGGCCGCCGTGCGGCGGCGGATCGGGCTGGCCGGGCAGTACGCCGCCGTGGAGGAGGGCGTCACCGGCCGGGAGAACCTCGAACTGCTCGGCCGGCTGCACCACCTGGGCGCCGCCGCCGCCCGCGCCCGGGCCGCCGAACTGCTGGAGCGCCACCGCCTCACCGACGCCGCCGACCGCCTGGTGCGCGGCTACTCCGGCGGCATGCGCCGCCGGCTCGACCTGGCGGCCAGCCTGATCGCCCGCCCCCGGGCGCTGTTCCTGGACGAGCCGACCACCGGGCTCGACCCCCGCAGCCGACGCGAGATCTGGTCCGCCGTACGGGAGTCGGCCGAACAGGGCACCACCGTGCTGCTCACCACCCAGTACCTCGACGAGGCCGACCGGCTGGCCGACCGGATCGTCGTGCTCGACCGGGGCCGGACCGTCGCCGACGACACCCCCGCCCGGCTGAAGTCCGCGATCGGCACCCTGGTCGAGATCGTCCTCCCCGACGGCGCCGACCCGGAGCGGGCCCGCGCCGTACTGGCCGCGCTCACCGGCGGCCACCCCGCCACCGACCCCGAACACGGCCGGCTGAGCGTCGTCTCCGACCCGGCCCGGCCGCTCGCCCTGCCGCGCCTGGTACGGGAGTTGGACGCGGCGGGCGTCACCGCCTCGGACGTCGCGCTGCGCACGCCGTCGCTGGACGACGTCTTCCTCGCGCTGACCGGCGCGGGGGCCACCACCGCTTCGAGCCTCGGGAGCGCGGCGTGAGCGTGACGACGATGCCGCTGGACGCCGCCGCCTCGGCCCGGCGGATCCTGCTGGTGTACCGGCACTCGCCCGGGCTGCTGGCGTCCTCGCTGCTGGTGCCGGTCGCCATGGTCGGCGTGTTCGGCTACGTGTTCGGCAGCGCGATGAGCGTGCCGGGCGGCGGAGGCTACCGGGAGTTCCTGATGCCCGGCCTGTTCGCGCTGGTCGCGCTGAACGCCGTGCTGCCCGCGATGGTCGGCGGGGCCCGGGACGCCGGGCGCGGCGTCACCGACCGGCTGCGCTCGATGTCGGTGTCCCGGCTGGGCCTGCTCACCGGGCAGGCGCTCGCGGACCTGCTGGTCGCCGCCGCCGTCCTGGTGCCGACCGCGCTGATCGGCCTGGCGGCCGGCTGGCGGATCCGGAGCGGGCCGGGCCCCGCGCTCGGCGCGTTCGGGCTGCTGCTGCTGTTCCGGTTCGCCTGCGGCTGGCTCGGCACCGCGCTCGGCCTGCTCGTCGGCAAGGAGCAGACGGCCGGCCAACTCGGCGCCCTGACCATCCCGTTCGGCATGCTCACCAGCGCCTTCGTGCCCACCGGCGGGATGCCCGGCTGGCTGGCCGCGCTCGCCGAGTGGAACCCGGTCAGCGCCGTCACGGAGGCCGGCCGGCAGCTCTTCGGCAACCCGTCCGCGCCCGGCGGCGCCTGGCCCGCGCAGCACCCCGTGGCGGCGGCGCTCGGCTGGTGCGCCGTGCTGCTCGCGTGCGCCGTGCCGCTCGCCGTCCGGAGCTTCGCCCGCTCGGGGCGCTGAGACCGCCGTCCTGGGGCGCCCGTACCGTCCGGGGTTCGTCCCGGGGCATTCCGGGGCGTTCCGGGGCGTTCCGGGGGCGTTCCGGTGCGTGGAGACCGCGCGGGTGCCGAGACCGGACGGGGGTCGAGGCGGCTCGCCGGGGAGGTGTCTGGTCGGACGGGTCCGTCCGTCCGGCCGGACACTGGACAAGCGGGCCGGTGCGGCGGAGGGTGGGATCATGGAGTACACCCACCTCGGCCGCACCGGCCTGTCCGTCTCCCGGCTCTGCCTGGGCACCATGAACTTCGGCCCGCACACCGTGGAGGCCGACGCGCACCGGATCATGGACGCCGCGCACGGGCACGGCATCAACTTCTTCGACACCGCCAACGTCTACGGCTGGGGCGAGAACAAGGGCCTCACCGAGACGATCATCGGCAACTGGTTCGCCAAGGGCGGCGGCCGGCGCGAGAAGACCGTGATCGCCACCAAGCTGTACGGCGACATGGGCGACTGGCCCAACGAGGGCAAGCTCTCCGCGCTCAACATCCGCCGTGCCGTGGACGCCAGCCTGCGCCGCCTGCAGACCGACCACATCGACCTCTACCAGATGCACCACATCGACCGGGACACGCCCTGGGACGAGATCTGGCAGGCGATGGAGGTGCTCACCCTCCAGGGCAAGATCATCTACGTGGGCTCCTCCAACTTCGCCGGCTGGCACCTCGCCCAGGCCCAGGAGACCGCGAAGGCCCGCAACTTCCTCGGCCTGACCAGCGAGCAGTCGCTGTACAACCTGATCGAGCGCAGCGTCGAGCTGGAGGTGGCCCCCGCCGCCCAGCACTACGGCCTCGGCCTGATCCCGTGGTCCCCGCTGCACGGCGGCCTGCTCGGCGGCGTGCTGCGCAAGGAGCGCGAGGGCGTCCGCCGCGCCTCGGGCCGCGCCCTGGACACCCTGAACGAGCGCCGCGAGCAGATCCAGTCCTACGAGGACCTGTGCGAGGAGATCGGCCACGAGCCCGGCGACGTCGCGCTCGCCTGGCTGCACACCCGCCCGGCCGTCACCGCCCCGATCATCGGCCCCCGCACCGAGGAGCAACTCGACGCGGCGGTCCGCTCGTTGGACGTCGAGCTGGACGCCAAGACGCTCGAACGGCTGGACGCGATCTTCCCCGGCCACCGCACCGCGCCCGAGCACTACGCCTGGTGAGCCCGCGGGCGGCTCGGCGCACCCGGTGCGTGCGGCACGCGCGCGGCACGCTTCCGGGGGCGTCGGGCCGCCCGCCCGCCCGTTCGTTCGCCCGCTCGCTTGCCCGCTCGCCGTTTCGCCTGCGGTCGGGAGCGCTCAGAAATACACCGCGCAGCCGCGCTGTTCGAGGGCTTCGACCAGTCGCGGGGCGGGCGGGCGCGGAGTCCAGCGCAGGTCGAGCTTCTCCAGCGAGGGGAGTTCGGCCAGCCAGTCCGGGGCCTCGGTCAACGGGTTCCCGCGCAGGTCGAGTTCGCGCAGCACCGGCAGCGCCGCCAGTGCGGGCGGCAGCACGGTCAGCCGGTTCTCGCGCAGTTCGAGGCAGCGCAGTTCGCGCAGCCCGGACAGCGAACCGGGCAGCTCGGTGAGGGAGTTGCCGCGCAGCCGCAGCTCGCGCAGCCGGCTGAGGGAGCCAAGCCCGGCCGGGAGGGCGGTCAAGTGGCAGTTCTGTGCCCGGAGTTCGAGCAGGTGTGCCAAGTCGCCGAGAGCGTCCGGGAGTTCGGTGAGCGGGTTGTCGCCGACGTTGAGGTAGCGCAGTCGGTGCAGGCGGCCGAGGGAGGCGGGCAGCGCGGTCAGCCGGTTGTCGTGCAGGTAGAGGAAGTCGGTCAGCCCGTCGAGGCCGCCGATCCAGCCGGGGACGGCGGTGAGCGCGTTGTGCCCCAGGTCGAGCGTCCGCAGCCGGGGGAAACCGCCGACGGCGTCCGGGAGTTCGGTCAGCGCGTTGTCCGCCAGGATCAGCACCTCGGCGTCCGTCCGGGCCCACACCTCGTCCGGCACGCTGCTCAGGCCCGCGCGCCACAGGTTCACCGTCGCCCCGCTCACCGCGACCGCTCCGGGCGGCGCGCGGCGGACGGGGTGGCGGACGGGACGGCGCAGGAGATGGCGGGTGGGGTGCGGGTCTCGGTCAAGACGGCTCCAGGGGAAGGGCGTTGGAGGGTGCGGGCAGGACGGACGATACTGCGGGACCCCGGGGGCGTGGGCGGCCGCCCGTTCAGGCGGCGAGCTCCCGGGACTTCCCCGCCCAGCGGACCACCAGCGGCATGGCCAGGCCGGCCGCGACGAAGACGCCGCCCATGACCAGCCAGCCCGGCCCGCCCCAGCCCAGGCAGAGCAGGCCGAGCAGGCCCGGGGCGACGGTGTAGCAGAGGCCCATGCCGAGGCCGAACACGCCGGAGTACTGCCCCTGCGCGTGCGCGGGGGCCAGCCGGAACCGCAGCTCCAGCGACCCGGCCGCGTGCCACAGCGCACCCGCGGTGTGCACGGCGACGCCCGCCGCCATGACCGCCGCGGCGGCCCACCCCGGCAGGCCCGCGGCCGTCGCGATCACCGCCATGCCGACCAGGAACGCCAGCCCGGCGCGCCGGGTGGCCCGGGCGGCGACCCGCCCGCCGCTGACCCCGCGACTCGTCCGGACCTGGAGGACGACCACCATCACGGTGTTGACGGCGAGCGCGACGCCGGTGAACCAGCGCGGCGCCTGGGTGTGCAGCACCACCCACAGCGGCAGGGCGTAGGTCACCACCTCGCCCTGGATCCACAGGATGCCGTCCAGCACGACGAACGCCAGGTACGGCCTGTCCCTGAGCGCGATCCACCGGTTCGACGCGGTCGGCGCGGGCAGCGGCTCCAGCGCGGGCACCCCGCGCACGACGGCCGCGCAGCCCAGGAAGGTCAGGGCGTTGGCGACGATCAGCGCGCGGTAGGCGGAGCCGGAGTCGAGCTGGATCACCACGCCGGCGGCCAGCGCGCCGAAGGTACTGGCCAGGAAGGCGGTCGAGCGCAGGTAGGAGCGGAACCTCGGCACCTCGTCCCCGCCGAACCGGCGGATCATCGGGCCGCGCGCCGCACCCCCCGACGCGCCGGCCAGGTCGGTCACCGCCACGGACAGCACGAACGCCACGAACGAGTGGGCGAACAGCAGCGACAGCATGGCGGCGGCCTGCACCAGCAGGGAGGCCAGGAAGACGCCGCGCGGGCCCCGGCGGTCGGCGAGGTGCCCGACCGGCGGGCCGGCGAGCAGGCCGACCAGCCCCGCGATCCCCAGGCCGAGACCGACCTGCCCGATCGGCAGGCCGATCACCCGCAGCGCGTACAGCGGCGCCGTCGCCAGGAACGCCGCGGTGCCGAGCTGGTTGACGAACCCGCCGAGGGCCAGCCGGCGCCGGGGCCCGGGTTCGAGGAGTAACCCGCGGCGCACCAGCCAGGGCCGGCGGTCCGGGGCGTGGCTCTTCCGGTGGGACGGCGCGTCGGGGGAGGGGGCGTCGGGGGAGGGCGTGTCGGGGGACAGGGTGCCGGTCTGGCTCACGTGCTGCTCCTGGGCGTTGGGCACGGCGGGGGCGGGGCGCGGTGCGGAAACGGGCCGCGGTGCGGCACAGTACCCGGCAGCGGGTCGGGGGTCGGGCGCTTCAGCTGGGTCCGGCTTCCTCGGTGGGCGGTTCAGGGGGCGGTGGCGCGGCCGAGGACGTTCCGGCAACCGACGGCCGGGGCCTGGTCGCGCGGGCGCGCGGGTGGTGTCGGGGCGGCCTTCCGGGGGAGTGGGGGAAAGTGCGCCAGGATGGCGGGGTGAAGCCGATCAGCCATCAGGTGCCCTACTACTCCCAGTGGGAGTCGCCCGAACTCGTCCCCGACATCCTGGACGGCACGCTCCGGGCCGCCGACGACCCGCTGTGGGAGCGCTCCGGGGCCGCCGACGAGGAGGAGTACGAGTACTGGTCGTGGCGGCTGTGCGGGATGGCCTGCCTGCGGATGGCGCTCGACCACTGGTGGGGTGTCGCTCCCGCCGCCGTCCGCCTCGCCGAGGAGTGCCGGCTGGCCGGCGGGTACGTCCGGCACCCCGACGGGCGGCTCGACGGCCTGATCCACGGCCCGTTCGCCGGGTACGTCCGCACCCGCTGGGGGCTGCACGCCGAGGCCGTCAGTCCGCTGCCGGCCGGGCGGGTCGCGGCCGAACTCGCCGAGGGGCGGCTGCCGATGCTCTCGGTCCATCCCGGCATTCGCACGCTCGCGCCCGAAGTCCCGCGTACCGGGGGCCATTTGGTGCTCGCGGTCGGCGCCGACGACGACGCTCTGCTGATCCACAACCCGTCCGGGTTCCCCGACGGTTCGCAGCGGTACGCCCGGGTGCCCTGGGGCGACCTCGACCGCTTCTACGCGGGGCGCGGCATCGTGCTCGGTCCGCCGCCGTACTGAACCCGGCTGCGGGGCAGGGGGGTTCGGCGGACCGCGGGGTGGGGGCGAGGGCCCTGAGGGGCTTCGAGGGGGCTCCGAGGAGGCGGAGTGCTCCGGCCGGGCGTCGGGGTGCGGGCCGAGCGGCGTCCGGCCGGGGCGTACTGCCCTGGCGTCAGGCCGCGTTGGGGAGGCCGATCGGGGTGCTCGCCGGGAGGTCGGCACGGCAGGCGGCGGCGATCGGGCGCAGCGCGGTGAGGAGCTCGTCCAGCTCGAAGCGGTGGAAGTGGGTCGTCCAGACCCGGGAGGCGGAGAGGTCGGTGGCGGCCTCCAGGGCGAGGTGGCGGCGGCGGCCCCCGATGGTCAACGAGCCGTCCGGGGCGAGCCACTTGCGGTCGATCAGGCGGGCGGTGGCCTCGTCCCACTCGGTGTCGCTCCAGCCGCGCTGCGGCTGCAGGGTCTCACGGCGGGTGTCGAGGGCGCAGCGGACGACCAGCGCCTCGCAGCCGTCCAGGCCCTCGGCGACCAGGGCGGCGACGTGCCCGTCGCCGCGGTGCTCGCGCAGGACGGTGGTGGCCTGCCAGAGCCGGGCCAGGCGGTCGTCCGGGCGGGGGAGTTCGGCGTTCGCGGCGGCCAGCACGCGCCCCCAACAGTCGAGGCCGTCGACCGCGCGTTCCAGCAGCTCCACCGAACGGTCGATCAGGTCCGGCTTCACGTCCACCAGGACGCGCCGCAGGGCGCCCGTCGCACCCTCGACCCGGGCCTCCAACGCCCGCTCCGGAGTCACCAGCGACCAGACCTCCGGCAGCGCCCGCTCGACCATCTGCGGCGCGAAGTTGAAGAACGCGGTCACCACCGGCGCCGCGTCCACCGCCCCCAGCGGCGCCGAACGCCCGCCGAAGTAGCCGCGCCAGTAGCCGCGCAGCCCCGCCGCCTCGTACGCGGCGCGGGCCTCGGGGGAGAAGTAGGTGAGGGCGTGGACCGGCTCGAAGAGCCACCAGAGGGCACGTGCGGGGTGGACGACCTGGGTCATCGGACGCCTTTCGTGAGGGGCGAGCAGCGCAGAATCCGCCTGCTCTGGGAGCCTGCCAGAGTGCGCCGACACCGGAAAGGGAAAGTGTTTCGGGAGTGTGAACACTTCGGCAAACCCCTTCCGAAAGCGCCCTCCAGTAATCCTTTAGAGATGTTTCCGGGGCCTCCGGGTGCTTCCGCGAGGGGCCGGTGAGGTGCGGGTGAGGTGCCGGGGAGGGAGCCGCGGCAGGCAGGGGATGATGGTCGGGGGCGGTCGCACCGGCCGCCCGCACGGACCGAGTCGTGAAGGTACCCCCGCCATGGCGCAGATCAACCCGAGCATCCTGTCCGCGGACTTCGCCCGCCTCGCCGACGAGGCCGAGGCGGTGCGCGGCGCGGACTGGCTGCACGTCGACGTGATGGACAACCACTTCGTCCCCAACCTCACGCTGGGCGTGCCGATCGTCGAGTCGCTGGCCCGCGCCACCGGCACCCCGCTCGACTGCCACCTGATGATCGAACAGCCCGACCGCTGGGCCCCGCAGTACGTCGAGGCCGGCGCCGGCTCGGTCACCTTCCACGTCGAGGCCGCCGCCGCACCCGTCCGCCTCGCCCGGGAGATCCGCGCCAAGGGCGCCCGCGCCTCGATGGCACTGCGCCCGGCGACCCCGATCGAGCCCTACGAGGACCTGCTGCCCGAGCTCGACATGGTGCTGATCATGACGGTCGAACCCGGCTTCGGCGGCCAGGCGTTCCTCGACATCATGCTCCCGAAGATCCGCCGCACCCGGCAGCTGATCGACAAGCACGGCCTCGACCTGTGGCTGCAGGTCGACGGCGGCGTCGCCCCCGCCACCATCGACGCCTGCGCCGAGGCCGGCGCCGACGTGTTCGTGGCCGGCTCCGCGGTGTACGGCGCGGCCGACCCGGCGGAGGCCGTCCGCGCGCTGCGGGCCCAGGCGGAGGCGGCGAGCGCCGAGGCCTGGTGGTCCTGCAAGCACTGAGGCCGGGCGCGAGGCGCCGGGCGCTGCCGGGCGCGGGGCGCGGGGCGCGGGGTGCGGGGCGCGGAGGGGCGGGCGCGAGGCGTCGGGCGCTGTCGGGCGCTGCCGGGCGCGGGGCCGGTGGGCGGCCGATACTGGCGGGCATGAGCAACCTCGACCTGCGACCCGCCCCGGCCGTCTGCGGGCGGCAGGCCGCCACCGGGCCCGTCAAGGACCTGCTGCCCGGCCGGAACGTCCCGCTCGGGGAGTCGACCATGGTGCGGCGGCTGCTGCCGAGCCTCGGCCGGCGGATGGTCGGGGCCTGGTGCTTCGTCGACCACTACGGCCCGGACGACATCGCCGCCGAGCCCGGCATGCGGGTGCCGCCGCACCCCCACACCGGCCTGCAGACCGTCAGCTGGCTGCACGAGGGGAGCGTGCTGCACCGGGACAGCCTCGGCAGCCTGCGGACCGTACGCCCCCGCGAACTCGGGCTGATGACCGCCGGGCGGGCCGTCTCGCACTCCGAGGAGTCCCCGCGCGAGCACGCGCCGCTGCTGCACGGCGCCCAGCTCTGGGTCGCGCTCCCCGACGCGCGGCGGCACGTCGAGCCCGCCTTCGAACACCACCCCGAGCTGCCCGCCGTCACCGCCGGCGGCCTGCACGCCCAGGTCATCCTCGGCACCCTGGACGGCGCGACCTCGCCCGGCACCACCCACACCGCGCTCACCGGCGCCGACCTCACCCTGCGCGAGGGCGCCGCGCACCGGCTGCCGCTCGACCCCGGCTTCGAGTACGCGGTGCTCGCGATGAGCGGCTCCGTCGACGTCGACGGGGTGCCGGTCGAACCGGGCGCGCTGCTCTACCTGGGCTGCGGCCGCCGCGAACTGCCGCTGCGCGCCCGCACCGACGCGGCGCTGCTGCTGCTCGGCGGCGAACCGTTCGAGGAGCGGATCGTCATGTGGTGGAACTTCGTCGGCCGCTCGCACGAGGAGATCGCGCGGGCCCGGCTCGACTGGGAGCGGGGCGACCGGTTCGGGGAGGTGCACGGCTACGACGGGGCCCGGCTGTCCGCCCCGGAGCTCCCGGACGCGCCGCTCACGGCCCGCGGGAACCGGGACTGACCCGGCCGGAACCCGCGGACCGCGCGGACGGGTCAGCGGCGGCCCCGGCCGGCCCGGGAGATCAGCAGGGCGGCGATCAGGGCCAGGCCGTTGAAGACGTCCGGCACCCAGGCGGGCGCGCCCATCATGGTGAGGCCGGAGATGCCGATGCCCAGGGTGAGGACGGCCAGCACGGTGCCCACCACGTTGAGGTGCCCCCGGCGGGAGACCACCGCGCCGAGGAAGACCGCCGCGATCGAGCCGAGCATCACCGCACTGCCGCCGTCCGGGCTCGCCGACTGCAGGCGCGCGGTGTTGAGGACGCCCGCGAGCGCCGCGACCACCGAGCCGGCCAGCAGGCCCGCCGTCACGTAGCGCCGGGTCCGCACCCCGATCAGCTCCGCCGCCGCCCGCCCGGTGCCGCTCGCCCGCATCCGCCGGCCGTACGGGGTCCAGCTGATCACGTACGCCAGCACGCCCGCGACCGCCGCCGCGTACAGCACCAGGAGCGGCACGCCGGCCACGGTCGAGGCGACCAGGTCGTTGAAGCCGTTCGGGATGTTCCGGTACAGCGTCAGGCCGCCGGTGACCAGTTGGGCGAAACCGGTCAGCAGCGTGGTCATCGCCAGGGTGGCGATGAAGGAGTCCACCCGGAACCGGACCACCAGCAGGGCGTTCACCGCGCCGATCGCCAGCGCCGCGCCCAGGGCCAGCGCGACGGCCGGCCCGGTGCTCCAACCCCGGCCGTAGGCCCAGGCGGTGAGCACGCCGCTGACCGTCATCACCGCGCCGATCGAGATGTCGATCTCGCCGACGGTCGCCGAGACCAGCGCGGAGATCCCGACGATCACGGTGATCGACTGGGTGTAGAGGATGCTCCGGGCGTTGATCGCGGTGTCGAACTGCCCGTGCCGGGCGATCGAGAAGAACAGCACGAAGGCCAGCAGCAGGCCGGCCAGCGACCACTGCGCGGCGATCCGGCCGACCGAGCCGGCCGCGCGCCGCGTGGCGGTGGCGGCGCCGGTCGTGGCGGCGGTGCCGCTGGTGGGGGTGAGGGTGCTCATGCGGCGGTCTCCTCCGGGCTGGCCGGTACGGGCGGGCTGGTCGGTACGGGGGCGGTGGCGCCGGTCACGGCGTGGAAGAGGGCGTCGCGGCCGGTGCCGTCGAGGTCGAGCACGGCGGAGGGGCGTCCCCGGTCCAGGATCAGCACCCGGTCGGCCAGCTCCATCAGTTCGTCCAGGTCGGAGCCGGCCAGCAGCACCCCGGCGCCCCGGTCGCGCAGCGCCCGCACGGTGCGGGCGACGTGCTCGCGGGCGCCGATGTCGATGCCCTGGCTCGGCTCGTCCAGGACCAGCACGGCGGGCCGCAGCCGCACCGCCCGGGCCAGCGCCACCTTCTGCTGGTTGCCGCCGCTGAGTTCGGCCAGGACGGCCTCCGGCTCGGGCGGCCGGATGTCGAACTCGGCGATCAGCCGTTCGGCCTCGGCGCGCTCCAGCCGGCGGCGGAGCAGCCCCCGGCGGGTGACCGGCCGCAGGTCGCCCAGAGTCAGGTTCTCCCGGACGGTCAACCCCAGCAGCACGCCCTCGCGGTGGCGGTTCTGCGGCACGCTCGCGATCCCGGCGGCGAGCGCCGCGGCGGGCCCGCCGAACCGGTGCTCGGTGCCGTTCAGCAGGATCCGGCCGCCGGTCGGCCGCTGGGCCCCGGCCAGGATCCGGGCGAGTTCGCTGCGCCCGCAGCCCACCAGGCCGGTGACGCCCAGCACTTCGCCGGCGTGCAGGTCCAGGTCGACCCCGCGCAGCCGGGCGCCGGTCAGGCCGCGGACCGAGAGCAGCGGCGCCCCCGCCCGGTCCGCTCCGGCGCCCGGGCCGCCCGGGGCGCGCTCGAACGGGCGGCCGGTCAGCTGCTCCACCAGCAGGTCCGCGGTCAGGCCGGCATTGGGCTGGTCGGCGACCAACTGCCCGTCGCGCAGCACCAGGACGTGGTCGGCCACCTCCAGCACCTCCTCCAGCCGGTGCGAGATCAGCACGACCGAGGCGCCCTCGGCGGTGAGCCGGCGGACGGCGGTGTAGAGCCGGGCGACGTCGTCGGCGGCGAGCGCGGCGGTCGGCTCGTCCAGGAAGACCACCGGCCTGACCCCGGGCGGCACGTCCCCGAAGACCCGGGCGACCGCCAGCATGCCCTGCTGGGAGGCGGACAGGTCGGCGACGTGGGCGTCGGCCCGCACCCGCACGTCGAAGGCCGCCAGCAGCCGGGCGGCCCGCTCGGCCTCGGCGCGCCGGGAGACCGGGGCGAGCGCCCGGCCGGTCCCCTCCAGGGTCAGCGCCAGGTTCTCGGCGACCGTCAACTCCCCGACCAGACCGAGGTCCTGGTGCAGGAAGCGGAGGCCGGCGGCGCGGGCCCGGGCCGGGTCCAGCGGCAGCGGGACGTCCTGTCCGGCGATCCGCAGCCCGGTGTGCGCGGCGGGGTCCGGTGTGTGCACCCCCGCCAGCACCTTGACCAGGGTGGACTTGCCCGAGCCGTTCTCGCCGAGCAGCGCGGTGACCGTGCCCGGGCGCAGCCGGAAGGACAGCTCCCGGAGCACCCGGTGGCTGCCGAAGGACTTCGACAGGCCGGTCAACTCGATGGAGTGGTCCGTCACTTGACGCCCCAGAGGGTTCGGTAGTGGCCGGCGTAGTCGTAGCCGCCCTCGTACCGCTGCCCGGCCGGCGGCAGGTTGTCCGCGGTGAGCAGCCGCACCGGGACGCCGTCGTCCTGGGGCAGCGGGACCTTGTTGAAGATCCGGTTGAGGTCGTCGAACGCGGCCCAGGTGGCCCAGCCGTAGGAGACGGCGACGTCGCCGATCTGGCCCTGGCCGTTGCGGATGAAGTCGAGGTTGGGGGCGTCGCCCTCGTGCGAGATCTGCGGGGCCTTCGAGGCCAGCCCGGCGGCCCGGACGGCCGGCACGGCGCCGATCGCGATGCCGTCGAACTCGTCCCAGACCACGTTGACGTCCGGGTGGCCCTGGACGAACGCCACGGCGGCCTGGCCCAGTTGGGGCGAGCCGATCAGGCCGTCGGCGATCTGCTGCTCGGCGGTCACCGAGCCGCCGCCGTGCTGGGCGAAGTAGTCCTTGATGCCCTGGATCTCCTGCTGGTTGGAGGAGTTCGGCGAGGCCCGGAACAGGCCCAGGCGGGCCTGGCCGCCGGTGGCCAGCACCGCCTCGGCGGCGGCGAGCTGGCCCTGGAGGTAGTAGTGGTAGTCGACGATGTGGGTGATGCCCGGGTTCTTGGTGTTGAGGTCGGTGGTGCCGATGGTGAAGTCGATGTGCGGGATGCCGGAGGCGGCGATCTGGGCCAGCGCCTGGCTGTCCGCGTCGGCCTCGGTGACCTGCGAGATCAGGCCGTCCGGCTTGAGCTGCAGCGCCTGGGTCACGCCGGCGTTGAAGTCCTTGCTGACGTCCACCGCGACGAACTTCCACCCCAGGGCGGCGGCGGCCTGCTTGGCGGTCTCCACCACGTAGGAGTTGGTCTCGGAGAAGGTCCAGCGGTTGAGGAAGACGATGGTCTTGCCGGGGGCGACCGGCGGCGAGGAGGTCGGGCCGGTCCAGGCGGCGGTGGTGCTGGTGTAGGCGGCGGTGAACTGCTTGGCGGCGGCGACGGCCGGGTTGGCGGCGGCGTCGTTGCCGGCGGCGGCCTTGGCGGGCGCGGTGCCGTGGTCGGGCCGGGCGCAGCCGGCGGCGGTGAGCAGGGTGGCGGTGGCGGCGAGGGCGACGAGCGGGAGCAGGCGGGAGCGGGGCATGGCACGGGTCCTTGTCGAGTGGAGTGCGGGGAACGGGCGGACGGGCGCGGTGGGCGTGGTGGGCGCGGTGGGCGCCGTGGGCGCCGTGGGCGCGCTGGGCGTGGTGCGGGTGGTGCGGGTGGGCGTGGTGCGGGTCGTGCGGGCGGTCAGTGGTCGAGGTCGAGCAGCGGGAAGAGCAGTTCGGCCGTGCGGTGGGCCTCCTCGATCAGCGGGAAGCCGGAGAGGATGAAGTTCCGCACGCCGTGCGCGCGGTACTCGCGGATCCGGGCGGCGACGTTCTCGGCGCTGCCGACCAGGTAGGTGCCGGAGGCGGGGGAGACCACGTCGAAGCCGAACAGGCTCGGGCCGGTCCAGACGTTGGGGTGCACCTCCAGGTCCCGGACCTCGGGCAGCCGGCCGGCCCGCAGGGCGGCGAGCCGGCGCTCCACCCGGGGGTCCTCGATGCCGAACTCCTCCGGCCGGAAGCCCTCCAGGGTGCGGCCGCGCAGGTTCCAGCCGGCCAGTTCGACGGCGGTGGCGTGGCTGGTCCGGTGCAGCAGCTCCTCGGCGTGGGCCCAGGCCTCCTCCTCGGTGGGGCGGACGATCAGCTGGAACCGGGTGCCGAACTCCAGCCGGCGGCCCAGCGCTTCGGCCTGCGCGCCGACCCGGGCGAACTTGGCGCCGAGCCGCTCGGGGGTGTCGGCGAAGCTGAGGTAGGTGTCGAGCAGCCCGACCGAGTGCGCCACCCCGGCCGGCGAGGTGCCGGCGCCCCACAGCGGGACGGGCACCGGGTCGTTCGGCCAGGGCGACAACGGGCCTTCGTCGTCCGGGCGTTCGGCCAGGTGCAGGTGGGTGCCGCGGATCTCCTGGTGTTCGCCGCGGTGCACCCGCCGGTAGGCGTCCCAGTACTCGGCGCTGAACGCGTAGCGCTCGTCGTGCGGGTGGTGCACGCCGTAGCCGGCCAGCGTGGCGTCCTGGCCGTTGACCACGTTGAAGAGCAGCCGGCCGCCGGAGAAGCGCTGCACGGTGTCGGCGATCTGGGCGAGCTTCGCCGGGGAGTGCAGCCCGGGGTAGACCGCCGGGAGGAACCGCATCCGCCCGGTCTCGGCGAGCAGCGCGGCGGCCACGGTCAGCCCGTCGTCCCGGCCGGTGCCGAGCAGCGCGCCGTAGTAGCCCAACGAGTCGATGGCGCGGGCGAGTTCGCGCAGGTGGCCGAAGTCGGTCGGCCAGCGGCCGGCCGGCTCCCAGGGGGTCGGGCCGTCCGGGCTGGTCAGGTACCAGAGCAGGCGGACGGCGCCGTCGCGGTCGGTCATCGGTGGTTCTCCTTGGTACGGCCGTCGGTGCGGTCGTCGGTGCGGTCGTCGGTACGGCCCGCGCGGGGCCCGGGGGTGCGGTCGGCGCCGCGGATCAGGTCGGCGGCCCGTTCGGCGACCAGCAGGCTGGGCGCCATGGTGTGGCCGCGGGTGATCACCGGGATCACCGAGGCGTCGGCGACCCGCAGGCCGCGGACGCCGCGGACCCGCAGCTCGGGGTCGACCACCGCGTCCGGGTCGTCCGGGTGGCCGATCCTGGCGGTGCCGACGGGGTGGAAGACGGTGTCGGCGGTGGCCCGGACGTGCGCCTCGATCAGGGCGTCCGAGGCGTCGGCGGGCAGGTTCCGCTCGGCGGTCCAGGGCCGCAGCGCGGGCTGCTCGGTGGTGCGCAGCGCGGCCCGCACCCCGGCGACCAGCACCGGGAGGTCCCGGGGATCGGTCAGGTAGCCGGGGTCGAGCAGCGGGGCGGCGAGCGGGTCGGCCGAGGCCAGCCGGAGCCGGCCTCGGCTGTGCGGCTGGAGCAGCACCGGCGCCACCAGGTAGCCGGCCCGGTCCGGGTGGTCCTGGTCGGCGCCGGTGCCGAGCAGGAACTCGACGTCCGGGGCGGCCAGTTCGGGGTCGGTGCGGAGGAACGCCACGCCGCCGCCGGCCAGGTCGCGCAGCGGGCCTTCGCGGTGCCGCTCCCAGCGGCGCAGGTTCTCCGGGGTGGGCAGCGGAGCGGGCAGGTCGGTGGTGCCGGGCGCGGCCCGGCCGGTGACCGGCACCCGCAGGTGGTCGTGCAGGTTCCCGCCCACGCCGGGCAGGTCGACGCGGACCGGCAGGCCGAGCGCGCGCGACCGCTCGGCCGGGCCGATGCCGGAGAGCAGCAGCAACTGCGGCGAGCCGATCGCGCCGGCGGCGAGCACCACCTCCCGCCCGGCGTGGAAGCGCACCTCCCGCCCGGCGGCGTCCAGCGCGCGCACCCCGGTGGCCCGGTCGCCGTCGAAGAGCAGCCCGAGCACCCGGACGCCGGTCCGCACGGCCAGGTTGCCGCCGGCCGCGTTGCGGTGGGCCAGGCTCAGGTAGGCGGCGGCCGGGGTGATCCGCTCCCCGTCGACGAAGATCATCTCCTGGGTGTCGACGCCCTCCTGGCGCGGCCCGTTGACGTCCGTGCGGCCGCCGAACCCGGCCTGCTCCAGGGCGAGTTCGAGGGCGTCCCAGAGCCGGCCGCCGGGCCCGGCCGCGCGCAGCCGCAGCGGGCCGCCGGTGCCGCGCCAGGGAGCCGGGCCGCGTCCGCTGTCCTCGATCCGGCGGTAGAGCGGCAGCAGCGCCTCCCAGGACCAGCCGGGCCCGCCGAACCCGGCCCAGGCGTCGTAGTCGGCGGCGTTGCCGCGGATCCAGCCGCCCAGGTTGAGCGCGGACGAGCCGCCCAGCACCCGGCCGCGCGGCCACGGCACCCGGCGTCCGCCCAGGCCCGGCTGCGGCTCGGTGCGGTACTGCCAGTCGATCGCGCTGCCGAGGGTCAGCGGCCACAGGGCCGGGGCCAGCGCCTCGCGCTGGGTCAGCTCCCCGCCGGCTTCGAGCAGCAGCACGCTGGTGCCGGGGTCCTCGGCGAGCCGGGCGGCGAGCGCGGGCCCGGCCGTTCCGCCGCCGACCACGAGGTAGTCGGCCTGCTGGATGGTCATGCTGGTGGTTCTCCCTGTCGGTGAACTTCGCTGTCCCGGGCGGGGGTTCAGAGCTGGACGTAGACCGACTTGGCCTCGGTGTAGGCGTGGATCCACTCCCGGCCGTGCTCCCGCCCCAGCCCGGACTGCCCGAAACCGCCGGAGGGCGCGGAGAAGTCGTGCACCCCGTAGGTGTTGACCCAGACGGTGCCTGCCCGGAGGTCCCGGGCGAACCGGTGGGCCCGGCTGACGTCCCCGGTCCAGACGCCGGCGGCCAGGCCGTACGGGGTGCCGTTGGCCAGCCGGAGCGCCTCCTCCTCGGTGTCGAACGGCAGCACCGTCAGCACCGGCCCGAACACCTCCTCCTGGGCGATCCGCGCCTGCGGGTCCACGCCGGTCAGCACGGCCGGGGTGAGGTGGTGGCCGGGCAGCTCGGGCCGGGTCGCGGCCAGCAGCTCGGTCGCGCCATCCGTTCGGGCCTGGTCCAAGTAGCCCAGTACGCGCCGGAGTTGGCGGTCCGAGATGAGCGGGCCGAGCCGGCTGGCCGGGTCGGTGGCCGGGCCGGGGCGCAGCCGGGCGGCGTCCGCGGCGATCCGCTCGGCCAGCTCGCCGGCGATCGAGCGGTGGGCCAGCAGCCGGGTGCCGGCGAAGCAGATCTGCCCGGAGTGCTGCCAGGCCGTCGCGCCGGCGGCCTGGGCGGCGGCCGCCAGGTCGGCGTCGGGGAAGACGATGTTGGCGCTCTTGCCGCCGAGTTCGAGCAGCACCCGCTTGACCGTGCCGGCCGCCGCGCGCTGGATCGACTGGCCGGTGCGGGTGGAGCCGGTGAAGCCGACCAGGTCCACCCCCGGGTGCTCGACCAGCGCGGCCCCGGTGCTCCCGTCCCCGGTCAGCACCGCGAGCACGCCCTCCGGCAGCCCGGCCTCCCGGACCAGCCGGGCCAGCAACTGGGCGCTGAGCGGCGTCTGTTCGGCCGGCTTGAGCACCACGCTGTTGCCCGCCGCCAGCGCCGGGGCCAGCTTGAAGGCGGCCATCAGCAGCGGCATGTTCCACGGCACGATCGCCGCGACCACGCCCAGCGGCTGGCGCAGCGTGTAGCCGTGCAGGTCGGCCGCGGTCGGGTTGACGTCCCCGTAGAGCCGCCCGGTCCAGCCCGCGTAGTGCCGGAAGACCTCGGCGGCGACGTGCGCCAGGTGGTCGGAGGTGGAGCGCAGGATGCCGGCGTCCACCGACTCCAGCAGGGCGAACTCCTCGGCGTGCCGCTCCAGCAGCTCCGCGACCCGGTGCAGCACCGCGGCCCGCCGTTGGTGGGGGAGCGCGCTCCAGCGGCCGTCCGCGAAGGCGGCCCGGGCGAGCAGCACGGCCCGGTCCACCTCGACGGGGCCGGCCAGCGGCACCTCGGCGAGCGGCGAACCGTCGGACGGGTCCTCGACGGCCAGGGTGCGGCCGGAGACCGCGGTCAGGTCGTCCCGGTCGCCGATGAACAGGCCGGGTCGGGAAGCGAGGAACTCCCGCAGGGCGGGCGTGAGCGAGGGAGACATGTCGACCTTCGGTGCGATGACGGGTCGTCACCACGCGGGAAACCACGCGGCGCGGTGGGAGGCGGCGGAGGAGCCGGTCAGCGGTGGGCGGGCCGGCCGGCGGGCCGGAGGGCGTCGCGGCGACAGCGGCGCGACGACACCGCGCGCACCGGGCTGAACAGGCGAGTTGTGGTCATCGCGGACTGCTCCCCTCCGGTGCGGCGTGATCAAGTGCTGGCGTGAGGAGGCTGGCACGCCGACCGGGCGGCCAGCAAGCTTTCCATATCATGGGATCTGCTACGTGACAGACACTTCATGCCGGGCAACGATCCCGCCACATCCGCGCAACCAAGGCGCCCTCCGGACACGGGCGCGGGCAACGGGCACGGGCTGGGGCGCGGGCGGCGGGCGAGGCGTGGCTGCGCGAGTGGCGGGGGCCGCGAGCCTAGAGTGGCCTGGACGGATCCTTTCCGCACGCCGACCGGGAGCAGCAGATGGGCGAGACGACGCAGCCCGAGATCACCGACGCCAGGGACGCCAACCGCTACGAGGCGCGGTTCGGGCAGGAGTTGGCGGGCTTCGCGCAGTACATCCGGACACCGGAGCTGATCGCGTTCGTGCACACCGAGGTGGATCCGCGGTTCGAGGGCCGGGGCGTCGGCGGGGCGCTGGTGCGGGCCTCGCTGGACCGGGCGCGGGCGGAGGGGCTGGCGGTGCTGCCGACCTGCCCGTTCTACGCGGGGTGGATCGGGCGGCACCCCGAGTACGCGGACCTGGTGTACTCGGCGCGCAGCGCCGTCAGCGACTGAGCGGAGCAGGGCGGGGCGCGGCGGGGCAGGGCAGGGCGGGGCAGGGCAGGGCGGGGAGCGGCAGGGGGAACGGGGCGGGCCCGGCGACGGTGGGTCGCCGGGCCCGCCCCGGGGAGAGTGGGGGAGGGCCGGGGTCAGCTGTCGAAGCCGAGGCCGAAGCGGTCGAGGGTGCGCAGCCACAGGTTGCGGTGTCCGGCGTTGGCGTCGGCGCGGTGCAGGGCCCACTGGGTGATGCCGATGCCCACCGAGCGGACCGGCTCGGGCGGGAAGGGCAGCGGCTTGCGGCGGACCATCTCCAGCGCGGTGCGCTCGGTGCGCTCGCCGGCCAGCAGGTCGAGCATCACCTCGGCGCCGAAGCGGGTGGCGCCGACGCCGAGGCCGGTGTAGCCGGCGGCGTAGGCGACCCGGCCCTGGTGGGTGAGGTCGAAGAAGGCGGAGAACCGGGTGCAGGTGTCGATCGCGCCGCCCCAGGCGTGGGTGAACCGCAGGCCCTCCAACTGCGGGAAGGTGCGGGCGAAGTGGCGGGCCAGGGTGGCGAAGGTCTCCGGCCGCTGGTCGCGTTCGGCGCTGACCCGGCCGCGGTACTGGTGCACCACGTCGTAGCCGCCGAACAGGATCCGGTTGTCGGCCGACAGCCGGACGTAGTGGAAGTGGTTGTCGCTGTCGGCCCAGCCCTGCCGGTTCTTCCAGCCCACGGCGGCCAGTCGGGCGTCCGAGAGCGGCTCGGTCATCAGCGCGTAGTCGTAGACCGGCACGGTGTACGGGCGGTGGCGGCGCAGCAGGGACGGGAAGGCGTTGGTGGCGAGGGCGACCCGCCGGGCGCCGATCCGACCGTACGGGGTGCGGACGGTGACGCCGGTCGGGGAGGCGTCGAGCGAGGTCGCCGGGGTGTGCTCGTACAGGCGGACGCCCAGGTCGAGGCAGGCGCGGCGCAGGCCCCAGGCGAGTCGGGCCGGGTTGAGCATGGCGACGCCGTCGCGGTCCCAGACGCCGCCGAGGAAGGTCGGCGAGTCGATCTCGGCGCGCACCTCGTCGCGGTCGAGGACGTCGAAGCGGGTGCCGTGGCGGCCGGCGAGTTCGGCGAACTCCCGCAGTTCGGCGACCTGGTGGGGTTCGGTGGCGACGGTGAGGGAGCCGCTGCGCCGCCAGTCGCAGTCGATGCCGTAGCGCTCGACGGCGTCCTGCATGGCCTCCAGGTTGGCGTGGCCCAGGCGTTCCAGGGCGGCGAGCTCGTCCGGCCAGCGCTGGTGGCCGTTGGCGAGGCCGTGGGTGAGGCTGGCCTCGCAGAAGCCGCCGTTGCGGCCGGAGGCGGCCCAGCCGGTCTCGCGGCCCTCGATCAGCACGACGTCGCGCGCGGGGTCGCGCTCCTTGGCGATCAGCGCGGTCCACAGGCCGCTGTAGCCGCCGCCGACCACCAGCAGGTCGCACCGGGTGTCGCCGGTGAGGGCGGGGCGGGCCGCCGGGCGGTCGGGGTCGTCCAGCCAGAACGGGGTGGGCTGGGCGTCCCGGAGGGCGTGGACGGGGTCGGCGGCCATGGCGGAGGGCTCCTTCGCGGTGCATGGGGGTCTCCGGGCCCCGGAGCGGAGACGGCGGGGCCCGGGCCCCGCCATCAGAACGCGCGGGCGGCATTAACGTCAATGGCGTTGACATAAGGCTGCCGGGAGCCTTCGCCGCGCGGGCGGGGAGGGCGCGACGGGAGAGGCAGGGGTCTCCGGCCGTGCGGGTGCGAGGGCGCCGGCGGGCTCGGGGCTGCCGGCCTCCAGGACACCCGCCCCCTGCGGTAGGCCCCTCGCGGGCGCCGTGCACCGCGTCCGGGTCGGCTGCGTCCGCGACCTCGACCCCGGCGCCGACCGGCAGCGGCGCGAACGTGACCCGCTGCGCGGCGCCCGGGGGGCCGAGAATTACTGATGGATCGTCAATTCCATTGTCAGGGACGGCGAGTGGCGATCAGCGTGGCGAAGTCCGGCGCCAGCCGGACCTCGGTCACCGACAGCGCCGGGTGGTCGTACCAGACGGTGCGGCCGGTGTCCGGCTCGCCCCGGTAGGTCGGCGGCCAGGCGGTGAGCGGGGTCAGGTCGTCGACCACCAGGGTGCCGCCCGGGGTGAGCAGCCGCTCCGGATCGGCGGCCGCCGTCTGCTTGCCGTTGCCGCCCCCGTCCAGCACCAGCAGGTCGAACGGGCCGCGCTCGTGGATCCGGCTCCAGTCGCCGTGCAGCACCTCCAGGTCGGGCACGTCGGCGAACAACTCCCGTACCGCGTCCACGAGTCCGGCCTCCCGCTCGACGCTCACCACCCGTACGCCGGGCCGCCGGCCGGCCAGCAGCCAGCCCAGGCCGACACCGCACCCGGTGCCGGTCTCGCCGATCACCCCGCCGTCCGGGCCGGCGCCCGCCGCGAGGGCCCGCAGCAGCCCGCCCTGCTCCGGGCGGCAGGACTTGGTGAACCCGAGCCGCTGCGCCAACTCGACCGCCCGGGCGACCGGTTCGGGCAGGGCGGCGGTCTGGTCGGCGTAGGCGGCGGTACCGAGAATCGACATGCCGTCACCCTAGCGTGGCACAGGGTGACGGCATGGGGTGGATGGCGCGGACCGGCGGCCGGTGCCGGTGATCAGTGCCGGCGACGGCGGCGGGCCAGCAGCAGCGCCCCGGCGCCCAGCGCGCACAGGCCCAGCGCGGCGGCGCCCAGCCCCAGCGGGTTCCCGCCGGCGCCGGTGTCCGGCAGCGGCGGGACGGGCCCCGGGGAGGTGGGCGAGGCCGAGGTGGGCGCGGGGGAGGGGGTCGGGGTCGGGGACGGCGTGGGAGTGGGCTCCTCGGACATGGTCGGGGTCGGGGTGGGGGTCGGGGTGGGGGAGGGCGACGGGCTGGGGCTGGGGCTGGGCGACGGGCTCGGGCTCGGGCTCGGACTCGGGCTCGGACTCGGGCTCGCGCCGGTGCAGTTGGCGTGCACCTCGCCGAGCCGGGTGCTGGTGACCGCTCCGGTGTACACCTGCCGCCCGCCGAGGTCGTTGAAGGTGCCCGAGATGTCGATGTCCAGCCACGCCTCGGCGGTGTACCCGGCCACCTGGGTGGAGGGCACCGCGTGCTGCGTGACGGTGACGTCCAGGGTGGACGGCCCGATGTCGTTGCGGCCGAGGTCCGCGCCGGTGATCGCCAGCCGGGTGGTGCCGGGGCCCACCCGCTGCCCGAGCACGGTGATCTCGTCGTTGTCGGTGTGGTTGTAGGCCAGCGCGTACGGGCCGAACGGCGGCGGCACGCACTCCGCGTAGGAGTCCAGGGTGGCGACCGCCTCGCTCCGGGCCGGGTCGATCGGGGAGATTCGCAGCAGTTCCCGCCGTCCGTTGAACCAGACGACCAGGTCGGTGAGTTGGGCCTGGGCGAAGTACTTGGCGGTGGCGGTCTGGGTCATCGTGGTCCGGGTGGCGATGCTGATCCGGGACAACATCCCGTCCGGGTCGGACGAGAAGTCCGCCATGTCGGTGTCCGGCACCGTGCTGGAGCTCGCGGTGCCGTACGCCCCGTGGTACGCCGACAGGCCGATCGCCGGCACGTCCTGGTTGGTCAGCTGGACCAGCGTCGCGCTCGCCAGATCGCCGGGCGCCGCGTTCGCGGGACGGGCGGCGGGCAGCAGGACCGCCGCCGCGACAGTGCCGGTGGCGGCGAGGACGGCGGTGGCGGCGCGCAGCCGTGGCGCGCGGTTCCGGTTCGTGAGGGCCATCGAACAGACATAGCAGGGTATAAGCCGCAGAACGGACGCGGCGCGCCCGGTGCCGCCCGGGCGCTCCCCGCCGGACGGGCGCCGCCGCGGCCGGACGGCGCACCGGGTTCGTGTGCGACACTTCCAGGCGGTCCGGACACCCCCTCGGGCGTACGGCGGACGCGCGGGGCATGAGCATGAGCACGAGTACGAGCACGGGAGCAGGCTGGTGGAGCGGCAGGACGACACCGACGCCCGGGACGGTCGCGACCGCGACCGTGGCTGTGGCCGCGACCGCGTCCTGGCCGCCCTCGCCGAACGGCGGCGCACCGGCAGCCGGCCCGGCGAGCGCGCCGACGGCCTGCGGATCGCGCTCGCCGTCGAGGGCGGCGGCATGCGCGGCATCATCTCCGGCGGCATGGCCCTCGCCCTCCACGAGGCCGGCCTGACCGGCGCCTTCGACGCCGTCTACGGCGCCTCCGCCGGCGCCCTGACCGGCGCCTGGCTGCTCAGCGGCGACGCCGGCCAGTTGGCGGGCTGGGCCGACGCCGAGTACGCCCGGGCGATGGTCCGGCCCGGCAACGTGCTGCGCGGCCGGCCGGTCGTCGACCTGGACCACCTGGTCGAGCACCTGTACGCGCACGTCGCCCGGATGGACTTCGACGCCATCCTCGCCAACCCCACCACCCTGCACCCGCTCGCCACCCACACCCGCACCGGCGCCTCCACCGACCTCCACCCGCTGCTCACCGACCCCGTCCGGCTCCGGCTCGCGCTGCGCGCCAGCGCCGCCCTGCCGCTGCTCGCCGGGCCGCCCGTGGAGATCGACGGCAGCCACTACTACGACGCCGGGCTCGCCGAGTCCGTCCCGTTCCGCACCGCGCTCGCCCAGGGCGCCACGCACGTCCTGGTGCTCCGCTCGCGCGGCCCGCTCCCGGCCGCGGAGACCGCCCCGGAGACCGTCGCGGCCGGCCCCTCGCGCGGCTCCCGGCTGATCGCCCGGACGGTGCTGCGCCGCTACCCCGCGCCGCTGCGCGACTCCTACCTGGCGCGGGCCGAACGGCTGCGCGCGGACGAGGAGGCGCTCGGCCGGCACGACCTCGCGCCGCCCGCCGCCGGCCCCGCCGTGCTCTCCGTCCGCCCCGGCCCGGACGCCCCGAGGGTCGGTCGGCTGGCCCGCGACCCCGTGCTGCTGCGTGCCGCGCTGGAGGCCGGGCAGGCGGCGATGGACGAACTGATCGCCCGGCTGCCCTGACCCGCCCGCTGCCCGTTGCCTGCTGTGCGCGGCGGACGTGGCGGGCGCGGCGGGGACGCCGGGCGGCGGGCGGTGCGTTCAGCGGGCCCGGCGGAGCAGGACGCCGCGGCTGCCGGGGGCGACGGCGCGCTGGGCGGGCAGCGGGGCGGCCAGGTCGACCTCCTCGACCAGCAGCCAGCCCTGCTGCGCGGAGAGCCACGGGCGCAGCCGGAGGTCGAGCGCGGGCGGGGCCAGGGCGACGAACAGCAGGTCGGTGGGGAGGGCGTGCAGCAGTTCCAGGTCCTGGCCGGCCCGGAGGGTGTCGATCAGCAGGACGGCGCCGAAACGGCGGCGGACGGGCGGCGGGGCGGCCAGGTCGGCCCCGCTCAGCCGGAGCCGGGTCCGGCCGCGCAGCCGGTCCCAGAGCCGGGCCCGCAGCGCGGGGTCGGGTTCGGCGGCGTGCACGGTGTAGCCGGCCCGCAGCAGGCGTCCGGTCAACGCGCCTTCGCCGGCGCCGAGTTCGGCCAGTGCCCCGCTGCCCGGCGGCCGGTGCCGGGCGACCCAGGCGGCGGTGGCGTCCAGCCGTTCGGCCTCGTACTCGCAGGCGACCAGCGTCTCGGCCACGGCCACGTCCCGTCACAGGGGTCCAGGTGGCCGCAGATGCGGGCCGTTACCGACCCTAGCCACCTGCTTCGTTCGTGGTCCATACCAGTACGCCGAAAAGTTTACGGTTCACGGTCAATTCACGGGGGTGCGGCAGAGTGCAACAGGTCGGACCGCGTGGCGACTTGACCACACGCCGGTCAGCGGTCAGCGGCCGGAGAGCCGAGTGCCCCCGGCCGCCCGGCGGTGCCCTCGGCGGGGCGGTCGCGCGGGTGCCGGGGGCACTCGGTCGGTTCTGCCGGGCGCGCGGGGCGCCCGGGCGGGGTCACTCGGAGGCTTCCTCGTAGCCGTTGACGCCGTCCATCTCGTCGACGCCGTCGAGTTCGAGGTCGTAGTCGTCGTCGTAGCGGCCGTCGGACTGGCCCGCCGGCTCGTGCTCGGCCGGGGAGTGGCGCTGCGGGGTGACCCGGCCGAACTGCATGTTCGGGTACATGGCGCCGGTGGACGGGTCGACGCCGTTCAGGCCGTCGGGGCCGGTGGTGCCGTCCTGGCCCGCGCCGCCGCCGTTGGCGCCGGTGCCGTGGCCGGCCGAGCGGCGGGCGTTGCGGACGGCGGAGTTGCCGCCGACCGGGCCGTAGCCGCCGCCGTGGCCCATCGCCATCGCGCCCATCATGCCGCCCGGCGGCATCGCGCCGCGGCTGACGCTGTTGGTCGAGGTGCCGGGCGAGCCGGAGCCGCTGCCGCCGCCGGAGCCGCCGCCGTTCTCGGAGTTCTTCTGGGTCTCGATGCGGGTGCCGACCCGGCTGCCGCTGCTGCCGCCGTTGCCGGGCATCGCGAGCCGGGTGGCGAAGCCGCCCCCGAGGACGCCGCCGGAGCCGGAGCCGCCCGAACCGCCGGAGCCCCCGCTGCCGGAGCCGCCGCCGGACCCGCTGCCGCCGCCACCGCCGTGCGAACCGGGCAGCAGCGGCTCCTTGAGGCCGAGCGTGTTGATGCCGGAGCCGCTCCGGCCGCCACCCCCGCTGCCGCCGCCGATCGGGCCGAGCTTGGGCATCAGCGAGGCGAACGAGGCGAGCCCGGCGTCGCCGCTGAGGCGCGGCGAGTTCAGCGGGGCGGAGAGCGCGCCGCCCGTCGTCGCGTTCGGGCTGAGCGGGTTGGAGGCGAACGAGGTGAGGCTGTTCAGCACCGTGCGGTTGCTGTCCTCGTTCTCGTTCAGGTTGCCGGCGAGCCGGTCCATCTTGCCGGCGGTGTCGCGGTACGAGGCGAGGATCCGCTTGAGCACGTCCTCGGCGATGGTCTGCAGGATCTTCTGCGCGGCCTCGATGACCAACTTGCCGAACTTGTCGCCGGATTCGCCCATCCGCAGGCTCTGCACGATCCGCTTGAAGCTGTCGCCGTGCGACTCGATGTCGTCCGCGCCGCGGCGCAGGCCGGTCGCGCACTCGGCGAGCTGGGCGAGGTCGATGTGGAAGCCCTGGCCGTTGGAGTTGCTGGCCGGGGTGGGCAGGATCTTCTGCGCGGCGTTCACGATCATGTCCTCGATCGGCCGGGTGATGGCCTGGGCGAGTTTGCCGACCGCCGCCTGCAGCAGCTGGTTCATGATCTCGCGGCCCAGCCGCAGCACCGCCGCCGCGCTCCACGGGCCGGTGGACGACGCTGCCGCCAACTGGGCCTGGATGGAGAACAGTTGCGTGATGGACTGGGTCTTGGCCAGCTCGACCACCACCGCCGCCGCGCGCAGCACCTTGGCCACCGTGTGGCAGATCTCGGTGATCGTCTTGGAGTACTTGGTGATGGTGCTCCACAGCTCGGAGAGCCGGTCCGCGGAGTCGCCCTGGTACACCTCGTGCAGCATGGTCAGCGCTTTGTCCGCCGTCATCTGGGCGCTGTCCAGCGCCCCGGCGAACTTCTCCAACTGGTCGGCCAGTTGGTGGAGCTCGTCCTCGTTGGCGCCCGGAAAGCGCACGCCGAGTAGCCCGATGAGCTGGTTGAGCCCCGGTGGTAGTTGCACAGCCATTGCCGCCCCCAGCTGCTGCCCGCGGTAAGTCCCTGATCGCGCAGTGCGACGATACACACAGCGGACGACATCGACCACCTGAGCGAGCCGGTTGCGGGCACATTTACGGGCGCATTGTGGGCGAACCCGCACAACGTTACGGTGTCCGCCATGGCATGGGGATCATGGTGGCGCAGCCGGTCCGGGACCGGTCCGGGCGCGGCCGGCAGCAGCGCGGAACGGCCTTCCGCGCAGGTGGTGTTGGGTGCGGTGGCAGACGAACTGTCCGCGCTGCACGGCGAATCGTGGCGGGTCGAGGGCGAAGAAGTACGCGGGCCGGGCGAGTTGGCGGTGCGGCTGGGAGAAATTCCGGCAGCCGTCGCGGACGGTGACCCGTACCGGGTCGACCTGCTCTTCCTGGCCGACCGGAACCGCCCGGAGACCGCCGTTCCGGACCGGGTGACCCTCTTCGAGGGCGGAGTCGGGGGCGGAACCGGCAGTGACGGCGGCGACCAGGACCCGGTGCGCCGGGCGGTCGAGGTGTGGGCCTCCACCGCCGGTGCCGCGCTGATCGAACTCGTCGCGCACAACGGCCGGTTCGCCGGCCACCTGGACCCCGCCGACCCGGACGGCCTGCCCGGCTGGCACGCCATCCACGGCGGCGTGGTCGGCTGGGGCACCGGCAAGCGGTTCCACGACGTGCAGGACTGGCTGGTCCGCAACCCGGTGCTGCCCGCGCTCGCCGAGGCCCTGGGCGGCGACCTCGGACGGGAGCAACTCGTCGGCGTCCAGGTGTCGTTCGGCGCGGGCGGTGGCGAGTCGCGGGCCGAGGTGCTGGTGCACGGCACCCCGCACCCCGCCGCGTCCCGGGCGCTCGCCGGGCTGGACTGGCCGCGGGTCGCCGAGGGCGACTCGCACGCCCGGACCTTCGTCCTGCTGGTCCGCCGGGCCGGCGCCCGTCCTCCGGCCGAGGTCGGACTCCGGGCCGCCGGGCGGCAGTAGCGCGTCCGGAAGGCCCGCCGGGCCCCGCGAGGCCCCGGAGACCCCGGGAGACCTCGCGAGGCCCCGCCGGACTGCTGACGGGCCGTCAGGAGACCTGCGGGGCCGCCCGGTAGCGCCAGGTGCCGCCGGGGGCGCGGTAGTCCGGCAGCCAGGCCGCCAGGACCTGCGCGGACGGGTAGAACATCGGCTCGGGGAGCGCGTCCAGCGCGAAGCGCTCCCAGCCGGCGCAGGCGTGCGGCTCGGTGACCAGCGCCTCGGCCAGGCTCGGCGGGGCCAGCACCGCCGCCGTCACCCGGGTGCGGCCCAGCTCGTGGTCGAGCAGCACCGCCAGCACCCGCATCTCCGCGGCGGGCAGCACGATGCCGGTCTCCTCGGCCAACTCCCGTGCGGCGGCGGCCTCGAAGGACTCGCCGGGGTGGTCGACCTTGCCGCCGGGCAGGCTCCAGGTCGGCGGCTCGCCGGCCGTGGTGCGGCGGCCGAGCAGCACCCGGCCGTCCCCGGTCGGCACGATCACGCCCGCGCCGACCAGCGGCGGCACCGGGTGCACCGGGAGCGGGAGCCGGGCGTCCGTCACCACTTGCCCTTCTGGTAGTCCTTCAGGAAGCAGCCGTACAGGTCCTCGCCCGACTCGCCGCGGACGATCGGGTCGTAGACCCGGGCCGCGCCGTCCACCAGGTCGAGCGGGGCGTGGAAGCCCTCCTCGTGCAGCCGCATCTTCTCCGGGTGCGGGCGCTCGTCGGTGATCCACCCGGTGTCGACGGCGGTCATCAGGATGCCGTCGGTGTCGAACATCTCCTGCGCGCTGGTGCGGGTCAGCATGTTCAGCGCGGCCTTCGCCATGTTGGTGTGCGGGTGGCCCGAGCCCTTGTAGCCGCGCTCGAAGACGCCCTCCATCGCCGACACGTTCACCACGTACTTGCGGCGCGCCGGGGACGCGGCGAGCGCCGGGCGGAGCTGCGAGATCAGGATGAACGGGGCGGTGGAGTTGCACAGTTGCACCTCCAGCAGCTCGATCGGGCCGACCTCGGAGACGGTCTGCACCCAGCTGTTGGTGTCCGCCAGGTCGGGCACCAGGCCGCCCGCGTCGATCGCGGTCCCGGCCGCGATCCGCTCCGGCGAGGCCGAACCCGTCACCAGCGCCAGCGCGGTGACCTGCTCGGCGCTCACCGACGGCTGCTCGCCGCGGCTCTGCCCCGGCAGCGCGGGCACGTCCACCGCGCCCGAGCCGAACCGGCCGATCACCGTCGAGGCGGGCAGCGCCCCGGCCGGCAGCGGCGCGCTCTCGGCCGCGACCAGCTCGCGGTACGCCTCGGGGGAGCGGCGGACGGTCTGCGCCGCGTTGTTGATCAGGATGTCCAGCGGGCCGTCCGCGGCGACCTCGTCGGCCAGCGCCATCACCTGGGCCGGGTCGCGCAGGTCGATGCCGATGACCTTCAGCCGGTGGATCCAGTCGGCGCTGTCCGGCATCGCGGTGAAGCGGCGGATCGCGTCGTTCGGGAAGCGGGTGGTGATGGTGGTGTGCGCGCCGTCGCGCAGCAGGCACAGCGCGATGTACATGCCGATCTTGGCGCGGCCGCCGGTCAGCAGCGCGCGCTTGCCGCTCAGGTCCGCGCGGGCGTTGCGGCGGGCCCGGTTCAGCGCGGCGCAGTCCCGGCACAGCTGGTGGTAGAACGCGTCCACCTCGACGTACCGCTGCTTGCAGGTGTAGCAGGAGCGCGGCCGCTCCAGGATCCCGGCCAGCTCGGTGGTGGTCTCGGTGCTCAGCCCGAACACGCCCGCCGTCTCGTCGTCGATCCGCCCCGGCGCGCCGGTCGCGGTCTTCGCGGTCACCGCGCGGTCGTTGGCGGTCTTCCGGGCCCGGGTCTCCTGGCGGCGGCGCTGCTTCAGGGTGCGGAACAGGCCGCCGACCGCCAGCCGGACCCGGATCGCGTCCGGGTGGTCGACGTGGATCCCGTCCAGCTCGGCGAGCACCTCCAGGCACAGCTCCAGGCGCTCGGGGTCGATGCCCTTGCCGTAGTCGGTGTCGTCCTCGACCGGTGCGCTGCCCGGCCCGCTCTGCTGGTTCGTCACTGCCGATGCTTCCTCGATCGCCCCATCCGTACCGCCGAACTCTACGGGAGCGGCCCCCGCCGGGGCGAAGCCTGTGACCTGCCGCACTCTCCGGCGGCCGGGCTCAACCGCCGCCCAGTGACCAGGCGATGACCGACAGCGTCACCGTCGACACCAGCACCGCCGACCGCGCCAGCACCGGCGCCGCCCCGTACAGCCGCGCGTACACGTAGACGTTCTGCGCCGTCGGCAGCGCCGACAGCAGCACCGCCGCCCGCAGCTGCGGCCCCGGCAGCCGCCAGCCGGCCGCCGAGAACAGCGCGCCCAGGCCCGCGCCCAGGATCACCGGGTTGCGCAGCGGCAGCCGCGTCAGCCGCCGCAACCGGGCCGGCCGGGTCGCTCCGCCGGCCGCGCCGGTGGTCGCGTCCAGCACCGCCAGCACCACCGGTGTGACCAGCAGCACCTGGAACAGCAGCACCGGCGCGGCGTACGAGGCGTCGCCCAGCACCTGCGCGGCGACCGGGATGCCGAGGTTGCCCGAGTTCACGTAGCCCGCCGCCATCACCGCGACCGTCCGCTCGGCGGTGCTCCGCTCCCGGCGCCGCCCGGCGAGCAGGCCCAGCAGCGAGGCGAGCACCGTTCCGGCGGCGAAGGCCAGTACCCAGGTGTCGGCGAAGGACGCCAGGTCGGTGCGGGCCACCACGGTGAACAGCGCCGCGGGCATCGCCACGTGGAACACGAACCGGCCGAGCACCGCCTCCGCGTCCGCCCCAGCAGCCCGGTCCGCCCGGCCAGCCAGCCGACCGCGGTCAGCACCCAGATCGGCGCGAACGCCGCGAGCAGCGCCTCCATCCCGACCTCCCCGACCCCCCGGCCTCTCCGACCATCCCGGCCTCCCCGGGCCCCGCCGCAGTCAAGCAGGCCGGCCCGAACGTCCGGTCGGTGGGGCCGGTGGAGCGGGAAGGGGGCGGGCGGGATGTGGGCCGGGTCACCCGTGGGGCGGTCCGGGTGGCCGGGCGGCTGCGCCGGGTGACCGGGGGGAGAGCGGCGTCACAGGGCGGGGCGGTGGCCGGGGTCACACGGCGGGCGGCGGTCCGGAGGCGGCCGGGGCGGCCGGAAGCCTTGGCGGGACTGGGCGGGGGGCCAATCGGCCGGTGGGCGGGGGACGTTGGGCACCCCTGTGGCCTTCTTCACAGCCGGGGCGGAATACGGGGGGTCGAAAGCGGTGAACTCCCTTGGCGCGCAAGGGGATCCGGGTTGTGAAGGAGTTGTGGAGGGCTCATTTCCGGATGTTTGCCGCGCCGTTGGGCCTCCGGCAGTCTCGTGGTTGTGCCCCGAGCCGATCCCAGTGCTCACGGGGCTGACACGACGCAGCGGACCGCGAGACCAGCGCGGCGCACGCGTCCCCGGTGAGCAGGAGCCGCCGGGCCGGCCGTCCCGGGCCGAGGAACCCGCACCGAGCGGGGATCCCGCACGTCCACCCGGGCTCGGCGTGACCTGGAACCGACTCTCGGAGGTACCCGAAATGCGACGCATCAAGCACGGCCTCGGCCGACTCCCGCAGGTCCGGATGGGCCACCACCGCATGCCCGACGCCGTCCTCGGCTTCGGCCTGGTGGGCGCCATCGCCGTGGGCACCCTGCTGCCCGTCACCCAGGCGTTCGCCGCCCCGGCGTCCGACCGCGCCGACAGCGCGGCGGTCGCCGCCGCCGACACCGCCGCCGGCGCCGACGGGCAGGCCGCCTCGCGCGGCGAGCAGCGCGAGCCCGTCCAGCAGGAGCAGCCCGCCCAGGAGCAGCCCGCCCAGGAGCAGCCCGCCCAGGAGCAGCCGGCTCAGGAGCAGCAGCCGGCTCAGGAGCAGCCGGCCCAGCAGGAACAGCCCGCCCAGGAGCAGCAGCCCGCCCAGCAGGAGCAGCCGAAGGCCGAGGAGCCCGCCGCCCCCGCGAAGAAGACCTACGCGAACAACCTGGACGGCTGGATCGAGGAGGCCCGCGACGTGCTGGCCGCCAACGGCAAGCACGTCCCGTCCGCGAAGGCGATGCGGGCCGCCGCGATCGCCGAGTCCTCCGGCAACCCGAGCGCCCAGAACAACTGGGACTCGAACGCCAAGAAGGGCACCCCGTCGATCGGCCTGACCCAGATGATCCAGCCGACCTTCAAGGCGTACGCGCTGCCCGGCCACACGGACATCCGCAACCCCGTCGACAACCTGGTCGCCAGCTCCCGCTACTGCGACGCCCGCTACGGCAGCATGGACAACATGGCCTCCGCCCGCGGCTACGGCTCCCACTGGCGCGGTTACTAGACCCCGTCCGCGACCGCCTTCGGGAACGCCGGGGCCCGCGTCGTGGCCCGCACGGCCGGGGCCGCCGACTCGCCCGGGTCAGTTGGGCTTGGAGAACAGCGCGTCGAGTTCCGGGAAGGCCACGCCCTCGGCGAGGGAGCCGTAGCCGCCGGTGCCGAAGAGCTCCTGTGCGGCGCGGCGGACGGCGGCGTGGGCGACCTGCGCCACGCCTGGGCCGAGGCTGACGCGAGCCACTCCGAGGGTGCCGAGCTCGGCCACGGTCGGGGCGCCGGGGCCCGCCATGACGTTCAGCGGTACGGAGACGTCCCCGGCCAGTGCCGCGATGGTGGCGGTGTCGACGACGCCGGGGACGAAGATGCCGTCCGCGCCCGCGTCCACGTACATCTGCGCCCGGGCCAGGGTCTCCTCAAGCCGGGTGTCCGGGTCGCCGAGCCCGAACAGGAAGGTGTCGATGCGGGCGTTGAGGAACAGGTCCGCGCCTGCCCGGTCGGCGGCCTGCCGGGCCGCGGCCAGCCGGGCCGCGAGTTCTGCCGGCGGCCGGGTGCCGTCCTCGATGTTGACGCCGACCGCGCCCGCCGCGAGCACCCCCGCGACGGTCTCGGCAACGTCGGCGGCATCCGTTCCGTAGCCGCCCTCGATGTCCGCGGTGACCGGAACCGCGACGGCGGCGACGATCCGGCCGACCAGTTCCAGCGCCCGGTCGCGGGTGAGGAAGCCGCCGTCCGGGAGCCCCTGCGACCAGGCGACACCGGCGCTGGTCGTGGCGATCGCCGGGGCGCCTGCCGCCTCGATCACGCGGGCGCTCGCGACATCCCAGGCATTGGCGAGGGCGAGCGGCGCACGTGCGGTGTGCAGGGAGCGGAAGAGGCGGGCGTTGTCCGGCTGTGTGGTGGTCATGGACGCAGTCAAACATCGACCACCGCCCACCTTCTGGCGAGAATCCGGCACGGACGTCGTCCCCTCCGAGCCCCCTACGGCGCGTGGCGCGCGGTAGGGGGCTCGGGCGTTGTCCGGGGCGGTCAGTCGATCCGCCGGGAGGTGCCGGTGGCGGCCGAGCGTTCGAGGGTGGCGAGCAGGCGGTGGTGGGCCGCGGCGGCGTGGAAGTCCGGTGCGGGGGTGCGGCCGTGGTCGAGGGCGTCGGCGAACGCGCGGTAGCCGGCGGCGACGTTGGCGACCGGGCCGGAGTCGGGTCCGAAGGGGACGCCGGCCCGGTAGTGCGGGGGGACGGGGGCGGGCTCGCCGTCGATCCGGACCTCCCAGTCGCTCCAGTGCGGGTAGCTGCCGGGGCGCGGCGCGGTGGCGGTCAGGGTGCCGTCGGTGCCGACCAGCCGGAGCAGGAAGCCGTCCGGGCTGCCGCTGCCGCCGTGCACGGTGACGGAGGCGGCGGCGCCGTTCGCCAGGGTGCCGAGCAGCAGCACCTGGGAGGGCGCGCCGCCGCCGGGGACGGTGCGCCCGGTGCCGGCGACCTCGACGCGGTCGTGGGCGTGCGGGATCCGGGCGGTGGCCTCGGCCAGCGGGCCGGTGATCCGCAGCAGGACGGCCAGGAAGTGCCCGGCCATGATGCTCAGCAGCGTGGTGCCGCCCGCCGGGTCGGTGGACCAGGCCAGTTCGGGGGCGATCCGCGGGCCGCCCAGCGGGTCGCCCGCGGCGACCAGGACGGCGGCCTGGAGGCGGCCGATCCGCCCGCCGGCCAGCAGGTCGGCGACGTACCGGACGTCCGGCGAGTGCACCCCCTGGAGGTTCACGGCGTGCGCGACCCCGGCCGCGGCGGCCTCCCGGGCGAGCTGTCCGGCCTCGGCCGCGTCCACGCCGAGCGGCCACTCGGAGAGGACGTGCTTGCCCGCCGCCAGCGCGGCCCGGATCACCGCGGCGTGGCCGGCCGCCCGGACCGACACCACGACCAGGTCGACCTCCGGGCGGGCGGCGAGCGCGGCGGCGTCGGTGAGGGCCAGCGGGACGCCGTGGGCGGCGGCCACCCGGTCGGCGCTGTCCTGGCGGGTGGTGGCGACGGCGGTCACCGCGAAGCCGTCCAGTCCGGCGAGCGCGGGCAGGTGCGAGGAGGCGGCCCAGCCGCTCGCGCCGACGATTCCGACCCTGATCATGGTTCCCCCACGGGCTGGTGCCTAGTTTCTAACCGATCGGTTAGAAACTAGGCGAGGAGACGGCCGGGGATCAAGGGGTAACGTGCCGGACGGCCGGAGAACGAGGGTCGGACACCAGGAGGTACGGCATGCCAGGCGGTCGCCCGCGCGGCTTCGATCCGCAGGCCGCGCTCGACCGGGCGCTCGAACTGTTCCGGCGGCAGGGCTACGAGGGCACCTCGCTCACCGACCTGACCGCCGCGATGGGCATCAACCGCAACAGCCTCTACGCCACCTACGGCAACAAGGAGCAGCTGTTCCGGCAGGCCCTCGACCGCTACGCCGCCGGGCCCGGCGCCTTCGCCGCCGAGGCCCCCGCCGAACCGACGGCCCGCGCCGTGGTCGCCCGGATGCTGCGCGGCGCCGTCGAACTGACCTGCGGCGAGCACGCCCCGCCCGGCTGCCTCAGCGTCAACGCGGTGCACGCCTGCGGCCCGGAGTCCGCGCCCGTCCGGGCCGAGGTGGTCGCCCGGCGGGCGGCCGGCGAGGGCGTCCTGCGCGACCGCTTCGCCCGGGCCCCGGACCTGCCGCCCGGCTACGACCCGGCCACCCTGGCCCGGCTGGTGCACACCCTCACCGACGGCATCGCGGTGCAGGCGGCCAGCGGGCACGACCGCGAACAGCTGCTCCAGGTCGCCGAGTTGGCGCTGCGCGCGCTGTTCCCGGCGGGCCCGCCGGAGGTGGCCGGACGGTCGCCCGAGGAGGCCGGGCCCCGCGCGGCCGGGCGCCCGCGCGCCCTGCCGGAGGGCTGACGGGTCGGCGCGGTCCGCGGGCGCGACGGCCATTGGATGATCGTACGAAGGGGTTCCGGAATCCGGGGCCGCCGGTTGTGGTGATCTTCAGGATTCGGGCGTGGACTGGCCCGGCACGGGGGAAACCATCAGAATCGAACGTTGGGTGTGCGCGGCTCGGTCGCGCCGCGCCGTAACGTTTCTCCCCAGCCAGAGAGCCCCTTCATGCGCTTCCTGAATGACCTCAAGCCCGCGTACGACCTCACGTACGACGACGTCTTCATGGTCCCCAGCCGTTCCGCGGTGGGCTCCCGGCAGGGTGTCGATCTCTCCTCCAACGACGGCACCGGCACCACCATCCCGCTGGTGGTGGCGAACATGACCGCGATCGCCGGCCGGCGGATGGCCGAGACGGTGGCCCGCCGCGGCGGCCTGGTGGCGATCCCGCAGGACATCCCGATCGAGGTCGTCTCCGAGGTGATCGGCTGGGTCAAGCAGCGGCACCTGGTGCACGACACCGCGCTGACCCTCAGCCCCGGCGACACCGTCGCGGACGCGCTCTCGCTGCTGCCGAAGCGCGCGCACGGCGCGCTGGTCGTGGTCGAGGGCGGCAAGCCCGTCGGCGTCGTCACCGAGAGCGACTGCCAGGGCGTCGACCGGTTCACCAGCCTCTCCGAGGTGATGTCCCGCGACCTGCTGCTGCTGGACCAGGGCATCGACCCGCGCACCGCCTTCGACCGGCTGAACGAGGCGCACCGCAAGCTCGCCCCGGTGGTCGCCGCCGACGGCACCCTGGTCGGCCTGCTGACCCGGAAGAACGCGCTCCGCGCCACCCTCTACACCCCCGCCGTCGACGCCGCCGGCCGCCTGCGGATCGCCGCCACCGTCGGCATCAACGGCGACGTGGCCGGCCGGGCCAAGGCCCTGCTGGAGGCCGGGGCCGACACGCTGGTCGTCGACACCGCGCACGGCCACCAGGAGTCGATGATCAGCGCGCTGCGCGCGGTCCGCGGGCTCGACCCGCAGGTGCCGATCGTCGCGGGCAACGTGGTCTCGGCGGACGGCGTGCGCGACCTGGTCGAGGCGGGCGCGGACATCCTCAAGGTCGGTGTCGGCCCCGGCGCGATGTGCACCACCCGGATGATGACCGGCGTCGGCCGCCCGCAGTTCTCCGCCGTGCTGGAGTGCGCCGCCGAGGCCCGCCGGCTCGGCACGCACGTCTGGGCGGACGGCGGCGTGCGCCACCCGCGCGACGTGGCGATGGCGCTGGCCGCCGGCGCCTCCAACGTCATGGTCGGCTCCTGGTTCGCCGGCACCCTGGAGTCCCCCGGCGACCTGCAGACCACCGCCGACGGCCGCCAGTACAAGGAGAGCTTCGGCATGGCCTCGGCCCGCGCCGTGCGCAACCGCACCTCGGACGAGTCGGCCTACGACCGCGCCCGCAAGGGCCTGTTCGAGGAGGGCATCTCCACCTCGCGGATGTTCATCGACCCGGCCCGCCCGGGCGTCGAGGACCTGATCGACTCGATCGTCGCGGGCGTCCGCTCCTCCTGCACCTACGCGGGCGCGGCCGACCTGGAGGAGTTCCACCAGAAGGCGATCGTCGGCGTCCAGAGCGCGGCCGGCTACGCCGAGGGCAAGCCGCTGCACTCCAGCTGGGCGTGAGCGGGTGCGGTAGCGGCAGGTAGCAGGTAAGCAGGCAGGGGCCGGGCGGTTGCCCGGCCCCTGCGCGTTCGCGCGGGTCAGAAGCCGTAGCCGTAGCCGTCGCGCTCGTCCCACGGCACGTCCAGGTCGTCGAGGTGCACGTGCCACACCGCCCCCGGCAGCGCGCGCCGCAGCTCGGTCACCGCGCCCAGCAGGTGGGCGATCACCGGCAGTGCCCGTTCCGGGTCGGCCGGCAGCTTGGTCGAGCCGGCCAGCAGGTCGTCCGGCTCGCCGCCGGCGTCCCCGTAGAGGTACAGGCCCTCCTCGTCCGGGTACGGGAAGGCGGCCCGGTGGGCGGTGGCGATCCGTTCGACGGCCGCGCCCTCGGCGGCGGTGAGCGGCACCGGTCGGCGCGCGTGGTAGTAGAGGGAGACGCTCATGGGCCGAGCGTACGGACCGGGTGCGACAGGCGGGGCCGTCAGTCGATCCTCGGGGGCTGCCGGGTGACCGCGACGGTGCCGACGGTGTCGCCGTCGGGGCAGTGCACGTGGATCCAGCCCTGGGCGAACGCGCGGAGGTCGTCCCGCCCGCCCCGCCGGTCGGGCCGCCCGAACGGGACGTCCGCGCGGGCCGGTGCGGCGGGCATGCCGTCGACGAAGGCGGCGAAGCGCTCGGCCCGGTGGCCGCGGTCGCCGATCACCGCCTCGGCCACCAGACCGCGCCGGAGCACCAGCCGCACCCCCGGCAGGGCCCGCACGTGGGCGACCAGCGGGTGCGACTCCGGGCGGTCCAGCACGTCCAGGAAGAGCGTGAACTCGCCGGAGCGCCAGCGGTGGAGACCCGACGAGACGCTGACTCCGCGCAGGACCGCCGTCAGCGCGCGGGGCGTGCCGTCCGCCGCGCGCTCGACCAGCAGGTCGCGGTCGCCGAAGCGGTACAGCCCGGTGTCCCGGACGGTGGCCGACGGCGGGCCGAGGACCGGGAACGGGTCGAGCGCGGCGGCGGGCCGGCGGACGCTCAGCACCCGGCCGTCCTCGACCTGCACCTCGGTGCCGTCCGCGAAGGCCAGCAGCCGCCGGGTGAACCCGGACGAGACCGCCCAGCGCCGGTGCGCCCCGTCGGCCAGCGGGGCCGCCGCTCGGAAGGCCGGGCCCCGCTCGGGCTCGCCGACCACGGCGAGCAGCGCGCCGAGCGGGCCCGCCGGGAGCGGGCGCGGGGCCGGGCGCTCCAGGGTGACCACGGCCAGGCCGCCGTCGGCGTAGCCGAGCCGGACCAGGTCGCCCTCGACGGCGTGCACGTCGCCCTCCGCCGCCAGCGGTTCGCCCAGCACGGCCCGGGCGCGGGCGCGGTCGCTGCCCGGGCCGAGGCCGCCGATCAGCGCGGCCGGGCGCGGGTAGGCGCCGTCGCCGGTGAGGCGGAACACGGCGGTGGCGCCGGTGCCGGTGTCCGTACCGGCGGCGAGGGCGCGGGCGGCGGTGGCCGGCGGGCTGTCGGCGGGCTCGCCCAACGCGTCGAGGTGCCACCAGAGTTCACCCTCGAAGCGGGTCGGCAGCATCCGGCTCCGGGCCGGCGACCAGCGCTCCGGGGTCCAGGAGCCGCCGCCCGGGTGGAACAGCAGCAGGTCGTCGTGCTCGCCCCGCCAGCACTCGCCCTCGAACGGTCCCAGCCCCTCGCCGGCCAGCGCGGCCGCGTACTGCTCGTCGGTCAGCGCGAACAGCGCGTCCGCGGAGCCGTGGCCGACCTGCTGGTCGACGCCGACCCAGGCCCGGCCGGTCGACACCTCGACGCCGAGGGCGGGCCGCCGGGCGACCTGCACGAAGGTCCGGGGCTCCGGTCGGCGGCGCTCGGGCATCGGGGTTCCGTCCGTCCGGTCGGGTGGGCGTGCTGCGGGGACCATCATCGGGGACGGCGCCGTCAGTGCGGGTCGAAGGGCGTCAGCAGGGCGCGGCTGACCATGCCGACCGAGCCGGAGAGGGCCTCGGTGACCAGGGCGCGGGCGGGCGGCAGCCGGCGCAGCGCCCAGAGGGCGAGGACGGAGGCCCAGGCGGCGTCGCGGGCGCGGTCGATCGACCAGACGCCGATCACGTGCATCAGCGGGTCGGCCACCGGCAGGTCGTCCGGGCCGGGCAGCAGCGCGTCGCGGACCTGGTCCTCGACCCGGGCGAGCAGGTCGTTGATCCGGTGGTAGTCGGCGGCCAGCTGCCCGGGCTCGCGGCCCAGCCGGCGGCAGGTGTCCAGGACGGCGAGCGGCAGGTCGTGCTCGATGTGCGCGTTCATGCCGGCCAGCGCGTACTGCAGCGGGTGGACGCCCGGGGTGGCGCGCAGGTCGAACAGCGGCCGCCAGCACGCCTCCGGGCGGCGGCCGGCGCGGTCGGCGTCGACCGCGTCCAGGTAGCGCAGGGCGAAGTTCGCGTCGAGGTCGGCCATCGCGGCCGGGTCGTCGAAGAACGCCGCGTCCAGCCGCTCCCGGACCAGCCGGGTCACGGTCAGGTACATCGCGTTGAACACCGCGACCCCGTCGGCGGGCGGGAGTCCGGCGGCGAGGGCGGCCATCCGCTCGATCACCTGGTCGACCGTCGGCAGTTGGCTGGTCGTCATACCGTCATCCCATCGACTCGTCCGGGAGTCCCACTGTCGCACCGGACCGGACGGGGCTCCAAGCCACCGCGCGCACGCTGCACCGACCGGGGACGAACGGTCGGACGGGCGGTGAACAAGAGGGGCGACGGGAGTACCGCACCGTCACCGCCGCGCGCTAACCTTCCCGAAGCGAGGGGAAACCGGACAACTCCACGGGGGAGCTGTGGCGATAGAACTGCCCGACGAGCTGGTCTGGGTCATGGACCTGCTCGGCTTCAACTGGCCGCAGGTCAACGAGGACAGCGTCCGTGAGTTCGCCGGACACGTCCGCAAGTTCGCGGCCGACATCGACGGCACGCACGCGACCGCGTCGGCGATCATCCGGGAGATGGCCGAGCACTACCAGGCCGACTCCTACCAGCAGTTGGTCGAGCGCTGGAACACGATGTCGAACGACCACATGGACGAGATCGTCCAGATCTGCGGCGTGGTCGCCACCGTCCTCGACGTCGCGGCGGACGCCATCGTCGCCGCCAAGCTGGCGGTCATCACCCAGTTGGGGATCGCGGCCGCCGAGCTGGCGGCCGCCGCCGCCACCGCCGTGGTCACCCTCGGCGCCTCGGCGGCGGCCGAGGCCGCGCTGATCGAGGTCACCAAACGGGTCGTCAACGCGATCCTCCAGGAGGTCGAGCAGCAGATCATCGGCGAACTGGTCTCCCGGGCGGTCGAACCGCTGGAGGGCGTCGTCGAGCGGGCGATCAGCGGGCTGGTCTTCAAGGGCGTCCAGGCCGCGCTCAACGGGATCGCGTCGGGCGGCGGGGGCGGGGGCGGCGGGGGCGCCGGCTTCCAGGTCAACCCCGACGAGCTGCTGCGGCTGTCCAACGCGCTCCAGGACCACTCCCAGCAGGTGGTCGGCCACGTCCGTTCGTTCGCGACCGCCACCTCGGGGGTGTCGTTCAGTTGACCCATCCGATCGCCAAGGCCCTGGAAGAGGCCGCCGAGAAGATCGGCATGCGGCTCAGCAAGGAGGCCGGCCAGGCCGTCGCCGACATGTACGAGCAGGCCGGCCAGGGCACCGCGAAGGTCGTCAAGCACATCGTCGAGGCCGACCTGGCGCACCAGCGCGAGCTCATCAAGCTCGCCCAGCGGGTCGGCAAGAACGACGGCATGATCGGCCCGGGCGCCCGGGCCCGCGTCGTCCGGCAGGCCGAGGCCCGCACCAGGCTCGCCGGGCACTTCGGCGTCCGGGCCGACTACGACGCCGAGATCGTCGTCGACCGGGCCAGGTTCCCCGAGTCGGCCCGGCACATCGAGGAGGCCCAGCAGGGCACCATCTGGCGCGGCGACAGGTCGCAGCCGGGCCGGCCCAAGCCCTCGATCCTGACCATCGACAAGGACGAGGCGCACGCCGACGCCAACCGCGCCGACTCGCTCCGCGGCATCGCCACCCGCCCGCCGGACGACCGCGACGAGTACCCGCCCGCCATGTACCGGGAAGGCGGGAAGGGCGCGAGCGTAAAGTACATACCCAGCAGCGACAACCAGGGCTCCGGCTCCAGCATGGGCAGTGCCGTCCGCGGACTCTGGGACGGAGCCAGAGTACGCATACGAGTCAGATGACGAACAGCCGGAAGGAGCACGGGTGAACGCCGCCGAACGGCTGGTCTCCCAGGCCCGGCAGGGCCGGTTCGAGGAGGTGCTGCCCGACCTGCTGGCCACGGCCAGCCGCCCGGACGGCGACCGGGACGAAGCCTGGGAGGCCGCCGCGGCGGCCATCCAGGTCCTGTTCTGGCAGGACCGGTTCGCCGAGGCCGCCGACCTGGCCGAGGAGCTGATCGCCCGGGACGCCCCGCTCGGCGGCGAACTCTGCGACCAGGACACGCCCTTCCGCACCGCCCTGCTGGCGGGCGAACTGCACGCCGGAGCGCCCGCCCGGCCGCGCCTGCTGGCCGCGGCCGCCCGCGTCCCCGAGGGCCGGAACCTGGGCGACGACCTCTCCTGGCTCGCCGAGGAGCTCCCCGGGCGGCCGGTCGAACACCTGCTGCCCGGCCGCTCCGACTGGGGCGGCCCGGCCCGGCCGCTGGACCGCGTCGCCGCCCCGCTCGCCGAACGCGACTTCGACACGCTGGACGCCCGCGACCGGCACACCCTGTGGGAGGCGGCCGCCGCCGCCAACGACTTCGACCTGGCCCACCGGCTGGCCGAGACCTCCGGCCAACTGCCCGACCGCTACGCGGCCTGCCTCTGGATGGCGGGCTGGTACGCGGTGCGCGGCGACGTGCCCGGCGGCGAGCGGATGCTGCTGGCCGCCCACGACCGGTGGTGGCCCTACATGGCCTGGGACGCGATCCCGGACGACGCCGTCCTCCAGCCGACCCTGCGCCTGGTGACGACCGACCTGGTGCGCGCGCACTACCTGACCCGGCCGATCGGCCCCGAAGCGGAGAAGAACGCATGACGCAGAACGCCCTCGACCAGCTGCTGGGCCGGGCCCGCGGCCCGCTGGGTCCGGACGTCGACCTGGACTTCGGCGTGGAGTCGGGCCCGCTGGCCGAACTCGGCCGGCTGATCACCCGGATGAACGGCTTCTTCGCCTTCAACGCCGGCATCCAGGTGTTCCGGGTCGGCGAGGAGGGCCTCGGCCACGACCTGCTCTCCTGGAACACCGACGAGGTCTGGAAGGAGACCTACGACGGCCTGGCCGACGACCTGTTCTGCTTCGGCCAGGACATCTTCGGCGTCCAGTTCGCCATCCTCGGCCAGGACCAGGTGGTCCGCTTCAACCCGGAGACCACCGCGATCACGCTGATCGGCGACAGCCTGGAGGAGTGGGCCCGCTGGCTGCTCGCCGACCCCGACGTCAACGGCGCCAACTCCTTCGCCTACGCCATCCAGAAGGCGAACGGCCCGCTGGAGCCGCACGAGCGCCTCGTCCCGCTGCAGTTCTTCACGCTCGGCGGCGGCTACGACTTCGACAACATGGCCGTCCGCGACGCCGCCGACGCGATGCGGATCCGCGGCCCGATCGCGCAGCGGATCCACGACGCCCCCGACGGGTCGACGTTCCACCTCGGCACCGACTGACGGCCGTTCGCCCGGCGAGGGCTCCCCACCGCGACCGCGGGGGGAGCCCTCGGTGTTCGTGCGGCGTTCGTGCGGGGTGGGGGAGTTGGTGGGGGAGCGGGCGGGAAACAATTCGGGTGCGAGCGGCGGGGCGGCCGTGGCAGGATGTGCGGCGACGGCGCTGCCGGGCGCATTTCGCGCTCCCGCCGTTTCCTGTCCCCGGAGGCTCGCGTGGTGAAGCGATATTAGTGGCGGTGCACACCGCCCTACGGTCCGCCCCCTTTCCGTGCGGGTGACCGAGCCTCCCGGTTCCTCCTCCGGACCACCCCCGGCCTGACCTGTCGACGTGCCCCGCGCGGGTGCTGTCGGCGCGCGTCGGCGCGGGCCGTCCACCGCTGCCGCGAGTCATGGGCGGCCGTCCCGTCGCGGGCCGGCCGGCGCTCCCCGCCGTCCGGCCCCCTCCGAGCCCCCAGCACCCGCACCCCCGTTCGCGCCGCGCGGCCGCGCCCTGCCGCTGCCGCGCCGTGCGCCGACGCATCCCGAGAGGATGGCCATGACCGCCACCGTGTTCGACCGCAGTGCCGTGCAGCTCCGTGAACTCATCGAGGGCGAGGGGGAGTTGCGGGAGGGTCCGGAGCTGGCCCGGCTGCTCGGGCTGCTCGCCGAGCGCCGGGGCGCCGACCTGTCCGGCCTGCCCGCCCGGCGGCAGGCCGAGCTGCTCGGGGCGCGGGCCGCGCAGGTGCTGCCCGGCGGCGACCGGCTCGCCGAACTGCTCGCCGAAGGGCGGCCGTTGACCGTCAAGTTCGGCATCGACCCGACCGGCGCCGAGGTGCACCTCGGGCACGCCGTGCCGATGATCCTGGCCAGCCGGCTGCAGCGGATGGGCCACCGGGTGGTGTTCCTGGTCGGCGACATCACCGCCCGGATCGGCGACCCGTCCGGCCGCAGCGCCGAGCGCCCGCCGCTCACCGAGGACGACGTGCGGCGCAACGTCGCGACCTACCGGCAGCAGGTCGGTGCGTTCTTCGACTTCGAGCGGGCCGAGTTCCGGTTCAACAGCGAGTGGCTGGAGCCGATGACGCTGCCGCGCTTCCTGGAGGTGCTCGCCCGGCTGCCCGCCTCCGCCGCGCTCCAGCGCGAGGACTTCCGCAACCGGCTCGCCGAGGGCAGCGGGCTGACCCTGGCCGAGCTGGTCTACTCCGTGGTGATGGCGCTCGACTCGGTCGAGCTCGACGCCGACGTCGAACTCGGCGGCCTCGACCAGCTGTTGAACCTCCAGATGTGCCGCCGGGTGATGACCGCGACCGGCCGGCAGCCCGAGGTGGTGCTCGCCACCGGCCTGATCGAGGGCACCGACGGCACCGGCGCCAAGATGAGCAAGTCCAGGAACAACTACGTCGGACTCGCCTTCCCCGCCGAGGAGATGTTCGGCCGGCTGATGTCCTGCGCGGACCGGCTGCTCCCCGGGTACCTCCGGGCGCTCACCGAACTCCTCGACGAGGAGATCGACCTGCTGCTCGCCCAAGTCGACGACGGCCGCCGGCACCCGATGGCCGTGAAGACCCTGCTGGCCGCCGCCGTCACCGCCACCGTCCACGGCGAACCGGCCGCGCTCGCCGCCCGGGACTCCTTCCGGGCCCGGTTCTCGGTCCGCCGCTACTCCCAGGCCGGGCCGCTGCCCACCGTCGACCCCGCCGAGCACGGCGCGGCGACGCTCGGCGAACTCCTGGTCCGGGTCAGCGGCGAACTCCCCAGCCTCAACCAGGTCCGCCGGGTCGCCGAGGCGGGCGGCCTCAGATTCGTCGTCGAGCACACCGACGGCGGGCAGCAGACCGTCCCGCTCGGCCGCGACGACGCGGACGAACGACTGCGGGTCGTGCTCGGCGCGCACGACCTGGCCCGGCCGCAAGCGACCCGCCGGCTGTTCCTGCGCTGCGGGCGGAAGGTGCTCGAACTGGCCTGAGCCGAACGGTGCCGGCGCCGGCCTGTGGCGCGAGTCCGGCCCCGCGCTCGCCCAGCGGTTCCGGAAGGCCGCCGGCGGCTGACGCCCGCTCGGCTGACGCCCGCTCGGACGACGGTCGTCCACCCGACGGGCGTTCAGCGGGTGGCCATCCAGCGGGCCACCGGCAGCGGGACGGCGGGGTTGCCCGCCGCCGCCTCGGCGAGGTCGGGATCGGGGCCGCGGAGCAGGGCGGCCAGGGTCGCGGCGGGCAGGGTCGGGTGGCCGGCCGCGGCCCGGCGGACCGCCGGGTCCGGGTCGCCGAGCAGGGCGACGGCCGCCGTCGACGGCAGGCGCCGGTCCGCGGCGGCGCGGGCCCGGACCTCCGGGTCGGGATCGGCGGCGAGGCGCACGGCCAGTCCGGCCGTCGCGGCGGGGTCGTCCAGGGCGAGCAGCCGGTACCGGGGGCGGGGGTCGTCGGCGTGGCGGAGCAGGCCCGCGCGGGGGAAGTTCGGGTGGTCGCGGGGCCGGCCGGGGAAGCTGAAGCTGCCCGGCCACCAGCCCCACACGTCCAGCAGCGTCTCGGCGGGGGCGTCCGCGCAGGACTCGGTGAGGAACAGCCGCACCACCCGGTCCTCGTCCCGCCCCAGCCGGGCGGCGACGTCGGCCGGCAGCCGCGGCGCCCGGGCCACGCTGCGGCGCACCCACCGGTTCGGGTGGGCGGCCAACTGCCGCATCGCGTCCGGGTCGTCGAACAGCGCGCCGACCCACCAGAGGGCGTACGTCCGGTCCTCGGCCGGGATCTCGGGCACGGCGTCGGCGAGTTCGGCGATCTCCGCCGCCGTCCGGGGCGCCACCGGCGGGGACACCCCGAGCAGACCGGGCCGCTCCGCGCGGGCGGCGTCCTCGTCCCGCAGTTCGCGCAGCAGCGCGAGCCGGGCCGCGCCCGTGCCGCGCCGGGCGAGCGTCTCCAGCAGCCGCTCCCACTGCTCCGGTGACAGCGCCCCGGACTCGGCGGCCCGCCCCCACACGCCCTTGGACGGGTGCAGGACGGCCGCGTCCAGCACCGGCGCGGGCAGGTCGCGCCGGTACAGGAAGTACGGCGCGTCGCCGTCCAGCAGGGCGATCAGCACCTCGACCGGCGCGTCCGCCCGGTGCCCCAGCCCGGACCGCCACCGCCCGCGCAACTCCGCGTCCGGCCCGGCGCCCGCCCGGAACGCCTCCCACACCACCTCGTCGCCCACCGGGGCAGCCTAGTGCCGCGTCCGGCGACGTTCGCCCCGGTGACCACGTCGCGTAGGCGCTCTTCGGCTGCATGTCCGTTCCGCCGGCACCGCTTCGCCGTCAGGTGCGGCGAGCACGGGTAGCGGCAGAACTCCAGGAACTTCGACCTGCTCTCGGTCACCCTGACGTGCCCGTAGAGCTGGTCCTTGCCCAGGTCGTAGGCGGCGAACAGGTGCCGCACCCCGTCCGGTGTCCCGACGGACGATCCGCAGCAGCCGCCCGGGCGCGCCGCCGGCGGGGCGAGGTCAGAGGCCGGTCCTGGTGGTGATCCAGGCGCGGTAGGCGCCGACGTCGGTGTAGACGGAGGGGGAGAGGCCGTTGCAACTGGCGACGCCCCAGCTGGCGATGCCGATCACCCGGCCGTTCTGGGCGAGCGGGCCGCCGCTGTCGCCCATGCAGGCGGGGATTCCGCTGCCCTTGTCGTAGGTGCACACCTGCTTGATGTTGATGTTCTGCCCCGGCCAGCGCAGTTGGCAGTCGGCCACGGTCAGGACGGTGACGGTGGCCTGCTGGAGGGTGTTCGACGCGGTGCCGCTGCTGCCGCTGGTGTATCCCCAGCCGGTCAGGGTGGCGGTGCCGCCGAGGAGGTCCGGCAGGGCCGGCAGGGCGATCGGCTGGACCAGCGGGGTGTAGGCGAGCGGCGTGGCCAGCTGCAGCACGCCGATGTCGTTCGGCATGCCGGCGGCGTTCTCGTTGTACGCCTCGTGCCCGATCAGCTGCTGCACCGCGTACACGGTGCCTCCGGGGGAGAGCGTGTTCGACGTCGTCGGGAACGGCCGGATCCGGTGGCCGGGCTTCAGGAGCCGAGGGTGAGGGTGAGGTCGAAGAGCTGGCGTACGGAAGTCCCGTACGTGAGCAGTGCCGTCCCGCTGAGCAGGGCGAGCGCCCTCCTGGCCGGGACGGCTGCCCAGGTCCGGGCGCGGCGGGGGGTGTTCTGGGTGTTCACGGGTCTCCTGGAGGTTCGGATCGCGGGGTGATCATCGAACCACCAGGGCCTGGGCGCACGCCGGGAAAGATCGAAAATGACCGCCGTCCACCGTTCGCGATCGCGCCGACGGGCCCCCGTCCGTGTCGCGCGCAGCCGGACGGAGCCGGAGTCGGAGTCGGAGCCGGAGTCGGAGCCCGCTTCCGCTCCGCCCGCGCGGGACGCCGGGCCTCGTTCCCACCCCGGGCGGCAGCGGCGCGAGGTCCTGGGACACCCTTCCGTCCCGGCTGTGATTCACGCCACTGTCGGCGGCTCGGTGCAGCACTCGGCCCCGTTCCGCCGTCATGGGGGGCAGTGATCGGGACGGGACGAGGAGAGGAGGTCGGCGGGTGAGGTTTCGCAGGAGTGGTCCGGGCAACGGATTCACGGAGTTCGTCGCACAGCGGTCGGGAGCGTTGTTCCGCACCGCGTATGCGCTGACCGGTGACGTGCACGTGGCCGAGGACCTGGTGCAGGAGGCGCTGGAGCGGGCGTGCCGACGGTGGCGGAAGGTCGCGGTGGCGGACTCGCCGGAGGCGTACGTGCGCAAAGTGCTGGTGAACCTGGCCAACGACCGCTGGCGCCGGCTGTCGCGCCCGGGCGAGCGCCCCGGGCTGTCGGGGGTGCCCGAGACGGCCGACCCCCGGGACCGGTTCGGGCAGGTGGATCTGCGCGCGGAGCTGATCGAGGCCCTGCTCGGGCTGCCGATGGGCATGCGCAGCGTGGTGGTCCTGTACTACCTGCACGATCTGGACGCCCGGCAGGTCGCCGACGTCCTGGACATCTCTTCGAGTGCGGTGAGGTCCCAACTCGCCCGCGGCCTGGCCAAGCTGCGCGATTCCGTATCGGGCGCCCAGGCGCCGCACACGCCGTCGGCCGCTTTCGGAGGTACGAAGTGAGGAACACGTCGTCCGGACCGGCCCCGTTCGAGCCGGGCCTCGAAGCCGAGCTGCGTGCCGCGGTGGCCTCCTTCGCCGACGGGCCGACGGCGCCGGTCGTCGACGCGGCCGCGATCGAGCGAGCCGTCAGCCGCGGCCGCACCCGCCGGGCGCTCCTCGGCACCGCTGCGGCGTGCTGCGTGCTGGCGTGCGCCACGGTGGGGTTCTTCGCGCTGAAGCCCGTGCCGCCCGCGCCCGGCGCCTCCCCGTCCCTGTCCACACCGGCGAACGGGGCGTGCACCCCGCTCGCCACCGGCACCCCCAAGAGCGGAAGCGGCGAACCGACTCCGGCACAGGAGCAGGAGCAGACCGCGGCAGCGAGCATCGCGCTGCCGAACCTGGCCGGCATGCCGGTCGAACAGGCCGAAAGCCTGCTGCGCGGGCTCGGACTGAGCTGCACGATCATGCGGCACACGGACTGGAACGCTCCCGCCGGGCAGGTGATCAGCAGTGACCCCCGGGGCGGCGCACAACAGGTGGCACCGGGCTCGTCCGTCCTCCTGCTGGTCTCGACGGGCAAACCCGGCGGGACCTGACCGACCGGGCCCTTGGGCCCGCGCGCGCACCGGCAGGACGGCGCCCCGTCCTGCCGGTGCAGGGGAGCCACCCGGAGCGGGGGAACGGCTGCGGGTGGCGGGCTCCGGTGCCGTCGGCCGCGCGGCTCGCTCGGCACCGTCTGGGCCCACCGCCGGTGGGCGCCCTGCCGGGTGACCTGCGCGGCCGTCCCGACGGCCGGCCAGGACGCGCCCGCCCGCCGGGACGCGCCCGCCCGTCGGGACGCGCCCGCCCGCCGGGGGTTGAGCAACACCTCTGCGAAGGCCGGCGCCAAGCCCTCCCCGCCCTGGCCCCGCTGCCGGCCGCCGGCGCTCCCGTCCACGAGGGCCCCGCCACCTCCACCCGGCGGCTCTCCCTCGACCGCGCCGGCTTCACCCGGCTGCCGAACGAGGCCGCCGTCGGCGACACCATCCGCATCGCCGGCGCCGCCCGGCTCTTCCGCTCGGTGGCGGACATCCTCGCCCCGCGCCCGGTGCCGATCCGCCGCGGCCCGCACCTGCGGGTCGAGTCCGGGCTGCCGTCCGGCATCGACCTCGCCTCCGACGACCCCGGCACCAAGATGACGGTGAACGTGCTCGCCGCCGTGCTGGAGTTCCAGCGCGACCTGATCATCAGGGGCTTGCCGCTCACCGCGTCCTGATCGATCCCCGAGGCCGTTCGGGCGCCGCACGACCGAACCCCGGTGCGGAGGAAGGGTGAAGGCGCGGTGGGGGAACGACGGTCTAGCACCAGGGGTCGGGGACGGTCGGAGGTTTGCCGGAAGTGCCGCTCGTCCGGGTGAATCCGGCGTGGGGGACTACTGCGGGGGCGCGTGGTGCGACAAGCCTATGAGCCGGGCGCGGGGTGGTGCGAACCCTCCCGCCGGGCGCCGCGCGAGCCCCTCCGGCAGGGCAACTCTCCTGGGGGAAAAGGACTCTGACGAACCGTCAGATCCACCGTGCACCGGCTATGCTGCTTCGCGCCCCGGGCCCGCCGCACCGCCCGGCCCCGCCCACACCCCGTCCCCCCGAGCGTATGAGGAAGCCGATGCTTCGAGCCGGATCGTCACCAGACGGATCGTCGTCAGGAGGACGGCTGCCCGCGGCCGTCCTCGTCGGCCTGCTGCCCGCGGTGGTGATCGGCGCGGCCGTCGGCCTCGCCGCCGCGGCCCCGGGCGCGGCGACGACGGGGATCATCGGGTGCGGGCTGGTGGGCGCCGTGGCGGTGGCGGTCGCCGGGTACGAGGCGGTGCGCCGGGGCCGCGCGCTGGAGCTGCTCCGCGAGGACGCCGAGCGGCGGGACGCCGAACAGCGCCACCGGCTGGCCCGGCAGCAGGCCGGTATGCTCGAACTCGCCCGCAACGAACTCCCGCGGGCCGTCGCCCGGATGCAGGGCGGCGAGTTCATCACCGACGTGCTCCGCTCCTACGAGCAGCAGCACGTCAACAACGCGGGCGACGAGTTCCACGACTTCCGGTACGCGGTGCTGCGGGCCGTCCTCGACGCCGTCGACAACGAGGAGGCGATGCGCGAGTCCGCGCAGCGCGCCTTCGTCAACATCGCCCGCCGGGTGCAGGCGATCGTCCACCGGCAGGCCATCGACCTGCGCAAGATGGAGGACCGGCACGGCGACGACCCCGCCGTCTTCGACGACCTGCTGCTGCTCGACCACGGCAACGCGCTGATCGGCCGCCTCGCCGACTCGATCGCCGTGCTCGGCGGCGCCCGCCCCGGCCGCCAGTGGAACAACCCCGTCCCGCTGTACAGCGTGCTGCGCGGCGGCATCTCCCGGATCCTCGACTTCCGCCGGGTCGAACTGCACCCGGTCTCCGAGGTCGCCGTGGTCGGCCCCGCCGTCGAACCGCTGATCCACGCGCTGGCCGAGCTCCTCGACAACGCCACCCGCTACTCGCCGCCGCAGACCAGCGTCCACCTCACCGCCGTCGAGGTGCAGACCGGCATCGCGATCGAGATCGAGGACGGCGGCCTCAGCCTCGGCGAGGAGGGCCGCGCCCGGGCCGAGCGGATGCTCGCCGAGGCCGAGTCCGGCATCGACCTGAACGGCCTCGGCGAAGCCCCCCGGCTCGGCCTCGCCGTGGTCGGCCGGCTCGCCCGCGCGTACGGCTTCCAGGTCTCGCTGCGCCCGTCCGCGTACGGCGGCGTGCGGGCCGTGCTGATCGTGCCCGAGGTGTACATCACCACCGCGCCCGCGCCCAGCCGCGCCCACGGCATCGGCCGGATCGCCACCACCACCCCGCTGGCCTTCCCCTCGCACCCCGGACAGGCCGCGACCGAGGCGTACCCGGCCACCGGCGACACGGTCGACACCCCGCCGCGCCGCCGTCCCGCCGCCGCGACCCACACCCCCGCCGGGGGCTTCGCTGCCACCTCGGCCTTCCCCCGGGTCGCCGCCGCGCCGACCGCGTCCGGCGCGCCCGCCGCGCCCGCCGCCCCGGCCGGGCCCGCCGCGTACGGGGACGACGCGCCCCTGGTGCTGGAGCGCACCGCGAACGGGCTGCCGCAGCGCCGCCGGCACGCCGCCCCGTCCCGCTTCGGCGCGGCCCCGGCCCCGGCTCCCGCTCAGGTCCAGGCTCCCGCGCAGGCCCCGGCTCCCGCTCAGGCTCCCGCCCCGGTCACGGCGGCGCGGACCCCCACACCCGCATCCGCCCCCGAGCCGGTCCAGCCCGGCCTGTGGCTGGCCGCCTTCACCAACGGCGTGAACGGCACCGCGCCGCCCGCCGGACCGGTCGGCGGTCCCGGCCACGCCAGTGACGAGTCAGCAGGGAAAGGCGACAAGTGATTCAGCAACGGACCAACATGGACTGGCTGCTCAGGGACCTCGCGGAGACCGTTCCGTGCATCCGGCACGTCATCGTGCTGTCCGCCGACGGCCTGCGGCTGGCCCAGCACGGCACCGACCCCGACACCGCGGACCGGCTGGCCGCCGCCTGCGCCGGGCTGCAGAGCCTGGCCAACGCGGTCGGCCACGAGTTCCCGAACGGCGACGGCCGGATGCGGCTGGTGGTGATCGAGGTCGGCGGCGGGTTCTTCTACCTGATGGCGGCCGGCTCCCGGGCCTACCTGGCGGTCCTCGCCGACGAGGGCGTCGACGCCGGCCTGGTCGGCCAGCGGATGCGCGACCTGGTCGCCCGGATCGGCGAACACCTCACCACGCCCGTCCGCGGCAGCGAGCAGATCGCGTGATCCGCGGCGCCGCCCCGCCCGTCGCCGGGGCGGCAGGAACCACTGCAACCACTGGAACCACCGGAACACCGCCGGCGGGCCGACCGGCCGCCGGCCACACCGAGGTGCGGGGATGAGCAACCAGGACTGGGCGGACGCCAACCCGGAACGGCTGTACGTGATCAGCGGGGGGCGCGACCGGAAGTCCGCGACCGCCGGGTTCGACCTGGTCACGCTGGTGGTCGCCCGGGCCCGGCCGGAGCCCACCATGCAGCCCGAGCACGCCGCGATCCTGCGGATCTGCTCCTCCCCGCTGTCGGTCGCCGAGATCTCCGCCCACCTGCGGCTGCCGAACAGCCTGGTCACCGTCCTGCTGGCGGACCTGCTCGCCGAGCGCCGGATCGAGGTCCGCGCCCCCGTCCCGCCGGCCGCCCTTCCCGACCTTTCCCTGCTGGAGGCAGTGATCCATGGACTTCAACGGCTCTGAGCCGCACGGGCCGAACGAGCCGCACGGACTGCACGGGCGGCACGGGCTGAGCGAACCGTACGAGCCGTACGGGCTGAACGGGTTGAGCGAGCCGCACGGGCCGCGCGAGGCCGACCGGCTGCCGGCCGGGATGGCCACCGCCGTCAAGGTGGTCGTCGTCGGCGGCTTCGGGGTCGGCAAGACCACCCTGGTCGGCGCGGTCAGCGAGATCCGCCCGCTGACCACCGAGGAGACCATGACCGAGGCGGGCGTCGGCATCGACGACCTGGCCGGGGTCGAGCGGAAGAACTCCACCACCGTCGCGATGGACTTCGGCCGGATCACCATCAGCGACGAACTGGTGCTGTACGTCTTCGGGACCCCCGGCCAGGAGCGGTTCTGGTTCCTCTGGAACGGCCTGTTCGAGGGCGCGCTCGGCGCCGTCGTGCTGGTCGACACCCGCCGCCTGGAGGTGTCCTTCGACGTGCTCGGCCGGCTGGAGGACCGCGGCGTGCCGTTCGTGGTCGCGCTGAACGGCTTCCCCGAGTCGCCCGGCTACCCCGTCGAGGAGCTGCGCGCCGCGCTCGACCTGCCGCCCCACGTCCCGATCGTGCAGTGCGACGCCCGCTCCCGGGAGTCCAGCCGGGACGTCCTGATGGCCCTGATGCGCTACCTGTACGATCTCGCCGCCCGGCCCGCCGCCGCCCACTCGGCAGTCTGACGAATCGTCAACTTCCTTTTCTGCCAACGGAGTCACCCCTTGACGTACGAAGAGCACGGCCACCAGGGCGGGCCCGTCCCGCCGCCCGGCTGCCCCGCCCACCGCGCCCCCGGCGGGGGCGGGCCGCAGGACGGCGGGCTGCTGCGGCTGTTCGGCCCCGAGGCCGAGGCCGACCCGGCCGGTTTCTACGAGAAGCTGCGCGCCGAACACGGGGAGGTCGCGCCCGTCCTGCTGCACGGCGACCTGCCGGCCTGGCTGGTGCTCGGCTACTCGGCGAACCTGACCGCGATGCGCACCCCCTCCCGGTTCTCCCGGGACTCCCGGCGCTGGACCGAGTTCAAGCGGGGCCGGGTCGCCGCCGACTCCCCGGTGCTGCCGGTGATCGCCTGGCAGCCGACCTGCTCCTTCGTCGACGGCGAGGAGCACCGCCGGCTGCGCACCGCCGTCACCGACGGCCTGAACCGCTTCGACCGGCGCGGCATGCGGCGCTACGTCACCCGGTTCTCCGACCAGCTGATCGCCGGCTTCGGCGACGGCGGCCGGGCCGACCTGGTCTCCCAGTTCGCCGAGCACCTGCCGATGCTGGTGATGACCCAACTCCTCGGCATGCCCGAGGAGTACGGCCCCCGGCTGGTCGAGGCCGCCCGCGACCTGGTGCGCGGCACCGCGACGGCCGTCGCCAGCAACGAGTACGTGGTCGAGTCGCTGCGCCGCACCGTGCAGCGCAAGCGCGTCGAACCCGGGCAGGACCTGGTCAGCTGGCTGCTCGAACACCCCTCCGGGCTGACCGAGGAGGAGGTGCTGGAGCACCTCCGCTCGGTGCTGCTCGCCGCCAACGAGACCACCAGCAACCTGATCTCCGAGACGCTGAAGATGGTCCTCACCGACAGCCGCTTCCGCGCCCACCTCTCCGGCGGCCAGATGACCCTGCCCGACGCCCTCGACCAAGTCCTGTGGGACTCCCCGCCGTTCATGCTGGTGCCGGGCCGCTGGGCGACCGGCGACACCGAGCTCGGCGGCCGCGCCATCAGGGCCGGCGACATGCTGCTGCTCGGCGTCGCCGCCGGCAACGCCGACCCGGTCGTCCGGCCCGACCTGGACACCCCGCTGTTCGGCAACCGCTCGCACCTGGCGTTCGGCAGCGGCCCGCACGAGTGCCCCGGCCAGGAGATCGGCCGGGCGATCGCCGAATCCGGCATCGACATCCTGCTCACCCGGCTACCCGACCTCCAACTCTCGGTCGAGGAGGACGAGTTGGTGTGGCGCGGCAACTGGATGTCGCGGCACCTGACCGCGCTCCCGGCCCGCTTCACCCCGCCCGGCGAGCTGCACCCGCAGCGGCCGGCCGACGGCGCCGACACCACGGTGTCCACCCCGGCCCCGGCCACGGCGGCGCCCGCGCAGACCCCGATCCCCGGCCAGCGCTCCGGGACGTCCGCCACCGTGCCGACCACGCCGACCACGCCCCCGCCCCCGCCCGTCCCGCCGACCGCGCCCGCGCTACCGCCGCAGCGGCGCGGCTGGTGGGGCGCGCTGCTGGCCCGGCTGCGCGGCTGAGCGGGCCCCGGCGGGGGCTGTGGCGCCCGGCGGGCTACCGGGCCGTCGCGCGGGCCGCCGCCCGGGCCGTCGCCGCCTCGGCGAAGGCGCGGACGAACGGGTGCGGGCCCTCGTGCTCCGGGGTCAGCTCCGGCTGGAACAGCGAGGCCAACCAGAAGGGGTGGGACGGGAGTTCGGCCACCCGCAGCTCGCCGTCCAGGTCGTGCCCGGTGAACCGCATCCCGTGCGCCCGCAGCACCTCCAGGTACTCCTGGGCCAGCGTGTAGCCGCAGTTGTAGCGGGCGGTGACCCGTTCGGTGCCGAGCAGCCGGGCGGCCGTGGAGCCCGGCAGCAGCCGGATCCCGCCCTCCTGCCGGTACAGCGAGCAGGTCAGCGGGACGATCAGCAACTCCTCGGCCTCCGGCTGCTGTTCGGCGTGCGCCGCGCCGCCGATCCCGCACGCGTGCCGGGCGAACTCCAGCACCGCGTGCTGGAAGCCGCCGCACGTCCCGAGGAACGGCACGCCCCGCTCCCGCGCCGTCCGGGCCGCCGCCACCGCGCCCGCCTCGCTGCGGTACGGGCTGCCCGGCACCAGCCAGATCCCGTCGAACCCGGCCAGTTCGTCGGGGTCGACCTCGTCCGTCCCGATCCAGTACGGCTCGACGGCGGGCCCGTCCGCGTCCGCCAGCGCCGCCAGCATCCGCGGCCCGCCGCGGTGCGCCGGGACGTGCGGGGAACGGTCGCCGACCAGGGCGACCCGGGGAGTGTGTGCGGTGTCCATGGCCAGCCATCCTGGCCGCGCCCGGCCGGGGCGGTCCAACGCGCGTCGCTGCTGGCCCATCAGCGCCGCTGATCGGCCCGTCCGGCCGGTCGCGCACACTGGTGCGCGTGGACTCGCACCTGCTCAGGACCCTCGTCACGGTCGCCCGGCTCGGCTCGTTCTCGGCCGCCGCGCTGGAACTCGGCTACACCCAGTCCGCGGTGTCGCAGCAGATCGCCGCGCTGGAGGCCGAGTTGGGCGCGCCGCTGCTGCACCGCCGCCCGGTCGCGCCGACCGCCGCCGGGGAGCGGATGCTCGAACACGCCCGGCTGCTGCTGGAACGGATGGACGCCGCCCGGGCCGACGTGCGCCGCAGCGCGCTCCCCGAACGGCCCGAACTCCTGCTCGCCGCCTCCCCGTTGGCCCTGGACGCCGCCGTCGTCCGGGCACTCGGCCGGGCCCGGGCCGCCGAACCCCGGCTGCGGATCCGGGTCCGGGTGCTGGACCGGCGGGCGGTGGCCGCCGAGGTCGCGGCCGGACGCTGCGCGCTCGGCGTCACCGACGGCTACGCGGCACCCGGCGGGCCGCTCGCGCTCGGCGACCTCGGGCCGGTCCGGCAGGCCGGGCTCGGCGAGGAGCCGTGCGCGGTGCTCTGCCCGCCCGGGCACCCGCTGCGCCACCGCCCCGGCGTCGACCTCGACCGACTCGCCGACGCGCACTGGCTGGACGCCCCCGGCGTCGCCGCCCCGCTCGACCTGCTGCGGGCCGCGACCGGCGGCGGCGCGTTCCCGGCCACCGCCGGCCACGAAGGCCACGACCCGGCCGGACCGCTCGCCCTGGCCGCCGCCGGCCACGGCCTCGCCGTCCTGCCCCGCACCCTCGCCGCCCGCGCCGGCGCGGTCGCCCTGCCGGTCCGCGCGCCCCGCTTGGCCCACCGCCGGGAGGTGCTCTTCCCACCCGGCCTGGACGCCCCGGCCCGGGTCTTCCTGGACGCGCTGCCGCGCGGGGCGTGACGGGTACGGGCGTGACGTACGGTCAGCGGTCCTGCGGGGCCATGTCGTAGGTCACCCACATGGTGCGGGACGCGACCCGGTCGTACTTCGACCTGGCCCGGTGGTTGTCGTCGGCGGTGATCCAGCGGACCACGCTCCAGCCGCGCTCGGCCGCGGTCTCCCGCAGCCGGGCCAGCAGCGCGTCCGCCGCGCCGGAGCCCCGGGCGTCCGGGGAGACGAACAGGTCGTCGAGGTAGCAGCCGGTGCTCGCCGACAGCGGCCGGGCGAACGGCCGGTAGTGCGCCAGGCCGACCAGCCGCCCGTCCGCGTCCTCGGCGACCAGCGCGTTCACCTCGTGCGCCGGGTCCCGGATCCACGACCACACCAGGGCGGCGGCCTCCTCGGTCTGCTCGACCCGGTAGAACTCGGCGTAACCCCGGTACAGGGCGCGCCACTGGGCGAAGTCCCCGGCCGCGGCCGGGCGGACGGTCGGCAGCGGGTGGGCGGGGGCGGCTGCGGGGGTGGCTGACGTCATGACGACTCCGGGGCGGACGGGCCGGGATGCGGCGGATGCGGGTGCGGATGCGGACGTGGTCGGGAGGAGATCATGCTGGACGGGCCGCCCGGGCGGATCCACCGGGGTGTCGAAGCGGGGCGCGGCGGTGCGCCGCCGTGGACAACCGGACGGAAGGGCGGGGGTGGATCCGGGGTCGGGCGGGCCGGGAACGCAAGGGTTCGGCGAGGGTCGGTCAAGGGGTTGCACAAGGGTCTGGACGAGGGGGTGTGCAAGGGTCGGCCCGCCCGGTGCGGTCGGGCCGGGGAACGCGGAAGCCCCCGGCCGGGCGCCGCCGGGTGGGGCCGGGGCGTGGTCGGGGGCTTCGCGTCCTGCGGTGCAGCGGTGCAGCGGTGCTGCTGTGTTGCGGGTGGCGGTCCGGTCGCGGCCGGGCCGGGCGGCCCTCCCCCACAGGGGGCCGTCGGTCGGTCGGTCAGGTCCGCCGGGTCCTACGGGTGGTGGGCGGGGTCAGCAGGCGCCCAGGTCGTCCCAGACGCCCCACTGGCCGGTGCTGCCGGGCTGCTCGCCCTGGGTCCACCACTTGGCGCGCCAGTTGTGGCCGCCGTAGGAGACGGTCTCGCCGCCGTTGTAGACCGCGGTCGCGCTCCAGGCGGTGGTCTTGCAGCTGCCGGTGCCCCCGGTGGTGCCGCCGGTGGTGGTCCCGCCGGCGGTGGTGCCGCCCGTGGTCCCGCCGGTGGTGCCGCCGGTCGTCCCGCCGGCGGTGGTGCCACCGGTGGTGCCGCCCGTGGTGCCACCGGTCGTTCCGCCCGTGGTGCCGCCCGTGCCGCCGATGTTGACGTCGATGCAGGAGTAGAACGCGTTCGCGGTGTCCGAGACGTTCCACACCGCGAGGACCTTCTGGCGGCCGGTGAAGCTGCCGAAGTTCACGGTCTGGCTGAGGTCGGCCGGCGGCTGGGCGTTGTTGCCCGGGAACGTGGCGATCAGCTGGTTGCCGATGTAGTACTGCCAGTTCGCGGTGGAGTGCCGGGCGGTGAAGTGCCAGGTGAAGGTCTGGACGGAGGACACGGTGGTGACCTTCCAGCCCAGGTTGTCGTTGTCCAGCTCGGCGTACTCGGCGTGGCCGGCGGAGCAGCTGGTCAGGCCCTTCGGGCCCTCGACGCTCTGCGGCTCGTACTTGATCTGGCCACAGCTGACGACGTTGTTGGCGCACTGGTCCTGGCGGCTCGCCGGGTTGGTGACCCAGCCGTGCGCGCTGGCGGTGCCCGCCGTCATGGTCAGGCCGAGCAGGGGGGCGACCAGCGCGCCGACGACGGCGGTCACCTTTCTCTTGGTCTGCATGTGGGGTGCCTTCCTGATGTGGGGGGTCAGGTCCGTCCGGGCCGTCGGGGCGGGGAAGGGGCCGTCGTGACGCGGTGGGGCGGACACGAGCGGGTTCCCCGCGACCGGTGCGACAGGTCGGGAGACGGCCATAGGTCTAGACCGGATACTGAGGGAGACGATAGCGGTGTACAGGACCCGGTCAAGTGGTTGAGCGAAATGTCCGCCCGGGGTGCGCGGGGTGCGCCGAGGACCTGACCGAACGTCACCGGACCTGCACCGGAATGTGCGTGGGCGCGCACATTCCGGCCGAACGACGACAGGTGGACATCTTGTCCACGATGCGGACGCTTCCTGACCCCGACCGGCCCGGAGGTGGTAGCTTCCGTCCCATGTCGCAGCGCGTATTCCTCACCACCCGGGGTCACATCGACCTTCTGCGGGTGTGTTCCGCTGCCTGTCGTCGTAGCTGCTGTCGCGGCTGTCGCTGCGGCTGTCGCCGCGCCTGAGCGAGCCGCCGCCCCGGTCCGGGCACCGCGTCACCGCCGCCTGAGCGCGGCACCGCCCCGGCCCCGCCCGTAGGCCCCCGTATCCCCCGCGTCCGCAGGCCCGTACGTCCGCCTGCGGTAACGCCGGTACGCCCCCGCCACCGCACCCGACCCCGCACCGCCCGTACCCCGTCCGCTCCGCCGGCCGGTGCGGACGTGCGCGGGCCGGGCCCGGACACGTCCGCACCGGCCGGCGGAGGCGCACCGACCCGCCCCCGCACCCCGCTCCGCCACCTGCTCCGCCCCTGCCCCGGCCACCCCCGGAGAAGAGGATCCCGTGTCTCCCCGCACCCCCGTGCCTCCCCGCGCCCCCGAGTTCCACTGGTTCCTGCCCACCGGCGGCGACGGCCGCGACCCCGGCGGCGTCACCGCCGTGCAGGGCCGCACCGGCTCCGCGACCCGCCGGCCCGCCGACGTCGGCTACCTCGCCCAGGTCGCCAAGGCCGCCGAGCAGGCCGGGTTCGGCGCGCTGCTGGCCCCGGTCGGGCTCGGCTGCGTCGACCCGTGGATCCTCGCCTCCGCGCTCACCCAGCACACCAGCCGGATCGGCTTCCTGGTCGCCTTCCGGGCCGGCTTCGCCAGCCCCACCCTGCTCGCCCAACAGGCCGACACCTTCCGCCGGTTGGCCGGCGGCCGGCTCCGGCTGAACGTCGTCACCGGCGGCGACCCCGCCGAGCAGCGCGCCTACGGCGACCACCTGGCCCACGACGAGCGCTACGCCCGCACCGACGAGGTGATGGCCGCGCTGCGCGACCTGCTCGACGGCAAGCGCGTCGACCGGCGGGGCGAGCACCTGCACCTCGACGACGCCCAGCTCGTCGACCCCGCCGTCGACCACCCCGTCCCGCTGTACTTCGGCGGCGCCTCGCCCGCCGCCGAACAGGTCGCCGCCCGCCGCGCCGACGTCCAACTCCTTTGGGGCGAACCGCCGGTGGCGATCGGCGAACGGATCACCAGGCTGCGCGCCATCGCCGCCGAACAGGGCCGCACGCTGAGCTACGGACTGCGGCTGCACGTCATCGCCCGCGACACCGCCGAACAGGCGTGGGCCGAGGCCGACCGGATCCTGGCCGGCATCGACCCGGCGGCTGTCCGCGCCAGCCAGGCCCGGTTCGCCGCGATGGACTCCACCGGCCAGGCCCGGATGGCCGCCCTGCACGGCGGCGGCACCGCCACCGCCCGCGACCTGCTGGTCGCCCCCAACCTGTGGGCCGGCATCGGCCTCGTCCGGGAGGGCGCCGGCACCGCGCTGGTCGGCTCGCACGACGAGGTCGCCGCCCGGCTCGCCGAGTACCGGGCGCTGGGCGTCGACGAGTTCATCCTCTCCGGCTACCCGCACCTGGAGGAGGCGTACCGGGTAGGCGAGGAGGTCGTGCCCCGGGTCCGCGCGCTCGCCGCCGGGCAGGACGCGGCGCAGCTCGCCGCCGAGCAGGACGCGGCGCTCGCCGCCGGGCGGGGTGCGGTGTGAGCGCGGTGGGCATGGCCGTGAAGGCCGGGGCAGCGGCCGGGGCCGGGAGCGCCGCGCGCAAGCGCTTCGCCGAGGCGCTGCGCTGGACGGCGCTGCGCGCGCTCGCGCTCGCCGCGCTGCTGGCCGGCTGGCAGCTGGTCGTCCAACTGGAGCTCTGGCCGCGGGCGTTGGTGCCCTCGCCGGGCGAGGTGTGGCACCAGTTCGTGCTGGCCTCGACCGTGCACGACGGTGTCCGCGGCTACAGCGGCCACCTGCTCGGCGAGCACCTCGCCGCGAGCCTGCGCCGGATCGCCCAGGGCACCGGCTGGGCCGTGCTGTTCGGCACCGCGCTGGGCCTGGCGATCGGCACCCTGCGGCCGGTCGCGGTGGTGCTGGAGCCCGCCGTCACCTTCCTGCGCACCCTGCCGCCGCTGGCCTACCTGAGCCTGCTGGTGATCTGGTTCGGCATCGACGAGTCGCCGAAGGTCTGGCTGCTGCTGATCGCCGCGCTGCCGCCGGTCGCCGCCGCCACCGCGGCCGCCGTCCGAGGCGTCCCCGGCGACCTGCTGGAGGCGGCCCGGGCGCTCGGCGCGGGCCGCTGGTCGCTGCTCGGCGGGGTGGTGCTGCCCGCCGCGCTGCCGGAGATCCTCACCGGCGTCCGGATCGCCGTCGGCGTCGCCTACACCTCGGTGGTGGCCGCCGAGACGATCAACGGCGTGCCCGGCATCGGCGGCATGATCCGCGACGCCCAGCGCTACAACCAGACCGCCGTCGTGCTCGCCGGGATCATCACCATCGGCCTGTCCGGCATCGTCCTGGACGGCCTGCTCAAGGCCGTCGAACGGCTCGCCGTGCCCTGGCGCGGCCGCGCCTGACCACCCGGTCACCGCACCGCCAACTCCACTCAACTCACCGTCAGACCAACGGAGTCCACCATGAACCGCCGTACCGTCCTGCGCGCTGCCGCCACCGCCGCGAGCGCCGTCCTGCTGACCGCCGCGGCCACCGCCTGCTCCAGTTCCGGGGCCGGAAGCTCCGACGGCAAGGGCAGAACGACCGTCCGGATCGCCTACCAGGAGATACCCAACGCCGACCTGGTGGTGAAGGACAAGCGGCTGCTGGAGCAGGCGCTGCCCGACGCCGACATCAAGTGGGTGAAGTTCGACTCCGGCGGCGACGTGAACACCGCCGTGCTGGCCGGCTCGGTCGACCTCGGCCTGGCCGGCTCCAGCCCCGTCACCAAGGGCCTGTCCGCGCCGCTGAACATCCCGTACAAGGTGCTCTGGGTGCACGACCTGATCGGCGAGAACGAGGCGCTGGTCGCCCGCGGCGGCATCACCGGGGTCGGCCAGCTGGTCGGCAAGAAGGTCGCCACCCCGTTCGGCTCCACCTCGCACTACTCGCTGCTCGCCGCGCTCCAGGCGGCCGGCGTCGACCCGGCGAAGGTCAACGTCATCGACCTCCAGCCGCAGGACGCGCTGGCCGCCTGGAAGCGCGGCGACATCGACGCCGCCTACACCTGGACGCCCACCCTCACCGAGCTGGAGAAGGACGGCAAGGTGCTGGTGACCAGCCGTCAGCTCGCCGAGCAGGGCAAGCGCACCGCCGACCTCGGCGTGGTCACCAACGCCTTCGCGCAGGCCCACCCGGAGATCGTCACCGCCTGGCTGAAGGCCGAGGACCAGGCCGTCAAGCTCGCCAAGAGCGACCCCGAGCAGGCCGCCGCCTCGATCGCCAAGCAGCTCAACCTCAGCCCGGCCGACGCGCTCGCCCAGCTCAAGCAGCTGGTCCTGCTCACCGCCGCCGAGCAGGCCGGTCCCGAGTACCTCGGCAAGCCCGGCGCGCCCGGCAAGCTCGCCGACAACCTGCACGACGCCGCGGTGTTCCTGAAGGGCCAGCAGAAGGTCGACGCGGTGCCGGACGCCTCGGTGTTCGCCAAGTCGCTGGCCGTCGAGGAGCTGTCCCGTGCCGCCGGCTGACATCGCCGAACGGGCACCCGTCGCCGAACGGGCTTCCGCCGCCGTCGAGTTGACCGACGTCACGGTCCGCTACCGGGGGCGCGGCGGGGCGTCCGTGACCGCCGTCTCGGACGTCTCGCTGACCGTCGCCGAGGGCGAGTTCACCGTCCTGGTCGGCCCGTCCGGCTGCGGCAAGACCACCCTGCTGCGGGTGGTCGCCGGGTTCGAGCGGGCCGTCGAGGGGACGGCGGCGGTGCACGGCGGGCCGCCCCGGACCGGGCACGGCACCGGGCTGGTGTTCCAGCAGCCCCGGCTGTTCCCGTGGCGCACGGTCGGCGGGAACCTGGCCTTCGCGCTCGCCCGGCACGGCCTGCCCCGGGCCGAACGGGCCGCCCGCACCGCCGAGTTGCTCGACCTGGTCGGCCTGTCCGGCTACGCCGGGCGGCGCACCTGGGAGCTCTCCGGCGGCCAGCAGCAGCGGGTCGCGATCGCCCGCGCACTGGCCGGCCGCCCCCGGCTGCTGCTGCTCGACGAGCCGTTCGCCGCGCTGGACGCGCTCACCCGCGAGCGCCTCCAGGAGGAACTGCGCACCCTCACCGCCGAGGCCGGCACCGCCGTCCTGTTCGTCACGCACTCGGTGGACGAGGCGGTACTGCTCGGCTCCCGGGTCCTGGTGATGGCCGCGAACCCCGGCCGGGTGGTCGCCGACCTGCCCGTCGACCTCCCCCGGGACGCCGCCACCGACCCGGCCGCGCTGCGCGGCACCGCCGAGTTCGCCCGGCTGCGCGGCGAGCTGTCCCGCACCCTGCGGGAGGCGTCGGCGTCCGACTGACGGACCGCGCCACGGCCTGCGCCCGTCCGGCACGGCCTGCGCCCGGCCGCCGGGGCCGGCCGCCGTCCCGACCGGTCAGGCCCCGGCGTCCGCGGGGCCGTCCCCGGGGTCCGCCGCCGCCCGGTCGGCGCGGGGGCGGCGCAGCGCGGCCGGGGCGAGGGCGGGGGAGCGCCAGGCGCCGTCCGGCTGGTAGAGGTCGGTGCCGGGCGGGACGATCGCGTCGATCCGGTCCAGCACGTCGTCGTCCAGGGTGAGTTCGGCGCCCCGGAGCAGGCCGTCGAGCTGCTCGACGGTGCGCGGGCCGAGGATCACCGAGGTGACGGCCGGGTGGGCGAGCGGGAAGGCGACGGCGAGTTCGGGCAGCGTGCGGCCGAGCCCGTCGGCCAGCTCGACCAGCCGCTCGACGGCGTCCAGCTTGCGGACGTTCTCGGGCAGCGCCGGGTCGAAGCGGTGCGGGGTGAGCGCGGCCCGGCCGCTGGCCAGGTCGACCGCGCCGCCCCGGCGGTAGCGGCCGGTCAGGAAGCCGGAGGCGAGCGGTGCCCAGGTGAGCACGCCCATGCCGTACCGGCGGGCGACCGGCAGCAGGGTGGCCTCGACGCCCCGGGCGAGCAGCGAGTACGGCGGCTGCTCGGTCCGGAACCGGGGCAGCGCGCGGCGCTCGGCCGTCCAGTGCGCCTCGACCAGCTCCGCCGCCGGGAAGGTCGAGCAGCCGAACGCCCGGACCTTGCCCTGCCGGACCAGGTCGTCCAGCACCGCCAGGGTCTCCTCGACGTCCGTCCGGTGGTCGGGCCGGTGCACCTGGTACAGGTCGATCCAGTCGGTCTGCAGCCGCCGCAGGCTGTCCTCCACCGCGCGCAGGATCCACCGCCGCGAGTTGCCGCCCCGGTTCGGCCCCGGGCCCATCGGGAAGTGCACCTTGGTGGCCAGCACCACGTCGTCGCGCCGCCCCCGCAGCGCCTTGCCGACGATCTGCTCGGACTCGCCCGCCGAGTACATGTCGGCGGTGTCCACGAAGTTGATTCCGGCGTCCAGCGCGCGGTGCACCAGCCGCACGCCCTCGTCGTGGTCCGGGTTGCCCACCGAGCCGAGCATCATCGTGCCCAGGCAGTGCGTGCTCACCTCGATGCCGGTGCCGCCGAGAGTCCGGTAACGCATGATCGGTCCCCTTCCGTCCGTGTCCACTGGGGCGCGCCGCCGGCCACTCTAGGAGCTGGAGTCGGCTCTAGATCAACTCCCGGGGCGGCCCCCGGCGGCCCCCGCCCGGCGGGCTCCTATGCTGACCGGATGCCATCATCCGACGGACCCGCACCGACCCTCGGCATCGGCCAGGTCGCCGCCCGCACCGGCCTGAGCGTGCACGCCCTGCGCTTCTACGAACGCGAGGGCATCCTCGCCGACCCCGTCCGGCGGGCGAGCGGCGGACGGCGCCGCTACACCGAGGGCGACGTCGAGTGGCTGCGGCTGTGCACCATCCTGCGCGCCTCCGGCATGCCCATCCCGGAGATCCGCCGCTACACCGAACTCGCCCGCGCCGGAGCCGGCACCGAACCCGGCCGACTCGCCCTGCTGCGCGCCCACGAGCAGCGCGTCCTCGACCAGATCGCCGAACTGCGGCGCTCGCTGGACATCGTCCGGCACAAGGTCGCGGTGTACGAGGACTACCTCGACGGCGGCGACGCCGGCCGCGACTGCGGGCTCGACGGGCAGTCGGACTGAGCCGGGCTCACTCGTCGTCGTAGGTGCTGGTGCCCTCGTCCAGCAGCGGGCCGTCCGCCGCCGGGCCCGCCGTGAGGTGGGCGGGGGCCAGGGCGCGCAGGCCGTGGTAGCCGAGCAGGGCGATCAGGGTGCCGAGCGCGATGCCGCCCAGCTCGAAGTCGTCGGTGAACTTCAGCGTCACGTTGCCGATCCCGACGATCACGCCCGCCGCGACCGGCACCAGGTTCAGCGGATTGGTCAGGTCCACCCGGTTGTGGATCCAGATCTGCGCGCCCAGCAGGCCGATCATCCCGTACAGCACCACGGTGATCCCGCCCAGCACCCCGCCCGGGATCGCCGCGACGACCGCGCCGAACTTCGGACACAGGCCGAACAGGATCGCGAAGCCGGCCGCGCACCAGTACGCCGCCGTCGAGTACACCCGGGTCGCCGCCATCACGCCGATGTTCTCCGCGTACGTCGTCGTCGCCGGACCGCCCACCGCCGTCGACAGCACCGTCGCCGCGCCGTCCGCCATGATCGCGGTGCCCAACCGGTCGTCCAGCGGATCGCCCGTCATCTCGGACACCGCCTTCACGTGCCCCGCGTTCTCCGCGATCAGCGCCACCACCACCGGCAGCGCCACCAGCACCGCCGACGCGGAGAAGCTCGGCGCGTGCAGCGACGGCAGGCCCACCCAGTCCGCCCTGCCGACGCCCGACAGGTCCAGCCGCCAGTGCTCGGACGAGGCGCCGCCGCCCACCGGCGAGTCGATCCGCCCGAAGACCCGGTCGAACAGCCACGACACCGCGTACCCGAACAGCAACCCCAGGAAGATCGCGATCCGCGACCAGAACCCGCGCAACACGACGAGCGCCAGCGCGGTGAACGCCATCACCAGCAACGCCGTCCACTGGTCCTGCGGCCAGTACGTCCCCGCCGCCACCGGCGCCAGATTGAACCCGATCAGCATCACCACCGCGCCCGTCACCACCGGCGGCAACACCGCGTGGACCACCCGCGCCCCGAACCCCTGCACCACCGCCCCGCACGCCGCCAACACCGCACCCACCACCAGCAGCGCACCCGTCAACGTCGCCGCGTCCCCGCCCTGCGACCTGATCACCGCCGCCACACCCACGAACGACAGACTCGACCCCAGGTACGACGGGATCCGACCCTGCGTCACCAGCAGGAAGAACACCGTCGCCACACCCGACAGCATCACCGCGAGGTTCGGATCCAACCCCATGAGGACGGGAGCCACGAACGTCGCCCCGAACATCGCCACCACGTGCTGCGCCCCGAGCCCGACCGTCCGCCCCCACGACAGCCGCTCGTCCGGCCGCACCACCGCCCCGGGCCGCGGCGCCCGCCCGTCCCCGTGCAGCTTCCACCCGAACCCGACGTTCATGCCGCTCCCTGTCCCACTCGACCCGACCGCCCCGGAGCCCGGCCCCGGGACCACGCGCTGACCGGACCATGATCCCCTGGCCGCGCGGCGGACCGCCCGAGCCGGCTCCGGTGTCGGTGTCCCGCGTCAAGCACAGGCTCAAGCAGATCCAGTACCGCCCGTACCTCGTCGATGGCTGCCTCGTCGGCACTGAACTCACCTTGGACGGCTGACCGGCATCATCCGAACAAGTGCAGTCGCCCCTGTAGGGAAGGCTCGGGGTCCTGCTCCACACCCTGGGCGTGGAGCAGGACCCCGAGCCTTCGGGCTGGTGACTGGGGTGGGTGTCAGGCGGTGTCAGTGCTGATGAGGCCCACGATGAGGAAGTACGCGGCGGCTGCGGCGAGCGCGGTGCCGATCATGGCCAGGATCTTCCAGGGGGTGGGCAGGGGCTTCTTGGCGAGGGTGAGGTTGGCAGCGCTGGCGCCGCCGCCGAGGGCGCCGCCGATCAGGCCGCCGGCGAGCAGGAGGAGGGGGAGGAAGGTGAGGACGAGCTGCCAGGGCTTGAGGCCGTCGAAGGGGCCTTTGCCGAGCCCCCCGGGGAGGGTGGGCGGGTTTGCCATCGGGTGTCCTTCGGGTTCGGTGGGGATATCGGCCCGGCGGCGTCGGGCCGGGGTAGGGGGTCGGGCCGCTAGGCGGCGGGGGTGAAGGTCCAGCGTTGGGCCGGTGTGGTGTTGCAGTTGTAGAGCTGGATGCGGGTGCCGTTGGCGGTGTTGGCGTTGGTGACGTCGACGCACCGGCCGGAGGCCGGGTTGTAGAGGGAGCCGTCGCCGACCGGGATGAAGAGCTGGTTGGCGGCCGGGCCGTTGGCGGGGCAGGGCCAGTACTCGAGCGGCGTTCCGTTGCCGGTTCCGCCGCCGATCGCGTCGAGGCAGCCGCCGAGGACGCGGATGGTGCCGTCGGGTCGGATGGACCACTTCTGGCCGGGCAGGTTCGGGTCGCAGTCCCAGAGCTGGACGGCGGTGCCGTTGGCGGCTGTTCCTCCGGCGAGGTCGAGGCACTTGCCGTTGTTCGGTGCGCTGAGGGTGATGGCGCGGGCCTCGGAGCTCCAGGGGTCGGTGGCCCGGGGAAGTGCGGTGACGTCGCTGATGCCGCCCTTGAACGGGGAGTTGGGTGCGCCGTTGTACTTGTAGCG